>CAWBKH010000003.1:0-435787 GCA_963789335.1 uncultured Verrucomicrobiae bacterium
GCGGCACGTTGACAGTGGCCATGCCGCCGGTTATCCAGTCAGCGCAGCAAGCTGGCGGTTTGTTCACATTCACCTGGAGCGCGATCACGAACAAAATGTATGAAATCCAGTCCGCGACCAGCTTAGCTCCGCCCAATTGGACTAATTTGGGTGTCAACGTCACTGCAACCAATTCCGCCATGACCCTTTCAGAATCCATCGGCGTCAATCCGATACAGTTTTATCGCGTCGTTCTGTTGCCATAAATTTATCGTGTCCGAGTTAGAGGGCGCGCCCACCTCGATTTCGTCCCGAAAAAAAATTTCAAAAAATGCTTGCACTGGCAATTACTACTGCCAACAGCGCCAAGTGCCGCCGCAAAATGTTTTAGACATCAACTGGTCTGGCGGCAACACGTTGTGAACCAGCAATGATTTTCAAATAAATCTGGTGAGCCAGCGCAGGAAACCATCGGCCCGCCAACAGTAATCGGCACAGGTTTTTTCGGCCAAACCCTCTTCGGTGCGCAGAAACGCAGCCCAGGCCTGGAGTTGTTCCCCATACGCCGGCGCGGGGCGGGACTTTTCTTTGAGCCACCCCATGAAGCGGCACCAGGCGCACGCCACTTGAACGAAATACTTGGCTGACCATTTTAAACAGTGAACGCGATTACGCTGCCTTTGCCGACGTGCCCGGCGCTGAGCGCACTGGCTAATGAGTTCGAGCGTAACGTAGCCAGGCACTTATTTCTCCAGCAGGAGGGCAATCACCCGCAGTTGCCTTGCGTGGCGCAAGAGCGTTGAGCGGGATATGCCCACTAATGCCAGATGTGTTAAAAACGTGCTTCGCTCCTCAGCCAACGGGCTGTTGATGTGACGCGCGAGCACCCGACCGGAATGGAATAAGGATTTGAACATACCGGCGGAGTTTTGCGGAAGACCGGCCCGTTCCCACCTTCATTCGCCAAATAATATGTGGTGTGGTAAATGCAAATACCTCAATGAAACTTTGGGTTTTTCGCCCTTCACACCACATATCGGCACATATGTAGCGCACAACATATGTGCCGATAGACTCTGCGGACGGAACCGCAGGTTTGTTTACGATGTATCCATAACAAACAACTGTTCGAGCGACCTCATGTCGCATTTAGTGAAACTGTCAGTTAAAGCAGTAAAAGAGTTAGGAAAGATTGTGGCGAGTTAAAACAGGTTTTGCTTGAAACCCCCAATAAAACCAGCGATTTTCTAAGAACTGAAGCGGACGATATGGTGCAATCCCGACAGCTGGCTCCATGTTCGTCTAATAAGCACTGATAACTCTCAAATTTAACGGTGGAGAAGGAATGTAATTCGTGCCGACGAGAATTGGATAATTCCCAAGGTCTAAAATGTGAAGACCATTAGTTCCAACCGAATTCGACAGAGCGGTCCAATTGGTGGGGCCGCTCACAAAAAACCCTCCGGCATCGCCGTCATAAGTAGTTGCGAATAACAGCACGGGATAATTTTTCCAAACCAAAAAGGCCGGACTTCCAGAATCCCCACTGGTCGCAGCGCTTCCACCCCCAAACGGGCCATAACCATTATGTTGAACATACATTAATTCCCCGCCTATGTCGCCAAGAATATCAATAGGAGCGTATTCTATTTGGGAGGTATTTTTATGTAACCAAAAGGCCGGGGTTCCTATAATGCTTCCATTCGCCAGATAGTTTGTGTAATTCGGGGGCAGCACATAGGGTAATACAATTGAATCAGGAGCGGAATTACTCAACTGAGCAATATCCATATCCTGTATTACATTGACAACATTACTCACCCAAGCGGTCCATGCAATTCCGTTGGTATCGTAAAACGTAATTGATTGACCTGCATCGCCACCCAAATGAGCGCAGGTTAATATTTCATTTTTTGTTATTAAAACAGCCTGGAAACCGCTGGCGGCTATTCCCACACAACTTAAATTTACCGGCCACGTCCAGACCGCCGTGTTCGTCCCAAGATTTGGAAGATGTGGATTATATGACCACGTTGCATTAGTATTTAATGCCAACGCATTGATATTGCTGGACAGGTCGTTAATTAAAAATTGACCGGCAGCATTTTGCAATGTCAATAGCCATGCCAGTCCAAAAACTCCAAAGCATTTTGTCATATTAATTAACACCAGACGTGCCTGTGTCTATTATCCGGTCAGAGGTTTTGTCCACAGCTTCTCCCTGACTTTGGCGTTGGTCAAAGGTTTTTACACCAGCTCGATTTCACATCGTCGGCCTCGGGCACCACCTGCGCACCGAAAGACTCTGGCGAGCGCCTGAAACGACGAACTGCCCGCGCCCGGGACCAACGCATGTCCGAGCATCTCCAGTGCCACCGTGAGCAGGTCTCGGCCTACAGCCGCTTCATGGTTTCCAGCGTTTGATTTTCGGCGTAGTGTCCATAAACTCGGATGCATTGATTTACGCGGCTTCTCGGTAGTAATAGCGCAATAATCCCCCGAGACGTTTTCGACAGCGCACATCACCTTCGACTGGAAACACTGGAAATTCCGGCTGGATGATTTTATTGGCCAACCCTTGATGGTTACGCTCCTGGTTATAGTGCCGTACGAATTCTGCGACTGCTCGGTGCAGGGACTCTTCTCCAAAAAGGATCACCCGGTCCAGACACTCCTGCCGGATCGTGCGCACGAACCGCTCGGCATAGGCGTTCAAGTTTGGGGAGCGGGCCGGCAGGCGAAGCGGTTCGACCTTGGCGCCGCGAAGGGTCGCTCGGAATTGTTCCGTGAACAGGGCGGCTCGGTCGTGAATCAAGTAGCGGCTGGACCAGAGAATACCGTCCCAAGGATCGGTGAGGTTTCGCGCCACCTGCTGCATCCACAGGGCATTGGGTTCAGGCACGATGCCCGCGAGCTGAACTTCTCTGGTCGCCAAGCGAATGACGAACAGTATGTTGTAACGAATTAATCCCGCCGCCGTCCACAGTGCCACCGTAAAGAAATCAGTTGCCGCCAACACCTGCCAGTGAGTCTTGAGGAACTCTTTCCAAGTAAGTCCCTTTCGGCGCTGGGGTGATGGTTCCAGTCCCGCAGCTTTCATCACTTTGGCGATGGTGCCGCGTCCGACCTCATGGTGGAGATTGGCCAGGGCCCCTTGAATGCGGGTGTAACCCCACGGGCAAGCCCCGGCCCGCGCGCTTTGAATTCGCGACCGGCCCGCACGGACCTTTTGTGTTATCAACTCGTGCCAGATGAATTTTTTGACCGGCACTTGACACCACCGCATTTGCAGGTGTTATGCTGCGCGCATGACGCCCCGATTCCTTTCCTTCTTCCTGTTGCTGACGTGTCTCAGCCTCCGCGCCGCTGACGTGCCGGATTATTCCTCGTTCATCCGCACGCCGTCCGCACCGAATACGCCACGCATCAACGGACCGACGGTTTTCGGTGTGCGACCCGGATCGCCGTTTCTTTACACGATTCCGGCCACCGGCGACCGGCCCATGACATTTAGCGTCGAAAACCTGCCTGGCAGCTTGAGCGTGGATGCCACCAACGGCCAGATCACCGGTTTTCTCAAGAAGAAGGGCGAATATGACGTGGTGTTCCACGCTAAAAACGCCAGAGGCGCGGCGGAGAAAAGATTCCGCATCATCTGCGGTGACAAAATCGCGCTCACACCGCCGATGGGCTGGAACAGTTGGAATTGTTGGGCTTGGACGGTGAGCCAGGACAAGGTTTTGGATTCAGCGCACGCGATGGTTTCCTCCGGCCTTATCAATCACGGCTGGACCTACATCAACATTGACGATACCTGGCAGGGCCAACGCACCGGCAACGACCACGCGCTCCAAGGCAACGAACGGTTTCCCGACATGAAGGCGTTGTGCAACGAAATTCACAAACTCGGTTTGAAAGCGGGCATTTACTCGACGCCGTGGATTTCCTCATACGGCCGCTATCCTGGCGAATCGAGCGACAATCCCGACGGGGCGTGGACCAAGGCGCTGCAGGATGAAAAACGCTTTGGCAAATATTCCTTCATCCAGGCCGACGCCGATCAATGGGCGGCTTGGGGCTTTGATTATCTCAAGTACGACTGGAACCCGATTGATGTGGCGCACGTGAAGGCCATGAGCCTGGCCCTGCGAAAATCCGGGCGCGACATCGTCTTCAGCCTCTCCAACACCGCCCCGTTTAATCACGCCGCCGATTGGGCGGAATGGGCAAATTGCTGGCGCACCACCGGCGACATCTTTGACAGTTGGGACACTCCCGGCGGATTCTGGCAGTTCACAGTTTCGGGAATTGCCTTCTCGCAGGATCGCTGGGCGCCTTACGCCGGGCCGGGGCATTGGAACGATCCCGACATGCTGGTCGTCGGCTACGTCGGCTGGGGACCTCAACTTCATCTGACCCGGCTCACGCCGGATGAGCAATACACGCACATCACTATGTGGTGCATGTTATCCGCGCCACTGCTCATCGGCTGCGATTTGGCGCGCCTCGACTCCTTCACGCTCAATCTCCTAGATAACGACGAAGTGCTGGGGATTGACCAGGACGCGCTCGGCCGGCAAGCCACGCGCGTGGCGACCCTCGGGGCTGTGGACGTCTATTTGAAAGATTTGGAAGACGGCGGCAAAGCCGTGGCGTTCTTCAATCGCAGCTCGATCCCGGTGAACATCGAATTCAGCAAACTCGATTTTGTCGGCATCCACGGCCATCAGCACGTGCGCGATTTGTGGCGGCAAAAGAACCTGCCGGATATCGCTGACACCAGTAAGGAACTGTTCAAGGTTAACATCGCGGCCCACAGCGTTGAACTTTATAAATTCACGGCGGCGAAATGAAGGGGAGCACTGGTCCCTGGACCGACCACTGAATTTACAGGTGGGATGCCTGTTTTATTATTTGACGCGCCTGTTATCACATCGCCCGGCTTGACCCGTGCGGCAAAAATCGGTTTGATGCAGGAGGACATTTTTATGAGTTCGCCCACATCTCCGCTCGATCAATTGCGCATCGCGCGCCGCCCCGAGCAGCCATCCCGACTCAAGCCGTGGCTGGTTGTCGTTGCGGTAGTGGCGTTACTGGCATCGGGCGCGGTCGTTTGGTGGCATTCGCAAGCCGACGCCGTCGAGGTGCGCACGGTGGTGGCGCGGGACGCCATGAGCGGCGGCGGAGACCGCACGGTGCTGAACGCCTCTGGTTACGTCACCGCACGGAGGGAAGCGACGGTTTCCTCAAAAGTCACCGGCAAAGTTACTGAGGTTCTTATCGAGGAAGGCATGAAAGTCACCAACGGCCAGGTTGTCGCACGGCTCGATGATTCAAACGCGAAGGCCGACCTC
Source organism: uncultured Verrucomicrobiae bacterium (assembly GCA_963789335.1). GTDB lineage: Bacteria > Verrucomicrobiota > Verrucomicrobiia > Limisphaerales > UBA11358 > UBA11358. The sequence goes on from CAWBKH010000003.1 coordinate 5,334, forward strand.
GAAGTGGCCCAGGCCCAATTGGCGTCCGCCAAGGCGGCGGTGGAGGAAACCCGCGCGCAACTCAAACAGGCGAACGACGAATATCATCGCATCTCTGAACTGGCCAAACGGAAGATTGAGTCGCAATCTGACCTCGACCAGGCGGAGGCGAACGCAAAAGCCTTGCAAGCGCATCTGGACTGGCAGGAGACCCAAATCACTGTGGCCCAACGCGAAGTCGAACAGAATCAGCAGGACATGGACGACCTGATTATTCGCGCGCCATTTGACGGCGTCGTCACAACCAAGGACGCGCAGCCCGGCGAAATGATTTCCCCGGTCTCAGCCGGCGGTGGTTTCACGCGCACGGGCATCGGTACCGTCGTGGACATGAGCTCGCTGGAAATTGAAATTGATGTCAACGAAAGTTACATCAACCGGGTTGAACCCGGCCAGCCGGTCGTGGCCACACTGGATGCGTATCCGAACTGGAAAATCCCCTGTAAAGTCATTGCCATTATCCCGACGGCCGACCGCGACAAGTCCACGGTCAAGGTGCGTGTCGGTTTTGATAAACTCGACCCGCGCATCCTGCCGGACATGTCGGTGAAGGTGGCGTTTCAGGAGGCCGACGACACGCCGGCCAGTCATGGCGTGCTCGTTCCAAAAAGCGCCGTGCAGGACCGGAACGGTCGCGACGTGGTGTTTGTGGTTCAGGATGGCCACGCTGAACGCCGCGCCGTCACGGTCAGCGACACGCAAAACGACGATTCGGTGTTGAGCGCAGGTGTTACTTCCGGCGAAAAGGTCATTGTGGACGCGCCGGCGGATTTGAGGGACGGCATGGCCGTTAAGGAGAAAAATCCATGAACGAAAACCAAACGAACAATGGCAACTTGGTGCATGTCGAGTCCGTGGAAAAGGTTTTTCATCGAGGCTCGGAGGACATCCACGTTTTGACGGGTTTGAATTTACAGGTGCCGTCCGGCGAATTTCTTGGGCTGATGGGGCCGTCCGGTTCTGGGAAAAGCACATTGCTGAACTTGATCGGCGGGCTGGATCGCCCAACCAAAGGTACGGTGGCTGTCGGCGGCGAACACGTGGATCAATTGTCCGACCGCGCCCTCGCCGCGTGGCGCGCACGGCATGTCGGGTTCGTGTTCCAACTTTATAATCTGATGCCGGTGCTGACGGCGGAGCGGAACGTGGAACTGCCGTTGTTGTTGACGCATCTTTCCAAGGCGGAACGGAAGAAACACGTGGAGGCCGCGCTGGCGGTCGTCGGGCTGCTCAACCGCGCAAAGCATTATCCGCGCACGCTTTCCGGCGGCGAACAACAGCGCGTCGGCATTGCGCGCGGCATTGTTACCGACCCAACCCTGTTGCTTTGCGACGAGCCGACCGGTGATTTGGACCGCAAAGCCGGCGACGAGATTCTGGATTTGCTTCAGGCACTGAACCGCGAGCATGGCAAAACCATCATCATGGTCACGCACGACCCGCACGCCTCGGCCCGCGCGTCGCGAACGGTTTACCTCAATAAGGGCCAACTGACCAACGAGCCGGTGAAATGAAATATCTTCACCTCATCTGGAGTAATTTGCGGCGCAAAAAACTCCGCACCTCGCTGACGTTACTTTCGATTATCGTCGCGTTTGTGCTGTTTGGTTTCCTTTCGGCCATCAAAGAGGCGTTGGTGGGTGGCGTCCAGATGGCCGGCGCCGACCGGCTAATCGTGCGCAACAAGGTGTCCATCATCCAGTTGCTGCCGGAGAGTTACAAGGCGCGCATGGACCGCATTCCCGGCGTGGACTTTGCCACGCATCAGACTTGGTTTGGCGGCATTTACCAGGATCCGAAAAATTTCTTCATGCAAAACCCGGTCGTACCGGACGAGTTTTTGAAGATGTTTCCCGAAATCCTCCTGCCGCCGGCGGAAGAACAGGCGTGGCTGGCTACGCGGACCGGCACCATCGTTGGCCGCAAGACGGCGGAACGATTCCACTGGAAGATCGGCGACAAGGTGCCCATTCGCTCGCCTATCTGGCCACAAGCAAACGGCGGCCACACCTGGACGTTTGACATCGTAGGCATCTTTGACGGGAAGAACAAAAACACCGACACAACGCCGCTGTTCTTCCGGTATGATTATTTTGATGAAGCGCGGCAATATGCCAAGGGCCAGGTCGGCTGGTACACCATCCGCGTGAAGGATCCGGCGCAGGCGGCAGAGGTGGCCAAGCGGGTAGATGCGGAATTTGAGAATTCACCGGCGGAAACCAAGACGGAACCAGAAGGCGCGTTCGTGCAGGCGTGGGCCAACCAGATTGGCAATATCGCGTTGATCGTTGCAGCCATTTTGGGCGCGGTCTTTTTTACCATCCTGCTGGTGACCGGCAACACCATGGCCCAAGCGGTGCGCGAGCGAACCGGTGAATTGGGCGTGCTCAAAGCCATCGGCTTTACCAACGCACGGATTGTCTCGCTCGTGCTGGCCGAGTCCTGCCTGCTCACCGTGCTGGGCGGCATCATTGGCCTCGGATTGGCGTGGACGTTCATCGCACGCGGCGACCCGACGGGCGGTCTGCTGCCCATGTTTTTCTTCCCGACGCGGGATTTGTTGATTGGATTCGGCATCAGCGTCGCGTTGGGTGTAACCACCGGAATTTTTCCAGCGCTCCAAGCGATGCGCCTGCGTGTGGCGGACGCATTAAGACGAATGTAAATTTTCACTCAAACCCCAATCAATCCATGGCCGGTCCCATCAACTGGATTTCCCAAATCGCCTCCATCACCAAGTTTGGCTTGATGAGCGTTCCGCAGCGCCGCGGTGCCGTGGTGGCCACCATTTTCGGCATTGCCGGCGTGGTGGCGGTGCTCGTGGGCGTGCTTTCCATCGCGGCGGGGTTCAAGCAGGCAATGACCGTTTCCGCCTCGCCCGACACGGCCATCGTTCTGCGCAGTGGCGCGGATAGCGAAATGGTCAGCGGCCTGGGCCGCAACGAAACCCGCGTCATCGGCGACACCCCGGGCGTGGCCCGTAACAATCAAGGGCCACTCGCCTCCGCTGAATTATTCGTCATCATTAATCTGCCCAAGCGTTCGACCGGCACGGACGCGAACGTGCCGTTGCGCGGCGTGGAACCTGCCGCGTTTCAGGTGCATAACCGTGTCAAAATTATCGAAGGACGGACGTTCGACTGGGGCAAGGACGAGGTCATCGTCGGTCGCGGCGCGGCCCAGGAGTTCTCTGGTCTGGACGTCGGCTCAAAAATCCAGGTCGGCCGATACCAATGGCCCGTGGTGGGCATGTTTTCGGCAAATGGCGGCGTGGCGGAATCGGAAATCTGGACCGATGCAAAGGTGTTGCAGGCCGCCTACAATCGCGGCGACTCGTTCCAATCCGTCTATGTCAAACTGGATTCGCCGGGATCGTTCCAGGAATTCAAGGATTCGCTCACCTCGAACCCGCAACTTAGCGTGAAGGTGGCCCGACAATCCGACTACTACGCCGAACAATCCGAAACCATCACCCGGCTGATCACGACGCTGGGAGTCTTGATCGCGTTCCTGATGGCCATCGGCGCGGTGTTCGGCGCGCTGAACACGATGTACAGCGCGGTGGCCGCGCGGACACGGGAAATCGCCACGCTGCGCGCGCTCGGCTTCGGCGGCAGCGCGGTGGTGATTTCGCTGATGCTGGAATCGCTGCTGCTGGCGCTGGTGGGCGGTGCGCTCGGCGGCGGGCTGGCCTATTTTGCCTTCAACAACTTCCACACCTCCACGATGAACTGGCAGAGCTTCAGCCAGGTCACGTTTGCCTTCAAGGTCACGCCGCAATTGCTGGTGCGCGGCATCATCTGGTCGGCGCTCATCGGTCTGATTGGCGGTTTGTTCCCGGCCATCCGTGCCGCGCGCCTTCCGATTGCGGCGGCGTTGAGAGAATTGTGAAGATGAAAGTGATTTCGCAAGCAAGAGCCGGTGCTGCCATTGTGAAGCGCCTTGTCCGCCAATGTCCGGGCTTCCGCCTGCCGCGCATTCTGAAACATCTGGCCGTCGGATGCGTGTTGTTCGCCGCAAACATCCTGTGCGCTGAACAGCCTCTCGATTTCATGAAAAACCAGATCGCGTATCTGGCTCCCACTCTTCAGGGCGACCAGCCGCAGAAGCCGGTCATGGGCTGCGAATTGTCTGATTTCGGATCCTGGTATGACATCGCCTATTCCGGCGGCATTGACCGCTTTATGCTCGGTTCGGTGCGGCAGGGAGTCGGTCCAAACAACGAGTTTTTTTACACGGCGCGCGACGTGGGCGTGCTCTCGCTGTTTTTTCAAACCGGAGCTGGCGAAAGAATTTTCGGCGACCGGGACGCCGTTGTCACCTGGTATCCCTACGGCTGGCGGACCCTCACCCGCCACGGAAACCTCGAAATCAAATCCGCGACTTTCTTCACCTCCTTCAACACAATTGCGATCTACGCCAAAGTGACCAACACCGGAAACCAGCCGGCTTCCATCGCGCCCGGCATGCTCGTGACCGCACGTTCCTGTTATGACGGGCGCACGGACGGCCGAATCACCGGTTGCCTGACAAATAATGATGACCAACTCTGGTTTCGGAACACCCGCGTCGGTTTGAAAACAACGCCCGTGCTCTATACCGACACATTGGCGATCGGATCGACTTTGGAACCTCTCCGGGCGACGTTTGCGCCCCTGAATCTCACTCGCGCCCCATCCGAAGAACTGAAATCGGCGCTGGCTGGCAGCTTTACTTCAACGCTGGACGCTCCTTCCGGAACGGCTATGCTGACGACCAAGGGCACGCTGCTGAATCCGGGAGCATCCTTGGAATGTGTCTTTATTGTCGCCGCGGCGGCAGACAGTGAAACCGCCGCCGCTCAATGCGAACATGCCGGGGGAAATTTCGCCAGTTCGCCCCGTTCCGCGCTGACTCAGGTGGAAAACGATTGGAACGGATTTTTCCGCGGCCTGCCCAAACTCGACAAGCCAACCGACGCCTACACCAAACTCTACTATTCAGCGGCGACTGCGCTTCGCAAGAATCGCTATCTGCTGGAGTGCGACGGAAAATTGTATAGTGCCTCATTCCCGGCGAGGGGTGGATTCAACTACTATTTTCAAAGTGACTCGTGCTGGAATCTGCTCGGCTATCTCGACATGAACCCGCAATGGGCGGAAGGCAATGCCGTGCCGATTTTGGACCCGCCTTGCGAAATCATGGACCCGCATTTCTTCTGGTCCATGTGGGAACTGTATTCCCGGCTCCCTGGCAGCCAGGCGCGCCACAACTTCGCCGCCAAAGTATATCCGTTGCTGGCGAATGCCTACCGGGATTGGACGAACAAGGTTGACATTGACGGCGACCTGCTGACCGCGACGCCAGACAATTGGGACGATAATCCGCGCTACGATCTAATCTTCAAGGAGATCAAATACGTCCCCGGCTGGAACAGTTGGTGGAACGACCTGACCCGTTGTTGCCGCGAAAACAAACTCGACGATCCCGCACCCAGTTCCCAGTTGGGCTACGGCGCGGTGGTGCTGCATCGGCTGGCCGTGATTCTGGGCCAGAAGTCGGAAGCCGCGGATTGGGTGCGCCAGATCCAGCGCCACCGGCAGGCGGTGGACTCGCTGTGGGATGAGCAGAAGGGGTACTGGATCGTCACCTACCGTGGAACACAGCAGGACGATGTCCTGACCAGTTCGATTATCTACCCGATTTTTTGCGACCTTTGCCGCGACCCGGCGAAGATTAAGCGGGTGATTGAGGGTCACATACTTAATCCCAAGGAGTTCAATGGTCCCTTTCCCATTCCGACCGTCGCTTACGACGATCCGCGCTATTACCATCAAAAGCCGCCGTTCCAGAACGAGGCTGGAGGGCTTTGGCGTGGCAATATCTGGATGCCGGAAACCTGGATCGTCGTGAAAGGGTTGTTCAAATACGGCTATGAAGCCGAGGCCAAAAGCATGGTAGCGCGATTGCTCAAAATGATGTCCAACCAATCCGCTTCCGTCGGGCAGTACCAGGAATTCGCCTTCAGTCCCGCCGAGTGGTATGATTCGCGCACAGGTTTGGGGCAGAACAACCGGGCGTTCTCCTGGTCGTCCGCTGTCGCGATGGATTTTCTGCTCGGCAATTATCAGAACGAGCGGGTGCTCGGCTCCAATCCCGACCGCGACCGGGCCATTGACGGCCATGTCAGGGAAATATTCGACTTCAACAGCGGTGACAGTCTTTTCAAAGTCGAGGCGACCAAAACGGTCTTCCCGTTCCTGAAAATGAAAACGGCGGATGGTTTGCCGATTGAACAGAGTGAGCGCGTCATCTTTAGTTTCACGGATCCCGGCGGCAATTTTGCAGGGTCAACCATTCCTTTTACCGTGGCGGAAAGCAGATGGAAGGTCGAAACCACAGCGGGCCGCGCTGTTCCGAAAGATCAGGACGGATGGTATCGTGCGCCACTGGGTGTGGAACTGGTCTTGGTTCCTCCAAATTAATGGAAAACAGACAGGACCGTTAAACTTCCTTCAACGCCCGGTTCATCCGCTCGATGGCCTCGTCAATTTCCGCGCGGTTCTTGAAGCCGATGACCACGGCGTCAATGTCCCGGCAGGCCATGGCAAAGCGGACGGATTTCTCACGGTCGGCAGCGTCGGTGAACGTGCCGTTGCCGTAAATTTTCATGCCAATCACCCCGCGGCCCTTCGCGTGCATGGTTGTGATTTCTTTCATCACCGGGGCGATGTCGTGGCGGCGACTTCCCCAGTAACTATCTTCGCCGTCGGTGTAACTGCCCTGCGGATTCACCCGGACCAGATGCACTTCGGTCCAATCCGAAGCGACAGCGGCGTGCAACGCTGGCAGGCTGTGACAGGAAACCCCCTTGGCCCGGATCCATTTCCGTTCCTGAGCCTCGTTGAAGGCGTCCATGACACGTTTCCATTGGTCGGTCCATTGTCCGCGCGTCATGCAATGGACGAGCAGGCTATCAATGTAATCGGTGTCAAATGTTTTGCGATGATGGTCAATGACGGCCAGCACGTCTTCCGGCCGGCCATCCATTTTTGATTGGATGAAAAGTTTTCCCCGCGGCAATCCTTTGGTGGCTTCGGCGATCAAGCCAAAGGTCTGGTAAGATTCGGCGGTGTCAATGTACGTGATCCCGCGATCGTAGGCGTAATGGATGAGATTGACGAACGCGTCCTTGCCATCGGCGGTTTGGATGTAGCCATTGTTGCTGCCGGTGCCGAAACCCAGCCGGCTCAGTTTGATGCCGGTCTTGCCGAGCGTCACCTGGTCTGTCGCGGTTCGCTTGACGGTCGGACCGGTGGCGACGCCGGTTTCAGCCCAAGCCCAAGGTGAGAGCAGCACGGTGCCGGCCAGTGCGGTGGAGGTTTTGAGAAATTCACGGCGATTCAATCCTCTACGTTTATTACGCGATGGTTTCATGGGAATTACCTTTCCAGCTTGGCACCCTGGCGACGGCTCAACGTGAGCCGCGAAGAAATGCGGCTACCTGGCAAATAGGCGGCCTTGCACATGTGTCACAGATAGCACCGGTCTGCGGAATTGCAACTTCAATTTTCGGTGACTCCGAATTGCGCCAAAAGTTTTGTTACCTTGGGAGGGGCAGAAAGACGGTCTGAGGGATACGTTGTGCCAGAAGTCGGGTTACCGTGGCCGGAATGGATAAAATGATCAGTCAACCGACACGGGAAGAGGTATTGAGGAAGCTGCGGCGGCGTTACGAAACGGCTGGCGCGGAACACAAACGCAAGCTGCTGGATCAAGCGCAGGAGTTGCTGGGCTATCATCGCAAGTCAGCGATTCGGGCATTAGGCGCGCCCGCGCTCAGGAGAGGTCCCGTGATTCTGAGCGGTCGTCCTGTGGAGTATGAGCCGCAGTTGCTGGTGCCATGGCTGAGGCCGATCTGGCAAGCGACGGACTATGCGTGTGGGCGGCGCCTGGTGGCGATGTTACCGGAGTGGATTCCGGCCTACGAGCAATACGAGCGGCCCATGCCCGGAGAGGTGCGGGACAAGCTGTTGCTGGCCAGCGGGCGAACCCTGGACCGACTGCTGGCACCGTTGCGTGCACAAAGGCCGAGGCCGGTCGCTGACGCGACCCGGAACGTTGTTGCGCCAGCAGATTCCCATTCGCGGCAGTCTGTGGGAGGAAGGCAAAGCGGGGTGGTTGGAGGTTGATACAGTGGCGCTGTGCGGCGGCAGTGTGGCCGGGGAATTTGTGTGGATGGTTGATGGGGTGGATTACGCCACGACGTGGGTGGAAGTGCGGGCGATGTGGGGACGGGGCCAGGCTGGAACGCTGGTGGCATTGCAGGATGTGGAAGCCAGCCTGCCTTTTTCGTTATTGGGTTTGGACAGCGACAACGGAGGAGAGTTTATAAACCATCATGTGCTTAAGTGGCTGCAGAAGCGGCCGCAGCCGGTGTTCATGACGCGCAGCCGGCCGAACAAGAAAGACGACAATGCGCATGTGGAGCAGAAGAACTGGACCCATGTTCGACAGTGCTTTGGGTATGAACGGCATGACAATCCGGAGGTGGTGGAGCCGATCAATGCGCTGGTCAAGGGAGCTTATGGACAGTTGCTCAATTACTTTCATGCGAGCCTCAAACTTGATCACCAGGAGCGCGAAGCGGGGAAGGTGCGGCGCGTTTACCGACAGGCTCAAACGCCCCTGGCGCGCGTGCTGGCCAGCGCTGAGGTGGCCGAAACCACCAAGCAACGGCTGCGACAGCACAAGGCCCGGTTGAACCCCTTTGCCTTGAAAGAAACGGTGGAGCGTAGTCTCAAGCAGATCTCGGCGATCCGTCGAAACCCCAACTAAGAAAACCGGTGCTCTCGATCCAAAAAAACCAGGGACGCAAGTCCAACGAACCTTCGACCGCAGGGGGGCGCGAGCTGAGGCTCAAAGCTCGCCCCCCTGCTCGTTTTAGCTCGCTTCGAAGCGCCGGAACAGTTAACCAAAAACAAGAGCCATCGGGTAACACCCTTTTGGCACAACGATACCTGCTCTCGGGTAACAGTTACTTTTGGCGCAAGGGGGACTCCTTAAAACCGATTTGGGACTTTTATTGAAAGGGCAAACGGAAATCCCCATTCGTTTTCTCAATTCTCAATTCTTACTCGGACCTTCGCACTTCTTCTCGCTGCAGGTGTCAAGGAAGCCGACGTTGGGTGGCGGTATTAGACCCCTCAGCCGCGCCACTGCGGCAGCCGCGAATCACCAGTGCTGCTCTTGGGGCGTGCCTTCTCCAGGCACTCCGGACAAATGCTGTGGGTAAAATCAACGCCGGTGTACTTATGGAGATAAGCCTCAACCTGATCCCAGTATCCCTCGTCATCGCGGATGCGCTTGCACCAAGCGCAAATGGGGAGCAATCCCTGCAATGTTTTTATGTGATTGAGGGCGTCGGCCAGGTGGACCGAAACCCGCCTTAACTCCAACAGGGCTGTGACCTGCCGCACCAAAGCCTGCATGGCCCTCTCCTGTTCAGCGGAAAGCTGGCGTGGTTTCCGGTCAATGACGCAGAGCGTTCCCAAGGCCAAACCTTCCGGGTTGAACAACGGAAAGCCCGCGTAAAACCGGATATGCGGTTCGCCCTTCACCAGTGCATTTTTGGCAAATCGCTCGTCTTTCTTGGCGTCCCGAATCACGAGCGGCTTGTGCTGAAGAATTGTATGTGCACAGAACGCAACCTCGCGAGGCGTTTGTTGCAACGTCATTCCCACCTTGGATTTAAACCACTGCCGGGATCCGTCCACCAGGGAAATCATGCTGATGGGAACCTGGCAGATGTGCGCCGCCAAGGCGGTGATGTCGTCATACGAACGCTCGGTTCCGGTATCGAGAATGCGATATTCCTTCAAGGCTGCCAGCCGTTCAGCGTCATTATTTGGAATCGGAGCATTCATTTTTCAACGGCTTTCAATTCAGGCCAGCCCACAGCCACCGCCATCGGTGCAGGGCGCATCGCCCGCACTGGTAATCGTGGCTGTTGGCTTGTGCTATGTCATTAGCTAAACAACATTTTCTTCATATAATAGCTTAACACAGGTTTCCGGAAATTAAAGTTTATCCTTGTCTCGGGAAATTTCACAGCCTGCGTCATTGCCGGAAGGGAAAAGGCGACCGGTTGCCCGTTCGCCTTTCGTGTTTTGAGATTCGAGTTCGCTCAATACCGATAGTGTTCCGGCTTGTAAGGGCCTTCGACCGGCACGCCGAGGTAGTCGGCTTGCTTCTTGGTGAGCTTGGTCAACTTCACGCCAATGCGGTCCAGGTGCAGCCGAGCAACTTCCTCGTCCAGTTTCTTGGGCAGACGATAGACGCCGATCTTGTTGGTGTCACGGTTGGCCCACAGGTCCAGTTGCGCGAGACATTGGTTGGTAAAACTGTTGCTCATCACGAAGCTCGGATGGCCGGTGGCGCAGCCGAGGTTCACAAGCCGGCCCTCGGCGAGCAGATAAATGCTGCGACCGCCAGGCAACACGTATTTGTCGTACTGCGGCTTCACGTTGATTTTTTTCACGCCCTTCAGGCTGTTCAGTCGGTCCACCTGAATCTCGTTGTCGAAATGGCCGATGTTACAGACGATGGCCTGGTCTTTCATCTTCAAGATATGTTCCAGCGTGATGACGTCGCAGTTGCCGGTGGTCGTCACGTACAGGTCGCCTTCACCGAGAGTGTCCTCGAGGGACGTCACTTCAAAGCCTTCCATGGAGGCCTGCAGCGCGTTGATGGGGTCAATCTCGGTCACGATAACGCGCGCGCCGAAGCCGCGGAGCGAATGCGCGCAGCCTTTGCCAACGTCGCCGTAACCGCAAACGCAGGCGACCTTGCCGGCGATCATCACGTCGGTGGCGCGCTTGATGCCGTCGGCGAGCGATTCGCGGCAGCCGTAGAGATTGTCGAACTTGGACTTGGTGACGGAGTCGTTGACATTGATGGCGGGAACCAAAAGCGTGCCGGCTTCGAGCATCTGGTAGAGACGATGCACGCCGGTGGTGGTTTCCTCGGAAACACCCTTCCAGTCCTTCACGACGGCGTGCCAGAAACCAGGACGTTCCTTGGCGACCTTTTTCAACAGCGCCTTGATGACGGCCACTTCGTGGTTATCGCTGGGGGTGTTGACCCAGTCGCTGCCGTTTTCGAGTTCGTAGCCTTTGTGAATCAGGAGCGTGGCGTCACCGCCGTCGTCCACGACGAGTTGCGGACCCTTGTTGCCCGGATGCGTGAGCGCGTTGAGCGTGAACTGCCAATATTCCTCTAGTGTCTCCCCCTTGTGCGCGAACACCGGGATGCCGGCCCTGGCAATCGCGGCGGCGGCCTGGTCTTGGGTGGAAAAGATGTTGCAACTGGCCCAGCGCACGGACGCGCCGAGTTCGGCGAGCGTCTCGATCAGGATGGCCGTCTCGATGGTCATGTGCAACGAACCAGTGATGCGCACGCTCTTGAGCGGCTTGGGCGGGCCGTACTTCTTGCGGATGGCCATGAGGCCGGGCATTTCGTGCTCGCAAACTTCGATGGTTTTGCGTCCCCATTCGGCAAGCGAAAGGTCCTTGATGGCGAAATCGTGTTTGGCCGCGCCGTTGCCGTTGACTTTGGCAAGTTTGGCGCGTGACGGAGAGAGTTTGATGGCTGGCATATTGATTAAAAGTTGTGAGTTAGTTGAGTTTCAATGCACGGCGCAGATCTTTGACTTTATCCGTCTTTTCCCAGGTAATCGCGGGATCGTTCTTGCCGAAGTGACCGTAGTTGGTGGTCTTGGAATAAATTGGCCGGAGCAGGTTGAGTTGTTTGATGATGTCGGCGGGCTTGAAGCTGAAGACTTCGCAAACTGCCTTTTCGATGGTTTCATCGCTCAGGATGCCCGTGCCGAAGGTGTTCACGCAAACCGAGACCGGGTCAGGATAACCGATGGCATAGGCAAACTGGATTTCCGCACTGGTCGCCAGGCCCGCAGCCACAATGTTTTTCGCCACATAACGGCCCATGTACGCCGCGCTGCGGTCAACCTTCGAGGGGTCTTTGCCACTGAACGCGCCGCCGCCGTGCCGCCCCATGCCGCCGTAGCTGTCCACGATAATTTTGCGGCCGGTCAGGCCGGTGTCGCCCTGCGGCCCACCGACAACGAACCGGCCGGTCGGGTTGATGAGGAACAGCGTCTTCTTTGTAATCAAACGCTTCGGCAAAACTTTTTTGATGACTTCTTCGATGCAGAATTCCTCGATGGTCTTGTGCTTCACGTCGTGCGCGTGTTGGGTAGAGATGACGACGTTGGTGATGGCAACGGGCTGATCATCCACATAGCGGACGGATACCTGGCTCTTGGCGTCCGGCCGCAGCCACGCGACCTTGCCGCTCTTCCGAATCTTTGTCAGCGCGCGGCCCAGTTTGTGGGCATACATGATGGGCGCGGGCATCAGTTCGGGCGTTTCCGTCGTCGCGTAGCCGAACATCAATCCCTGGTCGCCGGCCCCCTGCTCGGCCTTCTTCTTGCCGACCGCCTTGCGCGCGTCCACGCCCTGGGCAATGTCCGGTGATTGCGACGTGATGGCGTTCATGATGAGCACCTTGTCCGCGTGGAAAACGTCGTCGTTGTGCGTATAGCCGATGTCGCGAATGGCCTGCCGCGCGATGGCGTTGAAATCGAGCTTGGCCTTGGTCGTGATTTCGCCGCCGACCACGACGAGGTTGCACTTGGCGTAGGTTTCGCAGGCGACGCGGCTGTGCGGGTCCTGCGCGAGGCAGGCGTCCAGCACGTAATCGGAAATGGTGTCACAAACCTTGTCCGGATGGCCTTCGCCGACGGACTCGGACGAGAAAATAAAATTCTTGCTCATGGAATCACTGGTTCAAATGTCATATTGACGTATCAGGATAAGATGATATATCTTTTTGAAAGCGCGTCAACTGGTTTTTCAAAAAATCACGGCGCGTCCTGAAAACGATGTCCTCGGCACTGAAATCGCTCCGAGCCTTGTCCGATCCAACGCGCCTGCGGATGGTGGCGTTGCTGGAACGGGATGAATTGTCGGTGAATGAATTGCAGGAGGTCACGCGGCTCGGCCAATCGCGCATTTCCACGCATTTGGGCCTGCTGCAGGACGCCGGGCTGCTGCAATCGCGGCGTGAAGGCAAGCGGACGTTTTACAAGCCGAACCAGCAGGCTGACGGCGCGGCGCGCGAACTCATACAACTGGCCATTCGCGGCGCGAAGGAATTGCCCGAATACGAAGGTGACCAGATTAATCTCAAGCGCATCCTCTCCCGCCGCCGCGAACAGGCGCAGGTTTATTTCAACCAGATTGCCGGACGATTCGACCGCGTCTATGGGCCGGGCCGTTCGTGGCAGGCCTTCGGGCATCTGCTCTTGCGGATACTGCCGCCGCTGGTCGTGGCCGACCTTGGCGCGGGTGAAGGTCTGTTGAGCGAACTGCTCGCGCGCCGCTGCAAAAAAGTCATTGCCGTGGATAACTCGGAAAAGATGGTGTCATTCGGCGCCGCCAAGGCAAAAAAGAACGGGCTGAAGAATTTGGAATTTCGTTTGGGTGATTTGCAAAACCCGCCGATTGAACCGGGCAGCGTGGATTTGGTGATTTTGAGCCAGGCGTTGCATCACGCCGAAGCGCCGGCCAGGGCAATTGCCGCCGCCCACAAAATCCTCCGGCCGCGCGGGCGGATCATGATTCTCGATTTGCTCAAGCACAACTTCGAGAAGGCGCACGAGCTTTATGGCGACCGCTGGCCGGGTTTTGCTGAAAGTGATTTGCAACGCTGGCTGGAAGACGCTGGCTTCAAAAAAATTGAAATCAGCGTCGTTGCCCATGAAGAACAGCCGCCGCATTTCCAGACCCTGCTGGCGGGTGGGGGAAAATAGAAATCCACCGCGGGTTGCCAGCGCTTCGATCCGTGTTTACGAAATGGGCAGAAGGCGGACGCGGATTTGAAAATTATTCACGGAAACCATCGCGCCGGCCTTCAAATCATCCGCGCATTCGCGCAAAACCTTTTGGAGCAGTCCGCAGAATCCCTCCGCGCGCAATCCTTCAACGCGGATGCGGATCACTGACGGATGGCGCGATTCCATGAATGCAAGGTGCGCGTGAAAATCGGCATCCAGCGTCACCACCACGCGGTCTTCCAAGGTCGCCCGGCGAATAATCTCCGCATCTTCCGCCTCGGCCAGGCCCGTTTCACCGGTGTGAACCGCGTCCCAACCCGCCTGCCGCAGCAGCGTTGCCGCTGAGCGCGGCGTTCCCTGGTCAAGCAGGAGTTTCATCCCGCTGTGGTCAGTTCAATCACCTTGTCATCTAGATTGGCCGCAGCGTAAGCGAGTGCCTCGCGGATGTCCTCCTCTTCCAGCTCGGGGAACTCGCGCTGCAAATCTCGCCGGTCGGGATAAGTGGCGACGGCTTCCACCACGCGACGCACGGTCAAACGAAGCTGCCGGACGCATGCCTGGCCGTTCATCCGTTTGGGATCGCAAGTGATGCGTTTGAAAATCATGCCAATAAGATACAAGCTTTCCGCGCTTCGGCAAGCATCGCCGCCGAGGAACAACCACCGCATTTCCAGACCTTGCTGGCCGGGGCGGAAAAGTGATTTGGCGTTGGCACGGCTGACTTTTGGGGGCATGTTCCCGTCAGGTGAACCCGCCGTTTGACCGGTTCGATTTATCGGCAACGCAATGGCGCACGGCCAATGCGCTGGCATTGGCGCACGCTGCCGACCTTGCCTACGAGGACGACCCCAACAAGATTCTCGGACAACTTCAGGGTTGGGGATTTCCGGCCATCGGTTGTCGCGTGTTCAGCGCCGACACCGCACAAGCGCTGGCCGCCGCGAACGACGGAATGATTATCATTGCGTTTCGCGGCACGGAGCCGGACAAACTGGCAGACTGGCTGGTGGACGCCGAAATCATCCAGAAGCCCTGGCAGGACTTTTTTGGCGAACCGAATTTGGGATTGGCGCATTACGGGTTTATGCGGAACACGTCGTTCGTTTGGAGACAACTGTCGCAATGGGTCGCCGGCGCACGGACGAACAAACAATCCCTCTGGATTACCGGCCACAGCCTGGGCGGCGCGATGGCGTTGATCGCGGGCGCGGTCTTCACTTTTTCCGAACACCAGACCGTTAACGGCATTTACACTTACGGCCAGCCGCGTGCGGGCAATCGCGCCTTCGTTGTCAAATGCAACCAATTGCTGCGAGCCGCCACCTTCCGCGTGGTGAACGACCAGGATGTGGTGCCGCACGTGCCGCCGGCGTTCATTCCCTTTTTGATCGTCCCGCCGCACGGTCCGATTTTCTACCGGCACGCGGGTCGCCTATTGCATTTTGACGCCGCCGGCAAGCTGCACACGGATTTGGCCTTGTGGTGGCGAACGGCGCTTGGACTCACTTGGAGTAGGCGACGTTTGGAAAAACAACTTCGTGCTACGCCGGCCGGTTTCGCCCCGCTCGACGATCATTCGTTGGCGGCCTACATCCAAAAATTACAGGCGTGGCTGGATGCGGGAAATCCATGAGTGAGTCCGAGATTTAAGGTCCAAAGCAGTTAAAATTAACAGTGGCACATTAGCCAGGGGCTCGCTGTCCCCAGCGAGCCGCCGCTGGCACGAACGCGTCCTGATTAAACCCGAACGGCGCGCAGGGGACTGCACGCCCTACCTTTTCCCATGTTGTCATGAACTGCTATGACGTCCGAAGTCACCGGAGCAGCTGACCGAAAGCTTTGAAAGCTCAGGTTGGAATCAACTCGAACGGCATGATTTTTCGAGAAAACCATTGCAAAGCGCCAATAAACAGGGATAATAGAAAAGTTGACCCTATGAAAGCTGTGACCAGTTCGCTTTCTCAAAAAGCAACGCGGTGTTCCGTTGCGCTAATCGTCGGCAGCATTCTAGTTGCAATCCCATCCATCCCCGCCAGTCCGGTACAGTTGCTTTCCGCGCGGAATTCAGCCGCCGCCATTCCCGCCGGTGGGAACGGCGACTCGGTCGCACCTCGACTCAGTGGCGATGGGCGTTTTGTGGTCTTCAGCAGTTCGGCCAGCGACCTCGTGACCAACGCCAACGGCCAGTTTTATCTGAATGTCTTTCTGTACGACCGTTCCAATAACACGACCGTCCTGGTCAGCCCCAGTTCCAGCGGCAGCGGCGGTGGCAATGGTGATTCCATTGACGGCCAGGTTTCCGCCGACGGCCGTTACGTGGTATTCCAAAGCGACGCCAGCGACCTCGTGCCGGGCGACACGAATGGGGTCAGCGACATTTTCCTGCGCGATACTTACACCGGCGTTACTCGCCTCATCAGCGTGGCGGCGGACGGGGGATTTGCCAATGGCGCTTCCACGGACCCGGTCATGACGCCGGACGGCACCAGTGTGGCCTTCATCAGCGCGGCGAGCAACCTGGTGGCGGGCGATACGAATGGAATTCCAGACGTGTTTGTGCGGGACCTGATTACCCAAACGACCTGGCTCATCAGCGTGGGCGCTACGGGAGCGAACGCGACAATGGACACGCCGCTGATTACGCCGGACGGACGGTACGTGGCGTTTTTCAGCTCGGCGCAAGATCTCGCTCCCGGCGTCCCTTGGTATTCCCCAGGCGAGATTTATGTCCGGGACCGCGTGGCAAACAAAACCATTTGGGCCAGCACGAATGCCGCAGTGATTGCCTCCAGCTTGCTGAATTTACAATCTGGGCTATCATCTTACCAATCTTACCATCCCGCGTTGAGCGATGATGGCCGATATGTTGCGTTTAAGACCGGCTCGACAAACGAGGCGGTTCTCGCCGGAACAACCCCGCCGCCCGTGATCTACTTCCAGTACGATTCGGTCAATGGGACAACAACCATTGTCTGCACCAATGGCTTTCCCCCCTGGCCCTACAACGACGATGTTTACGGCCCGGAAATGACGCCGGACGGGAGATTCGTTGCCTATGTGCAATACGAACAGGCCGGGGGCACGAATTACTCAAGTGTCCGGCTCTGGGATCGGCAGACCGGCTCCAATGTGCTGGTAACCGCGGGGCCGGACGGTTCCTGGCCGGTGGACAGCACGTCGCACAACCCGGCGTTGAGTGACGACGGACGTTACGTGACGTTTCTCAGCGACGCCACCAATCTCGTTGGCAACACCGTTTCCAACGGCCTGCACATCTATCGCCGCGACCTGCAAACCGCCACGACCGTGCTCGTGGACGTGGATACAAACGGCGTCGGCTCACAGGATCAATTGGGGGCGATTCCGTTCTTGAGCGCCGATGGCAGTTGCGTGGCGTTTGCGGCGCTGGACGGCGGGTTGGTCGCGTCGGACAACAACAACGCGTCAGACGTTTTTTTGTGGGACTCGGCGGTGGGAACGAACGCGCAGATTTCGGTCCACAATCCGGAGGCGGTTTTCCAAACTGGCAATCTGCCCAGTTCACTGGGACAGCTTTCCCTCAGCGCGGATGGCCGGTTGGCGGCATTTACCAGTTACGCGAGCGACCTGGTGCCAAATATTTCAATGGCGACTGCGACGTTTTTGTCCACGATCTGAAGACAGGCAGCAATGTCCTGGTGAGCGTGGGGTTGGATGGAAACTCAGGCTCAGGCGGGCCGTCTTACGATCCAACCATCAGCGCCGATGGCCGATACGTTATCTTCGCCAGCGCGGCGACCAATCTGGTGGCGAATGACGCCAACGGCGCGGCCGATATTTTCCGCCGCGATCTGCAAACCGGCACCACGATCCTGGTTAGCACCAACTCCAATAGCCTTCCTTTGGGCAGCCGATATGATTGCTTTTCACCGGTTTCCAGTCAGGACGACCGCTATGTGGCATTCTTGCGCTGGAGCGGTACTATCAGCCAGACCAACCTGTTCTGGCAGGACCTGAGTTCCGGACAGACGTTTTTGGTGTCCAGCAACGCGCATCCGTGGCTGCCCACCTCAATGAGTGCGAACGGCCAACGCCTGGCCTATTTCGACAACCAGTCCTGGCTCTATGTTTGGGACGCAAATTTGCAGGCCAACATCTATACCAATTCAACTCCCTCTCTAGTATCGGCAGCCATTTCGCCGGATGGCAACCGGCTCCTCTACCAAGCCACGAACCAATTATTTGCTTACGATCTGGCTGGCGCCTCAAATTTATTTGTCTATCCGAGCACCGTCCCGATTGAAGGTTTCTCCCAGTGGAGTGGGGACGGGCGCTATGTTGCCTTCGTCACCGCTATTAATCTCGTGGCGGACGACAATAACGGGACCAATGACGTTTATCTCGTGGATTTGCAGGCGGGCAGCCTCACTTTGGTCAGCGCAAATCAAGCCGGCACCGGCAGCGCCGACGGACCTTCGGATTTGCCGGTGGTCAGTGCGGACGGACGATTTGTGGTGTTTCGCACTTTTGCCACCGACGTGACCGCCGGAATCGTGCGGCCTCCTTCTTTGATTCTGTTCGACCGGCTTTCAGGAACGAACAGCCTGCTCGCCACCGGCACGGCAGGAAGCGGCTGGACTACCTGGGTGTCGCAGCCGGCCTTCAGCCAGAATGGTTCGAGCATTACATTTCAAGACTGGGATTCCGGCCTGATCAATGGCGACTTTAATCGAGCTGGAGACGTTTTCGCAGGGGACTTGAGCGGCTTGCCCGCGTTGGACAGCGATGGGGACGGCATCCCGGATTGGTGGATGATTGAATACTTCGGACACCCGACCGGAGAGGCGGGTGATCTGTCCCTGGCGCAAGATGATGCGGATGGCGACGGCATGTCGAACCTGCAGGAGTATCTGGCCGGCACGGATCCCACCGACCCGAATTCCCTCCTGGCCCTCAGCATTGCGACGGATGCCACGGGCACCAATTTGTTCCTGGGTTGGAATGCCGTCTCTGGCAAAAATTATCAGATTCTGTCCACGACTAATTTGAACAATCCGGACTGGGAGGTGTTTCCGGCCAGTGTCGGTGTGAATGGCAGCCAACGATTTTTCAATGTCCAAGCTGCGGATTCGCAGCGCTACTTCCGCATTCTGTGCGGCAATTGATGATACCAGCCATGAAAAAATCATTCTCAAATCAAATGACAGCGGCGCGACGACGACAAATCAGCGCCGGGGCATTTACCTTGACTGAATTGCTCGCTGTCATGGGGTGCATCGTCTTGTTGGCAGCGGTATTGCTGTCGGCGGCGTTTACCACCCAGGAGCGCGTTTTAAGAGCCCAATGCGCCGATAATCTCCGGCAGATAGGCGTCGGCTGGAACATGTACCAGCAGGAGTTCAACCAAGTGATGCCCTGCTACTGGCCAGGGGTTACAACGAATCTTACAAGCGGTGCTGCCGATCCTTGGGTTACGTCTGAAGCATACCGTTCTTATCCTGAGGGTGAACCACTGCCACTGCCCGGCCCGAATCCCAATTTTGGACCATGGAATCTAGGGATATTATTTGCCACTCAGTTGGTACCAAATGCGAAAATTTTCTATTGTCCCAGCCTTGCACGTCTCGCCAGCATATACAGTTATGACTATTACACCACCGCCACAAATAGTTGGCCATCTATTCCGGTTGGCGCTTCTAGTCCCTACGTTCGCACGGGTTACAACTATTATCCCCAATTGCGCGCTACTGAATATGCCGGCAAGGGCCAGTATGTACCAAAAGCGGCGGTCACGCCGACGAAGTGGACTGACCTTAATACGAAGAAAAGCATTGTGACGGATCTGGTGGATAGCACTAACACTTTGTCGCACCAGGCATCTGGTTTTGTTGCTGGGCTTAATGCACTGTTCCCGGATGGCCGGGTAGTCTTCCAGAATGCCCGTACCGATCCGCGCACCGGCCTCAATTCCCCTTGGTATTCGCTGTATTGGGCGTCTCCAGGTCCGGGCAACAGCCCAATTCCTCTTAATTTTCAGATTATAATGAATGATTGGAATCCGTGATTCTCCCAATTAGGGCTAACCAATCGCAATGTTTACCAGCTTTTTTGGCACGACGATGACTTTCTTGATCGTTTTGCCGGCGATGAACGATTGCACCTTCTCCGAGGCCTTGGCGGCGGCTTCGAGCGCGGCGTTGTCGGCATTGGCCGGAACTTTGATCACGTCGCGAAGCTTACCGTTGACCTGCACTGGGATTTCCAGCGTGTCTTCGATGAGCAAGGTTGGATCGAATTTCGGCCACGGCTGGTAACTTAAGTCCACAGTCGTCAGTCCATCGTTCCCAGTCGGATTGCTTGCAGCCGCGCCGACTGTACACTGTGGACTGTGGAGTGACAACTTGTTCCACAATTCCTCCGCCAGATGCGGCGCAAAAGGTTGAAGCAAAATCAGGAAATCGCGCAACACGGAAACCGGCTTGGCCTCCCAGGTCATGGCTTCGTTCACAAAAACCATCAGCGCCGAAATCGCCGTGTTGAAGTGCAGGCCATTCAAGTCTTCCGTGACTTTCTTGATACAGGTGTGGAGCGTTTTGAGCTGTGCCGGCGTGGCTGCCACGTCTTTGATGACGGAATCCAACTTAATTAAATCAAGCAATTCTCCGCGTCTCTGTGTCTCTGCGGTCGTCTCGGCCTGCTCAAATTCCGTTTCGCTCTTTTCATCCACAAACAGCCGCCACACGCGACCGAGGAAGCGATAGACGCCCTCGACGTTCTTGGTGCTCCACGGTTTGGTGTCCTGCAAGGGGCCGAGAAACATCTCGTAAAGCCGGAACGCATCGGCGCCGTAATCCTCGAGGATGTCGTCGGGATTCACCACGTTGCCGCGCGACTTCGACATCTTCTGTCCGTCTTCACCGAGAATGAGTCCTTGATTGACGAGTTTGAAAAATGGCTCAGGGCTTGAGACGTAACTAAGGTCAAAGAGCACCTTGTGCCAGAAGCGCGCGTAGAGCAGATGCAGGACGGCGTGTTCCGTGCCGCCGACGTATAAATCCACGCCGGGCGTAGCAGCGGACGTAAGTCCGCTCTGACTTATTGATTTGAGCGAACTGACGTTCGCTGCTACGGAATCAGAACCCATCCAGTAGCGTTCTGTTTCCTTGCCGACGAACGCAGTCGGATTTTTCACATCAAGATAACGGAGATAATACCAGCACGAGCCGGCCCATTGCGGCATCGTGTTCGTTTCGCGCGTCGAACCGTCGGGCAGATTCATCCAATCCTTCGCGCGGGCGAGCGGCGGCTGGCCGTCGGGCGTGGGCTTGTAATCATCCAGCGACGGCGGCAAAACCGGCAACGCGTTTTCCGGCAAGGCTTCGTGATAAAGATTTCCGGCGGAATCCTTCTTCCAGACAATCGGGAACGGCTCGCCCCAGTAACGCTGACGTGAAAAAAGCCAGTCGCGAAGTTTGTAATTGACGGTCTTTTTGCCGAGACTTTCGGCTTCAAGCCAAGCGGTGATTTTCTTTTTGGCTTCGGTGGTGGGCAGGCCCGTAATAGAAATTTCCGGCCCGGTTGAATTCACCGAGGTTCCGTCGTCCACAAAACCTCGCCAATCGGTTTTCGGATCAGGCGGTTGGACGACTTGAACGATGGGTAAATTGAATTTGGTGGCGAACTCGAAGTCGCGCGTGTCATGCGCCGGCACGGCCATGATTGCACCTGTGCCATAATTCGACAAAACATAGTCTGCGATCCAGATCGGAATTCTCTGACCGTTGACGGGATTGATAGCGTAAGTGCCGGTGAACACTCCGGTTTTTTCTTTTGCGAGTTCGGTGCGCTCAAGATCAGATTTTCTAGCAACTTGCTGCCTGTATTCATTTACACGTTGAATTTGTTTTGAAACTTCCTGCTCGAAAGAAATATGTTTGGCGTAGCTTTCAATAATGCAAGCTGGGGGATTTGCAGTCGGATTGGTCTCAATCAAATCATGGCCTCTCGACTTGGCTTTTGCCAAAGCCGCACTCAAACTTAATACTTCGATCTCGGAAATGTTTTCACTGTAAATGCGAACCGTGGGTGCTGTGATTTGTTCGTTTACGCGATAATTCGCGCGCTTCTTTTGCTCCAAAAGTGCCACGATACCGTCAACGAAAGTATGTTCGGGAGCGACAACCATATAAGTTGCGCCGAACAATGTGTCTGGCCGAGTTGTAAATACGGAGAACGAGACGGGATTTGGTCCTGGAACATCAACCCGAAATTTTACAATCGCCCCTTCACTTCGCCCAATCCAGTTCCGTTGCATTTCCTTGAGAGAATTACTCCAGTCAATTGAGTCAAGATTGTCGAACAGTCGTTCAGCATAAGCTGTAATTCGGAGAACCCATTGAAGCATTGGCTTTTTCTCAACTGGAAACCCACCTACTTCACTTTTGCCGTCAACGACTTCCTCATTTGACAAGACTGTTCCGAGTTGTTCACACCACCAAAATTCTCCCTTTGCAACGTAGGCGAGACGTTGCGAATTAATGAGGATTCTTTTGATAGTTGAAATATCAGCGCCGCGCGCTAACAGTTTGTTTACGACCGTTCTGAGTTCATATTCAAAAGCCGGTGTAATAGGAATTGGTTGATTTATCCTGCCCGTGACAATTCCTTCGACTACCGGATTAAATGTTTCAATCAGTTCTGCTCCGCCTTTCGTTCCATCACGGTTAATTTTTTCAGGATTGAACCACGAATTGTAGAGCTTCAGAAAAATCCACTGGGTCCACTTGAAATAGTCCGGGTCGGTGGTGGCGAGTTCGCGCGACCAGTCGTAGCTGAAGCCAAGCGATTTTATCTGCCGCTTGAACGTGGCGATGTTCTGCTCGGTCGTCTGGCGCGGATGCTGACCGGTCTTGACGGCGTATTGCTCGGCGGGCAGGCCAAACGCATCCCAGCCCATCGGATGCAGCACGTTGAAACCGAGCGCGCGTTTGTAGCGCGCCAGAATGTCCGTGGAGGTGTAGCCTTCCGGATGGCCGACGTGTAGGCCCGCCCCGCTCGGATAGGGGAACATGTCCAGAATGTAAAATTTAGTTGGTAACTCCGTTGCGGCTAGTTTGCCGGAAATTTTATGACGCACGGCCAAGGGATGATTCGCCGGAATGTCTTCGTTCGGATTGAACGCGCGAAAAGTCTGCTGTTCGTCCCAAATTTTCTGCCATTTGGGTTCAATCAAATGAAATGGATATTGCCTGCGGCTGCTCGACATAAAGAAGGCATTTTGCCGTCCAAAGCCCAAAGTTCAAAGTCCAAAGTCATAGCTTCGGAGTTTGGAATGGCTTTAGACTTTGGACTTTGGGCTTTGGATCTTTCCCCGCCAGACCAGCCGCAAACCTTCGAGCGTCAGGTTGGGTTCGACAGCGGAAATCTCCGGCAGTTTTGAGGCGATCAATCGCGCATAACCACCCGTGGCGATGACTGGCAGATTCTTTGCCTTCAATTCGCGCTTCAATTCGGCAATCAGCTCGCGCACCAAACCGCGATAGCCATGCACCGCGCCAATCAGCATCGCTTGTTCCGTGTCTTTACCGACGATAGCGGTCACTTCGCGAATCCGGATTTTCGGCAGCAACGCCGTTTTCTCGTGCAGATAATCTGTCATCGCCGCCAGGCCCGGCGCGATGATGCCGCCGACGTAACTGCCCACGCCATTTACAACGTCGAACGTCACCGCCGTGCCAAAATCCACCACCACCACCGGGGCGCCAAAGTGATGCCGTGCCGCGACGGCGTTGGCCAACCGGTCCGGCCCGATGGTTTTCGGTTTGGGATAATCAATGCCCAAGCCCCGCAATGTTTTGGGCGTGAGTTCCAGCGCGTTCAATTTCCAACCCCGGCGGACGGACTTGCGGACGAACGGCGTCGCGCGGGGCACGACGCTGCACAAAACTGCGCCCTCGATTTTATTTGCGCCAACAAATTTTACCACGCGAGTTTTGGCATTGCCGCCCGCCCATTCTTGCGTGGGAATGTTGATTTGTCGCAACATGCGCCGGTCGTTCGCCAGACCGACGTGCGTGTGCGTGTTGCCTATGTCGAAAAGCAGAATCATTTCTCCAATGTCACATCACCGCCGCTGATGCGCTCCAAATGGCCGTGCTCGGTCCGCAACAACAACTCGCCATTTTCGCCGAGCGATTCCGCCCGGCCCTGCACGCGGCGGCTGCCGATTTGGATCGTCACGTCGCAGCCAATGGTCTGGCAGTGCGCCTCCCAGTCATCGGCGACTTCGCCGAATTGCCCGGCGCAAACGCGCTGGTAATCGTTGTCCAACTCCTGCAAAATGGCCATGGCCAGTTCCGCGCGCGAAATGGCGCGGCCCGCTTCGATTTTCAGCGAGGTAGCCTGCTTGCGCAATTCGGGTGGAAATTCACCCGCGCCCAGATTCACGTCCACGCCAATGCCGAGGATGACGTGCTTGACGCGGTCCAGCTCCGCGCTGAGTTCGGTCAAAATGCCCGCAACCTTTTTGCCACCCAACAAAACGTCGTTCGGCCATTTGATCTCGGGGTTCAAGCCGGTTTCGGATTGGATGGCGCGGCGCAGGGCGGTGGCGGAAGCGACCGTCAATTGGGTCGTTTCCTGGGGGCGCAAATCCGGCCGCAGCAAAATGGAAAACCAAAGTCCTTTGTAGGAGGGCGAAATCCATTTTCGACCGAGCCGGCCGCGCCCTTTCGTTTGCGATTCGGCGAACACGACCACGCCTTCCTTCACTCCGTCGCGCGCCAGCTTTTCCACCACGTCATTGGTCGAAGTCGTCTGCTCAAACACGCGGATGTCCCGCCCGATGATTTTGGTCTTGTAAAGGCGTGCCAGCAAATCGTCCGCGTGAAGCACATCCGGCACGCTGACGAGGCGGTAGCCCAGATGCGGTCCAGCTTCGATGTCGTAGCCCAGCCGGCGCAATTCCTCCATGTGCGCCCAGATTGCCGCGCGGCTGATGCGCAATTGCTCGGCCAGGTCCGCGCCCGAAACGCCGTCGGGACTTGCGCGTAGTGCTGAAAGAATTTTGGTGTCGGTGGTCACAAATTCTCAGCCACAGATAAACACAGGTGGACACAGATAAAAATGCAATTTGAAGATCTGTGTTTCATCTGTGCCCATCCGTGGTTCAAGTCAGTCCTCAAAATCCAAACCAATGTCCACGGCACGCGCGGAATGTGTGAGCGCGCCAACGGAGATGAAATCCACGCCGGTCCCGGCAATGGCACGGACGTTCGCCAGATTCACGCCGCCGCTGGCCTCGGTCTGCGCGCGACTTTTGACCTTTTGCACCGCGAGCCGCAGTTGAACCGGGTTCATGTTGTCCAGCAGTATGATGTCCGCGCCCGCCGCGGCGGCCTGCCCGGCTTGTTCCAAGGTGTCGGCTTCGACTTCGATCTTCAATCGCGGAAATTTCTCCCGGGCGCGTGCCACGGCGACGGCGATGGCGTTTGATTTTTCATTTTGCAACGCGGCCAAATGGTTGTCCTTGATGAGAATCATGTCGAACAAACCGAGCCGGTGATTTTTCCCGCCGCCGCACGCGACGGCGAATTTTTCAAGCCGCCGCCAGCCCGGCGTGGTTTTGCGCGTGTCGAGAATCTGCGCGTGAGTTCCTTTGATGGCGTCAACGAATTGCGCGGTGAGTGTGGCAATGCCGGAAAGCCGCTGAACAAAATTCAACGCAACACGCTCGGCGCTCAAGATCGCGCGCGCCGGGCCGGAAACGCGCAGTAAAATTTCACCGGGATTGACATGCTGGCCGTCTTGGGCGGGCCGCTCGATTTTCACCAAGGATGATAGTTCGAGCAACGCGGCTTCCGCGAAAGCGAGTCCGGCAACGACCAGCGGTTCGCGTGCGCGCATGACGGCTTTGGCCACAGTGGTTTCTGGCACGGTGGCGAGCGCGGTCGCGTCACCGGTGCCGATGTCCTCGGCAAGCGCGAGTCGAACGGCTTGGCGGATTTCTGATTTGGACAATTCCACACGGTCAGAATGGAGACGGACGGGAAAAGGGGAAAGTAAAAAGGGGACGGTTCGAATTCCGCGACCGGCACGAAGAAATCAATTGCCGGGACTGAGGGAGAAAAATTCTGCGGCCAACTGATCCACATTTTCCGACGCTTCAGTATTCGGTTGCGTTGCCAGAGCCAGCAATGTGCCGTCGGGTCGCGCGAGCAGGAAGATTTGGCCCTGCTCAAACGTCCAGATGAGCCGGCTTGAAGTCAGCCCGTGCCCGGCAAACAATGTCATGGTTCCCGCCAGTTGCTCCAGAACCTGATCCAAGTGCTCGCGCGGACACAGTTCGTTAAGGCTGTAACTCAGGCAGGTGGAGTCGGGCAGGCGCATACCGCAACCCAGCAACCCGGGCACCGTCGCGCCGGTGGCAAGCCATTCTTGCGGGGTGTTGTTCATTGGATTCGGATTGTCGATTTTTCCCCGTCGGTCGAAACACGCACGAAAACCATGCGGTCTCCCTTCACCTGGGCCACCGCCCGGCTGCCGGCGAGTTGAATTTCCAACCGGTCGAAATTTCCCATCGGTACCAATTGGCCCAAGAACGCCGCCTGTTGCGCCACATTTTGCAAGAGTGTAACCCGGGCAGATGCGTTCGGGCATTGCCAGAGGTAAAGAGGTTCGCCCCGGCCGGAGCAAATCAAAGTCTCCCGAACACGCGCGGCCAAATCGGGCGCCGTGGTGGAGATTTTGACATCCGATACCGGCTCCGGTTTGGCAACCGGCTTGGTCGCCGGCGTTTGCGCAGCCGTTGTTTCGTCACGCACGCGGGCGGCTTCCATGAGCAAAAATTCCCATTGTCCTTCGATGGTGCGTTTCGGCGGCGGTTCGAAGGGCTGCAATTGAAACTCGCCACTGGGGAGGGCCAATAAGTTATAGAACGCATTTTCGCCAAACGCGTCACCGGCCTGGGCGTGAATAATCTGGCCGTCTTCGATGTAAACCCGGCCACGCAGTTGCTGGTTGTGGATTTCGAGAATGGACGAGTTGCGGCCGAGGCATTCCATTTGAATGACATCCTGCAAACCGACCCGGCGTAATACGCCTTGAAAACCTTCCTTGGTTGTCCAGGTAACCAATTCCTCGAGCATGATAAAGACGGATTTCAGCCCTTCGGGCGAACGCGGTTTCTCGATGAACAATTCAGCGCCTTCGGCGAGGCAGGCGGAACGTTTTTCCTCCGTGGCGTTGGCGGTGATCACCGCCTTTTTGAGGTCCGGGTGGCGCCGATTAAGAATGTGGAGAAATTGGATACCGTCCAGCATCGGCATGTTGACATCCGATACCACGAGATCAATTTTGCGGGTTTTCAGCATCTCCAGCGCCTGATCTGCCGAGGACGCGCAGTGGATTTGCCAAGCGTTTTCACCCAAGGCCACAAAGAAATCCCGGATCATGGCGAGAAAGTCGCCGTCGTCGTCCACAAACAGAAGTTGATATTGTTTTGCCGGCGCGTTCATTTTTATCAAGAAATTAGCAGGAGAATGCTGCAATTCCCGTACCGGAAATTGCCGCCGACGTTTGCAAAGCACCGCCATTTGCAACGGTTTTCAAT
Source organism: uncultured Verrucomicrobiae bacterium (assembly GCA_963789335.1). Lineage (GTDB taxonomy): Bacteria > Verrucomicrobiota > Verrucomicrobiia > Limisphaerales > UBA11358 > UBA11358. Next base: position 32,855 of record CAWBKH010000003.1, read on the forward strand.
TCAACGCCGCCAAGGCGCTCTGCGCCGCTTGCTGCACAAGATAATCACTGTCTCGAACGGCTTCCGTCAGGATGGACTTCGCGCTTTTTTCCCGCAGTTGCCCGAATGCCGCCGCGGCCGCCAGCCGCAAATCACGGTCATGGTCACGGAGCAAGTCGGCCAGAATGGCAAAAGCCGCGAGCGGGGACGGTTCCGGTGGTAATGTTGCGGAAACGGCTGGCGGCTGAGTGGCCGGCGTATCGGGAACCGTACTGTTAAGTTGTTCCAACAATTTAGTGGCGCTGTGTCTGACCCAGTATTCCCGGTGATTCAACGCCGTCTCAATTTCTGGCAACGCCTGACGAGCGGCCTCGGTTTTGAGCCATTGACAGTCAATCTGCTGGAGCGAATTGGTCGCGGCATTGCGCACGGTGCTTTCGGTATCCAGCAACGCGAGCACCAGGGGATAAATCGCGTGCGCGTCGCCTATCCGGCCCAAAGCCATCGCCGCGCCTTCGCGCACGTCACGATCCTTGTCGCGCAAAGCCTCGCAAAGTCCATCCACTGCCTGCGATTCGCCCAGAATACCCAAGGCGTTGACTGCTGCCTGGCGCACTTCCCATGAGGAATCATTCAGCGCACTGATCAATCTGGACACAGCGCGATTGCCGTCGCATTTGGCGGCCGCTTCCAGGGCGGCGGAACGGACACTCGAGTTTTGGTCTTTCAGCAGACATATCACGGTATCGAATGCAGAGGGATCCGCGAAACGTTCCAACATTTCCAACGCCGCGATGCGGACCGCCGGCATGTTTTTCCCGAGCGCATCCAGCAACGGTTTGACGACATTGCGGTCGTCCATTTCGCCCAGCGCCTTGACCGCCTCCAAATGTTTGTCCGGCGGGCCATTCTTGAGCAACTCGACCAGCGGCCCGATGGCTTCGGTACCCAGTGCGGCGACCTGGAGCAGGTTGCCCGTCGCCATGAGTTGCAACGCGCGTTCGGTGTTGTTGTCCGGCTGCCAGCCTAATTGCTTTAAACTCTGGGAGGCGCGCGACCTTACGGACGGCTCGACATCCCGAAGCGATCGGACCAGCCGGCTTACCGCCTGCGAATCTCCCAATTGGCCCAACGCTTCCGCCGCCGCCGCGCGCGCCTGCGGCGCCGGGTCACACAGCATTTGTATCAGGGGTTCGACTGCCCGCCGGTCTTGAAACCTGCCCAACCCCCGCGCCGCAGCAATGCGCACCCCCGCCTCCTTGTCCTTTAGGGCAAATAGCAGCGGCTCGACCGAATCAGAGTGTTCGGATTGTACGAGCTTCTCGACTGTCGCCAGCCGGGTCTTTGAATTGCTTACGCGAAGCTGTTGATACGTCCACCACAACATATTTTCGAACTGGAATGACAGCGATTTCTGCGCCAACTGGCTTATAAAATGCTTTAGAATTGACCCATAAATGCCATACTTCTGGCAATTTCAAGCCAGGAAAATGAAAAGGAGCCAAGGGGATCGTTCAAATCTCGCAATTAGGAGCGCAAAGGTATCGAGGCCAAGTTCCAGTCTTTTGGTTTCCGGGCTAAAGCTGATGGAGCGGTATCTCTTGCAGCTTGCGGCAGCGCAGGATCAACGTCGAACATAGTCACTCGACTCCATCGCCGGACTGTGGCAGTTTGCCACCATGGATGCAGATGAGCGAGAGATTTACCAGTTCCTCAAATCATGGGGAAACGAGTTTATTGCGGCGCGTGAGATTTGCCGGCGCGCCGGCGGGCGGCGGCGATTCAATGAAGATGCGGAATGGGCCAAGCCGGTTTTGCTCCGTATGGTGGAACGCGGCATCCTTGAATCAAATTCCACGGGACATTTTCGAATCAAACCTCTTCCCAAAAAGAACAAAGCCAAAAAGTGGATCTCGCCGGACATCGCAAAAATTCTCAAGGAAAGCGGCGTGGAAGTCGAAAATGCCGCCGATGAAGGCGTCGTCGCGCCGGACGAGTATTACGATCAACTGTAATCACTCATGCGCGTCCCATGCTTGCCGCGCTTTTAACCACGCTGTTGTTTGCGATCTCCGCGATCTGCGGCCATCGCACAGCCACACAAATCGGCGGCGTGGAGGCCAACTTCTGGCGCGCCTGCCTGGCCACCCTTTTTCTCGCCTTTTGGGCGAACACTCTCGGCCATGGTTTTGAAGGCGCCGCGTTTCCGGTTTTTGTCTTAAGCGGGCTGGCCGGGATTGGTCTTGGCGACAGCGGTTATTTTCAGGCCCTGCCCCGGCTCGGCAGCCGCCGGACCGTTTCGCTCACCCAATGCCTCACCGCGCCGTTCGCGGTGGTCATCGAATGGTTGTGGCTCGGTACGACGCTGAATGTTCCAGAATTATTTTGCATCTCGGTCATTTTAGTCGGCGTGGCCGTCGCGCTCGCACCGAAAGAGCATTTGGCAATTGCGCCACGCCAGATGTTCGTTGGAATTTCGGGCGCGATCGTGGGCGCGCTCGGCGGCGCGCTGGGCGCAGTGTTAAGCCGCAAAGCTTATGCACTGGGGCACGCAGCGGGGGAGCATCCTGATCCCGTCACAACCGGCTATCAACGCGTCATCGGCGGCACCATCGCACTCGGCACTCTCTTGTTGATCGTGAAGTGGCGCAGTGCTCATGCGCATGGCGGCATACTTGAAGCGAAAAGTTTCCAGATCTCCCGCGACAAGTGGCGCCGCCTCTGGCCATGGGTGGTGGCCAACAGCCTGGCCGGCCAGACAATCGGCGTAAGCTGCATGCAATGGGCGCTCGAAAGCACGTCGGCGGGCGTCGTCACGGCTGTCATCGCCACCACGCCCATCCTGCTGCTGCCGATGACGCGCTTTGTTGACGGGGAACGAATCGGGGTGCGCTCGACCATCGGCGCGCTGATCGCCGTGGCGGGCGTCATCGGCCTGACGTTTTCGCGTTGAGACACACTGCAACTTAAACTCGCCGCGATTGGGATTTAGGTTAGGATTGGGATTATGCAGACGGAATTGCAACGCGCCGTTGAAACGTTCGGCATTGAAAAATTCCGCCGCCACATTTTTTTGTGCGCCGATCAGACCGAGCCAAAATGTTGCACGCGCGAAGCAGGTCTGGCGGCATGGGAATTTTTGAAACGCCGGCTCAAGGAATTGAATCTCACGGGTTCACAACCGCTGGTTTACCGCACGAAGGCCAATTGCCTGCGGGTCTGCGCACGCGGGCCGATCGCGGTCGTTTATCCCGGAGGCATCTGGTATCACTCCTGCGCGCCGGAGGTGTTGGAACGCATCATTCAGGAGCATTTGATTGGCGGCAAAATCGTGATGGAATTTGCCTTTGTCCAAAATCCACTGCGGTGACGGCGGCGGCGTGCTCGGAAAACCAGTTAATTTCTTCTCGACTTTTGCCCACCCAAAGTGCAGAGTATTGGCGGACAGAAAACCGGAGGCAATATGGCCAGGCTGATGATTAAAACGGAAGGCTTGAATAATCAGACGCTCGAACTGCGCCTGGGCGTCAATCAGATCGGTCGCAGCCCGGAATGCGACTTCCTAATCAATCATCCCACGGTGTCCGTCAATCATTGCCAGATCGTGTTATCAAACGATGGCGTAATGATTCGCGATTGCGGTTCAACCAACGGCACATTTGTCAACGGCGATCCGGTCCGGGAGGCTTGGTTGCTTCCAGGCCAGACGGTGAATCTGGGCGACGTGGAGTTGTTTGTCGAATCCACCGAGGTCAACGTCGCGATTCCGCAATTTGAGCGCGACCGGCCCAAGCCGCCGGTGGTGTTGCCCGACGGTATAATCCTTTGTCCGCGCCATTCGCATGCCCAAGCCAGCTATCGGTGCACGCACTGCCATGAGGTGATGTGCAATGACTGCGTGCATGTGCTGCGTCTGAAAGGAGGCGAACCGCTCCATCTTTGCCCGCTATGCAGTCACAAGTGTGAGCCGATCCCAACCGTGCTCCCCAAAAAGCGAAAAGGCCTTCTTGGCTTTTTGCAGGATACGGTTAGAGTCCGGTTTGGACATTCCGCTGAACGACGGAAGGCAAAGAAGTAGGGGGGCTGATTGCAAGTGGCCGCCAGGCTTTTCAAAAGCGTTCTACCATTTTCTCCAGCGCCACCAGCCAGCACGGGTGCTCGTTCAAACACGGGATTTGCGTGAACTCCTTCCCGCCCGCCGACAAAAACGTCTTGCGTCCGCGAATGCCGATTTCCTCCAGCGTTTCCAGACAGTCCGAGACGAACGCCGGGCAAATCACGAGGAGATTTTTAACGCCCCGCTTCGGCAATTCGGCCAGTTCGAAATCGGTGTAAGGCTTCAGCCACGGGTCGCGTCCCAGGCGGGATTGAAAGGACATGGAGAATTTTCCCGCGGGCACGCCCGCCTGATTCACAAACGCGGCGACGGTTTTCAAACATTGCGCGCGGTAACACGTCGTGTGCGCCGGGCTGGCGACTTCGCAGCAATTTGGAACCGTCAGACAGTGACGGCCCGTCGGGTCGGATTTTTTTAGATGCCGCTCCGGCACGCCGTGGAAGCTGAACAACAAATGGTCGTAGCCTGCCTCGAGATAATTCGCCGCGCTGGCCGTGAGCGCTGCGATATAATCCGGCGAATCGCCGTAAGGCGGCTGGGCTTTAATCAGCATCTGCGGCGCGATTTTGGCCGCGACCTGCTTGACGCGTTCAACGGCCGTTTCATAGCTCGACATGGCGTAGTGCGGAAACAGCGGGATCAACAAAACCTCATCAATTTTCAGTTCGGCCAGTCCGATGATTGCGTCCGGGATGGACGGGTTTTGGTATCGCATCGCCAGAGCGACCGGCACGGTGACGCGTTCCTGAAGCTTTGCCTGCACGCGACGGCTCGTGACGATGAGCGGTGAGCCTTCTGGTGTCCAGATTTTACGATAGGCCTCTGCAGATTCACCCGGACGGTTGAGGAGAATCATGCTGACGATGAATCGCCGCAGCAGCCATGGCGAATCAATCACGCGGGCGTCCATCAAAAACTCATTCAGGTAACGCCGCACGTCTTTAACCGAAGTCGAGTCCGGCGAACCCAGATTGACCAGCAAAACGCCTTTGCTCATTTGGCAGTCAGAAATTTTTCCACGCGCTCAACGACGTTACAACCGGACACAATCGAATCGCCCAATGAAACGCCCTCGCGATAATGTCCGGCGAGAAAAAAACCGGCGGCTTGACCTTCAAGGGTGTTCATCAATTCGCGGTAACGACCGTACCCTAGATTGTATTGCGGGATCGCTTTTGGGTAAAGCGCCATGTGCTGGAACACGGGCTGGCCCTTCACGCCGAGCAGCACGCGCAAATCGTCGCAGGTGATGGCGACCAGTTTGTCGGAGGGCAATGAAGCCAGCTCCGGCTGCCGCTCGCCGCCGAGATAGCTGGTGAGCGCGACGTGGCCGGCGGGTGCGCGGTTGGGAAACAGTGATGATGAGAAAATCGTGCCAAGGATTCGGAAGCCTTCGATTTTGGGAATCAACATGCCGAAGCCCTGACACGGATGCGCCACATCCTCGCGCCGGAAACCCAAAACCACGCTCGCCACCGGCGGATAACGGATTTCGGAGAATGAGGCGACATTGAGTAATTCGCCCTCACCCCGTCCCTCTCCCGTCAAACGGGAGAGGGTGGCCAAAGGTCGGGTGAGAGCTGCCATTTCTACTTTTAATTCCGCCAGTTTATAAGCCGTGCCGCAATAAATCACCGCACTGTGCTCCACTTCACCGGATGAAGTCGAAACCCGCCATCCATCTTCAAGTTGGGTCAGTATTGTGACCGTGGTGTTGAGTTTTACCGCGTCGCCGAGTCGTGCCGCCAAAGTCTCCGGCAAAACCTGTAAACCTTCGTCGAAGGAAAATTTGGGTGCGCGGTCTTTGGCGATTTCGCCGCGCCGCCTACGTTCGCGCGCACCGAATATTTGGCCTCTGATAAGTGAACCGTAACGTGCTTCAAGTTCCGCGAGCCGGGGGAATGCCTGCTGAACGGAAAGTTTGTGCGGATCGCCCGCGTAAATTCCGGCCACGAGCGCGTCAATCATCTGATCGAGAAATTCCCGGTTCAACCGGCGCACGACAAATTCCGCGATGCTTTCTTCCCCGCCATCTCGGCGCGGCGACACAAACGGTTCACGGAGCAAGGCGAATTTGGCCTTCGCGACTCAACAATTCCGATGTGAAGATTCCAAGCTGTGAGGACGGCATGGCGATGGGCCGCCGGTAACGGACCACGTAGCGCGCCTCGGCTTTGGGATCAGAATCAAGTCGGCGCGATGCCAGCCCGGCGTCACGGACGAGCTGCGCGATTTTCGGCGACGTTTCGAGAAGGGTATTCGGTCCGTACTCGGCGAGAAAACCGTCCTTGCGGATGGACTGAATTACGCCGCCGGTGCGTCCGCCCGCCTCATAAACCGTGACTGGCAGTCCCCGCCGCTTGAGATAAAATGCAGCGGTCAACCCCGTGATGCCAGCGCCGATGATGGCGACAGATTTCATTGAGATTTTGCCATTTGGTACATCCGGTAAAATAAGACAAAGATACTGACGGCGATTTGTAAAAAAAATCCCGCCATCGGAAAACGCGATGGATGAAGGAAAAAGGAGATAGCAAATAAGACGGCCACGAGAACTTTGGCAATGACCGGCGCTTCACTAATAAAGACAAACCAAATCGTCAGTGCGATTGCAGCGATGAACGCCAGGGGCAACAGATACATGGATTCAGTTGTTCAAATCGTCCTCGAATGCTTCCGCTCGCCCGACGGGCGCGAGCGTGTTGTCGAAACACATCGCGATGTTGCGGATGAAGAGGCGGCCGGCGTCGGTCACTTCGAGGCCGGTGGCGTTGCGCTTCACCAGGCCGTCGGCGTCAAACGGCGCGAGCGCGGCGAGTTCCTTTGCAAAATGCTGCTCGAAGTTGATGCCGAGCTTTTGCGACATGGCGGCGAAGTCGAGCGAGAGGTCGCACATCATGCGCATGATGGTTTCGCGGCGGATTTTGTCCTCGTCGCGTCACGAAATACGCGCTTGTGCAACGGCACCTTCCCGGCGTCCACGGCGGCCTGCCATTTCGGCAGTTCCTTTTCGTTTTGCCAGTAGGCGTCGGGAATCTGCGAAATGCTGGACATGCCGAACGCGTAAATGTCCGAGCCGGCGCGCGTGCTGTAGCCCTGAAAATTCCGCTGAAGTTTCTTCTCGCGCTGCGCGATGGCGAGTTCGTCGGTCGGCTTCGCAAAATGGTCCATGCCGATATAAACGTATTGGCCGTCCGCCGTGAGTCTTTCGATGACGAGCTTGAGCACTTCCAGCTTGGTTTCCGGCGTGGGCAGGACTTCGCGTTCGAGGATTTTCTGCGACGGCTTGATCCACGGCACGTGCGCGTAGCTGAACACAGCCAGCCGGTCGGGCTTCATCGTCAACACGGTGTCGAGCGTTTCGTTGAACGATTCCGGCGTCTGAAACGGCAGGCCGTAAATCAAATCCAGGTTGATGGAGCTGTAGCCGAGTTCGCGCATCCAATCCATCGCCTGCTGCGTCATTTCGCGCGGCTGGATGCGGTGAATCGCCTCCTGCACCTTCGGATTGAAATCCTGCACGCCCATCGAGGCGCGGTTGAAGCCGATTTCGCGCAGCGCCACCATGTGGTCGCGCGTGAGCCGGCGCGGGTCCACCTCCACACTCGCTTCGATGTCCGGCGAAAACGTGAAATGTTGGTGGATGATTTCGCCGAGCCGGCGGATTTCGTCCGGCCGCAGAAACGTTGGCGAGCCGCCACCGAAATGAAGTTGAACGGCCTTGCGCTGCGGATTCAGCTTCGGCGCCATCTTCGCCACTTCGCGGCCCAGCGCCTCGACGTAGGCCATGCCTTTGTCGTGATTGAGCGTGATGACGGTGGTGCAGCCGCAGAACCAGCAGAGCGTTTCGCAGAACGGGATGTGGAAATAAACCGAGAGGTCGCGTGGCGCGCGGTTGTTCTCCTCAATTTTCGCCGAGAGTTGTTCCCACGAGATCGCATCGGTGAATTTCGTTGCCGGCGGGTAACTGGTGTAACGCGGCCCGGCCACGTTGTATTTCTGCACCAAATCCAGATTGACGTTCAGCACACTCATTTGAAATTTTTCACCGTTTCGACCAACGCGGTAATATTTTCCAGTTTGGCCTCGGGCGGCACGCCATGGCCCAGATTAAAAATGTGTCCGCGTGCGCCGCGCATTTCGGTCAAAATCCGGCTGGTTTCCGCCGCGACAATTTCCGGTTTCGTTATGAGCAAAGCTGGATCAAGATTACCTTGCACGCCAACGCGTTCCGGCAATCTGGCGCGCACGTCCGCCAGCCGGACCGTCCAGTCAATTCCCAGCACGTTCGCGCCGGTGCCCACGAGCGTGGCCCAGTTTTCGTGAACATCCTTGGAAAAGACGATGACGGGCACGGTGTTGTTCAGTGCGGAAACGATTTGTTTGATCCAATGGGCCGACGCGGCCTCAAACGCGTTCCCGGACAACAGGCCGCCGAGACTGTCGAAAATCTGCACCGCGTCCGCACCGGCCAGGATTTGCATCTGCAAAAGGCGCGTGACGGCCGCGGTCAGTTTTTTCATCAGCATCGAAAAGATTTCCGGCTCGGAATAAAATAATTTTTTGGCTTGGGTGTATTCTTTCGCGCTGCCACCTTCGAGCATGAAGTTGGCCAGCGTCCACGGCGAACCGGCAAAACCGATGAGCGCGGTCTTGTCGCCCAGCGACGACTTGACGAGTTGCAGGGCGCGCGGGATGTAGGCAAGGCGTTCGGGCAGGGCAGGAAGGTTGAGTTGCTTGATGTCATCCGTCGTACGCAGTTCAAAATCCATTTCAATTCCGCCGCCGTCGCGGAATTTATAACCCTGCCCCAGACCTTCGGCGACGACGAGGATATCGCTGAACAAGATCGCCGCATCGAAATCAAAGCGTTGAATGGGCTGCAGTGTGACCTCGGCGGCCAGTTCGGGCGTGCGGACCATGGCCAAAAAAGGGTGGTCGCTCTTGAGTTTGCGATATTCTGGCAACGCTCGCCCAGCCTGCCGCATCAGCCAGACCGGCGGTCGGTCCACCGCACGGCCATGGCACGCGTCGAGAAAGCGCTGGCGGTTGGTCAGCGCGGGCGCTCCGGATTTGACCTGTTCGGCAGAAATAGCGGTCATTATTCGCCGATAGAATACGATGGAATCTCCACCACGGCGAGTGAGTTTTCAGCGCAACTTTGCGGACACGCCGGTTTTTAATCCAAAAGACACGATGAAAAGCGAGCCGATTCAGAACCTGTTGCGTGAGTTGGTTTGGCGACGAAAACTCACCGATGCCGAACGCGCTGAATTGCGCGCGTCGCCGGAAGCGCAGGCGGATCTGGAGCTTGAATCGCATTTGACCGAAGGGCTGGCCCGGCTGCCGGACGCGGCGGTGCCGTCGAATTTCACCGCCCGCGTGCTGCAAGCTGTCGAACGCGAGCAGGCGCGTCCACACACGACAAGCTGGCAATGGGGTTGGCGTGTATTGGTGCCCAGACTGGCGGGTGGGGTAGCGGTGATTGGCATCGTCGGTCTGACTTACCAGCATCACGAATTCAATCAGCGCGCCCGTCTCGCCCAGAACGTTGCACTCATGGCCGAGGCGCAGCCATTACCCAGTGTTGAGGCCTTGAAGAATTTCAATGCCATCCAGCGCATGAGCCAGCCGCATGCCGATGAGGAGTTGCTCGCGCTCTTGCAATGAACCGTTCACGGCAGACGCACTGGTGGGTGGTGTTTTGCGTCGCGGGACCATGGATGATTTCCCCGATGTTCGCCGGAATCCCTCCCAGTGTCCCGCAGCCCGTGAAATTATTTTCTGCGCCGACCAACAGTCCCTTGGTGTTGTCGCGCCCGCAGTCACCGGTGGCTTTGTTCCGACAATTGCTGGCCATGACGCCGGAGGAGCGTGATACCTTCCTGACCAATCGCCCGCCGGAAATTCGCGAGCGCATTCTCGCCAAGGTCAGTGAATACGAGGCGATGGATCCCGACGAGCGCGAGCTGCGGCTCCGCGCGACCGAGTTGCGCTGGTATTTGCTGCCGCTGATGCGTGACTCGCCCAGCAACCGCACTGCGGGCCTGGCGCAAGTCCCGGCGGACCTGCGTGACCTGGTCGAATCCCGCCTTGACCAATGGAGCATCCTGCCGCCGCAGTTGCAGCAGGAATTTCTGGAGAACGAGCACGCCTTGCGTTATTTTGCACACGTGGATGTGAGCAACAGCCTGATGCTTCAGAAAATCCTTCCACCAGGCTCCGAAATGGCGCGCTGGTACGCCATGACCGAGGATGAACGAAAAAAAATCTCCGCCGGTGTGAATCAATTCTTTGAGCTCACACCGGATGAGAAGCAAGCCGCGCTCAACACCTTGTCGGATGCGGAACGCAAACAAATGGAAAAGACCTTGCAGACTTTCGACAAATTGCCTCCCAACCAGCGGGATGAGTGTGTTCGTGCCTTCGCCAAGTTTGCCGGCATGAGCGCGTCCGAAAAGCAGGAATTTCTGAAGAATGCCCAACGTTGGACCCAAATGACGCCCGCCGACCGCCAAGCCTGGCGTGATCTCGTCGTGAATGTGCCGGAATGGCCCCCCTTGCCTCCACAATTTATTGCCCCGCCACCTCCTCCACCGTTGCCTCCGGGCTTTCATCGGGTGGCGGTGACCAATCCAAACTGAACCGCGCGAATTTCATTTTTCCATTTCCGCTGTTACGATTTAATCTCTCGTTGTGCATCCGATTGCATTTCAAATAGGGCCGCTCACCATTCATTGGTACGGCATCATGATTGCCGTGGCTTTTCTCGTCGGCCTCTGGACCGCCAGCCTTCGCGCTCCTCGCGAACACATTCCCGGCGAGCGCATCGCCGACATTGTGCTCTGGCTCATGGTCGGCGCCATCCTCGGCGCGCGCATTGTCTATGTGACGACGTATTGGAAGGACGAATTCGCCAACCAGCCGCTCACGGAAATTTTCATGATCCAACGCGGCGGACTGGTCTATTACGGCGGACTCATTGGCGCGACGGTTGCCGGCTTCATTTACATCCGCTGGAAAAAACTCCCGCTGTGGAAAACAGCCGATGTGTTGGCGCCAAGCTGCGCGTTGGGAAACTTTTTTGGCCGCATCGGCTGCTTTCTCAACGGCTGCTGCTACGGTCATCCGACGCATGTGCCTTGGGCCGTTCAGTTTCCAAATCAGTCCTATGCCTGGGCCCAACAATATCAGGAGGGACTGGTCGGCAAGAATGCCCCGTCCCTGCCGGTGCATCCGACGGAACTTTATGACGCGGTGAACAATGTCCTGCTTTACCTCCTGCTGGCGTGGCTCTTCCGGCGCAAAAAATTCGACGGGCAGGTGTTCGCCACCTACCTCGTCGGTTACGCCATCACCCGCACGTTCATGGAATACTTCCGCGGCGATTATCCGCCCGATCATATCCATTATGGCCTTACGCCGGGTATGCTCGTCAGCATCCCCATTTTCATTGTTGGCCTGGCGCTCGGCGCCATCCTGTCACAGCGCGAACCGAAACGGGTGTAGCAAATGGAGGATTGAAGATGGCCAAGCCCGATCTCCCATCTCCCATCTCCCATCTCCCAATCCTTATCGCCGGCCCGACCGCGGTTGGGAAATCGGAAATTGCGCTCCAGCTTGCCGAACACATCGGCGGCGAAATCATCTCCGCCGATTCCATGCAGGTGTATCGCGGACTCGACATCGGCACGGCCAAACCATCGCCCGCTGACCGCGACCGCGTGCCGCATCACCTGATTGACATCTGCGACCTGACCGAATCCTTCGACGCCGCGCAATTCGTCCGGCTCGCGCAAAAGGCGGTGGAAGAAATTCAGGCGCGCCGTCACGTGCCGATTTTCTGCGGCGGCACCGGGCTTTACTTCAAAGCCTTTCTGAGCGGCCTCGGCGAAGCGCCTTCCGCCAATCCCGAACTTCGCGCCGAAGCTGGAAGCCATGCCGTTTGAGGCGTTGCTGCGCGAATTGCGCGAGCGCGACCCGGCGGCTTACGAAAAAATTGACAAACAAAACCCGCGCCGCGTCATCCGCGCCGTGGAAGTGATTCGATTGACGGGTAAAAAGTTTTCCGAGCAACGGGCGGAATGGAAGGTAGGGTCATCGCGCTGCGATGACCGGACGGCGCAGCGCGTTGTCCCTACCAAAACAGACTTTTTTGTGTTCACGCGTCAACCGGACGATTTGCGGAATCGCATCAATGCCCGCGTGGACGCGATGTTCGCGCGCGGTTTGGTGGACGAGACCCGCGAATTGCTCAAGCACGGCCTCGAACAAAACAAAACGGCGATGCAGGCCATCGGCTACCGGCAGGTGGTGGAACATCTGCGCGGCGAGCGGTCACTGGCCGAAACGATTGAACTGGTGAAAATCCGCACCCGACAATTCGCCAAGCGGCAACTGACCTGGTTCCGCCGTCAGCTTGACCCGGAATGGATTGAATTGAAGCCGGAGGAGCCGCCGGAGAAAATCGTACCGAAAATCTGCGGCGCAACTTGACGCAGGAGCGCAACGTGAATCTGTAGGAGACGACGTAAGGAGTCTCTGACCCCAGCAAAAAACATGTCAGAGTCTCGTTACCCCGGCTTCTACAAATTTCCCCAAGCGGCAGCAGCACCTGCAGTTCATCTAAGGAACCGGCACGATGCGGTAGAGCCGACGCGGCTGGCCGAGGGAGGGCGTGTCAAAGTAAAGCTGCGGCGTGTTGGTCAAGGTGACGGTGTCGAGCGTCACCCAGGCGTCCGTCGGGCCAATGGCGTTGATATAATCCAAACGCAATGAGTCCCCAACGTTCCCAGTCAACGTGATGGCCGGCACCAGAACAGGCAGGCTCAACGATGGAGCGACACTTGGGCTGCCAGACTGCCAAGCCCGATAAAACCGTTGCGTGGGAAATGGTGTGGTAATATCGAAGCAATATTGCGGTGGGTTGGTTAGATTGACCTGGTCCAGCGGCAACCAATTGGGCACCGGACCGAGGGACTTAGCATATTCCACGTTCAACGCACTTCCGGCCTCGCCCATCAAGTTGATGGCCAGGACAGGTCTTCGCTCCACTGCTGGAATGACGTTGAGCATCACCGGCGCGCTGGTCACCGCGCCGAACGAATTGGTCAGGACGACAGTGTAAATTCCCGATTGAGAGAAATTGCAATTCGTCAATCCCAACCAGCAGTTCATGCCGCAAGCAACAAGGTTGGTTTCGTTGAGAAACCAGAGATAACCAGTGGCCGGATCGCCGAACGTGCCTACTGCAAAGTCAACACTTGATGCCTCCTCGACCGTTTGATCGGGCGGAAGCGCTGCTATTTGTGGCGGGTTGCACTCATAAGCGCCAATATCCGAGGCGGCACCGACGGGCCGTGGGAACCCGCGTTGATCGGTTGACGGAGCGGCAGCATCGTCACCGGCATCAATCGCCGGGCTGCCCGGCAGAAGTGCCATCGTGAGAGTAGGCCCGCCATTGTCTGCCAGCGGACCGAGCATCGGGTCGGTACTATTCAGACTACCGACCCCCGTGAACGCGCAACTGTTTTCCGAACTGAGGTTATGTCCGGCATCGGTGATGATGCCTATGCAGTTGCTGGGACTGTTACTGGCCAGGATCGTGTTGACGGTCAGACTTCCTAAAGCCCTAATACCTCCGGCCGCAATGCCGTTGGTGCCAGATATGCCTGGAAATCCCGGATAATAATCGCTTAAACCACCTTGGCCGCCGGCTCCTCCCTGGCCAAATTCGCCCAAGTTGTACGCGATGGTGCAGTTTGTGATCTTTACCGTTCCGTTCTCGTCATAAAGTCCACCGAAACCCGAACCTCCTGTCCCCCCAGCCCCCGTTCGCGCCGTCAGGATGGTGTGGAGCATTAAAGCTAGAGCCGCCGGTGCCGCCTTCCCCGCCTGTGCTTCCAGAACCAACGTTTGTGGCAATCGTACTGTTGACAAGGCTTGCAGTGCCGCTATTAAACAACCCACCACCATAACCCGATCCTCCAAGTCCTCCCGTCCCGCCAGGATCTGCCCCCGAGGACACCGTGGCAGGCATACCATCTCCGCCTCGGCCACCACCTTCTCCGGTAGCTCCATTGCCGTGAAACAAGCTGCTCTGGACCGATAAGGATCCGAGATTACATATTCCGCCGCCGCTACCGGAGCCTCCAGTCCCGCCAACAGGCCTGGAGGTACCAAAGACGGGACCGGCATTCCCGCCAGAACCGCCACAAACTGTGTTATCCCAAAACGCGTTGCTTTGGACGACCAAAGAACCCGAGTTGAAAATGCCGCCTCCTTTGCCCGAACCGCCACTCCCGCTCGAGGAGATCCAAGTGTTGCTTGTTCCCGCTGCTCCAAAACCGGAATTCTGACTAAAGGTGCAGGCATCCGCCTCCATCACTCCCGAATTGAAAACGGCTCCGCCGGTTCCCGAACCTCCGTTATTCGGATACGGCGATGAGCTGCTGGGACCAGGGCCGCCAGAAGCCGAGTTTCCTGTGAATTCGCAGCCCGACGCAGTTAGACTCGCGCCATTGTCATTGTAAATGGCACCGCCAGCGCCATCTGCGCCAGGGGCAAACGAAACCTCGGGCGAGGCAGGGATGATGCCGCCACAGGCGCTATTACCAGCGAAAGTACAACCTTTGAGGCTGACGCTGCCGCTCTCGTTTCGGATGGCGCCGCCACGAGCTTCAAAGGGACCAAAATACTGAGGCGGCGGAGCGGCCGCGTTGCCGTAGAAATTGCAATTGGTCGCATTTACTGCGCCTGCCCGATTATAGATAGCCCCGCCTTCGGGCCCGCCTGAACTTGAATCCTGGATGTAAGCAATATTTGTCTCGAAAAGCACATTCGACAAAGTAAGCGTACCACCGTCATTGAAAATACCTGCGCCGTTGGTGCATCGGCCGTTGGCAACCGTTAGGTTAAGGAGCGCTAAGCTCGCGTTCGTCGAGTTGTACAGCATTCGCACGGCATTGCCGCCGCTGATCGTGATGTTGTGGCCGGAACCATCCAGCACAGTGTCGTATTGGTTGGAGACGGTGTCAGTCAGCGTTATCGTACCATCGCAGGCAAAGGTTACCGTTCCTCCTCCCGCCATGGCCGCGCGCAATGCCGCTTCGGTACAATTTGTCACCGTGTGGATTTGTGCAATGCCGTTGGTGGCGGCCAAAAACAGCGTCAGCACTCCCGCCCGTAATGCCAGGTAATTTTTGGATGATATCCATGACCCGTTCTTGAATTTAGCTGTTGTATTCATAGGAGTTTCCTTTCTTGTGAGATGGTTAAGTTTTTGCAGGGTTCAAGGCGACGGCACGATGCGGTAGAGCCGCTGCGGCTGGCCGATGGAGGACGTGTCGAAATAAAGCTGCGACGTGTTCGGCCCAGGTCGGACTCGGTTGAGTTTTGAGTTTGTGGTCATGGTGTCACCACGCGATAGAAACGGTAGGCTTGGGTGATGCTGGAATTATCCTGAAACAATGTTGTTCCAACTGGGCTGATTTCATTGGTGGCGATGGGCAGCCAATTGGCAAGCGTGTCACTGGCCAGCAACCTGCAGGATTGGCTGGGGAGGCCATAGACCAGAACGTTAATCGTGCCTGTTTGCGGCGAACTGATTTGCAGTACCGGGATATAACAGAGTTCGTAAGCTCCGATATCGGACGCGGCGCCAACGGGCCGTGGAAAGCCGCGCTGGTCGGTTGACGGAGCGGCCGAATCGTCGCCAACGTCAATGGCCGGGCTGCCTGGCAAGAGCGCCATGGTCAGCGTGGGACCGCCATTGTCGGCGAGCGGACCAAGCATCGGGTCGGTATTGTTCACACTGCCGATGCTGGTGAACGTGCAGGAGGCATCAGTACTGAGGTTGTGGCCAAGATCGGTGATGACGCCGGAACAATTCATTGGTGTATTACCGGCCAGCAGAGTATTGATCAATTGGCCGCCCCCTGTGATCTCAATGCATCCGTCTGCCATTCCGTTGGCTCCGGTAATACCGTTCGTTCCTCCGTTACTGCCGCCACTGCCGCCGCTGCCGCCGCTGGCGGAATTGAAAGCTATGGTGCAGTTTGTCATGTACAGCAGATTATCAGTACTGTGAATCACACCCAGACTCCGGCCGCCATCGCCCCCGTTGCCCCCATTGCCTGGATACCATCCACCAAAATGGAGGGCTGAATTTCCTGAGCCACCATTACCCCCATTTCCTCCTTGGCATGCGTTCTGTGCAAAGGTACAATTCACAACGCAGCCGAACCCACCATTGTAGAGTGCCCCTCCAACACCATCTCCGCCTGCCCCGCCTATGCCGCCGTCATATGCAATGCCACTGTTGCCGCTGCCACCGGCTTGAGCCCAGCCGCCCATTCCGCCTGACGCGGTGTTGCTGGCAAATACACTGCGAGTGATGGTCATCGCTCCAACGTTGTAGATGGCACCGCCCACGCCTGTTCCCCCCAACCCGCCTGACAAACCGCGGTCTGGAGGATTGGCTGGCGTATTATCATAAGTAGTACCAGCTCCTCCGTTGGCCACGTTCTGTAAGAACGAACAGTAATCGGCATTAAGAATACCCACGTTATAAATCGCACCGCCGTATCCGTTACCGCCTGTCTGAGGCGACCTCAGGCCGATGGGGGAAGAGACGCCGAAGGCGCCATTACCGAAAAAAACACAATTTGTGGCGTTTACCGTGCCTCCATCATTGAGGATGCCGGCGCCGTTTGTGCTCCGGCCGTCGGCAATGGTGAGATGAATTATTGAGAAACTCACATTGGTCGCGACATAAAAAACCCGCGCCGAGTCGCTGCCGCTGATGGTTATTTGGTGACCGCTCGCATCAAGCACGCTTTCATATTCGTTGGTGATGGTGTTGAAGAGCGTAATCGTTCCGTCGCAGGCAAAGATGACCGTGCCGCCCTGGGCCATGGCTGCACGCAAACTCATTTCGTCGGAATTGGTCAAAACGACCGTAGGATAAAATTGCAGCATGGCCGGCGCGCTGGTCACGGCACCGTAAACATTCGTAATGACGACGACGTAAGCTCCCGCTTGCTCCGGTTGAACATTCGTCAGTGTTAGGGAGGAATTCGTTGCCCAAACGATTGCATCGTTTTCGAAGAACCACTGGTAGGCCAGGGGCGGCCCGCCTACGACCTCCACTGAAAAATCAACGGTGTCCCCGACGATTGCCCGGCGGTTCGCGGGAGGGGCTCACAATGTTGAGCGCTTCCGCCACCGTCAGCATGGCTGGCGAACTGGTTACCGAGCCAAAGCGATTGCTGACCACAACGCTATAGGCGCCTGATTGGGCGGACTGAATGTTCGTCAGTTGCAACACGGCGCTGGTGGCGCCGGAAATAAGATTTGTCGTATACAAGAACCACTGATAAGCGAAAGGCACACCGCCGCTAACCTCGCACCGAAACTCGACGTCGGAACCCGCTGAAATCACCTGACTGATCGGTTGCGTTTCGATCTTCGGCGTTCCGACGAGGGCCACACTGTGAGACCAACCCGCCGCGATGGCCATGACATTGCTCAAGCCCGACGGCACGTTCGTCTCGCCGTCCAGGTTGTAGCCCCAAGCCACCACGGTCCCATCGGACTTGAGGGCCAGACTGTGATATTCTCCGGCCGCGATGGCCATGACGTTGCTCAAGCCCGACGGCACGTTCGTCTGACCGGACTCATTTTTCCCCCAAGCGACCACCGTGCCATCGGACTTGAGGGCCAGACTGTGGCCACCTCCCGCCGCGACGGCGACGACGTTGCTCAAGCCCGCTGGCACGTTCGTCTCGCCGAACAGATTGTATCCCCAAGCCACCACCGTCTCATTGGACTTGAGGGCCAGACCGTGATATTCTCCGGCCGCGATGGCGATGACGTTGTTCAAGCCTGTCGGCACGTTCGTCTGCCCGGAAGTGTTATATCCCCAAGCGACCACACTCCCATTGGACTTGAGGGCCAGACTGTAATATCCACCCGCTGCGATCGCCGTGACGCCGTCGAGACCGGCAGGCACGTTAGTTTGGGGATTTTTACCCCAAGCAGCCACCGTCCCATCAGACTTGAGGGCTAGACTGTGCTCCTGTCCCGCCGCAACGGCGATGATACCCCCCAAACCCACCGGCACATTCGTCTGCCCTGAATTGTTATTTCCCCAAGCCACGACCGTGCCGTCCGACTTGAGTGCGAGAGTGTGATCGGAACCGCTCGAAATGGCGATGGCTTTACTCAAATCAGGCGGCACGTTCGTTTGCCCGTAAAAATTAGCTCCCCAAACAACAATTCTCGGGCTGGTTTGGGCTTGGCCAACCTTTGGCAAGCCACAGAGTATTGCCGCCAGAAATAACACTGACTCGATCCAAAGCAGCCGCGTTTTCATTACTGTCGGATAGTTCTTGAGCTGTCCATACAACCAATCTTTGAATCCAGTTTTAGTTTTCATAGCATTTCCTTTCTTGTGGAATGGTTAAGAGTTCGCCCGCCTTGCCGAGCTTCGGGGTGGCAAGAGATTGGAATTTGGAAGCCCGAAGTCGGCGGTCAGAAGTCAGAGGTCGGATGACATGGTCGAAATTTGGGAAGGTGCCTGTCGCCAATGGACGGCAGTGTCGAGGCATAAACCCTCCCCCTGAGGGAAACTGAGTTTGACGCTGCTTATCTCCGCTTCGATTTGCCAACGGCCCCAACTGTCCGTTGATCGCCATATTCCGCGAATTGCCCGAAACTGAAACGCCTGAGTATTATCAGTTATACTTTGTTAGTCTGTCAACATTATAAGACATTTCAACTTATGGTCAAGTGATTTTTTTAGATATTTGAGATTATGCACTTCCCAGAAGAGGCTGGTAGGGACAGCGCGCTGCGCTGTCCGCGCCGCGTCCAGCGGCGCAATTTCCAAACCATTCCGCCCGCTTTGCGCGGGCGGGGACGCCGCAGCGCGGCGTCCCTACCACAATTATCCGTCAAGTGCATAATCTCACAGATATTTTTAATGAGCTAAAACGATGACTGGTCTGGATCCCTCCCAGAATAACGCGAAGGTGCAACGGCGCGGAGGTTCGCCCGGAGTGGGATCTTTAAAGTTTGTCTGAAAAGTCCTTTTTTGTAGGCGCCGAGGTAACGTGGCGCAATGTCTTCAGAACAGCGCCGTCCTTTGAGAAGAATGAGCCTCCTTACGTCGGCTCCTACTATTTTTCAGACACCGTTCTTAAAGCGCCGACCGCGATAGGTGTTTCCCCGCGTCTTCGCGTCTCCGCGTTAAATCAGCTCTCCCTTGGCCGTTTTACCACCACGTCAACGCCCGCTTTGTTTTTCGCGATCATGTTTGCGGGCAGGATGCCGCGCCAGAAGACGTTCGGGTAAATCACCGCGCCGCGCCCGACGATGCTGCCGGGGTTCAGCACGGCGTTGCAGCCGATTTCCACGCCGTCGCCAAGCAGCGCGCCGAACTTGCGCAGCCCGGTGTCGAACGGCACGCCATCCTTCTCGATAGTGATATTGCCGGAGAGCATTTTCAAATTGGAGATTTTCACGCCCGCGCCAAGGTGCGCCTTGTGGCCAAGTATGGAGTCGCCGACGTAATTGTAATGCGGCGCCTGTGCGTTGTTGAACAATAGCGAGTTTTTTAGTTCGGACGAATTCCCGACGACGCAATTGTCGCCAACGATGACGTTTTCGCGGAAGTAGGCGTTGTGGCGGATTTTGCAGTTCCGGCCGATGATGGCCGGGCCTTTAATCATCACGCCGTCCTCGACCACCGTGCCGACGCCGATGAATACATTTTCGCCAATAAACGCCCGGCCCTCGCACGTATTGTGGAGCGCCGGTTTGAGATTGGCGGCAAGGTAACTCTCAATTTTCTTAAGCGCGTCCCAGGCGAATTGACAGCCGTCGAAGATGGCGGCGTGCTCAGTCTGGCTGAGATCAAACAAATCGGCTGGTTCGAACATGCGGCCAAAGTAGCAAAACACCGGCGGCGGGAAAGTGCGATTTTGCCGGGAGTTGTTTGGATCCGGTGAATTGAAGGAGATTCTCGATCCGGTGATGAAAGTTTATTCTGCGCTCTTCAACGTTGAAATTAGATGGACCTCGTTATACAGCCAACTTTGCAGGCGGCGTCACGCGGGTTTTTACTTTTCAGAAGACATTACGCCGACATGGAACCCGGCTTCATCCTCATAACCAAGTGGCACGAGTGACCGGATCGCGGCGCGGAACTGTGCGATGATTCCAGTCCAGTGCCCGAATTCCACATGACCAGGATCACCGCTGCGTGAAAATGGCCTGTCTCGCTGAACGTCTCCATCTGATGATTGATAGTCGCCAGTCATGTTTGCATTATTGGAAATGGAATAAAAAATGGCTCACCATCCTTTGCCCATTTTTTGGCGGAAGTTGCCCGGCTTTCCAGATCTAAAATCTGTCGCTGCAACAGATGTGTTTATGCTGGCGCTGGACCGCAATTAGAAATTATTTATCAGTGCGGAGAGTCGGCAGATTTCAGTGAGATTGGACGGCTGGAAAAGAGCATCAGTTTTTGCCCCTGTACCAATCGGCGCGCCGCCAGCCATGTTGGCGGAGTTTCAATTCAAGTTCATCCGGCAATGGCGGCTGGTCGCTGACGGAACAATTCATTTGCGCCTGCCGCGCATTGCGCATTCCCGGAATGACGGTGGAAACGGTCCTCGGTTTGAGGGCGAATTTCAATGCTGCCGTGGCCACGTCCGGTTCCGCTGTTCCAATGGCCGCCTTGATTTTCTCCACGCGCCGGACGGTGCGCGCCAGCCGGTCGCCGGCGAAATAGTTGTGGCGAAATTCGTCCGGGGCGAAGGTCGTTTGTTCCGTGAATTTGCCCGTGAGCGCTCCTTCGTCAAACGCGACCCGCACGATGACGCCAACGTTGTGTTCGAGCGCCGTCGGCAGCAATTCCGCTTGCGGTTCCTGCTCGAAAATGTTGTAGATGGCCTGCACTCCGTCGAGCCAGCCGTTGCGCATCAAGTCCACGAGCGAATTTTGGTCCTGCTCCGGCGTGCTGATGCCGATGCCACGCAACTTGCCTTCCCGGCGCAGCTCGCGCAAAACCTCCAGCGCGGTCGGATTGCGGTTCCACGCGCGCGTCCAGGTGTGGAGTTGAAGCAGGTCAATGCAGTCGGTTTGGAGGTTACGGAGGCTGATTTCAACGCGTTCGCGCAGGTAATTTTCGGGGAACCGCTCTTGGATGTCGTCGTAAGGCGACGGCGGCCATTCGCCGGGAGTTTTCGGCGGAATCTTTGTCGCCACATAAACGCGCTCAACTTTGCGGGCTTTCAGAAATTTGCCGATGACACGTTCGCTGTGACCGTCGCCGTAGCCTTGCGCGGTGTCAATGAAATTGCAGCCGAGGTCGAGCGCCTGCTTCAAAGCGGCAATGGAATCTTCATCGCGCTGCCCGCCCCAGCCCAGTCCGCCGAGCGCCCAGGCGCCGAAGCCGATTTCAGATACCTGCCAGCCCAGATTGCCGAAGGTGCGATATTTCATGTGTCAGCCGCGATGGGTTGTATTGGTTGAACTTGCCTGGCCGGCAAAACTGGGCCACCGCCGAGGAAAGTCAAGCTCTCACAAACCGCGAAACAAGGAAGTCGCCTGGTGGCTGGCGGATGTTTTGCATTTGCCATGCGCCGCTGGCGGTTTAAAGTGTGCAGGGTTCAAATGAAATTGTTTTGGCTCATTCTCGGTTTGGCGGCGGCGCCAGTTTTCGGCGCGTCGGCGCAGGTCACTGTGACTTTGACACTGGACCAGAACCAGTTTTTGCCCAGTGAAGCTTTGCCGGTCGCGGTGCATATCACGAATCAATCCGGCCAGCCGTTGCACTTCGGCGCGGACCCGGATTGGTTGACCTTCAGCGTGGAAGCAGAGGATAATTTCATCGTCGTCAAGAATTCCGATCCGCCGGTCCAAGGCGTATTTCAACTGGATTCGTCGCAAGTGGCCACCAAGCGTGTGGATCTGGAGCCGTATTTCGACCTGAGACGGCCGGGACACTATCGGATCATTGCTACAGTGCAAATCAAGGACTGGAACACATCAATCACCAGCCCGCCGCTGGGGTTTGATATCATTGATGGCGCGAAATTGTGGTCGCAGGTTTTCGGCATGCCCCTCCCTCCCGGCGTGACGAATCGCCCGCCGGAAGTTCGCAAGTACACTTTGGAGGAGGCCAATTACCTGCACTCGCAATTGCGGATGTATGTGCAGGTGAGCGATGAATCCGGCTCAACCATCTTCAAGGTGCGGTCGGTCGGCCCAATGGTTTCCTTCAGCCAGCCGGAGGAGCAATTGGATCGGTCCAGCAATTTGCATGTGCTTTACCAGAGCGGCGCCGCGAGTTTTATCTATTCCGTGATCAATCCCAACGGCGACATTGTCCAGCAGGAGATTTATGATTACCTTAATATACGTCCCCGCCTGCGTGTCGGCACTGATGGCAGCATCACAGTTTATGGCGGCGTCCGCCGTGTGAAACCACAAGTCATACCTCCGGTGGAATCGCCGGATGAATTGAGCGCACCCGTTAAAAAGTAGGCGCGGCGTTATTGAGTCAGATCCTGTTCGGAGCCGACCCTGGCCTGCATTTCTTTGACAATAATTCGCGCGCGGTCCACCGCGCTGTCCTGCGTCTCGCCGAAAAACGATTTCAACTCCACGCGCGCCGCCGCCACGGGATCCCCATTGCGATCAGTCAGCGGCATCGTCACCGCAACGAAGCCTTTGCCGCGTCCGAAGTAAACCGTTCCCGTGGTGATGGCGCCCGTTTCGGCATCGGTGCCCGGCTGGCCGATTTCCTTTTCATCATTGCTGGCGATGATTTGCGGCTGGCCTTTGTCATTGAGCGTATAGACCCGGAGTTTCAGAATGCGCGGATATTTCCGCATCATACTGTCCACAAGCGCCTGCGCCATCGGCACCCGCGGCGTATAGCTGATGGTCGTCTCGCCGAAATAACTCACCGCGTCCGACATCGTCCAAAACCCGATTTTGCCCTCGGTAAACGTGTTGTCAGTCAACGACGGCATCAGCAAATGGCCGTCGAACCAGAACATGAATTGGTTGCCCTGGCACTGGATGCTCAGGCTGTGCCACACGTTGGTGGAAATGTCCATTGGCGGGCCGATGAGATTGCCGCGCAGCCCGTCCACGACTTTATAAAAACGAACGTTGTGTCCCAATGCACTGGCGCGAATCACATAAAAGTTCGATGAATTCTGGTACCGGAAAACCACGCCCGCCATTTGTTCCGCCACACCGCTGACGATTTTGAACTGTGTCGTCAGCTTGAAGTCCTTGAAGATTTCCTTTTCGTAAATCAGCATCGGAAACCGCTCCTCGTTGGCTTCCTGGCTGAGTTGGGCAAGGACGGCGTGTTGGGTCATCGTCGGGGTCCGTTTTGCTTGTGGGGTCAAGGGCGCGAATGCCGAGGGTGTCTCGTCCATGACGATTTTCCAGTCGCCCGGTTTCCCGCCGCCGGCCAGTGCGGTGTGAAAACCGGCGGGCGTTTCATTAACGGTCGAATTGCTGAAATCAATTTTAAGTTCCGCGCCCAAGACCGGCAGGGCCAGCAGGAACACAAGAACACAACACCATTTACGCATTGCGGCCAGCGTAACAAAAACCGGCCGGACGACAAGCGTTTGCGCCCGGCGGTTGCTGTGGCGACGGTCTGTGACCGCCGCCATATTCGCAACACCAAAAAAGCGGCGCTCATAGAGCGCCGCTACATCCCAATTTTATTTACGCCTTCCAGATCATGTCGGCCACGGTCCGGCCCGTCGGGATGAACGGCAGCACATGCTCGCTGTAAGGCGTCACCACGTCGAGCACGTAAGGCTCCTTCGCATCGAGCATCCGCTGGATGGCGGGGCGCAAATCCTTCTTGTACATTACGCGCTCGCATTTCACGCCGAAGGAATTGCAGACGCGCACGAAGTCGGGATAAATCTGCGCACGGTACTGCGGGTCGCCGAGATAGGTGTGTCCGCGGTTGCCCTGGTAGAACTTGTCCTCCCATTGCACCACCATGCCGAGGTGTTGGTTGTTCAGGATGATGGCTTTGACGTTGATTTTCTCCACGTGCGCGGTGGCCAATTCCTGAATGTTCATCAGGAACGAGCCGTCGCCGTCAATGTCAATCACTTCCCTGTCCGGGTGCGCGACCTTGATGCCGAGCGCCGCCGGGAAGCCAAAGCCCATCGAGCCAAGCCCGCCGCTGGTGATGAACTGGCGCGGATGTTCGTATTTGAACCACTGGCCGGCCCACATCTGATGCTGGCCCACGCCGGTGGTGATGAGGGCGTCGCCCTTCGTCAATTCGTAAAGCGCCTCGACCACCATTTGCTGGAGGATGATTTCCTCCTCGTGCCCCTTGAGATGATCCTTCATGTGATCGCTGGTGGCAATCTCCCGTGTGATGGTGTAGGCGAACGGCGCCTTCTTTTTCCACTCGTCAATCTGCGCGAGCCAGGCCGTGTGCTTTTTGTTGAGCGGACGCTGGGCGAGCATCGCATTAAGCCGCGTCAGCGCGTCCTTAATGTCGCCGACCACGGGCAAATGCGCCTTCCGGTTTTTGTTCAACTCGGAAGCGTCAATGTCCAAGTGCACAATCGTGCCGTGCTTGCAGAATTCCTCGAATTTGCCGGTCACGCGGTCATCGAACCGCACGCCGAAGGCGAGCAACAAATCCGCGCCGTCTTTGATTTTCACCATCGGATCGTTGAACGACTTGCGGTGTTCATATTCGCCGTTGACGGCCCAGTTGGCAAACGCCGCGCCGTGCATGCCCAACCAGCGCAATGAGAGCGGATGCGTTTCCGGAAAACCGCCGATGCCCATGAGCGTGGTCGTCACGGGAATGTTGGTCGCTTCGGCAAACTGTTTAAGTTCCGCTGCCGCGCCACTGCTGATGATGCCACCGCCGCAATAAATCACCGGGCGCTCGGCTTTTTCAATCAGGCCCATGATTTCGTTCAACGCAAGGTCGTCTGCGCGCAGGTCGGGCTGGTTGTAGCCGCGCAGGCCTTTCTTGATCTGCTCCAACGTCGGCCACACCGGCTGGGTTTTGGCTTGCTGAATATTTTTCGGCACGTCAATCACCACCGGTCCGGGCCGGCCGGTTTGCGCGATGTAAAACGCCTCCTTCACGATGCGCGGAATGTCGTTCACGTCCGTGATGAGGTAGCTGTGCTTCACAATAGGCAGCGTCACCCCAATGATGTCGGTTTCCTGAAACGCGCCGCGCCCAATCATGTTGGTTGTCACCTGGCCGGTGATGGCGATGAGCGGGCAGGAATCCAGGTAGGCGTCGGCGATGGCGGTGACGAGATTCGTCGCGCCGGGGCCGCTGGTGCCCATGCACACGCCGGCCTTGCCGGTCGCGCGACCGTAACCTTCCGCCGCGAAACTGCCGCCCTGTTCGTGACGCGGCAGGATGGTGCGGATTTTGGATTTCGTCAGCGATTGGTGGATTTCCATGCTCGCGCCGCCGGGATAGGCGAAGATGACTTCGACGCCTTCACGTTCGAGGGCTTGCACGAGGATGTCGCGGCCAAACATGGCGGCGCCGACCTCGGCGCGCGCCGTGGAGGCAGGTTTCTTTTCAGCGGTTTCAGTGGTCTTGCTCATGTGTTCTTTCGGTTGTGGCTGGTGGCGCGGATTAAACAAAAAACCCACAGCCGTTGCCAGCCGTGGGTTCTTGTTAAAGTTTGGTTACATTCAACAAGCGCCAACGGCGTCGTTAACTACGACGACGACCACATTGACAGCTTGTAGAACGTTTTTCAACATTACGCGGACAGTTTAATGATTCGGCTTCAACCCGTCAAGAGTCTTTTTCTGCCTTTGTTTCTCCCTTTTGTGCTCTCGCTGTTTTCTCAGGTTTTGCAGGCTTTTCGCCTTTTTCGCTTTTAATGGTACGGGGCGCTTTTGCCCTGACGGTTTCGGCTTTTTCAGCTTTTGGGGCCTTTTCGGCTTTGGCGTCCCTTCTGACGGGGCCGCGTCTCTCGGTTCTGGGCCTTTTGCCTTCTTCAGACTTCGATTCAGCCGGTGCGGGCTCAGGAGTGGGCGTGGTCACTGGCGTGGTGCTTTCAACGCGCACTTTGAGCATGCCTTTGACTTCAGCGTGAAGGTTCAATTCCACTTCATAGTCGCCCAACATGCGGATCGGATGTTCGAGATGAATTTTCTTTTTATCGAGCGAAATGTCGAACTGATGCTTCAATTCGTCGGCGATCATGCCGGCGGTCACCGAGCCGAACATCTTGCCGTCCTCGCCCGCCTTGGCTTTGACCACGCAGATGAGCTTCTCGACGCCCTTGGCAAGTTCGGTCATGGTGTTGAACTCGTGCGCCTCGCGCTCGGCGCGGCGCTGGCGCAGGGCCTCGATCTGGCGTTTGTTGGCCTGGGTGAGGGGAATGGCCAGCCGTTGCGGAAAAAGGAAATTCCGCGCGTACCCGGCGGCGACCTTCACCTGGTCGGACTCGGCGCCGAGGCCGACGATGTTGTGCGTTAGAATGATTTCAGTCTTCATAAAAGTGACGAGTAACGGGTGACAAGTTACAACAAAATTTGCAGGGCGAAATCAAAATGGAACGTCGTCGTGTTCGGGCGGCGCGTCGCCGTCGGCGGGTTCGACTGCCGCCGGCGGTGTGGAACCGGAGGCCGGACGCGGGCGCGGAGACTCGGAAGCACCTTCGCCACGACCGCCGCCGGAATCCAGAAATTGGAAGTTTTCCAGCACGACACCGAGTTTGCTTTTCTTCTGACCGCTTTGCTTGTCCTCCCAAATATCGTAGCGCAAGCGGCCTTCAATCAAAATCGGGCGGCCTTTTTTCAAGTATTGGCCGATGGTCTCGGCGGTTTTGCCGAATGCATCCACGTCCACAAAGGTCACCTCTTCCTTCATTTCGCCGGTTTCGCTTTTCCACTTGCGGTTGCAGGCGATGCCGAGCCGCGCAATGGCCGTGCCCTTGGGGGTGTAGCGCAATTCCGGGTCGCGGGTCAGATTGCCGGCGAGGATGACTTTATTGAAGCTGGCCATAACTGGTGGGAGTTGAGGGTTGTTTTGCGGGTTTGGGTTCGGGCGCCTGCGTGAAGAAGATGCGGAAAACCTCATCGTTCAACGCCAGTTTTGTCCGCAATTGCGTGACAATGGTCGGGGTGCCGGTGAAAATGACGTTCGCGTAAAAGCCGGCGTTATGCTTTTTGTCCGCCACACGCGCGAAACTTTTCCGCTCCATCTTTTGCACCGTCTCAACCTTGCCGCCCGCCGCCACGATTTCGGAGGAAATCTTGTCGAGGGCACCCTTGACACCTTCTTCCCGTCCCGCAGTATTCAGGATGAACAGACCTTCGTATCGTTTCACTGTTTTTTTTCTTCGTTCGCGGAGTCCACGACTCCATTAAACTGGTTCATTGCTTTTTGTATGCCGTCAGTCAACCAGCATTCCGCCTGGTCGGCCGCCCGGTTTAAAACTTTTTCCATCAACGCGCTCTCGCTGGCATCAAAACGGCTGAGCACGTAATCCGTGATCTCCCGGTCGCCGTCCCGGCGTCCGATGCCGAGCCGCAGCCGGGCAAATTCACGCGAACCCAGGTGCCGCTCGATGGATTCCAGCCCGTGATGGCCGCCGCTGCTGCCACCCGACCGCAACCGAATCTCGCCCAGCGGCAAATCTGCGTCGTCCACCACCACCAAAATGCGCGTTCGTGGCAACTGATAAAAATTCATCACCATACCCACCGCTTCGCCGCTCGCATTCATGAACGTCTGCGGCTGGCACAGCAAAACTCGGCGGCCTTGGCGTTCCGCGCGGGCCATTCGCGCGTTGAACTTGCGTTCGTTCTTCCAGTCCACCCGCCAGCGCGCGGCCAGTTTTTCGACCAGCAAAAAGCCGGCGTTGTGGCGCGTCTTTCGGTATTCCGCGCCCGGATTGCCCAAGCCCACGATGAGGTGCAATGACTCCATGAGCGGCACAGGCGCGCCGATCCACGCGGATCGCCCGCGAAATTATTTCTTTTTCTCCGCCGGCTTTTTCTCGCCGGCCTTTTCGGCGCCCTTTTCGGGAGCCGCCGCGCCTTTTTCGGCGCCTTTGGCCGGCGCTTTCTCGCCAGGCCTGGCAGCGCCTTTTTCACCCTTGGCCGGCGCTTCGCCTTCCTCGCCTTCTTCCTTCTTTTCCTTGATCATCTCAACATCGCCCGCGGACACGGCTTCGGCGGTTGTGGCCGCCGTCTCTTCCTCTTCCGCGCGCGGCAGGGCAACGGAGACAACCGGAATGTTCTTGTCACCCAACACTTCAACGCCCGCCGGCATTTTGAGATCGCTGATGTGGATGGTTTTGTTGAGTTCGAGGTGGGTGACGTCCACGACGATTTGTTCCGGCAAATCCTTGGGCAGGCAGCGGACCTTGAGCTTGAACAGGACGTGTTCGAGCACGCCGCCGCCGGTTTTCACACCGATGGCTTCGCCGATGGTTTCCACCGGCACATTCACGATAACTTTTTCGTTTTCAGCGACTTCATGAAAATCCACATGCAGAACCTTGCCGTCAAGCGGGTGATGCTGAATTTCCTGAACGAGCGCGAGGCGCTTGGCGTGCGCGTCATTTTCCACGGCCAAATCCACCAGCAGATTCTCGGAAGCGGAATGATGAATGAGGTCGCCGATTTCCTTCGCGCTGATCTCGAGGTTCTGCGGCTTGACCTCGCGGCCGTAAATGACCGCCGGCACGCGACCCGTGTCGCGCAGTTTCTTGACTCCGCCTCGACGCGTCTGCGTCCGGGGATACGCTTTCAATGGCACCGATTTCATGTTAAAAAATGTTTTTGGCTGCAAGCCAAAGAGCGGAAAACAATATCAATTGCTGCCAATTCGTCAACAACTGATTTCCGGCAGTTTCAAGAAGATTCTTCGCGTCGCTACCGCTTCCATTCGGGTGGAACCAGATTGTCCCATTTGCATCCCAGTGCGTTGCGGATTCGGGCAACAGTGGTGATCAAAATGTTGATTTCGCCGGCTTCAATGTGTCGGATGGTGCGAGCATTGAGGGCGGCCAGTTCCGCCAGCCTCTCCTGCGTCATTCCCAGCGAAGTGCGGATGCGCCTTATGTTTGCTCCGAGTTTCCGAAGCTCGGTCGGCAATTTGATCTTGGCCACACCACATTGCGGTAAATTTTGATATTGACTTAAAGGGCGTGTTATGCCCTAATTTCAGTGAACCCGAAGTTCAGAAATTATGAAAACCATCAATTTTCTGCTGGCCATTCGATTAGAAATCGCTATCATTACGTCGAAATGGATTTGGCAGACACATAATCCATTATGAAAACAACAATCAGAAAGAATGGTCGTTCTTCCAATTTGGCCTTCGTTTTGGCTGTTGGAATTTTGGCCGGCTTTGCCTTTGCGCTACGCGCCCAAACAACCGCCATGTCGGATGAATCAGTTCAGGCGGCCAGCGACTTGCAGGTGATGTTGGAAGTGATTGAGTCTGTTCCGCCCGTGCCAGCGTCACAATTGCCAGAGAGCGGAACCTTTTGGTCGGCGCAACATGCCCCCGGCGGTGCAACGCCGTGGCCACCGCTGCCTGGTAATATCCTTGGTTTAAACGCCTGGCCGTTAGGCGATGGGATTTATCTCCTTGACGATACCAACGTGGATTATGCGGAACTGGCGCAGTCGCAACTTGTCGTCGGCTTTGGTGTGAGTTTCCAAGCCCAAGCGTTTACGACTAACGACCTGTGGCTGCAAATCAATGGCGTGACCAACAGCGGCGTAGGATGGACAGCCAATTTGACAGTCCATCCTCCTTGGAACGATACTAACCTGTTCCATGATTTGTATTACACCACCAGTTTGGATGCCCCCATTCAGTGGGATTTTGTGATGCGCTGTGTTTATACCAACGCCGTGGTGCCGGATTTGTGCGGCCCGATCGGGTTTTTCCGGCTGGGACCGGCGACGAACGGCGATTTGACGGTAACAACCAACGCGACGTCACAACAACTGGCGGAGCTGCTGGTGCCGCCGTGGGTGACGGTGACCAATGCCACTTACACCGGCGCGGACGAGGCGCGGGGTACCTTTGCCGGCGGCAATGGTTGCGGTTTGCCGATAGATAGTGGAGTGATTCTTGCATCGGGCTACATCGCTAATGCGATTGGGCCAAATAATCAGTCAGATGCATCAGGGTCGTTTTATGACGGTATCGATTATAATGGTGATCCCGATTTGGACAATCTTGTGGGCGGTAGTGGCACTGAGGATGCCGCCGTGCTGGAGTTTGACATCGTTTCGACCAATACCTTCACGTTGCAATTTCAATACATTTTTGCCTCCGAAGAATATCCGGAATTCTCCGGCTCACAATATAATGATCCGATGGCAATCTTTGTCAGCACTAACCGCGTGGGGACAAATTGGATTAACAGTATTACCAACGACTTTGCGCTGGTACCCGATACCACCAACGTGCCGGTGAGCGTCAACAACATTAATGGAGGTTGCACGAGTCCCACCTACTCTCCGACCAATGCGCAATATTATGTGGATAATCATGACCCCATTTATTCAGCCGCCCCTCCGTATGGGATTTCCGCTCCAGCCTTCAACATTCAGTACGACGGCATGACGGTGTTGCTTACGGCTCAGGCACCGATTTCCGCCAATGTGACGAACCATGTCAAAATCGCAGTCGCAGATTACAGCGATGATAAATATGATTCAGCCATTTTCCTCAAAGCATGGTCAGCCTGTCAGTAACCTCATAAAAATGAAAGGAACCAATATGAAAAAAATGATCTTAATTGCAATTGCGCTTTTCGCCGCGAAGGTGTTGGTGATTCAGACATTAGCGCAAGGTACGCTCTATGTCTCGAATTTAGGACAAACCTCAACTGGAAGCGCGTCTATTGCCAGCGATTCATGGATCGCGCAGACATTTATAACTGGTCCCAATTCTGAAGGTTACATATTGAATTCCGTCCAACTGCTAATGGACGCCACATCGGGAACGCCGAGCGGGTTCACTGTCTCACTTTATTCCAAAACGGGCGACCCTCACAGTCTTCAGATACCTGGCGATTCTCCACAAAGCAGTCTTGGCAGCCTTAGCGGTTCCGACCCAACTACGAGCGGTATTTTCAATTATACGGCTTCCGGCATTATGCTTTCACCATCTACATTTTATTTTTTAGTCGCTACTGCCACGACGTCCGTTGCCGACGGCGCTTATACTTGGAGCGCCGCGAATGGCGTGACCCAAAACAATGGATTCACCATTGACAATAGCTACTTTGGCTCGCCCAACGGCTCAAGTTGGACATGGTATCCTCGTCAGGACGTTTTCCAATTTGGAATTTATGCCACGGCGGTGCCGGAACCGGCAA
This sequence comes from uncultured Verrucomicrobiae bacterium, assembly GCA_963789335.1. Lineage (GTDB taxonomy): Bacteria > Verrucomicrobiota > Verrucomicrobiia > Limisphaerales > UBA11358 > UBA11358. The sequence continues at coordinate 64,355 of CAWBKH010000003.1, forward strand.
CGCTGGCACTGGCGGGGTTGGGATTGGCTTGTTTGATTTTTTGGGGGCGCAGGTAATGTAGTGGGTGGTCACGTCGGAAGAAAATTCCTTCCTGCTGGAGTTCAGCTTGTCCGCCAGCCTTTGAATTCAAAGAGCGAATTCACCGACGAATTGCTGTTAATTCGCTTGATGGCTTCGCCCAAAAGTCCCGCCACCGACAGCGTGGTTATCTTCACGCCGTCAATTGCAGGGCGTTGGACTGTATCAGTTGTAATCAATTCGTCAATCACCGATTTTCGCAATCTTTGAATGCCTACGTCGTTGAGAATGGCATGGGAAACACAGGCTAGAATCTGTCTGGCGCCCTTTTTCTTCAATAATGCCGCCGCCGCCGTCAGCGTGCCCGCCGTTTCCGTCAGGTCGTCCACCAAGAGGATGTTTTTGCCGCGAATTTCGCCGATGACGGCCATGGATTCCACCTCCGTCGCGCTTTTGCGCCGTTTGGCCACGATGGCCAACCCCGATTCCATCACCTGCGAATATGCGTGCGCCATTTTCAAACCGCCCACGTCCGGGCTGACCACCACGAGGTCGGGCAGCTTTTTCTTTTTCAAATACTCGTACATCACCGGTGCGGCATAAAGATGATCCACCGGGATGTCGAAAAACCCCTGAATCTGTTGTGCGTGCAAATCCATCGTCAGGATGCGGTTGACGCCCGCCGCCACGAGCAGGTTGGCGATGAGCTTGGCCGTGATGGGCACGCGCGGCTGGTCCTTGCGGTCCTGCCGGGCATAACCATAGAACGGCAGCACGGCGGTGATGCGTGTCGCGCTCGCCCGCCGCAACGCGTCAATCATGATGAACAACTCCATCAAATTGTGGTTGGTTGGCGGCGACGTTGGCTGGACCACGAACACATCCTCGCCCCGCACATTCTCCTCGATTTTGATGAACGTCTCGCCGTCCGGGAATGGCTGGATGGAGCATTTGCCCAGTTCCATGCCGATGGATTTGCAAATCGCGCGAGCCAAAGGCTCATTGGCGGTGCCGCTGAAAACTTTCACAAATTAGTCGTCTTTCAGGTTAAAATGGAAAAACCGCCGCAACCGGCGGATGAAAACGTGACCTGACTGTAACAACCAAAAGAAACGGCGCAAGCTGAAACTGACAGGTAATGAGCACACACATGCTTATTCCGTGGAAGGTGTGAAGGCTTGAACCATCGTCTCGGTGACTCGTTGTTTTGAAATGACGCCCTTGATGTCCTTGGCCGAAGCCGGATTGGTTTGTGACGCCACCAAAAACAGCCCCGGCTGTCGAGCGCGTGTGCGGGATAGGAGTTCGAAAAAGGCGGTGAGTTCCCCGACTACCTCGTAATCGCGCCGCGCCGCCTCGCGCAAGGAAAGTCCCCCGCTGCGCTGGATTAGATCGGCAAGCGCGGCAGCTTCGATAACACCCGCCAGTTCTCCGTTGTCCTCGACCACGAACCAGTGCGGGTGACCCGGATCGGAAAGGGTTTGCACGAGGGATTTCAACGGAACGGAGGCGGGCACAATTGCCACCCGGTCGTCCATGTAATCACGGGCCTGCCGGACCAGCCAGGAGTTGGCCTGCAACGCCTCGGGCACGGGATGGCCGCGCCGGGCCAATTTCATCGTATAGACGCTGTCCTTCAACAAAAACCTCCGAATGCCGTAGCTGATGGCCACGGTGATGGTCATGGGCAGAATCATCTGGTAATCGAGCGTCATCTCAAAAATCATGACGATGGCCGTGATTGCGGCGCCGGTTGCGCTGCCGACGACTCCCGCCATGCCCACGACCGCAAAGGCGGACGGACTGACCGGCAGATGCGGAAAGGCGAGTTTAAGCAGCAAGCCATAGACTCCGCCAAAAGTTGCACCCAGAAAGAGCGACGGCGAAAAAATTCCTCCCGATCCGCCCGATCCCAGCGTCAGGGAAGTGGCCGCCACTTTGAGGACAAACAATAGCACCAGCAAGCCCAGCGCGGACAGCGTGCCCATCAGCACATCCTGCACGGTGGCGTAGCCGACGCCTTCCACGTAGTAATGGCCAAAGCCCGCCTGCAAAGCATAGATCATGATGCCGACCAACAGCATCCCCAGCACATGCCGGACATAATAATTTTGCGAAACCCGCTCCTCAAAAAAATCCTCGCACCAGTAAATGGACCTGATGAAGACGGTGGAAACCACGCCCAACAGGCCGCCGAGGCCGAGGCAGGCCAGCAGCACATAAGGACTGTTCAGATGAAAGCTCGTCGTTTCAAACTCGGGAATGACAAATGAGGGATTCGACCCCAGCAGCCATCGCCCGATATAAGTGGCGGTGGCGGTGGAAATGGCCACCGGAATCAACGTTCGGGCGCTGATTTCGGGCAACAACAACTCCGCGGCGAACAGGATGCCGCCAATCGGGGTGTTGAACGTGGCGGCGATGCCCCCGCCGGCGCCGGCGGCCACCAGCGCAATTCGCTGCCAGGCAGGAAGCTTGAGCAATTGGCCCATGGTGGAGCCAAACGATGAGCCTATCTGGACAATGGGGCCTTCGCGTCCCACCGAGCCACCGGTGCCGATTGAAAGGGCCGAGGCCAGCGATTTGATTACCGCCACAATCGGACGGATGATGCCCTTTTGATAATAAACCGCCTCCATCACTTCCGGCACGCCATGTCCCTTGGCTTCCGGCGCGAATGTTTTGACCAGAAACGCGACGCCCAAGGCCCCGATGACCGGCACCAGAATGATCCCCGGTCCCCACGGACTGGCGGGCGTGTGCAGGTTGGCGTTGTAAATGAAGGAAAATTTACCCAAGAAAAACAGGTTGTGAAACCCGCCGATCAACCCGCGAAAAACCACAGCCCCCAGGCCGGCCACGACGCCCACGAGCACGGACACCAACCAAAACGCCGAAGGGCGAAGTGGTTTTTTGGGGGCCGATACCGGGCTATTCATTCACGAACTTCATCCCATTGGTTTGGAAAACTTCTGTAAATATGCACCCATTTGGCCACTCCGGGCAAGTCATCATCCTGCTTCCGATTTGCGCAGTGCCGGGAATCGGACGGGACAACCGCCTAAAAACGCGTTAGCCTTGGACATGCGTTATCGGATTCTGGGACGAACTGGCTTGCGTGTCTCGGTCATCGGCGTCGGCACGTGGCAGTTCGGCGGCGAGTGGGGACACGATTTCGCGCAGGCGGAGGCTGATGCCATCCTCGAAGCAGCGGCGGAGTGCGGCATCAACCTCATTGACACCGCCGAATGTTACGGCGACCACCTGTCCGAACGGCTGATGGGCGATTACCTGTCGCGCCGCGACCGCTCGCGCTGGTTCGTAGCGACCAAGTTCGGCCACCACTTCAACAGCTTCATGAACCGCACGGATGACTTTTCCGTTGGCGGCGTGCGCCAGCAGCTCGAAGCCTCGCTCAAGGCGCTGCGCGTCGAGACGATTGACCTTTATCAGTTTCATTCCGGCTCCGACGCGCTGTTTGAAAACCAGGAATTGTGGGCGATGCTGGCGGAGCAAAAGCGCGCCGGCAAAATCCGGCATCTGGGAGTTTCGATTTTGGGCAAGGGAAGCGAGCGGCAGGCGCGCGCGGCGGTTCAATTCGGCGTGGAGGCGTTGCAGGTGATTTTCAACCGGCTGGACCGGCGGCCGGAGCAAATTTATTTCCCGCACGCGCAACGCGACAACCTCGGCATTCTTGTCCGCGTGCCGCTGGCCAGCGGATTGTTAAGCGGCAAATACAAGCCCGGTGTGATATTTGCCGCCAATGATGTACGCGCTACCTTTGACGCGGAAAAATTGAAACGTGATCTCGCCGAAGTGGAGCGCCTGCAAAAAGAGGAAGTGCCACCCGGCGTGCCGATGGCCCAATGGGCTTTAGCGTGGTGTCTGAAAAATCCGACTGTGTCCACGCTCATCCCCGGCTGTAAAAATCCAGAACAGGTCCAGGCGAACGCCAGCGCAGCGGAGTTAGTTGAATAATTTTGTAGGAGTCGAGGTGACGAGGCTCAATTTGTCCATAGATTACTTACGTCCTCTCCTACTCTTTATTTCGCTGCCAGCGCAGTTTCGATGGCTTGAGTGACTTCCGACGAGTCCGGTTTTACCGGCGAATTGAAGCGGTTCAGGATTTTGCCGTCGCGGCCGATCAGGAACTTGGTGAAGTTCCAGCCTATGTCGCCGGGAAACGGAGAGTCCTTGCCCGCCAGCAGCACGTAAAGCGGATTGCGGTTGGCGCCGTTGACTTCAATCTTGTCGAACATCGGAAAAGTCACGTCGTATTTCGAGGTGCAAAACTGTTTGATTTCAGCGTCCGTGCCGGGTTCCTGATGGGCAAATTGATTGCAGGGAAAACCGAGCACGACCAAGCCCTGGTCTTTGTATTTCCGGTACAGCGCCTCCAATGCCTTGTATTGCGGCGTGAATCCGCATTTGGACGCGACGTTGACGATGAGCATTACCTTACCCTGATACGGCTTCAACGAAGTGCTGTTGCCGTTAATGTCCTTGAGCGGAATATCGTAAATGGACCCGGCGGCACCGGCGGCCAAGATTTGAAAGAATGTAATCGCAACCAGTAGAACAAGTGCTTTCATGGACGGAACAATGCACCCCACGGCAGCGGCTGTCAATTACGCTGCGACCGCTTATTTCGTAATCCAGCCTCCGCCTACAACCAAGTCGTCCTGATAGAAAACTGCCGCTTGGCCGGGCGTGATAGCTCGCTGCGCGCAATGCAGCTTCACTTTCACTGAGCCGTCGCTGGTCGGGGTCACGGTCGCGGGTGTACCGGGATGGTTGTAACGGATTTTGGTCGTGACTTCGATGGGCCCGGTCAATTTCTCGAACGGAATCCAGTTGCAATTCATCGCGGTAAATTCATCGCGGTCGAGCGCCGAGTCGTCACCCACCACGACGCGGTTGTTTTCCGCGTCCAGTTCGACGACATAAACCGGCTTGGGCGTGGTGATGCCCAGACCACGCCGCTGGCCGATGGTGTAAAATTCAATGCCGTCGTGATTGCCGAGGACATTTCCGTGTAAATCCACTATCTCGCCACAATGCTTCTGTGCCAGATTCGCCTGCTGGAGAAAGCCACCGTAGTTGTTGTCCGGCACGAAGCAGATTTCCATGCTCTCCTCCTTGTCGGCAGTCTTGAGTTTGCAGTGCCGCGCCACTTCGCGCGTGTCACTCTTGGTCTTTTCGCCGAGCGGAAAAATCGAACGCGCAAGCTGGTCCTGCCGCAGTGAGAAAAGAAAATAACTCTGGTCCTTCTTCAAATCACGCCCGCGCTTCAGCAAATAACGTTCTGTGGCAGGGACGGCGAGTTGCGCCGTCCGCGCCGCGTTCAGCGGAGCAACAGTTTCAATTTCGTCCGCTGTTTCGCGGGCGAGGACATCGCAGCGCGATGTCCCTACCGTGGGATTTGGGACGCGCTCAATTCGTGCAAAGTGTCCCGTCGCGATGTAGTCCGCACCAAGCTGGCTGGCGCGGTCAATGAGCCGGCCGAACTTTAGGTTCTGATTGCACATCACGCACGGATTTGGCGTGCGGCCGGCCTTGTATTCATCGGCAAAGTATTGGATGACGTGCTTCTGGAATTCCGCCGCCTCGTCAATGAGGTAATACGGGATGTCGAGCTTGTGGCACACGGCGCGGGCGTCGGTGACGGCCTGCGGGCCGCAGCATTTGTCCTCGGCGCGATTCACGCAATCCTGCGGCCAGAGCTTGAGCGTGATGCCGATGACCTCGAAGCCCTGTTCGAGCAACAGCGCCGCCGTGGCGGAGGAGTCCACTCCTCCGCTCATGCCGCAGACCACGCGCTGGCGCTTTGACGAATTCACAGTGGAACATTATACAATGCGCGGGCGACGTGTAAAATGGTTTGCGCTAATTGTTTCTTCGCAGCACTAAACCGAAATTGTTCATTGACCTCCATTTGTTGGATACAGCCACGGCGTTCCAGCCCAATACCACTCCGAGGCCTTTTTTACTACCACATGACCATCAGTCATGGCCACCGCACTCCGGCCGTGATCGTGGCGGAGTTCCGGTCCGCACCAGTCGGGGTTGATAGGATCGATGACCAGAGAATTCGGCTGAGTAGCTGCCGGATCATTGAGTACAAAAGCACCGGCTTTCTGCGGAGATTGCGGGGTGACACAAAGGTTTGGGTCAGCGGTGTTGATTGGCCGCGTACCGCTGTCAGTCAGAAGAACCGTGCGCGAGGGATCGCGAATGGGGGTCAAACGCGCCAACGGATAATCAGATGCCGGCCAGATTCCCGGCCAGTCGCAGCCCCCAATTTGAAAATTGAAGGCGTAATTGGAAAATGCCGCATCCGCTGGCGCGCTGGGATAGTTCGTTTCAACAACGGCGTGTGCCTTGAGCCGAAATGCAGGACAAAGCAATAGATTAGTAGATTTCGTGTACGGGGAAATCAGATTGAACCACGCCCGTCGAACAACGTTGTTGCCTTGAACCATGAACGCACTGCAAAACTTGTCATTGTGGTCCGCGACATAAAGCTGACAGGCCAAGTCAAGTTGCTGGCAATTGTTCACACAGCCAACAGTTCTCGCGCTGTCTTTGGCCTGACTCAAAGCCGACAACAGAAGTGCCCCCAGAATCGCAATGATCGCGATGACAACGAGCAACTCGATTAGCGTAAATGCCTGACGGGAATAATTCACGGAACGGAATATTCTTCCACAACGTTTCCATTGGTATCAATGCGCCAAGCCTTCTGCAATTGCCAGCCATTTGTCTCAGATGCTTTTACGACCGTATAAAAATATGCCCAATGACCATCGTTGTTTTTGCTCGCCCTGATTGTTCGAGAGATGGGACATGTTTCCCCGTTGGTGCGGCTGAAATGCCAGACGCCGTTGCTATCTTGGGACCAGTTTTGAATCATTATTGGTGATTTATGTTCGTCTTTTGGCAATCCGGGCAACTGGCCTTGTGTATTAAGTTTGCTTAAATATTCCACCGCTTCCAGTGTAAATTCACCACCCGGTTTTTGGCGTATCTGTGTAATGAAGTCTTCCGCGAGCTTAGGCGATTGCGCGCGTTTCTGTCCAATTTCATTAACGGGGAAAGCCGCAGTTCCTATCCAACGAAGTGACGAAGTTATGCCGTCGAATCCCGGATGTGTGATGTTGAAGTCAGGAATCGCCTCAACCTTGCCTGTGCCGACCAATTTGTATTGTTGACCGTCGAATCTTGCATGTTCGAAGAGGATCACCGTACATCCTTTTGGGAACAAATAAATGGCGGACGATGCCTTGTCATTGAAGTTCACTGGATCGCGACTGTCCGGCGGAAGGCCGTCGAAATTGTCAATGTCACCGCGCACGGCAACGTTGTTTGGCGGAGCTTCCCAGGGGAGAATGGTGAGCATCTCACCTCCGTAACCGGGATCGGCGTAGAGTTTGACGTACGCATCCTTCATGGTGATCGGTGAAATGAATGTTTTCACCGCAATCGTTGCCGTGCCTGCTGTTAAAATAACAACCGTAACAACCACAATCGCAGTTTTTGCTTTTGTCCATGCCATAATTTTCAATGCTCCTTTGATGAGGGTTAAGGTTGAAGCTGAAGCCGCCGCGCCTTTGGCCACCGCCACGGCGGTCACGGATTTTGCCAGCGCCACCGGCGCGGCTTGAACGGAATTGGCGGAAATCGTTCCGGCAATGATAGCCGTGGTTGAACTGATGCCGCGTTTGCCAAAAAATTTCCGCAACTTTTCCAGCGCGCGGCTCACCCGCATCTTCGCCGCGTCCTCACTCGCGCCCAAAGCCGCGCCAACTTCCTTGAAATTCCGATTTTCAAAAAACCGCAGCACCAGGGCGTCGTGGTCCTTCTGGCCGAGCTTCTCCATCGCCGTGTCGAGCAGCGGCGCGATTTGCGTCCATGTTTCCTCTTGAATTTGCGGCGACGAGGCGTCGCTGCCACTGGTTAAAATGGTTTGCATGTGCGCCTCCTGTTCGCTGCGTTGGCGGCGGCGTTGAACGGTCAGCGCGTTGGCGCTGGCGTATCGCGCCGTGCGGCAAAGCCAGCCGGGCAAAATAGTCTTGTCACTGAGCGAGCCCGCCTTGCGCGTCAGAATAATGAACACCGCCTGCGTGATTTCCTCGGCCAATTGCGGGTCGCGCACCTGCCGCAGCGCCACGGAATAAACGAGATTAACGTAGCGCAAGACGAGCGTTGCGAACGCCTCCTCGGAATTCCGCCGGGCGAATTCCCGCAGCAGGGCCAGGTCGTCATTCATGATTTCACTGATACATTTACGCCGGCCCGCAAAAGGTAACAGATTATTTTTCGGAGCGCGGATGGCCCGTCCGCGTCGGAGTTCAAGCTTTGGCTCGCGAAGCCATTGAAAATGATTCGACAAGACACGCCGGTTATGCTACGGTTTCCGACATCGGTTATCGTAATTCTGGCAGATGAAGTCGGTCAGCCGCGAAATTTTACTGGCGTTTTGGAAGGCGCACATCCTGCACCATGCCGGCGAGGAGCCGTTGCATGGCCATTGGATGCTGACCGAGTTGCGCCGGCATGGCTACGAGATCAGCCCCGGCACGCTCTATCCGCTGCTCCAGCGCATGGCGCGGTTGGGCTGGCTCAAGGCGCGGACGGCTCCGCGCGGCGGCAAACGCGCCCGCCGGGATTACATGCTCACCGCCAAGGGACGCGCGGTGCTGGCCGTGGTGCGGGCGCAGGTGCGCGAACTGCACCGGGAATTGGCGTCCTGAACGAAAGGAGATTGTTTATGAAAAAAATGACAAAGACCGGAACTATTATTGCCTCCCTGCTCGCAGTGGCGGCGCTCACAGGTTGTTCCTCCATGAAATCGGAATCGGCGGGCAACGCCGCCATGTCCGCCACCGAGGAGCGCATGGCCCAAGACACCGAAATCCTGCCCAATGCCGCCGCGTTGAAAGTGGTAAGCCTGGCCACAAATGGCACGACGGAAGCCGGCATTTTGGTCCAAACGCAGCGCGTGGCGGTCAAGGAAACCGGCCCCAAGGCCACCGTCGCGAAGTTCGGAGAGGTGTATGACTGGTCGCCGGCATTCTTCGCCGTGCATCAAGACGAGCCGACACAAATCCGCTTCTGGAACCTTCAGCCGGATGATTTGCACGATTTCATGCTCATCAGTCCGCAGGGCCAGGTGCTGATGAAGCTGTTGTTGCCGCCGTTGTCGGACAAGTCGTGGGTGTTCACCTTCCACCAGCCGGGGCTGTACACCTTCATTTGCTCGGTTCATCAGCCGGACATGTTTGGCCAGATTCTGGTGCTGCCGCCGGTGTCGCAATGAAATAGCTTGGCGTGGAACCAACGTGATGTTCAGGCGGCATAGTCTGAAATCGGCGTTTAAGCCGGCCTTGCTCATCGGCGTAATGTTGCTGTTGGCGCTGGCCACCCACGCGGATGAAGCGCAATCGTCCACCAACGCGGCGGCAGCAGCGTCCCCGCCCGCCTCGTCAGCGCCGGACAATTCGGGTTTTGACGACAAACTGACCGGCGGCTGGGGCGGCGCGCGTCAACGCCTCGAGCAAAAAGGCGTTTCGCTCAACGCGCAATGGGTGCTGGAGGGATTCAACAACTTCCAAGGCGGCGCGAACACCGGAGACGTCGGGGCCTCGACTTTCGATCTAAACCTGACGCTGGACACCGAAAAGGCCTTCCACTGGAAGGGCGGCGAGTTCTATGCGGATTTGGAAGATCACGCCGGGCGAAATCCGTCCACGGATTTGACCGGCGACCTCCAGGTTTTCGACAAGCTCAACTTCAGGCCCTACCTCCAGTTATACGAGTTGTGGTATCAACAGAAGCTGTTGGATGGCTGGTTGCGCCTGAAGCTGGGCAAGATGGACGCCAATTATGAATTCAGCGTGATTGACAACGGTTTGCCGTTCCTGAACGCCTCGACCCAAGTCACGCCGACCCTCCTCGCGTTCCCCACGACGCCCGATCCGATGCCCGGCGTGAACGTCTTTTTCACGCCCGGCAAATTTTGGTATGCCAGCTTCGGCGCTTATTACGCCAACCAATCGGACACCTTTGGCGACATCACCGGCCATCCGCAATCCATCCAGCCGACTGAATACGGCGCACTGCTCGTCGGTGAGACGGGCTTGCGCTGGGACCACGCGCCGCTCTTGAGCAAAGACGGCAACCTGAAGTTCGGCGCCTGGGGCCATACCGGAACGTTCACCCGCTTCGACGGAAGCCAACAAAACGGCGCGGATGGCTATTATGCCATTCTCGATCAAACGCTTTGGCAACCAAACGGCGAGCCGGACCAAGGCCGGGGCGTGCGCAGCTTTGTGGAAGCCGGGCAGACCCAGGCCAGCGTAAGTCCCATTGACTGGAATGTTGCCGGCGGCGTCACTTGGACTGGTCCACTGGCGGCGCGGCCCGACGATATTCTGGGTTTCAGCGCCAATTACGCGCACGTCAGCCCACAGGCCGCGCTGCCTCATTCCTACGAACTGGCGCTGGAATGGCTTTACCAATTGCCGCTCTGGAAATGGGCAACGCTCCAACCGGATGTGCAGTTCATCATCCATCCCGGCGGCCAATATCCTGACGCGGTGGTGGGGACCTTGGATTTGACAATTCAATTCTGATGATCGAAGCATTAAAACAAACGCAAAACCTCAATCAAAAAGGAATAATATGAGCCTCTGGAAAAAAGTTTGCGCACCAACGGGCGCCAACGCCAACGTGCTAATCCGCGTCGTGGTGGGCGGCGTGTTTCTAAACGAAGGCATCCTTAAATTCCTGTATCCGGTCGCGCAGGCGGCTGGCCGGTTTGCGAAGATCGGCATACCGTATCCGGATTTTTTTGGCCCATTTGTCGGCACGGTCGAAACCGTTTGCGGTGCGATGCTTATTCTCGGCCTGCTCACGCGGCCGGCGGCCATCGCTCTGTTTATTGACATTTCCGTGGCCATTTTTACCACCAAAATTCCTGTCTTGTTGGGGCACGGTTATCTCGGCTTCTCGCTGATGAAGCTCGAGCACTATGGTTTCCTCAGCATGATACATGAGGCACGCACGGATTTCTCCATGTGGTTTGGCCTGCTATTCCTGCTCGTGACCGGACCGGGACGATTGTCGGTGGACGCCCTGTTGGCGCGGTCTTGAACTTTAGCCGGGCGCCGGCTTCCCGGTGCATTGAATTTTTCACCGGGCGCCACCACGCCGGTTGGGTTGCTGTTTGGCACAAGCTGCAATTTTCCAGCGAGGTGTGAATCAAATTTTGGTGAACGGCACATTTCTTATATTGACAAATGCTAGAATAAGTGCTTTAATGCGGTTTCAGCAGGAGTGACTATGAAACGATTTTTTCTTCTCTTGACGGTTGGTTGCTTGCTTTACCCGACCACGAACTATAGCGCGGAAACGGCGCACGCACGACTGTTTTGTGAATCTCTTCAATTTCAGGAAGGCACGACCCCTGGGGGCACCTTGGACATCAGCAGCATTGGGGGACCACCGTACGATGGCGAGTTAGTGCCCTACAACGGCGACGAATATTACAGCGTTATGGTGCTCGTCTGGAGCGAATATGCAGATTATGGGTACATTTATGTAAATCTGCCGCCGGTGGTGGACGCCAATAATGACGGCTATGACGATTTCTTTGAAACTTCGCAGGGCGTGACCAACGAAGTCACCACAGGGTCGTATCCAGCCACTGATAACGGTTACTTTTACGGCGGAACCATCACCGCCACATGGAACCGCGCGGCCGGTTCGGCCAGCGGCACTTGCGCGCTCTATTTGGATGACGACTTATGGGGACCTTTGGGCACTTTCACCTGTCCGTTCACACTGCTCGAATACACCGGCCCGCTGACCTACACGCCCGGCTCGAACACGGTTTCGGCAGCCATCAACTTGACTCAGACCGGCAATTCCGCCAACACGTTGCAGGGGCCGATTGTCTTTGACAAGGACCCCACGGACCGCTTCAACACGCTGGACAATGAGCCAGGGGTTTGGACCAATGCCGCGTTGCAGACACTCAGTTTTAACAGCGAGACTTTTTCGCGGGGCATTCCAAACTGGCCCACCAACTATGCCGGCTATGTTTTTTTTGCCGACGGCAACCCCAGCACGGCAAGTCCGGATTACCAAGGGTGGGTGCTTTCCATTGACGACACCAACGACGGCAACCACAACGGCATCCCGGATTTCAGCGACGATCCGCTGCCGCCCGTGCCCCACCTTTCCCTAGCACTCGGTACAACCAATTTGCTCCTAACGATCAGCGGTGACATCGGCCACACCAATCAAATCCAGGAAACCAGCTCCCTGGCCCAGACCAACTGGCAAACCACGCTGTCGGTTCTGCAAACCAACGATTCCCAGGTGGTTTCGCTGCCGTTACCGACCGGAGCGCCAAAGTTCTGGCGCGTGGTGGCGTACTAAACGGGAGGCCGGAAATATCCGGCACACTGTTGTTCGCCGTTTTGGCTTCAAGCGGCCGGGCCGCCAACGGAGAATACCAGTGGAAACGGGTCAGGTTTCAACAGCCGCTTCACATTGCATCCCAAATCCCGCTTTTGAGAAGCGCCATTCCATCCCGGGGATTTGTCCGCATAAAGCAGTTTGGTTGTGGTCGGCCGCCAAACACGTCTTCCTTATCGAACAATGGAATATACAATTTGCAAACCTGGTGTAAGATGGACATTGGCGTGTGAATTTTGAAAACATTTATTGCACAACGATAAAATTTGGGTAAAAAATGAGTGAACGAAGGCTAATTCGCCAAGCGATGACCCGAAGCTTAACGCTGAATACTAATGAAGGCCGGCCGGTGCAAGCTACTGCACCGCCGAAACAAGGGCTTTACGATCCGCAATTTGAGCACGAGGCCTGCGGGGTGGGCTTTGTGGTCAACATGAAGGGGAAAAAATCCCACACCATTGTACAGCAGGCGCTGCAGGTACTGCTCAATCTCGATCATCGCGGCGCCTGCGGTTGTGAGGTCAACACCGGCGACGGTGCGGGCATTCTGATGCAGACGCCGCACGAGTTTTTGAAACTTGCGGCCAAGGAAGCCGGATTCTCATTGCCGGCGTTCCGCGAATATGGCGTGGGCATGGTTTTTCTGCCGCACGATGCCGCGCACCGCGGCGAGTGCGAAAGGATTTTTGGAGACATCGTCGCCGAGGAAGGCCAGCGCGTGCTGGGCTGGCGCAATATTCCAACCAATAACGCTTCGCTTGGCGCAACGGCGAAGGCGTCGGAGCCATTCATGCGGCAGGTCTTTATTGCCCGTGGCGCGAAGCTCGCCGACGACCTGGCATTTGAGCGCAAGCTGTACGTCATCCGCAAGCGGGCGGAAAACGCGATTCGTTATTCCGGGAAAGTCAAAGGCGGCGAATTTTTCTATCTCTCCAGCCTTTCCTACAAGACCGTGGTTTACAAAGGCATGTTGCTCACGACGCAGTTGCCGGAGTATTATCCCGATTTGTCGCATCCGGCGCTGGAATCGGCGCTGGCGCTGGTGCATTCGCGCTTTTCAACGAACACCTTCCCGAGTTGGAACCGCGCGCATCCATACCGTTATCTCGCGCACAACGGCGAAATCAACACCCTGCGCGGCAACATCAACTGGATGCACGCGGCGCAATCGAATTTCGCCTCCGAACTTTTCGGCGACGACATCAAAAAAATCATCCCGGTCATCAACACCGACGGCAGCGACTCGGCAATGTTCGACAACTGCCTCGAACTGCTCGTTATGGCGGGCCGCGAATTGCCGCACGCGATGATGATGATGATTCCCGAGCCGTGGGAAAACCACGAGAGCATGGACGCGGAACGCCGCGCGTTCTACGAATTTCATTCGTGCCTCATGGAACCGTGGGACGGCCCGGCGTCCATCGCGTTCACGGACGGCAAGGTGATCGGCGCGTGCCTTGACCGGAACGGCCTGCGCCCGTCGCGTTATTACGTCACCAAGGACGATCTCGTCATCATGGCGTCGGAAGCCGGCGTGCTGGAGATTCCGCCGGAGCGAATTGCCACCAAAGGCCGTCTGCAACCGGGCCGGATGTTTCTGGTGGACATCGAACAGGGCCGCATCGTCGCCGACGAGGAATTGAAGAACAAATTCGCCAGTGCGCATCCGTACCAAAAGTGGCTGGCGGAACATCACGTGCTGCTCGAAAGCCTGCCGGAGCCGCCGCACGTTCATGAGCCGGATTACGCGACCATTTTGCAGCGCCAGCAGGCGTTTGGTTACACGTTTGAAGATTTGCGTTTTCTCATCGGGCCGATGGCGAACGACGGTGTGCAACCGCTGGGTTCCATGGGCACGGACACGCCGCTGGCGGTGCTCTCGAACAAACCGCAGTTGCTCTACAACTATTTCAAGCAGCTTTTTGCGCAGGTCACCAACCCGCCGATTGATCCGATCCGCGAGGAAATCATCACCTCCACGGAAACGATGGTTGGTCCCCGGGGCAGCCTGCTTAATCCCGCGCCCGAAAGCTGCGCGCTGATCAAATTGAAATATCCGATTCTCACGAATGAGGAATTGGAAAAACTGCGCCACGTGGACGGCAAAACTTTCAAGTGCGTCACGCTGCCGGTTTTGTTCCCGGCGGCCGAGGGCGCGAACGGCTTGGAAAGCGCGCTGGAAAAATTGTTTTCCACTGCCGACGAAGCCGTTGTTGGCGGCGCAAATGTTCTCATTCTGTCCGACCGCGGCGTTGACGCACAGCACGCGCCGATTCCGGCGCTGCTCGCGGTGTCTGGCCTGCACCATCATTTGATCCGGGCGGGCACGCGTGGCAAGGTGGGACTTGTCCTTGAATCCGGCGAACCGCGCGAGGTGCATCATTTCGCGCTGCTCATCGGTTACGGTTGCAGCGCCATCAATCCGTATCTGGCGTTTGAGGCGCTCGACGACATGATTCGCCAAGGACTTCTGGCTAATCTCGACCACAAGACTGCTGTCAAGAAGTACGTCAAGGCCGCCGTCAAAGGCGTGGTCAAGACGATGGCCAAGATGGGCATCTCCACAGTGCAAAGCTATCGCGGCGCGCAAATCTTCGAGGCCGTCGGCCTCAACAGCAACGTGGTGGACAAGTATTTCACCTGGACGCCGTCGCGCATTCAAGGCGTGGGGCTGGACGTGCTGGCGGAGGAAGTTCTGGCGCGGCATCGCCATGCGTTCCCGGATCGCTCGGTCAATGGCGCGCTCGACCCCGGCGGCCAGTATCAATGGCGCGACGGCGGCGAGTTCCATTTGTTCAATCCACAGACGATTCACAGACTGCAAATCGCCTGCCGCCTGAACAGTGACAAAATTTATCGCGAATATGCTGGTTTGATTAACGAGCAGGCGGCGAATCTCTGCACGCTCCGCGGTTTGCTGGATTTCAAATTTGCCGAAAATCCGATCCCCATCGAGGAAGTCGAGCCGGTTGAAGAAATCGTGAAACGATTCAAAACAGGCGCGATGAGCTACGGCTCCATCAGCAAAGAAGCGCACGAGGCGCTCGCCGTCGCGATGAACCGGCTCGGCGGCAAATCCAACACCGGCGAAGGCGGCGAAGATCCCGACCGCTATATCCCGCTGCCCAATGGCGACTCGAAAAATTCCGCCATCAAACAGGTGGCCAGCGGACGCTTCGGCGTGACAAGCCATTATCTCGTCAACGCGCAGGAGCTTCAGATTAAGATGGCGCAAGGCGCCAAGCCGGGCGAAGGCGGAGAATTGCCGGGCCGCAAGGTTTATCCGTGGATTGCCAAGACGCGGTTCACCACGCCGGGCGTCGGCCTCATTTCACCGCCGCCGCACCATGACATTTATTCCATCGAAGACTTGGCGGAGTTGATTCACGATTTGAAAAACTCAAATCGCGATGCGCGCGTGAGTGTCAAGCTTGTCGCTGAAGTCGGCGTTGGCACCATTGCAGCCGGCGTGGCGAAAGCGCACGCGGACGTGGTTCTGATTTCCGGCCACGATGGTGGCACCGGTGCGTCGCCGCTGTCGTCCATCAAGCACGCCGGCGCGCCGTGGGAGTTGGGCGTGGCCGAGACGCACCAGACGCTCGTGCTGAACAATCTGCGCAGCCGCATTTACGTGGAGACAGATGGTCAGATGAAAACCGGCCGCGACGTGGCGGTGGCGGCATTGCTCGGCGCGGAGGAATTTGGATTTGCGACCGCGCCGCTGGTGGTGCTCGGCTGCATCATGATGCGCGTCTGTCATTTGAACACGTGCCCCGTCGGCGTGGCCACGCAGGACCCGCGTCTGCGCGCGCGATTCACCGGCGATCCCGCGCATGTCGTGAACTTCATGCGTTTCATCGCGCAGGAGCTTCGCGAAATCATGGCCAGGCTTGGTTTTCGCACGCTCAACGAAATGATTGGTCGCGCGGACAAGTTGATTCCATGGAAAGCCATCGAGCATTGGAAGGCGAAGGGACTTGACCTGACGCCGATTTTACATCAGCCCGAAGCCGGGCCGGAAGTCGGGCGCTACCGCCAGATTGACCAGGACCACGGCATTGAAAAATCGCTGGACGTGACGAAGCTACTCGACATTTGCGAGCCGGCCATCGAACGCGGCGAACGTGTTCATGCTGATTTGCCCATTCGGAATGTCAACCGCGTCGTCGGCACGATCGTTGGCAGCGAAGTGACGAAGAAGCAAGGCCCGGACGGTCTGCCGGAAGACACGATTCATCTGAAATTCACCGGCAGCGCCGGCCAGAGTTTTGGCGCGTTCGTGCCCAAGGGCATGACGCTCGAACTCGAAGGCGACGCGAACGATTACTTCGGCAAGGGCCTCAGCGGCGGACGGATCATCGTTTATCCGCCGAAGGGTTCCACGTTTGTTGCCGGTGAAAACATCATTATTGGAAACGTGGCGCTCTACGGCGCGACCAGCGGGGAGATTTTCGTCTGCGGCATGGCTGGCGAACGTTTCGCCGTCCGGAACAGCGGCGTGAACGCGGTGGTGGCGGCAATCGGCGACCACGGCTGTGAATACATGACCGGCGGGCGCGTCATTGTGCTGGGCCGGACCGGACGCAATTTTGCAGCGGGCATGTCGGGCGGCATCGCCTACGTGCTCGACGAAGCCGGCGATTTCGCCACGCGCGTCAACCGGCAGATGGTCGAACTGGAAAAACTTACTAACTCCGACGAAACCGAGGAAGTCTGGAAATTGATCCAGCGTTATCAGACTTATACAAAATGCGAGCGCGTCGCGAAAATCCTCGCGAATTGGCAAAGTTTCACCGGTCAGTTCGTCAAGGTCATTCCGAAGGATTACCAACGCGTGTTGGAATCCATGAAGAAGGTGCAGTCGCAGGGCTTGAGCGGCGAGGAAGCCATCATGGCCGCGTTCGAGGAAAACATCCGCGACGTGGCGCGCGTCGGCGGTGGTTGATTCAAAAATTTAAAATCATAAATGGGCAAACCCACAGGATTCATTGAGTATCTCCGTGAACTGCCAAAGGATCGTTCGGCGGCGGAGCGCATTGCGGATTGGAAGGAATTTCACTTCCACATGGAGGAGAAAAAGCTGCGCGAGCAGGGCGCGCGTTGCATGGATTGCGGCATCCCCTTCTGCCACACTGGCTCGCTGCTCAACGGCATGGCCAGCGGCTGCCCGATTCACAATTTGATTCCGGAATGGAACGATCTGGTCTATCGCGGCCTGTGGAAGGAAGCACTCGAACGGCTGCACAAGACGAACAATTTCCCCGATTTTACCGGCCGCGTCTGTCCCGCGCCGTGTGAAGGTTCGTGCGTGCTTGGCATCAACAACCCGCCGGTAACCATCAAGAGCATCGAGTGCGAAATTATTGACCACGGCTGGGAGCACGGCTGGGTTGTGCCCGAACCGCCCAAGGTCCGCACCGGCAAAAAGGTCGCCGTCGTCGGCTCGGGTCCGGCAGGACTTTGCGCCTCCGCGCAACTCAACAAAGCCGGCCATCTCGTCACCGTTTTCGAGCGTGAGGACCGCCCCGGCGGCTTGCTCATGTACGGCATCCCGAACATGAAGCTCGACAAGGAGCAGGTCGTGTTGCGTCGCATTAAACAAATGGAGGCGGAGGGCATCCAGTTCATCTGCAATACCGAGGTCGGTGTGAATTATCCGGCGGAAAAACTGTTGAATGAATTCGACGCCGTGATTCTGGCGACCGGCGCGACCAAGCCGCGCGACTTGCCGGTTCCCGGACGCGAACTCAAAGGCGTTCATTTCGCGATGGATTTTCTCACCGCGAACACCAGAAGCGTTCTCGATGGAAAGAAAAACGGCAGTTTCATTTCCGCGACCGGCAAGGACGTTATCGTCATTGGCGGCGGTGACACCGGCACGGATTGCGTGGGCACGGCGATGCGTCACAGTTGCAACAGCCTCGTCCAGATTGAGATTTTGCCCAAACCGCCGGTGGACCGCGCCCAGGACAATCCGTGGCCGGAATGGCCGAAGGTATATCGGCTGGATTACGGCCAGGAGGAAGCCGCCGCGAAATTCGGCGCCGATCCGCGCGTTTATCTGACCACCGCGACGAAGTTTGAGGGCGACGCGAGCGGCCACGTAAAGACCGTCCATACCGTGCAAGTTGAATGGGAACGGAATGAAAAAGGCCAGTTCATTCCCAAGAATGTCCCTGGCACGGATAAGGTATTGCCCGCGCAACTCGTCCTGCTGGCAATGGGCTTTCTTGGGCCCGAACAGCCGCTGCTCGATGCGCTCAAGCTCGAACGCGACCCGCGCACCAATGTGAAGGCCGATTTCGAGAAATACGCCACGAATCTCAAGGGTGTCTTTGCCGCCGGCGATTGCCGGCGCGGCCAAAGCCTCGTGGTTTGGGCCTTTAATGAAGGCCGCGGCGCGGCGCGCGAGTGCGACCGATACTTGATGGGGCTTACCGATTTACCGTGAGTAACAGTTGTCGTCTGAAAACAACTTTGCTATTTATCCCGTCATGGCGCACGCTGACCGCATGACGCAGCCGCTGGCGCTCGTTTTTTACGAGAAATTGATGCCCGGCAGCCAATTGGTGAACCGGCTGCAGGATTTGAATTATCGCGTCCAAGCGGTCAACGACTTGGCGTCGCTGCAGCAATGTGCGCGCAACGAAGGCCCGTTGTTGGTGATTGTGGATTTGGCCGGTCGTGAGGAGGTTTGCCGCGTCATTGCTGCGTTAAAGGCGGATGCCGCCACGCAACACATCCCCGTCATCGCCTTCGCCGGTGAACCGGCGGCGGAATGGCAGGCGGCGGCGCAAAAGGCCGGGGCGACACTAGCGGTCAGTGAGGCCGCCATCATCAATTACCTGCCGCAATTGCTCAATCAGGCGTTGCAGGTGGAGTGATGGCGCCGGTTAATCAAATGTTAAAATCGTGTTAAAAACTTGTGCTTGACGCAGGCTTAATAACTAACTATTGTCAGTTTAAACAGGCATGAGTAACACTGAAAAGTGACTAGAGGCACGGCTGGGTTCAGTCGTGTTTTTTTCGCTTTGAAAGCGCGCCTCGGAGTCAGGAGAGAATTATGGCCAGTGGCAAAGTCAAGTGGTTCGATAATAAAAAAGGGTTTGGGTTTATCGCCCAAAATTCCGGGCAGGACGTGTTTGTTCATCATTCGTCTATTGTGGGCACGGGATTCAAAACACTGAACGAGGGAGACGACGTCCTGTTTGAAGTCGTCGTCAGCGACAAAGGGTTGAAAGCCCAGAACGTTCAGCGCGTGCATCAGCAGTAATTACTGCCGTAGTCGGAATATAAATTGAGCGGCCCCGAGGATTTTGTTTCGCCAGCGGCGGTTGGAGGGTGGTAGATTGTCTCCATGGTGGATTCGAATGTGACGCGGATTGGCAACCTTTACCTGCATGTGCCGTTTTGCGCGCAAAAATGCGCGTACTGCGCGTTCTACTCCGAACCGTCAAAGGGCGACCTCGTGAATCGCTACGCCGCTGTGCTCGTTCGTGAATTGGAAATGGTCGCGGACGATCTCAAGCCCAAAACCGTTTTCTTCGGCGGCGGCACGCCGTCTCTCCTCAATCTGCGCCAGTGGGAACAAATCTTACAAGCCATGGAACGGCTGAATCTGCTGGGCGCGGAGGAATTCACTGTCGAATGCAATCCCGCCACCGTTTCGACCGACAAGGCCAAACTGCTCCGCTCGTTCGGCGTGAACCGGATTTCGATGGGCGTGCAATCGCTCGACGAGCCACTGCTTGAACGTCTTGGCCGCATCCACAACCGTGACATGGTCTTTAAATCGTTCGACACCCTACGCCAGGCCGGTTTCGACAATCTCAACCTCGACCTCATGTTCGCCATTCCCGGCCAGACGCTGGAAATCTGGCAGGCGACCCTCAAAGAGGCGCTTGCGCTCGGCAGCGAGCATCTGTCCAGTTACGAGGTCATTTACGAAGAAGACACGCCGTTGTTCGCGCAATTGCAGGCCGGTGAATTCGACGTGGACGAGGATTTGGCGTGCGCGATGTATGAAGAAATGATCGAGCAAGCCACCGCCGCCGGTTTCCGGCAATATGAAGTGGCCAACTTTGCGCGGGATACCGGAGCGCCGGTCTCTGACCCGGCGAGAACAAGCACTTTATCAAATGGCCGGGTCGGAGACCGGCGCTCCATCCCAAGCTTCGCCTGCAAACACAACGTCAATTACTGGCGGGGCGGTTCGTTTTACGGGCTGGGTCCGAGCGCGACCGGTTATGTGCGCGGCGTGCGGACCAAAAACTGGGCGAACACACAGCTTTATTGCGAGCAGTTGGAGAAGGGAACCCGCGCCATTGAATCGCGCGAGGAACTGCCGCCTTTGCAACGCGCCGGCGAAACCGCCGCGTTTGGTTTGCGGATGAACACGGGCTGGCCGTTTGAGGAATTCCAACGCGCGACGAATTTTGATTTGCGTCAGGAATGGTCGGCGGACATGAACCAACTGGCCGAACGCGGTTGGGCGGAAATTTTGCCGGACCGATTCCATCTCACCCGGCAGGGACTGCGCTTTGCGGACGCCGCAGCTGAATTGTTTCTGCGTTAACATTTCAAGCCGTTGGCAGCCGGATGACGAAACGGGTTCCGTCGTTTTCTACGCTCGAAACTTCAATCGTCCCACCATGCGCCTCGACAATGGCCCTGGCGATGGCGAGGCCCAGTCCGGCATGGCTGGACGAACGTGATTTGTCGGCGCGATAGAACCGTTCAAAAATGTGCGGCAAATCCGCCGCCCCGATTCCCGAACCCGAATCCGCCACCGTCAAAACTGCCAGACCGTTTTGCACATGGGTTGCAACGCGAACTTCTCCGTTGGGAGGGGTGTATTGAATAGCGTTGGCCAGGAGGTTGGCGGCCACCTGCGCCAGCCGGTCAGGATCGCCCGCGCATTTGGCCGGGGACAATTCACAACGAATTTTCACGCCGCGCTCCTCCGCCAGCGGACGAATGGATTCCACGTCATCGCGCGCGATTTGCGACAAGTCCAATGGCATCCGCTTCATCGGTTCCTGCCCGGCATCTAGTCGCACCAGGTCCAGCAGCGATTCAATCAGCCGGCGCATCCGTTGAGCCGAACGCTGACAGGCTTCAACGGTTTCCCGGTATTCAGCGGCGGCGCGCTCGCGGTTCAGTGCAGTCTGGGTTTGCGTGAGCATTACGGAAACCGGCGTACGCAGTTCGTGCGCGGCGTCAGAGGCAAATTGCTGTTGCTGGGCAAAGGCGGTTTCGAGCCGCGCGAAGGTGGAATTGAGCACCGCTGCCAATCGGCCAAGTTCGCTTTCGGTCTCGGCCACATTGATGCGCTGCGACAAATCGCCGGCGGAAATTTTCACGGCGGCCGTGCTGATGTCATCAATTGGCCGGAGGGCGCGTCCCACCAGCCACCTGCCGCCGACCAGTCCCAACAGTAAAATAATTCCGCCGGCCGCGCCGAGTTTCAAGGCCGTGCGGTGAAGTTCCATCAGTTGCGGGGTGATGGAACAGCCGACTAAAACCCTGTTCCCCGAAGGCAAGATTTGAACAATGTCTCCGAAAGTCAAGGATGTACGCATCGTCAGTACTTTGAAAGGATTTGGAGCTGGATGTATTATGATTACGGCAGATACCAGTTGTGCCGGTGGCGGTTTGGGGGGATTTGCGGTTGGTTCCGGCGATTTAGAACCCGCCTGCTGAAACGACTTGGAAACCCTGGCAAGCTCTGAACCGGCAAATCTTGGCACATTGCCGCCACGGGCGAGTTCCCTGCCGTCTCGTGACTGGACAATAAAATAAAAGCCAGTCGAACTATTTGTATCAAACAAACGGCCGGCCAGCGGCGGCAAACGGAATTCGCCCGGCGGTTTCGGATTCTGCCGGGGTGGTGCCTGGGGCGGTGGTTGTTCCAAGGGGGAAGCCCCGAAAGGCTGCCCTTCAAAATCCGGTCCGCGTGGTGGCGGCGGACGTAGCGCGGTGGCGATAATTCCGAGCCGCTGCTGCAACTCGTCGTCTATCCGGCGCATTTGCCTTCCCCACTCGAGTTGGTAGGCAGTAAAACCAAAGCCCGCGAGCACGGCCACTAGAATCAGGCCATACCAAATTTGCAACCTCCATTTGATGGATTTGAAAATGTTCATTCAATGCAATAGCCGTGGCCGCGGCGCGTGGTGATGAAGTCCGCGCCCAGCTTTTTACGGACGTTGGAGACGTGAACGTCCAGCAGGTTGGACAGCGTGCTGTCATTTTCGTCGAACAGATGTTCGTAAAGCTGCGTGCGGGTGACGACTTCGCCTCGATGTAATGCCATGAATTCCACCAAAGAATACTCGCGCGCGGTGAGTTCCACTTGCTTGTCCTTCAAGAAAACATTCCGTGCGGCGGTGTCCACTTTCACCTCGCCAATTTCAATGAGGTTGGTCGTCTTGTTCGCGCTGCGGCGGATGAGCGCGCGGAGACGGGCGAACAATTCCGGCAAATCGAACGGCTTGACCATGTAATCATCCGCTCCGGTGTCGAGACCTTTCACGCGATCCCGTGT
Source organism: uncultured Verrucomicrobiae bacterium (assembly GCA_963789335.1). Lineage (GTDB taxonomy): Bacteria > Verrucomicrobiota > Verrucomicrobiia > Limisphaerales > UBA11358 > UBA11358. The sequence goes on from CAWBKH010000003.1 coordinate 87,399, forward strand.
CTGGTCCCGCGCGGTGAGCATGAGCACGGGAGTCTTCTTGGTCTTGCGGAGACGCTTGAGGATTTCCCAGCCATCGAGCTTGGGCAGCATCACGTCCAGCACGATCGCGTCGTAATCATAACTCTCGGCGTTGAACAGACCGTCCTCGCCGTTGTTGGCGGAGTCCACGGCGTAACCTTCCTCGCGCAACGCCTGCGCGAGACTGCGGAGCAAATCGGGTTCGTCTTCGACAATCAGGATTCTCATGTTCGCCGTGGTTGTAGTTGATTTAACACAACCGCAGCCTGGCGTCACTCTCGCAGGCGCAACCTTAAGAAAAGATGAAGGCGATGACGGAAACATTTCAAGCGGGTAAAGAATTAATTATTAACTTCACGTTTTCTTAAGGTTCGCTTGCGTAAAATGGCGACATGAAAATTCAACTGGTCCTCGAAAACTTTCGGTTAAACCTTCCCCTCGTCCTTGTGGGAGTTTGGCTCTCGTCCGCCGCGCCCGCCAGCGCCGATGACCCGCGAACGGATTGCTGGTTCACGGCCAATGCCGGCCAATACGCGCGCATCTACACGAACGCGGCGATGGAGGCCGCCGGCACGCGCTCACCACCTGGGGCAACGGCTCGGAAACCCAAGCCAACCCGGCCTACTGCGGTGTGCAGGAGGTTTATTCGTCTTCGAACTGGATTTACGTTCGCAGCACCGGTCTGGCAAGCTACAACATGGGTCCGTGGTATTTGAACGCACAGCACACGCAGATGTTTCCGAATCTGCCCGTGAACCAAAAATTGCTGTTCCGTTTTCCGCGCACACCGAGTGTGCCGGCGACCAAGACGGTTTCCGGCGGCGGACAAATCGGAATTTTTGTGGATGGCGTCGCCATGTTCAACAGTTGGGACGGATATTACTGGAACGGCAGCGCGGATGTTCAAACCGGTCCGGATAATGGATATTGGAATCGTGATGCCTACGTGAACGAAGGCGTAACTTTCGACGCCGGTTACGCGCATCAGCAGCAAAATGGCGTTTATCATTATCACGCCGACCCGATTGCGCTGCGTTATCTGCTGGGCGACCACGTGGATTACAACCCCGCGACGAAAACCTACAGCGAGGACATCAACGCGCCGACAAAACATTCGCCGATTCTCGCGTGGACTGCGGATGGCTTTCCGCTTTATGGACCGTACGGTTATTCCAATCCGACCAATCCGGCGAGTGCCATTCGGCGCATAGTTTCCGGCTACGTTCCGCGCAATGGCCAGAACGGCACAGACAATCTTGATTACAACGGCGCGGCGCGCTCGACCATTCCCGTGTGGGCGCAACGGCTCTTCGGTGTTTCCGCCAATCAAGCTGGTCCGACAGTTTCCGCTTCCTACCCTTTTGGCCGTTACATGGAGGATAACGCCTATCTCGGCGACCTGACCAATTCTGCCACTGGCACAAATTATCAACAGGGTGTGGATTTTGATCTCGACCAATACAATGGACGCTGGTGCGTGACACCGGAATTTCCGAACGGCACCTACGCCTACTTTGTGGCGATTGATTCCAACGGCACGCCGGTTTATCCATATGATATTGGCCGCGCGTTTTACGGCAATCCGGTTGGTGGCGCTGTCTCGTCAATTGCGGAAGCGGTCGCGACCAATTTTCTGGGCAACACCAATTTAGCTTCGACGTTGAATTCGCCGGTGGTCAATAATGGAACCGTCACTTTGACCTGGAGCGCCGTCGAAGGCGGCAGTTATCAAGTTGAAGCGACGACAAACCCGGCTGATTCCTCGTCGTGGACGGTTTTGGCTTCGGATGTTTCACCGGACGAAACCACCAGCAGTTACACGAACTCGAATTCACTCCCCCAAAGATTTTATCGCGTCGGCAGAACGTCGGTCGCCGACTTTGACAGTGCCGGGACGACGCTTTTCAATGGCGGCGGTTACGGCGTTCTGAGCGTTTCGCCAACCACCGCGGACCGCGGCAAGACTTTCACGCTCACCATCAATCTCGATTCCACCGTTAATCCGCCTCCGGCGGACGCACCGGTCAACAACGTCAACATTGGCGTTATCACCGGCGCCGACAACGTTCACGTCAGCCAGACGGAAGTAACCAGCAGCATCACGATTCCCGCTGACGCGGCCACCGGCCCGCAAACCGTGATCGTCATTTTCCCCGGCCCGCCGGAGAATCCAGGCCAAACCGTGACCTATTCGTTGACTAATGGCTTTACCCTTGATTGAACGCGACGTGAGGCACGCACGAGCAATTTTGATTCTGTTCTGCGCCGCGGCGGTTTCAATTTCCGCCGCCGCGGATTTGCGCGTGGCCATTGTGCCGCAGTTTAACGGCGCGCCGCTCGTTTTCGACACGCTCACCAACCAGATCGCGAGCGGACAAACAATTTCCGTCACGCGACTGGATTTTCTGTTGTCGGACTTTGCACTGCGGCGCGCGGACGGAACCTGGATTGGACAGAAGAAATGGTTTGCCTTCATCAGTACGCGCAACGGCAGGAATGGGTTCACCCTCCAAAATGTCCCGCCGGGAAACTACGACCACATTCGGTTTCACATCGGCCTGGACCCGCAAATCAATCACAGCGACATCGCGCTCTGGCCCGCCGGTCATCCGCTCAATCCGGACCTGAACGATTTGTATTGGGGTTGGTCGCACGAATACATTTTTCTCGCCTTCGAAGGCCGCTGGTTCTCCGGGGGCTCCGGCAAGCATGCCGGCACTCCAGTGGAAAGCGGCTTTTCCTACCATATTGCTACTGACCGGCTATTGATGACAGTAGCCTTGCCGGTTCAATTGAACTTGAACCGCGACCAGCTAATCCAATTGGGGCTCAACGTGGATAAATTCTTTTCCGCGCCGAATGCAATTCGCTTGAGTGACACGACTGACACGAGCCATTCACGGACAAACGATTTGCTGGCCGTTCAACTTGAGAGAAACATTGAACACGCATTTGTCGTTGAAAGCGTAAAGCAATTTTCGCCGGTTGCCGAATTGATGCGCGGAACCAATCAGATTGAAATCGCGCCCAACGCGACACCGTATCGGCTGACGATTTCGGCTTTTGCGCCGCAACCCAATTTGCCACGCGACAACCCGCTGACGGTCCAGGGCGTTGCGCTCGGCAACAAGCTGTTTTTCGACCGCCGTCTTTCGGCGGATAATTCGGAGTCCTGTGCGACCTGCCACAACCCCCGCTATGTTTTTACTCAACCGCAAAGAGTCAGCCGCGGCGTGGGTGGCAGACTTGGCACGCGCAACGCGATGTCACTGGAAAACCTGGCGTGGAAGGATTCTTTTTTCTGGGACGGTCGCGCGGCAAGCGTGCGCGAGCAGGTTTTGCAGCCGATCCAGAATCCGATTGAGATGCACGAGTCGTTGACAGATCTCGTCGCAAAAATTTCGGCGGACTCCAATTATCCCGCGCTTTTCGCCGACGCCTTCGGTTCGCCAAGCGTCACCGCCGACCGAATTGCGCGCGCGCTGGAGCAGTTTGTACTCACGCGGGTTTCGTTTAATTCCAAGTTCGACCACGTGATGAACGGGACGGCGAAATTCACCGAGCAAGAAGCGCGCGGTTTTGTCCTGTTCAACACGGAATACGATCCCTATCACGGACAATTCGGCGCGGATTGTTTTCACTGCCACGGCGGGCCGCTGTTTCAGAGCTTGGATTTTGCCAACAACGGGTTGGATTCGACCTTCAATGACTTGGGCCGTTATAACGTAACCAAGCGAGATGGCGACAAAGGCAAATTCGCCGTTCCGTCCCTGCGCAACGTCGCCGTCACCGGTCCGTACATGCACGATGGACGTTTTAAGACGCTGGATGAAGTCGTCGAACATTATTGCACGGACATGAAACGCAGCGCGACACTCGATCCGAACCTGGCCAAACATCCCGATGGCGGCGTGCCCTTGAGCGAAGCGGATAAGCATGCGCTGGTTGCGTTTTTAAAAACGCTTACGGATGAACAGTTTCTGCCGCCAGCGGCTCCAACGGGCTACGCGCAAAAATGATTCCAAAAATCTTCCGGCTTCACGTTGGCTTAAGGTGGATTCGGGTAAATTGGCTCAAGATAAAGTTCACACCGGCAAAATAGAAAGAGAGCAAGAAATGAAAATGACAACAAAGATAACGCTGACGATGCTGGCGCTGGGTGCCTCCGCGCTGCTCGCCAGCGCCCAAGACAACAACGATGGCCCCCCCGGCGGTATCGGTGCCCAAGGCGGCCCTGGCAGGCATCATCGTCCGCCTCCGCTGCCGCTGATTAAGGCGCTGGATGTCAATCATGACCGCGTGATCGACTCGAATGAAATTGCCAACGCCAGCGCAGAATTATTGACGCTGGACAAAAATGGCGACGGCCAATTGACCAAAGACGAATATCTGCCTCCGGTGCCATCCGATGCGCCGAAGGACGCACCACGTCCGCCGCTGCCGGCGATTGTCAAGGCGTTGGATGCCAATGGGGACGGCGTGATTGACGCCGGCGAAATCGCCAACGCGCCCGCCGCGCTGAAAGCGCTGGACAAAAACGGCGACGGACAGTTGACGCCCGATGAATTCATCGGGCCGCGCCCCAGTATGGGTCCGCGCCCGGCTGATGCCGGTGGCCCGGACGATAACAACAATCCTTCCGGACCGCCGCCGGACCAGCAATAATTTCCGTTCGGATGAACGGGACGGCGGCGGATTGGCGGAAAACCGGTGTGACGCGATCAATCCGCCGCCGGTGTTTTCACCGCGGGAATGGTTTTGGCTTCCCGGCAAAGAAATTGCCACGCGAGCAGCGCGGTCAGGAAAGCGATAGCACCGCACACAACGTACGGCAGTTCCGGTGAAGGGCTGGCCGGTCGCGCAAAAAACAGTGTGGTGGCGAAGATTGGGCCCACAATCCGCGCCAAGGCGCCAAAACTCTGGGCGACACCCAGGTTCCCCCCCTGTTCATGAGGTGAAGACTTGAGCGAAATCATGCCGAACACTGGCGCGCGGTTCAGCCCGGAACCGATGGCCAGCACCGCCAACGCAATCAGCAGTCCGGTCAGATGGCTTTGGAAGGGCAGCGCCGCCAAGCCGACGGCAAAAAGAACCAAACTGCCGAAAATCAAGCGGGGTTCACCAAAGCTTTTGACCAGCCAGTGAATCATTCCTTGCACCAGCACCGTGATGATTCCCGCGTAGGCAAATAGGTATCCTACCTGATCGCGGCTCTTCAGCCCGAAATCCGACGACGCCTGCGGTCCCAGCATCAACGGGAAAGTGGATTCGAAACAAGTGAAACAAAAGGTGGCAAGGAAGAAAATACTGATGAGCAAGCCGAGCTTGGGCTGGCTAAGCGTGTGGCCCCATTGTGTGAATTTCGGCCGGGCTACTGCGGGCGCGGCGCCGGGCATCCGGCTTTCGCCGAGAATGAACGAGCCCAGGATAAAATTGGCGGCGCAAAAACCGGCGGCCACCCAGCCGGGGCCTGATTTGCCGAAGACGTCCGCAGTGAAAGCTCCAACCGCCGGACCAAAAATGAACCCGAGGCCAAAGGCGATGCCGATCAAGGCCATGCCCGCTGAACGTTTTTCCGGTGGCGAAATGTCCGCAATATAGGCCGAGGCCACGGAAATATTTGCTCCGGAAATCCCGGCAAACACGCGCGAGGCCAGAATCCACCACAGACCCAGTGTTCCATGCAAACCGGAGGCATAAGCAAACAGGACATACGAACCCGCCGCCCCAAGGTTCCCGATGAGGATGACGGGACGACGGCCGATATGATCCGACCACCGGCCCCAGACTGGCGCAAAGAGGAATTGCATCAGCGAAAACGACGCAATGATGGCGCCGATGGCGAAACTTTTGGCGCCGAAATCCTCCGCGTAACCCGGCAGCAGCGGCAACACGATGCCGAAACCAATCAAGTCAATGAAGACCGACAAAAAGATGACGAGGCGTGATGGCTTGCGATTCATAAAGTTTTTTACAACAAGGGAAAATTCTAAAAGTCATTAGCGAGCGAGTCAAGGAATGCGGGGGATTGGTTGGACATCACCTGTGTCTTAACCGGATTCAAATTGGAAAAGTTTGTGACGCGCTTGAAGACTAGACGTCCCGGCGTACGGCGTCCGGGCCGCAGGCGAATGCGCTGCTGCTACGACAGAGGTAATGCAGCTAAATTATTTGGATTTTATCTTTTTATTCGACACGACTGCTTTTTGCACATAGATTATGGGAGGTATTTGTATCATCTCAGAAAGCATCGAGTAAAATGAAACGTATTTCCTTTATCCCCTCACTTCCACTAGCTGTATGTCTGATTTTCGGCGCCCTGGCTTTCGGCACGGGTTCCGCGTATGGCGGCTGGCAACTGGTCTGGAGTGATGATTTCACAAACGCCGACGGGAGTTCACCGGATCCGACCAAGTGGGGCTACGATACCGGAGCTTGGCCGGATAACGCTGAACTCGAATACTACACGAGCCGAACCAACAACGCCCGTATCGAGGGCGGCAATCTGGTCATCGAAGCCGACCAGGAAAATTACGGCGGGCGCAGCTACACTTCGGCCCGCCTCAAGACGCAATATAAATGGTCCTGGCAGTATGGCCGCATGGAAGCGCGCATCAAAATTCCGAAGGGACAAGGAATCTGGCCCGCGTTCTGGATGCTGGGCACAAACATTGACTCGGTTGGCTGGCCGACCTGTGGCGAAATTGACATCATGGAAAACATCGGCAAAACCAGCGACCAGGGCACTGACCACGGGACAATTCACGGCCCACAGGGTGGGGGGACTACAACGGTGGCTCCGGAGTTGGCGGAACTTATACGCTGCCGGGCGGAGCGAAACTCTCTGACGACTTCCACATTTACGCCATTGAGTGGACGACCAACCAAATCAAGTTTTTCCTGGACACTAATAATTTTTTCACGGCCACGCCCGCCAGTCTGCCCGGTGGCGCAAACTGGGTTTTCACGGCGCCGCAATTCATAATCCTCAACGTGGCCGTCGGGGGCCAATGGCCTGGTAATCCGGATGGAACCACGGTCTTTCCCCAACAAATGCTGGTGGATTACGTGCATGTTTACAGTTATGTGACGACTTCGGTTCCGGACGTGCCGACAGGTTTGAGTGCCGCGCCGGGTGGCACCCAAGTGGTTTTGAACTGGTCGTCTGCCAATGGAGCGACCAACTACAATGTCAAATTCTCCACGACCAACGGCGGGCCTTACACCACGATCGGCAGCACGGCGGCGACAACCTACACCGACACCGGCCTAGCCAATGGCACCAACTATTATTACGTGGTTTCGGCGGTGAATTCTTTTGGCGAAAGCTCCAATTCAGTTCAGATCAGTGCCACAACAACGGTTCCGTCGGCGAACCTGGCGTTGAACAAACCGACCACCGTGAGTTCCGTTGAAAATGCGAGCCTTGGCGGCGCCAATGCGGTGGACGGCAACACCACGACGACACGTTGGAGTTCAGCTTTCAGTGATCCGCAATGGATTTATGTGGATTTGCAGGCAAGCGTTAACATCAACCGGGTGAGGCTCTACTGGGAAAATGCCTACGCGACCAGTTTTCAGATTCAAGTTTCATCCGATGCTGTGAACTGGACCAATATCTACAGCACGACCACGGGGACTGGCGGAACCCAGGATTTGACCGGGTTATCGGGCACGGGTCGTTACGTGAGGATGTATGGGACGGTGCGCAAAACGCAGTATGGCTATTCGCTTTATGAATTTGAAGTCTATGGAAATATTGCTGTGCCAACGGGCCTGTCGGCCACCGTCGGCGACCAGCAAGTTTCGTTAAGTTGGAACGCTGTCCCGGGAGCCACCAGCTACAATGTGAAAAGCTCCACGACCAACAGTGGGCCTTACCTCACCATCGCCAGTCCGACGACAACCAACTACACGAACACCGGCTTGGTCAACGGCACCACCTATTATTACGTGGTTTCCCAAGTAAACCCGGTGGCCGAAAGCTCCAATTCGGTCCAGATCAGCGCCACGCCGGTCAGTTCATCCAATCAGCCACCTGTGCTGGCGGCGTCAATCACCAACGGTCAGTTTGGATTTTGGATCAACGGCGATACAGGGCCGGACTATATCATTCAGGTTTCCACCAATCTGACGACGTGGACTTCTGTGTTCACGAATAATTCGCCGGTGTTGCCTTACTACTGGGTGGATACCAACTCCGCTGCCTATCCGATTCGCTTCTACCGGACCATTTTAGGGCCTTAAACCTTCTGATGGCCTTGGTGAGCCAGCCATGAAAACCGGATCGGCCGGAAAGTAATGGCTGGCGGCTTCGTCCGGGTTGTTGGTCGGATTGGGTGTTCGACGCTTCCTTCGGTCACCCGGACGCCAGCCCACACCATCTGCCAATTTCCGGTGGCGGCAAGAGTCTGGTTTTGTAAAAATTTTCCGCGTTCGCAAATCCTTTGCTTCAACCCGGTCCGAGCCGCAAGCTGTCTCCCCTGCCGCCGGTCAGAAAGCCGTCCCAGAGGAGTCAGAAGGCGATTTGCGTAGTGGAAAACGAGGCGGTGATGGTACGCACGATCAAACTGCCTGTGCCATAATGCCGGCTATAAAGCGGCACCAGCGGCACAACGATGCCGTAATAGTTCAATTTTTCCGGCCGAATATCTTTTGGGCAACTGACTTTGGAATCCCTGCTTGTGAAGAACGTGCCACTAAATTGAATAACTCCTAATTGCTCCACCGCTTGGATTTCAGGAAAACTCTCTATGCAGGCCAAGTTGTTCGACCTCGGTGACCGTTGAGGTCCAAACTCAACCGGCTGGCAAAGCAACCGATGTCAGACTGGCGGTGTCCAAAACCGCCCTCGGCCTGTACCTTAAAAGCATTCTCGCAAAGAAGCCTTCACCTGACAATTGGAAGATATACACAGAGAGCATCTCAGAAATTCTTTGCAGGGACTTGATGTTTCTTTTGTTTGTTAAGAACTTTTTGCCGCAAAGAATAAGATTGTTTTGCCTCGGCGCCGAAAGTTTAATTTCTGGATGCATGATTGATTCCGTTTCTGAGACCGCCGGCGCCACCGCTGATTTAAAAAAGGCGCGGCGCCAAAAATCCGCAATCCGCAATCCACAATCCGCGCTCGTGGACCGGTTGCCGCCGCACTCGCCCGAAGCCGAGCAGGGCGTGCTGGGTTGCGTGCTGCTTTCGCCGAACGAGTGCATGGGCGAATGCATGGAAAAGCTCAAAGACGGCCGGGAGGTGTTCTATGACCTGCGGCACCAGACGATTTTTGAGGCACTGGTGGCCATGTATGACACCCGCGCAGCGATTGATGTCATCACCTTGCAGCAGCGGCTCAAGGACAAGCAACTGCTGGAGCAGGTGGGCGGCATCCCGTATTTGTCGCAACTTCAGGATGCCGTTCCGAGCGCGGCGAATTTGAGTTACTACCTCGACATCGTCCGCGAGAAATTTCTGCTGCGGAAGATGATCCAAACCTGCACGGACGTCGTTGGCCGGGTCTATGATTACGAAGGGGAAGTGGACGTGCTGCTGGATGAAGTGGAGCGCGACGTGCTGCGCATCAGCGAATCGCGGGTGCAGGGCGAAATGCTGACGACCAAGGATTTGGTCAGCAAGGCCATCGGGACGATTGAAAATTTTTTCAGCCGCAAGGGAACGCTTACCGGACTGGCAACGGGATTCGTTGATTTGGACCGGATGACGGACGGTTTGCACGGCAGTGAAATGATTGTGATCGCGGCGCGGCCGAGCATGGGCAAGACGTCGCTGGCGATGAACATTGTGGAGCACGCCGTGCTGGAACAGAAATTGCCGGTGGGCGTGTTCAGCCTGGAAATGAGCGCGGAAGCGCTGGTGCTGCGCATGATGTGTTCCCTCGCGCGGGTGAATTTACGGAGCATCCGCGAAGGGTTCATGAGCGAATCGGACTTTCCGAAGCTGACGAGCGCGGCCGGCAAGCTGGCAAACGCGAAACTGCTGATTGACGATTCGGCCGGGCTTTCGATTTTGCAACTGAGGGCGCGGGCGCGGCGCATGGCGCAACAACATGGCGTCAAGCTTTTCGTGATTGACTATCTGCAATTGCTCCATTCTACTGGGCACCGAGCACAGGAAAACCGGCAGCAGGAAATTTCGGACATCTCCAGCGGCCTCAAGGCGCTGGCGAAGGAATTGAAGGTGCCGGTACTGGTGCTCAGCCAGTTGAATCGCGAATTGGAACGGGACAAAAGCCGCAAGCCGCGGCTGTCGGACCTGCGGGAGTCCGGTGCGATTGAACAAGACGCCGACGTGGTTGGTCTGCTGTACAAACCGAGCGCCGGCGAGGATGACGAAGCCGCGTTCGGCGAGGAAGCCGATGGCGTGCCGGTGAATTTGCTGATTGCCAAACAACGAAACGGCCCGACGGGCGATATCAATCTGACATTCTTGAGGCCTTATACGCGATTTGAAAGCGCAGCCAAAGTCAGCGACGAAGATGTGCCGGTGGACCGATAGACGATGAAATTGTTTTTTCGCCTTTTCGGGATATGCCTGCTGTTGGGCTGCGCGCCGGTCGTGTGGGCGCAAACCGCCGGACTCAAAATTGACCGTGTGGACATCAAGTACGTCGGCCCGGCGTCGGTCAGCGAACAGTTCATTCGTTCCCACATCCAGCTCAGGGCTGGTTACACTTACCAGGCCAATGCCACCGAGTCGGACATTCGCGGTCTCTACGCCACGGGGCAGTTTTACAATATTCGTGTGAGTCTGGATCAGGCGAGCGATGGCGGCTTGATCATAACGTATATCGTTCAAGCCCGTCCGCGCCTGACCGAAATCAAAATCGAAGGCAACAAAAAGCTGAGCGCTTCCAAAATCCGCAAAAAAATCACCGTCAAGGTCGGCCAGCCGCTGGACGAACAAAAGCTGTTCACCGATTGCCAGGAGATTCAGAAGCTTTACGAGAAATACGGCTACGCCGGCACGAAGGTGAAATATGTGGTGGACGTGAATGAAGACGCCGGGACCGGCACGGCGACGTTTCAAATCACCGAAGCCCTCAAGGTCAAAATTGTCAGAATCGAGTTCCTCGGCGCAGCGGCGTTTTCACAACGGGAATTGCGCAAACAACTCAAGACCAAGGAGCGTTGGATGTTTTCGTGGCTGACGGGCAGCGACGTGTTCAAGCAGGATCAGTTTCAGGATGACCAGGACGCGCTCACGCAGTTTTACCGCAACCACGGTTACCTCGATTTTGAAATCAAGGATGTGAAGTTATTGCATCCGACGCCCAATACGATGGTCATTCAGTTTTTTGTCTTCGAGGGAAGGCAATACAAAGTCGGCTCGGTCAAATTCTCCGGCAATAAAATTTTCAACGACGCGGATATTCACCGGGGACTCCAGCAAGTTCACGACTTTGAGCGCGCCCGGGGCAAGCTCGGCCCGCATGGGTTGCCGATGGACGTGAGTGACACTTTCACGCCCGACGGCCTCGACAAGGATTTGCAGGCCATCGAGGATTTTTACGGCAGCAAGGGCTACATCAACGTGAAACAAGGCCCCAACCTCCAAGCCGTGCAAATTCCGAATGTGGACACCGGTACAATGGATCTGGAATTTCAAATTGACGAAGGCCAGAAATTTTACGTCGAGCGGATTAACATTCAAGGCAACGTCAAGACCAGGGACAAGGTCATCCGGCGCGAAATGGCGATTGCTCCGGGCGAGGTCTTCGACATGGTGCGCGTCAAAATCAGCAAAGAGCGGCTCGAAGGTTTGCAGTATTTTAGCAAGGTGAACATGGAGCCGGTGCCGACCGACCCGCCAATTGCCGGACGCCAAAATCTGGATGTGAACGTCGAGGAACAAAACACAGGTAAAATGACGCTCGGAGCGGGATTCAGTTCCGTGGACTCCGTCGTGGGTTTCGCCTCAATCGAGCAGGATAATTTTGATTTGTTCCATCCACCTACGTTCACAGGCGGCGGCCAAAGGGCACGACTTTTTGTTCAACTGGGCAGCCAGCGCCAGGATTATGAACTTCTGTTCAGCGAACCGTGGTTTATGAATCGCAAGCTCAGGCTGACCGTTACCCTGTATCGTCATCAATGGGACTTTGAAAGCCCCAACAACATTTATAATGAAACCCGCACCGGCGCGAGCGTGAGCCTGACCCGCGCCCTGTGGAGCGACTTTTTCATTGGCAGCATCGGTTATTCCATCGAAGACGTGGGAATCAATTTGAACGGCGGCTGGCATGGTTGGGAAACCATCAGCGGTGTAAATGCGCCAATTAATAATCCGACAACGCCGATTATGGCCCCGCCGAATGTACCCAATGCTATTCTTGAGCAAACCGGGGATCATTTATTTCATCACTTTAACGCCTCACTGGCATACGACACACGCAACAGCGTCGAACTGCCCAATGGCGGTCAGCGGACGGAATTTGATCCGGAATTTATTACTGGCGACAGCACCTATTACAAACTGGAGGTCAAATCCGCGTGGTTCTTCCGCGGTTTGTTCAAAAGCCACGTCCTCGAATTGGCTGGACGCGCGGGGGTGGCGGATGGCTTGGGCGGAGACAATGTGCCGTTTTATGACGCTTATTACCTTGGCGGCCTCTACTCTCTCCGTGGCTTCAAATATCGCAACATCGCCCCTCGTGACCCGACCTATGGCAGCAACCCCGGCGACAATATCTTTATGGCCAATGAACCGATCGGTGGCGACAGCTTCTGGTTTGGGTCCGTTGATTACTACATTCCGATCATCCAGCAGGAAGGGGGCGTTGGCTTGCGGCTGGATTTCTTCTACGACGCCGGATCTGTCAGCGGGTCACCTTATTCCGCCTCCGGACCCTTTGATGACGACGCCGGCGCTGGGATTCTCTTAAATATCCCGCATCTCGGCCCGTTGCAGCTATATTATGGCGTTCCGATCAACCATGACCAATACAACAGCGGTTCCGGTCAATTCCAATTTGGATTCGGCTATGCCCGTGAATTTTAAAGAGAACTGTGGTATGAAAAAGATTTTGGCGCTGAAATCAGCCTTGCTGGGATTGGGTTGTGCTGGCGCGTTGAACATGCTGGTGCCCGCAACTTTGGCGCAAACCCCTGCGGCGCTCGGTAATCTGCCGCTGTTTTTTCAGGCGAATGACGGCCAGGCGAACAATCCGGCGTCATTTGTCGTGCGTGGGCTTGATTATCAGTTTTTAATTTCACCTGATGGCGCAAAAATTGAACTGAAAAAAACAGACGCCACGACCCAAAAAACTTCCCTGCGGACCGTGCAGATGCAATTTTTTGGCGCCAGTTCGCAGGCGCAAATTTATGGCGCCGATGAGTTGCCTGGCAAAGTCAATTATCTCATCGGCAACAGTCCCGCACAGTGGCGCACCGGCGTGGCGATGTTTTCCCGGGTGCGGGTCGCGCAGCTTTATCCCGGCATCAACCTGGTTTACTACGGCAACCAGCAGCAGCTTGAATACGATTTTACCGTAGCCCCGGGCGCAAATCCGGACGCGATTAAAATTCGTTTTGACGGCGTGGATAAAATTTCGATTGGCGCCCAAGGCGAACTAATTTTGGCGCTGGGCAGTGGTGAAATTCTCCAGCCGGCGCCGATGATTTACCAGATCGTTGATGGCGCGCGCAAAAGAGTCAGCGGCGGCTACCGTCTCCTGAACAAGCACACCGTCGCGTTCATGATCGGCAAATACGACCATCAATTGCCCTTGGTGATTGACCCGATTCTGAGCTATTCGACTTATTTCGGCGGCAATTCCAGTGACACCGCTTGGTCAATCGCAGTGGATACAAATGGCTTTGTTTACATCGCGGGGCAGACTTTATCCGGACAATTTTATCCCACGCCTGGTGCGTTTCAGACAAACTTTGCCGGCGGCAGTATAACAGGCGATGCGTTTGTCGCCAAATTTGGCAATCAGGCCAGCAATCTCATCTATTTCACTTATCTGGGTGGCGGGGCTGATGATTCGGCTGCCAGCATCGTGTTGGATGGTGCGGGCGATGCCTTTGTGACTGGATTCACCGACTCTCCGAATTTTCCAACAACCACGAATGCACTCTATCGAAGCATCGGTGGCTCCCCCACGCCGGGTGGTTATTTCCTTGATGCCTTTGTTTCTGAATTAAGTCCTAGCGGCTCCAACCTGGTGTATTCTACGTACTTTGGCGGTTCGGGCCCGGATTCAGGCACTGGCATCGCGCTGGATTCCTCAAACAATATTTATGTGGCTGGTTATACTTGTTCGCCGGACCTTCGAACGACCTCTAATGCATTCCAAAAACATCTGGGTTGTCCCTATTCCATCTACACCACCTACCTCTACGCCAATGCGTTTCTGGCCGAAATCGGCGCCTCCGGCACAAATTTGATTTATTCCTCCTACTTCGGCGGCACCAATTATGATGCTGGCGAGAGCATCGCTGTGGACAGTTCCAATTATGTGTATATGACCGGGTTTACTTCCTCGACGAATTTCCCGAACACAAATGCTTTCCAAGGATATCTTAATGGCACGCCCATCCCGACTTCATCCTACGACGCGTTCGTCGCCAAATTTACACCTTCCTGCACCGGTTTGGTCTATTCTACCTTCCTTGGTGGTACGAACAATGACGTCGCGTACCACATTGCTGCGGACAGCTCGGGCAACGCGTATGTAACGGGCTGGACGGTTTCCACCAATTTCCCCAACACCGTCACGAATGTCCCCGGTTTGTATAACGGCCTGGCCAACAACACGGGCGTTTCTTATCCGTACATCACCAACGCCTTCCTGACGCAAGTCACGTGGAACGGCACAAATGCGGCGCTTGGCTATTCGGCGGTTTTTGGGGGCACCAACTTTGGCATTGACGTCGGCTATGGCGTGGCGCTGGACCCGTCTGGTGACGCATTCGTGATTGGCGCCACTACCTCGACCAATTTTCCGGCCTTCAACACTCCGGGCCTCCTTGGTGCCACGAATGCCGGCGGCAGCGACGCCTTTGTCATCGCGTTCAACACCAACTGTTCTGCCATAATCTATTCAGGATATTTGGGCGGATCGGGCAATGACTACGGATTCGGCATCGCTGTGGACTCACTCACCAATGTGTACATTACCGGTAACACTGCTTCGCTGAACTTCCCAGTGTACAACAACCAAGGACAAACCTCCCTCAAAGGCCCGAGCGACGCTTTTCTGGCCGAAATTGGTTGGACGGTGCAGCCGCCAGTAATCACAACCCAGCCGACGAATCAAGATCTATGGGTGGGGGCGACTGTAAGCTTCGATGTGACCGCAACCGGCACGCCCCCGCTGACTTACCTGTGGCAGGTGGACGGGACGAATCTGACAAATGGAACAAACATCTTTGGTTCAACCATCAGTGGCGCAACCAACACGACACTGACCATCAGCAACGCACAGACGAACGACAGCGGAAATTATACGGTCGTCGTCACTAATTATGCGGGATCGGTGACCAGTTCGGTCGCCGTCCTGACGGTGACGAATGGCCCGCCCGTGATCACAGTGCAACCGACGAACCAGACAGTGGAGGCGACACAAGAATCTGCGACCCTTAGTATAACCGCAGTCGGGTCGCCGCCATTGAGATACCAATGGCAGGTGGACGGGACAAACCTGACAGACGGGACAACCAGCAGTGGTTCATACATCAGCGGTTCAACCAATTCCATTCTGACCATCAGTAACCCGCAGACAAACGACAGTGGAAATTATCTGGTCATCGTTACTAATTACGTGGGATCAGTGACCAGTTCTGTCGCCGTTTTGACGGTAACCCAAGCGCCAATCCTCACACTTCAACCAACGAACCAAACGGTTGGAGTGGGTTCGACCGTGGTATTCAACGTTGATGGATACGCGACGTCGCCTTACTCTCTTCAATGGCTGGAGAGTGGCATAAATCTCGTGGATGGGGGAAATATCAGCGGTTCAACCACCGCCTCCTTGACCATCACCAACGCGCAAACGTACAACAACGGGAACTACTCGTTTATTATCACGAATAATTATGGATCAGCAACCAGTTCCGTGGCCACTCTGACGGTGTTGACGTCACCGAATTTCACCGGCATTACGTCGGGTGGCACCAACGGTGGTTTCATATTGAGCGGCGTCGGCGGCACAAACAGCGGCACCTATTTCGTGCTGACCTCGACCAACCTTGTAACGCCGTTGGCCCTCTGGACGCCCGTTGCGACCAATCAATTTGGCAGCCAGGGCCAATTTGTTTTCACCAATACCCCGCCAACCAACACCCCGCAACAGTTTTACCTCCTGCAAATGCAATAACCATGATCTTCCGGACCGCGGTTTAAGCCCGCCAATTTTCAGTTGGCGTCCGCCGGAAATTCTGTTTTCCTATTCCCATGAAACATGTTTTAAGAATCGTTTTTCCGACAGTTTTAATGATGTTTTTTTTGAGCGGTTCCGCCTTGGCGCAGCAAGGAACCGCCACCGTGGACATGTCAACGGTATCCAACATTATCCGCGGCATGACTTGGCAGATGCCAAAGGTGGCTACTGTGGACATGGGCAAGCTCTTTGACGGTTACTGGAAAACCAAACAGGCTGAGGCCGCGCTCAACGATCGCAAGGCCGAACTCGACAAGGAGGATCGCGGTTTCCTGGATAATTTGCAGAAAGACCGGGACGACTATAAAAAACTGCTGGATTCGGCCAATGATCAGGCCATCTCCGCCGATGAACGCGACAAGCGCAAACAAGCGGCCGCCGACAAATACACAGAGCTCCAAAATTCACAAACGACCGTTGTGCAATTCGAACGCCAGGCGCAAGCCACGCTGGCCGATCAAACCCGGCGGATGCGTAGCGACATTCTCAAGGAAATCACGGCCGCCGTTAACACCAAGGCCAAGGCCGCGGGCTACACCATGGTGCTTGACACCGCGGGGCAGTCCATCAATCAGACGCCGGTCGTACTTTACAGCGACGGGCAAAACGATTTGACCGCCGCAGTCCTGGCCCAACTCAACGCCGGCGCTCCCATTGACTTGAACGCGCCGGCCACGAATTCAGTGGTGCCGCCGCTGACGATCAGCACCAACAGCCCGTAACGAAATTGTTTCAACTGGCGCTGAGCCGCTTCACCGGCTTCTCAAACAACAGCCGGTGCGCGTCCTCCAGAATTTCCGGAATCCGTTTGGCGAACGGGCTGCATTGGATCGTGGTGTGCAAATCGAGTTCCCGGACCTTCGCCGCGTTTTGGCCGGGAAACCAATGCTCCGCCTGGCCGAGCAGGTTGTAACGCATTTTGCCCCACGCTACCAGGTCGAGCGATTTCGTATACGTCCAGAGCCGCAAAATCTCCGAAATGTTGATCTCGCCGGGCACATCCGTGTAATTCGGCAGGCCCTCGAACCACCGCGCGCACCAATCCGCGCCGAGGGTGCGCTCCATTTCCGCGCGCAGCCGCTTTTCAATCGGCGCAATGGTCTCCGGAATTTTGTCATAAAATTCCAGCGCGCGGACGTGTTCGTCAAAATCCGTTGGCTTGGCCGCGCCGCAACTCAAGGTGTGAACCTCCATGCGCGCCAGACAGTATAAATCGTTGAATTGCATCGGTGACAGCGGCGCGCAAAGCTCCACGAGCTTCTTTGGCGGTTCGTATAATTTTCCCCCCTTGTCGTTCGGGCTGATGATGAACACGCCCATGTCGAGCCGGTGCGCGGCTTCCACCGCCGCCCGGTTCAAATCGTTCACGAAATACCAGTGGACGTTGAAGTAATCGAACTCGCCGCTGTTGACGGCGTCGAGAATGACGTCCGTGGTGGCGTGCGTGGAGAATCCGATGAACCGCGCGCGGCCTTCTTTTTGCAACTGGCGCGCGGCGGCGAGACAGCCGTTTTTCCGTAGCGACCAGTCCAGCAGCTCGCGGTTGTTGACGCCGTGCAGCGAGAGCAAGTCCACGTGGTCGAGCCGCAGATATTTCATCGAAGTTTCGAATATTTGCAGAAATTCCTCCGGCGTGGCGCACGGTTTCACCTTCGTTTGGACGATGATTTTCTCCCGGGGCAATTTCGGCAGCACATTGCCCAGTTGCATTTCCGAGGTGCCGTAGCCGCGCGCCGTTTCGATGTGATTGATGCCGAGTTCCAGCGCGCGATGAATGATTGCCTCAATATTTTCCTGGTTTTCGCGTGGAATTGCCTTCGGTTCCACGTCCTCCCACTTGTATTGGTAACGCATCCCGCCACACGAAATCACCGGCATGACCAGTTCCGTCCGACCAAAACGACGATATTTCATCACAGTGAAAATAGGTTGCGTTTCCAGCAATGGCAAGTGGCCGGACAACTTAAATTCCGAAAATTTGGGCTTGCTTCCATTAACCACCACCATGTATAGTCTGCGCTCTTTTGTAATAAAGATTTTATGCGACGACCCAAAGGCATCAAAACGAAGAAATCCGTGGCCAAACGGTTTAAGATAACGGCCGGCGGAAAAGCCATGCGTTCCAGCGCGGGCCGGCGCCATCTGATGCAAACCAAAAATCCCAAACGCCGCCGCAACCTGCGCGGCACCACCACGGTGCATCCCACCGACGCTTATCGCATCACCCAAAGTTTGCCCTTCAGTCACTGATTTCCAAAATCCTAGCCCGGACCCCAGATGCCAGAATCCAGTTCCTAAAATTTTATGCGAGTTACCAACGCCCCCGCCTCCCGCAAACGCCGCACCCGGATGATCCGCGCCGCCAAAGGCTTCCGGATGCGCCGCTCCAAACTTTACCGCTACGCATCCGATGCCGTGGATCATGGCCGCCAATACGCCTACCGCGACCGCCGCCGCAAAAAGCGCACGTTCCGTTATCTCTGGCAGATCCGCATCAACGCTGCCGCCCGCGCCGCCGGCCTGACCTACAGCCGGTTCATGGAAGGACTCAAAGCCGCCAAATGCGCGCTCGACCGAAAAGTTTTGGCTGACATCGCCGCGCAAGATGCCGCCTCGTTTACCGAGTTGGTGAACGTCGCCAAGGCCGCGCTGAAGAACAAACCCGCCGCGACCTTGGCCAAGGCTTAATCAAAGCGGCCGACACTGTCCACGGGCGACCAGCGATGGCCGCTCGTTTTTTTATGGTCCCAAAAGGGCACAAAACGCGCAGGAATTTTCCAGAAATTTCGTTTGTGACTTTTGCGCCTTTTTACGGCTAAATCTCCCTATGTCTTTGCTGAACGACATTGAACCCCTCAAGCAAGCCGCGCTTACGGAGTTGAAAGCCGCGCCCGACCTCGCCGCGCTCGAACAAACCAAGGGCGCGTGGATTGGGCCGCATGGCCGGTTTACCGCGCTGATGAAGCAGCTCGGCACGCTGTCGAAGGAGGAAAGACCCGCCGCCGGCAAACTCATCAACGCCGCCAAGGTCGAACTCGAAGCCGCGCTCGCCGCTCGCCGCGGCGAACTCGAACTCAAAGCCGCGTCGCCCAAGGAACCGACCGATTTCAGTGCGCCCGGACGGCGCCGCGCGCTGGGCAAGCTTCATCCGCTCACACAGGTGACCGAGGACATCATCCGCAGCTTCCGCAAAATCGGTTTCGTGGTGGCCGACGGCCCGGAAATTGAGGACGAGTATCACTGCTTCGACGCGCTCAACACGCCCGCCGACCATCCCGCCCGCGACACTCAAGATACGTTTTATCTTGCCACCAGCGTGACAGACGTTTCTCCCTCTCCAGGGGGAAAGGGCCGGGGTGAGGGTCGTGTGGAAAAACCAGTTCTACTCCGCACCCACACCTCGTCCGTCCAAATCCGCGTGATGGAGAAGCAACTGCCTCCCATCCGCATCATTGTACCGGGCCGCGTTTATCGCCGCGACAATGCCGACGCCACCCACAACCCGACCTTCCAGCAAATCGAAGGACTTTACGTGGACAAAAACGTTACCGTCGGCGACCTCAAAGGCACGGTCGAATTTGTTTTCAAGGAACTGCTCGGCGGAGAGACCAAAATCCGCTTTCGGCCGCACTATTTCAGCTACACCGAGCCGAGCTTCGAGATTGATTTCAGCAACGCGCTGGTCAAAAAGCTGGGTAAGGACTGGCTGGAAATCGCCGGTTGCGGCATGGTGCATCCGCAAGTGTTTGAAAACGTGGGCTACGATCCCGAATTCTGGACCGGCTGGGCCTTTGGTTTCGGCATCGAACGCATCGCCATGCTCCGGTACGGCATCAACGACATCCGCCTCTTTTACGAAAATGACGTTCGTTTCCTGAAACAATTCTAACAAACCAAACCCATGAAAAGCCTATGAAAAATCCACTAAATCATCTCTCCACACTTGTCAGCGTAGTCGCGGCATTGTTGCTCGCAACAGGCTGTCAGTCTTCCAAAGAAGTCAGTTGCTCAATGCCAGCGTCGGCTTGTTCGATGCCGGCAACGAATTGCACCGCCGGTGTCGTGGCGTCCCCGCCCACCAAGGCAGAGCAGGCGGCCATGACGCCGCAAAAGGCGCTGGCCGAATTGGAGGCGGGCAATGCCCGGTTTGTTTCCGGCCATCCACTGCATCGCAATATGCCCGCCGATGTCAAAGCCACCGCTTCCGGCCAGTATCCCTTTGCCGTGGTGCTGAGTTGCATTGACTCGCGGCAGCCCATCGAAATCGTTCTTGATCAAGGCATCGGCGACATCTTCAGCGCGCGCGTGGCCGGCAACGTGCTGAATCGAGACGTTCTCGGCAGCATGGAATTCGCCTGCAAGGTTTCCGGCGCGAAATTGATTGCGGTCATCGGCCACACCAATTGCGGCGCTATCAAAGGCGCCGTGGACGACGTGAAACTCGGCCACCTCACCGGCCTGCTCGCCAAGATTAAACCCGCGATGGACGCGGTTCCTGCCGACGTCGAGCCGCGCACCTCAAAAAATCCCGAATTTGTTGACCAGGTGGCCAAGGCGAACGTGCGTCTGGTCATGCAAGAAATCCGCGAACGCAGCCCCATCCTGCGCGAGATGATTGATAAAGGTCAGATTGGACTGGTCGGCGGCATGTACGACCTTTCCACCGGCAAAGTTCATTTCTTCGACAAATAAACGAAAAACGAAATCGACAAAATCAGCCCTTTCTACGAAAACGATGGGCGGTTCTTGAAACAATTTCAATGTCCCTTTGGAACCTAAAACCCGAAAGTGAAAAACTCTATCAAAAAGCGAAAACCCAAGGAACCGATAATCTCAGTTCTGAAAGATGAGATGCAAGTTGCTTTCATTGATTTGCCGGTAATTCCAACACGCAAGAAAGTCGCTCTGCTTCCCATCGACATTGAAAGTCCCTCCCAACAAGAACGCTCAAAATTGGAAAACAAATACCGAGAAGTAATCGAACACCGGTTAGACTGGCGGCAATTAGTGACTTATGTGCCAAATAAAAAGCTGCCCCTCTACAATTGGTTCAAATACAAGGAAGGATTTTCACGAGAACTGGTTGTCAGGTTGTTTAGGGAATTGGCGGTGCAACGAGGCCAAATAGTCTTTGATCCGTTTGTCGGCTGTGGAACGACCCTTCTTGCCGGAAAGGAATTTGGAATTAATGGTGTCGGCATAGATATGCTTCCCATTTCAGTTTTTGTAGCTCAGGCAAAGCTTACTGATTGGCCAGATATTGAGGTGCTTCTCAAAACGGTTCAGAAATTGATGGCAACCCCTTTTCGCAATCCCAAAGCAATATTTCCTGATGTGCGAATCATCAACCTTGCTTTTACTAAACGAGTGCAGCAGGAACTGCTTTTTTTCAAAGAGGAAATAGAAACGTATCCAGAGCCGGTTCGTGATTTTCTGCTGCTGGGGTTACTCAGTATTCTCGAAAGCGTTAGCAGCACGTCAAAGGACGGGCAATTCCTCCGTTTGGTCGAAAAAAATATTCCGCCAGTGCGAGATGCGTTGCGCGAAATGCTGACGAAGATGATTCACGACTTGTCCGAAATTCGAATGTTTGGTTCGATTGGTACGGCAAAGACTTATGTGGAAAGAGGAGATGCCCGCGAGTTGTGTTTGCCACGTCGCTACATTGGCAACATCTCTGCAATCATTACGTCACCGCCGTACCTAAACCGCTATGACTACTCACGGACTTATGCCTTGGAATTATGTTTGTTAACCGTCAAGTCCCATAAAGACATGGTGGGTGTCCGTCACAGTTTGTTGCGCTCACATGTTGAAAGCCGCGAGCACGAAGGCAAAGAGATTCATCTACCCGCGCTCGACGAAGTATTGCGCGAAGTTCGGAGCAAACCTCTAAACAATGAGCGATTGCCAGTGATGATTCAGGGCTACTTTGAAGATATGAATCTGGTGATTCGCAATATGCCAGCCTATTTGAAACCTGGCGGACGAATCGCTTTAGTCGTTGCAAACGCACAGTTCAACGGTGAAAATGTTCCGACCGACTTGATGCTTTGCGAGCTGGCCAAGCGTCATGGATTGACGACAGAATCAATCTGGGTAACTCGCTACAAAGGTAACAGCTCTCAGCAAATGGCAATTTATGGCCGCAGACCGGTACGGGAAACAATCGTATTCTGGAGGAAACATGTCTGACCATGTTCAATCCGAGTTGGCGAATCGGTATCTCGCAAGATCGGGTTTCTTTTGGAGACGCGTAAGGGATTCTCGTTTCAAAGAGTGGCAAAAGACCGCTAGAGCCGCTACATGGGAAAACCTTGAGTGGGACTGGAAGGCATTGGGAATAACAAATACCGCACGAGAAGCAGCCAAAAAGCTGGGTTTTGTTCCGAGCGAGGTGTTTATGCACCCATGTATCATAGCTAAAAAACCAGAATTGTTAGATTATTACCGGCTGCTTGCCTGCCTCCCTAATAAAGGGCTGGCTCAAATCAAATCGCCAAAATCGAAAGCGGACTCCTTGATATTATGCCGGTTGCTCAACGGATTCTTGTCATCTCTGCTACCTGCCACGGCCAAAGCTAGCAGGGAAAGTTTACTCAATACAGTTTTTGCAGAGGCAGGCACCGAGTGGCAAGGCACTTGGGTTAATTCTATTGGGTTGCAAGCATCGCAGGCACTCGAACAAATTCTTTCCGGCTTTGCCGCTCATCACGAATTAATGGACGTTTCGGCCACGGCAAAACTAGCCGAGAAGGAAAGAGGTCTTGTTTTGAAAACCGGAACTATAATCCGTTTTGGGTCAGAACCGGACGTTGAATGTCGCAATAAGGCAGGTCAACTGATTTGCGTCATAGAAATCAAGGGTAGTGCTGATAAAGCAGGAGCGCAAACTAGACTCGGAGAAACGAAAAAATCTTTCACCAAAGCCAAACTGGAAAATCCACGGTGTCACACTATATTTCTTCCCAGCGTTCTGACTCCTGCCGTTGAGAAACAACTCAAAACCGAACGGGACATTGACCAAGTTTTTGACTTGTTGGCGATTTTGAGAAACGAACCCAAGCGGATTGAATTCTTGGAGGAGCTTTTCAAATTCAGATTGCGCGAGAAGATTTAATTTTTCCGTGAAAGTCGCCCTTAACTGGTTCAAACGATACGTTGATTCCGGTCGGTCGCCTAAGAAATTAACCGGGCGGCTCGTGACAAAAGAGACAAGAGATTAGATCCCGCCTGGTCCGCCGTTTCTCCCCACGCCAAGAGTCCATCGGTATGCCCGCCCATGGCCAGAATGCCTTTCCGATAATGCTCACTGTCTCGAAGCAGCCACAACACTTCGTAAAACATTTCCACGGTGCCGCATTCGACCGCCGGGTCAGTAACGGGAAGCCCAAGGTCATCTTTGGCATTCCAGATTTCAGGACAATGAGCGTGAAAGACGAATTGGATCCGCCGGTTTGCGCCGTAGGCGGCCAGATGCGTCATCGTCTCCGAGGAGGGATGATTCATTCCTTTGGACCAGACGAGATTCCGGGCCGGATCAAAGTCCATGATTCGGGCGTACCCATCCGGGGTCAAGGTTTCCAGATGTCCGGTCTGGCTGGCGGTGATCAGGAATGTTCCGTCGTCCATCCGTTTTGATAGATTGCCAAAGCCCAAACCTCCATATCTGGCGAAGTCTTGGCCGACCAAACCCGCGGCCCGCAATTTATTCCTCCATTTCGTCAGCTCGACGATATCCGACTCGCAGCAACAGACATTGGTCTCATGCTCGACGTGAAACTTTATGACCCCTTCCGAATTCATACGGCTGTACGGCTTGTGTTACGTCCCAAAATACATCCAGACAAAAGGATCTATTTTAATATCGCAGACTTTCTCCATAAATCCAGTAAATTAACATTACCAAACTGCAAAATCCATGTGCCGAACCGTTTGCTGGTTTTTATCGGAATGCAAGACATTGACTGGCCTTTGCAACCTGTTTAACGTGGCCGTCCCGATGAAAGTCAGCTTCAACTGGCTCAAACAATATGTTGATTTCGACTGGTCGCCTGAGGAATTGACCGAGCGGCTCACCATGCTCGGCCTCGAAGCCGAAGGCGTTCACAAAATCGGCGGCGAGTTTGAAGGTGTCGTCATCGCCCAAATCCTTACCAAGGACAAGGTGCCCGGCTCGGACAAGTTGACGGTCTGCAAGGTCAATGATGGCAAAGGCGAACGTACCATCATCTGCGGCGCACAGAACCACAACGTCGGCGACAAAGTGCCGCTTATCCTGCCGAACTTCGCGTTGCCGCTGAAGCCCGACGAGAAGGAGCCGTTCGTCATCAAGGAACGGAGGGTTTTCGGCATCACCAGCCACGGCATGATGTGTTCGCCGCAGGAACTCGGCCTGCCGGACCAAGTGGACGGCCTGCTGATTCTTCCCAAGGACGCGCCGGTTGGAAAACCATTTGCCGAATATCTCGGCCGTGCAGGTGGTGATGTGGTTTATGATTTGGAAATCACCCCGAACCGGCCGGATTGGAACAGCGTCATCGGCATCGCCCGTGAAATCGCGGCGGTCACCGGCAACAAGCTGAAGATGCCGGAAGTCAGAAGTCAGCAGTCAGAAGTGAAAACTGAAAGTTTGGTTTCAGTAAGAATTGACGATGCCGAGCTTTGTCCGCGTTACACCGCTCGTGTCGTGAAAGGCGTGAAGATTGGACCCAGCCCGGATTGGTTGCGCTCGGCACTGGAAAAAGTCGGCATCCGCAGCATCAACAACATCGTGGACGTAACGAATTACGTCATGCTCGAAACCGGCCAGCCGTTGCACGCGTTTGATTATCATCTCATTGCCAAAGGAAAGGATGGCAAACCGACCATCATTAGTCGCCGTGCACAGGACGGCGAAAAATTCAAAACGCTCGATGATGTTGAACGCACGCTGACGAATGAAATGTTGCTGATTGCCGATGAGCAGAAAGGCATCGCGCTCGCTGGCGTCATGGGTGGCCAGAACACGGAAATCAATGAAAAGACCGTGGATGTGCTCATCGAAAGTGCCTATTTCTCGCCGACGAATATCCGCCGCACCAGCAAAGCGCTTGGTCTTCGCAGCGAATCGAGCTACCGCTTCGAGAGAGGCGCAGATATTGGCATTTGTGATTGGGCCAGCCAACGCGCGGCGCAATTGATTCTGGAAACCGCCGGCGGCCAGTTGGCCGAAGGCGTCGTGGACGCTTATCCGAAACCAGTTGAACCGAAGCAAATCACCTTGCGCCATCACAAGGCGAACGAATTGCTCGGCATCGAATTGAAGCCGGAGGAATGCGAATTTTATCTCGGCCAGCTTGACCTGAAAACCGTGCGCCGCAAGGCGCGGCCCGTAGGCGCTGAAGCCGCGCCGGAGCCTGCGGCGTTTCAAATTCCCTCGTTCCGCGTGGATTTGAAGCGCGAAGTGGATTTGATTGAGGAAATTGCGCGCTTGCACGGCGTCGAAAAAATTCCAGCCACACCGCCGCGCGGCGCCATTGGTTCAAATGATTTCGATGGTGTACACGACCAGATTGCCGAGGCACGCCGGATTCTGAGCGGTCTGGGTTTGAATGAGGCGCAGGGACAGACTTTGGTGTCGAGGGACGAGTGTCGAGAGTCGAGCACTGAATTGGTCGCGCTGGCAAATCCGTTGAGTTCGGACATGGACGTGTTACGACCAAGTTTGCTGCCGGGATTGATTCACTCGTTGCGGCATAATGTCAGTCGGAAGAATTATGACGTGGCGTTGTTTGAAATCGGGCGTGTGTTTTGTCAAGGTAGGGACGCTTCGCCGAAGCGTCCGGACGGCTCGGCGAGCCGTCCCTACCAAGAAGAACGCCGCGCGGCGATTGCGCTCACGGGACAGCGAGCGCTGAATTTCTGGAGCGGCAGCGAGCGCGATACGAAGTTCGATGCCTACGATGTCAAGGGCCTCGTTGAGGAATTTTTAAACCAGTTCGGCGTTCGCGGCACCACGTTCACACGTCGCGCGGGAACCACGGCTGTATTTCTCGAATCCGCCACGATTACGCTCGGCGGGAAATTGCCACTCGGTGAAATGGGCCAGCTTTCTCCCGTGCTCGCCAAGAAATACGATTTGCGCGACGCCACATTTCTGGCGGAATTGAATCTGGACCTGCTGCTCGCGCGGCGGAATCCGGCCAAATCGTTCAAACCACTGCCGCAGTTTCCCGCCATCCGCCGCGACGTGGCGATGTTGTTACCGGAGGCAACGACTCATGATGCCGTGTTGCAAATCGTGAAGCAGACGAAACCGGCCAATTTGGAAGCGGTTGAATTGTTTGACGTGTTCCGCGGGAAAAACGTTCCCGAGGGACAGAAAAGCGTGGCCTATGCTTTCGTTTATCGCTCGCCGGAAAAGACCTTGACTGATGCCGAAGTTAACGCCGCGCACGTGAAAATCGTGGAGGTGTTCAAAACACAGTTAAAGGCGACGGTGCGGGAATAGATGTAGCACAAATGTCGTGCTCGTCCTACGTCGTCACAAACGGCGGGATGGGGCAATCCAAGGTGTCGGCAATGGCGCGAAGCAGTTCGGCTTCTGCCTCCAAAATGACGCCATCGGCACCGACGGTGTGGATGCAGGCTTCAATTAAGTTCTTTTTGATCGTCGGCACGGATTGCGCGAGACGGTTGAGCGCGGCGTCCATCTGGTTTACACCACACTGGTCACGTGGGAGCAACGCCAAATCGGTTTCATCCGGCACCCGCAGATAGGGCGCGCCGGTAGCAAAAGCCTTTTGGATCTCCGCCGCCTCAGTGCCGCCGGCATTGGCCAGCGCCGAAAGCAGAACCGCGCAGTCTGGCACAAGCGGTTTAAGCGTGTAGAATTGAACAATCGGCGGATGCGCCTTGGTGAATTGCGGCGTCAAATGGCGGCGGATGATTTTCTGGAGCGCGAATTCAAACAATTTGACCTCGCCATCGCTTTGAATGAGCCATTGCAGCGTCTGGGAAAATTGTTCGTACTGCGGCGCGCTCAGGTGGCGCAGCGCGCCGATGGCCAGGTTGATCATCGGCAAATGCGCGTGTTTGGCGGCGGCGGAAACATCCGGGAACAGCGCGGCGGCTTTTTCGGAAAGCGCCGGCGAAGAACGTTTGGCTATTTCAGCAAGTTGTGCGGCGCGTTTGGTATCATCGTCGCTCAATAGCATGGCGTAAACCAGCGCGACGGCGTCGAATGGTTCGCGCGCGGCGGCTTTGACGCTGTCGGGCATGGAATCGCGCAATTGTTCGGCGTAACGCAAATGCAGCGGCGTGGGATTGCCCAAATTCGGCAGTACGGAGTGCGGCTTGATGATCGGCGGTTTTTCTGCGGCGCCACCGGCCGCGATGATCGCGCCAGCGATGCCGCCAGGCATCCCGAAAATGGACGGAAACGGCGACGATGGCGGACGTTGCAATTCGGAAAGCGCCGCGCGTTTGACGACTTCAACCTCTTCCTTGTCGAGTGGCGGGAATTTGCCGTCCCAGGTTGGGTCAATGGCCCGGATGCGGTCTGGAATCGGCGGGTGCGTGGCCAGGGAATTGAAGAACGGGTCGCGGACGCCATTGCCGAAAAACATGTGGCAGAGATCGGGCGCGTGCTCGGATTCCAGACGCGAACCGAAGCTGTACTGGCCGATTTTTTGAAGCGCGCCGGAAAGCCCTGGCGGATTGCGCGTAAACTGCACGGACGAGGCGTCGGCGAGAAATTCGCGCTGGCGGCTGACGGCGGCTTGAATCAACCGGCCAAAGAAAACGCCAATCGCGCCGAGCAGAATCAACACCAGCCCAATGATGGGTAATGGATTATTGCCCCGCCGGCTGCTGCCGCGGGCATAGAGCAGAACCCGGCCAACGGTGGCGATGCACAGGATGCCGAAGATGATGCCGATGAGTTTGAGGTTCAACCGCATGTCGCCGTTCAAGATATGGCTGAATTCATGGCCGATGACGCCCTGCAACTGGTCGCGCGAAAGCATTTCGATGCAGCCCCGTGTGACGCCGATGGCGGCGTCGCCGGTTGAATGTCCGGCGGCGAAGGCGTTGATGGCCTTTTCGTTATCGAGCACATAAACCTTTGGCACGGGCACACCGGACGCGATGGCCATTTCCTCGACGACGTTGAGGAGCTTGCGTTCGTTGGGATCGGTGGTGTTGGGATTTACGAGCCGGCCG
This sequence comes from uncultured Verrucomicrobiae bacterium, assembly GCA_963789335.1. Classification (GTDB taxonomy): domain Bacteria; phylum Verrucomicrobiota; class Verrucomicrobiia; order Limisphaerales; family UBA11358; genus UBA11358. Next base: position 116,014 of record CAWBKH010000003.1, read on the forward strand.
CCCATCAACGTGGCGACGGCGCCGCCGCCGCCGGATAGTTCATTTTGTTTGTAGGCGCTGCCGATGAAGATGACGGCCAGTACGCCGGCGGTAACACCGAGAAAGAGTTGTGGATTCCACAGGACCAGTCCGGGCGGCTCGCCGTTGCCATTGTACTGGTGCGCTTGACCGGCGGCAAAAACGACCAGCGTGACAAAATAAGCGGCAGCAATGAGCGCGACGACGGCCAAGGCAAAGTAAAAAACGAGCAGCTTCGTCTTCCGATGGGCCTTGTCCTGCTGCGTGAAAAAATCCATTTTGGGAGGGACGGCATTTTGCCGTCCCAAATTAGATCAGGGACGGCGATAGGCCGTCCCTCCCGTAAATCACGAAAACGAAACCTTCGGCGCTTCCTTCTGTTCGGGCTTGTCAATGACGAACAGTTCCGCCGGGCCGAAGTTGAACATGCCGGCAATCATGTTGCTCGGAAACACTTCGCGGTCGGTGTTGTAGGCCATCACCGAATCGTTGTAAGCCTGCCGGGCGAAGGAGATTTTGTTTTCCGTCGAGGTCAGCTCCTCGGAGAGTTGCATCATGTTCTGGTTGGCCTTCAAATCGGGATACGACTCGGTGACCATCATCAGGCGGCTCAACGTGCCGGCCAGACCGGTCTCGGCGGCGCCAAGATTTTTCATGGCGCCGGCGTCGCCGGGATTGCTGGCGGCGGCCTGCGAGGCAGTGTAGGCGATGTTGCGCGCCTTGGTCACGGCTTCGAGAGTCTCGCGTTCGTGCTTGATATAACCCTTGGCGGTTTCGACGAGGTTCGGAATCAGGTCGTAGCGGCGTTTGAGTTGCACGTCAATCTGCGCGTAGGCGTTTTTGTAACGGTTGCGCAACGTAACGAGTTTGTTGTAGCCGCCCACAAAGAAACCGACCAGGCCCACAATGACAACCAGCACAACAATGGCAATAATCAGCACCAATCCCATAAATTATCCTTTCGTTAAGTTGGATAACAGCTAGAGCAAAAGCCCATTTCCGGCAATGATAATTTCTTGGCCATTTTATAATGGGGTTACGGCTCGACGAACACCGGCATGCCCACCCACGCCAGTTGCATCAAGTATTCCGCGTCCCAATTCGCCAGCCGGAAACAACCGTGCGATTCCGTCCGGCCGACCAGTTCCGGGATGGGTGTGCCGTGAATGCCGTAGCCGGTCTTGTCCAACCCGATCCAGGCCACGCCGACGGGATTGTTTGGGCCGGGCGGCAAAATCAGCTTGTGACCGATGGCCTGCAATTCGGGTGACTCGGGAAAAAGCTCCGGGTCCACGGTGTAATTTGGGTTGGGCGCGATGACAACGACGTGCAGTTCGCCCACCGGCCGCTTCTCGACTTTCGCCGCAATGCTGCACGGGAAATGCGCCAGCAGATTCGTTTCCAAGCCGTACGCCTCCAGAAATTTTCCATCGAGGTGAATGACCACAAATGCCGCCTTGTCTGTCGGCGCGGGATAGTTCACGTCGGGAATTTTCAAAACCGTGCCGGGCGCGACGTTCGTCCAATTCACATCCGGGTTGAGCCGTTGTATCAATTTGGGGTTTGCATGGCTTTTTTCGGCCACGAGTTCGAGTTCCGTTTCATAATCGAGCGCCGTTTGCTGTGATTTGGCCAGCCACGTTTTGCCGAGCGGCTGCAGGCGCGCTAGGTCGTTTGTCGTCACGGTGTAAGCCGTCAACAACGGCGAGTCCAGCGTGAGCTGCGCACAGGTGTTGGTGTCGAGCACGCCGGTCACGGGCAGATTTTCCATTTGTTGGAAAACTGAAATTGCCTCGCGGGTCTGGGATCCGATCGCGCCATCGATCGAACCCGGGGAAATCGCCCGGCGTGCCAGCGCAATTTGTGCTTCCAGTCCGCCGTGAACCGGCCGGGGAAAATCGTCTGGTGATTGGTGTGCGAGAGTCAACGGCTGAACGCGCGGCGCAGTGGCGGTTGTCGGAGGCCGGATGATTTTCTTCGGATGTTCATGCCGCCACCACATCCACGCCACCAGGGCGATAGTAGCCAGCATGAGCAGCCAGCCCCAGCCGCCGCGTTTTTTGCGTCGTCCACGGGCGGAACGATATCGGGTGTTACGAGGCACGCGGAAATTAAGCCACAGGCAACGCGCTGACCCAAGGCTGAACTCGAAAAGCAAAAGTGATGGCTGTCACTTCAACCTGAAACGGCGGTTCTCTCAATCCATATTCAGAACCGCCTCGCCAACAAGTTTGGCGGCGGCGTCAAAACCCACTTGGCCGGTGTTGATAATGATGTGATAGAGCAACGGGTCATTGATATCGGCATGGAAGTGTTTATTCAGATAGCGAGCGCGGCCGAGGTCTTCCGTAACACAGAATTTGTGCGCTTCGGCCTTGGTCATGCCGTAGTGTTGGTGGGCGTGTTCGATGCGTTTTTCAAGCGGGGCCACCAGGCGCACGTGAAATACGTCCGGCAATCTGGCTGTCACCACATTGCTGCCACGACCGATAAGAATGACGTGGCCCACCGCGGCCAGCTTGAGCATGGTTTCAGCGGTTTGCATGACAATGGTGCGCGAGGGAGGATGCACGTCAAAAAGCTCGCCCAGGAAATCCTCGATCTGTGACATGCGATCCTCCGGCAAGAACTTGGCCAGGTAGGCGGGCAGATTGTGGTCTTCAAGGACTTTATCCATGAGGTTGCGATCAAAAACAGTCCACGGGGAACCGCTTTTGGAGTGTTCCTGCAAATAACGCGCGAGCTTTTCGGCCACCACAAACGCCCCGCACCCGGTCTGCCGGGAAATGGTCACAGCCCGGCAAACCTCATTTTCGATGTGCGTCCCGGATTCGCCGCCGGACTGCAACTGGCTGCTGATGAAAGAGAGACAGGGATCAATGCTGCGAGTTTCGATCATAACGACCTCCTGATTTTGGGAACAGGTGTGCAAGGTGGAAAACGCCTCTGCCTTCCTGCCCGCATAAGGCCTTTGGTACCCGTTGGATTCGCGTTTCGACCATAATTGCCTCCGAGCTTTCAAGCCGGCTACGCCTGCACCCGCCCGGCTTCGCCACTTTCCAGCGCAACCTACGCCTCCGACACCGCTAATTTCAAGGGCATTAGAGCGATTTGATGGTGACTAATGTAAAATATTAAATTAATCGGCAATCTTTACACTCTTCGCGCCTCATCGAATCAAGCGGCCAAGGTAAAAGAGCGACTTGGCCCTGCCCTGGGGCACTTACGATTTGACAAGCAGGTCGCGATACGCGTTGAAAATTTGATCCACCAGCGGCGACGGCGCAACCGGTTCGCCGTCAAACATCGCCACGGGCACGACGCCAAACGCGCTTTGCGTGATGAAGATGCCTTCGGAATTTTTCAACGCCTCGGGTTTGATGACGCGTTTGTTCGTCAGCAGGCCGAGCGTCTGGCAGATTTCCAACACCACCGCGCGCGTGATTCCCGGCAACACACCGCGACCGGTCGGGGTCGTGCAAATCTTGTCGTTGTAAATCCAAAACAGACTGCCGCTGGCGGTCTCCGCCACTTCACCATTCGTGTTGATCAGCAACGCCTCGTCCGCGCCTTTCTCAGCGGCCTCTGCCCGCGCCATGACGTGCGTGAGCTTGTTCAAGGTTTTGAATGAGGACAGCGGATCGGCCGCCAGCACCCGAAAGGACGACGTGACCAAACTCCACTGAATTGGATATTCCGAAGGTGGTGCGACATGCAGCGTCATGACGACGGTTGGCCTGCCCTCCGCTTTTGGCGTGTAGCCGCGTTCGCCCGGCCCGCGTGTCAGCATCACGCGCAAAATCGCCTCCGGCATTTGGTTGTTTTCGATGAGTTGTTCCACAAACTGCTGTAGCTCCTTCGCCGTAAATGGTGGTTTGATCTTCAGAAAATCCGCGCCGCGCGTCATGCGTTCCAGATGCTGCGCGAGGCGGAACGGCCGGCCGTTCACGACGCGCACAGTTTCAAAAAGCCCGTCGCCATACATGAAACCGCGGTCATTGACTGGAATGACGGCTTGTGCTTCGGGCACAAACTGGCCGTTGAGAAAAAGGGTCATGCGTTCCTAATGCGCCTCCCATTATCCGAAACCCGTCCGGTCCGCGAGCAGAAAAACTATCCGTTAATTTCGATTATTTTCACAAATTGATAACGCAAAGGGGCAAAGATTTTTACAAAAAGATTGTCCGGTTTCGGTTGAAACGGGCATTTATAGATGAATGCAGGCGATGGATGACATGGCACTGCTGCGCGAATACGCGACGCATAACTCAGAAACGGCCTTTGAAGAACTCGTCACGCGGCGCATCGGTTTCGTCTATTCGGCGGCGCTGCGGCAGGTGCGCGAGCCGCTGCTGGCCGAGGAAATCACGCAGGCGGTCTTCATCCTCCTGGCGCAAAAGGCCGGAAAAATCTCCGGCCAATCCATTTTGACCGGCTGGCTGTTCAAGGCCACGCGATTTACCGCGCTCGCGCAAATCCGCGCCGCAGCCAAACGATCCTTGCGGACGGCCGCCATTGAAAAGGAGCTTCAAATGCAAACTGAATTTCAATCCGCCGGCGCCGGTGAAATCTGGAATCAAATGTCGCCGCTGCTGGACGAAGCCTTGGCTGCGCTCGGCGAAAAAGACCGTCAAGCGGTGCTGCTGCGGTTCTTTGAGAACAAATCCCTGGCGGAAGTCGGCAGTTCTCTGGGTATATGCGAAGACACGGCGCGCAAGCGGGTCAGCCGGGCGCTGGAAAAATTGCACCACTATTTCAATCGGCGCGGCATTTCCTCGACCACGGCCATCATCGCCGGAGAAATTTCCGCCAACTCCGTTCAAGCGGCACCGGTGGCCTTGGTGAAATCCGTGACCGCTGTAGCGGTTGCCAAAGGTGCGACGGCTTCTGCTTTAACTTTAATGCTCATCAAAGGAGCATTGAAACTTACGGCATGGGCAAAAATGAAATCTGCAACTTTAATCGGAGCACTGCTGGTTGCATGTGGTGCGGCGGTTTACGTTTGGGAAGTTCCACGAGCCAGTTGCAATGTCCTTATTGACACGCCCCCGCAGGTTAAGATTGTCCCGACTAAATATCCCGATTCTCCCGGCAGCGGAGCCGGCATAAATGACAAAACACTTGGGATTTCTTCGCCAATGAAAGATCTTATCGCAGACGCTTATGGCTTGCATGATGATCTTCGGCTTATCATAGCTACCAAACTGCCAAGTGGTAAATATGATTACATTGCCAATTTAGCTTCGGGTTCGGAAAAAACCCTGCAACAAGCCATAAAAAGGCAGTTTGGCATCATCGGGCGATTTGAGCTGCGTAGAAAAGATGTGCTTGTTCTCAAGCTAAAGAGCGCAACCGCTTTGAGGCTCATTCCGAGAAAACACCCTTGGGACAAAGCGGGGGATTGGAGGGAGGAAAATCTATGGCGATGGTCCGGTCAACCTTCGGACACGTTCGCCGATTCATTGGAACAATTTTTCCAGATTCCTGTTGTCAACCAGACTGGCTTGACCAATCTACAGGATTTCACTTTTGACATAAAATGGGATTTTACGAGCCGCGACCCGAAAAAATTCGAGCAAGCTCTCGGCGAGGCGGGTTTTGAATTGGTTCCCACAAACCAGCCCATCGAAATGCTTGTGGTGGAGAAGGCGGAACAAAATCCGCGAACTTCCCCAATTCCTACGAATTGAGTTCGCGTTCATTCGCGTAATTTGCGGATAAAGAAGATTTGGTTCGCAGCGCCTCCAGAAAACCGGCGGCCTTCACTAGCGTTTCCTCGTATTCCGCCACAGGATTGGAATCGGCCACAATGCCCGCGCCGACATTGAAATGCGCGCAGCCATCTTTGCAAATCGCCGTGCGGATGGTGATGCTCAACTGGCTTTCGCGGTTGAAGCCAAGATACCCGTGGCAGCCGCAGTAAGGGCCGCGGGCGTTAAATTCCAGTTCATCAATGATTTCCATCGCGCGGAACTTCGGCGCGCCGGTGATGCTGCCGCCGGGAAAACAGGATGCCAGCGCGGCAAAGTGTGTCACGTCCCGCCGAAGCTGTCCTTCAACCGTCGAAACCAGGTGTTGCACTTGGGCAAACCGTTCCAGCCGTGCCAGTTCCGGCGTCTGCACCGAGCCGAATTCGCAGACTTTGCCGAGATCGTTGCGCAGCAAATCGGTGATCATTATCAGTTCGGCGAGTTCTTTCGGGCTGGTCTGGAGTTCGTAGGCGAGTTGCGCGTCGCGCATTGAGTCAGCGTCGCGCGGGCGGGTGCCTTTGATGGGTTTCGTCTGAATGTGTGAACCGCTCAGGCGCAAAAATAATTCCGGCGATGACGACGCAACTTGAAAATCGCCGCAATCAAGAAATGCGGAAAACGGCGCGGGTGAAACCGAACTCAACCGGCCGAACAGTTCCCAACCGGACAAATCCCACGGCACAGTGAGTCGTTGCGAAAGGTTGACTTGGTAAATGTCGCCGGCGCAAATATAACGCTGAGCGCGTTCAACGCGGTCGAGAAATTCGGCGCGGGAAAGATTTGATTGCTGCCGTCCCGCAAAGCGGGATGAAAATGCAGCCGTTTTAATTGAATCATTTGTCGGCGCTTTCACAAACGCCGCTGTGGAGGACAGTTTTTCACGCCAGAATTCCCATTGCGCTTTCGCCCTTGTTTCGCTGCGCGAACTGTCTGCATTGAGGCCGGTGGAAACGACCGAAACTTTGCCAAGCAGATGATCAAACACTGCCAGGCTGTCATAGAAACCGACGTGGCAATCGGGCAATTCCAAGTCGTTGACCGCGTGCCGAGGGAGTTTCGGCTCGGTGAAATTTTTCAATTCATAACCCCAATAACCAAAACAGCCGCCGAGCGGAAACGGCAGGTCAATTTCGTCCAGCAATTCAAACCGCGCCATGAGTGCGTTCAAAATCTGCCACGGGTCGCCGAATTGAATCCGGGGGCTGGGGGCCGAGGTCCGGGGTCCGGTGATTTCACAGCGTGAACCGGACGAGCGAAAGACAAGAAATGGGTTTGCCGCGACGAACGAGTAACGCGCCGGCGGCGAATCGAACGATGAAGTTCGCAGCAAAACGATTCCTGGCAGGCCGTGCAGTTGCTCAACCAGTGATTCCGGCGTGTGCGGGCTGGCAATTTCCCGAATCAGCGAGCGCATTTTTCAATCAGGCAAACGCCTTGGGAATGACACTGGGAAGGCCGACGCGGCGTTCGTAGTCCAGAATGATTTCCACGGCTTCCTGCGGAGCGTCGGTCACCTTGACGAGGTCAAGGTCGCCGGGGCTGATGAATTTATGTTTGTCCTGCAGCTCGTTTTTGAGCCAGCGCAACAGGCCGCTCCAATGATCGCGCCCGAACAGAATGAGGGGGAACTGCGGGATACGCTCCGTTTGCGCGAGCGTGATGATTTCGAAAAACTCGTCGAGCGTGCCGAAGCCGCCGGGCATGAAGACAAACCCGAGGCTGTATTTCGCAAAGCAGACCTTGCGCGCGAAAAAATAATGAAAATGCAGCGGCAGGTTCACAAAGCGATTGCCGGTTTGTTCGTGGGGCAATTCGATATTGAGGCCGATGGATTTGCCGCCGCCCTGCGCCGCGCCCTTGTTCGCTGCCTCCATGATACCCGGCCCGCCACCGGTAATGACGGCGAGCTTGTGCTGCGCCAGAGCTTTGGCAATCGCCACGGCGGCGTGATAATATTTGTCGCTCGGCCGCATTCGCGCGGAACCGAAAATCGTGACAGCGGGGCCGACCTGTGAAAGCGTCTGGAAGGAATCCACGAACTCGGCCATGATGCGGAAGATGCGCCAGGGATCCTCGCGAATGAAAGCGTTTGAGTCGCTCATGACGACAGAATAATCGAGCATTGGAAAATGAAAAGGCCGGAGACAAGGCAAAATCTCCGGCCTGTTTCTCTACTCGGTCCCTCAAGAGCAGCCGAGACTTTCACCGCAATTCAGACACTTGTAGCACGCCCCGTTGCGCACCGCCACGTGTCCGCAGTTCGGACACGTCGGTGCGTCCTCCTGGAAGTGAGCCACGGAGTCGCTCAAATTGTTTACGGTGCGTTCGGCGGGCGTGTGGTGGCCGTTGCCGTTGCCGCTTTTCACTTCCAGCACATCGTTATCCTCGGCAATCGGCAGCTCAGGCACGGGGCGGTTCACCTTTTTTTTTAACTCTTCAATCAAACCGGGCATGGCGAGCTCAGGCTGAGTGCGCGCGGCGGCAATGTTTTCGCGGTAGCCGGGAACGAATTGCAGCGCAAGCCAGCGAAACACGTAATCGGTGATGGAGGATGCGTTGCGGATTTCCGGATTTTTGGTGAAACCACTCGGCTCGAACCGCTGATGCGCGAACTTTTTCACGAGCGCTTCGAGCGGTACGCCGTATTGCAAGGCAATGCTGGTCAGCGTGCCGATGCTGTCCATCAATCCGCCGATGGTCGAACCTTCCTTGGCCATCGTGATGAACAATTCCCCCGGCTGGCCGTCCTCAAACAGCCCCACCGTCATGTAACCTTCGTGGCCGGCGATGTCGAATTTGTGCGTGACCGCCGTGCGCGTGTCGGACAGGCGGCGGCGGAGCGGCTTCCCGGCTTCCGCGCGCAATCCGGCAATTACAGTTTCAAGTTCCTTGATGCGGGAGACCAGCGGAGCGGCCTCGGCGGAGATTTTTTCGCCGCCGTCATTGGTCTTTTTGGTGTTCAGCGGCTGAGAACGTTTCGAGCCGTCGCGATAAATGGCGACGCATTTGATCCCCATTTTCCACGCCTGCACGTAGGTGTCGCGGATTTCCTCCACCGTGCATTCCTTCGGCATGTTGACGGTTTTGGAAATGGCGCCGCTGATGAACGGCTGCGCGGCGGCCATCATCTTCAGGTGCGCCAGATAATGAATGCTGCGCTGGCCGCGATAGGGTTTGAACGCGCAATCAAAAATGGCCAGATGTTCCGGTTTCAACCCGCTGCGCATCATTTTGCCATCTTCCTCCACATCCTCAATCGTGTCAAATTTCTCGATGTGGGCGATGATGCTCTTGATTTCCGCCTCACGGTAACCGAGACGGCGCAATGCGTCCGGCACGCCGCGATTGACGATTTTCAACATGCCGCCGCCGGCCAGGAGCTTGTATTTGACGAGTGCAATGTCGGGTTCGACACCGGTCGTGTCGCAATCCATCAGAAACGCGATGGTGCCGGTCGGCGCGAGCACGGTGACTTGCGCGTTGCGATAGCCGTGCTGGCGGCCTTTGGCGAGCGCGCCTTCCCAGGTCTTGCGCGCCTCGTCCTTGAGATAGCCGAATTCTTCGCTCGGATGAATCTCTTCGACGGCATCGCGGTGTTGCTGGATGACGCCGAGCATGGATTCAACATTGTCCGGCTTGAGTGGCTTGGAAACATGGGCGCAGCGGGCATCGCGGTAACCTGGAAACGCGCCGATGCCGGCGGCGATTTCCGCGCTCTGCTCGTAGGCGTGGCCGGTCATGATCGCCGTGATGGCCCCGGCGAGGGCGCGGCCTTCGTTGCTGTCATACGGCAAACCGTAGCTCATGCAAAGCGAGCCGAGATTGGCGTAGCCCAGGCCGAGCGTGCGGAAAATGTGCGAGTTCTCGGCGATATCCTTCGTCGGATAGCTGGCGTTGTCCACGATGATTTCCTGCGCGGTGATATAAATGCGGACGGCCGCTTTGAATCGTTCGACATCAAACGTGCCGTCTTCCCGCTTGAATTTCATCAAATTCAGCGACGCCAAATTGCAGGCGGTGTTGTTGAGAAAGACATATTCGCTGCACGGATTGGTGGAGTGAATCGGCTCGGTGCCCTTGCACGTGTGCCATTTCTGGATGGCACCGTCGTATTGCATGCCGGGATCGCCGCAAGTCCAGGTGCCTTCGGCAATTTTATAAAGCAGTTTGGCGGCATCCTTCTTTTCGAGCGGCTTGCCGGTGGTCACGGCGCGCGTCTGCCATTCCCGGCCCGCGAGCGCGGCTTCCATGAATTCGTCGCTGGCGCGCACGGAAAGATTTTCATTTTGATACATCACGCTGCCGTAGGCGTCACCGTTGTAGGAGCCGTTATAGCCCTGCTCAATAAGCGCCCAAGCCTTCTTTTCCTCTTTTTGCTTGGCGTCAATAAATTCCTCGATGTCGCCGTGCCAGTCGCGCAAGGTATTCATCTTGGCCGCGCGCCGGGTCTTGCCGCCGGATTTCACGACGTTGGCGACTTGATCGTAAACCTTCAGGAAACTCATCGGGCCGCTGGGCCGGCCGCCGCCGCTGAGCTTTTCGCGGGCGGAACGGAGCGGCGAAAGGTCCGTGCCGGTACCGGAACCGTACTTGAAGAGCATCGCTTCGCTGTGGGCGAGGCGCATGATGTCCTCCATGTTGTCCGCGACCGACTGGATGAAGCAGGCGCTGCCTTGCGGATATTCGTACTGCGTGGTCGCGCGTTCGGCTTGCCGCGTTTTGCGGTTGTAAAACCAGTTGCCCTTGCCGGAATTCTTGCCAATGCCGTATTGATGATACAGCCCGACGTTGAACCAGACCGGCGAATTGAACGCGCCGTATTGATTGACGCACAACCAGGTCAACTCATCAAAAAAAACCTCCCCGTCGGCCTTGCTGAAATAACCGTCCTTTACGCCCCAGTCCGCAATCGTCCGGGAAATGCGATGGATGAGCTGGCGCACCGAGGTTTCGCGCTCGGAGGTGTGTTGCTCGCCATAAAAGTATTTCGAGACGACAACCTTCGTGGCCAGCAGCGACCACGACTTCGGCACCTCGACGTTTTCCTGTTTGAAAATGACCTTGCCGGCGTCATCGGTGATCTCGGCGGTGCGACGGTCCCATTCGATTTGATCGAACGGCCTGACCTTCGCATCGCTGAAAACACGCTCGACGCGCAATGTTTTTTTTGCCGGGCCCATGTCGTTGTTTTTAATGTTGCGCGTTGTTTTCACCGATGTTGTGCGGCGGCGGCCTTTGTGCGATGCTGGCGCCATAACTTCTTCCCGTGCGTCAATCATGGTTTTCCTTTTTCAAGATGGTTGAAATTTCGCTTTCAGACAAATCGCCCGACCGCCCCAGAACAGAAGAACGGTCGGGAAATCAACTTTTTCGGCCTGCTTCCTGAGATTCTGCCACTTGCTAATTTCCGGCAAAACCCCATTTAGTGGGCAACGCTGCGACCTTATACCCAACATATAGTGGTGACAAGAAAAATCTTCAAAAAAGTTACGAGAACGATATTCCCAAGGGAATTCAACGGAATCTTCACTCCAACATTGGCGCGGCACCCACTTGTTCGCCGCTGTGAATAAAAGCGGTGCATATCAATGGGGGTGGTTCCGGTGCGTCTTTTGCCGTGGAGATTCAATCATCCACCCGCTTCTCAATCATTTCGCGGGGGCGGTTTCAGCGCGCGCAAATCGGCCAATTGCGCCGGCGATAGGAAATTCATTCCGACCTCGAACGAGGCGTTCATCCAGCCGAATCCCTCCGGCGCGATGTAGGAAAATTTCGTGCCGACGTTGCCGTATTCCACGAACACGTCATGCGAACCGGTGGCGACGTTGTATTTTTCCGGGATCACGCCGTTGTAATCGTGCGCGTTTTTGGCGATGCAGTACAGCCAGCGATAGGCGAGCCGCCCGGCGTCGGCGTCGAGACCGTAATTCTTGAATCCCTGCCAAGCCAGCATCTGGTGTGGCGCCCAACCGTAGGGATAATCCCATTGCCGCGCGTCGTGCCGGCGCGCGGACTCGACGGATTCCTTCGCCGTCGCCGAAAGACCGGCCTCTTGTTCCAGCTTTTCGCAGGCGAACGCGGCGATGCGTCTGGCGCGCTCCATGTCCGCCGGGCTGTTCGTATCGAGCATTTTTGCCCAGAGCGGCCACAGGCCGGTCGCGCTGATGTAAGTCGAGCGCCGGTGATTGACAAAATCGTAGTCGAAGAAATAACCGCGCTGCTCGTCCCACATCAACGCCATCATCGCCGCCTTGCGTTTGGCGGCCTGTTGGCGCCAGAACTTCACGTCGGCCTGCTCGCCGGTGACGCCAGGTAACAAGCCGCCGAATTGCGTCTCGATCAAATCGGCGAAATCGGTTTCATATTTGTAGAGCAGCGAGTTCAAATCCACGGAAACGAAATCCGTCGTGCGGTCGTCAAAACGGTGCGTCGTGTCGTGGCCGGATTCGCGGACGGCGCGGTCGTTTTTGAAAAACTCGTCGAGCGTCATGCCGTCCGCCTTCAGCTTCGCGTTGTCGCCGCAATAAAGATATTCGTTCAAAAAGCGGAACGGTGTCAGCGACGCGCCCGGATTGCGAGAATTGGCGAGGGTAAGCCACGGCTGGATTTGTTCATCATATCCGCCGGGTTGGACCTCCGGGCAGGGGCCGCTGCCGCTGCCGCAGTAGCGGCTCAATTCGTAAGGGCCGATTTTCACCAACCGGTTCTTGCCAAGCCACACGTTCTGATATTCGGCCATCGCGGTTTTCAGCGCGGACGCCAGCCACGCCTTGTCCGCCGCGCCGCTTTCATAAACCGCGCGGATGATGCTCGTCAGAAACGGCGGCTGCGAGCGCGTGAGATAATAGGTGCGGTTGGCATTGGGAACTTTTCCGTAATAGCGGACTTCGTAAAGCAGATTGTCCGCCATGCCGCGCGCGAGATTGGTGCGGCCGTCCTGCAACAGGCCGAGCGTGATGAAATAGCTGTCCCAGCAATACAATTCATTGAACCGCCCGCCGGGGACGACGTAAGGCACGCCGGCGATTTTTCCGTCCGCGTTCGTTTCCAGCGCGAGCGACAAAATGCCGTGCGCACCGTCAAGATTGCGGACGAATGCGCCGGTGATTTTGTCCGGCGTCGGCAGCAAGACGACTTTCAGCGCTGGCGAACGATGCTGCGCGTCGGCGGATTTTGCGACCGCTTCAAAATAATTCACCGCCGCTTTGTCCGCGCCGGGAACGTAAATGTAATCGGCCTGGGAAACGACTTTCGAATCGTGAACCACCTCGTCAACGTGCGCCGCGTCAATCCGCCGCGTCAGCGCGTCCCAATAAACCGTTTTGATCAGCCGATGCGTGCGGTCCACGATGTTTTCGTCGAGCCGGAGGTCGGCGAGGGAAATTTCCGGCGTGTGCTGGTCGTCCGCCTGTTTGAGGTCCTGCAACAGCACGGACAATTGATATTCGTTCGTAACGGTCCGCACGTCCGCGCCGTTTTGGTCGCGGATTTCAAACGGCGTGATCTGGTCATGGACGGTGATTTTCTTGTCGCCATCGGTGTCCTCCTGCGCGGCGAGCCGCCAGAAAGTTTGCGGGACCGGAATTGTCTGGCCCGCCGTAATTCCGCAACCAAGCAGCCGCAAAAACAGCACGCAGCCTAAATGGCGGAACGCCCATTTCATGTTTTCAACAGTGGAGCAATGCCGTCACCGCCGATTTGTGTGCGAAGTTGCGGCAGGCTTTGCGGATGATGTTTCTGAATCCAGCCGATGAGTTGCTCGCGGATGTCGCAGCGCAAATCCCAGCCCTTGGAGGAATCCGCCGAGGTGGCCAGCACGCGGATTTGCATGGTTTTTTCGGTGGCGTCGGTCACCTGCAAATTCCAAAAGCGTTTGTCCCAGAGCGGATTGGCTTTCGATGATTTCCTTGAGCGCCTTGCGCGCCTCGTCCAGCGGCAGTGAATAATCCACCCACACAAACACCGAACCGAGCAACTGCGCCGAGACGCGCGTCCAATTTTGAAACGGCTTTTCGATGAAGTAACTCAATGGCACGACCAGCCGCCGGTCGTCCCAGATGTGGATGATGACGTAGGTGAGCGTGATTTCCTCGACGCGTCCCCATTCGCCTTCGACGATGACCACGTCGTCCAGCCGGATGGGCTGGGTCATGGCCAGTTGAAAACCGGCGAACAGGTTGGAAATGGTCTTTTGCGCGGCGAAACCGAGGATGATGCCGACGCACGCCCGCCGACGCGAGGATGCTGGCGCCGAACCGCCGCACTTCCTCGAACAGCATCAGCACCGACGCCACGGTGAACAGGCCGATGATGACGTAGATTGTTTTGCTGATGACGTGGACCTGCGTGTAAACTTTTCGCGCCTGTAAATTGTCCGCGACATTGATGTCGTATTTCGTCAACACGGCTTTTTCGCCGAGGTTCACGGCTTGAAATAAAATCAGCGCCACCGCCACGATCAGCAGGATGCTGGTGCCTTTGGCGATGACGCCCGCGAATTCCGGTGGCAGGCCGAGAATGGGCAACGCAAAGATGACGCCCACGACCGGCACAATGACGCGCAGGCTCCGCCCCACCAGCGGCACGAACAAGTCGTCCAGCTTGCTCTCCGGTCTTCGCCGCCAAGGCGGCCAGGCGCGCCTCCAGCACGCGGGTGAACCGGAAGAACAGCCAGAACACCGTGGCGAACACGCCCAGATCGAACAGCTTGTCAAAACCGGTCCGGACGACGCGCAAGCTCTCGTCCGGCGGCAGTTTCAGCAGCAGCGGCGTCGCGGCCAGGTAGATGCCGCAAATCCAAATCAGCAGATACAGCGGCTTGCCGAGCGCGCCGAAGACGTGATGGTGCAATTCCTTGCCAGCCGTCGCCGCGGCCTGCCGGGTTTTGCGCCGGAGGAACGCGGCGGCCAGTCCGTGAACGATCAGAACGACCAGCACCAGGCACAGCACCGTTCCCAAATCCGCCCAGGTGACGTTGCCGAAAACGGAACTGTTGACGCCGGAGCCGAACAGGTTTTCCAGCCCGCGCGAAATCAGCGCGGTCACGCCGGCGAAGAACGGGTCAAGATAGTCTTTTCCAGTAATCGCTGAGTTCATAAAATTTTGGCGAAATTCATGGCGGATGCCGGCAGCGGTTTATCCGTCAAATGCCAGAACGGCTCCTGGCCCGGCCTAGCGCGGCTGCATTTTAAATGAGGCATAACCTTTCGATTACGCAGCGGGAATTGGGTTCACGGTTTTTTCGCGCGGACCCAGGCTCAATTCGTGCAGCATCCGCCGGACGGTCGCCGGGCTGCTCAAGTAATACCGCGCCGCCGTGTTGTCCAGCCCGACGCGCACGGAAAACGCCGTCGGCGGCAGGGCGCGGAACAAATCCTCGTCCGTCCAGTCGTCGCCGATGCCGAGAATGAAATCCGGCGTGTGTTGCTGTCAGCCATTCCAATGCCGGCGGTGCCCTTGTTGACGCCGGAGTTGCGGATTTCAATGACCTTGTTGCCCTCGAACACCTGCACGTCAATGTTGCGCGTGTAGCCGGCGAGGTCGTCGAGCAGTTCCTTGGCGCGCAGCGAGGCCTGTTCCGGGTCGGCGCGGCGGTAATGCCAGGCGAGCGAAAATTCCTTTTCCTCCAGCAACGCGCCCGGCAGGCGGTCCACGTAAAGCTGCAGAATCGGCCGCACGCGCTCCTTCCAGTCCGCCGTCATGGTTTTCAACATGCGCCAGTCGGCATCCTTGTTCCGCAGCCAGACGCCATGTTCGGCGATGAGTGAAACGGGCAGATTGCCGAACCATTCTTCGAGCGTGCGCCGCGGCCGGCCGCTGATGATGGCCACTTGATTGGCCGGGTCCGAGCCGAGGGCGGTGAGCAATTCCAGCAGTTCCGCGTCCGGCTGCGCCAGTTTCGGCTCCGCGGCAAACGGCACCAGCGTGCCGTCGTAATCCAGCAGCAGCGCGCGGCGCGCGGCGGCGCGATATTGCTGGATCATGCCGCTGCTAGGCCTTGCCGGTGAGCAGCCGCGCCCGGCGCGCGGCCTCGGTTTTCTGCGTGGAGATCAGGGCCTGCACAAAATCATCCGCCCAGCGGACGACGTTGTAGCGGCGCAGCCGTTCCTGCAACAGTTGGTTGCGCCGGATTTGTTCCTCGACCGGCATGGTCAGCGCCTGTTCCAGCGCCTTCGCAAAATCCTCGCGGTGAAACGGGTTGATGATGAGCGCCTCGCCCATTTCCTTCGCCGCCCCGGCCATTTCGCTCAAGATCAAAACGCCGGTCTGGTCGGGACGCGACGCGATGAATTCCTTCGCCACCAGATTCATGCCGTCGCGCAACGGCGTGATGAGCGCCACGTCGCACAGCCGGTAGAGCGGCACGATTTCCTCGAACGTCAGGTTGCGGAACTGATAGACCAGCGGCGTCCAATGCACGTTGCCGAAGTCGCCGACGATGCGGCCGACCGTCTGCTCCAGTTCCAGTTTCATCGCCTGGTAACTGTCCACGCCGATCCGCGACGGCGCGACGGAAATGATGAACACCACCTTGCCGTGCCATTGCGGATTGTTTTTCAAAAACAGTTTCGTAGCCGCGCAGCCGGTTGATGAGGCCCTTCGTGTAATCCAGCCGGTCCACGGAAAAAATCACCTTTTGCCCGACGCACTTCTGGCGCAATTCCTCCACGCGCAATTCGGTTTCCGTGGACGCGGCGGCCTGCGCAAAACGGTCGAACTCCACGCCCATCGGAAACGTGTCCACCTTCACCACGCGGTCGCGCAGCGTCAGGCTGCCGAGCTGATGTTCATAACCGGCCGTGCGCAGCACCGAGGTCAGAAAATCCCGCACATAATCGTGCGTGTGAAAACCGATCAGGCTCGCACCGAGCAGTCCCTCGATGATTTCCTCGCGCCACGGCCGCGGCAGCATCCGGAAAATTTCCCAGGACGGAAACGGGATGTGCAGGAAAAAGCCGATGGGCATTTCCGGGAATTTTTCGCGCACCAGCTTCGGCAGCAGCATCAGGTGGTAATCGTGAATCCACAGCACGTCGTCCGGGCGCAGCGCGTTCACCACCGCCTCGCCGAAGACGCGGTTGACGTTCCGGTATTCCTGCCAGTTTTCCTCCTCGTAATGCGTCAGCGTCGGGAAATAATGGAACAGCGGCCAGATGGTCTTGTTGCAAAAGCCGAGATAAAACCGGTCCATGCTTTCCTCCGGCAAAAAAACCGGGCTGGACTTGAACTGCTGCTCGGCATAAGCCCGCACCGCCGCCTCGTGTTCCGGCGGAATGCTCGCGCCGGGCCAGCCCATCCACAGATAATCCGGACGTTCCGCGCCATCCAGCGCTTTGCGATCCAGATAACTCCACAGCCCGGTGGTCAACCCGCCCGCGCTGGGCTTGAATTGCGGCGTTCCCTCCTGTGAACGACACCGTGAACGGCAACCGATTTGAAACAACTACTAGGCGCATCAAGAGAGTTTTCGCTTTTCCCGGCGGCGGTTGTCAAGATGCCCTTTAAACGAAATTCAAACACTGGCCCAAAAGTCGGAACGTAATTCGCGCGGTGGACGCTTCAGCTTGGCAAAAAATGAGCGCGCCAATGGCGCCAACCGCGGTCATTTTCCCCGGCGATTTCCACGCGAAGACCCGGAGCGTTCAAACGGTTTGCGGCGCCGCGGCTGGAATTTTCGGATCGGTTCGACCGTTTTCGGACGCGCTTTCGGCACCAGCACAACCGGACAACCTTCGTAACCAAAGGCGCGTCGCATCTGGCCGGCGAGATATTTTTTGTACTGGTCGGAAAACAGCTCGTCGCGATTCACGAACAGCAGAAACGTCGGCGGCGCCGGTTTGACCTGCGTCGCGTAGAAAAATTTCAAGCGATGTCCCCGGTCGCTGACCGGCTGGCGGCGTTCGACGGCATCGCGCAGCGTGCGATTCAAGATCGCCGTCGGAATCTTCTGCTGCAACTGCGCGGTGACATAACGAACGGCTTCCAATAGACGATCCAGATGAAAACCGGATTTGGCCGAGGCGAAAATCACCGGCGCATAGTCGAGGAAGAACAATTTTTTCTGCACCCAGGCGCCAAATTCAGCGAGCGTGGACATTTCTTTTTTCTGTCCTTCGCGCCGTTCCTTTTTATCGCGCCGGCCGATTTCTTCCTCGCGCGCCCGGCGGACGGTTTCTTCAAACAAATCCCATTTATTGACGGCGATGATGCAGGCCTTGCGGTTCTCGACGATGAGATCGGCAATTTTCTTGTCCTGTTCAGTGATGCCCGTTTCCGCGTCCAGAACCAAAATGGCGATGTCACAGCGCGCGATGGAATCCGCCGCGCGCTGGACGCTGAAAAATTCAATCGAATCGTCCACCCGCCGCGTCTTTCTCATGCCGGCCGTGTCAATGAGGACGTATTTTTGCCGCACACCGTCGGTTTCGACTTCGAAAGGCACGTCAATTGAATCACGCGTCGTGCCGGGAATCGGCGAAACAATGACGCGTTCGGATTGCGTGAGGGCGTTGATAATGGATGATTTGCCAACGTTGGGACGGCCAACGACGGCCAATTTCAATGGAACTGGGAATTGGGAGTTGGGAGCCAGGATTGCGCTGGTTTCGGAACTTAGGGCTTCAGCCTTTGGATTTGGGACCGGTAACAACGCAATCGCCGCCTCCATTAGTTCGTTGATTCCGCCACCGTGGATGGCGCTGACGGGAAAAATTTTGTCGAAACCAAGTGCGGCAAATTCATCCACGTCCTTTTCCGCACAGCTTGTATCCACTTTATTGGCGGCAACCAGAATGGTTTTTGCGCTGCGGCGCAGGCGTTCGGAGACTTCGCGGTCGAGTGGCACAACGCCTTCCTGGGCGTTGACGACCAAGAGGATTACATTCGCCGATTCAATGGCCATTGCCACCTGATCCAGCGCGGCCTTGATGATGACGTCGTTGGCTTTCTCGCCGCGCAGTAAACCGATGCCGCCCGTGTCCACAAGCGTGAACGCGCGCCCGTTCCATTCGGCCTCGGCGGTAACACGATCCCGCGTGACGCCGGGTTGGTCATGCACAATGGCGATGCGCCGTCCAACAATGCGGTTGAACAACGCTGACTTGCCAACATTGGGACGACCGACAATGGCAATTAAATCTGGCACAAATGCAGGATAGGAAATTTTGCCGTCTTCGGGAATCAAAATGAAACCGTGTAGCCGGCGTTTGCCGCGCCGAAGTGAGCCATAGGCAGGTAAGCCGGTTCAAACTTCTCCGGCTGGAATAATGGGCAGACTCCTGCGGTTACGAGTGTGCATGCACTGGCAATTGTTGTGTTAGCGACCAGCAGGCGGGCAGCCTCCGGATGGAGGCCAGTTTCTGAATAGGCAGCCAAACCGGTGAAGTTTCAGATGAAACTCCAGCCCTCACCCCGCAGAAAACCCATATAAAAAGGGCTTTAATTGGAGGCGATGTGAGGGCGTATGGTCAAAATAGTCGTGCAGCTTCACGGTAACAGAATTTCAGCAGCCTATTAATTTGTATGTAGGATGCCAATAGAGCATTTACATAGCACACGGTTATGCGTCCTACAAAGTCGCGGACCAAGTCACCAGCCATCAGGCCTACGGGCTTGGCATCTATGGTGTGTTCATCAACTGCACCAACATCAATTGCTTTAACGCCATCGAGACCCCAACCAATTCGCAGCAGGTCAATGTGCATCATATGATTTCAGTCTATATTGCTGGAAATACCAGCGCCGGCGGCAGCAGTGCAATGAATCACATCATCAATGGCACCGGCCCTTCGCTCTACGGCCCGGGTTTCGGAGGAACCGCAACAGCCAACTACCTCTGGCTGAATCCAACCTTCAGCATTAACGCGGGCATGAGTGGGTCGAACATGACCCTTTCTTTCCCCACCGAGTCCTGGCATTCCTATCAACTGCAATATAAGAACGCCCTGACGGATCCAAGCTGGTCAAATCTTGGTGGTCTGGTCGGTGGAAATGATACGCTGCAGACGATCAGTGATTTAACTTCGGCAACCAACCGGCTTTATCGGATTGGATCCTTTTAATCAACTCCTTCAGCAAGACTTCAATGACTAAGATTGAGAGAGTCCTTCACTATAGTATTTCATATTAACATTAGGACATAGAGTGATAGATTTGTGGGCATGAAAGCCTATGCGTTGGACTTGCGGGAACGGGTGGTCAAATTCGTTCCGGGCGGTGGCTCCAAAGCCGAGGCGGCACGCAGGTTTGATCTGGCCCGCAGCTCGGTCTATCGGTATCTGGACGCCGCCAACATCGGCACGTTGGCCCCGAAACAGAGCTGGGGACATTGGCGCAAGCTCGACCCCGATAAACTCCAAGCGCACGTCCGAATACACTCCGAAGCCACCCTCAAAGAACTCCAAACTGTTTTTGGCGTCAGCCATCACGCCCTCTGGGTGCGTTTGCGCCAGTTGGGCTTCACGCTAAAAAAATCATAAAATATTGCGAGCGCAATGAGATGCAGCGCTGGCTCTTCGGGCGCGAACTGGAAAACCTGGGACCCGTGCCCGTGTTTTATCTGGACGAACGCGGAGTAGATCACCGTTTGTATCGTGAACACGGTCGGACCCTGCGAGGCCAACGGCTTTATCAGACGGTGACGGGCAAACGCCGCGAACACACCAGTGTCATCTCCGCTCCCTAAAACGGCAAACGGGTCGCGCCGCTGGTGTTCCAAGGCCGTTGCAATACCGAGGTGGTGGACGCGTTTTTGCCCAGTGCTGCCTGCCGGCGCTGCCGCCGGGCGGCGTGATCATCCTGGACAATGTCCGGTTCCCTCAATCCACGACGACCGCCAAGTTGGTGGAGCACGTCGGCTGCCAGCGGCTGTTCCTGCCGGCTTATTCGCCAGACCTCAATCCCATTGAACGCCTTCAAAACCCGGCTGCGCCAGCATCTGGCCACCGCCGCCAACCTATTTCATTTTTTATGCCAATATGTCCCAATGTTATTGTTAATTACTATAGTCTCGGACCGGCGATCTAGGCGACTCCTCCCAGCGCTTCCCGGCTCAACAGCTTACCGATCTGCGCCAGACTGATGCGTTCGTCATTGCTCAGGCGCAGCCTACCTTTGAGCTGATTCCTGAGAATGCAATTCTCAGTGACGAGTTGCTCGTTGCGCAACAACAATTCCTGATCAACGGACCCAGTGATATATGCCAGAAGGCGCTTCCAATTCACGGCCCAGAAGTGAACTTATGAATACCTCCCCGGTAAAATTCGGACATCACTACCGTTTACCGCCGTTAACCTCCAGTTATCTCTTCCCGGTACTGGCTGAAAATCAGCACGGTTGAGTTTTTTGACCCTACAGGCAAATTTCAAGCATCGCATTTTATGCCTTCGCGGGCGAGCAGGCTGCGTTTCCAATTCAATCCGCCGGAAAAGCCGCCCAGTTTCTTGTTCGCGGCGAGCACGCGGTGGCACGGAACCAGAACGGGAATCGGATTCGCGCCGCACGCGCCGCCGACGGCCCGGACGGCCTTGGGTTTGCCAATCGCCTGCGCGATTTCGCCGTAGCTTTTCGTTTTGCCAATGGAAATTCTCCGCAGCGCGTTCCAGACGCTTTTCTGAAATTCCGTTCCCGCCGGGTCCAGCGGCGGAAAAGTTTTTGGCGCGCGTCCAGTGAGAATTTTCTTCAGTGCGGTTTCGGTCGTGCGATGCCAGCCGTGGATTTTGGCAGGGACGCCGCGCTGCGGCGTCCGGTCGGCGCGCGAAAGATTGGAACGGACGCCCCGGCGGTGCGTCCCTACCTGTGGAAAATTCAGTCGGACCAGGCCTCTTTCAGAGTAATGCGCGACGAATTGGCCGTCGCGTGTGGGGATGGATAATTCGATGGAATGATTTTTCATTGGGATGTGATCAGTGGTTGTGGACGAAGGCTGTGATGACACCAAGCAGAATCAGAAACAGCACGGCCACCAGCAGGATGAAGCGGTTGCGGGCGACGCGCTTTTCGTAGCGCAACGGACGCAGTCCCTGGACGCCGCCGGCAGCGAGATACGTGACCAGCCGGGGATTCGTGGTGGTCGGGCGGCGGAAGTGTCGGCGAAGCCGTTCAAAAAGTCCGGGCAAATCGTATTTGCGAACGCCGAGTTCGTTGAATTGGTCGGGGGTGGCGGTTTCATCGGCGGGGCGCAGCGGTTTGACTTCTTCAAAAACGGGCTCCGGGGCAGCGGGAACGGGCGCGGGCGGCACGGACGCGCGGGCGACGGTCGCGCCGTGCGGCACGGCGGTGGAACGCAGACGCGGCACGGGTGTGTGTTGCAATTGGGAATCAAGCCGCTGGATTTCAGCTTCGAGCGAGGCGATCTGGTCGTTTAACGCGCGGGCGCGCTCGGAAATCGGGTCGCCTTTTTGGGCCTTTTTCTTCGCGGACGCCATACGACGGATTTCAGTGATGCAGCGGCACCGGCGTCGTCATCCAAATCCCCACCAGCACGCCGATGGCGACCAGAATCACCAATACCAGCGGCCATGTCATCGCCAGGCCGAATTTGCACAACTGGCCGAAACTGGCGTCGGCCAGCGGCGAGGCGGCGGTGGCCGGAGCATTTTCGGTTTGTGGTTTTTCCGGCGCCGGACCGGACAAGACCGGGACTTTCAGCCGCGCCGCGTTCCATTCCATGCGCGCGTTTTCAATGGTGGTGAGCGCACGGGTGAGTTCGATGTTGAAATTTTCCTTGGTCCACGTTTCGTCATGGATGGCCTGAATTTTCGTGAGGGCGTCGCGGAAATCGCCGATGGTTTTGACCATTTGTTCGGCGTCGCGGCGGGTGTTGAATTCGACCTCCTCCAGCAGGCCCAGCCCGCGCGTCAACTGGTGAATCATTTCCTGACGGCCGGTCTGGAATTCCGTCTGGCGGCGGCGCAATTCCTCCAGGGAGGCGCGTTCGCGCTCCAAATCCTCCTGCGCGCGTTTCAACTCGGCGAGTTTTTGCTGGGCTTCGACCACTTTGCGATCCACCTCATCGCGGGTCGGCGGGCGAAGCGGGTCGCTGGCGGACATACCGGGCGTTTTGTGCGCCTGAAAATCGGTGTCCACAAACTCGGTTGCGTCATAATCAGATGCCATGTGGCGACTGTAGTCCCGCCCGGCAAAGGTGTAAAGTGATGTTTGGGCTTGTCACTGTCCTGCCCATGTCCTAGAGTACCAACGTCGGTAAACGCGATGATTTTCACATGATTGAATTGATTCAGTTTCCGTGGAGTCCGTTCTGCATTGTTCAACGCCGCATTTTGGAGTTTTCCGGCGCGCCTTTCAAAATCACCAACATTCCAAATCAGGACCGTTCACTGGTCTGGAAATTGACCAAGCAGCGCTATTACGGCGTGCCCATCATCAAGGATGGTAAAAATGTGGTGTTTGAACTCAACGATGATTCGCAGGTCATCGCGAAATATCTTGATGAAGAACTGGACCTCGGACTGTTCCCGCCCGGACTGGAAGGCGTCCAGTCCATCCTCTGGCGCTACATCGAAAATGAGATCGAAGGCGCGGCGTTCCGGTTGAACGACATTTTCTGGCGGGAAAACGTCCCGGCGGCGGAGCAGCTTCAGTTTTTGCGTTTCAAGGAACGCAAGTTCGGCCGCGGCTGCCTTGGCCAGTGGCCTGCGCAACAGAACGACTGGCTCAAGCTGTTGAAGGAAAAGCTGCTGCCCTTTGAGGAAATGCTGGCGCACCAGCCCTTTTTGCTCGGCGGACGGCCGCGCTTTGTGGATTTCGATTTGTTCGGGATGCTCGAAAACTTCCTTTACTCCGGCCATTACGAACTGCCCGCTGTGCATTCACAAATCAAGGACTGGCACCGTCGGATGGCTCGATTGAAGAAGTAACATGGAAAAATTCACACCGTTTTTGCGCAACCCGGCTTGTTTTTAACCGTTTAATATTTATTTTTGCCCTGAGTGAAGAATTACATCATTGACACCAACGTCCTCCTGCACGATCCCAATTCGCTGCTGAGTTTCGAGGAAAACGCCGTTTTGATCCCCATCGAGGTCATCGAGGAAATTGACCGGTTCAAGCGCGAGTCGTCCGAGTTGGGCCAGAATGCGCGCATGGTGTCGCGGATGCTCGACGGCTTTCGCGGCGATGGCAGCCTGAGCGAAGGTGTGAAGCTGCCCAACGGCGGCAAGTTGAAAATCGCCTTTCAAAAAAACGGCCACATTAACGGCGACGCCCATTTCAACGGCAACACCGTGGATAACCGGATTCTTTCGCTCGCCGCGTCCATCCAAAAGGCGCAGCCGAAAAACTCGACCATTCTGGTTTCCAAGGACATCAACCTGCGGATCAAGGCCGACGCGCTGGGTTTGCAGGCCGAGGATTACGAGACCGATCGCGTGTTCATCACTGACTTGTACACCGGCATGATGGAAATGACCGTCAGCACGGACAAATTGGCCGCCTTTCGCGCCCACGGTGAACTGGAACTCCACGTCGGCAAAAAATATTTTCCGAACGAATATTGCACCCTCGCCGACGAAACGAATTCCAAAAAAGCCGCGTTGACGAAAGTGGATCCGACCGGCACGAAACTCGTCCCCATCATTGACGCGCGCGAAGGCATCTGGGGCATCAAACCGCGCAACCGCGAACAGCATTTTGCCTTCGACGCGCTGCTCGACGACCGTGTCAAACTCGTCACCCTTATGGGCAAGGCCGGCACCGGCAAGACGCTGCTCGCCATGGCCGCCGGTTTGAAACGCACCGTGAATGACCGCGAATTCCGCCGGCTGGTCGTCGCGCGCCCGACGATTTCAATGGGCAAGGAACTTGGTTTTCTGCCCGGGTCGCTGGAGGAAAAACTCGCGCCGTGGATGCAGCCGATTCACGACGCGTTGGAAATGCTGAGCGACCTCAACATGGGCCACGACCACCGCCGCAGCACCGACCTCATGCGTTCCGGCAGCATCGTGGTCGAGGCACTCAGTTACATTCGCGGACGCAGCATCGCCAACCAGTTCATGATCATTGACGAGGCGCAAAACCTCACGCCGCTCGAAGCCAAGACTATCATCACCCGCGTCGGCAACGGCACGAAAATCGTGTTCACCGGCGACCCGTATCAAATTGATAATCCGTATGTTGATTCGTCCTCCAACGGGTTCAACTACGTTGTCAGCCGGTTCCGCGCGGAACCTATTGCCGCGCACATCGAGTTGCAGAAGGGTGAGCGTTCCGAACTGGCCGAACGGGCGGCCAATATTTTGTAGATTTTACCAGTTGACAAACCGCCAAGACGGTCGAAATTTCCGATTAGCTGGATGGAACGCGCAGCGTGGGCGCCTTCAGCGGGAAATTATGATCTCTAACGAACGGCCATCGCCATACGGGCGGCGTCCTTATGGACAACCCAGACCGCCAATCAATGAGGACACTCTGAAATCCGAAAAGGTTCAGATTGAGCGCAAGACCTTCGTCTTCACGCTCAAGGAAAATCCGCGCGGCCGTTTCCTGCGCATCACCGAGGACGTCGGCGGGCGGCGGGACACCATTATCGTGCCGTCCACCGGCTTGGACGATTTCAAAAAGCTGCTCGATGAAATGGTGAAGGCATCGGGCGAGTTGCCGGAGAAGATTCAATAACGGCATTTTGGTGAGGCCGGTTGTCTCCATTCCGTTTCAAAAGTGTTCCATGTCCTGAAGTTGAATCATTTTGCTTTCCGATGATGGCTTTTCTACGCTTTCGCCATGCCTTCATTCGACATTGTTTCGCAGGTCAACTCGATGGAAATCGAAAACGCCGTCAACCAGGCCAAAAAGGAACTGGCCAACCGCTTCGATTTCAAGGGCAGCAAGGCGGAAATCGTTTTGGAGAAAAACGAAATCAAACTTTCCGCCGAGGACAATTTCAAAGTCACCACGCTCAACGAAATGGTCATCGGCAAGCTCGCCAAGCGCGGCATCAGCCTCAAAAGCGTGGAGCAATGCGAGCCGGACATTTCGCCGCTCGGCCACGCGCGGCAGATCATCAAAATCAAGCAGGGCATCGAAACGACCGTCGCCAAGCAAATCACCGGCTTCATCCGCGACGGCAAGTTCAAGGTGACGACGCAGATTCAGGGCGACGCCGTGCGCGTGACCGGCAAAAGCCGGGACGAATTGCAGGCCGTCATCGCCGCCGTGCGCGCCAAGGAATTTCCCGTGGCCGTCCAGTTTGTGAATTTCAGGGAGTGATAATCCCGCTATTTTTCTGTCCGCGGAAATTTCCTCTTCGGCTTCACCACCTTCGCGTCGCCCCAAAGACCTTCCAGATCGTAACGTTCGCGCACGTCCTGCCGCATGACGTGGACAATCACGTCGAAATAATCCAGCACCACCCACGCGCCGTGCGCCGTGCCGTCCACCGCGCGCGGACGCTGCCCGTTTTCGTCGCGCACTCTGCCGGTGATTTCCTCCACGATGGCGCGCAAGTGCGGTTCGCTCGTGCCGGACGCAATCACGAAATAATCCGTCACCGACGATATTTTGCGCACGTCGAGGATGACGATGTTCTCCGCCTTTTTGTTGTCCGCGAATTCGCGGCAAAGCAAAGCCAGTTTTCGGGAATCCATATTCGCCGCGGCCATTTAACCACAAAACGACACGGATGGACACAAAGAATTTTAAGGTGTCACGCGACGGACGCGAAGAAAAAGAAGGCTGATTCTTTCTTTCCTTCGCTGTCATCGCGGTCTTCGCGCGAAAATCTCTTACAAATAAAGTTTCGCCGCGCGAATTGCCTCGGCAACCGCCGACGGCACCAACGGCTCAATTGATAATCCCCCCTTCACCCGCGCGCGGATTTGCGACGACGAAACCGCCAACGGAAAACCTTTCAGCGTCCGCCCGCGAAATGGCGCTGGAAAATTCACCGGCGCTTCGCCGGGACGTGGTGTGACCACAAACTGCGCCAGCCGTGCCAGTTCATTGGCTTCGCGCCATTCATGAAGTTTTGCAGCGTTGTCCGCGCCGATGAGATAAAACAATTCCGACCGCGGAAATCGTTTCGCGTAATCGCGCACCGTTTCGATGGTGTAGGAAACGCCGCCGCGTTGGATTTCCTGCTCATCAATTTCACAATTCGTTCTGCTGGCCAATGCCAGCCGGAGCAATCGCAGGCGAATGGTCGCCGGCGCAAGTCTGACTTCCGGCTTAAAGGGCGACTGCGAGGCCGGAATGAAAACCAGTCGGTCCAATCCCAGTTCCTCGATGGCCGTCTGCGCGACCAGCAAATGGCCCAAGTGGACCGGGTCAAATGAGCCGCCGAAAAGTCCGAGTTTCATATCCATTAACAATAACGCCTTACACCGTTAAAGCGTTGTTCGGTGATTTGCACGTAAATTTTCGCTGCATGCTTCTGTCCACATTCACACATCTGCTGTTGTGCGCGTTCAAAATGTGATTCGCCGGACAATTCTTTCGCCAACGCCAACGCGATTGCCGCCGTGCCGGCGACCGTGCTTAAATTCGGGCCGGCCTCTTTCAGCGCGTAATCCGGCAGCCAGACCGGTCCGGTCTCGTGCAACGCTGCGGGTTTGCGCCGGGACAGCAGCAGAATCCATTCGCGCAAACTCAGGAAAATAATGGCCGTGGCGAGCACCAGGAAAATTCCGGCAACGGCGGCGTCAAGCCGGTTGTTGAATTGGAGGGCGTGGTTGGCGGCAACGGCCTGCCACGTTTCGTCACAAACCTTTTGCAAAGCGGCGGGTTTGGCAGAAAATTCCGCATCGTGAGGTTTGGAATAGTTTTCTGCGGCAAACCCCATCAATGCAAGATTCGCCTGCGTATGAATCCGCTCCAATCTCCAACTATTTTCCTGGAGCGATTTTGCCTGCGCCAAAAAGCCGATGCGTGGGTCCGGATGGAAAATCTTCTGCACGCCCGCCGTGAAGGTCACCGCCACCAGCCAGACCAGTGGAATCAAGGTAATGAGCGTGAATGCCGGCTTTTTGGCCCTCGACTCTCGTCCCTCGACCTTCGACCGGCCCAAGTGCATTTTCAATATGATGGTTGTTCCCAAACAAAGCGCGATGGCGGCGAGCAGCTGGTTGGCGATGCCGAACAACGGCCAGAGCGAATTGATGCCGCCGAGCGGGTCGCGCACGCCTTGAATCAAAAAATATCCCCACGCGCCAACCATCAGAGCGGCGGCTACCGGCGTGGCGAAATAATTTTTCGGGTCGCCCAACGGCTTCCAGGCACGACCGAGAACGCTTTGAATCAGATAACGTCCCACGCGCGTGCCGGCATCCACCGTGGTCAGGATAAACAGCGCCTCGAACATAATAGCGAAATGATACCAGAGGTCGAGCCAGCGACCGTTGACAACCTTGGAAAAAATGTGCGCCATGCCGACAGCCAGCGTTGCCGCACCGCCAGTGCGACCGAAGAGGGTCTTTTCGCCAAGCTGGTCCGCCAAGGAATGCATTTGATCGGTCGTGACTGGAAAGCCGAGCGCGGTGACATGGGCCACAGTTGCGGCGGGATCGCCTTTGACGTTCATGCTGAAATAGACGCCGGGGTCGAGCGCACAGGCGGCGATGAGCGCCATGATCGCCACAAAGGATTCACAACACATCGCGCCGTAGCCGATGTGCCGCGCATAACTTTCGCGCGTGATCATTTTCGGCGTCGTGCCGCTGGCGATGAGCGCGTGAAAACCGGAAATCGAGCCGCAAGCGATGGTGATGAAGCAAAAGGGGAAGACTTTTCCGGCGACGACCAAGCCGGAACCGTCGGTGAACTCGGTGAGCGCGGGCAGTTGCAGGACCGGCAGCACGAGCAAAATGCCGAAGGCCAGCGCGACGATGGTTCCAAGCTTCATAAATGTGCTCAGATAATCTCGTGGCGCCAACAGCAGCCACACCGGCAGGCTGCTGGATATGACGCCATAACCGATGATTGTCCACGCCAGTGTGATGCCGTGCAGGCTGAAAAACTGCGACCACGTCTGGCTTTGATAGACCAGCTTGCCGCCCCATACCGCCAGCAGAAGCAGTGCGATGCCAAAGCCAGATGCTTCCAAAACCTTGCCGACACGCACAAAACGCATGTAACAACCCATCGTCAACGCGATGGGAATGGTTGCACCGACGGTGAACACCCCCCACGGGCTTTCGGCCAGCGCCTTCACCACGACCAGCGCAAGGACGGCGAGCAAGATCACGAGAATCGCCAAGATAGCCAGCATCGCTACCACGCCCGCCGGCGAGTTCAATTCCTCCTTGACCATTTGGGCGAGCGATTTTCCGTCACGCCGGATCGAGCAAAACAGAACAACAAAATCCTGCACCGCGCCGCCGAGCACCACGCCGATTAAAATCCACAATGTGCCGGGCAGGTAACCAAATTGCGCCGCGAGCACCGGCCCGACGAGCGGCCCCGGCCCGGCAATCGCCGCGAAGTGATGGCCAAAGACGATCCACTTGTTTGTCCGCACGAAATCGTGTCCGTCGTCGTGGACTTCGCAGGGCGTGGCGCGGCGGTCGTCGAGTGCCAGCACACGCGCGGCAATCCATTTCGAATAAAAGCGGTAGCCGATGGCGTACGTGCAAACTGCGGCGACGACAATATAGGCGGAATTGATCGCTTCACCCCGGCGCAGCGCCAGCGTCGCATAACACCCTGCGCCGAGCAGAGCAACCAACAGCCAGAAGAAAGCGGCAATGGTTTTCTTCATCCGGGTCGGGACGGTCTATAGTTTTTGATTGATGACTGGCTCGCAGACGATAATGCTGTCCAAAACGTAAATCGCAAATCATAAATTGCAAATCCCGATGACCCGTCACTGCCACAATTGCGGCGAGCCGTGGACGTTGAACGGCCAGCCCGGCCGCGGCGAGATCTGCATGAAATGCCGGGCTGACCTGCGGGTCTGCCTGAACTGCGCGCATTACGAACCGCGCGTGGCGCAGCGATGCCGCGAACGTCGGGCCGAGCCGGTGCTGGAAAAACAGGCCGGCAACTTCTGCGAATACTTTGAGTTCGCCCTCCGGACCTGGACACTGAAAACTGGCGGCAACCGGCGAGCAACCGCCGCACGTGAGCAGTTGAAAAAATTGTTCGGCGATTGAGTCGTGACCCGTTAGCATCCGCGCATGAAAGTCAGCGGGTTCACCTTTTTGCGCAACGGGCGGAGGCTCGGCTATCCGTTTGTCGCGTCCATCCGCTCCATCCTGCCGATTGTGGATGAGTTCATCATCGCGCTCGGCCCATGCGACGACGACACGGAAATGATGCTGCGCGGCATCGGCGACCCGAAAATCCGCATCATCCCGACGCAATGGAACGAGCGCATCCGGCCCGGTTACAGCGTCAATGGGTTCGTTTATGGCCAGCAGAAATCCATCGCGCTGTTCAATTGCACCGGCGACTGGGCGTTTTACTTGGAAGCCGACGAGGTGGTCCACGAGGACGATTTGCCCAAAATCCGCGCGGCGATGGAGAAATATCTGGACGACCCGCGCGTCGAGGCACTGGCATTCGATTACCTGCATTTTTACGGAAACAAAAATACCATCGCCTGGTCGCCGGGCTGGTATCGTTCCGAGGTGCGGATCATCCGCAACACGATTCCGGCTTGGGGGCCGGAAGGATTGTTTTTCATTGTCCTGGAGAAACACAAAAGGGGCCGTTATCCGCGCGCGGCACACACCGGCGCGACGATTTATCATTACGGCTGGGTGCGCAGTGAGGCGCAGATGAGTTTGAAGTCGGCGAACGTGCAAAAATTCTGGAACGACGCTCCGCCGACGGTGGCGGATTACGCGCAGATTGACCCAACAGTTTTGAAATTGTTCTCCGGCACGCACCCGAAGGTCGTCCAAGACTGGCTGCCCAAGGCCGAGGGGATTTTCCGGACCGATCCGAAGCACAAGCTGACGTCGCGCGAAAAAAAGCATCGCTGGATGCTGAAGCTGGAAAGAATGTTCGGCGTGCAGTTCAACAAGAAGCATTACCGGCTGATTCGCTGAAGGCGCGTTCCGTCGCCGCCAGCACGGAGGCAACCGGAATCGTGGCGATGCCAACCCCTAGCGCCGGCACGACCGTCCATTCCGGATGCCGGAACGGCACGCAGAAACCGGGTTGGTTGCCCATCA
Organism: uncultured Verrucomicrobiae bacterium; assembly: GCA_963789335.1. Classification (GTDB taxonomy): domain Bacteria; phylum Verrucomicrobiota; class Verrucomicrobiia; order Limisphaerales; family UBA11358; genus UBA11358. The sequence continues at coordinate 146,909 of CAWBKH010000003.1, forward strand.
TCACCATCACCACGCGTTTGCCGCAGGCCACCGCGACATGGCACAAACCGGTGTCGCCGCCGAGCAGGAAGGAAGACAGCTTGGCAATGCCGGTGGAGACCAGCAACGGCGGCCCGGCGGAAATGCAGAAACCTTCGGCGCGGGCCTGTTCCAATGCGGTCCGATCGGCCGGCCCGCCGCCGAAAATAATTTGCAGACCGCGCAAACGCCAATGCCGTGCAACCGCAATGTAATCTTTCAATGGCCAGTTCTTCTGAGGCGAACTGGTGAACGGCTGGATGAACAGGGTCGGCCCGGCCACATCCAGCTTTTGTTCGGAGAAGAAATTCCGGGCGGCGGCGAGGGCATCTTCTGGCAGGATAAAATCGTTTTTGACTTCGCCGATTTTCAGCCCGCATTGTTGCAGTAGCGACAGGTTCCAGTCCGCCGGATGAATTCCTCCATTGCGTTCCGGTCCGTGCGTGTAGGCCCAGGCGCGTCCCTTGCTATAGACACTGCCCCAGCGCTGCGGTGCGCCGCTCAATCGCGCCAGCCACGCCGTTTCGCCGTAGCCTTGAAAATCCACGACCAGTGAAAATTTTCCGCCGCGCAATCGGCGCAGCAGCCCTGAAAATTCCGGCAGGATTTTAAGCGGGTTGCCGGATTTCAACGCGGCGCGGTCAATCGTGATGATTTCATCCACCTCCCGGAACCCCCGGAGCAGCGGCGCGTTTTCCCGGGAAGTGAGAAAGGTGATTTTCGCGCCGGGGAAATTTTCGCGGACTGCGTGGACTGCGGGCAGCGTGAACAAAATATCGCCGATGGACTTGAACCGAATCAGCAAAATGTTTTCACCGAGGCTCATGGTTCGGGTTTCATCCGGCTCAACTTACTTTTGCGCCACCGCGATTCGGTCTAAACCCTGTTCGCAGCGAGAGTGTTTTCCCAAAATGGCCTTGGCCAGCAATTCGTCATTACCGGCGAGTTCGGCGCGGCTGACGGGCGGATGCCAGAGATGGTAGCATAACGCCCGGCCACGCACATCGAGCCGGCGCACACCGGAATTCATCAATCGCACGGCCAGTTCGGAATCCTCGCGGCCCCAGCCGACAAATGCCTCGTTGTAACCATTCACGCGAACAAGGTCGGCACGCCAGATTCCCAGATTGCAGCCGCGAATGCCGCGCAGGCGGTGGTTGATTTTGCGGAAAGCGAACGGCCAGCGGAACGAATTTTTCAGGCCGGAAATCTGGTTTCGTAAAACGGCGCGGCGGCGGTCGGCGAAGAAATCATTTTTACCAAACCACACGGCGGCTTTTTCCTCGACCAGCGCGCGATGGCCTTGAACGAATCGCGATTCGCCCGCCAGCGTCCGGTGGTCCGCAACGAACTGCGGATGCGGAATCGTATCACCGTCGAGAAAAACCAGATAATCACCGCTCGCCGAAGCAATCGTCAGGTTCAAAATGCCCGCACGCCGGAAACCCTGATGTTTCTGCCAGATGTGTTCGCAGCGGAACGAGTGTGCCGTCCGCCACTGGCTGAAAACCATCTTGGTTTCGTTTTCCGAACCGTCATCGGCCAGCAAAACTTCGTCGGGCGACACGCTTTGCCGCGACACGGCGTTGAGTACCCGGCCAAGATAATCCGGCTGGTTGAAGGTGTTGATGACGAGCGAAAGCGTCATGCGCGCGGCCCACCGTTTTGGAGTTCCCACAGCTTGGCGTATTTCACGAACGTGAAAAACGCGTGCAGTGTGGCGATCATCAGCCCGGGCACGCCGTCGCGGAAACCCTGCTGAAGGAAATATTTTTTGAAGAACGCGGCGGGCGGATGTCCCAAAAGCTGGGCCACGCTGGCGCGTTTTCCTTTTACAAACCGCTGCTGTGCGACGAGCGTCGTGTAGCGGTCGCCCTTTTGCATGATGACCTTTAGCGTCGGCCATGGATGCTGCCAGATGAAATGTTTGAAATAGCCGGTGCTGCCGTCGCAATGAAAACTTTCATGGACTGGGTCTTCGCGGTATCTGAACTTGCGCCGGTTAAAAACCTGCGGCTGGCGGTAGTCGGGATACATGCCGCCGAAACGAACCGGCTTGGCCAAAAAAGTGTTCCGGCGCGGAACGAAATATGCGGCGTGCTGCGGCGCGGCCAGCGTGCGGCGGACTTCTTCGGCAAATTCCGGCGTGCTGCGCTCGTCGGAATCAATGCTCACCACCCAATCGTGTTTGAGCAGTGCCAGCGTGTCGTTGCGCAATTTGCCGAAGCCCTCGAATTTGAGGTTCACGTGGCGCGCGCCGAACTGCGCGCTGACCGCAGCCGTGTCGTCGGTGCTGAACGAGTCCGCCACCACCACTTCATCGGCCCACAATACGGTCGGCAACACGGCGCGCAGGTTTTCGGCGTCGTTGAACGTGATGATGTAAAGGCTGACCGGTTCGGGCATGGTAAAATAAAATGACGCCGCAGTTTAACCCCCGGCACGGCGGCGCAAAGGAAATTTCATCGCGCGACCAACACTGCCTGTGCCGCGCGGACCAGCTCATCGGTTTGAATTTTACCGAGGAATTTTTCACCCGGCGCGCTCGCGCCGATGACCACACGAAACTTTTCCCCGGCGGGAACCCATTCACGCCAGCCCGGGTTTGGCCAGAACCACGCGACGACCGGCGTCTGCGTCATCACCGCGAGGTGAAGCGTGCCGGTGTCGCCGCAAAAATGCAACGCACTGTGCCGGATGACGGCAGCAATCTGTGTGAGGTTCAAATTCCCGGCGAAGACCCGCCAGGGTTCCTTTGGCAGCAACGCAAGGAGTTCGGCCATTTTTTTCCGCTCGCGTTCCGTTGGCGCACATGACAGTGCCAGTTTTTTTCCCGGAAAATTCTTCCCCAGCGCGTTGACGAATTCGGCGAGTTGCGTCGGCGATAGTTCCTTGTAATCGGCGGTCGTGAACGGGCTTATGTGAAAATAACTCCCGACGTCGGTGTCGGCAATTTCCGCCAGGCGAAGATTTTCCGGGGCGATGTCCACGTGAAATTCCGGCGGTCCGGGCGGAAAACCGGCCAGTTCGAGACAGCGGCATTTTTGCAGATAAACCGGCTCCTGTGTGCGGGGACATTCGATGTGTGCGGTGAACATCCGCGGCCAGAACGGCGGGCCGCCGTCGTCCGGGACGCGCCCCAGTCGTTCGCGCGCGCCGCTGAAAAAGGTCAACCAGCTTGAGCGGTCGGAGCCGTTCAGATTGATGAGCACGTCAAATTTTGCGCGCCGCAGCCGCGAAATCATCTGCCAGTTTTCCCGAACTGTGGCGTGGCGCGGATACCGCATGTAACCCCAGACGCGGTCCACCCACGGCACGCAGCCCATGAACGACGTGATGTGCGAGGCAACGGCGACGTGCAGCTCCGCCTGCGGATACGCCTGCCGCACCATCCACAGCGCGGGCAGCAAATGGACCGTGTCGCCAAGAAAACCGAGGTCGAGGACCATGACCTTCTTTGCCGCACGCGTGCGTTGGAGAAAATGATTAGAACCGGCGGCCGCCATCATGCCCTTGCCTCCAGTTTATGGATTACGATAACGCGCATAAAAAAACTGTTTGCTTCAGATCAAAACATCTGCGGATCACTTGCGTGCGCTTTTAATTCCGCACGAAGCCGCTCTTCGGTTTCGTCGAACAGTTCAATGCCGAAACCGCGTTGCCGGTTCGTCTTGCTCAGGCGGTCGCGCCGGTCGCGCAAATAGCGCAGCAGGCAGAAATCGTCAGCCTTGCCCCAATGCACACCGTGCCAAATGGTCCGACTCTCTGGATAAGGGAGCGTCACCAAATGACAACCCCGTTCAAACTGAATGCCACTATCCGGCCGGACAACGCACGGTTTTTCGTACCATTTTTGGCGTTCATTCGGGGAGCCATGTCGGCGCTGGAACAACGGCGGCTTTTTCGGGTCAATGTCCGCATCGGTCACGTGACGATAGACTTGGAACATTTTGCAGCGCACAATGTTGGCAGCTTCGCTCTCCAGTTCCTTGCGCGGATCAGCGCTGTCGAACGGCCAGGGATGCACAAATTCATCCGCATCCACGCACACCGCAAAATCAGCGGAGGATTTGCGCACGGCTTGATTAATGCATTCAATTTTAAGAAGATCATTAAACCCGGCCGGAAATTCAAATGGCACAACCGTCAGCGCCTTCACGCCGCATTGTTTCGCGGCTTGTTCCAATTCATGGCGTGTGCCGTCCATGGATTCGCTGTAGAACACGGTTAACTTGTCTGCCCATGGCGCGTAATGCCGCACGAACAACGGCGCAAGCAACGCCTCGTTATACATCATGGTTATGACTTCAATTTCAAATCGCTTGTTCTTTCTCTGCGCGCGTTTTCTCGGCAGGACGTACTTCGCCTTGAATTTGTAGTACACCCGGCGGACGCGTTTTCTTACGCTCTTGAACAGATTCTCAAACGGGCGGAAAATTTTATGGAGCACCCAAATCATATAGTCGAAGCGCCCCCTGAGTTAATCGTTTGCAGGAAAGAATTGCAACAATGCAAACATCGTCACAGGCGCACAATGCGTTTGCTTTCGACGCCGTTAAAAATCCGCTTAATCGGAACGCGTGCGTGGCGAGGAGAGATATTCGCCCGAAACCTCCCAGATGGCACGATAGAGACGACATTTCTGCCAGGCCTTTGAATGAGGGGGTTGTAAGTGAGCAAAGAAGCCATTCCAAATCATCCGGAATCGGGCGCGTCTTAAGTCGCGTTTTGCCAGCCTTAAGCAATCGTCCGGCGAATAGTGTTTCTGACGGAAACGCAGCAGGCCCTCCAGTTTCCGCGCCGAGACTTCATAGGGATCGCGTGCATCTTCGCTGTCGCCACTGATATGTTCGACAACCACTTCGGGGATGTAGCCGATTTCAAAGCCGATTTCCCTCATGCGCAGGCAAAAATCCGTCTCCTCGCTATAAAGAAAAAACGCGGCATCAAAGCCGTCCAGTTTTTCGTAGAGTTCGCGCCGGATAATCATGCTGGCGCCCAACACCCAGGCAATTTTGCCCGGTAACTGTGAAAAATCCCGCTGGACATGGCGTTGGCCGGGATAAATGGTGGCCGGAGGACTTTCAGATTTTCCATCCTGAGAACGGACCATGGTTCCTGCCAACCCCCAGCGAGGATTGGCATCCATCAAGCGGCAAAGATTTGCCAGCGCGTCTGTTTCAATCAGCCGCGCATCGGGGTTCAGCAAATAGACATAGCGCCCGCGACTGGCCCCAAATCCCAGATTGTTGCCCCGTCCAAAACCGATGTTCTCCGTGCGGGCAATCACACAGCATTTCAATTCCTTGAGCCGGGCCGGCGTGCTGTCGGTGCTCGCACTGTCAACCACGATGACCTCAAACTCCACACCGCGTTGGGAGAGGACCGACCTGACACAATCGGCGATGCAACTTTCCGAATTGTGGGTCACAGTGATGACACTGATATCCATGAGGCTAACGGCGTGGTTTCAGCTGCGACCCGGAGCGAGGTTCCGGCCATCTGCATGGGTAATTGGCGCAACGCGGCAAGTTGTTTGTGGTAAGTGGCTTCGCGCCACGGACAAGATTTCCAAGTTGCCGCAAGATCATGCGGGCAGTCTTGGTTGCCGGCACAGCAGTGTCAAGGTGAAGTCCGTTCAAAAAGTCTTGCGAGGTCTGTTTGTGTAATTAAATTGGCGAGGTCAAATCAAACAACAATCAAAAATATGGGTGTCGCTAAAACCCTCCTGCGGCAAATTCTAAAAAGCACCCGCTACGAGTTGGCCGAGAAACAACAGCGTTTGCCAGCGCCCACTCTTGACAATCTTAAACTGGTTTTGATGCTCCATTCAATCGTCCGGCCGAATTCGACATTTGTTCAGATAGGCGCTTATGACGGTCAAACGGACGATCCAGCAAGTGAGTATGTCCAGATGGGTAAAATGATATGTCTACTGGTCGAGCCGATGGAAGCTTCGTTCCAGAAATTAAAGAAGATTTATGATGGCAAACCTAATGTCCATTTAGTGCAAGCCGCGATCAGCCATTCAGACGGGAACGCAGTTATGTTCAAGGTTAGGCCGGGAAGTAAAAGTGATAACATATCATCGGGCGGCTTGCCATCTTTTGACAAGGCGCACCTTTTAAAGCATGAAGTCCCGGAAAATGAGATTGAGCAAGTCAGTGTGCCGTGCCTGACCTTGACGTCACTGCTCGCGAAGTTTCATTTACGGAAGATTGATATTCTGCAAATTGACACTGAAGGATTCGACGCCGAAATTATCAAAATGGCGTTAAGGTTGGACGATATTCCTGATTGTATCAATTTCGAGAACGTGCATTTGAGCCTGGAAACCAGGAGAGAACTGTATGATTTATTAACCCAAAAGGGTTATTTATTCTCCCATTACAAAGGCAACACGCTGGCTTTGCATCGCAGACTGGTGGATAGTCTGCCGGCTCTTTGCCTGCGTGGATAAACGTTAGCGGTGGCGGTCATGTTATAAACCGGGATTCGTTTCATTGGACGCCTCAAATTGGCCTTGTTGGCGAAGTTATTTCTGTTTTTAATGTCCGCGATTTAGATATTCAAAAATGTCGAAAACTGGCGGGACCAACGACAATCCCAAAACAAATTCTCAAGCATCCGGCCCGTTCATTACCGTGGCCATTTGCACGCGCAACCGTGCGGCTTTTTTGGAAAAAGCCGTTCGCAGTGTCCTGCCGCAAATGACCGTTGACGCGGAGCTTTTGATCATAGACAACGCCTCGACGGATGACACGCCGGCAGTGGTCGCCCGGCTGGCCGCGTCCGGCCCACGCATCACACTTTATCGCGAAGTGGAACCGGGAATCAGCGCGGCACGCAACGCGGCATTGAAAATGGCGCGCGGCAAATTTGTGCTTTTTTTGGATGACGATGAAACTGCGGAAACAGACTGGCTGGCGGCCTATCAACGTTTTCTGTCCGCGCCGCCTTCGGAAAAAATCGCGGCCGTCGGCGGGGCCATACTCACCGAATTTGAAACCCCTCCCGCAAAACGGGGAGCCGCCAGCGTGAGCTTTGATTGTGGGGATTCGCCGAAGTGTCTAACCTACCCTGGCAGTCTTTATGGCGGCAACGTCTGTTACCGTCGGGAAACCGCGCTTGCGATCGGGATGTTTGACACGCAATTAAAGCGCCGTGAAGACAGCGACATGATTCGCCGTTTGCAGGATGCAGGCTATGAAGTCTGGTGGCTGCCGGGTGCGGCCATCTGGCATTTCGCGCCGGCCAATCGTGCGAGATTCCGTGTGAATATACGCGAGCGGTTTAACGATGGGCGGTTCATTGCCATTCAACGGTTAAAATCACGACGCACGGGTTTGGATCGTGGATTTTACAGGGTGGCGCGCATCGTCGCCGCACCGTTTCATGCGCTGATCCATCTGCTGGCCGCGTTGATCACGCTGCCGCGAAGGCATTCAAAAGCCGCCGAACACTTGTTGCAAGCCTGCCGCAATTGCGGGATTGCCTGGGGAATGCTGGTGAACTGGAAAGCCCCGACATCACACGCCGACAAAAGAATCGTCATCGGTAAGGAGACATGAGCCCGTTTTGGGATTTGGCGCCCTAACCATTGCCTGAACGCTTGTTATGGCTGTTAGCCTGCACTATCGTCAGCGAACCAACCCGACATATGAATGATGCCCCGTTTGTTTCAGTGGTTGTTCCCGCCTACAATGTCGAGCCGTTCCTCGCCGAAACACTGACCTCAATTCAGCGGCAAACTTATCGCGAGTTCGAAGCGATTGTGGTGGACGATGGTTCAACGGACCGCACCGGTGAAATCGCCCGGCAATTTGCGGACCAAGACACACGTTTCACCTTGCTGCGCCAGCCCAATGCCGGAACCGCTGCCGCGTGTAACACCGCTTTGAAACAGGCGCGCGGCAAGTGGATTGCTTTCCTTGAGGCGGACGATGTCTGGCTGCCGGGAAAGCTTGCCGCACAACTCGATTTGCCCAAACAGGAACCGCACGCCAACCTGCTTTTTACCGACTATTTTTCCTGGGATGGGCAGAATGATTTGGGCAGGCGCTACAGTAACCCGGACAAGTTCCCCGACGGGGATGTGGGCCGGGCGTTGATCTTTTTTGATTTATTCTGCACGTCCACCGTGATGATTAAACGGGAAACGCTGAATGTGGTTGGCTTGTTTGATGCCGAAGTGCCGGTGGGGCAGGATTGGGATTTATGGTTGCGCATCGCCGAACATGGGCTTTGGGCAAAAGGCGTCCGGCAGCCGTTGGCCCGCTATCGGGTCTGGTCAGGGAATGTCAGCCGCAATATAATCCGGATGTGCGAGTGCAACGCCCTCATCTTGGAGAAGGCATTGGCAAGGCCGCAAAACGCATCCCGGCGACGGGCTTACCAACGTTCACTGCAAATCGCCCGCGGCAATTTGGAATTTGCCAGGGTCCGTCCATTGATCGAAACGCATCCCAAGGCCGTGCCGGCTGCGGCACTGCGCGCCTGGCGGGGTTGTCCAGCCCGCCTCAAATGGCTGCTCTGGTATTTTGCAACGTTGCGGCCAGACTCGCGCTGGGCGGAAATCGTTTATCGTAAAATCCGGGGAAGATGGTGACGCCAAACAAACACAAGATGCGTTTCTCCTTCGGCCGTCGGCTAGGGGCGACCGTGGTGTCCCGCGGCAAGCAACTCCTGCGCCCCGCGTCAAGGGCTTCCATCACCTTTTGCATCGCCCACTTCAATTCGCCGGAATTTCTCGACGCCACCCTGCACGCTGTCCGCCGATTCCATCCCGAAGCGCGCGTGATGGTGGCGGACGCCAGTTCGGCGTGGTGCGAATATGTCGCGGCGAAAGCCGTCTGCCGGCGCCATCGGGCGGAATTGCATCCGCTGGCGGGCAGACACCGGCACACCGGATTATTGAACTACATGTTCCGCCGGATTCGAAGCCGTGTTGGAATATTTCTCGACCAGGATTGCGTGTTGCTGGCCTCCTTGGATCCGGTCATTCAATTGATTGAATCCGGGAAGATCCTCATCGGTCCGCGCGATGAGTTTTTTATGACCCACCCGGATTTCTGCGAACGTTATCCGCAGTTGGTCGGGAAGGCGTTTCGCACGCGGCCGGAATTTGTCCATGCCAGTCTGATGGTGATGGACGTGCCGCGTGTGCGCGCGTGGTCTGCCAAGCCGTTCGTCTGGCACAACGAATGGGGGAAGCATCCTTTGGAGCGTTACTACGGTCTGACCGAACTGGTGAGACGCAATCAATCGGATGGCGTGCTGACTTTGGATTCGGAGCACACCGGTTATGGCCTGGGGCAAGTCTGTTTCTTTAATGGTTCGCCGATTGTTTATCACCAGTGGTTTAGTGGCCAAGTTTATGGGCAGACGGGCAGACTGGAAAACATCTTTCACGCCGACTGGCTGCTCGACGAGATGCGACAATTTCTCGATGATTATTGGGGCAATAAATTGGATTTCAAGCTGGCTTCAACTGCGAACACCCACCCGCTGGTTGGCCATAAAACCGTTGCCAAGGCGGACCTTTAAGTTTCACGCGCTCCCATGACACCTACAGTAACCCTCGAAACAAAATGTTGGGAACATGATTGGAGGCACATTCTTGAAGGTGAATGGTTGCGCCTGCTGGGGGAGCGGAATGTTTATCCCTTCAGTGAAAAAATCCTGATGATCAACAACGTGAAAGACTACTCCGTGGTGTCCAAACACGCAGATCGCGCCGTGCAGCGGGGATGGATATCCAAGTATGTCATTGTGGAGGAATATGCCGCTGAAGCGCTCGATTTTTTCTTGATCACCCGCAAATCGTTTGGCGTCGGCTATCCTTATTCCATCGCCGAACTGGTGGCCATTTTCCTTTGCCGCTCCGATTTCCTTTTGCACTACGCCGGCGATTGCATCCCGGCCACCACTTGTGATTGGGTGTCTGGGGCGGTGCTTTTGATGTCGCAGGACCCGCGCGTCAAGGTTTGCAACCTTGATTGGGATGAACGACACTCGGAGGCAAAGAGCACCGCCATCGAGGAAACTGACGACTTTCATATCTCATACGGCGGCTTTTCCGATCAATGTTACCTGGTTCGCGTGGAAGAATTTCGCCAGCGCATCTACAACGAATCCCATCCCGACTCCGCGCGTTATCCGCGATACGGGGGTGAACTGTTTGAAAAGCGAATTGACTCGTGGATGCGAAACCACCGCCATCTTCGGGCCACATTCAAGCACGCCCATTACCTGCATAAGAACTGGCCGTTGCCATTCCACGCCCGTCTCCATCGTCGGTTGAACAAAAGAGCTTGGTTCCGAAAAATTTATAACCGGGTCGCGCATGGATGAACTCAAACTGTCCGGTGGCAAAGGATGAACGGTTTCGCGGACAGTTTAAACAGCAAATGGAAAAGTCTCGCAAGACCCGCCGGTTTTTCGGCAAACTCCGGCCATTGGCATGATTGAATTTCTCCGCCGCTTGTTGAATCTGGCGAGGCCGTATTGGCTGCGGCTGGCCTTGGGCATTGTGTTCGGATTCCTCGGCGGCCTGGTTGACCCGCTGCTGGTGCTGATGGTGCCGCTGGTCGGACGGGTGGTCTTTGCCGGCGCGGGCGCGGCCAGCGCCTCGACCGCGCTAAACAAACTGTCGCCCAAACTGCAAACCATCGCGGACACCGTCGCTCATTGGTTTTCCGCCTCCGGGTCTTCGCCCGCCACCGCGATGAAGATTCTCGCGATTTCGCTGGTGCCGCTCGTGTTCATTTTGCGTGGCGTGTTCGCCTACCTGAACGTGTATTGCCTCCAATGGGCCGCCGTCCGCGCCATCACCGATTTGCGCATCCGGCTGTTTGCCCATCTCCAGAACCTTTCCGTCGGCTTTTTTGCCCGGTCCAACACCGGCGATTTGATGTCGCGCATCAATTCGGACACCATGTCCCTGCAAAACACCATTACCGGAACGCTGGCCGTCATCGTCAAAGACCCTGCGACGGTGATCATCATGGTGGGCGCCATGTTTTTCTACGTGGATGCCAAACTCACGCTGATTACGATGCTGGCTTTTCCCGTGTGCCTCATTCCCGTCATTGTTTACAGCCGCAAGGTGCGCAAATCCGCAGCCGTCGTCCAGGACAGTTACTCCGAACTCTCAACGGTGATGCACGAATCCTTCACCGGCAACCGCATCATCAAAGCCTACAACCTTGAAGCCCGGGCCGTTCAGCAATTCAAGGAGGTTTCCCAGCGCTTCGTCAGCCACCGCATGAGAATCGTCCGCGCGGAGGAAATTCCCGGCCCGCTGAACGAATTCCTCGCCGCCATCGGCGTGGCCCTGCTGTTCGGCTATTTCGCCTTTCAGTCTAATCCCAACGTTGGGACGGTCATTCAATTCGGCATGGCGATTTTTCTCGTGTATCGCCCCATCAAAAACATCACCCGCCTCCACAACCAGCTCGAACAGGCGCGCGCCGCCAGCCGGCAGATTTTTGAGTTGCTCGAATTGCAAAACACCGTGCGCGAGCCGGCGCAGCCGAAAATGCTCAACGCCGCCGGCGCGGACATTCATTTCGATCATCTCCATTTTTCTTACGGCGAAAAAGTCGCGCTGGACGACATCAATTTGCGCATCAACCCCGGCCAGCTCGTCGCGCTCGTCGGCGCCAGCGGCTCCGGCAAGACCACGCTCTCGAACCTGCTCCTGCGCTTTTACGACCCGCAACAAGGCGCCATCCGCATCGGCGGCGTGGACATCCGCGACGTCACCACGCGCGATCTGCGGAACCAGATCGCCGTCGTCACGCAGGAAACCATTTTGTTCAACGACACCGTTCGCAACAACATCGAGTTGGGCCGGCCCGGCGCGTCGAACGATGAAATCATCGCCGCCGCCAGACACGCCTTCGCCTACGATTTCATCATGCAAAAACCGGAAGGTTTCGACGCGATTATTGGCGAAAGGGGTGTGACGCTTTCCGGCGGCCAACGCCAGCGCCTCGCCATCGCCCGCGCCGTTTTGAAAAATGCGCCGATTCTCGTGCTCGACGAAGCCACCAGTTCGCTTGATACCGAATCCGAACGGGCGGTGCAGGCCGCGCTGGATGAATTAATGAAAGGCCGCACGACAATTTGCATCGCGCACCGGCTCTCAACGATTTTGCATGCCGACGAAATTGTGGTGCTCGACCAGGGGCGCATCGTGGAAACCGGCACGCACGCGGAACTGGTCCGGCGCGGCGGCATCTACCAGAAACTCTACGAACTGCAATTCTCGTCGTGAACGCGCGGCCTGAAACAATCCTGGCCATCCAATTTAAATACTTTGGCGATGCCGTGCTCCTGACCCCGGCATTGCGCGCACTCCGCGAACATTTTCCTAAAGGCGAACTGCACCTGCTCGTGCCGGAGGAAATTGCGCCGATCTTCCAGCATCTGCCGTGGCTCAATCGCGTCTGGCCGATGCCGCGCCAACGCGGTCGTGCCCGTCCAGGTCAAAGCTGGCCGATCATTCGCGAATTGCGCCGCGAACGTTTTGATCGCTCGGTGGATTTTGCCAGCAACGACCGCGGCGCGATCTTGACCCGGCTCATCGGCGCGCGCCGCCGGCTTGGTTGGGATGAACGGGGCGGATTTCTGGGCCGGAAATTTTGCTATACCGACCGCGTCGCGCCGGCACAGGAAACGCAGCATGAATCCGCCCGGCTGGCGCAGCTTTTGTCCGCCTGGCAAATTCCGCCACCAGCATCCCTCGAAGCCGAAATCCGCGCCGACCCTTCGCTGGCCGATGCCGCCGGGAAAATTCTTCCCGCCGAACGCGCTGTCGTTTGTCACGTTGCCTCCAGCCAGTCGAAAAAAGAATGGCCGCTGGCGCACTGGGCAACGTTGCATCGCCTGGCCACCGAAGCCGGATGCCACGCCTTCTTCACCACCGCGCGCGGCGAACGCGAGCAGGCGTTGATGACGGAATTAAAAAAACTCGCGCCGGACGCGATGATTTTACCGCCAGTTCCGGAACTACCCTTGTTCCTGGCCGTGCTGGCGCGCGCGGGCGTTTTCATTTCCGGCGACACCGGCCCGCTGCATTTTGCCGCCGGCCTGGGTGTGCCCACCATTTCATTGTTTGGCCCAAGCTCCCCCGTACAGTGGGCGCCCATCGGCAAGCGTCATCAGTTTCTGACCGGGAGTTCCTGCTTTTGCAACGGCAACCTGAGCATCTGTCAAAATGCCAGTCATTGCCTCGCGGCCATTTCACCCGAACAGGTTTTCGATTGTTTGCGGACCGTTTTGGCGGAGTCCAAGCGCCGGTGAATGCTTTTCTATCCACGCGCCAGCCGCTCCAACAGTTTTCCGTGAATTCCTCCAAAACCGCCGTTGCTGAAGACGCAAACGACATCACCGCCCTGCGCGTTTTTGGTAACATGGGAAACGATTGAATTCACGTCCGGCAAATAGGCGGCATTTTTCCCGGAGCTTTTCAAATCCTGCATCAGTTTTTCGGGATTGAGCCGATCTTCGGCCGCGATTTGTTCCAAGCGTGCAACTTCCGAAACCACCACTTCATTGGCATCCGAAAACGCGGCGACCAGTTCGTTTTGAAAAACGTTCCGCCGCGTCGTGTTGCTGCGCGGCTCAAAGACGGCCCAGATTTTCTCGCGCGGATATTTGATGCGCAGCGCGCGGAGCGTTTCCCGGATGGCCGTGGGATGATGACCAAAATCGTCCACCACGGTCACACCCCCGGCGATGCCGCGCACCTCCATGCGGCGCTTGATGCCTTTGAACGTGTCGAACGCGGATTGGATTTGGTGGTTCTTCAACCCGCAATGCTTAGCGCAGGCGATGACCGCCAGCGCGTTCCGCACGTTCAGCTCGCCCATCATGTTCAGGTGGAATTTGAAGCTAGGAATTTCAAATTCGGTTGCGGTCGGACCATAGCGGAGGTTGAAAGCCTGAATGGCGTTGTCTTCGCCCAGGCCAAAGCGTTTCACCGGACAATGGGTGACGATCAACAACGGCGCGAGATTTCCGTCGTCGCCGTTGCCCAGCAACAGTCCGTTGCGTGGAATCAGCCGGATGAAATGCGAGAAGGATTTTTTTACCGCGTCCAGATTCTCAAAAACGTCGGCGTGATCAAATTCCAGGTTGTTGATGAGACCGATTTCCGGCTGGTAATGGATGAACTTGCTGCGCTTGTCGAAAAACGCGGTGTCGTACTCGTCGCCCTCGATGATGAACCAGTCGCTGTCCGTGAACCGCGCGCCCTGGCCGAGATTGTTCGGAATGCCGCCGATGAGATAGCTCGGATTCAGGCCGTTGTGCTCGAAAATCCACGCGAGCAGCGAAGTGGTGGTCGTCTTGCCGTGCGTGCCGGCGACAACGATGGAGCGTTTGCCGCGGATGAAAAATTCCCTGAGCAACTCCGGCAGCGAACAATAGCGCAGTTTGTGGTCGAGCACGAACTCCGCCTCCGGGTTGCCGCGCGAAATGGCGTTGCCAATGACCACCAGGTCGGGCTTGTGCGCGAGATTCCTGTCTGCATAGCCATTCATCACCCCGATTTTTTGGTCGGCCAGAAACGTGGACATCGGCGGATAAACATTTTGGTCCGAACCGGTGATGTCGAAGCCCTTTGCCTTCATCGCCGCGGCGGCGGAGGCCATGGCCGTGCCACAGATGCCGGTGAAATGCACCGACTTGATTTCCGCTAGAAACATTTCGGAGCATTAAACCACGAAGCCACAGCAGCACAAAGTTTTTTGATTCTCAGGCAACGGCATCGGCAATAAAAAGGGTTTTGCGAACGCTATTCAGTTTCCAACTGCTGATTTCCCGCTACACTGTCGTCAATGCACTGGCTGCAAACGATTGATATAGCTGTATTCCACTTTATCAACGGATCGTTGAGCAACCCGTTCTTCGACTGGCTCATGCCGGTTTTGAGCGGCGGCGGCCTGGTCATGGGCTGGTTCGTCCGGTCCGTCCTGGCCATCATTGTGGGCGTGGCCTGTTTCGGAAGCGCCCGCGCACGGTGGTGCGCTTTGATGGTTGCGCTGGTCGTCGCGCTCGGCGATCCGCTCGTCGTCAACACCGTCAAACACCTCGTTGCCCGGCCGCGCCCGTGTCTGGTGCTGCCCCAGGTGGTCGAACGCTTGGGCTGCTCCCCTTCCGGCAGCATGCCGTCCGCTCATGCGGCCAATTGGTTCGCCATGACCATGGTGATGTTTCTTTTTTTCCGCCGCAGCCTCTGGTTCATACTGCCGATGGCGCTGGCGGTTTCGTTTTCGCGGGTCTATAACGGCGTGCATTACCCCAGCGACGTTCTGGCCGGCATGATTTTGGGCGCAGGTTACGCGGCGGCGCTGACGATTGCGTTTGAAACCGCGTGGCAGCGGTTCGGGAAAAAATGGTTTCCGGTCTGGTACGCCAGCATGCCGTGCCTGGCGCCCGGCTTGAAGTTTCTAAGATCAACCGCCCCGGCACCCGCCCAAACCGCGGTTTCCGATTTGCAAGCCACGGTTGACCGTCAATGGCTCCGTCTCGGCTACGTCCTGATTTCTATCACCCTGTTCGCGAGCTGGATTTACCTTGCCAGTGGCACGATTCAGCTCAGCCAGGACGAAGCCTACCAATGGGTCTGGTCAAAACACTTGGCGCTGTCGTATTACAGCAAGCCTCCGGGCATCGCGCTGATTCAATTCGCCGGCACCGCGCTGTTCGGCGACACCGAATTCGGCGTCCGGTTTTTTTCGCCGTTGTTTGCGGCGATTTTGAGCGTGATGGTGTTGCGCTTCATCGCCCGCGAAATCAATGCGCGCGCGGCATTCTGGCTTTTGCTCATTTTCATCGCCACGCCGTTGCTTGGCATCGGATCAATTCTGATGACGATTGATCCGCCGCTCGTGCTTTGCTGGATGTGGGCGCTCGTGGCCGGCTGGCGCGCGGTTCAACCCGACGGCCGGACGCGCCATTGGCTCATCTTGGGTCTGGCCATGGGTCTCGGCTTTCTCTGCAAATACACCGCCGTATTTCAAATCGTCTGCTGGGCCATTTTTTTCGCGCTTTGGCCCGCGGCGCGCGTCCATTTGCGGCGGCGCGGTCCGTGGCTGGCCTTGTTGGTTTTTTTGGTCTGCACGTCGCCGGTGGTGATCTGGAACTGCCAGCATGGCTGGAGCACGCTCGATGCGCTGAAGGGCAATGCGGGACTCCATTCCCAATGGCATCCCACGCTGCGTTACTTCTGGGATTTTATTGTTCAAGAACTGGCGTTGCTGAATCCGATTTTCCTGATCGGCGCGCTCTGGGCCATGATTGGCTTTTGGAAATTCCGGCGCGAACGTCCCTTGTGGCTGTATCTTTTCTGCATGGGCGCACCGGTTTTTCTCGGTTACTGGCTCTACTCCTTGCATTCGCGCATTCTGCCCAACTGGATTGCGGTTGCCGTCGTGCCGATGTTTTGCCTGATGGTGGCCTATTGGAACGAGCGGCGGCGCTTCGCCAAGCCGTTTCTGACCATCGGTCTGGTGCTGGGAATTTTTGCCTTTGCCATCCTGCACCAGAGCAAGCTCGTGGGGAGAATCACCGGGGACTTGCTGCCGCCTTCAAAAGACCCGCTGCGCCGGGTACAGGGTTGGAAACAGGAAGCCGCATTCGTCGAAGCCGAACGCGAAAAACTTCAGCAAAGCGGTGGACCTGCATTCATCATTTGCGGTCACTATGGCATAACGGGACTGTACTCATTCTACATCCCCCAGGCGAAAGCAGCGCTCCAATCAGAGCCGCTCGTCTATGCCATGGATTCCGACGCACCGCATAATGAATTTTATTTCTGGCCGGAATACAATTATCTCAAACACCGCCGCGGCCAGAACGCCGTTTTTGTCAGCGAAGTGGACCCGTATCCGCTGGAGCGCGACTGGTTTTGGAAGTGGCTGAAGCGTGAGCCGATCCAATACGCCAAAATTCCGCCGCCGTTGCCAACGCAAAAGAAACTGTTGCAGCAGTTTGCGTCCGTCAGCGACCTTGGCGAACACGACATCAATCTCGGCAACCGGGTGTTCCATCGCGTGCACCTCTGGGCGTGCTACGATCTGAAGTAGAATGACCGAAACGGAAATTCTCCTGCCCGTTCGCGAGTATGACCTGGCGGCCACACTGGACTCCGGCCAGGTTTTTCGCTGGCGGGAATACAATGGCAGTTGGATCGGCGTGGTCGGAAAACATCTGGTGCGGCTGACAGAATCGCCTGACGACCTCCGCGCCGAAACGGCCGCGCCGGTAAGGAATTGGGACTGGCTTCGCGCCTTTCTGCAAACGGAGGTGGATTTATCCGCAGTGCTTAAGACTTTTCCTGACGATGCCCCGATGCGCGCGGCGGTTGCGGCGTGTCATGGGCTGCGCGTGCTGCGCCAAGATCCTTGGGAATGTCTGGCGTCGTTCATCTTGTCTTCCACCAAACAAATCGTCCAAATCCGGCAAATAATTTCGCTGCTCTGCGAGCGTTTTGGTGAACCGATCCATAACCGTGGCGGCAGTCTGCGACCGCCGCCGCTTTCGGCAGGCGGTGAATCTTCGGCGGCCACAGACCGCCGCTACAACTCCTTCCCCACTCCTGCACAAATTGCCACCGCGACCGAAGCCGGCCTGCGCGCCTGTAAGATGGGTTTCCGCGCGCCGCATCTGCTCGCCGCCGCACGGCAAATCGCCGACGGCGAATTTGATTTGGACCGCCCCCGCCATTTGCCGCTGGCCGAGGCGCGCGCGGAACTCATGAAACTCCGCGGCGTGGGTGGTAAAATCGCTGATTGCGTTCTACTCTTCGCCTACGGTTTTGACGCCGCATTTCCGGTGGACGTCTGGGTGGAGCGCGCGTTGCGTCACCTTTATTTTCCCCGCCGCCGCGTGACGGCGAAACGTCTTCGGCATTTCGCCGCGACGCATTTCGGGCCGCACGCCGGTTGCGCGCAACAATATCTTTTTCATTACATGCGGACGAAGTTGGATTAAAATCGCGCGCGAAGAATGAAAATTGAAGTCATCCTGACGCCGGCGGAGTTGCCCGCCTTGAAAGAACGTGATTTGCACGACACAACGTGCGTCGTTTTCGACGTGTTGCGCGCTACGAGCACGTTCGTGACCGCATTGCACAATGGCGCGAAGGCTGTCGTGCCGGTCAGTGAAATCACCGAGGCCCTGGCCTGGCGGCAAAAACAGCCGGGCGTTCTGCTCGGCGGCGAGCGTGACGGCGTGAAAATCCGCGCCGGGCTGACGGGCGGCGTGGATTTTGATCTCGGCAATTCACCGCGTGAATACACGCCGGAAAAGGTCCGGGGCAAAACCATTGTTTCCACGACCACCAACGGCACCCGCGCGTTACGCGCCTGCGCCGGAGCAAAAACGGTTCTGGCAGCCTCATTTTTGAATCTCACGGCCACGGCGAAATTTTTGCGGCTGCTTTCGCCTTCGCAGGTTGTGCTTGTGTGCGCCGGCACGCGCGAGAACACAGCGCTGGAAGACGTGCTGGCTGCGGGCGCGTTATGTGAAATGCTGGCGGATGATTCCGGCGGGTGGAAGTTATCGGACGCGGCGGAAATTGCGCGGTGCGCTTGCGCACAGGCGAAATCCAATCTGGCGGCGGCGGTTGGCGGTTCGGAGAACGCACGGCGGCTGCTGGAGATTCCTGAACTGCGCGAGGACGTGCCGTTTTGTCTGCAATACGACCGCTATTCGCTGGTCGTCAAAAGGGCTGAGGACGGCGCGGTCTTTGTCTCTGTTTTTTGACAGCCGCGAGCGGCTTTCCAGAGACCTCTACGAAATTGGAGCGCCGGTTTCCGACCCGGCTCGAAGGGGAATTGATTTTCCAAACGCACCGGGTTCCAATTCAAAACCGGTATTGCATGCTGGCGAAGATCAGGTAGGAGTCGAAGTCGTTGTTTCCGCCGGAGGTATCGTCGGTGTAGTGGTAATAGCCGGACTTCACGGTCAGGCGAAGATTCTCGGTAATCCGCCGCACAATTTCCGCAGTGACGGCATGTTCCTGCGCTCCGGCGCCGTAGGGCATTCCCACCGTGGCGTTATTGTTATAATCGTCCGCCTGATAATAGTAATAGCTCACGTTCAGGTCGGTCTTGTCATCCACGACGAAATCCGCGGAGCAGTTCACCGTCCAATAGTTGTTCTGGGAATTAAGAACGGCCTGGGTGTAATCCGAGGTCGGCGTTTCGGTTTCGCTCAGAACGAAATTAAAGCCGGCGGTCAGGGACAACCGTGACCACGGCGACCAGGTAACGTCTTGCGCAATGATCTGGCTCGTCATTCTCGATGATTCCACCTGGCCCAGGCCCGACGTTGGATCCGGCGCCGTGTCAATGGTGGACAACTGATACTCGTAACGGCTGACCGACGACACGTTCTGCCAAGGTCTCAGGGTCAATCTGACGTTGCCGTCATACGTGTCAAAATTCTGCATCACCAGATAGCCCGGATAGCGATAGGAAGTGAAACTGTTGTTGGTGGTGCTATCCAGCGGGAAAGTGGAATTGTAGTGGTGAGATTCGTAGTAACCGCCGACATCCATGATGACCCGGGTCAAGGGATACCATCGGCACCCGGCGCTGTATTTCTGGAAGAAGTAGTTGTTGTCAATCTGGCTTTGAACTGATTGGTATTCCGTGGTCCCGTTGATCGGGAGCAGCCCACCATACTGGTTTAGGTTTCCGTCTCCTTCTGTCCATTCCCCGCGGAGATAATAGACCCAGTTCGTGATGCCGGTGTAGGTCAAATCCAGGCGTTCACACACGCTGAGATCATTTTCGTCGCTGTGACTGCCAAAAGGTGTTTCGGGGTTGTTTTGAAAGGTTTCAGTCCCATTGGCGTTGGCGCCCGAATTTTCCTGTTCGACCCGCAGCGAAGGAACGAGGGAAAGATTTTTCACGGGCTTGTAATAGAGGTTCATGTCCATCACATAGTCGTGCAACAGGGCGGTGCCGGCCAGATCGTTGTAGCCGACCCCGGCCGTATTCAAACCCGAATAAGTGCGGCTGCCGGAAACCTCGTAGTTGTTCAACTCCGAGTAGGAGTAACCGGTGGAGAACATCAGATTGTCCTTCAGCCAGGTTTCGGTGAAGGCATGCACGTCGAACATGTTGTAGGAAATGGTATCCTGTTCCGTGACGTTTTGTTGAATGAGTTCGCCGGGCCATTGATTCATGTACAGGGAATTGTTCAACGTGCCGGTTTCATAACCAAGTCCCGCCCCAAAATCAGTGGCCTTGATGTGCTCGGCCGCGTCCAGTTGGAAGCTGTCACTATGATTATCGAGGTTGTAAAAGGATGGGCTCAGCCCGCGCACCGTCGCGGTATTGGGCAGGGTCTGATGAGTGTAGCCCCAGATGGTGGAGGGTTCGTCACCGTTTTCATAAGTGTGCGTGTATTTGAAGGTGAGCTTCGGCATGTATTCCAGGTTCTGCAGGCGCAATCCCGCCTCAAAAGAGATTTGCCCGTGGTCCATTGTGAGGGCGTCGCCGGCCTGCGGATACCATGCGTCCGTGAGCGGATAATAGCCGCCATTGCCATTTTCCCAGGTATGATACTCGTCATAGTTGAAGCGCAGAAAGCCGATGTTCTGCTGCTCCAAATCCAGACCCAGCTTGTAGTCGTCAGTGTTAAACAAGGCGTGTCCGTCCGCCGTCACCGTGGTGTTTTTGCCGAGGCTGGTTCCATAATGAAAATCCTGGATGCCGCCAAAGGCCCCGTCCCAGCTCTGTTGATTCTGTTCTGCCTGGGATTTGCTGCCCGTTGTCAGAAACCCGCCGGTCCCCAGCTCAATCCAGTTGTTGTAGGTATTGGTCCCTCCCTCGAACCATTGTTCCTGGGTCAACGGGGGCGGAGCCGCCGCCGGCGCATTGGTATCCGCTGCTGAAAGGGTGGAGACACTCGCGCAAAGGCAGAACAAAAAAGCCCAAGCCCATGGGAACTGTTTGATGGGGACTGGTCTTTTTGTTTTCATCGGCTTTTGCGCCACTGTTTAGAACCGCAGCGACGGACTCACTTGGGAACCATGAACCGCCTCGTGACAGCCCGCCGTCCAGCAGGTGCCTTCCTGAAGGCGCACCGTGTGGTCGTAGCCACCGATGAAAATGGCAGTGCCAGTTTGGGTCTGTTGTACTTGTTGGAAATGGCAGCGCAGGCAAAGGTTCGCGTCCCGAACTTTCAGCAGCTTGGCATTGATTGAGCCGTGCGGATTGTGGCAGGTGATGCAGCCTTCGCGCATCGCCTCATGCTCGAACACGAACGGGCCCCGCTCGCTGGGATGACATCGCAGGCACATGTCATTTTCCGAAAGCAGTTGGGTGCCACCACCGCGGAAAATGGAGCCTTTGTGCGGATTATGGCAATCGGTGCAGGCCATGTGACCTTCAGGCACCGGATGATGGTTGGGCAGTTGAAATTGGGCGCGCACATCGGCATGGCATTGGTAACAGACCGTTTCCTCCGACCGGGCTGGTTTGACTGGGAGGCTGGCGCCGTAACTGCTCGTCTCGGCGCGCCCGGAGGTGAAGACGTAAGGAGGCATGACGCTCCCGCCGGATTCCGCGTGGGCGCTGCACGGGCCGTGGCAGGATTCGCAACCGGCGTCCAGCGCATTCGTTCCCTGGGCCATCAGCCGCGCGTGATCGGCGGTGGCGAAATCCTTGTAGATGTCGTCGTGGCACATGTCGCACTGGTCGGAGCCGATGTAGGTGGCACCCGGAACGTTTGGAAGCTGCACCACAGCCCGATTCACGGTGCTGCAGGAAATCACCACGAGCAGCGGGACCATTACGCCGAGCGTCAACGCCAGCCACCTTTTCCAATTCACGGACGACATTCTGATCTTTTCAAAAATGCGCTTCATTGATATAATTGCCCCTCAATCCAGTTTAGAGCAGTTTGCAAAAGCTCCGCATCATACGGGGCGTTGTGGACGCCGTAACTGCCGTCGTAAAACACGAGATACAGGTCAAACCGCGCCTGCCTGATGGTCACCGGAATCAGGTTCGTTTGTTCCATCGCACTCGGTCCCGTACCGCCCGAAGACAAATCGCCCGGGAGGGTGTATTCCCACGCCAACGTCCCGTAGTTTGTTTGCAAAAAGACCGGCGCCGTGTTGGTGGCCCACAGGTCAAGCAAGGCTTTGGTTAACTGGATTTGATCCGAAATATTGTTGGTCCAACTCTGGACCAGCCCGGCCGGGTCGGTGTGGCATCGGAAACAAAGCTGATACGTGGCCACTTGGAAAGTGTGGCCGCTGGCGTTGTTCGTGGCCGTCTGCATATGGCATGCCGCGCATTGCATTTCGAGCCGCGAGTGAGTGGAAGGGAAGTTTGGGGAAGTAGTCCCGTCCGCCAGCACACCGACGGTGCCAAGCATCATGTTATATTGTGGCGAGTGATGAGGAGGGGAATCACTCTGCTGCCAATCCGCGCCGCGATCATTGTGACATTGGGCGCAGATATTGATGTAGGGATTATACACGCTCGCAAAATTGGTTTCGGCCGGCAGGGAATAGTTGACGAGCGAGCTGAGTGGATAAAGAAGCTGGTTGGTGTACATCAATCCAAGCTCGTCGTTGGTAACATCAACGACGTTCCCGGTCAGTTGGTTGGTAAAAGCAATCACGCCGTACAGTTCGTTGGACCAAACATAAGCGGTGTGCGGGTCATGGCAGACGGCGCAGGTGATGGCGACGTTGTAATCATTGGTCAACGTCACGCTCGGGTTCTGGCCTTGCACCAGCGCCAGGCGCGCGGAACCAGAATGGCAGCGGCCGCAATTGTTGATGTTTGTAACCGAGGAACTCATGCTGTTCAGCACGGCGGGCACCACGGCGCTATGCGGCGATATGCTCCAGTCTTCAAAAGAAAAGCCCACTGGATGATGAGCGACAACTTCCGCGGGGGTGAGTCCGGCGCTGTGACAGCCGCCACAGACTTGCGCGGCCAGATCAACCCGCGGCACCGTCGTCGGATCCTCCGGGATGGCCGCGTGGTTACCGGCGGGGCCGTGGCAATTCTCGCATTGCACCCCTTCGAGTTGCGGAGTGTGCAGGGCGTCCGTGAATCCGGTCGTCAAGCCGTAGCCGACGGTGTGGCAGGGCAGACAACTGGGATTCGTGCTCTGATTAATCTGCTGAAGTGCTTGGAAGGCTTGCGCGTGCGCGGTGCTAATGACCGTATTGTAAATGTTCCCGTGGCAACCCGCGCAGGTCAGGAAGCCGGCGTATTGGGGACCGGGTCCCGAAACGCGGAAAAAATCGTTGCTATAGATGTTCGTGATGGTGGCCGTCCAGCTCAGATTGGTAGCCTTGCCGATCGCCAGCCAGGTTGAATCCGTCAAATGCTGCTTCTGCCAAATCTGGTAATAACCCGAGGGACCGTCCCAAGTGATTTGAACACCGTTGGTCGTCTGCTGAACGCCGGTCATGATGGGCAGTCCGGGCATGCCACCCGGCAGTGTGATGGTCTGATGTTGCACGCCCTGCGCCTCGAGGGACAAACCGGTCAGGACGAATCCGGCGACCGCGAGGATCCAAACGGCCACCCGCCGGGCCAGTAAAAATTGAACAAGGTTGATAAACTGCAAATGCCGTTGCATTGACGATTGATGCATTTCGGTGCCAGTGACCGCCGCAGGATGCCCCGTGAGAATGGAGCAAGAGCAGGCAGACCAGCCTGCTGAGTCAGAGCAGCTTGCCAATTGAAATCGGGCGTTCATTTGCTCCATTGCAGGCTTGCACGGAGGCGAGTTTGAAGCTATTCCGATATTGCCGTTTGCTCACCCTGCATTGTTTTGGGCTTGCCAAAAACCGGCAGTTGGCCTGCCTCTGAAAACAAATTCTACTCGCCAGGCTCATCGAACTTCGGCAGGTTGAAAAGGTTTGATGAAATACACAAGAATAAAACGACACGCAATGAAAGTGGCGCCAACACATAAAGTTGGTTTCTTGAGGAACCCAACCGCCAGCGAGCACGCCCAGGTACGAATCGTAATTCTCGCGCTGGTCTGCTTTCTTCTTGGGGTTGGGGTCACCGCCTTTTGGTTCCACCTCACGACCAAGCCCAACGCGGATATCTCAACTTCCGAAACGAGCGCCGAGCCGGACGCCGGACAACCCGCTGCACAGGCCATCAACACGAATCCGCCGCCCCGGCCCTTCGTCGCGAACCATCCACCGGTTGATGCCGCCACCATTGAGGAGGTAAAACAGGCGATTCCCAACTTGGCTTCCGTATCGTTGGAGGATGGGACGCAAATTCTCCGCGCAGCGGCGCTCAAGCAGTTTGCCGCGGCGGCGAAGGAAATGGACGTTCAGGTCAAGCAAGCCCAGGCGCAACTTGGCCAGGCCGAAAATAATCAATCCGCAGCCGAGCAGCAGGCCGCCATGAAACACGTGCAGCAGACTCAGGCGGAGCAAACGGAAAAACTCCAGCAGATTGCCATGCACCTTCAGGCCCAGATCGCGGCGTTGAAGCAGCTCAAGGGGGCTACGCCCCAACCTAATTCCCAGTGAGAATCGGCACCCGGGTGGGGCGCGTCACTCCGTGCGCGCCGCAATCGTTGAGTGGACACGGCGCTCGGGGGACTGTCTGCCCTGCCGAGGTTGGTTTCGATTATTCGTTGGGAAATGGTAAAAGTTGACGATGTGTGATTTCAGACTTGTGAAAAAGGATTT
Organism: uncultured Verrucomicrobiae bacterium; assembly: GCA_963789335.1. Lineage (GTDB taxonomy): Bacteria > Verrucomicrobiota > Verrucomicrobiia > Limisphaerales > UBA11358 > UBA11358. The sequence continues at coordinate 171,636 of CAWBKH010000003.1, forward strand.
CTGTCCGGCAGGCAGAGCGGCTTTCGATGGAAAGCCGGATGATATATTTTCCAGGAGAATGCGTACCTACTGAGCACGTCACTACTCCGCCGAATCGGGTGCGTTGCAGAAGCTCCGATTCCGTGACAAGGAAAAAGCCCCTCCCCGGTTGAGGGGAGGGGCATGAGCCAAAAGTAATGCTCGCGTTCTTCGCGCTACGGATTATGGAGAACACGGAAGAACATCTGCACATTGTTCCGTGTCGGGGTCAGGTAACTGTACGGGGCGCCTGTGCCCACGATGTTGGTGCTGATGTTTTGCCAGCCTTTGCTGAGCGATGAAACCGACTGAATCGTGTAGGTTTCGTTCACTTGTGTGTTGAACGCCACCTCGGCGGCAGTGTAGATTTCGATCATGTTGGTCATGCCCGGACTGATTGGCGGATTGACCAGATTCTTGCCATCGGCATACACAACCCCATTGGGGACGGTCACGCCGGGCACCAGCGGATCAAGACCCAAGGCATATTTAAGCCAGTTGGGAATGCCGTCGCCTGCCGGATCAGCGTTGGGCGCGGCTTCGGGATTGTTGATGGAACCAAAGTAATTGGTCTGCCAGGAATCAGGCAAACCATCGTTGTTGGCATCACCGGTCAGATTGGCGATGGACGCCTTGAGCAGACCCACCGCGTATGCCGTGTTGTGAATGCCCAGGCTGCCGTCGTTGTTGACGAACATCCAGTTGTAAGCGGCTTCCAATTGCGGCGTGGTCCAAGTGTTATCAATGAACAGAGACGATTTGACCGAATTGTCCGGCGGCAACAACGTGGAGAGCTGGTTTAACAAACTTTGCACTTCGGTTTGCACGCCTTGGATAACGCCGTCGCCGTTGTAATCCTGCAACGGGAAGTCAAACGAGGTAAGGGTCGGACCGTGGCATTGCTGACAGGCGGCAACCAAGTCGTCGTTGTTCCATGCCATTTCGAAAGTATGGCCGCCAGCATGGAGCAGGGCCGGGTCGGTCGAGGCGAGGCTTTGCATGTGGCAGGTGACGCACGTATTCGAAACCGCGTTGGCGTGAGCCGAACTGGGAATGGTTTGACCGTAGGTAAAGCCGTTGACACCTTCCAGCATGTCAGCCTGGGGACCTTCATGCGGGCCGAAATGGGAGCTTCCTTTCGTGGACGGTGTTATGGAAGAAGCCGCCAAACGTGAGTGATGGCATTCCATGCACAAGGCGCCTTCGCCGGCGTTGGTCACGACGGTGCCGTCCAGGAGCGTCACAGCGGCCAGGGTCCGGATCATATGTACATTATTGGCTGGAATGGTGATGCCGTGCGGTTCGTGACAAGCCTGGCAATTGATCGGCATGTAACTTGTATCAACATTATTCGTTACTCCTTCAATGCGCTGGATGAACCCGATGCCGGTGTGGCAACCCACGCAAGTGGCGTTTCCGGCGGGATCCGTTGTGGTGACGGCATGCACGGAATTGAGCCATTCCGTGCCGTAAGGATGATGGGTCGCGTCGTCGTGACATTGGTTGCAGTCGCCGGAAGTGTAATTGATCGAGACGCTGGGCCAGGCTGGAACATTGGTATTGCCTGCCAAGTTGAAATGCTGGCTGCCGGGACCGTGGCAGCTTTCGCACTGAACATTGGCGAGGGCGGCAACATACGGATAATTCGTCTGCATGCTCGCCCAGTTGCCATTGGTCAAAACCGCGGGAATCGTCCACCCATACTGTGTCTGCAAGGCGGAGAATCCGCCATCGGCCACGTTGGTGTTCTTACTGTAACCGGTGGTGTGGCACTGGAGACAGGATTGACTCATGGTGCTTCCCAGCAGGCCGTCAATTTGGTCGGAGAAAATCTGCGCATGCAGGGTTTGAGACCAGGGAACCCACGTGTTCGTCACGCCCACGCTGCCACCGTGACACAGCGAGCAGACGTAATCCCCAAGGTAGGTGCCGGCGGTGATGGTCTGGGACAAATTGGTCGTTCCGGTGGTGGTGGTTATCGTGGCCCTCACCGTGTATCGCCCCACAAGGTCCGGCCGCAGGAGCGTGCGTCCAAACGTGTGTCCAGTCAACTGACCGGCCACCTGATAGACCAGACGGTCTGATGGTTCATAGATGGGCACATTGGTTCCCAACGGGCTGTTGGTCAGCCCGGCCATGGAAAGCGGCGGCCTGTTGGTGACGGCCCAGGTGACATTAACAATATTTGACGCGGGGTAGGCGATGTTCACATCAACTTCCAGATACACTGCGGTGCCAATGCCCACCGTGTCCAAGCCGCCGGAAAGCTCCGAATTGGAGGGAAGCCCGTAAGTTGAAACGTCCACCGCCGACAGTGGGCGCAGGACGATCTCGGGTTGGAGGGCCGTTTGGGCTTTCACTGAGGTCGCGGCGGATATGGCCATCAATCCAGCCATTGTCAGGCAGGTTGACAAAGTTTTGATTGAAGATTTCATGTTTATATTTAGGTGGTTGAGTTTTGAAGTTTCTCTGTCATGCGTCAAGCGAACTGGGTTTGAGATTGGAAACTGTTCGGATTCAGAACGGCTTCGACTGGATATAAGGATCGAACTCCGGTGTTGTAAATTTTTTCGGAGACCGGCTCGATTTTGGCCATTACCGCCGCGGTCCGCCCGGCAATGATGGTTTGGCAACGCGCCAGTTCCTGTTCCCGGCACCGCGCGTTCTCGCGCACAATGCTTTCGAGATCGTCAATGTCGTAGAGGAACACGTTGTTCAACTGCTGCACGGCCGGGTCAATATCCCGCGGCACGGCGATGTCCACGAGGAACAGCGGCCGGTTGCGCCGCGCGGGGAGAACGGCAGCAACGTCCTCGCGATGCAAAACGGTGTGAGGCGAACCGGTGGAACTGACCACAATGTCCGCGATGGCCAGCGCCTGCCGGCATTCTTCGAAACTGACGGCGCGGCCGCCGAATTCCACTGCCAGACTCTGCGCGCGCTCCAAGGAGCGATTGGACACCAGCACCGTTCGCGCGCCGCGTTTGGCCAGATGACGGACGCAGGCTTCGCCCATCTTGCCCGCGCCGATGATCATCACGACCTTCTCGCTCAAGTCCCGGTCAAAAATCCGTTCGGCCAGTTCCACCGCCACGCTGCCCACGGAGGTGGCGCCGCGGCCAATGCCGGTCTTGGTCCGGATTTCCTTGGCCACCTGCAGGGCCGTCTGAAAAACGCGGTTCAAAATCTTACCGGTCAGTTTGGCCTCCTGCGCCGAAAGATAGGCGTGCTTGACCTGGCCGGTAATTTCCGTTTCGCCCAGCACCATCGAATCCAGTCCGCTGGCCACCGAAAACAAATGGCTCACCGCTTCCTCGCCTTCCTTGACGTAGAGGTAGGGAGAAAAATCAAAGTCGCTGCCGCTCAATTGCTGGAAAAGTTTGTCTATGTTTCCATTCACCTGCGGGGTCACGCCATAAATTTCCACCCGGTTGCATGTGGAGAGCAGCACCACTTCGGAGAGATTACCGCCCAGTTTCAAACGGCAGCCGCAACAAGCCAGCCGCGACCGATGCACGGCTAGCCGCTCGCGCACTTCAACGGGCGTGGCCTTGTAACTTAAGCCGGCGACGAAAATCTTCATGACACTTTCCTCCGGGGAACAATGACTCTTGCTGGAGCCATCCGAAACCAAGGCGCCGGCCGCAGGCCATCGGGCAGCTTTCCACAACGCGAACCCGCCAACAGGAAATCAAGTAAACGACGACTCAAGCCTTGGAACCCGGCGGGACGGGTGGTCCACTTGAAAATTCTCAGCAGGCTTCTTTCTTTCACAAAGACAACTCTAGGCCAATGACTCATAATCGCTCGCCGCGTTTTGCAAAACACTTCACTTTTTTTGCTCTCGGAGTAAAAAGATTTGTTAATTGATATATTGTATATTAATAAGAATAAATAAATATCTTAGTAATGGGAAGAAGTGGAATTGTTCTCGACAAGTTAAAACAGCAAGATAATGTCCGGCTAAGAAAAGAAGCGGACTGAACCATACAGTCTAATAACCTGACGGACAATTTATTAACATGAACACTACCAATACGTTAGATGCCCCAAGCGCTTGGTACATCCGTGCGTTGCGAAACCCGGTGACCTCCATTGGCTTGGCAATCGTCTGCCTTGTCTTGGATTTTCTAATCGGGCCGCGCATCATTTTCCCCATCAGCTTCATGCTTCCTATTATCGTCTCCGCTTGGTTCTGTCGTTCGTATTACGCCTATTCGCTGGCTGTTGTCCAACCGTTGATTCGTTTTGGTTTTCAGTTTTACTGGCCATTTCCTTGGAACGTAACCGACTCGATCATCAATACTGCCATCCGCATCATCGTTTTTTTGCTGTTTGCTTACTTTGTCAGCCTGACGGCCCGCCAGGCGCGCGAGTTGGCAAAAAGGGTCAACTTGCTGGAAGGCATTCTCCCTATTTGCAGCCTCTGCAAGAAGATTCGTGACGAGCGCAACAATTGGCAGCCGGTGGAGGTTTACGTCTCGAACCGCTCCGAAGCCCTTTTCAGTCATAGCCTTTGTCCCGACTGTATGAACCGCGATTACAAAAACGTTCGCAGCGACGAGTAGGATTTCGAACGTTGCCTGGAAATTCAGACAACCATTGGTCTCCCATTTGGTCCACCGGATTCAAACCACAAACTCCAACTCCTGACGGTGCGGAATCAAACCGCGCTCGAATGCCTGGCCAAGAAATCGCCGGATGGATTCCCGGCCGCGCTCGCCGTAGTCGAGCGTCCAGTGATTTACGTACATTCCGACGAACTTGTCGGCAAGGTCGCGTCCCATGTCGCGCGCGTATTGCAGCGCGTGTTGCACGGCTTCAGCCCGATGATCGAGACTGAATTGAATGCTGGCGGCTAAAATCCCGGCAATGGTTTTGCGGATGTCCGGGCTAAATTTTTTTTGAATCACATTGCCGCCGAGTGGCAACGGCAGACCGTCATTTTCCTTCCCCCACCGAACACCGAGATCCTCGCAAACCACCAGTCCCTCGTTTTGATACGTCAACTGGCCTTCATGAATGATGAGGCCGACGTCGGCCTGGCCGGCGCGGACGGTTTTGAAAATTTGATCAAAGGGCACAACGACGTGGTTGAATTCCTTCGCACTCTTTCTCAGCCAGAGTTGCAACGCCAGGAACGCGCTGGTCATGGTTCCCGGCACGGCGATTTTCTTGCGGGCAATTTCGGCCTTGGAAAATTTTTGCCCGGCCACGAGCATCGGGCCATAGCCGTCGCCCATGCTCGCGCCGCTGGGCAACAACGCGTATTGGTCGCTGACATAAGCATAGGCATGAAGGCTGATGGCGGTGATGTCCAGCTCGCCGCGAGTAGCGCGTTCGTTCAGCGTTTGGATGTCCTGCAAAATGTGCTCGAAACGGAAACCCTGCGTTGGAATCAAATTCTTCGCCAGCGCGTAAAACATAAAAGCGTCATCGGGATCGGGCGAATGGCCCAGCGTCAACGTCGTTTGCTGCATCCGCCAAGACTAATTAAAACGGAGCACACTGTCACGACAGGAAGAAAAATTCGATGCTTTCTAAGGATTACGAAACCACAAACCACCTCGGCCCACCGCACGCGCACTGCCCGACCCGGCCGCAGCCAAACTCCACCTCCTTTTTCGCAGGCTGGTTTGCGGGCAAGCCTGACAGGCGCGTGCGTCGTGTTCCTCCGCGACAAACAGCCCATCACCCCGTCCTTCAAGAGACCAAACAACTCATCCTATCTTCACGGTAGCCGCAGGGTTCCCCACCCACATTTTATTACGCGGCAAAACCGTCTTTACCCATCACGCTTTTGTAAGCACCGTGCGTGCCGTCTGCGGAATTCGGGGAATTTCGCAAAAATTCATTGCATTTCGCGAACCTGGTTGCACTGGCGAGCAAAAACCACTGTTGGTTTTTTCTCAGCGTGATTAAAAGACATCGCTGGTATCCGCTTGGTTGACCTTTCCTCGCGTTCGCCTTTGAGCTTTCTCAAACAGCGATGTTCGCTATATGCTCCGGGTGCATGGCAAACCCGCGAAGACCGAAAATCCGCAGCCGATACTCAATTGGCGAGTGGTATGGCAATGGGTTTGAATTATTGACACCGGCGGAGAGATTCGAACACGCGAAGATCGAATGTGAAGCAAATGCTATCATCGGCGCTGACTGTCCATTTCAAAAAAACATCAAGTGTAACAAGAAGGGTGGTGTTTGTTCGCTGAGAAAATATCAGCAAATTGCCGGCGGCCCGGTTTCTGGCACTGGCTCGGTAATCACCACATGTCCGCAACGGTTTCTCGAAGCAAACACGATTTTTCGATGGGTCGGTGAAACGCTGCTGCAAACCAAAACCCCGATCGTTTTGAGCGAGATTGGATTTCTCGACCGCCTGCGGCCCGAGGAATCACAGGAAGATAATGAGGATGACTCGCGCGATTTCATCGGGCGAATCGACAACGTGCTTGTTCACCCGTCGCAAAATCCGATGGAATGGTGCGCACTTGAACTTCAAGCAGTCTATTTTTCAGGCAAGAGCATGGCGAACGAATTTAGGATGCTCGCTCAAAGTAAAACGGAAGTTTTGCCATTTCCCGCAAAACACCGCCGGCCAGATTGGCGAAGCTCCGGGCCGAAACGCCTCTTGCCACAACTTCAAACGAAAGTTCCAACTATCCGCACTTGGGGCAAAAAGATGGCCGTCGTCATCGATGAGGCATTCTTCGGCTCGCTGGTGAGCTTAGACCGCGAACGTCATCTCTCCAATGCCGAGATTGCGTGGTTTGTTGTCGGTTACGACTCCAAGCCCGGCGGATGGACGCTTGTCCCGCGAGAAGTTGTGTTCACCAAGCTCGACGCGTCAGTAAAATCGCTTACTGGCGGTGTTCCGCTCTCCAAGGAGAGATTTGAGGAGCAGTTACGGTTTAAACTAGGCCAACTGAAATCGGCCTAGCATGGTTTTCTAATCTTTCAGCCACGTCAAATTTTTCCCAATCAGAAGTTCAGTCATTTTAGCGTGGTGCGTATTCTTCATAGCTATCGGACGGCTTTCAAAGCCGTGTTTCTTGGCGAGCGATACAATTTCAGATGTGTTGTCATAACTCATCAAGAAATCACCACGGCACTCTGCCATCGCTGCAAAAAGTCGTGCGTGGTCAATCTGCCAAACTTTGTAAAGACGTCGCGCCGCCAAGGTGTAAGGCGGATCAATGTAAAATGCTGCTTCCGCATCAGCTTTGTGTTCCTCAATGAGATTGAATCCATTGCCTTCGACAAACGTCATGCGGTCTTTCTGCTGGTTGATTTCACGGATGCGCCGGGCAAGAGTTTCGGCATACCAACGCGAATTCAACCCCCGTCCGCTCTCGCCCGTCTTAATCAAACCCGCGCCGTCCGCCATAATACCACCACGTTGAACCCTGTTGCGAAGGATTGTTTGAAACGCCTTCTCACGCAATTCAGGTGAGTTTTGCTTGAGCACGGCGGTTACATTTTCCAACGTCAGGTCAAATTGAAGGATCTGTTTTGCCAGCCATTCGGCGTGCCCGTTCAACACAACGCGCCACACTGAAGCTACAGCTTCGTCCAGCTCCGCAAAAATGACATGCCGCGCCAATCCCTCAAATGCTGCTGTCAAGCTAACAATGCCACCGCCGGCGAATGGTTCGATCAAACGGGAAGGGCGAGTCTTTTTACCGCGAAGCCAATCGCGTATGTAAGGCACAAGCCATGTTTTGCCGCCGGGATAGCGAAACGGACTGCGCTGCGGAACGCTGGAGACATTTATGGGCTTGTTTGAGGTGTAGGTAACTCGCTTCGTCGGGACAACTTCCAGAATCAGCGTGTTCGTATCCTCGCGCAGCGCATAACTCTTGGATTCATCCAACCGGCGGGCGATTCGCAGAAGGTCATCAGCTACCCGCTCAGGCACCCGAATAACGGTCGTTTCGCGGGAGTTCCACTTGCGAGGAAAGGTTGTTGACGAGCGCGCCATACACCCATTTCATCAAAATTTGGCCCAATGTCAACCCTGTAACAGGGTTTTATTTCCCTGTTACAATGGCTGGTGAATTCGCGCTTTCATTCACAACGCATCGGGACTAGCGTTTTGGGCGGTCGCCGGTGTGGCGAAATGGCAGACGCACAGGACTTAAAATCCTGGGACCGTAAAAAGTCGTGTGAGTTCGAGTCTCACCACCGGCACCAGTCTTCGTTCGTCGCGATGCGACGAACCACGACCCGGCAGGCCAGTGTGCGCTAATGGCGTTGCGCATGGCGGACTGGCAGCCGCCGTTGGAAACTCCTTGTCAGAACCGCGACGCCGGAGTATTTCCAAATTAATCCCGTCTGAATGAGAGATGTCCTGAACCAATTGCCAACCAGATATCGTAATGAAAAATTTTGCATCCATTCTGCTCATTGCCGTCGCTTTGCCTTGTGCCACGGGGACCGCCGAGCCGGCCCTCACCATTTACAACCAAAACTTTGCCGTCGTCCGTGACACTGTGCCGCTCGATCTCAAAGCGGGCGTCAACACCGTCCATTTTACCGGCATGACGGCTCATGCCGAGCCGGATTCAGTCGTCCTGCGCGACCCCAAGGAAAAGCACAATTTTCAAATTCTGGAACAAAACTACCGCAACGATCCCATTTCGCAGGAATTGCTGCTGTCGCTTTACGAAGGCAAAACAATTGATTTTGAGAAAGTCAATTACGCGAACGGCCAGCCGGAGGAACAAATCATTCAGGGCAAAATCCTTCGCAGTGGTTACGTGCCGCACTACGCGGCGATGAACCGTTACGGGCAGGACTATTACCAAGCGCAAATGAACTCCGCCCAAAATTCAAGCCAGCCCGTCATCGAAGTGGATGGCAAATTGCGGTTTGGCCTGCCCGGCCAGCCGCTTTTTCCGGAACTCCCCGATGACACCATCCTCAAGCCCACGTTGCTCTGGCTCATTCAATCGGCAAAACCGGCCAAGTTTAATGCCGAGTTGAGTTACATCAGCGAAGGCATGAGTTGGCAGGCGAGTTACAACCTGGTCGCGCCGGAAAAGGGCGACCGGATTGACCTCGTCGGCTGGGTGACGATTGACAACCAAAGCGGCAAATCCTTTGACAACGCCAAAATCAAGTTGATGGCTGGCGATGTAAATAAGATTCAGCCGCAACAGATGAGAGCTTTTGCCGTGAGTGGAATGATGCAGGGCGCATCCGCTGTTCAACCGCCCGTTTCCGAAAAGGCATTCGACGAATACCATCTCTACACGCTCGACCGCCCCACGACTTTGCTGGACCGCGAGACGAAGCAGGTGGAATTCGTTCACGCGAGCGGCATCCAATCCAAAACAATTTACGTTTATGACGGCGCGCAGATTCCTGGCAACTATTACGGTTGGAACTACGAGAACATCCGCGACAACCGCGAGTACGGCACGCAATCGAACCCGAAAGTCTGGGTCATGCGCGAGTTCGTGAATTCCGAAACGAATCATCTCGGCATCCCTCTGCCCAAAGGCCGGATGCGGCTTTATCGCAGCGACACCGATGGCCAGATGGAGTTTATCGGGGAAGACACCATTGACCACACACCAAAGGACGAGACCATCCGGGTCAACACCGGCAACGCCTTTGATCTGGTGGGCGAACGCAAGCAGACCAATTACAACCTCGATACTTCGCGCCGGACGCTTGACGAGTCGTTTGAAATCAAGCTGCGCAACCATAAAAAGGAACCGGTTGAAATCCGCGTGGTCGAGCATTTGTATCGCTGGCCGACTTGGGAAATCGCCAGTCATTCCGATACTTTTCTGAAGACCGACGCGCATACCATTGAGTTTTTGGTGCAGGTGAAGCCGGACGAGGAGAAAACGGTTTCCTACACAGTCCATTATTCGTGGTGACCTGGCTGTGAAGAAAAGAATGACCCTAATGAAAACAATAAATCACGTTTTGGCGGGATTGGCAGTCGCGCTGATGTTGACCGGTTGCGCGACAGCACAAACGCAGTCCAGCAGCCGCTCGATTACGCAATGGATTGCTCAACTGCATAACTGTGATTACGGGAAGCGGAATGCGGCGGTCCAGGCCCTGTCACTCAATCCTGACACCGCTGAAGCCGCGCTGCCGTTGCTGAAACAGGAATTAAAGCAGGAAACCGATCCCAACCGCTGCTGGTGGCTCAAAGCTGCCATTCAGCAGTGCGAAGAACAGCTTCCCAAACCGGGCGAAATTTGCGCCACACCCGACCATTCCCAAGGGCTTCAGGCTTCCCAAGCCGCGGACGGTTCCTTTGCCATTGTCGAGCATGACGGTATCCGGTGCTGGCAAACGCCAAAACGCATTGGCAAAACCTGGCATTATCTTTACTTCATTGCGGATGATGCATTTCGCCAAAACGCCGGCCGCGTGCTGGTAATCCAGTTGGAATATCTCGATGCCGGGAGCGGCGAGATTGCCTTGGATTATGATTCCAGCAACGCCCGGGCGCCGGTTCATGGGGCTTATGAAAATCATCCCCTGAGCGTTCGCCGGACAAACTCGGACCAGTGGCGAACGATTCAATTCCGCATCCACGACGCCCGTTTCCGCGGTTCCGAGAACGGCGGGAGCGACTTTCGCTTTTATAATGGCGGTGATGATCTGTTGGTCCACTCCGTGCGCGTGTGGCCGGTCGAAGTTGGCGAGTAAAGATTGTCATGCGACGCGGCGCGCGCACCGGGGCAAATCAACCTTTCCGCTGGGAAGCAGAGAGATTTTCTTCTGCTTGACACGCAGGCAAAGCCGTCAAAAATGGCGGAAACTATAAACCCCAAGTCCTCTATGAAAAAATACATTCTGTTCGGTGCACTGGCCTTCCTCGCAGGACCGCTGTTCGCGGCGGATGCCAGTCCCAAGGATGACGTCATCAACGCCGCGAAACAACTGGCGGGCAAAAGTGATTATAGTTGGGAAGCCACCTCGACGAACATCAACGGCAACGGATTTCGTTTTGGCCCCACGGAAGGCAAAACCGAGAACGGAGGCTACACGTGGTGTTCGATGACCATGAACGACAATACCACTGAAATCGTCATGCAAGGCGGCAAGGCCGCCGTCAAAACGCCCGACAACGGCTGGCAATCACAGGCGGAGGCGACTGAAGGCAGCGATCAGCCAGGCCCCGCCATGTTTCTGGCGCGGTTGTTGCAAAATTTCAAGGCGCCACCGGCACAGGCCGAAGACCTTGCCGCCAAGGCGAAGGGAATCAAAATAGAAGGTGATGTCTATGCCGGCGATTTGACCGAGAGCGGCGCAAAAGCTCTCCTCACCTGGGGACATCCAAACGATGACAATGGACCGACCGTCAGCAACGCCAAGGGATCGGTCAAATTTTGGCTCAAGGACGGCGTGCTGGCAAAATACGAATTTAATTTGCAGGGCAGCATCAGCTTCAACGGTAATGATTTTGACATTAACCGCACCACGATGGTGCAAATCAAGGACGTCGGCTCAACCAAAATCACGGTGCCGGACGAAGCGAAGAAGAAGCTGTCCTCCTGACGGCTGAGGCTGGCTATTCTGAAGGTAGGAACGCCGCGCTGTGGCGTCTGGTCATCGCAGCGCGATGAGCCTATCGTTGTGAGGACGGCTCGACGAACCGTTTGAAAATATCTCTGCTGGCAAACAGTTGACAATTGAACGCCGGTCGTTCGTTTCCTGTCCCAACTTCGTTCCCGCCATTAGGGACGAGAACGAGAACAAAAGTGCAAATTATTGCAGAAGGTTTCTCAGCGGTAATGAATCGCAGCATTGATGGATTAAAAATCAAAGACAATTGAAACCATGAACCTGATGCCCCAAACCAAAGTACCAACTGGTCCTTCACCGACCATGTCACAGCAAGAACAATTGATGCGCCAGCATTTGCAGGAGGAAAATCTGCCACAGGCGGTTCTGCCCTCCTGCCCCGTCAACAAAGTTTTGAAGGGCCAGAAGGCACTCATCACCGGCGCCAATTCCGGCATTGGCGAGGCCGTCGCGCTGGCGCTGGCCGAGGCAGGCGCGGATGTCGTCATCAATTATGTCACTCACCCCGAAGCCGCGCAGGCGGTCGCGCAACGGGCCGCCGGCTTTGGCGTCAAAGCTTATGCGCATCAAGCCGACGTACACCGCGAAGACCAGGTGCAGGCGATGTTTCAGAAAATGATCCAGGAATTCGGCACCATTGACATTCTGGTCAACAACGCCGGCCTGCAAAAGGATTCACCCATCGAGGACATGACGCTGGCGGACTGGCAGTTGGTGATTGATGTGAATCTCACCGGGCAATTCCTCTGCGCGCGCGAGGCCATCCGGGAATTCAAACGCCGCGGCATCCGACCGGAAATTTCCTGCGCCGCCGGCAAAATCATCTGCATGAGTTCCGTACATGAGGTGATTCCCTGGGCTGGCCACGTGAATTACGCCACCAGCAAGGGCGGCATCATGATGATGATGAAGAGCATCGCCCAGGAGGTCGCGCCCTGGCGCATTCGCGTCAATTCCATCTGTCCCGGAGCCATTCGCACGCCGATCAACACGCAGGCTTGGAGTACGCCCGAGGCTTATCGCAAACTGATGAAACTGGTTCCCTACAAACGCATCGGCGAACCGAGCGACATCGGGCACACCGCCATCTGGCTGGCGTCGGATTATTCGGATTACATCCACGGCGCGAGCATCTTCGTGGACGGCGGGATGACGCTGTATCCGGGATTCGAAACTGGCGGTTGAAACGAGAATGAATTCAGAACAGGAACGTCTGGCGGCGGCCCAGACTGGCGCGGCACCGTGGCAGCTTTGGGGGCCGTATCTTTCGGAACGCCAATGGGGCACCGTGCGCGAGGATTACAGTCCCGGCGGCACGGCGTGGGATTATTTCCCGCACGACCACGCCCGCAGCCGGGCCTATCGCTGGGGCGAGGACGGCCTCGCCGGCATCAGCGATGAGCAACAGCGGCTTTGCCTCGCGCTGGCGCTGTGGAATGGCAAGGACCCGATTTTGAAGGAGCGGCTCTTTGGCCTTACGAACGACGAAGGCAATCACAGCGAAGACGTGAAGGAGCTTTACTATTACCTCGACGCCACGCCGACGCATTCCTACCTAAAAATGCTCTACAAGTATCCGCACCGGGAATTTCCCTACGCGCGGCTCGTAGAGGAAAATCACCGGCGCGACAAGCATCAACCTGAATTTGAATTGCTCGACACGGGCATTTTTGACGACGACCGCTATTTCGATGTCTTCGTCGAATATGCCAAGGCCGGGCCGGACGACATCTTGATGCGGGTGACCGTCCACAATCGCGGGCCGGAGGCCGCCACCCTCCACCTGCTGCCGCAACTCTGGTTCCGCAACACGTGGTCCTGGAAAGATTCCGCCAAACCGAGCCTCACCCGCACAAAACGCGCCGGCATTCTGGCGCGACATGCCGAACTGGGCGATTACACCCTGGACTGCGATGGCCAGCCGGATATCCTGTTTTGCGACAACGAAACCAACGCCCGCCGGCTGTACGGCCTGAACGAAGCCACCGGTTATTTCAAGGACGCCTTTCATGAATACCTCGTCCGCGGCAATCGTTCCGCCGTCAATCCGGGATCGGAAGGCACAAAGGCCGGCGTTTATTACAAACTGACAATAGATGCAGGCAAATCAGCGCAGGTCCGACTGCGTCTCGTAGGACAAGCGTCGCGCCTGTCTCCATCTTCTGAAATATCTAATAATCCGAACCACTCCAAAGGTCAGAGACAGGCTGGAAGCCCGTCCTACTTTGATGATTTCGATGTCATCTTCAAGAAGCGTCGCCACGAAGCAGACGAATTTTACGCTGACTTGCAAACGGACATTTCCGATGCGGACGCGCGCCTCGTCCAGCGCCAGGCCTTCGCCGGCATGATCTGGGGCAAGCAATTTTTTCACTACAACGTGGCAGATTGGTTGAAAGGCGACCCGGCCCAACCGCCGCCACCGACGGAGCGCAAACGCGGCCGCAATTCGGATTGGAAGCATCTCAACAACGCGGAAGTTATTTCCATGCCGGACAAGTGGGAATATCCCTGGTACGCCTCGTGGGATCTGGCGTTTCATACCATTGCCCTGGCGCTCGTGGACGCCGAATTCGCCAAGCGGCAGCTCGTTCTGCTCACGCGTGAATGGTACATGCACCCGAACGGCCAGTTGCCCGCGTACGAATGGGCGTTCGGCGATGTCAACCCGCCGGTGCATGGCTGGGCCGCGTGGCGCGTGTTCCAGATTGACCGCAAGCAACGCCGCGAAAAAAATCCAAACGATCCCGGCGACCTCGCCTTTCTCGAACGCGTTTACCACAAGCTGCTGTTGAATTTCACGTGGTGGGTCAACCGCAAGGACGCGCAGGGCCGGAACATTTTCCAGGGCGGTTTCCTAGGGCTGGACAACATCGGCGTGTTCGACCGCAGCAAGCCGTTGCCGACCGGCGGATTCCTCAATCAAGCCGACGGCACAAGCTGGATGGCGATGTATTGCCTGAATCTCCTCCGCATCGCGCTGGAACTGGCCCGGCACAATCGCGTCTATGAGGACATCGCCTCCAAATTTTTCGAGCATTTCCTCAGCATCGCCGCCGCCATCAACGGCATGGAAGAGGACGCGCTCGGTTTGTGGGATGAGCAGGATGAGTTTTACTACGACCACCTTTGCCTGCCCGACGGGCGCAACCTGCCCGTCAAGTTGAGGTCCATGGTCGGTTTGATTCCGCTTTTTGCCGTGGAAGTGCTGGAACCTGCGCTGTTCAAGGAATTGCCGGAATTCGCGTGCCGGATGGACTGGTTTTTGAACCACCGACCGGACCTGGCGAATCTGGTTTCGCGCTGGCACGAGTGCGGCGCCGGTGAACGCCGCCTGCTCTCGCTGTTGCGCGGTCATCGCATGAAATGCCTGTTGCGCCGGGCGCTGGACGACACTGAATTCTTGAGCGAACACGGTTTGCGGGCCTTGTCCAAAGCGCACGAACGTGAACCATACCGGCTCGATTGCGGTGGCAAAATTAACGAGGTGTGTTACTGGCCCGCCGAATCACAGAATGGCCTTTTTGGCGGCAACTCAAACTGGCGCGGCCCGGTCTGGATGCCGCTCAATTATCTTCTCATCGAATCGCTGCAAAAATTCCATCACTACTACGGCGACGATTTTAAAATCGAGTGCCCGACCGGCTCCGGCCGGTTCATCACCATCAACGACGTGGCGGACGAGTTGGGGTGTCGGCTCACCCGGCTGTTTCTCAAGGGTGCAGACGGCCAGCGACCGGTGTTGAAATATCATCCCAAACTGGCCGGCGATCCCCATTTCCGCGACCACGTACTTTTTCACGAATACTTTCATGGTGACACCGGCCGTGGTGCTGGCGCTTCGCATCAAACCGGCTGGACCGGCCTCGTTGCGAAATTGATTCAACCCCGGGTTCAGAAACGAAAACCGCCCACGCCGGAAAATAGTCCGGCACGGGCAGGTTGAAGCGAGGAGAACGTTCGGCCTGAAAGCCGGAGACTTATTTCGCCATCACCATACCGGCATTTTCTTCGGACAAAGGAGCAGCGGCTTCCGATCCGTCGGCCTTGTGGAATTTCACGCTGACAATCTTGCTGATGCCGTGTTCCTGCATGGTCACGCCGTAAAGCACGTCCGCCATCGCGATGGTGCGTTTGTTGTGCGTGATGATGATGAATTGCGAGTGCGAGATGAACCGTTGCAGCAGCCGGACGAAACGATTGATGTTCGCCTCGTCGAGTGCCGCATCCAATTCGTCCAGCACGCAGAACGGGCTGGGCTTGACCTGATAAATCGAAAACAGCAGCGCCACCGCCACCATCGTCTGCTCGCCGCCGGACAGCAGGGTGATGCTTTGCAATTGTTTGCCCGGCGGCCGCGCCACGATGTCAATTCCGCTTTCCAACACGTCGTTCTCGTCCACCAAAATCAGGTCCGCCTTGCCGCCGCCGAAAACCTCGACAAACATCGCGCGGAAGTTGTCGCGTACTTTCCCGAAGGTCTCGACGAACATCTGCCGAGTCTGCACATTGATGCGGTTGATGATTTCCAGCAACTGCGCCTTGGCCGAAACCAAATCGTCGTGCTGCTTGGTCAGAAATTGGTAACGCTGCTCGGTTTCCTCGTATTCCTCGATGGCCACCAGGTTCACCGGCCCGATTTCGTCGAGCCGCTTCTGCAACGCCTCGATCTGCTGCGCGACGGCGTTCCAATCCGTGGCCGCACCGCTCGCTGCCATTTCCTCCGGCGTGAGTGTCTGGATCTTGGCCGGACCTTCGTCGGCAATTGTGATGGTGATGCATTCGCTGCGGATGTCGTCGAGGTTGACGTGGTATTTCTGCTGAATGCGCTCGCGCAAATTCTGGACCGCCATGTTTTTCTGTGCCAGCTCCACGTCCAGGGTGCCGCGCTGGTTCTGCAATTCCGTCAGCCGGTTGCGCTGGCCGCGCAGATTTTCCTCGCGCGCGGTAATGTCGCTTTCCTGCGAATCCTTCCGGCTTGTCAATTCCGCCAATTGCGTGTTCGCGTGCCCGCGTTCATGCGTCAAACGCTCAATCTGCGAACGTGAATCCTGGATTTCCGATTCCGCCTGCTCCTTGCGCGTGACGAAAGCCGAACATTCGCCGCGCCGCTGCTCGATGACTTGAGAAAGCTCGCGGATCCGCTGCTCCAAGGATTGCTGTTGCTGGCGGAACGACGCCAAAAGCTGTTCCTCCGCCGCGACCGCCACCTTGCTTTCCGTGAGCGCGGCATGGGCCGCGTCGCGTTGCTGGCGTAGATTTTCCAGCTCGTGAGTAAGCGCGGCGACCTGTTCCTGGCTGGCACGTTCGCGCATCTCCAGTTCGTTCAATTGCACCCCAAGCGCATTACGCTTTTGCGAGCCTTCCTGTTCCTGCGCGGCCAAGCTTTGAATTTCAAAAACGACCGTCTCTATTTTCTGGTGCAACAACCGGTTGGAATTTTGCAGCGCGTTGAACTCGCCTTCGCGCGTGGCGATGGCGACTTCCTGCTCGCGAAGCTCCGTTTGGGCCTGTTGCAGGCTGGCCTGCAACTCCGTCTGTTCGCTCAATAGAGCGCCGCGTTTGCGGCTCATCTCCGCCACGCGTATCTGGACTTCAGTCAATTCTCCGTGCAATTCAGAAATCTGGTTTTTGCGGCCGAGGATCGAAGCGGGAGCCTTGGGATTGCCATTCCCGTTCAGATAGCCGCCGGTATAAACGCCGTGCCGGCTCAACAAATCGCCTGTCAAGGTGACAAAATCACAGCCCGCGTGGCCGTTTTGAATCTGGTCCGTGGCTGTGACCAGATCCGACGCGATAAACGTGCGGCCCAGCAACGCCTTCAAAAGTCTTTCCACTGATGGCTCGCCTTCGACCACGCTCAAGGCGTGAATGATTTGGCCTTTTTGCAGGCCGTTTTGAATCACGTCGAGACCGTCGCCCGGCGCCATTTCACCTTCAAACGCAAGTTGGTTTTCGTCTTTGTGCTGAATGGCCAGCGCCGCCACACTCGCACGACCGGATTTGTTTGCGCTTAGATCAGCGAGGATTTGCTGCGCGGATTCCGGCTGCTCGGTGAGAACGAGTTGCAGGTGGTGGCCCAGCGCGTTTTCGATGGCCACGACGTACGCTTCCGGCACGCGAATGCGGTCGGCCAGCGAGCCGATAACCTTGCGCGACTGGCGCAGGGCTGCCTGGGTGCCCGGGCTGAACCCTTCGTGCGCGCCTTCGAGCTGCTCGAGCACGTTCAGGCGCGAACGTTTCTCCGCCTGCGCCTGTAAAAACTGGTCCTGCTCGGCAGACGATTGCTGCAATTCAGTCTGCAATTCGCGCAACCGGTTCTGGCGTTGCTCCACCGAGCCGCGTTTGGTCTGCGCGTTAAGCTTCTCGGTCTCAACGTTTACGGCAAACTCCTGCAAGCGCGCTTCCAACCGCGTGCGTTCCTCTTCCAGTTGCACCTTTTCCGCCGACAATTTCTCCAGCCGGACGACGTTGCCCTGCTTCTGTAAATCTAGCGCGGTGATTTCGTTGCGGATGCGCGTCAAATCCTGCGCGGCGGCAAACGCGGCGGCCTGCGCCTCGCGCAAGGATTCCTGCCGCTGCTTCAAATCTGTCTCCACTTTTGCCAACGCCTGCTGCTTTGTTTCGAGCGTCAGACGATGTTGCGCGAGCGCGGCTTCGGATTTGGATAATTTGTCGGTGACCGCCGCCAATTCCTCCTGTGCGGCGCGACAACGTTCCTCAGCTTGCGTGATGTCCGCCAGTGCTTTGGCATTCTGCGACGCCAGTTCGCGCAGGCGTTCGTCGTTGAACTGAATCCGGCTTTCGTGCCGGTCCATTTCGCCCTTCAATTCCAGTCCGCGCTGCTGTTGCGCGGCGACTTCATGTTCCAGTTCGGAAAGCCGTTCCCGAAGCTGCGTAATTTCATTTTCGAGCCGCAGCACGTCGTTCGAGCCTTGCTCGATTTCGTTCCTCAATTTTTCGACGGCGGCCTGCTTTTCGGAAATTTCCACCTGCAACACGTCGAACTGATGGCGCGCCAGTTGCGTGTCGAGGTGCTGGAGTTCCAGCGAAATTTGTTTGTAACGGCGCGCCTTGCCGGCCTGGCGTTGCAAAGAACCGATCTGCCGTTTCACCTCGCGGATGAGGTCGGCCACGCGCAAAAGATTTTGTTCCGTGTATTCCAGTTTGCGGAGCGATTCGCGTTTCTGGCTTTTGAACTTGGTGATGCCCGCCGCTTCCTCGAAAATCATCCGGCGATCCTCCGGTTTGCTCGAAAGAATCTGGGTGATGTGGCCCTGCGCCAGAATGCTGTAACTCGTGCGTCCGATGCCGGTGCCCATGAACAGTTGCTGGATGTCCTTGAGCCGGCACGGAACCTTGTTGAGAAAATACTCGCTGTTGCCGTCGCGGAAAATCCGGCGCGTGAGGGTGACCTCATCGTACGCGACCTCGACGCCCGCCGCGCGCAAATTTTCCCCGTCCACGCCGCCGAGCATCAACGACACCTCGCCCATGCCCATCGGTTTGCGGCCGTCCGTGCCGTTGAAAATCACGTCGGCCATCTCACCGCCGCGGAGCGCCTTGGCCGATTGCTCGCCCAACACCCAGCGGATGGCATCGGAGACATTGGATTTGCCGCAGCCGTTGGGGCCGACGATGGCGGTGACACCGGGTTGAAAGTTCAACGCGGTCTTGTCCGCGAAGGACTTAAAGCCGAAAACCGTCAGATTTTTGAGATACATGCTCTTGAACTGCGCTTAGGCAACCAAAGCTGCCCGATCAAGTAAAGCAAAAAACCACAATATACAGCGTGGCCTTGCTGTTGCAGGCACAACTAATTGGTGAGGAACCATGATTTGCTTTGTGCCGACAACTGCTTACTCTAATCTGTCAAATCGTCGGTATCTATACGCCCTTGCCCAGATTTCGTCAACTGAATTTGATGAAAAAATGCTAGACGCAACTTCTTTTGAGGACAATTTTAGGAACATGAAAATTGCGAGCGCATTTCTGCTGGCGATGACATTAACACTTCAACCGGGTTATGGGGCTGACAAAATCAACTCACCTGCCGACACGAAGACCGGCATTTCCAGCGCCGCACAGATGAAGGCCTTGAGGAGAGAAGCTGATGATGCTTACGGAGTTTATACGAAGGCGATTGAAAATCGAAAGACTCATGAGGAAATTGAAAAGTTTTGGAAGGCATACACGCTCATTGATGAAACGAATATGTCAAAGGTTTTTGAACTGGCGCGACAGCAACCGGCATCGGAGCCCGCATTTGAAATGTTTGGATGGATCGTGACGAATCAGCTGACCCAAGGCCGGGCACTCAATTCCAATGACGTACAAACGATGGAATTTCTCCGCGATTATCACGCGACCAATCCAGACATCGCCAAAATCTGCTGGACGTTGGGATTCCGTTGGGATCCGACATGTAAGCCGGTCATGGATTTTTTACGGATTGCCGCCAGTAAAAATCCAAGCCGCGAAGTTCGCGGGCAGGCAACACTGGCGCTGGCGCGTCTCAACACAACCTATTCTGAAGATTTGGTAATATGGAGAGACGCGAGCCGCACGGCGGCGGGTCGCAGAATAAATTCAATATTGATTCATTTGGAAAATGCGAAAGGTGAAAATTCAGCAGCCCTTTCGCGTGAAGCTGAAAAATTGTTCAATGTCGTGCTGGATCAGTACGCAGACTGCCCAACGCTTGAACGCACGAACACTTGGCAGGTGAATGCTACCTTGGGCGAAGTGGCCAAAGCCGAATTATATGAATTAAATCACTTAACAATTGGCAAAGTAGCTCCTGAAATTGAAGGTGAAGACATTGATGGCAAAGAATTCAAGTTAAGTGATTATCGCGGCAAGGTTGTAGTGTTGAGTTTTTGGGCTGCTTGGTGTGGTCCGTGCATGGCGATGGTACCGTCTGAGGTCAGGCTTGCGGAGCGAATGAAAGGAAAACCATTCGCATTGGTCGGCGTCAATGGCGACTCGATTCGAGACAACGCGAAGCGCGCGGTCGGAAAAGAGAAAATGACATGGCGGTCATTTTGGAGTAAAAAGGGTTCACATGGTCCGATTCCAACGGCTTGGAACATTCACGGCTGGCCTACGGTTTTTGTGTTGGATCCCAACGGTATGATTCAATTCAGACTTACCGGCTACGGGCCGATCACTGAAAGCCTGCTTAACCAGCAAGTTGATCAAATTCTCGATCAATTTGGGGGCAAAACTCGCTCCTGAAAATTCATACACCTCCACTGGAATTCGTCATGTGGTTTTCTGCAACTTTATCAAAACAAATTCGTGCGGATTTGTCCCCTTATTTTCGTTTGACCACAGCCGGTCGCGCCGAAAATGAAAACGGCAAAAGCAGATAAGATCATCTTTAGGCTGGCGGAGGCGTTCCTTTTCTGCTGTAATGATTCCGTGCCGGCAGCACCCAGTTCTTTTGTGCGCCCCGTAAAGTTTGAGGACGCGCTCAAACGGATGCCCAAGCCCTCTCCCGCCGCCGGGATGAAAACAAGCAGATTATAGAAAACGGACAAAGATATGACATGTCAAAGAGAAATGGACCTGTTCTTCGTGCGCAATTGCTATTCCGAAAAGGAGCGCGAAAAAGTCAAAGCTTCGCTGGCCTACCGGCTGGCGATGGAAAAGGACGATGCCGTCCAAGCCCAGGAGATTGCGACCCGGGTTCTCGAAGGCAAGCCAACCCGCGCTTGATTCCATGAGCAAATCCAAAATACCGGCTACGGGTGAAGGCTATCTCGGTGAAATCATGGTTCACAAAATCACCCGCGCCGTGGGCGTCGTGGAAAATGTGACCGAGGCCCAGGCCGGCTGGCCGCCACAGATCACTCTAAAACTAAAGGATGGTTCCTTCAAAAAGGGCAAGCTCAGCGATTTCCGGGAGCCGCACGGCGCCGAGCGGGAACAAATCTCCCCGCCGTGACCATAAACAGGCGCTGGAAGGACGCGGATTTCCACGGATTCAATCCGTGCCCATCCTCTCCGCCTCGACAGGGGGGATGTCCAGAGTCTCCGTAAGGTGTCGAACGCCAAAGTTCATTTCACAAATCCAAGGTAGCCGCTGGGCTTGCCAACCGTTCTGTAGGGGAACCATCATTTCGTTCAGTGTCCAAGTGTTCGTTGGATTTCCGGCAGCCTCTCCGCGATCCAGGGAAGCAGCGCCAGACTGGTCGCATCGAACATGCCGTGCGCGATCACGGCGGGCCAGATGGAGCGGTGAAAAACCATGATCAGCCCCAGTCCGAAGCCAATCAGCCCTGCGAACAGAACGGCGATCGGTCCCATCCCGAGATGTCCAAAGCCAAACACGATTGCCGCAATGGCAACGGCCGCAATCTGACCCGCGCGCGAACCGAATTGTCGCGGCCAGAGGGTCCGCAGTCCGGCCAGAAATGCCGAACGCCAAAGTTCTTCACGCAAGCCCGCCACGACAAAACTTACCACGGTCAACGTGAGCCAGAAATAAAGTGGACTCTGACGCATGGCGGAGATATCCACAATGGCTTCCACGTCCGGGCGGTTCTCATTGAGGAATTCCCGGAGAGCTTGTGGTGTCATCACATGCGTGACAATCAACGTCGCGCCTGCCGCCAACATGAAAATTCCGATCGCGACACGGATCGCGACGGAGTAACCGATGCCCAGCGGGACCGGCCAGACACCGTTTCGCCAACGCAACAACAAGTCGTCGCGTGAAGCGCGGGAAGCAAACACCGCCAGACCGAGCACGAGGGCAAATATCAGCAGTTCAATGGCGCACACGATGAGCAGACCATGGGGAGTGTGCGAAAGCGCCGGGATATGCGTTTGGGCCTCACTGCGTTCCCTTCCGATCAATCCAACCAACGAAATGTAGGCGCTGACGAGAAGCAGGTGAACCCACCAGCGTCGGCGATTGATTGAGACGGCTCCTACGGGTCGCGAATCCGGCAATGGAGGCGGCCCTCCGGGCGGAGATGAGGTGGTATTCATCGGCGTTTCCTTATCTTAATGGCTTCCCACTGACAAGATGGGTTTACACTCCGGACCAGGAGAAGGGACGTTTGGCACCAGACGGTATGCATTCTGAGCGCAGTGATCCTCTTGCGCCTTTTTGTGGCTGTCTTATCTGGCAACGTCCTCTGAATCCGGTGCAAACCGCATTTCATTTGTTTTTCGGGAAAGACTGTGTATTAAAGGGGTTGATTGCCTGGAAGCGAATTTATAATTTTCAGGTCGAGCCACAACACCATGAACCTGCCAAAAATTGCATGGATCAGCTTGGGAGTGCTTTTTGCCCTGGCGAGTGTTGCCATCAACTACGAGGTGAAAATCGGCCTGCACCAACAACGGAGCGGCTCAGTGGGTGCGATGGGGAATGTCAAAGTCGGTCAACCGGCGCCGGATTTTTCATTGACAGATTTGTCAAGCAACACCGTTACGTTAAGCTCGTATCGGGGACAAAAGGTCGTGTTGATGGATTTCTGGGCCACCTGGTGCGGGCCATGCCGGATGGCGATGCCCGATTTGCAGGATTTGCAGAATAAATTCAAAGATCGCGGGTTGGAAATCCTCAGTGTCAATCAGGGCGAATCTGCCGAACAGGTCCGCAATTTTATCCAACGCAAGAAATACTCCTTCCATGTGGTGCTCGACCAGGACGGGGCCGTTGGCAACAAATATGGCGTGCGGGCGATTCCCACTTTGGTGCTGGTGGATAAAAAAGGAGTAATACAATGGTTGAGCGTTGGCTATGCGGGCAATGATAATGAATTGCAGCAACGACTGGAACGGTTAACCAGGAAATAGTCCGCATGACAGCCATCCGCACTGAAAATCTTGGCAAAACCTACGGCGCTGGCTGGAGGGGAAGTAAAACCATCGCCGTGCGGACGCTGAACCTGGAGGTCAGGGAAGGTGAAATTTTCGGCTTCCTGGGACCGAACGGAGCCGGCAAAACCAGCACGATTCACCTCTTGCTCAATTTGATCCGCCCCACCAGCGGGGCGGCTTATTTATTTGACCGGCCCGTGGCGGAAACGGAAGTTCACCGGCGGTTGGGCTATTTGCCGGAATCCATCAGCTTGCATGATTACTACCGGGGCAGAGGCTTGCTCGACTTTTACGCAGCGCTTTGCGGCGTATCACCCGATTCACGTCCGGCGCACGTGGCGGAATTATTGAAGTTGTTGAACCTCGAGGAGGCGACCGAAAAGGTTGTTTCCAAATACTCCAAAGGCATGGCGCAGCGGATTGGTTTTGCCCAAGCCATGCTGCACGACCCCGATTTGTTGATCCTGGATGAACCCACCGCCAGTCTCGACCCGGTCGGGCGGAAGGAGTTTCGCGACATCCTGCTGGAGTTGAAACGCCGGGGTAAGACCGTTTTCATCAGTTCGCATATTCTTTCGGAAGTCGAATCGGTCTGCGACCGGGTGGCCATCCTGCAAAATGGCGAACTCAAACGTGTGGGGACCTTGCCGGAGTTGTCGGCCGGCCGCAGCACGCGGTTTGTGGTTAAAGGTCTTCCCGCCGCGCTGATCGAAGCGCTCACGACCACGGCGGTTCAAGTGACCTTGGTGCAGGGACAGGCGACGATCAGTTGCCCGGACGACGCGCTCCGACAAACCGTCGAACAATTGCTGCGACAGCACGGCGTCGAAATTGTGCGAACGGAGACCGAGACTCAATCACTGGAAGAAATCTTCTTTGCCACCATCACCCCGCCGCCCAAATTATGAAGACCATCTTTCTGATTGCCGCCGACAGTATTCGCGCATTGCTTCATCAGCGTTTGTTGGTCGGCTTGATGCTGGCGTCGCTGGCGTTGACCGTCTTCTTTTCCATTGTCATGTCGCGGGAGCGCAAAAGCATAACGGAATCATTCAGCCAGAACCAAACGACCAACACTTCGTATATGGGCACCAATCAGATGAGCGAAGTGGATCGGCGCAAATTCCAAGAAACAATGGAAAGCGCCTCGACGACCTTTCAGGCGATGTTTTACCAGGTGGCTTCGTTTGGCGGCAGTATCGTGGCCTTGTTCATTTTCAGCACCGCAGTGGCTTCCGAGATTCGCAAAGGCACCATCCGTTTGACGCTTTCAAAACCGGTTTCGCGCACCCAATTCCTGCTCGGCAAATACCTGGGCGGCGTTGTGGTTATGGCGGTTTTCGCCCTGTTGACATCGCTCGCCATCCTTGTCTTCGCACAAACCCAGAATCTGGAAATAAGCCCCGCAATCAAATGGGCGCCTTGGCTGATGTTCTGTCGGCAGCTCATGTTGGGTTCACTGGCCATGTTGCTATCCCTCTTTATGCATCCCATTGTCGCCTCCGTGTTGGCCTTCTTCGCCGGCAACGGGTTTTATTCGTCGCCCAACCCCCTTTATTTCATCCTGCCCAGCTACAAGGATTTCAATGTCTTTTTCCAGGTGCTTCAGGGCAGCCTGTTGAACCTGAAGGACATTACTTTCCTGAGCCTGTACGCCGCCGATTTTGTAGTGATCATGTTATTGCTCGCCCTGTGGCGATTTCGCACAAAGGAATTGGTGTAATGGCGGACTGCAACCCGTTCCATCAACCTTCAACTCTCAGCCTTCGTCGGGACAACGATTCTACGATTGAGTGGAGTTCGGTTTTTCAATCTCAAATGCAGCCACGCGTTGGTCGCCGGCGATCACATCCGCCCGGGTCATGTTGAGGGTCAGGTTTGACCAGGCCATTGCCGAGTTCTTGTACCCTTGCGTGGCGGCCAGACGATACCACTTGTAGGCTTCAATCCTCGATTCGGAGGCCTCCGCCGGCGCCTGCCCAACGCTGGCGCGGTGACAACTATCCGCCAAATGATACTGAGCTCCGGCATCTCCCAACCGCGCGGCCTTGCCAAACCACACTGCAGATTGAGCGGCGTCCCGGGTGACACCCTGTCCCACGGCGTACATCACTCCGAGGTTAAATTGCGCCAAGGAATGGTTCTGTTCCGCCGCCTTGTGGTACCACTCCGCTGCCTGCCGGTAATCCTGCGCCGCCCCCGTGTCGGCGGCGAACTTCAACCCCATGCCGAATTGCACCTCCGCATCCCCATAATCGGTTTTGGGGAGAGCCTTTTCCGGGTCGGACATTGGCGGGGGTGAAAACATTTTTTGATGCGATGGTTTTTGCATGATTACGATTATGCACTATTGGGGGGCGAACACCAGAAGCATTTCATCGCGCTGCCGCTCGGGCGGAAGCTCGGTTAATGCGTGAATCAAACCGGGAGACACACAAATCACCGATGAACATGGATTCAAAACCAATTTAGAGACCTCTGCAAAACCGGAGCGCCGGTCTCCGACCCGGCGTGTTTGAAAATGCGATCTCTTCGCGCCGGGTCAGAGACCGGCGCTCCACTCCTCGACAAGCCTCATTTTGCATTGGTCTAGTTAACGATTGGGGTGACGGCGGGAACATTTCCCGGACACATAAAACCGGGCGTTTCCATCGAAGCGATCCGCGCAAATTCGTGAAATGCGTGTCTCAGGTTTCCGGCGGCAGGCGCAGCGTGGTATCCAACGGCTGCACATCAGCCAATTCCTTGCCCGCCGCTGCACCGCCGAGTTTCTGGATTTTTTCGCCAGCCGGACGGATGCGCGACTCGTAGCTGCCGACCGCTTGGTTGAACGCCTTGTTCGCTGTTTCCAAACCATCGCGAATTTTTTCAAAGTGCTCCGAGAAGGTGGCCACGCGCGCGTAGAGTTCCTGCGCCGCGTCCGCAATCGCCCGTGCGTTTTCCGTCTGCGCATGTTGCTGCCAGCTCACGCTCACGGAACGCAGCAGGGCTATGAGCGACGCCGGCGTGGCGAGCAGAATCCGTTTGCCCGCGGCCCAGACAATCAAATCGTGATCGCCTTCCAGCGCCGCGCTGAACAGCGATTCGGCCGGCACGAACAGCACCACGTAATCGAGCGCGTTGGGGAACTGGCTCGGGTAATCGCGGTCGGCCAGCGCCTTGATGGTCGCCTTCAATTTCGCCGCGTGTGTCGCGAGCGCTTCCGCGCGTTTGGCTTCGTCGGCGGATTCCAGCGCGTTGAGAAAATCGAAGTCCGGCACCTTGGCGTCCACGATGATAAACCGGTCGCCGGGCAGACGCACAATCAAGTCCGGCCGGTTTTCGCCCGCCTGGGTTTGCTCCGTGAAATCGCAATGAGCGCTCATGCCCGCCGCCTCGACGACGCGCCGCAGTGTTTCCTCGCCCCAACGCCCACGCGCCTGGTTCGATTTCAGCACCATCCGAAACTGCTGCGTTTCCTGAGCCAGCGACTGGTTGGATTGGGCCAGCGTTTCGAGTTGTTTCTTGACCTCACCCAATGTGGACGCCTGCGCGGTCTCAGCTTGCTGCAAGCGCTTTTGGTAATCCTCGAGTTTCTGTCTGAGCGGTTCGACCAAGCCTTTGATCGCTTCCTGGCGCTGCGACAAATCGCCTTTGGCAGCTTCTTGAAGTTTGCCGAAACTTTGCTCGGCCAGTCGCAAAAACTCCGGGGCGGTTTGTTTGAGCGCGTCAGCGCTTAAAGCTTTAAAGGCCTCGCGCAAATCGGCCAGCGCCTTGTCCTGCATCGCGCGCTGTTCCCCAACCAGTTTTTCCGCCGCTGCCCGGCTGGCTTCCGCCGCGGCGCGGGCGTTGCCGGTTTCAGCGAGCTGGCCGCGTAATTGGGTCAGTTCTGTTTCCCGCTGGGCGATTTGCTGGCGCAATTCCTTTTCCAGCCGGCTGTCCGGGTTCACAGGCCGCGCCCGGCCCTTGAGCCAGCCGTAGAAGAAGCCGAGCAGCCCGCCAATGAGCGCCGCGATGATCCATTGAAATCCGAGAGCAATTTGCATGGTGTTTCATCGAAAACTTTTAAATAACTTCCGCTCGTAATCCGAGGCAAGAAGGCGTTTGCCCCTATGAATGACTTTGTGGCCTTCAGCCCGCAGACGTTTGGCGATGCTTTCAACACCACCCGGATATTTGGGATTCAATTCGCCGCCGGTTTTGAGCGTGCGCCAGTAGGGCGTGATGCGTTTGGCACCTGCGGCTTCGGCTTCGGCGGCGGCATGCGCGGCAATCCAGGAAAAAATCCCGGTCGTGATGGGACAGGCAAAGTTCGTCTTGTGCCTTTTGGCAAGGGCATTGCGAAGTTCGTTGATGGTGATGACGCGACCCTTGGGCACCTGCTTCATCAACGCATCCACTTCACGCGGGGCGGGAATGACAAACGTGCCTGTGCCCCAGCGCTGGGTCAGTTTGCCGGCAACTTTGCAGACCCTCGGCAGGCCTTTGTCATCCGCCAGTTTCTCGCGCCAGGATTTTTTAGTTTTCATATTCTCGGGAGGGACGGCGTGTCGCCGTCCCAAAATCGGGGTCGCCGACACGGCGACCCTCCCAAATTAAAAATGGGCGATCACTTCAATCTCCACGTTCGCGCCTTTGGGCAGCGCGGCGACCTGGATGGTTGAACGCGCCGGACAATCGCCGGTGAAATATTTCGCATAGACCTCGTTCATGCCGGCGAAGTCGGCGAGATTGGTCATAAAGACCGTGCTTTTGACGACATTGGCAAAGGTCAGTTTCTGGTCGTCCAGGATCGCCTTGACGTTTTGCAGCATGCGCTCGGTTTGGGTCCTGATGTCGCCGGAATTCAGGTTGCCGGTGGCAGGGTCAATGGGGATCTGCCCGGCGCAGAACAGCAGATCGCCGACGCGCACGGCGTGATTGTAAGGCCCAACGGCCGCCGGTGATCTCGCGGGTTTGATAATGGATTTGATCGCCATAAATGGTGTGCAAGGTCTATCGGCTTTGACTGTTCGGGTCAAGGAAAGCAATCGAGAAGCGTTGTGGTGAGAAAAAATGTCATTGCTCTATCACGCTTTTGACCCGAAGACGGCGAATTGACTGACTGGGAAATTTTCAGTGAGAACGGCATTTCGATTTGCAATTGAGCTTGTTTTGCCCGCCCGTCCGACGCAATGTTTTTAAGGCCGGATGTGGCGCGGTGTTATGCCGGGTGCCCGGCTCGGATCATGGCCAGAACGAATCCTTCTTCCGGCGCGAATTTCGGTGTGGCGTTATCTCCCGGTTTGCACGTGGGTGGTGCGCGCTATTTGCTTAGACGGCTGGTCGGACGTGGCGAATTTTCGGAGGTTTGGCTTGCACGCGACATCAAAGCCGTGAAAGACGTGGCACTGAAATTTCTGCCGCGCGCTTTTCTGTCGGACGAAAATTTGGTGGAGCGCTTCGAAGAGGAAATCCGCCGCAACCGGCTGCTCAAGCATCCAAACATCATTTCCATTTGTGAGCTGGCGCGCGATCATGATTCAGCCGCGATTGCAATGGAATTTGTGGACGGCTGGTCGCTGGCGACGTTGAAAGTGGACAAATTGTGTCACTGTTACACGGTTGAGGAAATCGAACCGTGGATTCGCCAGCTTGGCGGAGCTTTGGCCTACGCGCACAATGAATTCGGCCTTGTTCACGGCGATTTGAAACCATCGAACTTGCTGGTCAGCGCCCGCGACGGAATCAAAGTTTCTGACTTCGGATTTGCCGCGCTCATTCGCAGCGAAGGCTCCCGGCGCGGAATCATCAAGGGAGGTTACACGGGGATTGGTTTTCTGAGTCCGCAGCAGGTGATGGGCGATCCGCCATCAAAGCTCGACGACGTTTATTCCTTGGGCGCGACCATTTTCGATTTACTTAGCGGCACGCCACCGTTTTACAAAGGTGAAATCATCGCGCAAGTGTGCGGCCTGAAACCGCCGACCATGACCAAACGCCTGGAAGAACTGGCCGTTCAATGCGAGCCGATTTCATTGGTCTGGGAAGACACGGTTGCCGCCTGCCTCGCGAAAAATCCGGCGGACCGCCCGCAAAGCGTGGATGAAGTGCTGCGATTGCTTGACCGAACGGAAATATCCAAGCCGGTTCTGCCGCCGGTGGAGTCCGAAATCACGGAACCAATTACGGATACAGATTCATCGGAAACAGCGGAGATTGCGCAACCGGCAGAACTGCAGCCAGTTATTCGGCCTAGCCCGCGCCGGAAGCTGGTAATGTTTGCCGGGGCGTTCGTGATGTTGTTGGTTATCGGATTGGCTGCCGCATTTTGGTTTGCGCGCAGTGGAAACACCCTTTCCACATTGTCGCCAAATCGCGTCGCCATTCCAGTACCCAGCCTGCCCGGATCGCTCGACAAAAGTTTCAACGCCGGAACGGGCGCCGACTTCAGCATCCGCTGCGTGGCAGTTCAGCCGGACGGAGAGATACTGGTCGGCGGATTTTTTTCAGAATTCGACGGGGCTGCCATCCGCAGAATCGCCCGGCTCAATCCAAATGGCGCGATTGACACCGCGTTTGCGCCGCAACCTCCCGGCCGCGTCCACGCGATTGCGCTGCAAAGCGACGGTAAAGTTCTTATCGGAGGCGAGATGATGGAAGCAAAACACCGGGGCCGGAATGTCATCCGGCTGAATGCGGCTGGCGGCGTGGACGAACCGTTTGGCAGCATGGCGAACTATAATCGTGAAGTTCGAACCATTGCCATCCAGCCTGACGGGATGGTGCTGGTTGGTGGCAGCTTTACCCGGGTTTCGGGCGAGGAACAAAACCGGCTGGTGCGGTTGGACGCTGACGGCAAACGCGATGATTCCTTCGATATTGGCGATGGCGCGCCAGCGATTGTTTGGGCAATCGCGGTCCAGCCTGACGGGAAGATTTTGGTAGCGGGCGCTTTTGCCCGGTTCAACGGAAAAAAGGTGGGACACCTTGTCCGGTTGAATCCAGGTGGTCATTTCGATCCGAACTTTGACGACGGGTCGGGAGCCAACGCGGCCATTTTGGGACTGGTCCTTCAAACGGATGGCAAAATTTTGATTAGCGGCGATTTTACCAGCGTGAACGGCATGCTCCGCCCCCATATCGCCCGACTGGACCCTGATGGCAGCTTGGATACGAACTTCATTCCCGGCAACGAAACAAACGCGGTGATTCGGAGTATGGCCGTGCAATCTGATGGCAAAATTGTCATCGGCGGTTTCGACAACGCCAATGGAAAAACTTACCCGTGTGTGGCACGATTGAACGCGGATGGCAGTTTGGACGAGAATTTCAAGGTGAACGAAAAGAACCCTGGCGTCATCTGGCGCGTGGCTCTCCAACCGGATGGGAAAATCCTGATCGTCGGTGGTTTTAGAAGCCTTGATGGCGTGCTATGCGGTAACATTGCGCGGTTGCAAAATTGAAGCACACGGCTCGTGTCCATAAGGCGTTAAAGATATTTCGCGAGGATCGGCCTGAGTTCAGCCACGGTTTTCTTGGGCCAGAGTTTTTTGTCGGTCAGAATCGCGTTTTTCAGCGCGGCGTGACACGGCCAGTTTGGGTCGGCGGGAATTTGTGAAATGGCACGGACGACAATCTTTTTAGCCATGTCCGCGTTGCGATTGAGATTCTGGATGATCATTTCGAGCGTGACGTGTTCGTCTTCCTTCCAGCAATCGTAATCGGTGGACATCGCGAGCGTGGCGTAGGCGATCTCCGCTTCGCGGGCGCATTTGGCCTCGCCGAGATTGGTCATGCCGATGACGTCGTAGCCGAGCTGGTGGTTGGTGAGCGATTCGCCGCGGGTGCTGAACGCCGGGCCTTCCATGTTCACATAAGTGCCGCCGTCGTGCGCCGTCGCGCCGCAAGCGCGTGCGGTTTTCAAAAGTATCCGGCGCAATTCCTCGCAAATCGGGTGCGCGAACGAGATGTGCGCCACGATGCCGCGGCCGAAAAACGTGTGTTCCGGCCCGCGCTTGGTACGGTCGAGAAACTGGTCAACCAGCACGATGTCACACGGCTTGTATTTTTCCTGCAAGGAACCGACGGCGCTGACGCTGATGATCCAGGCGACGCTGAGTTTCTTCATCGCCCAAATGTTGGCGCGATGATTCAGTTCGCTGGGCAGGATGCGGTGGCCGCGTCCGTGCCGCGCCAGGAAAACCACATTGCGCCCGGCGAGTTTGCCGGTCAGCAAATCGTCGGAGGGCAGGCCGAAGGGCGTCTTGACCTTCACCCATTTCTGATTCGTGAGGCCTTCGAGGTTGTAAAGGCCGGTGCCGCCGATGATGCCGATACGATGTTCTGACATGCGCGGTTTATAGCAGCGCTGGCGGGAAAAGTCGTCATTATTTTCCGGGCTGGCGTTTCGGGAACAGATTGGTTAATCTATGCAAATGGAAATATTCAATCGCATTCTTAGAACGGCAGTGGAGGGCGGTGCCTCCGACGTGCATCTGAAAATCGGCACGCCGGTCATTTACCGCATCAACCGTGAACTCATCGCCGTGGACGCGCCGTTCCCGACCGCCGAGTGGATGGCCAAAATTGTCGAGGCCATCACACCCGACCATTTAAAAAAGAAGCTCGTCGAGGAACGTGAAATTGATTTTTCCTACTTCATTCCCGGCACCGGACGATTTCGCACGAACCTTTTCCAACAACGCGGCCAATGGTGTCTGGCGATGCGTTTCGTCAAGACGCGCGTGCCGACATTTGAGGAACTGGGGCTGCTGGAACAGATCAAACTGATCGCCGAGTCGCCGCGCGGCATCGTGCTCGTCGCGGGAACCACCGGTTGCGGTAAGTCCACCACGCTTGCGGCCATGCTCGAACACATCAACAACAATTTCAAAAAGCACATCATCACGCTTGAGGACCCGATTGAATACGTCTTCGAGGACAATCAATCCGTGCTGGAACAGCGCGAGATCGGCCTCGACACGTTGTCCTTCCACCACGCGCTGGTCCACGTGCTGCGCCAGGACCCCGACATCATCATGGTCGGCGAGATGCGCGACGACATCAGCTTCTCAGCGGCGATGAGCGCGGCGGAGACGGGACACCTCGTCCTGTCCACGTTGCACACCACCAACGCTTCGCAATCCATCAACCGCATCCTCGATTTTTTCAAGGCCGAGGAACGCGAACAAATCCGCCGGCAACTTTCCGGCACATTGTGCGGCGTGGTTTGTCAGCGCATGGTCAACACGGTTGAGGGTAAACTCACCCCCGCATTGGAAATTTTGCTCAATACGCCAATGGTCAGAAAGCTGCTCGAAGAAAACCGCCTCGACAAGCTGTCAGCGGCCATTGAAACCGGCTTGGACGATGGAATGATCAGTTTCAATCAGTCGTTGTTCAATCTCGTCAAATCCGGCCGCGTTACCGAAAAGGAAGCGCTGTCCAAGGCTACCAATCCGCAGGCGCTGGAAATGAACTTCAAGGGCATCTTCCTGGACGAAGGCCGGCGGATCATCAAGTAAACCGCAATCATTGGCGTGAATCCGCAGTTGACTTAAATCCGACTGGTTATATCGTTATTAGTAATGCGTGTTTCGAAGAGAACAGATTACGCGCTCCGCGCTTTGTTCACCTTGGTGGATCACTATCGTGGCGTGCCCATTCCAATTCGTGAACTCGCCCGGCGCAACGACGTTCCCAAACGGTTTCTGGAGCAAATCATGCTCGACCTCAAGGCGCAGGGTTGGGTGGACAGCACGGCGGGGGTTCGCGGCGGCTATGTGCTCGCCAAAAACCCGGAAAAGATAACCATGGGCGAAGTGGTGCGCCATTTCGACGGCGTCCTGGCACCGATCGAATGTGTTTCCGTGACGGGCTATAAACGTTGTTCCCAAGAGCCGGTTTGCCGGTTTCGCCGGGTTTTTCTCGATGCCCGAAATTACATCGCAGGCGTGATGGATCGCGCGACGCTGGCCGAGGTGGCCAAAGGCACGCCTGTTTCCAAGCGGGAAATGAGCGTCAATTTCATCGGCGGCGAAGGCATTTGAAGGAATAATTTCCAAAAAATAGTTGACAGGCTTGAAAAAGTGTGGATAATAACGATACAACAAGTCGTTTATTGCTGAATTGGGAATTGTTTGTTCGTTTTGACAACTCGAAATTTGCTGGAAAAGAAAAGTTTCAACCTTTTTGTTTAGCCTAAAATACGACTTGAACAGTCGCTATTATAGCGTGAAAAAAATTAGCAAAAGCTTGAGGCCTGGGCGGCTCCTCGTCACGCTCATTGTGGGGGTGTCATCCGCCGGCATTTCGGCGGCGGCGGACGCTGGGGCCACCAACACCACCGCCGAGATTGAAACCATGAAACAGCAGATTCAGGACCTTGACCAGAAGGTCCGGATTCTCGAACGGCAGCGCGAGTTGGACAAAGAAGATGCCATTGCGGCGGCGAAAACCCAGCCGCGCCTGACCGTCGGGGCAAACGGGGCGACATTCAGTTCGGCTGATACGAATTTTGCCATTTCGTTGCACGGCGTGCTTCAGGAAGACAGCCGGACATTTTTCGCAGACCACAATCTTGATAATAGCGGCTTTCTTTTGCGGCGGGCGCGTCCGATTATTTCAGGTACAGTGTTTCGTGATTATGATTTCAACTTCACGCCGGATTTCGGCGGCAGCACGGTGCAGATCGTTGATGCGTACTTGAACTATCGCTACCGCCCGGAATTCCAATTGGAGGCCGGCAAATTCAAATCGCCTGTTGGTTTGGAGCATTTGGTGGCGGACCGGAACACGTTTTTCAACGAGCGCTCGCTGGCGACGGATTTGGTGCCAAACCGCGATCTGGGTGTGGAACTGCATGGCGATCTGTTTGGCGGAGTAGCCAGTTACGCCGCCGGTATTTTCAACGGCGCGCCGGATTACAACGGCACGACGGTGAATTCGGATTCCGACAATGACAAGGCCTTTGCCGGACGCATTTTTTTCCAACCGTGGAAGACCTCGGACATGGATGTGTTGCAGGGATTGGGATTTGGGGTCGGCGGCAGTTATGAGGCCGACCACAATGGCGCGAACGGGTTGACGCCGGGTTACACCACCGACGGCCAACAGAAATTTTTCACCTACACCAACGGAGTGGTGGCCAACGGCACGCACTGGAGAATTTCACCGCAGGGATATTATTACTACGGGCCGTTTGGAATTATGAGCGAATATGTGGTTTCCGACCAGGAAGTCGGTCGCGCGGCTCCAACACCACTTTCCGCCGACTTGCGGAACACGGCATGGGAGGTTTCGGCTGGCTGGGTGTTGACGGGCGAGGACGCTTCCTATAATGGCGTAGTGAAGCCGCGGCATCCGTTTGATCCGCGGGCAGGACACTGGGGTGCGTGGCAGGTGGTGGGACGTTATGAGGAATTGAACGTTGATCAATCCGCGTTTCCGAGTTTTGCCAGTTCAACGGCTTCGGCCTCGTCGGCTCACGCGTGGTCGGCCGGCCTCAACTGGTATCTGAACCCGAATATCCGCTTGAACGCGAGTTTTTCGCACACGGTGTTTGCCGGTTACACCGGGACCACTCCGGCAGTACCGGCGCAGGCGGAAAACGTGTTTTTCACCCGAATCCAACTGGCGTTTTAACTGTCTCATATTTGAAATTAAAAGCCCATGAAAACCTTTCTGACAATTCTACTGGCCTCGTCGCTCGCCGCGGCGGCGGGCGCAAAGGAAATCAAACTCCTGAACGTTTCCTACGACCCGACGCGTGAACTTTATCAGGAATACAACGCTGCGTTCGCAACGTATTGGAAGGCCAAGACCGGCGACGACGTGGTGATCTCCCAATCGCATGGCGGTTCGGGCAAACAGGCGCTTTCGGTCATCAATGGCCTTGAGGCGGATGTCGTGACACTGGCGCTGGCCTATGACATTGATGCAATTGCGCAGCAGGCGAAACTGCTGCCGGCTGACTGGCAAAAACGATTGCCGGACAACAGCACGCCCTACACTTCGACCATCGTGTTTCTGGTCCGCAAGGGTAATCCCAAACACATCAAGGATTGGGATGATCTGGTGAAGCCGGGCGTGAGCGTCGTGACGCCGAACCCGAAAACTTCCGGCGGGGCGCGCTGGACCTTTCTGGCGGCTTGGGCCTACGCGTTGGAAAAGAATGACAACAACGAGGCGAAGGCGCGCGACTTTGTGGCGCGTCTCTACAAAAACGTGCCGGTGCTGGACTCCGGCGCGCGCGGCTCCACCATTACCTTCGTCCAGCACGAAGTTGGCGACGTGCTGCTGGCCTGGGAGAACGAGGCGCACCTCGCCCTCAAGGAGTTTGGCGCGGACAAGTTTGTAATCGTGACACCGTCGTTGAGCATTCTGGCCGAACCGCCCGTGGCGGTGGTGGACAAAAACGCCAAACGTCACGGGACGTTGACCGTGGCGCGGGCTTACCTGGAATATTTGTACTCCGACGAAGGCCAGGAAATCGCGGCTAAAAACTTCTACCGGCCGCGCGATGAGAAGATCGCCGCGAAGTATGCCAGCCAATTCGCCAGGTTGAAACTCGTCACCGTGGACGGGGAGTTTGGCGCCTGGCAGAAGGCGCAGCAAAAATTTTTCAGCGACGGCGGAATCTTCGATCAAATTTACCAACCTTGAGCGAATTTATCATGGCTTTGAAGCTCGATTCGAGACAGAGTTGCATCGGTGCCGCCCCGGCGGTGAAATTTTAAGGCATGTTACGGTTGCGCCAACGTGGAGTGTTGCCGGGCTTTCGTCTCACGCTCGGTTACGCGTTGCTTTATTTGGGCCTCATTGTGCTCATCCCGCTGGCGGCGACCTTTGCCAAGGCCAGCACGCTGTCGTGGCCCCATTTCTGGCACGCCGTCGCCTCGCCCGGCGCGCTGGCGGCGTATCGTTTGAGTTTCGGCGCGTCGTTTCTCGCCGCGCTGGTCAATGCCGTCTTCGGTCTGCTCGTGGCGTGGGTTTTGGTGCGCTATCAATTCTGGGGCAAACGTTTTATGGACGCGCTGGTGGATTTGCCGTTTGCGCTGCCGACCGCCGTGGCGGGCATCACGCTGGCGACGCTTTACGCGCCCAACGGCTGGATCGGTGAATGGCTGGCACCCTACGGAATCAAAGTTTCCTACACGCAGTTGGGTGTGTTCGTCGCGCTGACGTTCATCGGCCTGCCGTTTGTCGTTCGCACGGTGCAGCCGGTGATTGAGGATCTGGACGTGGAAGTCGAGGAAGCCGCCGCGAGCCTAGGCGCGAACCGTTTCAAAACCTTTTTTCGTGTCATTCTGCCGATGGTGTTGCCGGCGTTACTAACCGGCTTTGCCATGGCGTTCGCCCGCGCCCTGGGCGAATACGGCTCGGTGGTTTTCATTTCCAGCAACATTCCATTCAAAACGCTGACCGTCCCCGTCCTCATCATGACCAAGCTCGAACAATTTGATTACGCCGGCGCGACGGCCCTGGCGGTCGTCATGCTGGTGGTTTCGTTCGCCCTTCTGCTGATCATCAACTTTTTTCAATGGTGGAGCAGCCGCCATCAGGCGCGGATCTGAATCATGCAGCCGCCTTCAACCATAGTCACATCCCGCCGCGTCCGCCGCCAACCGACGACCGAATCGCGGTTCATGCGCTGGTTGTTGATCGTCGCGGCGCTCCTGTTTTTGAGTCTTTTTCTAGTGGTGCCGCTCGTGGCGGTTTTTGCGCAGGCTTTAGACCGGGGCATCGGTTTTTATCTCCACATGCTGGCCGATCCATTCACGTTGAGCGCAATCAAATTGACGTTCATCGCCGCCGGCATTTCGGTTCCGATGAATTGCATCTTCGGCGTGGCGGCGGCCTGGGCCATCACCAAATTCGACTTTCCCGCCAAAAACATTTTGATCACGCTGATTGATCTGCCCTTTTCCATATCGCCGGTGATTATCGGACTGAGTCTGGTGCTGGTGTTCGGCCGCCTCCAAGGCTGGTTTGGGCCTTGGCTGTGGGCGCACAACATCCAAGTCATTTTTGCCGTGCCGGGCATCGTGCTCGCGACAACGTTTGTCACGTTTCCGTTTGTCGCGCGCGAGTTGATTCCGTTGATGCAGGCGCAGGGCCGCACGGAAGAGGAAGCGGCGCGCGCGCTGGGCGCGGGCGGCTGGCAGACGTTCTGGCGCGTGACGATGCCGAACATCAAGTGGGGTTTGCTTTACGGCGTGATTTTGTGCAACGCCCGCGCGATGGGCGAATTCGGCGCGGTCTCGGCGGTCAGCGGCCACATTCAGGGCCAAAATACCATCACGTTGCAGATCGAATCGCTTTACATGGACAACAATCTAACCGGCGCGTTCGCCCTGGCCACGGTGCTGACGTTTCTGGCGCTCGTCACCATCGTATTGAAGTCCTGGGGCGAGCGCAAAGGCGCCGCGCTGCGCGAAACCAGGGAGGGCATTTCCGCATGAGCGTCGAGGTCCGCAACATTACGAAAAAATTCGGCCGGTTTCCCGCGCTGCACGACGTGAGCCTGAAAGTTGAGTCCGGCGAACT
This sequence comes from uncultured Verrucomicrobiae bacterium, assembly GCA_963789335.1. Classification (GTDB taxonomy): domain Bacteria; phylum Verrucomicrobiota; class Verrucomicrobiia; order Limisphaerales; family UBA11358; genus UBA11358. The sequence continues at coordinate 209,556 of CAWBKH010000003.1, forward strand.
GGTCGCGCTGCTCGGCCCGTCCGGCTCCGGCAAAACCACCCTGCTCCGCATCATCGGCGGGCTGGAATTTCCCGATTCGCCCGACTCGCGTGTCTTGTTTTATGGCGAGGACGTGACCGCGCTGCCGGCGCACAAACGCCGTGTCGGTTTCGCGTTTCAGAACTACGCGCTGTTCCGGCATCTGAACGTCTATGAAAACATCGCCTTTGGCCTGCGCGTCCGCCCGTTCTGGTCGCGCCCAAAGGAACCCGAAATCCGCGTGCGCGTGGAGAAACTGTTGAACCTCATCCAGCTTGAATCACTCGGCAAACGGTTTCCGTCGCAACTTTCCGGCGGCCAGCGCCAGCGTGTGGCGCTCGCCCGCGCGCTGGCCACCGAACCCAGGGTGCTGCTGCTGGACGAGCCGTTCGGCGCGCTCGACGCCAAAGTGCGCAAGGAACTCCGCCACTGGCTTCGCAAGTTGCACGAGGAAATCCATGTCACGACCCTTTTTGTCACACACGATCAGGAGGAAGCGCTGGAAGTGGCCGACCGCGTGGCGATTTTGCGCGAAGGGCGCATCGAGCAAATCGGCACGCCCGCGGAAATTTACGACCACCCGGCCACGCCGTTCGTCTATGATTTTCTCGGCAACGTGAATGCCTTCGCCAGCCGCGTGCATAACGGCACGGTCGTGATTGGCGGCAGCAAATTCGCCGCGCCCGAAGTCACCGGGGAAATGGACACGCCCGCCGTCGCCTTTGTGCGCCCGCACGACATCCGCGTCACGCGCGAGCCGGACGGCCCGGCGACGCTGAAGGCGCGCGTCAAGCATTGCAATGCCGTCGGTCCGTTCGCGCAACTCGAATTGGAGCGGCTCGACAGCGGCGAGCAATTTGTGGTACAATTGACCAAGGAACAGTTCCGCCAACTGAACCCGCAGCCCGGCGAGCAGGTCTTCGTGGAATTCCAGAACGTGAAAATCTTTCCGGAAGACTATTCGATTTGAAATAATTTAGCAGCAAGTTGAAAAGCCCATCATGACGTAGCAGCCGGCGTGAGCCGGCTCAACCTTTTTCGGGAAACTCCGTTGGAGTTAGAGCCGACTCACGTCGGCTGCTACTTTTTGATGACCTGCTCCCCGCCGCTTCACGGCGCCTGCGGCGTGTGCCGCGCCAGCCAGAGCATGTCCGGATCGGTTACGCTGCATGCAATGCGTTGGGTTAGCTGATATACAACGGGCTTCTTTGGCAGCACCGTGCCCGTCCATTTGTGCATCTCGACATGACCATCGGCAAAAGTGATGCTGGCCGCGCCGTCGTGCTGGTTGGCGGGCGCTTCGGTAAAGGTGGTTGTTGGATAAGAGCTGGAGTAAAGAACAGCGTCGTCAATGCTATCAGGATGTTCGTCGGTGAAAACCCAGGTTTGGCTCGGCCCAGGATTGTTAAAATCAGTCGTTTTCTTGGCGACATAAAAGGTCGCAGGGTTCCAACCAAAACTGGCCACATTATACTTGGATCCATCTCCGACGGCGCCATTCATGGCCACACTGCGGGCGCGATGATTATAACCTATGGCACGTTGAACCGGACTCACGTAATAGGCCGCCGCTGGACAGGCGAAAACCTGATAATTGCGGCCCAAGTACCCGCCCAGCAAAGAATATGCGTCGTTGACCAGATAAGCTGTGTTGGTGTTGAACGAACCCGCAGTCCAGTCAATCTGACCGGTAGCCCACGAGGGGCTGCCGTTGAAAAGATAAGAACCATTTGCATGAGGATCGTTGTTGATGGCCAGTTGTTCGTTGTTCTCACTTGCGTACAGCGTCCAAGCCAGCGCCAGTTGGCGCATGTTGTTCAGGCATTGATAAGCCTTGCTGCGGGGCTGGGTGCCGGCCAAGGCTGGCAACAGCAAGGCCGTCAAAATGCCCAGCGTGGCCAGCACCACCAGCAACTCCGTCAGCGTGAAGCCGCTGGGTGCATCGTGACTCTGCCACCGCAAGGTAGGGACGCCGCGCTGCGGCGTCCCCGCCCGCCCGGAGCGGGCGGAACCCGCAACGGCTGAGGCCGCAAACCGTTTGGTTGCGCCGCTGAACGCGGCGCGGACAGCGCGGCGCGCTGTCCCTACCAAGCAAAACAATGCGGCTGTCAACTCTCTACCGAAGCCGCACCGCAAGCCGTCTGCCATCCGGCGGCTGGCGGCTGGCTCCGAATGAATTTTGCCGGCCAAATCTTTCATTTGAAACTTCCAGCGCCGCTTCACGGCGCCTGCGGCGTATGCTGCGCCAGCCAGATCATGTCCGGATCGGTTACCGGACACACAACCTGCTGCTGCACAGTAAATTCTACAGGCCTCTTCGGCAGTACCGCGCCCGTCCATTTGTGCATCTCGACGTGACCATCGGCAAAAGTGATGCTGGTGGCGCCGTCATGTTGGTTGCCGGGCAGTTCGGTGAAGTCGGTTGTCGGATAAGGGCTGGAGTAAAGGACAGCGTCGTCAATGCTATCAGGATGTTGGTCGGTGAAAACCCAAGTGTGGCTCGGCCCAGGGTTGTTAAAATCAGTCGTCTTTTTGGCGACATACCACTGTGTCCAGCCAAAGGGGTTGCCGGGTTCCTCATACTTGTTTCCATCGCCGACGGCACCATCCATGGCCACACTGCGGACGCGATGATCCCAACCAAACGACCTTTGGAGCGGGCTTACATAATAGGCGCAAGCTGGACAGGCGAAGACCTCATAATTGCGTCCCAAGTACACGTTCAGCAAAGAATAGGCGTCGTTGACCAGATAAGCCGTGTTGGTGTTGTAGAATCCCGCAGTCCAGTCAACAGTGCCGGTAACCCAAGACGGACTGCCATTGTAAAGATAACCACCTCCATTACGAATATCTGCATGAGGATCGTTGTTGATGGCCAGTTGTTCGTTGTTCTCACTTGCGTACAGCGTCCAAGCCAGCGCCAGTTGGCGCATGTTGTTCAGGCATTGATAAGCCTTGCTGCGGGGCTGGGTGCCGGCCAAGGCTGGCAACAGCAAGGCCGTCAAAATGCCCAGCGTGGCCAGCACCACCAGCAACTCCGTCAGCGTGAAGCCGCTGGGTGCATCGTGACTCTGCCACCGCAAGGTAGGGACGCCGCGCTGCGGCGTCCCCGCCCGCCCGGAGCGGGCGGAACCCGCAACGGCTGAGGCCGCAAACCGTTTGGTCGCGCCGCTGAACGCGGCGCGGACAGCGCGGCGCGCTGTCCCTACCAGGTAAAACCGTGTGGCGCTCAAGCTGCGCCCGGCAAAATGTTTTTCGGCGGGGTCTGATCGCGTTGGAGCCAGTTTCAAATCAACTTTCCGGTTTGCATTCATAGGCTTGCGCGATGGTTTAATTGCCCACGATCCAGTAAAAGCGTTGTCCGGCGGGCGGATTGGGATCGGTGAAATAAGCGGTGTTGCCGAGAATCGTAATGTTGCCGTTCAAAACCTGCCACGCCGGATCGGTGAGATTATTCTTGTAGAGCACCTGATAGGTTTTCCCGGCCAACACCGGCCAGACCAGCGTGGGCGCCGGACTGGACAGCGTGCCGGGGATGGCTTGGACGTAGAACACGGGAATCATGCCGGCGGCAAAGAGGTTGACCGCAAACACGTCGCCATTCCGGTTGAAATCGTTCGTCACCAGATCATAGGCCGCGCTTTGGAAGACAAGCGTCTGCCCGTCGGCGCTGAAAAACGGGTTGGCCGAGCGGTTGGCGCCCGAAGCGTTGCCGGACTGGCTCGCCGTCAGCAGCGTCGTGGCACCGCTGTTCCGGTCGTACAGGAAAATATCCGGCACGCCGTTGCTGTCGCCGGGCACCAGGTTGCTGGCGAAACTGCGGTAAGCCACAAACCGGCCATCCGGGCTGATGACGGGCGAGTCGGAAGCGCCGTTGCCGTCGCCGTTTCCGGTTTCGTTGAGGCTGACGAGGAAATTGGTTTTGGCCAGAACATCGTACACATACACATCCGAAGTGCCGTTGGTAGCCATAGGCGAAAGCGCCGCGCTGGTCGCGAAGGCCAGATACCGGCCGTCACCGCTGAAACTCAATCCCGCCCGGCTGGGAAAGCTTCCGCTTGCCACCACGGCGTTGTTCGTGGGGGCAACAAGGTCCACAATGGATAAACTGGGCGAATACACCGTCGTATAGGCCAGCCTTTGACCATCGGAACTGATGGATATTTGCGCCAGTTGCGAGGTAACATTGGTAAAAATGAGCATGGCCAAATCTGAATCCCACACAAAGATCGAATCTGAAGACGGTCCCGCGGTGAATGCAATATAATGTCCATCCGGTGTCATCGCCGCTAAAGAAACCCCGTTTCCTGGAGGGGCCGCAGTGGGCGCATAAGTGACGTTCGATTGCAGGTCTCGCAAAAACAAATTTATAACACCCGACCGGAAGGAACCGGTGGCGAGGTTCTGCGCCTGACTTTGGAACATCACAAACCGGCCATCGCTGCTGATGACGGGCGCGAACGAGTTGCTGTTGCCGGATCCGGTGCCGTTGGTATTGACACTCACCAGCGTGGTTGTATCGGCTTGCAGGTCCCGGACGAAAACGTCCTCCGCGTCGTTGGTGTCACCGGGCACCAAGTCACCGGCCCAACTCGCGAACGCCACATACCGGCCATCGCCGCTGATGGACGGCTGGGAGGAATTGCCCGTGCCGGCGACGCCGTTGGTGTTCATGCTCACCAGGATATTGTCGTGCGCCAGCAGGTCGCCCACATAGACATTGCGGTAGCCATTGGTGGCACCCGGCGCGAGGTTGTCGGCGTCGCTCACAAACGCCACGTAACTGGCCATGGTGCTGAACGAGCCGGACAGCAACACGCTCGGACCATCCGGCGACGGGAACGAAAACGCCGGATTGGGCGCCGAAACAATTTCGGTGGAGTTCGACAAGAAATCGTGAAGCAGGACATCGAAGTACTGGTTGCGATCACTGAGGCCGGCGCTTTCATAGGTGAGGTACCGTGCGGTCGCGTCCCAGCTTGGGAACGTTTCCGGGCTGACTCCCATGCCGACGCCGTTGGTATTCGCATCCACCAGAACGGTCGTGCCGGCCTGCGTGTCGCGGCAAAAGAGGTGGAATCCGTCAGCCAACGCGTTCGTCGTCAGGTTCGTGGCGTTGCTCAAGAACGCGACGTATCTTCCGCTCGGATCAATCACGGGCGCGTAACAAACGGCATTGGTCGGAACGGTATTGCTCACGGTTGCGCTCACCAATACGTTGGTTCCAGTCGTCGCGTCCCACAACCAGATGGCCGTGTTCACGCCGCCCGAATCGGTGTTGGCCACGCTCGCCACGAACCGTCCGTCGGCGCTCATGTCCAAAGGGTGAATGTCCTCGTAATTGAAGACCGGCGCGTTGGCGTTGGTGTTGACGACGTCCGTCAAGCCACTCTGAAGAGTGTAGCGCAACACAATGCCCGCGGAATTGACGTAATTCGACGCGCTGACTTCGTAGGCAACCAGCGAGCCGTCAGCGCTAATCTTGGGGCTGAAACACACCCCGCTGCTCGTGCCGAAAACGGACTGCATTTCAGCGCGGGCGCCGCTGCTGACCCAATAAGTGGTTCCCGCCACGAGGTCGCGGACGTAAATGTCGCCCACGGAGGTCACGCCGGGTACGAGATTGGTGGCCGTGCTGTAAAAGACCACATACCGGCCATCCGGCGTGATGGCCGGTTCAGCCGAACCGCCGGTCAAAGGCGTCAAGCTGTTTGGCATAGCACCCGGGCTTGCCAAAGTGGTCGTGCCTGACTGCATGTCGCGTACAAAAATGTCCGGTATGCCGTTCGCATCGCCCGCCACCAAATTGCTGGCCGAACTCACGAACGCCACGTATCGGCCATCCGGCGTCATCACCGGCGTGCGCGAGATACCGTTGTCGAAACCGCCGTTGGTGCTGACGCTGACCAGCGTGGTCGTTCCGCTGACCATGTCGCGGAGATAAATGTCCTTGGCCATGTTGTTGGCCGGATTGGGGTCGCCGGGCACCAGGTCGGTGGCGCTGCTTTCGAACAAGGCATACTGGCCGTTGCTGGAGATGCCCATCGCAAAGGAATCGCCGTTGCCGCCGCCCGTGCCGGCGAGGTTGACGCTCACCAGGGTGGTGACGTCATTGGAGCGGTCGCGGAGATAAACATTGAGCTTGGCCGGAATCTCAATGGGAATCGGATTGGTGTTGGCGGTGAGCACCAGGTTGTTGGCCGCGCTGCTGAACAGAACATAGCGCCCGTCCGGACTGATGAGGGACGGCCCGGAGTCGCCGTTGGCGTGACTGCCGCCACCCAACGCCGCGTTCGGCTGCGAAACCAGTTGCGAAGCATCCGACTGGAAAAGCAGAAAACCGAAAGACACGACAATCGTCGGAATCCACAGCCCCCACGCTGGAAACCTTGCTTTCATTTTTAAGCGGAACGAGGTTCAACAACAACAATGACTAATAAACCCGCCCATGTCAATCCAATTTTTAGCCTCTCAGGTCCGCCGGGCGCATCAGGCCAGTTCTCCCGTGCATGGTAGGGACATCTCGCCGAGATGTCCGCGCCGCGTCCAGCGGCGCAAGGAAACCCGCCAGCAACGCGGAGTTTCCCGTTCCGCCCGCTGAACGCGGGCGGGACGGCTGGGGCCAGCCGTCCCTACCAGCGGGGGAACCGTCCAAATGCACACAGCCCGTCGCCCGGCCCCGCCTAATCCTCGGACTTGGTTGACTTATAGCCGACTGTTCATATCGTCTTTCCCGCATGGCTGAAAAACATTATCGCAGTTTGGTCAAGGCGGTGTCCTGGCGGCTGACCGGCAGTCTGGACACGTTGGTCATTTCCTTCCTCGTCACCGGCCGGATCAAGTGGGCGCTGTCCATCAGCGGGATCGAATTATTCACGAAGGTTTTCCTTTATTACGTCCACGAACGCGTCTGGAACAAAATTTCCTTCGGGATCATAAAAGGCGAGCCGCCTTATCAAATTTGAGGCGACACCTGCCGGTTTGGCTGCGCGCCGGGGAAACTTATTTTCCCAGATGATTTTCGATGCAGGTGATCAAATCGTCGAGCTTGACGGGTTTGGCCAGAAAAGTAAATCCGCCGATATTGCCCCCTGTTGGTTGCGTTTCCTCCTTTTTGACGATGGCGGAAAGAAACACAATGGGAATGTGGCTCAATTTTTTGTCTTCCTTGATCTTGGCGGCGACTTCGCCTCCGTCCAGTCCCGGCATCATGACGTCCAGGAGAATCAGGTCGGGCAGAAACTCGTGCGCGGCCGGGATGGCGTTCGCGCTTGAATTTTCCGTTCGCACCACATAGCGGTTGGTGGCTTCGAGATTGCGTTTGAGCATGCGGGTCAGGCCCCCTTCATCGTCAACGACCAGAATTTTCTTTTTTGTCATAATTGGCTCCTGTCCGGAACGGGAAACGTGATCGTCACGGCCACGCCATGAGTTCCGGTTCGGTTGGCGATTTTAATCGTTCCGCGGTGCAGTTCAATGATTTTTCGGGACACGGACAATCCCAGTCCGGTGCCGGAGCCGACTGGTTTGGTGGTGAAGAACGGTTCAAACAGTTTGTCCAGCTTGTCCTCGGGAATGCCGGGGCCGGTGTCTTCTATTTGCGCCACCACGCTTTGGGCCGCGGTTTCGGCGGCGGCCGGCTGAATGAAAGTCTTCACCGACAAAATGCCCTTGTCGCCCATCGCCTGGATGGCGTTCATGAAAACATTGATGAACACTTGTTTGAGCTTGTTCCGGTCCAGTTCGACCTTGGGAAGTTGTGCGGCAAGATTTTTTTCCAGCGACACGCTGTGTTTTGTCAGTTCGTGTTTGACCAGCAGCAGGGATTCTTCGATGACGGAATTCAAATCCAGCGGGACCAGGCCGAGTTGTTCCGACCGGGAAAAATCCAGCAATCCCTTGATGACCGTGTCCGCCCGCTGGGTGGCGTCGCCCATTTCCTGGACTGTTTCCATGCAATCCGGGCTGGCCGCGCCTTTCAACGCGCCGGTCAAGTAATCAACGCCCAACTGGATGATCGCCAGCGGATTTTTCACCTCGTGCGCGACGCCCGCCGCCAGCCGGCCAATGGATTCCAATTTGGCGGTCTGGATAAGTTTCATCTGGGCAGTCTTGAGGTCTTCGTGGGCCTGAAACAAACGGCGATGGGTTTCCTTGAGGTGTTTGATTTGACCGTTGAGGAAATTTGAGATCAAACCGCTGAATGCGCCCACCAGAAGGAAAAAGCCAATGCGGAACATCCAGTTGGATGTGGTCTGGGGCAATCCTTGGGCGACGTCCATTGGCATGAACGGTCCGAGCGCAAAACCGGCCGCCAACGCCGCCGCGATGCCTCCGTAAATCCCAAAACCTGCCGCCGCCAGAATGATTGGCAGATACATTAAGTGCAACCAAGCGTAACTGGTCCCGCCGGTTTCGTAAACCAGCAAGGCTATCAAGGCAATGAGCACGAGGATGACAAGTCTTAAGACGGCGGCGCGCGTTCCCGTGGGTTGCAGCCACCCGCCCACCCAGCTCGTTTCTTCCGTCATGGCGGGCACTTCGGGGTTGCCTGTTTTGTTCTTTGGCTGATTCATGCCATCTTCCAGCTTTTTGTTACCCAAAACGGTCGAAAGTCTTGTTCAGGGTGAAAGGTGGGGTGGTCAACGGGATTTGAACCCGCGACAGCCAGATCCACAATCTGGGGCTCTAACCGGGCTGAGCTATGACCACCAACCGGTTTGTAGAGACTAAATTTTCAAACGCCGCGCGTCAAGTTTGCGTGGCGTGCGGTTGTGTCCTGATTTGCCTCTGGCGCGCGGGCTTTAGCCCGTTTCGACGCGCAAATGGCGAGGGACATTGAAGCGGCATAAATGCCGCGCTCCTTTCAATTAGGACATTACCTGTCACGCGGAAATTGTGAAAGAATTGAAGGAAGATAAATTTGCCCTTTGCCGGCTTGGCGCTCTTCGCGTGAAACCAACTCTGTTCCTTCATTGCCAACCGCGCCTCGCCGTTTTAGAATTTTTTAACGTTCATTCAGCGCATGGCGGAATACAAAGTTCAATTCGAGGTCTTTGAAGGGCCGCTCGATTTGCTCCTTTATCTCATCAAAAAGGAGGAGGTGGACATTTACCAGGTCAACCTCACCAAACTCGCCACCCAGTTCATCGAATACATTGACCTGATGCGGCAGTTCGACCTCGAGATTGCCGGCGAATTTCTGGTCATGGCCTCAACGCTCATGTACATCAAGAGCCGCGAACTGCTGCCCGTGGACCAGCAGGTGACCGCCGAAGGCGAGGAGGAAGGCGAAGACCCGCGCTGGGAACTCATCCGTCAGCTTGTTGAATACAAGAAGTTCAAGGACGCCGCCGCGCAATTGCAAACGCTCGAAGCCCGCCAGGAAAATGTTTTCCCGCGGCTGCCCGGCAAGCTGGAATTTGAAACCACCGCGCCGCCGCCCAAACCGGACGTATCCATCTTCGACTTGCTGAATGCCGTCAATTCTGTTCTTAAACGGTTCGGCCAGCGCGAAGGTAGCAGCGCGATTTTCGAGGACAAATGGACCGTCAGCGAAAAAATCGAGTTCATCCTCAAAGTGATTGCCGAACGGGGCAAGGTGCTTTTTGCCGAACTCTTCGAGAGCGCCGCCAGCCGGTCGGAAGTCGTTTGCACCTTTCTGGCGCTGCTGGAATTAATCCGCTTGAAACAACTGGCCTGCGCGCAATCGGAAGAATTCGGCGAAATCGAAATCCGCCGGGCGGAAAATGCCGCGCCAGCACTCAACCAGACGCCTGAAAGCGGTGGAGCCGCGTCAATCGTAAATCGTCAATCGTAAATCAAAGATGGAACTTAAATTCATTCTCGAGTCGCTCCTGTTCTCCGCACAAAAGCCGCTGAGTGTAAAAGAGCTGCGCGACGTGTTCGCCGCGGCTGCCGAAGCGGAGGACGCCGATGCCACGGCCAAGTCGCTCGCGAAGGTCAAGGACGGCGAATTGATCGCTGCGCTGGAACAATTGGCGCGCGAACACGAAACCGCCGCGCGCAGTTACCGGCTCGCGTGTGTCGCAGGCGCGTGGCAATTCGTTTCGCAGCCCGAATACGCGCCGTGGCTCAAGGCATTGGTCGGCCAGAAAATCCGCCCGCCGCGATTGTCGCAGCCCGCGCTGGAAACGCTCGCCATCATCGCGTATCGCCAGCCGATTACGCGCGCCGAGGTGGAACAGATTCGTGGCGTGAACGTGGACGCCGTCATGCAGACCATCATGGAGCGCGGCTTGGTCGAGGCCGTTGGTCGCGCCGAGGTGGTGGGCCGCCCGCCGACTTACGGCACCACGGCGTTGTTCCTCGAATACTTCGGCCTGCGCAGTTTGGAAGATTTGCCCGCAGCGGACGAACTCAGGAAAATTGTGGTCCAAAAACCGCCCGGGCCGGTCACCGTTGAACCCGGTTTGGCCACCACGCCGCCGGAGCAACTCGCTTTAGGAAACAAAGAAGACGAAAACCAAAAGGCGGAACCGGAAAAACCGTAGTAAACAAGTAAAGAATGTGAAGCAACCGTGTCAGCAAACAAACCAAAATTATTTATTGGTTCTTCGACCGAGGGGTTGCCTATTGCTAGAGCAATTCAGACGCAACTTGACAGCATTGCAGAAATAACAGTTTGGAAGGATGGCGTCTTCCGACAAAACGAGGGGAATCTGGAAGCCCTTCTTCGAGCATTAGACTATTTTGATTTTGCGGTGTTTGCATTATCGCCGGATGACATCACCAAAAGCCGAGAGAAGGAGCAACCTTCGCCACGAGATAATGCCTTGTTTGAGTTCGGACTTTTCCTCGGACATTTGGATCGAAACAGATGCTTTGCGGTTGCTTCTGATGCTAAGGATTCCAGTTGTACATTCACACTCAAGCTTCCTTCCGATCTTCACGGTGTAACTGTTGCTCGATATGAATCTAATCGCAGCGATGGGAATTGGGTAGCAGCAGTTGCCAGTGCTTGCTCACTTATCGCTGATGAAATTAAAAAGATTGGCGCTCGTGCAAAGAGTGAAGCCCAAGAAGCGACTTCATCGAGACAAGCCGCGCTTTCTTCGCCATCGCACCCAGAAATTGGAAAAAATCGGAATTCCATTTTAGAGTTTATGGGGTTAGAAGATGACGATTCTGTCGTGACCGATCGATTCCAAAGTTCATCTACAAGTTGGTTTCATAGTGAACGATTCGCCATGGCTTTTCCAGGTGTGCGTGGTTTGGTTGAGATTTCTGATCCGAAAAGAGCGGTTGAACGATTAGCCATTTTGTTGGCAAAACCCCTCAAATGGATATGGTGGGAGGAGGATGATGATTCTACGCCGAGCATAACACCTATATGGTGGTGGCGGGGCGGAAGCACCACGCCAATTGAACACTGTTCAGTGGTTGGAGATGATGAAATACTTTTGGATTATCAAGAACTTCCGATTCACCGAATTGTCGCTGCGAACGCCGGCGCATATTGGCAATCATTTGTGTATGTTGAGGTTGGCACAAAACCTCCAACAGGTGTTTACCCGAAATTGACTTCCGAGAAAGAAGCCAATTTCAAAAAAACTTTTGGGTATGCCTACGAAGAATATGGTGTGTTTCGAGGCCGTTTTGTTACTCGCGCAGAATATGATGACGGGGCTGCGGTAATTGATGGAAAACCATGCCGAATAGACGGTGTCCAATTGCGGGTTCGTTATCTGACCCCCTACAACTTGGTTATTGCACCACATGAATCACCAATTAATAACTCAACATTTGATACACGGTTTGAAGAATTGATGAATGGCATTCTTGAAAATATATATTCAGTTGAGAACCTTGCCAAGGAAGTTTTGAGATTGCCGAAGCAAAATTTCTGGTGAGTGTAATTAATTGAATGGTTTCGATTCTTCCTTGACGTGAACCATCATCAAGCTTGCGTTCCCGTTCCGTTGCGCGCAAGAAAAGAGCATGGTTTACCAAAAACAAATCCTGCTGGAAACGCGCGGCCACCGGCAGATGCACGACCTGACGGCGGACGTGGCGCAAATCATCCATGATTCCGGCGTGCGCACGGGCACGGCGCACGTGTTCAACGTCGGCAGCACCGGCGCGATCGGCGCCATCGAATTCGAGCCGGGATTGATGGAAGACCTGCCTGATATGCTGGACAAACTTATCCCGCCCAGCCGTAACTACGGACACGAACGCACCTGGCACGACGGCAACGGCCATTCGCATTTGCAAGCCACGCTGCTGGGACCGTCCCTGACTGTGCCGGTGGCCGACGGGAAACCGGTGCTGGGCACCTGGCAACAGATTTTCCACCTGGAGTGCGACATCAAACCGCGCCGCCGCACCATCGTGGTGACCGTCTCCGGTGAGTAATGGTGGGTGTGATGGGCGCAATGGCGTTTTCCATGCGACAAATTAGGAACGCGCACCGCGCGCGGCAACAAATCTTCTATTTGGAGCATGCTGTACGAAACAGATTTGATTCTTCCAGCTTGATTCTGCACTCTTCCGTGGCTGTGAACATTCCCAGACATCGCCGGGCGATTGGCACACTTGCTTTTAAGGGTTGAAAGGAAGATATTATTCGCATGATTGCCGTTGAGACCAATGACCACGAAATCCGCGTGAGTATTCCGACCGATGGAATGCCGGCGGAAGCGGTGCGGGCTTTTCTGGACTGGCTCCGCATGGAAGCGGCGGCGCGTCGCAGCCGTTTGACGGATGAAACGGCGTGCAAACTTTCCGAAGACGTCAAAGCAAGTTGGTGGGCACAGAACAAAAGTCGTTTTGACGATGTGCGGAAATGAATCCGCCGGTCATTGTTGACACGAACATTCTCTTCGCGGCGCTGGTCAGCCGCCGTTCTCGTATCCGCGAAATTCTTTTGATGGAACCCAGCACCAGCTTTTGCTGCCCGCGTTTTGTTTTCAGCGAATTGTTCAAGCACAAGGAACGCATTCTTTCCGCGACGGAATTGTCCGAAGAGGAATTGCTCGACACGTTGAATTCCCTGTTCGCACACATTCATTTTGTGGACGAATCGGCAATTCCGATTGGTGACTGGCTTGAGGCGCGACGTTTGTGCGGCGGCATTGACGAAAAGGACGCACCATTCCTCGCGCTGGCAATTTATTTGAACGCGCGTTTGTGGACTGAAGATGATGAATTGAAAAAAGGGCTTCGCGGAAAAGGGTTCAATTTGTTCTTCGCGCCGTAATTTCAGCGGACTCGCCGCGTGAAACAGATTTGATTCTTCCTTCTGCATTCTGCATTCTTCCGTGGCTGTGAACATTCCCAAACATCGCCGGGCGATTGACAGGCTGGACGCGCAGATTGTCCGGCTGCTCAACGAGCGCACGCGCCACGTGCTGGCCATCGGCGACATGAAGCTCAAGGCGGGCGAGGAGATTTACGCGCCGCACCGCGAACGGGCCGTGCTCGAACGCATCTGCCAGCTCAACCAAGGGCCGATGACCGACGAGCAGTTGCGCGCGGTCTATCGCGAGGTCATGTCCAGCGCGCTGGCGCTTGAAAAGACCATGACCATCGCGTATCTCGGCCCGGAGGCGACGTTCACGCATCAGGCGGCCATCCGCCGGTTCGGCACCAGCCTGCGTTATGCGCCGCAGAAAACCATCTCGGATGTTTTCGCCGAGGTCAGCAAAAAGAGCGCGGATTACGGCGTGGTGCCGGTGGAAAATTCCACCGAAGGCGTCGTTACCCACACGCTCGACATGTTCGTGGACAGCGATTTGAAAATCGTTTCCCAAATTGTTCTACCGATTTCGCACTGCTTCGTCAGCCACTATTCGAGGGAAAAGATAAGACGGATTTACGTTCATCCACAGACCCTCGGACAGTGCCGAAATTGGTTGCAGAAGAATTTCCCGAACGCGGAAGTGGTGGAGACTTCTTCCAATGCCAGATCCGCACAATTGGCGGCTGAACCTCTGTCTTTGCAAAAGAGCAAGAAGGCGGGTGACAGCAAGCAATGGCATACGGTTCACACTGCGGCGATTACGTCTGAACTTGCCGCCGAGAAATACAAACTGCCGATTCTGGAGCAGGACATTCAGGACAATGCCGCCAATGCCACGCGCTTTCTAGTGCTGGGTCGCCAATGTAGTCCGCCCACGGGCGACGACCGGACGAGTTTGATGATCAGCGTGGCCGACAAGTCCGGCGCGTTACACGAGGCGATTGCCGCGTTCCGCCGGTACAAAATCAACATGACGAAGATTGAATCACGTCCCAGCAAGCGCAAGGCGTGGGAATATTTCTTCTTCATTGATTGCGACGGCCACGCGCAGGATCGCAAGGTGGCCAACGCCATCCGCCTGCTGGGCGAGCATTGCAATTTTGTCAAAATTCTTGGCTCTTATCCGAACATGGAGTAATTTCACCGGCCTAAACGATGCAACTTTCTAACTTTTGTCTATGCTAAGATCGGTGAACTGAAAACCACGTGCCGCCACGGGCGACCCTACTAGAAATTTCCAAGATTTCCCCAAGACGTATGTTTCAAAATTCTGTGAATCCGCCAAAACAGCCATCGCTGCAAAAAACCCAACGCATCAGGGTCTTGCCCGGCCGTGTCGTCGCTTCCGTGAAAACGGCGGACCGCGCGCAAACTTACACCAAGATCTTTCGCTGGCATTTGCCTGCGGGTCAGACGCAGAAGCCGGCCAAGGTGGAAGTTGCCGGCACGTTCACCCATTGGCAGAAGGTGCCGCTGCTGCATGACAGCGCGCCGGATACCTGGCAGGCCACGCTGCATCAGATTCCGTGCAATCGCACGCATCACTACATGCTGTTCGTGGACGGCAAACCGGTTCAAGACAAGCATTGCGACGGTCTGGCGATTCCGCGCGGTCCGCAGGAGGAACAATACGCGCTGCCGACGATCCGGGGTCCGCGCGTGTTCATGCTTTTTGCGCAGACTAAATAAAGACGGATTTCTTGATGATTTCAGCGAGACGAGAACTCTGTGAAACTGGAGCGCGCGTCCTGCAATGCGGGACTGTCCGCGCCGCATAAAGAATATTCAACCCCTTCATTTTGAAGCGGTTCTGGACCGGTGAGCCAGAGCCATTTTTTGCTTCCCAAGCGGCTGTAAATGGTGATAGAATCACGTTGTGGCAGGCAAAGACCATTCCAATGATTTTTTTATCTGGGGGATTGACGAGGCACCTTACGGTCCAGTGGAGTTGGCGGTGCTGGCGGACTGGATCAAGGATGAACGCGTCCTGCCCGACACATGGATTTTTGCGCGGCACACCGGCGCCTGGCAGCAGGCCACGGACATTCCCGAACTCAAACAGTTTTTTGATCATGAGACGGAGATGATCTCGGTCGCTTCCTCCGGGACTGGTCTGACGCCCGGTTCATTACGACGAATAAAAATCCTGGCCGATTTGAACGACGCGCAACTTGATCACTTGCTGCGCTTCATGGAATTGCAACGCGTGCCGCCATGGTCGGTGGTGGTCCGGCAAGGGGAGCAGGGTGACGCCATGTTCCTGGTTCTGTCCGGCGAGTTACGCGCCCGAACCATGATTGGCGACCGGGAGACGATTCTGGCCACGTTTGGCGTGGGAGATTTCTTTGGCGACATGTCGTTGTTCGATCACGGGCCGCGTTCGGCGGATGTCGTCGCCAATGTGGAAAGCACCGTGCTGAGAATTTCCGTGGCGGCTTTTGACCGGCTGACACGGGAAGCCCCCGCGCTGGCCACGCCGTTTCTGCGGGCGACCGCCCGAACCCTCGCGGCCAGAATCCGTGCGGACAACAAACGGTTCAACCAGTTGAACCAGCAGTTCCGTGCCAGCGGCGGATAAGCGCCGATTGTTTCCACAGCCTGCCGGAAAATCCGGAGTCACTTTTCAGAGGAGGTTTTAATTTTTTGGGCCAAATCCTTCGCGGCTTCCGTCGGCTCGAGTTTTTTGTCGAACAGGATGTCGCTCATGGACACAAACTGGCCATAATACACCTTGTTGTCATTGTCGTTGGGCGAAAGGGAACCGGCTTTCATGGCCGCGCCGGCGTAGAATCCGTCGTGGTCGTCGTAAACCAGCACGGACTGGAAGGGTGAAACAATTTTGCCTTCCGCCCGGGAGGAGTTGTTGCCGGCCGTGCCCTGGGCTTCTGCGCCAAAATCAATGGCCGGTTTGAGCAGCGCGCGGGTGGCATTGGTGTTCATCAATAAAATCACATAAAAATTTTGTTCGCCGCCGGCTTGAAATCCAAAGCTCGCCTCGTTCTGGTTGAGAAACACCACCGGGCTCCAATTTCCCCATTTGTCCTTGACCATGGCCACGCCATCGCCGCCCTGAAAGGCGAACATGAAGCCCGCCTTGGTAGTATCCAACAGGATGATGCCCTGCGCCTTGCGCAGGACCTCGGCCGGTACGCGCTTGTCCGGTTGCGCCTCCAGCGCCTCGAACTTGGCGGTCAACGAGCGGATGCGGTCATCCAATTCCCCTCGATCCACAGCCAAAACCGGACTGACAAATCCCAACAAAACCAAACCGAGCAGCACCATTTTCATAGTTCAAAAATATACCGTTCCGCGTCTCCCTTTCTTCAACGCAGAAGTTTGACAACAAAATGCGAAGCTTGTTTGAAATTACAAATCAAATTGCGGAACTTTTCAACGGAGCGACAAACTCCTTACCGTGGGCAACGGCAAAAGCCGCTGTGCCACCTGCGGCGCGCGATCCGATTGGGAAATGGTTTCCGTCAGATGAAATCTCCCGGTGAGAAGAATGTCGCGCGAGGAACTGCCGACGAGAATCTTGTATTCACCTTTTTGGGCAACCCAGCGCTTGTGGGCCACGTCATAATACTCAAAGGCGTTTTGATTGAGCGTGACAGAAACCTTCTGCTTTTCTCCTGGTCGCAGGAACACTTTCGCGAAGCCTTTCAATTCCTTGATCGGCCGGAACACGTCCGGATGGATGGGTTCCACGTAGATTTCGGCGACTTCGGCGCCCGCGCGCCCGCCGGTGTTGGCGAGTTCAAATTCAATCGTCAAAGGCAATCCTGGTGACCTGTCGTTTTGAACGAGATTCAGATTTGAGTAGGCAAAATGCGTGTAAGAAAGGCCGTAGCCAAAGGGGAACAGCGGTTCAATGTCTTTCGTGTCATACCAGCGATAGCCGACGAGCAGACCTTCCTTGTACACCACCGTGCCGTGCTCGCCCGGATAGGCGTCGAGCGCAGCCGCCAGCGTGTCGGCCAGCCGCTTTGGGAACGTGCATGGCAGTTTGCCGGACGGATCCACATCGCCAAAAAGAACATGCGCCATGGCGTTGCCACCTTCCATGCCCGGATACCAGGCATAGAGCAAGGCGGGCACACGCGACAGCCATGAGTGATCCATCTCCACCGCGCCACCGCCAATGAGCACCACAACCGTTTTGGGATTGGCGCGGACGATTTTTGCGAGCAATTCGTCCTGGCCGCCCGGTAACTTAAGGCTCTTACGATCGGCGCCTTCACTGTCAAAACCGAAAGTGCGATTCAGACCACCGACATAAATCACAACGTCGGCTGATTTCGCCGCCGCGACGGCTTCGTTCATTAAACGCTCGCGGTCTGCATCTGTCACCTTGTTCGCATTGGAGTTGCGCCGGGTATATCGCCGGTTTTCAGGCGGATAATAGCCCTCGGCATAGATGATTTTTGCCTTTCCACCGATATAATTGCTGATGCCTTCGAGCGCGGTAATTTCAAACGGAGCCTTGATGTTCGCCGAACCACCTTCGTGACAGAACTTGGCCGCAGCGTTTCCGCCGATGACGGCAATGGTTTTTATGTGCGCGGCGTCAAGTGGTAGAAAATTGTCATTTTTCAACAACACAAAGGAAGCCTCGGCAATTTTCTGCGCGGTTTCCTGGTGTGCCTTTGTGCTCAACGGCGTCTGCACGGGCGCATTTGTCACGGGCACGGAAGGATCGTGAATGAGATTCAATTTAAACATCACGAAAAGATGGCGGCGCACCATCCCGTCGAGCGTGGACATGGGGAGTTTGCCGGCTTTCAATTCCTCGAGAAACGGCTTGGCCAGATAATAATCGTCGTACGGCTGCCCGGTCCCCATTTCGATGTCCATGCCGTTGCGCGCAGCCAGATCGGTGTCATGCACGCCGCCCCAATCGGAAATGACGACGCCCTTGAAGCCCCATCCGCCCTTGAGGATTTCGTTCAGCAAATGTTCGTTCTCACAACAATGCTGGCCGTTGATTTGATTGTATGCACCCATGACAGCCATCACGCCCGCTTCCTGCACCGCCGCGCGAAACGCCGGCAGATAGATTTCGCGCAACGTCCGCTCGTCTATGATTTCGTTGATGGAACCCCGGTCAATCTCCTGGTTGTTGGCGGCAAAGTGCTTGACGCAGGAGGAAACGCCCTGCGCCTGCTCGCCCTCGATGTAATTGACCGCCATGCGAGACGTGAGAAATGGGTCCTCGCCCATGTATTCGAAATTCCGGCCGTCCAAAGGCGTTCTCTGGATATTCACGGCCGGTCCCAGCATGATGTCTTTGCCGCGCTGTTTCGCTTCCTGGCCGATGACCGCGCCAAAGGCCCGCGCCAGATTGGTGTCCCACGTCGCGGCCAGGCCGAGCGTGCCGGGCATGGCTGTGGCAAAATCATCCGTCTGGTGGAGAATCCTGAAATGGTCGCCTACCTCCTCGCGCACGCCCAACGGGCCGTCGTCCATTATCAATTCGGGAACGCCGAGCCGCGGTACGCCTGCCGTGGAAAAATTGCCGTTGGCGTGGACCAGCGAAACCTTTTCCTCCAACGTGAGGCGCGCAAGCAGGTCGTTCACACGCGCCTCAATGGGTTGCGTGCGGTCGAGATAAATCGGGCGCTCCTGCGCGAACGCTCCGGCGAGGCCCGCCAGCATGACGGACAAGACCAACAACGCGGGCCGCGCGCCGCGCGACATTTCAAAAACCAGTCTCATAGATTTTCCATCGGTTCAGGCAGACATTTTGGGCTGCGCTTAAATTAATGCGCTATGCTGCAAAGTTTTAGGTTGCACGGCCAGTAAAATCCACGGCTGGAAACGCCATTGAAACCGCGCCGTGCTCCTGACACACTCGCGTTCATGAGCCACCTCGGTCAGGCCCGCAAAGTGTTTAACATCGAAATTGACGCGCTCAAAGGCGTGCGCGCACAACTGGACCGCGCGTTTGATGCCGCGGTGGAAATCCTCGTCGCCACCCTCCAGCAACGCGGCAAAATCGTCGTCGTCGGCATCGGCAAATCGGGCAACGTCGGGCATAAAATTGCCGCGACGCTCACCAGCACCGGCTCCACCAGTGTCGTGCTCAACAGCGTGGACGCCTTGCATGGCGACGTCGGAATTGTCAACGACGGCGATGTGATTCTGGCCTTGAGCTATTCTGGCGAATCGGAGGAATTGCTGAATCTGCTGCCGGCGTTGAAAAGATTCTCGGTTAAAATCATTTCCATCACCGGCGGCCTGAAATCCTCTTTGGCGCGGCACAGCGACGTGGTGCTGAATGTGAAGGTTCCCAAGGAAGCTTGCCCGTTCAATCTGGCGCCCACGGCCAGCACCACCGCGATGCTCGTGATGGGCGACGCGCTGGCGATGGCGGTCTTGCAGGCGCGCGGATTCAAGCAAAGCGATTTCGCGCGGCTGCATCCCAGCGGCGCGATCGGGCGCGCGATGCTGCTGCGCGTGGGCGACATCATGCGCGCCGGCGAACGCAACGCGGTGGCGAACGAAAATCTGCCGGTCAAGGACGCCCTGCTGATCATGACACGAGCCAAATCCGGCAGCTTGAGCGTGGTCAATGTGCGCGGAAAACTCACGGGCGTGTTCACCGACGGCGATTTCCGCCGGCACATGGCGGCGAATGAAAGTCTGCTTGCGCTGCCGTTGAAAAAAGTGATGACGCGCAAACCCATTTGCATCCGCGAAAATGCGCTCGCGGTTGAAGCCTTGAAAATTTTTAATGAACGGAACATTGACGATTTGATCGTGGTGAACGCCAAACGCGAACCGGTCGGCCTAGTGGACTCGCAGGATTTGCCGAAGTTGAAAATTATGTAAGTGAAATTCCAGAGTTGGGGACCGAGTCCTTTTGGAAAGGGTGTCGTGGATCGTCACACCCGATTGTTTGGTTGGAAGCCGTCATCTTCCCGCCTGAAGGTGGCGTTTCCACACTGGCCAGAGTCATCTTCCACCCTGCCCGAGCCACTTCCAAATCTGCCGGAGTCGTTTCCTTGTTTGCCGGAGCCATCTTCGACTTGTCACAGTCGTTTCCACACCGGACTGTGGCATCTTCCAGCCTGCCACTGTCATCTCCGCGTGTGGGAATGCCATTTCTGCGCGTGAGAGCGTCGTCTTCCGGCACGGAAATTGCACATCCCGTTTGGAAACAACGATTTGCGAATTTATTGAAAATCACTTCACGACCGAAGCCGGGGCGGGATTGGGCGCGGGTGGATTGCGCCCGCTGTTTTGGCGAATCCGGCTACGAAGCGTTTGAAGATTATTGGCGGCGGGAGTGCCCTTGCCCAAAATGCCCATCATGGCGTCCACCAACCCGCTGGTGTCCCGATAACCATCGTCCATCGCTTCCGCGAAGTCCGCGCTCTTCTGGCGCAGGTTGACCTTGAGTTGTTCGTCTTCTGTATGGAGTTTATTGATGTTGTCCAGCTTGCCCTGCAACCGGGTGACATGCGACGTGACATCAAAGTTTTTGGCCGTCAATGCCGCTTGGTTGTTGGTGTCTTGCATGTAAGCGATGACCGATTGGATCATCCCGATATTTTCCGTAATGGTATGTGCCATAATATTTTCGGATCGAGGTTGATTGAATTTGTTCTAAACAGCGGCCTTTTTTTTAATAAAAGAGAGGGGAAAATTTCTCACCCTATGTTGGGAAACACTCCACATTTTTTGTTCTGCCACCGTTCCGAAGTCTGCGGATTGGACTGACAAACACGGTGGAAAATCCTTCAAACCCGTGTTCTCGGCGGCGGAAGAGGAACATAAAAAGTGCTTGGCAATTTAAGGGGAAAGGCGTAGAACCGAAACGTCACACAAGAAGTTTCAAAAAAATGCAATAGCCAAAACAACAAAGACAATTTGCGGCTTCGGCTGCTGTCCTCAACGAAACTGGTAATTTCACTCTAAAGGCAGCTTTCGAAGCACGCCCAAGCCGGGCGTGCCGAAAGCGTTCTTTGGAAGGCATACCAGTGCCTGTTGAGGGGCGTGAGTACTCACGCC
The DNA here is from genome assembly GCA_963789335.1 of uncultured Verrucomicrobiae bacterium. Classification (GTDB taxonomy): domain Bacteria; phylum Verrucomicrobiota; class Verrucomicrobiia; order Limisphaerales; family UBA11358; genus UBA11358. The sequence goes on from CAWBKH010000003.1 coordinate 230,851, forward strand.
CATTTGATTGGCAGACGGAGACGCAGGGAAAGGAACCAATGAAATTCAGGAGTTTATTTGCCGGATTGTTACTCACCACGGGATTGATTGCCAAACTTTATTCTCTCCACGCACAAGACACCACAACGGCCCAAAACGACACGTCTGATGCCCAAGTCGAATTAGGGGCCATTGAAGCGCAGCCTCCGATTCCCTTCGCGCAATTGTCCGAGAGCGATCTGACTGGAACGTTTTACTCCGCACAACACTCGCCTGTGAGTCCTGAACCGTGGCCGCCCCTGCCGACTGACAGCAAGTGGCTATCCGTCTGGAGCTTAGGAACCAACAATCAGGGCGGTGAAATCTTTTTGCTCGATGATTTGGGGGTGAATTACAATTTGTCGCTAGTCGTCTCGCCTCAAACCGCCGATGGCTTGCAACCGATGGATGACAGTGGAGACCCACCGTCGTCGGCAAATACCAATTTCACCATCAGAGTTCAAGGGCCAAACATCGTTCTACACTGGACGAGCAGGGCGAATAGAATCTATCTTCTTGAACAGCGTCCAACGCTGACAGCCGCCACAGAGTGGAATGAATTAACAAATTATTATTTGGTGGCGGCAGGCACCAATACAACAATGTTTGTGCATTCAAACATTGTTCAAATGCAGCCGGTAAATTTTTACAGGCTTTTTGATGTTACGCCTGTTGCCCGCAATGATTTCTTTGCAGTTAATCAAAGTAGTTCCGGCAATTCACTGGATGTCCTGCAAAACGATTACAGTCCGAATAACGATTTGCTTTACATCGCCAATGTGACTCAGCCGCAGCATGGGAGCATTACTAACTCTGCCGACGGTTCGGCCATTCTATACACGCCCGTTTCAGGTTTTTATGGCACGGATTCCTTCACTTACAACATCACGAGCGGCTATGGCGACATTTCATCCAACGCCACCATTACCGTTTTTGTTAATGAATCAGGCAATACACCACCCACGGCAAACGACCTCATTTTCACGCTACAAACAAATGTTTTTTCCGTCACGTTTAACGCCCCGACGAACGCTACAGGCAACAACCCCGTTCTTTATGCAGTCAATCAGCCGAGTATGGGTAGCGTATCAAATGACGCGAGCGGCAACATCACCTACACGCGGAATCCAAACTTATTCGGAGACGACGCCTTCACTTATATCCTTACAGATGCAAGCGGCGGGTACGTGGTCGGCAATGTGAGAATTGAGCAGCAGGACACGAGCGGCGACGGCCTTTCAGACCAGTGGGATTTACGTTATGGATTTGATCCCACAGTTGACAATTCAATGGCCGATCCTGTCGGCGACGGACTGCCGAATCTGGCAAAGTTTGTCCTCGGCCTTGATCCCACTAGAGCCGACAATGTGTTGAATTTTTCCGGCGTCACGAATGGGACGCAAATCAGCGGGTTTGCGCAATTGCCCATTTACGGTTTAAGCTCGGCTATTCAAACGCCACCGATTATTTTGTATGTCAATGGCTTGCCTGCGGAAAATTCAGTTCTCTCGCAAGGGCCGGATGGAGTCTGGCAAATGAATTGGGACACGACTTTTTTGACCAATGGCAATTATCAAATTCAACTCGCCTGTCCGATCGCTCCGACAAGCTCGCCGGATTCGATTACAAATGTTATTGGAGCGCCAATAATGATCCAAGTGAGTAATCCAATCACCATGGACAAACTGACCCACCAGTTCAGCAATTTTTTGTACATTTATGGGACTCTGGCGGACACCAACGACACGTATGATGTTCAATTGTATGACGACTATGGCAATCCGCTGGTTTATGCCACGGGGCTTTCAGCGCCGAACGGACAAATTGCCATAGGTTGGGATCTGACAGATGGCCAAGGACACCAAATTTCTTTCGGCAACATTCAGGCTGTTTTCTATCTCCATCCGCCTTCGGGCTCTGGCAGCATAAGTCCCGACAATTCGTCGCCTTCTCCGATCTTTTCTACTTGGTTTCTCAAAGAGATTGCAAATGCTGGCGGCAATTTTGCGGTTGCTTGGGGATGGAATTCCTATGGCTCGCAATTCAATAATAATGAATCTCAGATGATTTCTGGTGGCGTGGTTAACATTCTCGGAAATCCGTCTGACCCTAATTCTTACAATTTGTTGCCGGTTGCAAACATACCTTACGGCAGCACTACCTTTCGTTTCGATTCTGATTCAGATAAAAATGTACTGATGCACGCTGTGCAAGACAGCGGAAATTTCTTTTGGCTCGGTCATTCTTCCGGAGGAGGTGTCATTTTCGGGAATGACAAGCATTCGTATGTTGGAATTCCTGATGTTCAAACGTGGTTGGATAATGAAGCATACATGTCCACGCCAAAGCATCCCAGGACGAACAACCATGCCTACCATCTGGTAATTTTAGACGGCTGCGAAACCTACGACCAGTTATGGGCGAATGTGTTCGGCATTGATTTTTCCGCTCGTGGCAGCCTGAACACGAAGGCTGATTACGATGCAGTGGGCCGCCCGGAGGGCGCGTTTGTGGGCTGGACACAACTTGTTTATTTACCCGCCTCAACAGATTTTTCTGGACTGGCACACGCTGAATACGGCGACGCGCTCGGATATTTGAACGCGAATTGGATGGCTGGATACCCCTTATATTATTGCCTCGGCCAATTTACTAGCAGCGCAATCTCTAATGGCTTTACCGGGGCGGACTCATGGCAAATTTCAGGCTGCGTTGATCTGACAAGATAATGATTGAAAAAAACGATCATCTGCAAAATGCACGGCGGAGAGCACGGCTTCACACGTCTCTCCGCTTCCTCGTTGCTCTCATTTTGCAGTTGTGGACGGTGTATTATTTCACTCACAAAGGTGCGCTCGGTGTGGGCTGGCAGTCCGGCGACGTGCTGAAAGAATTTTTGCTCATTTTCATTCCAACCATAACGATCCTATTTTTGTTGCCGGTAATTATTTGCGGTTCATTTCCGCAAAGACTCATTGCGATTCTTCTTTTGATTTGTCCTGCGTGGATCGGGTTTTATGGCTGGATTGTCGTTATTGGCAGATTGTTGAAGTAAATCCATAATCCATTATGGCCAAGGACTCCAAATGTCATGAATCTTTGGCTTGAAATGTTTTTTGCCATTTTATCCGGCCTAGCCGGCCTCACGCTGGGATATTTATCTCAAGGTCTTCCCAAAGGCTGGTGGCTGCTCGGTTACTTCATTCCATTGGCAATCATTTTGATTTACGGCGTCGAAATTCACTTTCCATCGTTGTTGTCATCCGATCACACAGTTTTATGGCTCACCACTGGCAGGAAAAAATTCTACATGCTCGGTTTTGTGGTCGCGACGGTGCTGGCCACGCCGCTTTCGCGCCTGCCGCGCAAGCGTGACCGTGCGGTAATAGTTTTTTTCATGGCTGCTGCCATTTTTACCGGCTCAGTCTGGCCGTTTCTTGCGCCGATATTCAACAGAAGCCAGCTTGCGCAATTGCATACGCGGATCAACGCCAACGGCGTATGTCTGCAAAACACCGGATACACTTGCGGACCGGCGGCGGCGGTGACGGCGCTGCAGCGGCTGGATTTGCCGGCGGAAGAAGGACAAATTGCCCTGCTTTCCCAAACCAGTTCATTTACGGGCACGTCTCCCGATTTATTGGTAGAGGCATTGCAACGAAAATATGGGCCGGACGGTTTGATTGTGAACTATCGTTTTTTCAAGAACCTCGACGAATTGCGACAAGCCGGCCTGACGCTCGCGGTGATCAAATTTTCATTCATGGTTGACCATTATGTCACCGTCTTGAAAGTTAGCGATTCCGCCGTTATCGTGGGCGATCCGTTGAACGGCTTGGAAACCATTCCTTGTGACGAATTTCTCAGACAATGGCGGTTTTGCGGGATCGTGCTTCAGAGAAAAATTTCAAATCCACCAACCTCCTCTAAGTTATGACCAACCTTGTTGCCGCCGTCACAAACAAACTATTCATCACCGCCGCCTACAAATATGTGGCGTTTGCAGTCATGCTCACCAATTGCAACCAGTTCGTGCAAGAGACCCATTTGCAGATCGAACAGCCGATTGCACAAACAAACATCATTCTGTCCCGATGCAGCGTGGCTCCGCCTCGCCTCATGGGTTTAAGTGGCAGCATCGTCACCGGGAAATACTTTTTTGGTTTTGGTCACGGTCATCTCGCCAATTTCTGGCAGTGGGAATTTCGATCGGCGTCCTCGTCAGAAGGAATCACACAACAACATGAACAATGGGCGCAAATGACCTCGCAAATCGGGACGAATGAAGTGCGCCAACTCGCTCTGGATTGGCTCGCAAATCTCGGCGTTAGCGTGGCAACATTGGAGGAGAAATATCCGTGCAAGATTACGCAGAAATTTTTTTATCAACATCCGAGCGGCGGTTTGAAACCGCTGGATTCAGCCAAGGTGCCATTGCCGATCTTTGAAATCTCATGGGGTTCAATTCCTCTCCGTGGGCATCCTCAGTACAGTTTCCCGGCTGTAACCATGACGGTTTTCGGCCCGACGAAAGAACTTATCGAATATCATTTGCTTGATGACTCATTGATGCTCCGCCCAAAACTTGAGATTAAAGACTTTGAAAAACTCCTCGCCATCACCAATGCCGTGTTTTACCAGTTCGACGACAGCCAACGGAGTAATTTGGTCAGACAATTCGAACCTTAAAACGCATAAGTATGTTTCACCCCCCAATTCGCCGCTGAAGCAATTTAAAAATGTCAAATGTTCAAACGAATTCTGCCTCGCCTCGACCCGGCATGAAAATTTCCGCAATCATGAGAAAACACTCCTTCTTGCATAAATGGGTCAGTCCGCAGCATTGACACAAAAATGTAACAACCAATTGCATGGCGACAATGAAGCTGCCGATCCACCCTCCGCTCGTTCTGATTTTCATGGGCGTCTCCGGCAGCGGCAAGACGACAGTGGCAACGCTGTTTGCGAAAAAAACCGGCGCGACTTTTTACGAAGGAGATGAATTTCATCCGCCGGAAAACATCGAAAAGATGCGCCGGGGCGTTCCATTGACGGATGGCGACCGGGAGAAATGGCTGCAAACTTTGCGCAATCTGATCACGCGGTCACTCGAAGAAGGCAAATTTACCGTGATTACCTGTTCTGCCTTGAAGGCGGCTTACCGCGATTTGCTCCAGGGCGACGATTCGCGCGTTCAATTCGTGTATCTCACCGGGCCGCGTGCGGTCATTGAAGAACGGTTGAAAGCCCGAAGGCGCCATTTCATGCCGCCGTCGTTGTTGGACAGCCAGTTGGCGGCGCTTGAACCGCCAGCGGACGCCTTGACCTTCAGTTGCGAAGAAACGCCCGACGAAATTGTGACGGCGTTGATTCAGGCCCTGGGAATTGCCGGGCCGGATTGAACCTGCCGCGCGGTTTTCGGCAGCAAAAAGGCCAGCGCGGCGGCCACCAACATTGCCACACCGAGTCCGTTGAAGGGAATCGCGACGCTGTGATACCGCTCTTCGAGCCAACCGACGATGAACGGCCCGGCAAATCCGCCGGTGTTTCCGATGGCATTCACCAGTCCGATGACCGGTCCCATCACGTTGCGCGGCAGCGTTTCCGTGGGAATCGCCCAGAACGGCGCCAGGGCGGCAAAGGGTCCGGGGATGGCCAGGCACATGAATGCGTAGGAGAGCCAGAAATGTTGCTGCAAGAGCACGCTCGCAATAAGGCTGGTGCCGCTTAACGTATAGACCAGCGCGACGTGCCCGCGCCGTTCCTGGGTTTTGTCGGAATGCCAGGAATTGAGCACCATGATGACGGCGGTCACGGCGTAGGGCACCGCGAATAAAAATCCATATTGCAGGGGACTGAATTGTCTGTGCTTCAAACCTTCCGTGAAAAAGGTCATGCAGCCGTAGGCCTGGGAATTGTGGATGAAATTCATGACGATCATCACAAGAATTTCCCACCTCAGGAATCGTTCCCAGAACGGAACGGGTTTGACAGGTTCCAGCTCCGCCGCCTCCCGCTCCAAGCTTGTCTCCAAAAATTCCCGTTCCTCCGTTGAAATCCATTTTGCTTCGCGCGGATGATCGCTGATGAAGAACCACCAGATCGGAAGCCAGATGAAGGGCAGTACGCCTTCCAGAATGAGCATCGTTTGCCAGCCGTACGCGCCCAGCAGCCAGCCGGTGAATGGGGCAGACGCCACCACCGCCAACGGCTGGCAGAGGTTCCAAAGCGCATTGGCCCGCGCCCGCTCCCGGCGGGGAAACCAATGTGCCAGCAAAACCACGGTGGCGGGATAAACGCTGCTCTCGGCCATGCCGAGACAAAACCGCATCACGGCAAACTGACGGAACGTCGTCGCCAGGCCGCAACCCACGGCGCAAGCGCCCCAGAACATCAGGCAAAGGCTGACCAGTTTTTTCGCGCTCCAGCGGCTGGCCAGATGGCCACCGGAAACTTGCAACAAAACGTAACCCAGAAAAAAAATGCCCGCCGCTTCGCCCTTCATCCGGTCATCCATCAGCAGATCCCGCATCATGTTGGAAATCTTCGGGTCCAGCGCGAGGGAGATGTTCGTGCGGTCCACGTACGAGATGGTGTACATGATGAGCGCGACCGGGATGATGCGCAGCCAGCGTTGGTGAACCATGGGCAAATGGTGTTGGAATCGAATTCCAAGCGCCACGAAGAATTTTTTTGCGGGACCTGTCTGCGTGGTGGAGGCACCACTTCGGTCACGTCCTCATCAGGACGCGCAAAGACTTTTGGTGTGACGAAGATGATGGCGGGAGCGGCGGGGCTCGAACCCGTAACCTCTGCCGTGACAGGGCAGCGCTCTAACCAATTGAGCTACGCCCCCGCAATGGGGCTGGTCAGGCTAAAAGATGCTTTCGGGAGCGTCAAGCGACTTCACAAAAATTCGGGCGGCAGACGCCAAGGAGGTGGGGGTGGGGAACCCCGCTGAAGAAACGTACTGCCACCCGAATGCAATAATGTTACGTTTTTGTGAACCTTTGTCAACAAGTTATCGTTCACTGGCGCACTTTTTTGGCGCGCAGGCCGCTTTCGAGGCTTTACCCAGCCAAAGTTTTCCATAAAGTGCGGACATGGCCGAGTTGGAACTGGCAAAACTGTTTCAGGGACTGAACCCGGACGAACTGCAAAACCTGCGCCGCATCGCCCAGGATCGGCGGTTTGCCGCCGGGCAGGAGATTTTTCGCGAAGGAAACCCGGGCGATGGGATCTATGTGATCCAGGAGGGTCTGGTTGAGATTGCTCATCTGGTGGATTTGAAGGAGCACCGGGTGTTTTCACGGCTTGGTCCCGGTGAGGTTTTCGGAGAAATGGCGGTAATCGAAAACCTCCCGCGTTCGGCCACCGCCATTGCCGCCAAAGATACGCGGGTTCATTTCGTTCCGCGCGACGAAATGCTCGCGCTGATCAAACATTCACCGGGTCTCGCCTTCAACCTCTTGCAGGAAATCAGCCGGCGCTTGCGCGATTTCAACCAACTTCATCTGCGCGAAATCATCCAGGCCGAACGCCTGGCTGTGGTTGGCAATTTCGCCCGCTCGATCATCCACGATTTAAAAAATCCGCTGACCGTTATCAGTCTGGCGGTTGAATTGTTGGGCCAGTCCCTAACGACTCCGGAACAACGCGACCGGTCGCTCGAACACATCCGCAGGCAAGCCCAACACATCAGTGAAATGATCGGCGACATCCTTGAATTCACGCAAAGCGCCTCCGCCGAAACCGTTTTCGCTTCCGCTGAATTCCGCCAATTCGTCAACGGACTATTGCCCGAACTGGTTGCCGATGCCGCGGTCAAAGCCGTGTCCATCGAACTGCGAAACGAGCCTCCCGCCGTCCAGCTCCTGCTGGATGTCCGCCGCGTGCGCCGGGTCTTTTTCAATTTGCTCCACAACGCCATGGACGTGATGCCCGACGGCGGTAAAATCTTTCTGCGTTTTCAGCTCGATGAAAAAGAAGTCGTCACCGAGGTGGAAGATACTGGTCCGGGTGTGGCGTCTGAAGTCGCCGACCGGCTTTTTCAACCGTTCACCACGCATGGCAAAACTCACGGCACCGGGTTGGGCCTTTGCATTTGCAAAAAAATTGTTGAAGACCACGGCGGTCGGATTTGGATGCGCCACGAGTCGGGACACGGCGCCATTTTTTCCTTCGCACTGCCGATTCGGGAAGCGTGATTCGCGGAACGTGAAGTGAAAACCTATTTCAGTTGAGCGCGCGCTTTACAAATCACCTTTCACGTTTCACGCTTCACTTCGCATGAATCGCATTCGCCTGCTGCCCGACCACGTTGCCAACCAAATCGCCGCCGGCGAAGTGGTCGAGCGCCCCGCCAGCGTCGTGAAGGAGCTGGTGGAAAATGCGCTCGACGCACAGGCGGCGCGAGTCACGGTTGAGATTCAAGCTGGCGGACGCAGCCTCGTGCGCGTGACCGACGACGGCGCGGGGATGAGCCGGGACGACGCGCTCCTCTGCCTCGAACGCCACGCCACGAGCAAAATCCAGCGCGCCGAGGATTTGGCGGCCATCACCACGATGGGTTTTCGTGGTGAAGCTTTGCCCAGCATTGCCAGCGTCAGCCGGTTCACCTTGACGACGCACGAGCGCGATGGGAATTCCCCCGAAGGCACGCAGATTATTGTCAGCGGCGGAAAAATTGCGGAAGTGAAAGCCGCCGGCGCGCCGCCCGGCACGAGCGTGGAAGTCCGGCAGCTTTTTTTTAATCTGCCAGCGCGCCGGAAATTTTTGCGCACGGAAGAAACCGAGGCGGCGCACATCCAGCATTACCTCACATTGGCCGCGCTGGCGCATCCTGAAGTCGCGTTCACATTCCAAAAAGAAGGCCGCCTCGTCTGGCAACTGCCTGCCTTGAAATCTGCCACGGTGGTTTCCAGCCGCCTGGAAGCTTTGCGCGAACGTTTCCGCGCCCTGCTCGGCGACGAAAAGCTATTGTCAGTCAATTTCTCCGCGTCCTTGGCCGAGGATTTCAAGCCGGAGGCAGCCGATATTTTTGAAACCACTTCTCCAGAAAATCCCCAGACGCCAGAAGCCAAATCCAAGCTCGGGGTTTGGGGTTTGATTGGTGCGCCCGGAGTTTCGCGGGCCACACGCGACAATCAGTTCATTTTTGTCAACCGCCGGCCAATTGAAAACCGCGGACTCAACTACGCGCTCATGGAAGGTTATCACACCTCGTTGATGAAGGGCCGCTACCCGGTCTGCTGCCTGTTTCTGGAAATTGATCCGGCGGCAGTGGATGTGAACATTCATCCGGCCAAGCGCGAAGTGAAATTTCATCGTGAGCCGGAAATCCGGAAACTGGTCGCTCAAGCGGTCAGGGAAACATTGCTGGCGTTCCATGCCGAACCGGAGAAGCCTAAAACAAATTTCAACGCGGAGACGCAAAGACGTGGAGAAAGCCGGGTTGATACAACCGGAGAATCGCTCGAAACAAAATCCAAGCCGGGGTTTTCCGCGCCAGCCTTGCCAAACTTTCCCGAAAGGCTGAAGCCGTCGCCGTCGGTTGGATCAGAAATTCCGGTTCAACCGACACCTTTGAAAATGGGCTTCGCGCCGGGATCGTCTCCAACAACAGCACCAGCCGAGTCCGGATCGCACGCTCCATCCTCGCCGGAAGTCGGAACCCCATCTGCCATCTCCCAACTCCCATCTTCTGCGGCCACGCCGCTGCTTAACGTTCCACTCCGGCTCGTCGGCGTCATCGGCAAACTTTACGTCGTGCTGGAATCCGACCGCGGGCTTGTGTTGCTCGATCAGCATGCGGCGCACGAGCGGATCTTGTTTGAGCAAATGATGAACCGCATCGAACAGAACGTATCCGCGCCGTCGCAAAAACTGCTCCTGCCGGAAACCATCGAACTGCCCCCGCGCGACGCCCAGTTTTTGCGCGAACAACTGACCGCGCTAACCCGGCTCGGTGTCGGCTTGAGCGAATTTGGCGAGCGGACGTTTCTGCTCGACGCGTTGCCGCCGTTCGTGAAGGCCGCCGACCCGCGCCGGTTCGTGTTCGACCTCGTGGACGAATTGCGCGCCGCCGGGCGCGAGGTGAATTTGGCGCGGCTTGGCGAGCACACCGTGGCCAAGACCGTCTGCCGCCACGCGGTGAAGGCCAACGACCCGCTGGCCGGACCGGAACTGAAAAATCTCGTCGAGGATTTGCGCCACTGTGCAATGCCCTACACCTGCCCGCATGGCCGTCCGACACTGATTGAAATGAACTACCGCGAGCTGGAGAAAAAGTTTGGGCGCACACAATGACGCGCTTTGTTTCATGCCGAAACCAAGACGAAAGAGTATAAAAAATAGAGTTAAAAGGACTATTTGTGCCGCGCCGTCGGACAAAAATATTTCCGGCGAGCACTGGCGGTTTTGTCCGCAGTGCGGGCATGAGTTGATCAACGAGAAATGCAAGCTGCGTTGTCCGCGCTGCCACTATTTCATGAGCTGTTCAGATTTCGATTTCGCAGGGTGAAGACGCGAATTGCGCGAATTAACGCTAATTCTTGAAAAACGGATTTCCCATTCGTGAAAATTCGTGAAATTCGCGTCAAAGAAAAATTTTCTTCGTGTTCATCAGCTTTATTCGTGGTTAAATTTCCATGTTCATGAACGATTGGAACATTCAATCCCGCGCGGCAGCGTGCGCGGCATGCGGCAAACCGTTTGCCGACCGCGAGACGTTTCATACACTGCTCTTCGATGAACGGTCGGAGTTTTTGCGCCGGTCGGACGTTTGCGAGGCGTGCTGGCAAAACCAGTTCAGCGACGGCGCGCGCGAACGCAAAGGTTTCATTTCCCACTGGCAAAGTGGTTACGAGGCGCCCGCGCCGGCGGTTGACGCGATTCAGAAGGACACCGCCGAAACGCTGCTGCGGAAGCTCATCGAGCAAAACGATCCGCGCTACGCTCCCGCCGGTTACATTCTCGCCGTGATGCTCGAACGCAAGCGCGTGCTCAAGGTGAAGGAAGATGTCGTCCGCGACGGCAAACGGGTGTTCATCTATGAACAGCCCAAGACCGGCGACGTGTTTACCATCGCCGACCCGGCCTTGCGGCTGGATCAATTGGAAGAAGTTCAGCGCGATGTGGCCGCGTTGCTCGAACATGGGTTGAATCCGCCGGCACCGCAATCCGCTGGCGAAACTCCCGCGCCCGCGCCGGAAAATCAGCCGATTGTTCAAAATTGAAAACATCGAACCTCCAACATCGAACATCGAACAACGAGTGGCTTGGCGGCAGGAAACCCCGGCGTTCAGAGTTCGATGTTGGAGGTTCAATGTTCCAGAAATAATTCATGCCGAACCTCGCCGAACTTCAAAGCCGTCTCGGCTACCCGTTTCGCGACGAAAACCTGTTGCGACTGGCGTTGACGCATCCGTCGGTGGCGCATGAAGGCGGCGTGCCGGTGCCGCACAATCAGCGGCTGGAATTTCTCGGCGACGCGGTGCTGCAACTCGTTTTGACGCACGAATTGTATGAAAAATTCCCGGCGTTTGATGAAGGTCCGCTGACCAAGGCGCGCGCCAAGCTGGTCAACCGCCGCACGCTGGCCGAGCACGCCCGCGAACTCGATGTCGGCGCCCACTTGGTGCTCAGCCGCGGCGAGGAGACCAGTGGCGGACGGGAACGCGCCTCCGCGCTGGCGGATGCCTTTGAAGCCTTGCTCGGCGCGATTTTTCTGGATGGCGGTTTTGGCGCGGCGCGGGGATTTATCTTGCGCGAATTCAGCGCGGCATTCGGCAAGTTGAATGTTCCGCCGACCATTGAAAATCCGAAGGGTGAATTGCAGGAATTGTTGCAGGCGCGCTCGCCCGAAGCGCCGGAATATCACCTCGTCTCCGCCACCGGACCGGATCACGACCGCGTATTTGAATGCATCGTGCAGCACGGAGGCGTCGAACTAGCGCGCGGCCGGGGCAAAAGCAAAAAGGCCGCCGAGAGCGAAGCGGCCCATGCGGCATTGAAAAAATTGCGGGAACCGTAGGACAGGAATCGCACCTGTCTTACTTTCCTTCGTCGAGAAAAGTCAGCTTCATGCCGCCTTCCCTGGGTTTGGAAAAACTGTCGAGCAGCGTTGGGGCGCTGGCGGGGACGGCGGGTTTAGTTTCTGCGTTTTGCGGTTCGAGCGCCGAACGCAGCGCGCCTTCCACAAGTTGGGCGCAATGAATTTTCATCGGCGGCAGCGGGCCGAGTTCGCCGGCCAATTCCTCGGTCTTGAGCTCCAGCGCCTCTTCGGCGGTTTTGCCACGAATCAATTCCGTCGCCAGGCTGGCAACAGCGATGGCCGTTTCACAGCCGAACGATTGAAACGTGGCGCGATCAATCACCTTCTTGCCGTTCTGCTCCTTGAACTTCACCCATAGCCGCAGCATCTCACCGCAATCGGCATTGCCCACCGTGCCGACGGCATCGGCGCCGGTCAATTCGCCCATGTTTTGCGGATTGGCGAGCGCGGCCTGAATTCGTTTTTGCAAATCGTCGTTCATGATTTCAATACCTCGGCACATTGGAATCAATTTCCTCCGCCCACGCGTTGATGCCGCCCTTGACGCTCTTGAGGTATTTGAAACCTTGTTGTTTCAAAAAGGCGACGGCATGGAGCGAGCGTTCACCAACCTTGCAGTGAAGGTAATATTGCTGGTTGGGGTCGAGTTCGGTAAAACGTTGCCGGAGCTGGCTCATGGGCAACAGCGGCACGCCGTCAATGTGCGCAATCTCGTATTCGTCCGGCTCGCGGATGTCGATCACCTTGATGCCGAGTGCCGGATTATCGAGTGCTTTTTTCATATCCTGCACCGTCACTTCGTCGGGATTCGCCGTCACCGGCTCGGGCACAATGCCGCAGAACATTTCGTAATCAATCAATTCCTTGATGGTCGGATGCTCGCCGCAAACGGGGCATTCAGGGTCGCGGCGCAGTTTCAACTCGCGGAACTTCATGTCGAGGGCGTTGAACAGCAGCAACCGGCCGACGAGCGAACTACCCCGTCCAATGGCGAGCTTCAAAATTTCCGTGGCCTGGATGCACCCGATGATGCCCGGCAGCACGCCGAGCACGCCGCCTTCCGCACAACTGGGCACCATGCCGGGCGGCGGTGGTTCGGGATAAAGACAGCGGTAACATGGCCCGCCGAGATGCGGCGCAAACACGCTGGCCTGTCCTTCAAACCGGAAAATCGAGCCATATACATTCGGCTTTTTGAGCAGCACGCAGGCGTCGTTGGTGAGATAGCGCGTCGGGAAATTGTCCGTGCCGTCCACCACGATGTCGTAGGGCCGGATCAGGTCGAGCGCGTTTTCGCTCGTGATGCGGGCATTGTGGAGAATGACTTCGCAATTTGGGTTAACGCCGTGGAGTGTCTCCTTGGCGGATTGGGCCTTTGGCCGGCCGACGTCGGCGTCCGTGTGCAGAATCTGGCGTTGGAGATTGGAATAATCCACGGTGTCGAAATCCACGATGCCGATTTTGCCGATGCCGGCGGCGGCGAGATACATGGCAATGGGCGAGCCGAGGCCGCCCGCGCCGATGCACAGCACGCTGGCGCCCTTGATTTTCTTTTGGCCAGCCAGACCGACTTCCGGCAGAATCAAGTGCCGCGAATACCGGCGGATTTCGTCATTGTTCAATTCCATAAATCGAGCAAATCATAATAGGGCATTTAGAAGAGAAATCAAGCCACCACCAACACATGAACAACCCAAGCCCGCAAACTGCTGCCCTACGACTAAAAAGGATTTCCAAATTGTGTCCGACACTCGCCATCGTGCTGGGCAGCGGATTTCATCACGTCTTGACGGCGTTGCGAGTGGACAAAAAGGTTTCCTACGCTAAAATCCCCGGCTTTCCCGTTCCGGGTGTGAGCGGCCATGCAGGCGAATTGATTTTTGGCAAACTCAGCGACGTGCCGGTCTTGGTTTTGAGCGGGCGGGTGCATTTTTACGAAGGGCATTCGATGGAATGGCTGACCTTCCCGATTCGGGCCTTGGCCGCGTTTGGCATCCGCGATTTGCTGCTGACAAACGCGGCAGGCGGCATCAACAGAGATTTCCGGCCTGGCGATTTCATGGTTTTGACCGACCACATCAATTGGATGGGCGCAAATCCATTGCGCGGCGAGGTTGTGCCGGGCCGGCCACGGTTTGTGGACATGACCCACGTTTATGACGCGAAGTTGAGCGCGCTTTTGTTCCGCGCCGGAGAAGGTGGCAAGTTGAAGCTGCGGCGCGGCGTCTATCTGGCCGTAAGCGGGCCGAGCTACGAGACGCCAGCGGAAATCCGCGCGTTCGCCCGACTCGGCGCGGACGCGGTGGGCATGAGCACAGTGCCGGAGGCGATTGTCGGCCGGCAATGCGGATTGAACGTGGCAGCGGTTTCCTGCATTACAAATCTGGCGGCTGGCATTGGCAAAGGCCAGTTGTCGCACAAGGAAGTATTGAAAGCCGCGGAGGAGGTGCAAGGGTTGGCAGTGGAATTGCTTAAAAGTTTTGCGAGATATTATGGTAAAACTGACAAGACGCGGTTGCGGCGGATGGAAAAAGCCGCGCATTGGCCGCCCATCAGGGGTTTACCAGGCGAAAACCCTTGTCGGTGGCTTTCGTGAACTTGCCTTGAAATTTTCGCAGGAAAACGTAGTCTGAAGTTTTCGCGATGGAATGAAGCCGGAAATCATATTTGGTCTGGAGAGCGCTCCGTGGCCGGCGTTGCTGGTGGATGCAAAAGGCGTGGTGATGCGCGCCAATTCGGCGGCGGCGACCGCGTTCGGCGGGGCGCTGTCGGGCGACGCGCCGTTGCTGTCTGCGATCTGGCCGGCGGAAAACGGCATGACAGCGGTGGATTTTCTCACGCGTTGGCAACAATCTCCTCTGCCGGTGGTGAGTTTGAAATTTCGCCCGCCGAACGGACCGATGGCCGCCTGTACCGTTTCCATCTGCACCTTCGCCAAGGACGACCGTAAATGGTTTGTTTTCCAATTGTTGCCCGTTACCGCGCCGCCACCGGCAAAAACTTCAGGGGCCGCGCCGCCACCGGCACCGGCTGAAAACAAAACGGAACAGGATGCGGCGCTGGCGCTCAAGCAGAAGCTGGATTGCGCCCTGCAACTGGCGCGGACAATATCGCTGGATTTTAACAACGCGCTCACGAGCATTCTCGGTCATACGTCGTTTTTGTTGAGCAAGGCCGAACCGGGGCATCCGTGGCGGCATTCATTGATGGAGGTGGAAAAATCGGCGTCCAAGGCGGCGGAAATCGCGAACGAGCTCGCCCTGTTCAGCCAGCAGGAAAAACAGCAGAACCGCCGCGTGCCACCGGGCAACTTGAATGCGGTCACGCAGCGTTGCGTCGAATTCTTCCGCAACGCCAACGCCGGGCAAATCATGTGGCATACTCAGTTCGAGCGCGAATTGTTCATGGTGCGCTTCGACGAGGCCAAGGTGCAGCAGGCGTTGACCAAAATTCTGGAGAATGCGGTGGAGGCCCTGAGTGGCACGGGACAAATCGCCGTCCAAACGCGGAACCTGGGGTTGACCGAAGCGACGCAGGATCGCAACGTGCGTTTAAACCCCGGCACGTATGTGTGCGTTGAAATCGTGGACAACGGCAAAGGCATTGATGCCGACGTATTGCCACGGATTTTCGAGCCGTTCTTCACAACCAAGAGCAGCAATCACCGCGGGCTCGGACTGGCGTTGGTTTACGGCATCATCACCAATCACGGGGGCGGCGTGGCGGTGTCGAGCCAGCCGGGCACCGGCACATCGGCGCGCGTTTATCTGCCGGCGGAAAAACAGCTCGTTCTGGAAAGCGCTGACGCGGAGGAAAACCTGAACGGCACGGAAACCGTTTTAGTGGTGGACGACGAGGACATCTTGCTGACGATGGCGGAAACGATTTTGTCCGAATACGGTTATCACGTGCTGACGGCCAACAGCGCCCAGAAGGCCCTCGCGATGTTATCGCGCGACGATGCACATGTGGATTTGGTGGTGACGGATTTGGTGATGCCGACGATGGGCGGCCGCGAATTGGTCGAACGGATTCACCAGCTTTCTCCGAAAATGCGTATTTTGTGCGCGAGCGGCTGCGTTTTACCGCCGGATCAGCAGATCGGCCTGCTGTTCTTGCAAAAGCCCTACACCAGTCATGAATTGCTGAGCAAGGTGCGCCAGGCGCTGGCCATCGAGTCTGCTGAACAAACTGTTGACTAAGGTTTAGGTTTTCTGCTAAATACATAACCCATGCAAATCGAAAGTTTAAAAGTATTCTGTGATTTGGCAGAAACCGAGAGTTTCACCAAGGCCGCCCAAATCAACGGCGTGACCCAATCGGCGGTGAGCCAGCAAATCAGCTCGCTCGAACGCATCTTCAAATCCCTGCTCATCGAGCGCAGCAAAAAGAAGTTCCGTCTCACGCGCGAGGGCCAGGTGCTCTACGATTATAGCAAACAGATCATCCAGACCTACGAGTCGCTGCACAGCAAGCTGCAGGAATTGAAGGACATCATTTCCGGCACCATTCGCGTGGCGACGATTTACAGCATCGGCCTGCACGATTTGCCGCCGTACATCAAAAAGTTCATGAAGGTTTATCCGACGGTGAACGTTCACGTCGAATACCGCCGCGCCAATCAGGTGTATGAGGACGTGCTGGGCAACGTTGTGGATTTGGGGCTGGTCGCGTATCCGGTGAAGGACGCGAAACTGGAAATCATCCCGCTGCGCAAGGAACCGCTCGTGCTCATCTGCCATCCGCAGCATCCGTTTGCCAAATTGAAGAACATCAAGCTCAAGGCGCTCGTCGGCCAAAAATTCATCGCCTTCGAACCGGACATCCCAACGCGCAAAGCGCTGGACAAAATCTTGAAAGAGCACGACGTGGACGTGAACAACGTCATGGAATTCGACAACATCGAAACGGTGAAACGCGCGGTGGAAATTGACGCGGGCGTTTCCATCGTGCCGGCAGGCACCGTTGCGCAGGAAGTCAGCAAGCAAACTCTCGCCGCCGTGCCGGTGGAAGACGGCAATTTCTTCCGACCGCTGGCCATCCTTTACAAGAAAAACAAGGTCCTTTCGCCGGCGATGAAGCAGTTTCTGACCATTCTTAAGGACGTGGTTTAAAATTATTTCAGATTCGACGGATTCAGCGGCTTCAAATCCTTCGGCACAAACAAGCCGTCCTTGCGGATGATCTCGCCGTCGAACCACACCTCGCCGCCGCCACACTCCCGGCGTTGAATCAGCACCATGTCCCAGTGCACCGCCGAGCGGTTGCCGTTGTCGCATTCCTCGTAGGCCTGCCCCGGCGTAAAGTGCAGGGAGCCGGCGATTTTTTCGTCGAACAAAATGTCGCACATCGGGTTCAGTATGTAGGGATTGAAGCCGAGTGAGAATTCGCCGACGTAACGCGCTCCGGCGTCGGTATTCAGGATTTCGTTCAACCGTTTTGGGTTGTTCGCCGTCGCGTTGATGATTTTGCCGTCCTTGAATTCGAGCCGGACGTTTTCAAATTTTGTTCCCGAATAAATGGTCGGCGTGTTGAACTGAATCACGCCGTTTACGGAGTTTTTCACCGGACACGAAAACACCTCGCCGTCGGGGATGTTCCGGTCGCCCTTGCACATCTTCGCGCCGATGCCCTTGATGCTGAACGTCAAATCCGTGCCCGGCGCTTTGAGATGGACCTTGTCAGCGCGCTTCATCCCGCGTTCCAGCGGCACCATCGCGTGCGCCATTTTCGCGTAGTCCATCGTGCAAACGTCGAAATACAAATTCTCGAACGCCTCGGTGCTCATACCCGCGGCCTGCGCCATGCTCGGCGTCGGCCAGCGCAACACGCACCAGCGCGTTTTGTTGACGCGATAATCCTGCACTGGACGGACGATGCGTGAATAAAGCTGCATCCGGTCGCTCGGCACGTCGGAATTCTCGCTAATGTTGGCGCTGCCACGAATGGCGATGTACGCCTGCATTTTCTTCATGCGGAACATCTCAATGTCGCGAACAAGCGCGGCGTGCTTTTCACTCGTTTCGAGCAACAGCTCGCGGGAAACGCGCGTGTGCCGGACCTCCACAAGCGGTGTTGCGCCTGCCGCGCGCGCGGCCCGGACGAGTTCGATGCTGAATTCGTCCGGCACGTCAATCATGTCGAGCAACACGCGGTCGCCTTTTTTTAATTCGGTTGAATACTCCACCAACAGCTTGGCCAGTTTTTTGTAACGCGGATCAGTCATAAAGTTGCTTGAGGCTAAGCGTTTAAGCCTGGCAAGTCGAGCCGATTAGCACTTAAAGCCAATTATTTATTGTATTTCGATAAAATATACTTGAATAACAGAATTGATGGGTTTATTCTTTGCGCCATGAATATAACCGCACCTATACTGATTCCCGCGTTTTGCCTGTTTTATCTGGCCTTCGGGCGCGATGCTCATAAAACTACCCTAATTGCCCGCCGCATCCGCATCAAAAAAGCGAGCCGAATCTTCCAGGCCGTGACATGGGTGGGTCTCGTCTTTGGTGCTTACTCGTTTCTGGCCTTTCTGTTCGGCTGGCCGTTTCGGATCAGCGACATACGGGTGGTTATCTCGCAGCATCACATTTACGAGTCGTCCAGCGAAATGCCGCCAACGATTCTGGCCATGTGGATTATCAAAACGTGTCTGGAGTTATTTTGCGCCGGAGTGATGCTCCGGCTGTTCCGGCTTTACGGGCGCGGCATCCTCTTTTCGACCAAGAACGTCACCTGCATCCGGTTTCTCGGCTGGTGGCTCATCATTGACTGGGTGATTGATTATCAGATGCAAGGCTTGCTAAAAGACATGGATTTGAGCAGCACGCCCGTCTTCGTCGGTTTTTTAATCATCTTTGTTGCTTGGATTATGGATGAGGGCCGGAAGATCCAGGAGGAACAGGAGTTAACCGTTTAATCAAAACACTACTCAAATTTATGAATGCGAATGATATTGCTCCCGTGCGCAACACTGAGCGGCTGAACCGCATCCAATCCGTCAGCCGAGTTGTGCGGTATATCATTCTTGGATTTTTCGTCTTAACGATCGGGTTTTGGCTTTTGGCCTTTTTAAACCACCTGTCTTCGTCATTACTTTGGACGGCCAACGGTTTGGGGCGCGCGCTGTTGGACGTTTCGCTGACTTCAGTCTTGTGTCTTTGGTATTGGAAACTGGCGAAGCTGTTCCACTTTTACGAGCGCGGTTTGATTTTTTCCACCGGGACCATTCGCTGCGTCAAGACGCTGGGGGTTTTGTGCGTCATCAACTGGCTGCTCCTTCTGATTCTGAATGTTGCGAATCGCTGGTTTCCCGCGCCACCGCCGCCACCCTTGCCACCGGGCGTCAAAGTGACGGTTGTAAAATCCAGTTTTCACATGGGCTTCTTTTCTTTTTCAGTTGGCGGAATTAACTTCAACTTCCTGCTGGCTGGAATCGTCATCATCTTAATCGCGTGGATCATGGACGAAGGCCGGAAAATTCAAGAGGAACAGGAATTGACCGTTTAAGTTTATGCCCATCATCGTCAATCTGGACGTGGTTCTCGCGCAGCGGAAAATGCGGCTGAACGATCTGGCGGAGGCCGTCGGCATCACGCCGCAAAACCTGTCCATCCTCAAAACCGGCAAGGCGCGGGCCGTCCGTTTCTCCACGCTCGAAGCGATTTGCGAAACGCTTGAATGCCAGCCCGGCGAAATTTTGGAATTCCGCCCGGAAACGGCGAAAAAGAAACTGGCGGCGCGAAGTTGATTTGAGTCGTGGCAGCGGACGTGAGTCCGCTCTGTCTTCAAAGAAACTAAACATTTGAGCCGGCTCACCCCGGCTGCTACAAATTTCGGAAATGGATCGTGAAGCGTTGGACAAATTTTGCGAGCGGGGGATTCTGGCGCTTGTACTGGCCATTCTGGTTTTTGGCCCGCTGGCGATGGGGGCGGTGAACACGTGGGCATTTCTCGTCATTCAAGGGCTCACGATGGGCGTGATGCTGATATGGGCGCTGCGATTATGGGTTAATCCGAACTTCCGACTGCTTTGGCCGCCGATTTGTTGGGTCGTGCTGGCGTTCACCATTTATGCCATTGGACGTTATCTCACGGCGGACATTGAATACGCGGCGCGGCTGGAATTGATCCAGGTCCTGGTGTGCGCGTTTTTATTTTTCGCCATCGTCAATAACTTGCACCGCCAGGAAAGCGCCCAAATCGTCAGTTTCACGCTGATTTTTCTGGCGGCGGGAATTTCAGGTTACGCCGTTTATCAGTTTCTGACGCATTCGGATCGCGTGTGGTGGATCGTTTCGCCATATTATCCCGGACGCGCCTCGGGCACCTATGTTTCGCCAAATAATTTTGCCGGGTTTCTCGAAATGCTTTTACCACTGGCACTAGCTTATGCGCTGGCGGGACGCGTCAAACCCTTGGTGCGGGCGCTGCTCATTTACGCGGTCGTGGGTATTCTGGTGGGCCTGGCGGTGACGTTTTCGCGCGGCGGCTGGGTGGCGGCCGCAATCGGCCTGCTGGCAGTTCTGGCAATTTTAATGACCCACCGAAATCACCGCCTGCCATCATTGCTGTTGTTCATCACGATTATTGTGGCGGTCGGTGGAACGATCGTGGCTGCGAAAAACACAGGGGCGACGTTCAACTATGTTCAGCGGATAGAAAAACCAGCGGCTTTTGTCACAGAGGACTGGGCGGTGCGACGTGACATGTGGGGTGCCGCCTTGAGGATGTGGCGGGACCATTTCTGGTGGGGTGTCGGGCCGGGTCTTTACGACTATCGCTTCTGGGCCTATCGTCCGGAAAGCATGCAAACGCGCCCGGAGTGGGCGCATAATGATTATCTGAATTTATTGGCCGATTGGGGCGCGGTCGGGGGCGTCATTGTGCTGGCGGGCATGGCGATGTTCGGCGTGGGTTTGATTAAAACGTTCAAATATGTCCGCCCGCCGGCAAATGATCTGGACCGGGTTTTCAGCAATCGCTTCGCTTTTTTTCTTGGCGCGTCCGCCGGTTTGCTCGCGCTGGCAGCGCACTCGGTGGTGGATTTCAATCTGCATATTCCGGCCAATGCAATTCTTGGAGTGACGCTGCTGGCGTTGTTGAGCAGCAATCTCCGATTTGCGACAGAACGCTATTGGTTGGCGATGAGAATTCCAGTTAAGGCGCTGACGGCACTGGTGCTGGCTGCGGGCTTCACTTACTTGGGTTGTCAAGAATGGCACATGGGTCACGAACAGCTTTGGTTGATGCGAGCGCAACAGTTGCCGGATTTTTCACCCGTTCGCGCCGCGGCTTTAATCGAGGCGTTTGATGCGGAGCCAAAGAATTTCGAAACGGCCTACAACATCGGCGAAGCCTATCGCATGCAAAGCTTCAACGGTGGACAAGATTACCAGGCCTTGGCCAAAACGGCAATGGAATGGTATGCCTGCGGCATGAAACTTGACCGGTATGACGGCTACGCTTATTTGCGCTATGGCATGTGCCTCGACTGGCTGGGGCGTCATGCCGAGGCCGGGCCGTATTTCAGCCGGGCCGAAGCGCTTGACCCCAACGGTTATTATACGGTTGCCATTGTAGGCTGGCACTACGTGCAAGTGGGGGATTATGCCGCCGCCAGATCATGGATGGCACGATCCCTGCATCTTCACTGGCAGGAAAATGTGATTGCCAGTTCCTATTTCACGATGGCTGAGCAGAAACTGCTTCAAAACGCCTCCGGCAAAAATCCTTTACCGGCAGGATTTTAAGGATTGCCGACAAAAATCATGATTTGACTTTTGAACGTCGTGGTTTATATTTTCAAAAAATTGTTTGACAAAAGGAAAAAATCCTGAAATGGTGACTTTATGAAATACATACAGACGTTGATTACCATGGCGGTTGGCGGCGCTGTATTAGCGCTGGGTAGCAGCAGCGCAGTCGCGCAATCGGTTAAACCTTGTATGGTGACAGTTGTGCGTATTCAAGGCCAGGCACGCTATTCCTTGGGTGACAACACTTGGCACCCGTTGGTTGCCGGCAAGATTCTGAGAGCCGGGGCCATTATTCAAAGCGGTGCCAACTCGACGGTGGATGTCGTGTTAAGCGGGAACCGGATCGCGATGCCCCAAGCCTCTCCGTCTCCGACCACGATTTCGCTCGCAGCCGATCCCAACGTTCGCGGGTTCGTTGCCAACAAACCCATGGTTCAGCAAAATGTAATCCGCATGTTTGGCAATACCGTACTAGCCGTTGATAAGTTGACCGTCTCAGACACCGGCGTGGACACGGTCAGCGACACGGAACTCGATCTGCGGGCGGGCGGCATTTTCTTACATATAGAGAAAATGTCAGCCACGTCACAATTCATTATTAAAATTCCAGACGGTGTGGCGGGCATTCGCGGTTTTATCGGGGAATTGCTATTAGACCAATCTGGCCACGTTGTTCATTTCGCAACGTATAAAGGTTCAGCGGGACTTTCTATAGTAGGCACAGGCGGTGGCGGCGGCTCGGGTGTCTGGCTTTTGAATGACCTGACAGAATATACGCCTATGCATGGTGTCACGCCACTGGGCGGAGACCTTCTACAATCTTTCAAAGGTCTCATACCTGCAGTGCCAACCGGGTATTATATTCTTTCGGGACTTCCCTACCCGGTTAACCAGATCAACTGCAATTTGTTTGATACCACGCCGTGGCGCCTTGGAGCGTAAATTTCCTTCATCTTAGGTGAAGAGCAAAAACCAGAGCAGCCTTGAGTTGCTCTGGTTTTTCGTTTAATCCGGCGGGGTGCAGTTAAAACCCATTCAACGTACCACGGCTCTTTTGGCGGTGGCTGTCCTTCTGCTCGTTTGCGCTGTTTGTTTGCTGCGACTCGACTTCTTTGAACGATTGGAACGAATGACCTATGATTTGCGCATGCGGGCGGCCCTGAATTTCCCCGCGCCCGTTGCGACCAATCTCGCTTTCGTCGCCATTGAAGATTCGAGCCTCAAGGCCGTGTTAAGCGGCCGGCTGGGATACCGTTTCGGGCTTTTATGGCCGCGCCAAGTCTATGGCCGGCTCGTCGAAGAACTCTCGGCGGAAGGTGCCAAGGCCGTCGCGTTTGATGTGCAATTTGGCGAACTGCGGCCGGACCAGCCGCCCGTGCAAATGGCCGACGGCAGTTTGATGGATTCCGACGCCTATTTCGCGCTGCAATCCCGACTCGCCGGCAATGTCATCCTTGCCGCCACACCCGACGTGATACCCCCCGAATTGTTCGCCACCAACGCATTCGCGCTTGGCGACATCACGACCGAGAAGGATTCCGATGGTGTGCTCCGCCGCGTCAAAGCCTTCCGCGACTACCGACTCTGGAATCCACTATTCCAAAAGGCCGCGAATGAATTTAATTTGGACCTGGCGAATGCAACCTTCGCATCCGGCAAAATCATTTTGCCGCAAATCGGAACGACAAACGTTGTCGTAGTCCCCGTGGACGCGGAAAGCAATTTTGATCTGACGGATTTCGTAGGCGACAAGCTTCCGGCCGGCATGCCGCCGAAGGCCAAAGCTTTCACCGACGAACGCGTCTGGCACATGGGCATTGTTTTGGCCGCTCAGGAACTAAAACTGGATCTGGCCCATGCGGACGTGGATTTGGCGGGCGGTCGCATTACCCTGCACGGCCCCAACGGGTTGGTGCGCGTGATTCCCGTGGACGCCCAGGGTTATTTTTATGTTGATTGGCGACTGACACCGAACAATCCGCATATCACACGAGCTCCCATCGAAAGCCTGCTCTGGCAGGACAAGCAGCGCCTGCTCGGCCAGACCAACGGACTCAGTGACGCCTTCCGGGGCAAGTTGGTCGTGGTCGGTTCCGCGGTGCAGGGCAATAACCTCACTGACCGCGGCGCGACGCCGTTGGAAAAAGACACCTTGCTGGTGGGCAAACACTGGAACGTTGCCAACTCCATCATCACCGGCCGGTTCATCCGCCGCGC
The DNA here is from genome assembly GCA_963789335.1 of uncultured Verrucomicrobiae bacterium. Classification (GTDB taxonomy): domain Bacteria; phylum Verrucomicrobiota; class Verrucomicrobiia; order Limisphaerales; family UBA11358; genus UBA11358. The sequence continues at coordinate 254,899 of CAWBKH010000003.1, forward strand.
TTCGCTGGGAACGGAACTGGCGCTCATCGTCGTCCTGGGCGCGCTAACGGCGTTTCTCACCTGGCAATTTCGTGCGGTCACGGCCTCGCTGGCGGTTTTGTTGTTGCTGGTCGCCTATTTTGTCGTCGGATTTTTTGTTTTTGTAAAATTTCTGTACTGGCTGCCATTGGTGCTTCCGGTTGTGGGCGCGGTGCTGGTCGAACATCTCAGTCTGGTCACCTATCGTGTCGCCTTTGAGGAACGCGAACAACGCCGCATCAAATCGGTTTTCTCCAAAATCGTTTCGCCGGATGTGGTGAACGAACTGCTGGGTGCAAAAAAACTTTCGTTGGGCGGTGCGCGCTGCGAGGTGACGGTGTTTTTCGCAGACATTCGCGGATTCACCTCAATGACGGATGAAACCCAGGAACGCGTGGCGGAATTCGCGCGTGAACATCTACTTGATGCTGCCGCGACGGAGGCATGTTTCGACGAATCGGCGCGCGAAACGCTCAATACCGTGAACCTTTATCTTGCCGTCGTCGCCGATGCGGTGAAAAAACACGGTGGCACTTTGGATAAATACATCGGTGACTGTGTCATGGCGTTCTGGGGCGCGCCGACTCCAAACGAAAAACACGCGCTGGGTTGTGTGCGCACGGCGATTGACACGCAGCGCGCCGTTCACGAATTGAATCAAAAACGTCTGGCGCAAAATCCCGCGCGCGAAGCCGAAAACCCGGCGCGGCTTTCCGCCGGTTTGCCGCCCCTGCCGCCGTTGACCGCGCTGCAACTGGGCACCGGCATCAACACCGGACTCGTGGCCGTTGGTTTGATGGGTTCGGACGCGCATATTTTGAACTACACGGTGTTTGGCCGTGAGGTGAATGTGGCCAGCCGCCTGGAAAGCGTCTCCGGCAGCGGCCGCATCATCATCAGCGACACCACGTATAACCATCTGCTCCGCGACGATCCGGCGCTGGCGGCCACTTGCATCGAGATGTTCCCGGTTACGGTCAAGGGCATTCGCGCCGCCGTGCGGGTTTACGAAGTGCCGTGGCAGTTGCCGGACGCGAAGTGACTTTTCTTTCTCGTCAATTTTGCCGTGCGTGCTAAAGTGACTGTGATGCGCACGGTGATTTATCCCGGCAGCTTTGATCCGCTAACCAACGGACATTTGGACGTGATTCAGCGCGCGGCCAAATTGTCCGACCGCGTCGTCGTGGCCGTGGCGAAGAACGAGGACAAACATCCGCTGTTCACGCTGGATGAACGACTCGCCTTGGTGAGACAAGCGGTACAAAACGTGCCGGGCGTTGAAGCCGACGCATTTGGCGGCCTGCTCATCAAGTATGCGGTGAGCCGAAAAGCGGAGGCAATTGTGCGCGGGCTGCGCGCGGTGTCGGATTTTGAATTTGAGTTTCAACTGGCGCTGATGAATCGCAAGCTGAACGAAAACGTCGAAACGATTTTCATGATGCCGAAGGACACTTACACGTTTTTGAGTTCGCGCATTGTGAAGGAAATCGCGCGGCTGGGCGGCGACGTGAGCGCATTCGTGCCGGAGCATGTGCGAATCGCCCTTGCAAAAAAATTTCCCAAGGCGAAAAAATCTTGAACGGAGCACGTCATGCCGCTGATTGTCAATTTGCGCCACTTGGAGGAGCACAACGTGTCCTTGTGCGGGGAACTGCCCGTGGAGGAACTGGACATGGAGACGGGCGACGAAATGGTCCGTGCCACCCGGCCGGTGCAATATGACATTGAGATTCAGAAAATGGAGGGCGGTTTGTTGGTTCGCGGCTCGCTGCGGCTCGCACTGGAATGCTGTTGCGTGCGGTGCTTGAAACCTTTCACTCAGGAGCTGGAATTGAAGGCGTGGACATGCCATTTGCCGTTCGAAGGCGAAGACCGGGTGATCGTGAACAATGATTGTGTGGACTTGACGCCCTTGGCGCGCGAAGATATGCTCTTGGAATTTCCGCGGCATCCGTTGTGCAAGCCGGATTGCGGCGGACTGAAAACCAAGACTGTCAAGGCCCGTGAAAACGCTGGTGAAATTGCTCCGTCCGCGTGGGCTGAATTGGATAAATTGAAACTGTAAATTTTATTATGGGTGTCCCAAAACGCAAACCATCCCACAGCCGGCAGCGCATGCGCCGCGCTTACAACAGCGTCTTAACGCTGCCGCAACTGAGCACCTGCCCGCAATGCGCCGCGCCGTATGTGCCGCACCGGGTTTGCCCGGCGTGCGGTTATTATAAAGGCCGTCAGGTGTTAAGCGTTACGGCCGGCACTTGATTGACCGTTCGTTTGCGGAAAATTTCCGCGTTCTTTCATCTATGCGAATAGCGGTGGATGTCATGGGCGGCGACCACGGATGCGGAGTCGTCATCGAAGGCGTCAGGCGGGCACTGGAGGGCAACAAGAAAATCACCGCCCTTTATCTGGTTGGCAATCAAGCCAAGATTCATGCGGCATTGCCCACCCGGGGTTTTCGCGACCATCGCGTACGCGTCGTTCATGCCAGCGAAGTCGTGGAAATGGAGGACAAACCGGCCAGTGCCCTTCGTAAAAAACGCGACAGTTCCATTGCGCGTGCCTCTGAACTGATCCACGAGGGCAAAGCCGATGCCCTGGTTTCGCTCGGCAATACCGGCGGCATCTTCGCCGCGGCCACGTTCAAAGTCGGCCGCATCCCCGGGGTGGAACGCGGCTGTATCGCCACGGTCATTCCCCGTCAGGGAAATGAATTTGTTCTTCTCGACTCTGGCGCAAACATCGAATGCAAACCCATTCACCTCGCGCAATTCGCGGTGATGGGCAGCATTTATTCGCGCGAGGTTTTGCGGCGCAGAAATCCCCGCGTGGGCATTTTGAGCATCGGCCGGGAAGATTCCAAGGGCAATGAATTGACGCTCGAAGCCTTCAAACTCTGCCGGCGGCTGGATTTGAATTTCATTGGCAATGTTGAAGGTCACGATTTGTTCAAAGACCACGTGGACGTGGTGGTTTGCGACGGTTTTGTCGGCAACGTCGTTTTGAAAACGTGTGAAAGCCTGGCAGTCGCCATGTTTTCGATGCTCAAACGTGAATTGACGCAGAATACCAAACGCAAGCTCGGCGCGCTCCTGGCACAAAGCGCCTTTCAGGCGATTCGCCGGCGCATGGACCCGGAAGTTTACGGGGGCGCGCCGCTGCTCGGATTCAATGGCATGGTGTTCAAGGCACACGCTTCGGCGCGCGAACGCGCCGTTGCCAGCGCATTGCAGGTGACTACTGAGGCATTGCAGCATCACGTCAATGAAATCATCGCCCGCGAAATCGCGCGCGCAAATGAAAAATTGGAAGTCGGAGAAATTTCCGCTCCCGTTTCCGCATGAGCCCAAAATTCAAAAACCCGCGCGCCCGGTTTAATTTCCAGGGACGCACCTGTTCGATCAGCGGCGTTGGCTCGTATGTGCCGGCCAAAATTCTGACCAACGCGGATTTGGAGAAAATGGTGGACACCTCGGATGAATGGATCACCACGCGCACCGGCATCAAGGAACGGCGGGTGGCGGCGAAGAATGAGTTCACGTCGGACATGGCGGTGAAAGCGGCGCAACGCGCGATGAAAATGGCCAGCGTCACCGCCGAACAACTTGACCTCATTGCTGTGGCGACCATCACCCCGGACATGCCGTTTCCCGCCACGGCGTGCCTGGTGCAACAGAAACTCGGCGCGCGGCGCGCGGCGGCCTTTGACTTGGAGGCGGCTTGCTCGGGTTTCATTTACGGCTTGGAAATCGGGCAGCAATTCATCATGTCACGGACCTACGACACGGTGCTCGTCATCGGGGCGGAAAAACTTTCTTCGATTGTGGATTGGAAGGACCGCAACACCTGTGTTCTTTTCGGCGACGGCGCGGGCGCGGCGGTCCTGCAAAACCGTCCCAATGCCCACGGTTTGTTGACCGCAGTGATGGGCGCCGACGGAGAAAAATCAAATTTGCTCTACATGCCCGGCGGTGGCAGCCGTTGTCCCGCCTCCATGGAAACCGTGCTGGCGAAACGCCATTACCTGCAAATGGAGGGGCGCGAGACCTTCAAAAATGCCGTGCAGGCCATGTGCACGGCGGCGCAGGAGGCATTGCGCCGTTGTGAGCTCGACATCTCCAAGATCAAATGCGTCATTCCGCATCAGGCCAACCGCCGCATCATTGACGTGGTGGGCGAACGCCTCGGCGCAACCCCGGAGCAAATGTTTATCAATTTGGACCGCTACGGCAATACCTCCGCGGCCTCGGTGGCCATTGCCCTGGACGAAGCCGTGGCCTCGGGAAAAGTCCATCGGGGCGATTTGGTCCTGCTGGTGGTTTTTGGGGCCGGCCTGACGTGGGGCGCGGCCGTCATTGAGTGGTAGTGGCTAATTCACGGGATTGAGGGTGCTAATTTGACGTTTAAATTTCGCATGTTAATTTAAAGTGACTTTATGAGTGCAAGAAAATTCGGAAACGATGGTTCATTCCGGCAACAGTTCACAGTCGAGGCGCGGCAAACCCGTCTGGAACTTTCCACCGATTCGGTTGTGATCCACAAAAGCGGCGTTGAATTTCGCAGCCCGGTGCCGTTCAATTTGTGGACGGAAATGACGGTCGCCCTGCAATCACCGCGTGATGAAAGCCCCATTCAGTGCAGCGGGGTGGTCATCGCCTGTTCCGGCAACAAGCATGTCGGCTACCACGTTTCGCTTCTCTTCACCGGCATGTCCAAACAGGCGCAGTCGCGGCTGACGACCATGGCCTATTCCGAATTGGGCGTGGGGTAAGTGCCCAATTTTCAAAATCAACGGCACTTTTTCATTAGCCTCCGTGATTGATACGGAGGCTGATTTGTTTTACCCTGATTCACATGAAAATTTTACTGACTACGACTTCGTTCCAGGACACACCCGGCGCGCACCATGATTTGCTCGCCCAAACCGGCTGGGAAATCGTTCGCGCCCGCGGCCCCTTGAATGAGGCCGACACGCTCGCGCTCGTCGGCGACGCGGAAGGCTACATTTGCGGCGACGACGCCATCACGCGCAAAGTGTTGGAAAAGGCTCGCCCCAAACTCAAGGTCATCAGCAAATACGGCATCGGCGTGGACAAGATTGATGTGAAGTCCGCGACAGAATTCGGCATTCCCGTCCTCTTTACGCCCGGCGTCAACCACACGACCGTGGCCGAACACACGTTTCTGCTGTTGCTGGCGCTGGAGAAGAATTTCCTCTACGGCGTGGACGCCAGCCGCAAAGGCGAGTGGAAACGCAAGACCGGCCACGAACTGCTGGACAAAACTATCGGCATCGTCGGCCTGGGCCGCATTGGCAAGGAAGTTGCCATCCGCGCCCGCGCCTTCGGCATGACCCCGATTGGCTTCGACATTTATTGGGACGAGAAATTCGCGAAGGAGCACGGCGTGAAACGCGCTGCGTCACTCGATGAGATTTTTGCCGTGAGCGATTACATTTCGCTGCACACGAACCTCACGCCGGAAACGCGGGGCATGATTAACGCCAAGTCGTTTGTCAAAATGAAGAAGGGCGTTTTGATTTTGAACTGCGCGCGCGGCGAGATTGTGAACACGGCGGACATGGTGGCCGCGCTCCAATCCGGGCAGGTGGGTGGCTACGGCACGGACGTGCTGGACAAGGAACCACCGCCGGCCGACCATCCGCTGCTCAAGCTGCCGAACGTCGTCTGCACGCCGCACATTGCGTCGCGCACTTATGAAAGCGTGGTGCGCCAGGCGACGACTTCTGTGAGAAACCTCATCCTCGCGATGAACGGCGAAAAGCCCATCGCGCAGGTGAATCCCGAAGTGCCGGTGAAGAAAGTAGTTTGACGTTATTAACTCCATGCAGCAATCCGACATTCAAAAATATTGCAACCTGATGGAAGAGGTAAAACGCCGAACGCTTGTTATAAATGCGTTTGGCAATCGTTTGACCACAACACCATACGGAGCAACAAACATTGAATGTGTTTATCTGCAACTACGAAAAATTCTGGAACTAATTGCTTTGGGATCGCTCGTGGCAAACAAAGTAGAATTTTCAAAAGTATATTCAGAATTTTCAAAATACTGGAACGCAAAGCATTTGTTGCGAGATCTTGAAAAGGTCAATCCCCAATTCTATCCTCAACCAATAATTGAAAGGCCGGGAACAAAACCGGAAGTAACGGCAGACTGTGATCCCAAAACTAGCGGCTTTCTAACAAAGGAAGATTTTCTGAAGCTTTACGAAAAATGTGGGAAAATAATGCACGCTGGTAATCCTTACGGAACTCAAATTGATTATTCATATTATGAGACCTCTGCAAAAGGTCGTTTGAGTTGCTGATTTGATGTCAAAGTCATTATTCAACGAAAAATGGGTTTGGCGGCACGCCACGGTCGGCGATGTGAGCCACCGTTTTGAACTTTTTTGTCCGCCGCGCGGGCGTTCTGAATGTTTTGCTTCATGTTCCGGTCAAACTCACCAGCCGTTTCAAGTTCCAACAGATGCTCTTGAACTCCAACTCCAGCCGATTGGGATCGCGCCCCACATACCGCACTCGCCCGTAGCCCGTGCTGCGCTTCCACCAGCCAAAGATTTTCTCAATCCCACACCGCACCCGGCTCATCACCGCATTGAACAGCACCGTCGTCCGGTCCAAGGGCTGTCCCCGAAACGCTTTGCGCAAAATGCCGTTGCCGATTTTCCGGCGCTCACACCAACGAGCGCGTTGAGCGCTCCAATAGGCTTTGTCGGCCATGACCATTTCCTCATCCCCTTTGACCACGGTTTCAAATTCCTGACTGTCATGAACGCTGGCGTCCGTCAAGGTGACGCAACGAATCACCGTCTGATCCCGGTCAACGGCCACGTGCGCTTTGTAGCCGTAGTGGGGTTGACCGCCCTTGACGGTAAAGCCCGCGTCGTCATCGCCGCCTCCTTTATCTGCCCGGCTCGGGGCGCGACGCGCCGCCTGCAACAGCGTGGCGTCCACCAGGGTGCAGGTTTTCAGGATGAACCCTTTTTGTTCCAGTTGATGGTTGACCAGCGCCAGCAGTTTTTCCTGCAGACCGTAACGGATGAGCCGCTGGCGAAAGCGCACCAGCGTGGTTTCATCGGGCACGCTGTCCTGCAAACCCAGCCCCACAAACCGCCGCCAACTCATCCGGTCGGCGACCAACTCCTCGCATTGCGGATCCGACAGCCCGTAGCAATGCTGGAGCAGGCTCATTTTGAAGAGCACCAGCGGCGGGTGCGGCGGATGGCCGGTGGTGGCCGGATACATCCGGTGCAGCACCGCTTCAATCGGTTTGAAATCCAGCGCGTGATCCAGCCCTTCCAAGAAATCGTTGGTCGGCACCGCAGGCATGAGGCTGTCCAAAAGTCCCAATTGAGGATTGCTCATCGTTTCCATGTCTCTCTGACTTCGATTCAACCGCCCTGTTCAAATGAGTTTTGCAGAGGTCTCATTATGAGAAATCAATTCAGGATTGGTTAAATAGGATTACCGGTCTCTTAAGCTCACACTATATCAAACTTGTCAATGACCCGAACCTTTATTTGGTTCATATGCGAGAAGATGAAAAGGGCCGGAATGTAGGTCATTATATTTTCGCTCCAATTAATCGCCCAGACTTGATGTCGAAATAAACAGTTTATTTTCTATGCCCGAAACCTATTACATCGTTTCCAAGGAAAAACACGACGCGCTTGTGAAGAAGGCATATTTGTCGCGCGGATACACCGCCGACGAGGCCGCCGCCGGCGCGCGGTTTTGTTCCAGCGCGTCGTATTACGGCATCCGCACGCACAACGCCATCAAGGCGCTGCATCTGGATGAATTGTTCGGCAGCAAGGTCGGCCGCTGGAAGCCCGGCGCGAAAATCGAGAAGCTGCCGTCGCGCTTCGCCGCCGCCGAAATCTGGAACGCGCATTTCAAGCTCGGCCAGGCCGTGGCCTACGAGGCGATGGACACCTGCATGAAACTCGCCGACAAATTCGGCGTGGGCATGGTGAGCGTGGACAACGCGACGCATTATCTCTGGGGCGGCGGCTACGTCATGGACGCCGCGCTCAAGGGCTACCTCGCCTACACCAATTGCACCTCGGCCACGTCCGAAGTCGTGCCGTTCGGCGGCAAGACGCCGACGATGGGCACCAACCCGCATTCGTGGGCGATTCCCGACGCAGGACGCGATCGGTTTTCCCATCGTGATTGACTGGGCGACCTCGACCGTCGCCATGGGCCGCGTGCAGGTGATGAAACGCGAAGGCAAACAGCTTCCGCCCGGCTGCGCGGTGGACGCCGACGGCAAGGAAACGACCGATCCGAACAAGGCCGTCGCGTTGCTGCCGTTTGGCGCGCACAAGGGCTACGGGCTTGGTTTGATTGACGAACTTTACGCGGGCTTCATCGGCGGCGGTTTGCCGCAAATCCGCGGCACGGCGCTCGGCGACCCGAAGGAAAAGCGTGCCTCGACATTTTTCTTCCAGGTCATCCATCCCGACGCGCTCAACGGCAACGATTACGCCAAGGGCCGCACGCAGGCGCAAAACGTCAAGGCGGTCATCGCCGACATTCTCGGCCACGGCAACGAGAAGTGCCTGCTGCCCGGCCAGCCGGAGGCGCGGAACGGCGAGCTTTCCAAGAAGCATGGCGGCTTGCTGTTCACCAAGGCGGAAATCGAGGAACTGAATCATCTCGCCAAGGAAGTTGGCGAGACGCCGTGGAATCTCGCTGATTTCAAGACGGCGACGGTGTAATTTCATGAAATTCAACTGACAAAATTCAACGACAGAACATTATGGCAATTCAACTTCGCGACAAATCATCCTGCAAATACGACCAAATTTCCCTCGGCGAAATCATGCTGCGGCTCGACCCCGGCGAAGGCCGCATCCGCACCGCGCGGCATTTCACGGCGTGGGAAGGCGGCGGCGAATACAACACCTCGCGCGGCCTGCGCAAATGTTTCGGCTAGAAAACCGCCGTCTGCACCGCGTTCGTGGACAATGAGGTCGGCCACCTCATCGAGGATTTCATCATGCAGGGCGGCGTGGACACGGATTTCATCTAGTGGCGCGCCGGACGACGGCATCGGCCGCAGCATCCGCAACGGCCTGAATTTCACCGAGCGCGGCTTCGGCATCCGCGGCGCGGTCGGCGTGCCGGACCGCGGCAATTCCGCCGCGTCGCAACTGAAGCCCGGCGATTTCGACTGGGAAACACATTTTCGGCAAGCTCGGCGCGCGCTGGTTTCACACCGGCGGCATTTTCGCCGCGTTGTCCGACACGACCGCCGAGCTTACGATTGAAGCCGTGAAGGCCGCGAAGAAGCACGGCACGATCGTCAGCTACGATTTGAATTACCGTCCGTCGCTCTGGAAATCCATCGGCGGCCTCAAGAAAGCGCAGGAAGTGAACCGCGAAATCGCCAAATACGTGGACGTGATGATCGGCAACGAGGAGGATTTCACCGCGTCGCCTCGGCTTCGAGGTGAAGGGCGCGGACCAAAATTTGAGCAAGATTGAAACCGACGCGTTCAAGGCGATGATCGAAACGGCGGTGAAGGCGTATCCGAATTTCAAGGTGGCCGCCACGACGCTGCGCCGCGTCATCACCGCGACGAAGAACGACTGGAGCGCGATTCTCTGGCACGACGGGAAATTTCACGAGAGCCGGAAATATCCGGAACTGGAAATTCTCGACCGCGTCGGCGGCGGCGACAGTTTCGCCAGCGGCCTGCAATTCGGTTTCCTGGAATTCAACGACGCGCAGAAGGCGGTGGATTACGGCGCGGCGCACGGCGCGCTCGCCTCGACCACGCCCGGCGACACCAGCATGGCCACGCGCAAGGAAGTCGAGAAGACCATGGGCGGCGGCAGCGCGCGGGTGCAACGTTGAAAGTTAAAACGTTAAAGCGTTGAAGCGGATTCTGAAACCGCTTAAACTGTTCATCGCTTCAACAAATTACGAACCATGAAAACACCAGCAGAATTGTTCTCACTCAAAGGCAAAGTGGCGGTGGTCATCGGCGGCACGGGTGAACTGTGCGGCGCGATTGCAGAAGGGATGGCGAAGGCCGGCGCGACGGTTGCGCTGGTGGGTCGCGACCCGAACAAGGCCAAGGCGCGCATGGACAAAATCGCCAAGGACGGCGGCAAGTCGGAATTTTTTCCCTGTGACACGACTTCCAAGGCCGGGCTGCAAAAGCTGCTGGCCGACGTGCTGGCAAAATTGGGCCGCGTGGATATTCTGGTCAATGGCGCGGGCGTGAATTCGCCGACGCCGTTCTTCGACATTCCTGAAGACGAGATTGACCGCATTCTGGCGGTGAATTTGAAGGGACTCATGCTGGCGTGCCAGATTTTCGGCAAGCACATGGTTGAAAAAGGTTCCGGCAGCATCATCAATGTCGGCTCGGCTTCCGGCCTGAATCCGCTGTCGCGCGTGTTCACCTACTCGGCTTCCAAGGCCGGCGTGCATAACATTTCCAAGAACCTCGCGCGCGAATGGGCGACGAAAGGGGTGCGCGTGAACATTCTGGTGCCGGGGTTTTTCCCCGCCGAACAAAACCGGAAAGTGTTCAGCCCCGACCGTGTGAAAACAATTCATCGCCAAAACACCGATGAATCGTTTTGGCGAAGCGCATGAATTGGTCGGCGCGGCGTTATTGCTGGCGTCCGACGCCGGCAGCTTCATCACTGGCGCCGAACTGGTCGTGGACGGCGGGTTCGATGCAATGACCATTTGATTTTTCACCCAAAAAAATCAGCTCGTCGGAGCGGATGCTTCAACGGGCTTTTGCTTTTGGAAAGAGTTGTTACAGATCGGTAATCGGGTTATGCCGTGGCACGAGCATTTTCATAACGGCCCACGCAATCAGATAGCTCAACGCACAGACGATGAACATGAAGAAGTAGGCCGTTTGCGGATTTTGTTTGAACACGTCCGCCAGTCTGCCAGCCAACAGTTGTACCGCCACGCCGCCGATGCCGCCAGCCGTCGTGCCGATGCCAGTGACCGAGGCAACAGTTTTCTTCGGGAACATGTCGGAAACGGTCGTGAACAGGTTGGCCGACCACGCCTGATGAGCGGCGGCGCCGATGGAAATCATGGCAATCGCCAGCGCGGCGGCCGCATTTCCGAACCGGCTGACATCGCCAAAATACTGGGTGAACAACACCGCCAGCGGCGCCACGGCAATGAGGAACATGGCCAGCATGCGCGCCCGATAGACCGACATTCCTTTCTTGATGAGTGTCAGCGGAATGCTTCCGCCATAAATGCTGCCGATGATGGAAATGCCAAACACGATAAACGTCGGCCACATCACCTGCTTCGTCGTCATGTGAAATTGCTTTTCCAAGTAGTCCGGCAGCCAGAACAAATAAAACCACCAGATGCCATCGGTCATGAACTTCCCAAAAAAGAACGCCCAACCTTGGCGATAGCCAAAGAGCCGCCACCAGGAAAACCTTGCCTTGTCTCCATTGACATCCGTGGCTGCGGTTTCGTCGTCAATGTGAATGTAATCGTATTCCGCCTTGGAGAGCCGTCTTTGTTTGGCGGGCGTCTCATAGAGCCAAAACCAGAAAATCAACCAGAGAAAACCCGATGCGCCCGTGAGAATGAACGCCATTTTCCAGCCGAGTTGATGGCTGAAACTGACGAGGATGATTGGAACCACCAGCGCGGCCACCATGGCGCCCGAGTTCGAGCCGGCGTTAAAAATGCCGGTGGCCAGGGCGCGCTCGCGCTTGGGAAACCACTCGGCCACCGTTTTAATCGAGGCGGGAAAGTTGCCGGCTTCGCCCACCGCGAACGCGCTGCGGATGACGATGTGCGACACCAGCAGCCGCCCGACAAACGCGTTGACCATGCCGCAGATGGACCAGAAAATAAGCGACAGCGCCAAACCCAGTTTGGTGCCGATTCGATCCATCACCCAGCCCATGATCAGCGTCATGCCGGCGTAAAATCCCGTGAAGAACGAAGTCAAATAAGAAAAATCCTGGTTGGACCAGCCAAACCCGCCCTGCGCCACCGGCACGCAGAAGATGTAGTCCTTCAGGTAACTGATGACCTGCCGGTCCAGGTAGTTGAAGGTGGTGGAGAAAAACAACAGCCCGCAGATGATCCAGCGATAATTGCGAAATCCCGGCGGAGATGGACTTGGGGAATTCATGCGTTCTTGGAAAATATCCAAAAAATTAAGGGCGATTCAAGCGTTAAATCCACCTTTACAAACCGCCGGCGCTTGTGTAACGCTGTGCGCAATATGTGGAAGAAAATTCTACCGGTTTTGCCGGTGTTGTTGCTGACGGGATGTGCCACGACGTTTACCAATCTGACGCCGCTGGAACAACCGCGCAACGCCAACAACCTTTACCCCGTCGAAGTCGCCTTTGCTTCGCAACAGCAATCAATGCGGTGGGACTCACTCCATCCTTACGTGCTCGCCAACGGCCAGCTCTACGACATGCGCCCGACGCCGCTGATGACCAATCGCTGGGAAGGTTTTGTACCCGTGCCGCCCGGAGCCACTGACGTCACCTACCGTTATAAATTTGACTATCTTTACAACGATTTCAACAAGCCGCCCCAGCCCGGCAACGCCCTTTCGCCGGCGTATAAACTGACCATTCTCGGTCAGTAACGCCGCTCATTGCCTTGGCCGGAGAAGAATGGCCTTTTTTTCCGAGCCTTCGACTTCGACGCTGTGCGTTTCCACGTCGGGATCGTCCTTGAGTGCTTGGTGCACCACCCGGCGGTCAAAGGCCGTCATCGGTTCTAATTCCACCGTATCGCCCCAGCGCCGGACTTTGTCCGCGGCGTTCTTGGCTTTTTTCACGAGGGCTTCGCGCGCCTGCGCACGATAGCCGCCCACGTCCACCATCACCTTGGGCGCGGTGGCATCCTGCTGAAAAAGCAGGCGGTTGGCGATGTATTGCAGGTCGGAAAGGGTCTGCCCTTGGCGGCCAATGAGCCGTCCGGCGTCATCGGTTTTTACCTCAAGTAAAAGACCTTCTTCCAACTTGTGTTCCTCGATGGTGGCGGAAAAACCGAGGGTTTCCAGAATTTTTCCCAGTGTTTCTTTTGGTTGAGCGGACATAAATTAGTGGTCGAGAGTCGAGAGTCGAAAGTCGAGGGCCAAGCGGCAGACGGCGAGAGCATTTTTCAGCCCTCGTCTCTCGGCGTTCGTCTCTCGACTCTTTTGCATCGGCATTATTTTTTCTTTTTCGGCGGCGGAGTCAATGCCGGAGCAGCACCGGAAGCAACCGGAGCCTGATTCATTTTCGTAAGCTTGGTCTGCGCAATTGTCAGAAGATTGTTGACCGTCCAGTAGAGCGTCAAGCCCGACGAATAGTTGTAAAGGAAAAGCAGGAAAATCAGCGGCAGATAGCGCATGATTTTCGCCTGGCTAGGGTCCATGCCCGGCGACGGCGGTTGCAGGTGCGATTGCCACAACATCGCGCCGCCCATCAACAACGGCAGCAAGTTAAACGGCAACCCCTCTGGCGTGCTGATGAACGGAATAAACGTCAGCCCCGGAATCATGAACAACGTGTCGGGTTTCGACAAATCCGCCACCCACAGGAAATGCGCCCCGCGCAGTTCAATCGCGCTGCGGATCATCGTGTAAAAGCCCAGGAACACCGGCATTTGAATCAACATCGGCAAACACCCGCTCATCGGGCTTACCTTGTGTTTGCGATACATTTCCCACTGTTTCTGTGTGAGTTTCTGCGGATCGTCCTTGTATTTCGCCTGAAGCGCCTTTAATTCCGGCGCCAGCGCCTGCATCTTCTTCATCGAACGCGTGCTCTTGGCCATCAAAGGCCAGAACAGCACCTTGAGGATGACCGTGAACAGCACGATGACCCAGCCGTAACCCAGCTTGGTCACATCATGCAGCCAGTTCATGCCCACTAACAGCGCCTTGGCAAAAAATCCCCAGATGCCTCCGTAATTCATCACGAGGTCGGCGTGATTTTTGAACTTCTCCCCGATGCGGGCCAGCGTCCGGTATTCCTTTGGCCCCGCAAAGAGAACGATTTGCCGTTCAATTACCTGGTTGGTTCCGAGGGTTTGCGCCGGATAAACCAGGGCGGTTTGAATGCCTTCCGGTGACGGGCGCCCGGCTCCGGCTCGACATTGGGAAACGGCGGCAAATGAACCGGGCGCGCAATGACCTCTGCGGCTGGTTTTTCCGGCATCGCCAGCAGTGTGAAAAATTGATTGTGCGCCGCGGCCCAAACCACATTGCTCGTGCCCTCGCGATATTCGGTCTTGGGCGTACGGGGGAAGAAAATCAAAAACGTGGTGTTGGTGCTGAAATAGGACAAGCTGATCTGCTCGTCCTTCGCGCCGTTGTACCACATCATGCCGACATTGTAGCCGTTGTCGTCCGGTCCCATCGGGGTCGCCGTGCCGACCACCCAGTCCTGCCTCGGCAATGCCAGCAATTTGTCGGACGTGTTGACCAGCCGCACGGTCACGTTCACCAGATAATCCGCGCCGATGTGAAATTCCTTCACGATGCGCAGACCGTCGGGAAGGGACTTTTCCGCGCGAACACCGTCGTCGGTTTTCGTCAAAGTGAAGTTGCCGTCGCCAATCAAACTCGCATCACCCAAAATCGCCAGCACCGGCACGGACGCGCGGGTGTTCAACGTGGCCACGCCATTGGTCGTCATCGCCGTCTTCCAGCGTAGCGAGACGGTTTCAGGGTAATCCAGCAGCTCGACCGATTTCAATCCACCGCCGCGCGATGTGAATATGTAACGCGCGTGCATGTTGGTAAGCACAATCGTTTGTTCCGGCATGTTGGTGCCGACGGAAAATACGGGAGCGGCGGTGGAAGCGGTTGTTGCGGCTGTTGGCGCGGCGGAAACGGCGTTTGAAGCCGCGGTCGCAGTTTGGGTTGGTTCCGTGACCAACGTGTTTGTGCCCGTTGCCGGTTGGGTCATCTGCGAGGCGTACCTCTGCTCCGTGACGAACCATACACCCAGCAGAACGATGCAGAGAGTGACAACAATGATGCCGGTGCGGTCCATGAGTAATTAAATTCCGAACTCCTTTTTCGGCGCCGGATCATGCCCGCAATCGCCCCACGGATGACAGCGGCAAATCCGTTTGACGGCCAGCCAGCCGCCAGCCAGCGCGCCCCGCGAACGAATGGCGTCCATCGCGTATTGCGAACAACTCGGCGTGAACCGGCAGCCGCCAGTCGGCCCGAACAGAAAAACGAGCGCGGGCGAAACCGTCCAGCGATACAGCCGTATGAGGAAGATCAAAACGGACTTGGGAACATTCAACAACCAACATTCAACATTGAACATCCAATGAGAGCAGGAGCGTTCCCCCATTGGGAGTTGGGCGTTGAATGTTGAGTGTAGAGAGTTTTTCATTTCAGCAGATTCGCGCGATTCAGTGCCGCCAGAAAATCCTTTTCGACCTCGGCGAATTTTTTCCCGACGATTGAATTCCGCGCGACGAGCACCAGTTCGATCGGCTGGGCAAACTCATTTTGGTGCTGCCGGAAACTTTCTCGCAACAACCGCCGTGCCCGGCTGCGCACCACCGCGCCGCCGATTTTTCGACTGGTAACGACGCCCAGTCGCGGCGCGCCACCGTCCGGCAATACATGCCAGTTGGCAATGAGACACCCCAGCGCGAGCCGCTGCCCCTCCTGGCGCACGCGCGCAAAATCGCGCTGCTGCTGGAGCCGCGTTGAGCGACGCAGGCGCAGGCGTCTGGCAGCCGGTGTCCGGCGTCCGGCGTCTGGAGACGGGGTGGGCATGAAACACGCGGATTAAACGGGCGTCAGGCGTTTGCGTCCCACGCGGCGGCGGTTGCGCAGCGTGGCGCGACCACTCTTGGTGGATTTGCGGGCGAGAAATCCGTGCTGCCGTTTGCGCCGGATTTTTGATGGCTGATACTGGCGTTTCATAAATCAATAAATCAAATTTGATGCGCGCCTTTTGCGCGGAAAAACTCCGTTTGACGGAGCGCCGAGATTAGCAGTGAAACGCCTTCTGTCAAGGCGCGGTTCTGGAAATGATGGGCGGGTGAAGCCGGGTAAAGACCCGACTTTATTGCCGATTTGGCCAGCCACCTGTAGGATAATGCGGTCATCTTTCGACATGGACAAGTTCATTGACGCGCTTTGCCTCCAATGCGGCCTTTGCTGCAATGGAGTCCTGTTTGCCGACGTTCGTCCGGAACCGGGCGATTCTTCACCGCTCTTCAACGGCAAGCGCTCGCGCGTTGCGCAGCCGTGTCCCGCCTTCAACGCCGCCACGTGCGCGTGCGCCATCTATGCCGAACGCCCGATGCGTTGCCGGAAATTTGAATGCCGCCAACTCCTCGGTGTGCGCGCCGGAACGACGACGATAGAAAAGGCCTTTCGTCAAATCCGTGCCGCGCGTGAGCTGGCCGCCGAAGTCGAGAAATTGCTGACCGAACTCGGTTTCAACGACGTGCGGTTGCCGTTCAGCCGCCGCTTTCAACGCTGCCAGCGCGCTGCCGAAAGTGGCAAACTGCCGGAGACGCAACTTGACCGGCTGGCTGATTTGCAATTGGCGGTGCATCATTTGACGGGATTGCTGGCGAAGGAGTTTTACGCGTGAGAACCATCCGCTGGACGGAATACGGGGAATTGACGGTCCTGTTCTTCCTCCAGTCCATGGCCGTCGGCATCTGGATGGTGCCTTTGAGCGTGGTGTTCAAGGCCCACAACTTGGAGGGCATCGCGCCCTACGCCTTTGCCACTTCCGCCCTGGCTGCTTTCATTTCACCG
Organism: uncultured Verrucomicrobiae bacterium; assembly: GCA_963789335.1. Lineage (GTDB taxonomy): Bacteria > Verrucomicrobiota > Verrucomicrobiia > Limisphaerales > UBA11358 > UBA11358. The sequence continues at coordinate 271,709 of CAWBKH010000003.1, forward strand.
CTGATTTTCGGCGCGATGGCAGACCGCCATGCCTCGCCGGTGGCCGTATTGCGCGGGCTGGCTGTGGCGAGCGCGGCCACCCTGTCGCTCGCCGCTTGGAGCATCAAATCCGGTTGGTCGCCGGGATTGGTGTTGGTGCTGGTGCAAATCTACGCGCTGTGCGCCGCGCCCACGGGCAGCATTGTGAGCGCCATCGTCTTCTCGCGCCTGCAAAATTCCGAGCGCCAGTTCGGGCCGATTCGCGCCGGGGCGACCGTGGGCTGGATGGCGGGCTGCTGGCTGGTCAGCGCGCTGAATGCCGACGCCTCCACTTTGTCGGAATTTACTTGTGCCACCACCTGGCTGGCGCTGGCGGCGTTCACCTTCCTATTGCCCAGTGTGCCCCCGCCGAAAGCCACCGGCCAGCCGACCCTGTTGCAACGGCTGGGCTGGGACGCGATTGTGCTGCTGAAAAATCACGATCACCGCGCGGTCTTTGTTACCGCAGCGTTGTTCAGCATACCGCTGGCGGCATTTTATCCGTTCACGCCGCTGCAACTCCAACAACTCGGCTTTCAACATACATCCGCCTGGATGACGTTGGCCCAAACCACGGAATTGATCAGCATGTTTTCGCTGGCGGGATTGTTTTTGCGGTGGCGGTTAAAATGGATTTTTGTGGCGGGGCTGGCCTTCGGACTGTTGCGTTTTCTTTTGTGCGCGGGCAACGGCAGAATATGGGTGCTGGCCGGCACCAGCTTGCACGGTTTCTCCTTCACCTTGTATTTCATCACCGCGCAGATTTACATCAATGAACGCGTTGGCCCCGAATGGCGGGCGCGGGCGCAGGCCATGTTGGCGCTGATGACCAACGGCGTCGGAAACCTTTTCGGATATCTGGGCACTGGTTGGTGGTTCAACGCCTGCACGCGGCCTGCCGGAACACAATGGCCGGTCTTCTGGAGTGGCGTGACGTTGGCGGTTGGCGTCGTGATGATTTACTTCCTGGCCGCCTACCACGGAAAATATTCGGGCACCTCCCGGCCACCGGCAACCGGTCCCGTTATCAAAGCCCCCATTCCGCTCGGCGAAACCCGTTGACCGCCCGTCAAAGAATTCCGCTTCACTCGTAGCCGCCGACGTGAGGAGGCGGAACTCGTCCGGGAATTATGGCGTTCTGTCCGCCTCGTTCCCTCGGTGGCTACTGTTTTAACGGGTTGTTAGCCAGCTTCGGGAAAATGGACAACCGGCTAGTCTTCACTGGTTGGACGCGTCACAGAATTCCTTGCCCATGATATAATCGTCCATCACGAAACCGCCGCCGATGTCCGTGACCACAGGTTCAGCGATAACAAATCCGTTTCGTTTGTACGCGGCAATGGCCTTGGCATTGCGCTTGTTGACGGAGAGAATCAAGCGATGCGCTCCGCCGACGCGAACCTCCTGCTCGCAATGCTGCAATAGCCGGCTGCCCAGTCCGCGACCTTGCAACTCCGGTAAAAGGTAAAGCTTGTGCAATTTGAAGGTAGGGACAGCGCGCTGCGCTGTCCGGACGCCGCGGCGCAGCGTCCCTACCTCTGCGGAGCCGTAGGACGCGAATCCGACTGGTTTGCCGTCCACGATCAGAAGGTCGTAACGAATGCCCTGGGAACGAATCTCCTCGCGCATTGTGTCCTGCGCATACATCCGCGCCAGCATGTAATCAATCTGCGCATGGGTGATGATGCCCGGATAACACGCCCGCCAGATGATGCCCGCCAGTTCGGAAATGGCTGCCAGATCGGTTTCTGCAGCCTGAATGATTTCCGTCTGGACTGGTCGATTGGATTTCATTTGCGCCGACGGTCGTGAATCCGGAGAGCCATGCGGATTTTTTACCACGGATGACACAGGTGGGCACGGATTCTTTGGCCACAAAAGCAGGGCGCGCCACTCCGTGCGCGCCGTCTTCAGCGATACAAAGCCAAAACTTCAACCGCAGATGAACGCGGATGGACGCTGATTTTTTCAACGCCAGGACGTGAAGACGCAAAGACCGCAAAAAGACTAACCGCGAAACACGCTGAACACTCGAAATTTATTTGCCGCACACGTCGCGCCGTAGCCTTGGCGAAGGCGGAAAACCCATTGCCGGAAACTGGCCTTCGGCGTAATCTCGCCGCGTCAGTCAAAAAAACTAAACGACCAGAAAACCAATTTAACCAAAATCATTTCGCGTAGCTTCGGCTGCTGTCCAACTCGAAACTAGCACTTTCATTCACAGGACGGCGTTCGAAGGCACGCCCACATCGGGCGTGCCTGAAAACGTTCCTGTGAAGGCATGCTAGTGCCTGAGTTGGGGCGTGAGTAGGTCACGCCCCTTCGCATTTTCAGGCACAGCATTTCTTCACCGGACAAGCCATCCCGACAGGGCTGATTCGCACGCGAGCGAATTCAGCTTGTCTGCATGGGGACGCTTTCCATCTACGATGTCCTTGCATATTTCCGCGAGGAGGCCACTTCCAACCGCGATCTCGGCGACCGCTTCGAGCGGCTTATTTGCCGTTACCTCGAACTGGACCCCATCTACGCCGAGCGGTTCTCCAACGTCTGGATGTGGAATGAGTGGCCACGCAAAGGAAATGTCGGCGATGTAGGCATAGATATTGTGGCAGAGGAGCGTACCACCGGTGCGTTCTGCGCCATCCAGTGCAAGTTTTACCTGCCAGAGCACACCATCGCAAAAGAGGACATAGATTCTTTCTTCACGGCGTCAGGCAAAGAATTGTTCACGTCCGGCATGATTGTCTCGACCACCGACCGGTGGAGTAAAAACGCCGAGCACGCGCTGGCGAACCAATCCAAGCCCGTCACCCGGTTAACCGTCCATGACCTCGACGCCAGCCCGATTGACTGGTCGAAATTCACGCTTCAGCGCCCGCAAGACCTCAGCCTTCGCCCGCAAAAGAAACCCCGCGATGATCAGAAATCGGCCATTGCAGACGTGCTCAAAGGATTCGCCCAAGCCGACCGCGGCAAGCTCATCATGGCGTGCGGCACGGGCAAAACCTTCACCGCGCTGAAGATTGCCGAGAAAGTTGCGCCCACCGGCCACGTTCTGTTTCTTGTACCATCGCTTTCGTTGATGTCGCAAACCTTGCGCGAATGGACTGCTGAATCCGTCCGCCCCATTCACAGCCTCGCCGTCTGTTCCGACACCACCATCGGCAAACGCACTGCCAAAACAGACGACGACAAGGCCGATATTACCATCTATGACCTTGCGTTTCCTGCAACAACTTCCGCCAGGCAGATTAACTGGCAGTATCGCGCCATCTGCACCATGGCAGAGAAAAAAAAGACGCCCGCGCAGATGACGGTCGTCTTTTCCACCTACCAATCCATTGAGGCAGTGTCGGAGGCGCAAAAGGCCGGCCTGCCGGAATTTGATCTCATTATCTGCGATGAAGCGCATCGCACCACCGGCGTCACGTTGAGCGGCGAGGACGAAAGCCACTTCGTCAAAATCCACGACGCCGATTTCATCAAAGGTAAAAAACGACTCTACATGACCGCCACGCCGCGCATCTACGGCGACGAGGCCAAGGTGAAGGCCAAGGACGCCGACGCCGAAATTTGCTCAATGGATAATCCCGCGCTCTTTGGCGAGGAATTCCATCGCCTCGGTTTCGGTGAAGCCGTCAGCAAATCGCTCCTGTCCGACTATAAGGTGCTCGTCCTCGCCGTGGATGAGAAATATGTCAACAAAACTTTCCAACGCCAGATTGCCGACAAGAACAATGAGATAGACCTCAACGATGCCGTCCGCATCACCGGCTGTTGGAACGGACTGGCCAAACGCTTCGATCACTCCACCGCCACAGCCGCTGACTTGCAGGGCGACGTGGCGCACATGCGCCGTGCCGTGGCCTTTTCCCGTTCCATCAAAGACTCGAAAGCCTTCGTCGAAAAATTCGGCCAGATCGTTGCCGCCTACCGCGAGACGCATCCGGACGCGGAAAACCTGCTCACCTGCGAACTGGATCACGTGGACGGCACTTACGATGCCCTCAAGCGCAACGCCCGGCTCGACTGGCTCAAAGCCACCGCGCCGGAGAACACCTGCCGCATCCTTTCCAATGCGCGCTGCCTTTCCGAAGGCGTGGACGTTCCGGCGCTGGACGCCGTGCTGTTCCTCAATCCCCGCAAATCCCAGATTGATGTTGTCCAGTCGGTCGGTCGCCTGATGCGCCGGGCGGAAGGCAAGAAATACGGCTACATCATCCTGCCTGTCGGCATCCCGGCGGACGTGCCTGCTGAGGAAGCGCTGAAGGACAACGAGAAATACAAGGTCATCTGGCAAGTATTGCAGGCGCTCCGTGCTCATGACGACCGCTTCAACGCTACCGTCAATCACATCGAACTCAACAAGCATCGCCCCGATGTAATCCAGGTCATCGGCATTGGTGGCGACGACCCGAAAGCACCGGGCGACGGAAAAAGCGACGGCGACGGTCAGATGACAGCACGCGAAGTGCAGGGCGCATTTGCCTTCCCGCATTTGGAGGAATGGAAGGACGCCATCTACGCCCGCATCGTTTTGAAGTGCGGCGACCGCCGCTACTGGGAAAGCTGGGCGAAGGACGTAGCCGTCATCGCCGAACGCCACGCCGACCGCATCCGGGCACTGCTGGAAAGTGGCGATGCGTGCCATAAACAAGCCTTCGCCGATTTCCTTACCGGCCTGCGCGACAACATCAATCCCAGCATCGGCGCGGACGATGCCATCGAGATGTTTTCCCAGCACCTCATCACGCGTCCGGTCTTCGACGCGCTGTTCGAGAACTACGCTTTCACGCAGCAAAATCCCATGTCCAAAGCCATGCAGCAGATGCTTGACACGCTGCACGACCAGGCGCTGGAGAAGGAAACCGCCGCGCTGGAGAAATTCTACGCCAGCGTCCGCCAGCGCGCCTCTGGCATAGACAACGCGGAAGGCCGCCAGCGCGTCGTCATCGAGCTTTACGACAAATTCTTCCGCACCGCTTTTCCGAAGATGGCTGAACGCCTCGGCATCGTCTATACGCCGGTCGAGGTGGTAGATTTCATCGTTCACAGCGTGGAAGATGTCTTGCAGCATGAGTTCCGGTCATCACTTGGGGCGAAGGATGTCCATGTGATTGACCCGTTCACCGGCACTGGCACATTCATCGTGCGCCTGCTCCAGAGCGGCTTCATCCAGCCTGCTGACCTGCTGCGCAAATACCAGCACGAACTCCACGCCAACGAAATCGTCCTGCTCGCCTACTACATCGCCGCCATCAACATCGAGGAAACCTTCCACGGCCTGCAACGCGCGAATGGTTCAGTGAGCTACAGATTGGGAACTTCTGGTATGGGGAGCGCGCCCGCCCCGGGCGCAGTTTCCCGCGCCCTCGCGGGAAACCCGGGGGCGTCCGAACCATCCACCGCTTCCGCCATGACCCCGCGCTCAGAGTTGCCGACGAGGGCGTCGGCAACAGCAGCCGGGGCGGCTGCGCTCCCCCAGACAAATTACATTCCATTCGAGGGCATCGTGCTGACGGACACGTTCCAGATGGCGGAAACCAAGGGTGAGATGGAGGAAAAGATGTTCCCGGAAAACAACCGCCGGGTGAAACGCCAGAAGCAAAGCCCCATCCGCGTCGTGACTGGCAATCCACCTTACTCTGTAGGGCAGGCGAGTGAAAACGACCAGAACAAGAATCTTAAATACGACAACCTCGACGGTCGCATCCGCTCGACTTACGCAGAGCGTTCAGCGGCGAAGCTTAAGAAAAGCCTCTACAACAGCTATATCCGGGCTTTTCGCTGGGCCAGCGACCGCATTCAAGATAAAGGCATCGTAGCTTTCGTTTCGAACGGCAGATTCATCGACAACAATTCGATGGACGGACTTCGAGCCTGTGTTGTTAGTGAGTTCACTACCATCTATGTTTTTAATCTCCGAGGTGACGCTCACACTTCAGGCGAACAGAGGCGCATGGAGAAGGGCAATGTCTTTGGTGAAGGCACGAAAGATCCAATCGCGATTACTATCCTCGTCAAAAATCCGCTGAAGACAGGAAAGTGCGAAATCTACTACCATGACATTGGTGACTATCTCGACCGCGCAGAAAAGCTCAACACAATCCGTGCGCTTCAAAGCATCAACGGCATACACCGCGATAAGAAATGGAAACGCCTCCAGCCAAACGCTAGCCATGATTGGATAAATCAACGCGACCCGACGTTCGGGAAGTTTGTTTTGTTTGGCGACAAGCAGGACGCCAGTGCAACCACGGTTTTTGAAGACTACTCTCAGGGCCTCCTAACCAGCCGTGACAAGTGGTGTTATCATTACGCCCGCTCTGCCGTTGCAGTCCATATGCATCGGATGATTCAATTCTATAACGAACAGGTTGATCGAGTTGCCAGAGTCGTCGCTGGAAAAAACAGGGCCGAGATCACTGAACTTGTGAACAAGGTCATCAACACAGACCCCAAGAAAATCTCTTGGTCAGGAAATTTAAAAGACGACGTAGCAAAACTAACAAAGCACGAATTTTGCGAAGACCGCATATTGATTGGTGTCTATCGGCCGTTTGCGAAGCAAGCAGTTTATATGGATCGCGATTTCAACGAGCGCGTTTACCAGATACCGCGAATTTTCCCGAAGGCGGGAGTGCCGAATCAGGTCATAGTCGTTTCTGGTATTGGCGCTGCGAAGGACTTCTCCGCACTCATTACCGATTGTGTTCCGAACTTCCACATGCACGACACTGGCCAGTGCTTTCCCTTTTACCTCTACGAAAAGGACGAGCCAACCGAGTCAAAAGCAGGCGAAGAAACGAAGCTTCGTGAAGTGGATTTAATCGCCAAAGAGCCGGAAGGCGAGTTGGTAGAAGGCTGCCAGCGGCGCAGCGCCATCACGGATGCCATCCTCGCCGATTTTCGCGCGGCCTACGAAGCACGGGTCACGAAGGAGGACATCTTTTACTACGTCTATGGCGTGCTGCATTCGCCGGAGTATCGCACCCGTTTCGCCAGCGACCTGAAGAAGATGCTGCCGCGCCTGCCCTTCACGCGGGAGACGGCGGACTTCTGGCGCTTCAGCCAGGCGGGCCGCGACCTCGCCCAGTGGCATTTGAATTACGAGACCATCGAGCCGTGGCCGGTGAAGGAATTCGCCAGCGAACTCCTGAGCGACCCGGCAACGGATTTCCTCGTGCAAAAGATGACCTTTGGCCGGAAGGACCGGCAGGTGGACAAAACGACCATCCATTACAACGCGCGCATCACACTCACCGGCATCCCGCTCGAAGCCTACGATTACGTTGTGAACGGCAAGCCCGCGCTCGAATGGATCATGGAGCGTTACCAGATCACTGTGGACAAGGACAGCGGCATCCGCAACGACCCGAACGATTGGGCGCGGGAGCACAACCAACCCCGCTACATCCTCGACCTCCTCAAACGCATCATCCGCGTGAGCCTAGAAACGATGAAGATTGTGAATGCATTGCCGCCGTTGAACGAGCGGAAATGAACGGTAGGGCTGTTGCAACCGATAAATTTCGCGTGTTCCGCGTGGTTCGCGGTTTCCGATTGAATGGAGACAGGCTGGAAGCATCCACCTTCGCCAGCTTCGGCGCGACAAGCTGTACTACGGCATTGTCCGTCCGAGCATCTGCTGGCTGAGGGCCGCGACGGCAGCGAGGAGGATTGAATGGAACTACACCGCAAATTCGGGCTGACACGCCTGCCGAGTTGGGTTAATTTACTGTCATGAGCAAAGCCGACATTCTGGCAGAGTTGCCCAAGCTGACACCGGCGGAATTGGCTGAAATTCAATCTCGAATTGAAGACCTCGCCACCTACGGTTCGGACGGCTGGCGGACGGACAGCGACCTTACAGAAGCGGAGAAACGGTTGATTGAGGCGCGATTGGACGACTTGGATCAGCATCCCGAAAAATCAATCCCTTGGCCGGAAGCGGAAGCGCGCCTCAAGGCCCGCTTTGGCAAGTGACCTACCAACTGGGCATTCACCCGGACGCACTCGCCGACATTGAGTCCGCCGGGGAGTGGTATGAGGAACGGCAACCGGGCTTGGGGGCTGATTTCTCGCGCACCGTCCGGCAAGCCATCAACACGCTGCCCGCCAATCCCCTGATTTATTGCCTGCGTGAGCGGCACCGGCAGGTTCGCTGGTTCTTCCCACCGCGGTTTCCCTATCGCATCGTGTATCGGGTGAAACGGGATTTGATTACCATCGTTGCCGTCATCCACGCGGCCCGCCATGACCGACATTGGCGTGAACGGTTATGACACCCGTCGAACTTGTCAGCCTCGCGCCCAACGACGCCCGCTATCCGTCGCGTTTGCGCGAGTGATTGGACGAACAAGCGCCGCCGCAACTTTGGGCGCTCGGCAACTTGTCCCTGCTGCAAGAGCGCAAGACCGCGCTCTTCTGCTCCGCCCGCTGCCCCGGCGACGCCATCCTCCGCGCCTGCGACAAGGCCCGCCGGTGGCGCGACGAGCATCGCTGCATCATCAGCGCCTTCCACTCCGTGGTTGAAAAGGAATGTCTGCGCAGCTTGCGGCGTGGGACACAGCCCATCATCATCCGCCCCGCCCGCAGCCTGGAAAACTTCCGCCTGCCATCGGACTGGAAAGAACCGCTGGCCCGAAATCGTTTGTTGCTTCTGTCCTGTTTCACCGCCAAGCAGAACCGCGTCACGACCGAACTTGCTGCCCGCCGCAACGAACTCGTTGCTGCTCTCGCAGACGAAATCTGGTTCGCCCACATCACCCCCGGCGGTCAGATGGAACGATTGGCAAAGAAGTTTTCCATTTGAGACAGGCTGGAAGCACTGTCCTACGGCATTGTCCGTCCGAGCATCTGCTGGCTGAGGGCCGCGACGGCTTCGTCGAGCGCGGGCAACGAAGACGCGGGCCAGAGTTGAATTTGCAGTTCGTCGCAGAGCGGTTGCAGCACGGGTTGGAGACGTGAACCGCCGATGATAATTTTTTCCGGCAGTTGGCCGGCCAGGAGCAGCGCATCCACCAGTCCGCGACCGGCGGCTTCGCCGGGGGTGAGCGCGCCGCTTTGCACGCCCATGCCAACCACGAGGCCGCGCTGTTGTTCCACCAGCAAGCTGATTCGGCCAAAGCAGGGCCTTCCGTTTTCGAGGAATGAACCGCCGGGCAGCAGGCTGCAATCAAATTCACACGCCGTGCCCGGCGCGCGTTTGAGGGCGCGGAGTTTTTCGCGCTGGCCGGCGGGAGTTTGAAAAGGGTCAAAGCCGGTGGGCGGTGACGGCAGGAGCGGACGCCAGTCGAGGTCCCGCGGCGTGAGCGGGCGATCCGGCAGAATGACGGGAACAAAAGGAATCTCCGCAGGCGCGCAGCCGTCGAAAATTTGGGGATGTTCCTCGAACAGTTTGTAGAAGGCGGTGAGACGCGGCAGATCGGCGAGGAGCTGGCTGGCTTCGGTCTGGTTGATGTGCCAGGGAAGCCAGCCGGGTTCGGCGGAGCGGAATTGCGGCCAGACACTGCCTTTGCCGGCGGGTTTGAAGGCGGCGGCTTTAAGCGCGGCCAGGTCTTCCTTCCACAACTCGCGCTTGGGAACTAACTCGACTTTCAGGCAATCCATGCCGTCGGCGCTGTTGAAGTCCTCCGGGTCAGGTGTGTCACTGAGCATCTGGAGCATCCAGCGCAAGCCGGCTGGACGACGATAAAATACGGCGGCGAAAATGCTTCCGGCCGCACCGAGCACGCAGCCAATGCGAGTCTCGCCGGTGATGGGATCAATCAGACCAACGACATCACTGTCATAGGCAAATTCCCACGGTTTGACGGCGGCGAACGCGGCGGCGGCGTCAAGCAAGGCGTGCCAGGTTTCAGACGCAACGGGCGGAGGCGGAGCGAGTTTGGGCACGGTGATAAATTGAATTCGTGTTAATTCGTGTAATTCGTGTCTCAAAGTCCCAGTTTCTTAAACCGGCTGTTCACTTCCTTGAGATGGAAGTCGAGCGAGCAGAGCTTTTCCAGTTCACCGGGCTTGAAATGTTTGGCGACCACCGGGTCGGACTTCAACTGTTCAACAAAATCCGCATCGTCGCGTCCAGCGTGTTTGACTTCCCAGGTTCTCATGGCCGCGTCTTGGACGAGTTTATAAGCGGCTTCGCGCGTCAGGCCTTTTTTGATGAGCGCCAACAAAACCGTCTGCGAATTCCACATGCCTAAACTCAGGCCGAGGTTTTTCTTCATGTTTTCAGGATAGACAGCTAGGCCGTCCATCAGGCGCGTAAGCAGGCCAAACATGTAGTCCAGCAGCGTGCAGGAATCGGGGAAGATGATGCGCTCGACGGACGAATGCGAAATGTCGCGCTCGTGCCAGAGGGCGACGTTTTCGAGGGCGGCGACGGCATTGCCGCGGAGCACGCGGGCAAGGCCGGTGAGGCGTTCCCAAGTGATGGGATTGCGCTTGTGCGGCATGGCGCTGCTGCCTTTCTGGCCTTTGGTAAACGGTTCCTCGGCTTCGAGCACTTCCGTGCGCTGGAGGTGGCGGAACTCGACGGCCCAGCGTTCGATGCTGGCGCCAACGAGCGCCAGCGTGGTCATAAATTCGGCATGAATGTCGCGCTGGACGACTTGGGTGGCAATGGGCGCGGGACTCAGGCCGAGTTTCCGGCACACGGCCAGCTCGACCCGAGGCGAAAGATGCGCGCTGGTGCCGACGGCACCGCTGAGTTTACCGACGGCAACGGCTTCGCGAACCACCACCAGTCGGCGCAAGGCGCGCGTAAACTCATCATGCATCAATGCGAGCTTGAGGCCGAACGTCGTCGGCTCGGCGTGAATGCCGTGGCTGCGGCCAATGCAGGGCGTGAATTTGTATTTGCGCGCCTGCCTGGCGATGGAGGCACGGACTGTCCGCACGTCTTGAATCAAAAGGTCCGCGCTTTGAACCATCTGGACGGCGAAGGCGGTGTCAATGATGTCGCTGCTGGTGAGGCCAAAGTGGAACCAGCGGCTGGCTTGATGCTGAATTTTTTCAGCGACGGCGGTGGTGAAGCCGATGACGTCGTGGTTGAGGGTTTTTTCCAGTTCTTTCTGGCGCAGAACGAGGTCGGGCAAATTGGCGGACCATTTGTCCGCACCGCGTTTTATTTTGGCGAAGTCGGCGCGTGGCACGACGCCTTCCCGAACCAGCGCTTCGCTGGCGAGCAGTTCGATTTGCAGCCAGAGACGGAGCTTGTTCTCGTCGGTCCAGATGGCTCGCATTTCCGGGCGGGAATAGCGCGTAATCATGGGACGAGCCTAAAGCGCCGAGAGTCGAGTGTCGAGTGTCGAGTGCTTCAGAAAACGTTCTCCTCTCTCGACCCGCGACACTCTAGCGTTTCGTCATTTTGTTGCGGGCATTTTCCAGGATTTCGCGTTCGCGCGCGGTCAGGCTTTGGATGCCGTGCGCGGAAATCTTGTCGAGAATGGGGTCCACCTCGCTTTTCAAAAACTCATCGGCGGACAACTCCTCGTCGGGTTTGCCCGCCGCCGAATGCCAGAACTTGCCCCGGCCTGCGCGGGTGATGACAAATTCACGCGGCGCGGCTGGGCGCAACGGTGAAAATCCCCATTGCGGCCAATGCCATCGGCCTTGAACGAAGTACCGCGCGAAAACAAAGCCCATCAACATGCCGCCCAGATGCGCCGCATGGGCGATGTTGCCGCCCAGCAAGGTGCTCACCCATGAAAACGGAAACAAAATGCCGAGCACGCTCAATGCCGTGATTCCCCAAAGCAGGTATTTCGCCCGCAAAGTCACCGGCAGAAAGAAAAACAGAAGCAGGGTCAATTCGCGCTCCGGGTAAAGCGCGGCGAAGGCTGCCACCAATCCGAGCGCGGCGGCCGACGCGCCCACCACCGCCGTGCCGAAATGACTGGGCCAGATCAGCGCCCCCGCCATTTGCACCAATCCTCCGAGCACGCCGCTGGAGAAATAAAGGACCAGACATTTTTGAGGCCCAAGGGTTTCCTCCATCTCGCGCCCAAAAACGTAGATCACCCAGCAGTTGAGGAAAATATGCAACAGACCGCCGTGCATGAACTGGTAGGTCAGCAACTGCCAGACAAAGCCATGCTTCAAGCCATCGAGGCTCAATGCGAAATAATTGTCCGTGGAAAAAAGCGGCGGGTAACCGCAGGCGATGCATTCGATGAGAAAGACAATCGCGTTCGCGATCAGCAGCGCCACAGTGAAAGACAACCGCGGCCGGTAATATGCCGGCTGGCGCATGTAATCACGATCTTCAAGCATAACGGTGACGAAAACTAATCGCCGGCCAAGCCGTTTTCAACGGTCTTTTCGCGGCAAGTCTTCGACAATACAGCCGTCCGCCAGTTCAAAAACACGCCGCGCGTGCGCGGCCACCTTGGCGTCGTGCGTGGCGATGATCAGCGTGGTTTGCTTCTCCATGTGCAATTTTTCAAGCAATTCGATGATTTCGCCGCCGGTGTGCGAATCCAGATTGCCGGTCGGCTCGTCGGCCAGAACCAGTTCCGGCTCATTGATGAGGGCGCGGGCGATGGCGACGCGCTGCTGTTCGCCGCCGGAAAGCTCGAACGGCTTGTGCTCCAAGCGGTCGCCGAGGCCGACGCGGGCGAGCAATTCGCGCCCGCGCGCCTCGGCTTGGGCGGCGGAGACGCGGGCCACCCGCGCCGGCAGGCAGACGTTTTCCAGCGCGTCGAGTTCCGGCAGCAGATGATACGCCTGGAAAACGAAGCCGACGCGGCGGTTGCGGAAATCGGTCAGTTGCCGTTCGGAAAAGGCGGCGAGATTTTGGCCGGCAAAATGAATTTCACCCGCATTCGGCGAGTCCAGTCCGCCGATCAAATGCAGCAGCGTGCTTTTGCCCGCGCCGGACGCGCCGCGCAACGCGAGGAATTCGCCGCGCGGCACGTCGAGGTTCACGCCGCGCAGGACTTCGAGCGTGCGCCTGCCCATCGCGTAAGATTTGGTGAGGGCGCGGGCGGAGAGGAGCGGCTCGTTCATGGCCGGCCTCCGTTTATGAGATAAAAAACATTCAACATCCAACATTCAACGCTCAACGCCCGAAGAATCGTACGTCTGCCATCCATTGGATGTTCGATGTCGAATGTTGAATGTTGAATGTTCCCCATTTCATTCATAACGCAGCGCCTCCACGGGTTTCAGCCGGCCGGCCCGCATCGCCGGCAGCACGCCGCCGAGAATGCAGATGACAAACGAGCTTCCGCAAATCACCGCGATGTCGCGGACGTCAATCACCGCCGGCAGCTCGCTGAAGCCATAAATGGAGGCGGGAAACAATTCAAAGCCGGTCCAGTGATTCATGAAATGCAGAAATTCATTGCGATAGGTCAGCGCGAGAATGCCGAGTCCGTAGCCGGCCAGCACGCCGAGCACGCCGATGATGGCGCTTTGCGCAAGAAACACGCCGGAGATTTGCAGATTGGTCGCCCCCAGCGCCTTCAGCATTCCGATTTCGCGCGTTTTCTGGACCACGAAGGTGATTTGCGCGCTCAGGATGCACAGCGCCGCCACGATGACGATGAAAAACAGCAGGTAAAACATCACGTTTTTTTCAACGGCGACCGCGCCGAGAATGGCGGAATTCTCTTCCAACCAGGTGGTGATCCGGAAATCGTCGCCGAGCGTTCGCTGCAACTGTTGCCTTACCACCGGCGCCTGATAGGGGTCGCGCAACATGACCATCAGCCCATGAACGCTGTCGCCCAAGTCGTACAAATCCTGGGCATTGTCCAGCGACGTGACGACGACGGAATAATCGTAATCGTAATAGCCTACGTCAAAGATGCCGGTGATGGTGTAATCTTCCGGCAAAATGCTTTCTTCCTCTTTGTGTTCATACGCCTTTTTCATTCGCTCAATTTCATTGGGTGAAGTAATTGAAACGTGGTCCCCAACGGTCAGATTCAAGCTTTCAGCCAGGGCACTGCCGATGACCAGGCCATATCCGCTTAGGTCGAATTTCCCGGCGATGATTTTTTGGGGCAGCACGCTCACCGAGCTTTCCAGAGCGGGATCCGCTCCCCGCAGATACGGCACGGCGAAGAACGGCTGCTGCCCTTCATTGGTGGGTTCCGTTTCCATGAGCACCGGGCCGAGAACGTAAGGTGCCACGCCGACCACGTTTTGGTTCGACGAGACAAGGTCCATCACCGCGCGGTAATCTTGCATGGTTTCACCATTCGCGACAATTCTCAGATTGGCGTTGAAGCCCAGAATTTTTGCGCGCAAATCGCGGTCGAAGCCGCTCATCACGCTGATGACGATGATGAGCACGGCCACGCCCAGCGCAACGCCGACAATGGAAATGAGGGTGATGACGGAAACGAAGGTCCGTTTGGGCCGCAAATAACGCAGTGCGAGCAACAATTCAAACGGCAATCGAGACATGACCGCAGGCTAAAGACGTGTCGGGCAGGTGTCAACGAAGCGCGCGCAGTTCATTCACGTCCCTTTCGCGATGGGCGGAACGGATTGCCCCGGTTTGGCATGGCGGGCGCGCGCGGCACGAAAAGCAGGCTGACAAACAGATAAATCCAGCCGATTAAAAAGTGGGCGCCGAAGGTGAAACCGAAGGAAACCAAATTAAGAATTCCGGTTCCGTAAAATAAAATGGCCGCCGCCATCAACAACGCGCCCGGCATCAAGGCCGCGCCCGCCAGCCGCCAGCTTTGGCAGAAGTTCAGGTCGCGATTCGCAAAAAAACCGAGCGTCCAGACCGGCAGAAAATAAAGGGTCGCCAGCAGCCACCAGCTCAACAGGAGGCCAATCACCACTGCTGCGCTGACGGCCAATAAAAGTTCCATCGTCCAAGCGCCCCACAACGGTTCAAGGACATTGCGATTGAGGGCGATGACATAATCAGAGGGATAATACCAATCCAGATAGCCGAACAAGGAAAAAACACGAACGGTTTCCCTGCCGAATTCGATTTGCACGTCCGCCGTCGAGCGAATCTGGCCGGAGTGATCCAAGTCCACGTCAAAGGCGAGGAAGCGGCCATCGGCGAGCAGTTGCGGCGAGTGATCGTGCCAATCCAGCCGGCCGGCACGGATTTCACCGGAGGCAGGCAGTTTTTGAATCGCGGTCGCCACTATCGGGGAATAGCCGTTGTAAATAAACCAGACGACCGCGGTGGCGGCGAGCAACGCCACGATGAATTGCACGAGCAACAATCGTCCGAGCCGCGCGCCGGCAAACGCCGCCACGCCGCGCGGGGTGAAAGGTTCCCACGCGCGAGTTGATTTGACCGACGCGCTCATCGGGCCGCAGCTTACTCAAATCGTGGAGACGTTAAAACTTTGAAGTATTGAAGCGTGTGTCTTGAACACACTTCAACATTCTCTCGGTCAACGCCTCGACGGTCCGCCAATCAGGCCTTTCTTTCTTCCGGCGGTTCTGGTGGCTTGGGCGGCGGGTTTTGCTCCGGCGGCGGCGCGTGAATGACCGGAATCGGATAGCGCAATTTCATCACGTCGTCCACGAGCACCTCGACGAAGTGCGTCCCGGCAGTCTTGAATTCGATCTGGCCAAAAACCATGACGTTCGTGGCGTGCAACGCGGCGTCCTTTAATTCAAATCTCATCTCGCCTTTGCGCAGCACGGTCGTCTGGTCGGGAGCGATCAGCTTGATGCTTTCGGTGAACTGGCCGATGCCCGCCGTCCAGCGGTTGAACACGAAAAGCCGGCTGGCGACCACCGGCAGTTGCGGCACGCGCAGAAAATTGATAACGCCGATGAGAAAAAAATTGCCGTTGGATTCCTGGCGGACTTCTTCGCACAGGAGGGAGCATTGTAGATCGGGTAAAATTCGGGTGGGTTGCATGATGGTTAAACAGGTTAAATGGTTAAGTCGGTTAAATGCGTTAAATGGGAGACTGGCAAAACCACTTGTTTAACTTGTTTGGCCAATCACTCATTTAGCTGATTGAGTTCTCCGCCGCGCGTACGGTGTTCGACATCAACATGGCAATCGTCATCGGCCCGACGCCGCCGGGATTGGGCGTGATTTTCCCGGCGATGGGTTGCACGCGTGTGAAATCCACGTCGCCCACCAGCCGCGAACCGTTCCTTGCGTTTGGATCGCCGACGCGATTGACTCCCACGTCAATCACCGTCGCGCCGGGCTTGACCATGTCCGCCTTCACAAATTCGGCGACACCGATCGCCGCGATCAAAATGTCCGCGCGGCGGCAATGCGCCGGGATGTCGCGCGTGGCGGAATGACAAATCGTCACCGTCGCGTTCGCGTTTTTATCCTTCTGGCAAAGCATCGCGACCATCGGCTTTCCCACGATGTTGCCCCGGCCCAAAATCACCACTTCCGCCCCGTTCGTTTTGACACCCGAACGGATCAACAACTCGCGGATGCCCGCGGGGGTACAGGGCTGGAAACCCGTTGGATCACCCAGCATCAATTTGCCGACGTTGACCGGATGAAAGCCGTCCACGTCCTTCTGCGGCAAAACGGTCGAGTAAACCACGGATTCCCGGATTTGTTTCGGCAACGGCGCCTGCACCAAAATTCCGTGCAGGCGTGGATCGGCATTTAATTTTCCCAGCAGCGCCAACAATTCACTCTCGCCGGTTTGTTCGGGCAAGACGTGCGTTTCGGAGAAAATTCCGAGCTCGGCGCAGGCCTTTTCCTTGCGCCCAACGTAAACCTTCGAGGCCGGGTCTTCACCCACGCGGACGAAGGCCAAGCCGGGCGAAACGCCGCGCGTTTTCAACGCGGCGATGCGACCGGCGAGTTCCCGCTGGATTTGCGCAGCAATCGCGCGCCCGTCAATGAGCTGCGTTGCCACGTTGTCTGGGGCTGCGGAGATCCTGGTGTTCGACGGCATTGGTGGAAACCACCTGGATGCTCTGGATGGCAATGATCGGGCTGCTCGGCCAGCGTTGATCAAGAGCCTCCACGCCGGTGACAATGATTTGCATGTTGATGTAGCGGCTCAGGTCGAGGTCCGGCGCGGTCGAATAAAGATAATCAATCGTCTCGTACGTGTTGGGATCGTATAACTTGTATTTTGTCGGCGCGACCGGACTGGTGACCGCCCCAACCACACCTTCATGCGACACCACGCGGTTCACCGGCGGCGGCGGCGGGGCCGGTTGGGTGACCGGCGGGGTGGCGGGCGGTTGCTGCTCCGGCACCGTTGTGGGCGTTGGGGTGGTGGGAGCGGGTTGGGGCGCCGGGGCTGCCTGCGTCAAATACATGGCGGCAACGAAAGCATAGGTATTGGCCGGCGGCTCGATCTCCATCCAATTGCCCTTGGTCCGGATAACATTCACCGGCGTGCCGCGTTCAATGGTGCCGAGGACGCTGTAATTTTCACCCGGTCCGCCGCGCAGATTTAATTTTTTTGCCAGCACGTTGTTGTTTGCCTTGTCAATGTACTTGGCAAAGACCCAAACGTGCGCACTCGACGGAAGGGCAATTTGAGCCCATTGCGCGGGTTCATTGGCCTTGTGTTTTTCCAGATTGATTTGGGACAAAACCGTCACCGTTTCACCCTGGGTAAGATGCGCCACGACTTCGCCCTTGAGACCGGCCTGGCCGCGCGCGTTCAGGCTCTTGACGGCGACCTGCGCCGGACCGGGAACGAGCGTGACTGTCGGTTCGGACAGCGGAATCATTCTGGCCGGGGCGGCTTTATGCTTCCGGTGTCTGACGGGCTTGGGGGTGGCCGCCGGCGCGCCGGCCTCAAGGGAGCTTGGCGCCGTCGCGGGCGCGGCTTCGGCGGGCGGTGGCGCAGCGGGCGCGGTGGAGACCGCATTTGTGTTGTCCTGCGCGACTGCGCTTGTTGCGAGCATCACGCCTACCATCAACCAGCAATTCGTTTTCATATTTCTGCAAGTAAAGTTTTAATCTCAGTTTCTGTCAATATACGCCATCGTCCGGGCTTTAATTCGCCCAGTTTAATCTTGCCAATTTGAGTCCGTTGCAGCCGTTTGACCGCCAATCCCTGCGACTCAAACAGCCGCCGCACTTCGCGGTTTTTACCTTCGGCCAGTTCCAGCTCCACCATGCTGCGCGTGCGGCCGGCCGAAATGAGTCTTGCCCCCTGCGCCCGGAGTTTTTCCCCGGCGTGCCATACACCCCGCAAAAATTGCTCCAACATCACTTTGTCTGCACGCCCTGCAACTGTCGCGATGTATTTTTTTCGAACGCCATAGCGCGGATGAGTCAGGCGCAGGGCGAATTGTCCATCATTTGTCAGGAAAAGCAATCCTTCGCTGGCAAAATCGAGCCGGCCCACGGAATGAAGAATTTGCCATTCTTTGGGCAAAAAATCGTAAATTGTCGGCCGGCCCGCTTCATCCAGGCGCGAACAAACACAGCCGACCGGCTTGTGCAGGGCCACGTAAAGCTTCCGTTTGGCGCGAACGGGTTTGCCATCCACGGTAACCGCATCCTGCTCAGGCTCAACTTTGGCGCCGAGCACCCGGACCGGCTGGCCGTTGACCTGAACGCGCCCGGCCAGAATGATCTGTTCGCTGGCACGGCGCGAAGCCACGCCTGCTTCTGCCAGAAACTTTTGCAAACGAACCACAAAAAGTGACCAGTGACCAGTGACCAGTGGCGGGAATTCGCGTCGTCCGCCACCCGACACCCGTCACACTTCCGGTTTGGTTTTGCGGAGACCGGTAATGCGGTCGCCGTCCTTCCACTGGCCGCGTTTCTTGAGCAGCGCCGTGCGCTCGAAACGTTTGAGGACATTGCGTTTGCCGCCCAATACGGACGCCGCGCGCAGACTGCGATGCTGTGACATAAATTATCTTCGGTTAAATTTTCGGTAAAAAACGAGCGGAAAGAATAACAGATTTGGTTGTCTCCGCAATGACGAATTGACAGATTCAATTCATGCAAATGGAGCATTTGCGAAGACCCAGGCTGGGAAATTCACCACTGCAATTCCTGCGAACGGCGCGCTTTCAAATCCGGTGTAGAGGATAATGCTGGTCAATGAATTTGTAATCACGGTCATTTTCCAAAAATGTCACGCCATGTTGAATGACGACGGCGGAAATCAGGCAGTCAACCGAATTTCTGATCGTGATGCCCTTGCGCCGCAGTTCGCGGTAAATCGTTGCGCCTAGTTCAAAAGTGGAACGGTTGTCCTCCAGATAGATCAAGTTTTCAAAACGCCGTTTGGCGGCGACAAATTCCCTTTCCTCGCGGATGCCTTGCAAAACTTCGGCCAGCACAAACCCGCAGCAACAAAGGTCATCACGGCTTTGAATGCACTGTTCCAGCTTTTCGGTCTGCCGGGTTTCCTGGCCGTGGAAGAAATCAATCCAAACCGTCGAATCAACGAGCAGTTTCACGGAATCCGCGCCCGGCGCATCACATCAAGATTTCCCGTCCAACGAACCCGGCCTTTGAGCGATAACAATTCCATTTGCTTTTCGCGCCGCACCAATTCCTGGAGTGCGTGATGCACCAGCGCCCGCCGGGTTTTTAATCCGGTCATTTTCAAGCCGCGCCGCACCAAGACGTCGTCCAAAACAATGTTCGTTCGTTTCATTGCATACACATTACACACAGAAAAATATGTATGCAAGTCTGATTCACCGCTTCCATGCCAACAAAGAACGCACCGCAGGAACGAATCCCCGGCGCAAACGCACGGCGCTCCGCCGCGGGTCACGCTCCCGGCAGCCGTTGCAATTCCATGAGCAACCGTTCCGGGTGGACCGGCTTGTGCAGGACGGGAGACTTCACTTGGTTGAGGAACGAATGGTATTTGGGATCATCCGCCACGCCGGTGAGGAAGATGAAACGGTGGCAGAGATACGGCTTCACCCGCTCAATCGCGCTGTAAAACAAGTCGCCTTCCAGTTCCGGCATTCTGAGATCACAAATAATGGCGTCCACGTCCCGGCTGAGGAGGTGTTTTAAGGCCACCGCGCCGTTGGCAGCGGTGCTGACTTCGTAGTTGAACGTTTCGAGGAGATGTTCGTAGATCAACGCCAGTTCGAGGTCGTCGTCCACAATGAGCACGCATTTTTTGTGCGGCGCCGGTTGCCTGTCCACGACGGTTGACATCGGTGCTTTCGGGTGCGTCGTCCCGGAACGCCTGATTTTCAACGCCTGCGTCACCAAGACGACCGCCGGCGCGTTCTGAGCGTGACCGGGAATGTCTGGACCAATATGGCACAACTCACGAATGCGGACAAGCGCCGTCCGGTGTTGGTAACAACTTGGTTTGGTGGGGCGAAACTACTGACGAGCCGGCTCGCGAGGACGCTCACCTCACCGAAGTTTTCACCAAAATTTCAATCACATTTTTCCGCCAACGCCTGCTCCCGCTCCAGCAAAGTGGGATGGGAATAGTAAAATCCGCTGTAGAAGGGATGCGGTGTGAGATTGCTCAAATTCTTTTCGTTCAGCTTGCGCAACGCGCCAATCAGGGATTGTGCCTCGTTCATCACCCGCGCGGCGAAGGCGTCGGCCTGGTATTCGTAGCGCCGCGACCACCAATGAATCAGCGGAGAAAACCAGAATGTGACCGTGCCCGCCAGCAGTCCAAACAACAACAGCGCCGGCGCCACGCTTCCCGGTTCAAAGCCAAAGGCGCGATAAAACCAGTCCTGCCGGGCTAGGACGGAAATGAGATAAAACCCGGCCAGCGAACTGACCGCCGAGAACGCCAGCATTTTAGGGATGTGCTTTTTCTTGTAATGGCCGATTTCGTGCGCAAGCACCGCTTCCAGTTCCGGCTCGGACAACTGCTGGACGAGCGTGTCGAACAGCACAATTTTCCGGAACCGCCCGAATCCGGTGAAGAACGCGTTCGAGTGGCGCGAACGTTTGCTGCCGTCCATCAACTGGATGCTCCGGGCGCGGAATTGGGTTCGCTTCGCCAGTTCGAGCAGCCGTGCGCGCAGACCGCCTTCCGGCAACGGAGTGAATTTGTTGAACAACGGCAGAATCAGTACCGGCGCAAGCACCAACATCAGGAATTGAAACGCGAGCAACGCGGCCCACGCCCACAGCCACCACCACGCTCCGGTCCATTGGACTATTTTCAAGATGAGCACCAGAAGCGGATAACCGAGCACGATGGCCAGCAAGAAACCCTTCAGCAGATCCGTCCACCAAGTCTTTGGCGTCATGGTGTTGAAGCCGAATTTCTCCTCTAACCGGAATTGTGAGAACCAACTGAACGGCAAACTGGGCAGCGATATCACCAGACCGATGGCAAACAAAAACGCCGCCATCGCCCACGCCGACTGGCCCAGCCCGTCGGAAAAACGCTGAAACGCCCAAGGCAAAACGCCGCTGAACAAAAAGATGATCAAAACGGCCATATTGTAACCGTCTTCCTTATCTGCGAATTCGCTTTTGGCCAGCGTGTATTCAACGGACTTTCGGTAGGTTGGCTCATCGATCATTCCACGGAAGGCAGGCGGGACTTCGTTTGCGTGCGCCAGTACATGTCGGCGATTGAGACGCGAGAGCCAGAGTTCGGCGATCCAACGAGCGCAAATCAGCATCATGAACGCCGCATTTAAAAAATACGGCGCCGCAATTGGGACAATTCCGCTCACCACTTCAACTCCTGCAACCGGCGCGCGACTTCTTCCGCGTTGGCGCGGCTGTTGAAGGCGCTGATGCGGAAATAGCCTTCGCCCTTCGAGCCGAAACCGCTGCCGGGCGTGATGACCACGTTGGCTTCGCCAAGAATTTTGTCGAACGCCTGCCAGCTCGTGACGCCTTTCGGCGCTTTCACCCAGATGTACGGTGCGTTCAGGCCGCCAAAGACTTTCAGTCCGGCCTTCTTCACGCCTTCGCGCAAGACCTTCGCTTTGCCAAGATAATGCTCGATAAGTGCGCGCACCTGCGTCTTGCCGTCCGGCGAGTAAAGCGCCTCCGCCCCGCGCTGGACAATGTAACTGACGCCGTTGAATTTCGTCGTCGCGCGCCGCAGCCAGAGCGGATGCAGCGGCTGAAGCTCGCCGGATTTCGGCTGCGCAAGGAGCGACTTGGGCACGACGGTAAACGCGCAGCGGACGCCGGTAAATCCGCCGTTCTTCGAGCAACTGCGGAACTCGATGGCGCAGTCGCGCGCGCCGGGAATTTCGTAAATCGAATGCGGCAGCGCCGGGTCGGTGATGTACGCCTCGTAAGCCGCGTCAAACAGGATGACCGCCTTGTGTTCCAACGCGTATTTCACCCACGCCTCAAGCTGCGGACGATTAGCCGCCGCGCCGGTCGGATTGTTCGGCGAGCACAGATAAATAATGTCCACGTGCCGTTTCGGCGGTTCAGGAATAAAACCATTGCTGGGCCGGCACGGCAGATAAACGAGCTTGGAATAAGCGCCCGCTTCGTTGGCCTCGCCGGTGTGGCCGGCCATCACGTTCGTATCCACATAAACCGGATAAACCGGATCGCTGATGGCGATTTTGTTTTTGTGGCCGAAGATGTCGAGAATGTTGCCGGTGTCGCATTTCGTGCCGTCGCTGACGAAAATCTCGTCGTCGGCCACTTCGCAACCGCGGTCGCGGAAATCGTTTTGCGCGATGGCATGACGCAGCCACTCATAGCCCTGCTCCGGGCCGTAGCCTTTGAACGTCTCGCGCACGGCCATTTCGTCCACGGCCTTGTGCATGGCGGCAATGGTGGCGGGCGGCAGCGGCTCCGTCACGTCGCCGATGCCACAACGGATGAGGCGCTGGGCGGCTTCGGGGTTCGCCTCGCAAAAAACCTTAACGCGCCGGCCGATTTCAGGAAAAAGATAACCGGCTTTGAGCTTGAGATAATTGTCGTTGAGAAATGCCATATACAAAATGGAGAGTGCAGACTAGACAAGTCGGCGCCGCTTATCAAGGCGGCGGTCCAAGTCGAACCGAACGTGCTATCCACGCTGATCTTCCGATGTGGCAAATAAGCTTCAGGATGTTCAGAAAGTGGTATTCCTCCCATTCTCTAGTCGTTATAGAACAGGGCGCAGAAAACGATGATGGATGATTCCTCCCTTCTGGGCATGACATTCGGATCGGGAGGCAGGATCAGGGAGCTCATGTGCGTGGACATCAACCTCACGTCCGGATGGTTCACGAGAAATTGGTTGATCTGTTCTTCGAGGGCTGTCACCGGCGACTTGCCGGAAGGCAGCTCATGGAGAACGACTTCAAATGTTTTTACTTTCATTTCGCACTTCGGGGTTCGCCTCGCAAAAAACTTTCACCCGCCGGCCAATTTCCGGGAAAAGATAACCGGCTTTGAGCTTGAGATAATTGTCGTTTAAATGGGCCACGAACGTTGTCTTGTTGAAAAACCTAAGCCTCAGAATTTACGGCAACGAGCGGGTCGAAGCAAGCCGACGATAAACGAGGTAAGGGGCTATTGTGAACGTCGCAAACTCAAGAACAAACCACCCAAGGCTAACAAGCCAAAGACACTCGGTTCTGGGACGGTTTGACTGGAAAATTGTATCGCATCCAAAAAGAGAGTCTCGTCATTCACATGGGGGTTTTCTCCGAAAACCGTAAAAGCCAGTTGTGCGGTTTGATTCGCCCACTGACTGACATCCGCACCATAGAGAGTGTAGTTTGGGCCAGTTCCTAGAACCGTCAGCGATAGTGTCTGACCACCGAGCGTGACAGCGAAAGCACCTGATAAATCAAACCATTCGTTTGCTTTGAATTGAAGCGATTCCGTACCGGCGGGAACGAATCCAGTTTGAGAAAGGGTCACGTCGGTTGGTATAGCGCCGTTTGACGTATATCCAAGTCCCGATTCGAGAACAGCGGTATAATTGCCTTCAATCACCTCTCCGGAAAAATCGGATAAAGAGGAAGAATTACGGTCAATGATAGCGATTCCAGCGCTGTCTAAAAAAATGCTGTCGTACAAAGCATTCGTGTCAATGGCTCCTGCAATGGTTTGGGTCCATCCCGGAAACGCTGGGGCAAACTGAACAGCATGGTAAGGGTCTCCTGGCACTGGAACCAGAGTTGCCGACTCAAAATCCGAATCTTGAAATTCCTGCCCGGATGCCTCTCGCAAGAAAGCGAGTGAAACCATAACCAAGCACGCGGTCGCTTGAAGTTTCATAAATAACTCATTTTATCTTCAATTAAAACTTAATCAAAGTCAAGTTTAAAGTAGGTTTTATTTCTTCGAAAACGCCTCCGCAAACTGCCGCTGATGCGCCTTACTTCCGGTTAATTCTCTTGCACGCCTGTTTGTAAATGTGCGGATACAACACGCCGACGAACGGCAGGTTGCGGTAGCGTTCCGCGAAATCCAGTCCGTAGCCGACGACAAAGTCGTCCGGCACGGTAAATCCGACGTAATCGGCTGCGATTTTTTCAACGCGCCGCGCAGGTTTGTCGAGCAACACGCAGATTTTAACGCGGCGCGGCTTGAGGGCGCGAACTTTGGGCAGCACGCGGTTTAGGGTTTGGCCCGTGTCGAGAATGTCGTCCACCAACAGCACGTCGCGTCCGCGCATGTCCAGCCGCAGTTGCTTGGTGAAAGTCAGTTCGCCGGATTTCACGCCTTCGCCATAACTGGAAACGCCCAGAAAATCCAGCCGCAGCGGCAGATTCAAATGCCGCAGCAAATCCGCCAGGAACATCACCGTGCCGTTGAGCAGCGAGACGACGACCGTTTCGCGCCCGTGAAAGTCGCGTTCGATTTCCCGCGCTAGGGCGCGGACACGTTGTGCGAGTTGCGCTTCCGTAATGAGCACGCGCTCGACTTCCTTGCGCCAGCGCGAAGGGACGCGCGCAAAATTACGGTTGGAGGCCATGACTTCAAATGTGTTTGTTGTCGCTTTCGTCCTTCACCGTGTAACCGCTTTCCTGCCGCTGGAAATTCACCGCGTTCTTTTTGACGTAAGCGGCGAACACATCGTCGGCGCTCAGGCCGAGCACCTGGGCCAGGCTGATGAGGAAATGAAACAGGTCCACGACCTCGACCCGCGCGTTCTGCGCGTCGAACTTCTGGTACTTCGCCCACCATTTCCACGGCACGCTGTCGGTGAGTTCGGCGATTTCCTGCGTCATGGCGCGGCAATAATTCAAAATCCATTTCGTCTGGTCCGCCTCGCTCATGCCTTCGGTCCGGACACCGATGCGTTCGTTCAAGGCTTTTTGCATGCGGAACAATTCACGGAGTTGATCGGGCTTTTCCATGCGCAAAAGCATTCGCTGACGATTGATGGGAAGCAAGCCGAAAACATGGGGTGTGAAACGTGAAATGCGAATCTTTTCGGACCGATCATCACGCCTCACATGTCACTTGCCGCTTGTCACCCATTACCCAACGGCCTATAAAAGTCGCATGTTGCCAACGCTTCTGACCGACGGCGGCCCGGTGATCTGGCTGATTTTGATCGCCGCGGCCGTTGCCCTCGTCGTATTTATCGAACGTGTGCTGTACTGCCACCGCTCGCAGATCAATTCCGCGGAATTCCTCAACGGCGTGCGCAACGTGCTCAAGCGTGACAACGTCGTCGAAGCGATTTCCATTTGCGACGCCACGCCCGGCCCGGTGGCGCGCCTGGTCAAAACCGCCATTCTGAACCGCGACCGCGGCCGTGAACGCGTGCGCGAGGCAGTTGAGGAAGCCGGCCTGACCGAGGTGCCACAGCTCGAGGAACGCTTGAACCTGCTCGCGACCATCGCGCAACTGGCGCCGCTGCTCGGCCTGCTCGGCACGGTGATCGGTTTCATCCAGATGTTCATGCAATTGCAGGAGCAGGGGCCTTATGCGCCCATTACCGGCGAGCATTCGCTGACGGCAGGCATCTGGCAGGCCCTCATCTGCGCGGCAGCGGGCATTGCCGTGGCGATCCCGGTCCACGCCGGCTACAATTATCTGGTCAGCCGCATCAACAAAATCGTCCTCGACATGGAACGCGCCGCCGCTGAAATCGTCAACATCGTCACCGAAACCGACCTTCCGAAATCCCCATGAAATTTCCGCGCAATGCCCGGTTGTTGCGCAGCACGCTTGACGTGGCGCCATTCGCGGTGGTTTTTTTTCTGCTGATCATTTTCCTGACGCTGGCCACGCTCATGCCCCCGTCCGGCTTGTCACTGCACCTGCCCGTTGCCAATGATTTGCCCGGCACGGACAAGCCGACGGTGGCGGTGGCAGTTGACGCCGAAGGACGCTTGTTTTTTGCGAATCAAATTGTCACCGAGGATAAGCTGAAATTGGATCTGTACGCCGCCGCGACAAATTCCCCCCAGCCGCTCACGCTGGTTGTGCAGGCCGACGAAACCGTGACTTACGGCCAACTCGTCCACCTGACGTTGCTCGCGCGCGACGCCGGCATTCACGATGTACTGCTGGCTACGCTCCCGCGGGTCATCGGCGGTGATGCCCAGCCATGAAAACAGCCGTCGGCGAATTGAGTTCGTCCAGGATGGACAGGCCCCACGGCAGGGTTCCATGGCCGTTAAGCCGCTGGCTGCTGCTTATCGCGCTGGTTCTGGCCGCGCATGTCGCCTTGATTTTCATTTTTGGCGGGCGAAAACCAATCACCCCGCGCCCCGTGACAAATGTGCCGGAGTTGGAACTGGCTGGCGGTTCGAGTGAATGGTTGGCGCTGAATAACGCGACGCTCTTCGCGCTGCCCAGTCGCGAGGGTTTTGCCGGGCCAGCGTGGTTGGAAGCGCCCCGCGTGGAATTTCACCGGCAAGACTGGACGGAGCCTCCGCGCTGGCTGCAACTTCCGGTCGGAGAATTGGGCTCCGTCTTCAGCCGGTTCATGCAGACAAATCGTTTTGTCACCTTTCGATTTGAACTAAAACCGCCGCCCCAGTTTACCGTGCCGGTGGTGCCGCTGGTACCGGAGTTTGCCAAAACTTCAACATTGCGCGTCACGGGCAACCTCGCCCGACGACAATTGCTAACGCCCTTGACACTGCCGTCGTGGCCGTACCCAGACGTGATCGCGCCGAGCAAAGTGCAGGTACTCGTGAACGCCGCAGGCGATGTTGTTTCAACGGTTTTGTTGCCGTCGGATGGTTCCGGTGAAGTCCACGATGCCGCTGCCGACCAGCGTGCGCTTGAGCTGGCTCGCACCGCGCGCTTCATGCCCGCCTCGGGTTTAACCATCGGCAGATTGATTTTCGACTGGCGAACCGTCACGCCGCCCGCGACGAACGCCGCCCCGGCGGATTTGTGACATGTCCATCCCTGCGCTCATTGTGATTTATGTGGCCGTGCTGCTCGGCGCGTTGTGCGCCTTGGGGATTTATTCCGAATTGCGCCAGCGCCGTTTCTGGCCGACGCACGCGGAAGACCGGATTTTCCGCTGCACGGAATGCGGTTGTGTTTATACCGATGACCCGGACGTGGACCGTTCACGCTGTTCCCAATGTGGTAAATTGAACGAGCCGATTGAGTTTTAATGGATTTCTGGATTTCTGGATTGATGGAGACAACGTCAGCGATGAAGGCCTACGCGGATTGGCGATGGAAGATGCGGCGAACATACATTAAAATTCCGCTGCCAAGTAAAAGGAAGAAAGCCAATGAGGGTTCTGGAATAGCTGTAGCGGCTACGGCAAATTGAGCAGAACCTGAGTTTTCAAAACTCCAATGCATACCATCAACAGAATCGAGAATGGAACCAGCCTCTCCCCATCCATTGTTTCTACTAGGCAAGCCCGCGAAATTCCATTCATAAGCACCATTGGCTACAGTTGTTCCAGCAGTAAGCACAACAAAATAGGTGGTGCTTGGTGATAAAATAAGACTTAAATCAGAAGTATATGTGTAAACACCAACATTCGATGGATTGCTCGAACCGGTCAAAGTGCCGAGGCTGCTTCCAAGGAAAGGACCGGTGACAATGTTTGGATTCTGCGCATAAATCATGACGGTGAAATCACTAGGATTGCCTGAAGCATCCGCCATCGCTAATTGAACGGAGTTTAACTCGTACCCATTGACATCAGTTCCAGCAAGAAACGCGCTCGCGAGCCACGAATCACTTCCAACGGGGTCACTGCCATTAGGAGTCTGGTTTAGATTGGATAAATAAATCGTTCCCTGCCCTTGTGCCACTCGCGAAGCTAATAAACTAGCCAGGATAATGCTGAAGCGAATTATCTTTTTCATATTGGTTCTCTCCACGCACAAGCTCCTCTGATTGGCAGCAGTCAGACAACGTGGTGGAAAGTTCTAAAACCGGCGCTATTGTAACTTCTCCTCCCATTGTTGTCAATAGTATTGTTCATGTGGCTGTGTCGCAATGTGAAATGTTCTTTTATTTGACTTTGGATTGATGCAATCAAGGAGAGCAGTGGTTCCACCTGCAAAACCACCCGCGACGGAAGCGGCGTTGACGGGTGGAGAATTAGCCGAAGGCGGTTCTGCACTATGGCATGTCATGTGGGACAAGGCAGTCTTTCGGCTTACGGCGTCAAGCTGGTTGACTGAAAGTCTTGAGTGAGGGACGGGTGATAACCGGCGGTTATCCATTTCCCCAATCTTCAATTCCCTGTTTTTAACTCCACCACGTCGTGCGGGGTGGCTTCGCGCATCCCGGCGGGACTAACGCGAATGTAACGCGCCTTTTCGTGAAGCTCCGCGAAGTTCACCGAGCCGAGATAACCCATGCCCGACTGGATGCCGCCGATGAGTTGCGCCAGGACGCGGTCCACCGAGCCACACGCTTCCTTGAGTGCCTCGACGCCCTCCGGTGCGACCTTCTGCGTCGGATTGGACAAATGACCGTAACGCGCCGCCGAGCCGGCCTTCATCGCCGCCAAACTGCCCATGCCGCGATATTGCTTGTACAGTTTGCCGCTGATTTCCACAACTTCGCCGGGGGCTTCGTTGCAGCCGGCAAAAATCCCGCCGCAAATCACCGCCTGCGACAATGTCAACGCCTTCACAATGTCGCCGGATTTCGTAATACCGCCATCGGCGAGAATCGTGACCTTCCTTTTCGCCGCCGCGCGCGCGCAAACGTAAAGCGCCGTCATTTGCGGAATGCCGACGCCCGCGACGATGCGCGTGGTGCAAATCGAACCTGGTCCTTGTCCAACCTTGATGGCGTTGGCGCCGCAATCGGCCAGATAGTCCACGCCGGCGGCGCTCGTCACGTTGCCGGCGATGAGGGGCAATTTCGGAAACGCATCGCGCAACACTTTCACCATGTTGCCCACGCCCTTGCTGTGACCGTGCGCCGTAGAGACCGCCACCACGTCCACGCCGCGTTCGACGAGCGCCGCGACATGATTCAGGATGCGTTCGCGGTCCAGTTCGCCGAAGGCGTTGCGCGTGGCCGAAACCGCTGCGCCGCAGATGAGATGGAAATGCGCGTCGCGCGCCGGCTTGAACTGCGCGTCGCGTTCCTGCGTGATGCGCTCGACGTCGCTCATCGTGATGAGGCCGTGCAAATGGTCGTCGTCGTCCACGACCAGCAGCTTGTGGATGCCGATGTGCTCGGTGAAAAATTTGTCGGCGCGGGCGATCGGGTCCTTGCCAAGTTCCTTTTGCTTGACCGTGTGGACTTGCGAGCGCGGCGTCAGCGCCTCGGAAACTTTCTTTTTGGCGTAGCGCGGTTTGACGACGTGGCCGGACAGCAGGCCGACGAGCTTGCCCTTTTCGTCCACCACTGGAAACGTGCTGAAGCCGAATCTTTTTTGCTCAATCAGCGCGAGCACGTCGCCGATGAACTGGTCGGGCGCAACTTGGATCGGCTCTTGAATCAGGCCGTGCACGTGGTTCTTGACGCGGCTGACCTCGGAAAGTTGCTGGCGTTCCGACATGTTGTAATGGATGAGGCCGAGGCCGCCGTTGAGCGCCATGGCAATGGCCATGCGCGATTCGGTCACGGTATCCATGTCCGACGAAATGATCGGAATGTTGAGATGCAAATTTTGCGCGAGTTGCGTGTCCAATTGTGTGTCGCGCGGGAGGATCTCCGAATACAGCGTCGCGAGCGTGATGTCGTCGAACGTCAGGCCGATTTTGTTGTTCGCGGGGAAAAAGTCATCCGCCGGCTGGTAGAACGGATCGTCAAAAGTAGAATTGCGCGCTGCTGCCATGTCGGAAAATGAAGCCTGACCACGGGCTTTGGCAAGACAATTTTTGATGCGAAAGGTGCGCGGGTGCAAATCGCCCGCCCGCCGTTGCCACCATCATTGCACCGGCTGGCCATTATAGGTCCAGTTGATGTCCGGTCTTCCCGGATCGGCGACTTTGGTCCACGTATTGGAGCAAATGTAAGCGTATTTGAAATAGGCGACGTGGCCGTCGGCGAAGTTGATGTTGGCGCCAGCGTCATGGCGCGAGGAAATTTGCGCCGCCCAACAATGCGAGCAACCGACCTCATTGGCCGGGTTCGAGCCATAAAATGGCCGTTCCGACGCATGGGCGCGCACGTCGGATAGAAACACGAACGCGGAAGGGTGCTGGACCATCGTCGCGGGAAAGTTGGTGCCGTAACCGACCCCGGACAAGCCGGTGTTGCCCTTGTAATTCATTCCGTAGTTGAAAACGATGCGGTCGGGGTCGGAAGCAAAATCTGAGGGCAATTCACCGGCGGTCGGACAATCAAAAATCTTCCTGGCGCTCACAAAATTGTTTGGATTGCCAGCGATCTGCCAAAGTGGCTGTCCGCCGACATAGGACGGAAGCGCGTTATACCAGACGTTGTCGCCCTCGCTGGCAGCATGAAAAGCGATCAGAGCGCTCCAAGTCGGATCATCTTCATCGTAACCGGACGGCGCGCCGGGTGTTCCATTGGGGATTTTGGCCAATGGGAAAATTTGCCGGTTGTCGTCCAGATACATGGTCAGCGCCAATCCCCATTGCCGCAAATTGCTCACGCAGGCAATGCGATTCGCTTTTTCCTTCGCTGCGGCCAGCGCCGGCAAAAGCATCGCCGCCAGGATGGCAACGATGGCAATGACCACGAGCAATTCGATCAACGTGAACCCCCGCCGCAAACTCTGTTTCATCACCCTCGGATTCTCGCAGAAACATTCCTCCTTGCTTCCGTTTGCTTGCTATTTTTTGGCGGTGAATTGCGGTCCTGATGAGTCAACCGGCAGAGCCGGTGTTCACCTCAATCTCATCGTAACGATTCATCCGGTAGATGAAAATCGAAACAATCCAACTTCCGACAAAGACGCCGATGATGACGAAGCCGACGACGCCGAAGTTGTCGTTCAGAGAGCCGACCATGTCCCAGACGGCGCCGTGGATTTTAAGATGATCGCCAATCAGCCCCAGCACTTCAATTCCGCCCACCAGCAAGGCCACCAGAACCGAAACAAAAGTGATGGTCATATTGTAATAAAGTTTGCGGATCGGTTTAACGAAGGCCCAGCCGTAAGCGCCAAGCATCAGGATGCTGTCAGTCGAATCAACCAACGCCATGCCGGCCGTGAAAAGGGCCGGGAAAACAAGGATTGACCAGATGGAAAGTCCGTTGGCGGCCTCCGTCGCCGAAATGCCGAGCAGCCCCACTTCCGTGGCGGTGTCAAAACCCAGGCCGAAAAGAAAGCCGACCGGATACATCTGCCAGCCATGTCCGATCAATCGGAACAAATTTCGGAAAATGCGTCCGAAGAATCCGCGTTTGCCGAGAATGAGGTTGAGGTCCTCATCCACGAACTGGCCGCCGCGCCTGACGTGTTGAAAGGTTCGGAAGGCCGAACCGAGAATGACGAGGTTGGCGGCGGCGATGGCCAGAAGGAAGAAAGCCGAAACGGAAGTCCCGATAATCCCGCCGATGGCTTCAAAGGAGTTAAAACGATTCTTAATCGCCGCGGAAGTCAAGGCGATAAGGACCGACAAACCGAAAACGATGGTCGAATGACCGAGGGAAAAAAAGAAACCGACGGTGACCCGCCGTTTGCCTTGCTGCATCAGCTTGCGCGTCACGTTGTCAATCGCCGCGATGTGATCCGCGTCCACGGCATGGCGCAGGCCAAACGTGTAGGCCAGGAACGCCGTCCCGATCAGAACCGGATAATGTTGGAAGGCAACCAACGCCCAAATCCACGCCCCGGCGTTGAAGCCAATGAGCAAGGCATACAGGAAAATAATCCGGCCCTTGGCGCTGGATGGAATGCCGGCAATCAAGCCGGTGATGGCTGCAATCATAAATTTGCCTGACAAAGTTGCCCTAATTTCCTTTCGGCGCAAAGAAAACTCTGCCGCTCAACACTCTTGCTTCAGTATCCAACCGGCGGCGGGATACAGCCACACGCTGATTGACGAAAACCGGCCATTTTCTGCCGTGAATTGGCGGCTTCAATCCGGATAGCCCATTGGATGTTTTTTGCCAGGCCACCGCACTTCCATGCGATAAGCGCTCATAATTAAGCTTGCATTTAGATTTCGTATTTATTATAATGCAAAGCATCAGTGAAAAATGAACAAAGGCTTTCTTTATGAAAGGAACACTTTCTTTCTTCCAATCCAAAATCAATCTGCCCCTGATTGCAGCAGCATTCCTGTTGTGGATGTGGCTTTCCATCGGCCAAGCGCAGCCCGTGAAGGAATATGTCCGGCTGGCGGCGGACCTCAATCTGTCGCCAGTGAGTTCTGCTACGGGAAATTTGACGGTGTTCAACAACGCCCTTTATTTCACCGCCAATGACGGTACGCACGGCAGCGAACTGTGGAAATACGACGGAACGACGGCGACGCGCGTCACGGATTTGTCACCCGGCAGCGCCAATTCTTTGATTGGTTCACTGGCCGTCTTCAATGGCGCGCTTTACTTCCGGGGTTCCGGCACGACCAATGGCACCGTGGATTACCAACTGTGGAAATACGACGGGACCAACTCGACCCGGCTCACGGAGATCAATCCGTCCGGCAACGGTTTCAATCCCACTGGCATGACAGCCTACAACGGCGCGCTTTATTTTTCGGCCAATGACGGGACCAACGGCACGGAATTTTGGAAATATGACGGTTCCACCGTCAGTCTGGTGGGTGATTTAAACCCCGGTTCCGCCAGTTCGAACCCGTCTGGGTTTACCGTTTATGATGGGCTGCTTTATTTCGCGGCCACTACCGCCATCAATGGCACTGAACTGTTTATTTATGACGGTTCCAATTGGGGAATTCTGGACATCAATTTCGGATCGGCCGGTTCCTACCCGTCGGGCTACACGGTTTTCAATAACCTGCTTTATTTTGCAGCCAGCAACTCCGTGTCCGGCATGGAACTCTGGTATATGAATGGAGTTACCACCGCGTATGGTCAGGTGGCTGACATCAACCCCGGCAGCGCGAGTTCCAACCCGGCCAACTTCGCGGTATTTAACGGCGCGCTCTATTTCTCCGCCACCGACGGTGTCAACGGCATCGAGTTGTGGAAATATGACGGAACCAGTGCGACGCGTGTGACGGATATTTACCCCGGCAGCGGCGGTTCGAACCCGGCAAACCTCTGCGTCTATGCCGGCGCGCTTTATTTTTCGGCCAATGACGGGAGCAGCGGCACCGAGTTGTGGAAATATGACGGGACCGGCGCGACGCGCGTGGCGGACATCTATCCCGGCAGCGGCAGCTCCCTTCCTTCAAACTTGGCGGCCTTCAACGGTGCGCTTTATTTTGGCGCCATGAACGCCAGTTCGAGCCGCGCTTTGTGGAAATGCGACGGTTCGACCGTGTTGCTGGTCACCAACGTCAACACCGGGAGCGCCGGTTCGACTCCCTACGATGGTATCGCCTTCAATGGCGCATATTATTTTGCCGCCTTGTCGAGCAACGGCACGGGCACCGTCTTTTACAAGTACGACGGCACGAACACCAGTGTGGTCAGCACCAGCACTTATCCCACCAGCAACAGTGGCATCATCCAGTTCAACAATGCCTTGTATTTTTCCACCTGGAAATTCGACGGGACGAATTTTACGGCCCTCAGCGGGAATCCGCTGCCCACCAGCGTCAGCAGCCCGTGCGGGTTCAGCAACGCGATTTATTTCAGCGGACGCGACAACACCTACAACAGCCAACTGTGGAAATGCGACGGCACCAACCTGACGCGCCTGACGACCGTCAATCCCAGTTACGGCCTCAATCCGCTTTCACTGGTCGTCTTTAACAACGCGCTTTACTTCAATGCTACCACCGATTACGGCGTGACTTATGGTCTGTGGAAATATGACGGCGTGAATCCGCCGGCGCGCGTCGGCACAATGATTCTCAACAGTATGAATAACCTGTTGGTCTATAATGGTGCGCTTTACATGGGCGCGGCGACCAGCGGCACGGATTTCGAGCCGTGGAAATTCGACGGAACGAACTTCACCTTTCTCGGCCAGGTCAATGCTGGCGGCACCAATGCCACCCCGATATTCTGGGCCACTTGCCGGAATCTGGCGTTTTTCTCCGCCAACGACGGTGTCCACGGCGCGAGTGGCGGCAATCAGCTATGGAGTTGCGATGGAACCAACCTCACGCGCCTCTCGAACTTTGGCGTGAGTGGCGGCATTTACGCGTTTGCCTTCAACAACGCCCTTTACTTCACGGGTAACGACGGCATCACCGGCTACGAACTCTGGAAATACGACGGCGCGACCGTTTCACAAGTGGCGGACATCAATCCGGGTATCAGCGGTTCGTTGCCTGAACCGCTTTCCGCTTTTGGCAACAGCTATATGTTTCAAGCAAACGACGCGCTGCACGGGATCGAACTGTGGCGGCTGGACCCGCTTTCCAGCGTGTTCCGCATCACACAGATTGCCCGCCAAGGCAACGACGTTTCCATCACTTGGACGATGCCGGGCGGGTGGACAAACGTCGTTCAAGCGGCAAGTGGCCTGAGCGGCACGAATAACTTCAGCGATCGGAGTTCACCCATCGTGGCTGCCAGTGGCGACACCGTGACGACAAACTATCTCGATGTTGGCGGCGCCACTGGCCGCCCATCGCAATTTTACCGCATACGCCAAGGACCATAACCTCGGCACTCATCTCGCTGAAGCGTTTAGTCCGGGTAGCCGGTCGGATGCTTTTTGTGCCAGGCCCAGGCGGTGGCGACGATGTCTTCCAGCTTCGGGAATTTCGGTTTCCAGCCGAGTTCGCGAATGGCTTTTTCGGCGGAGGCGACGAGCCGTGGCGGGTCGCCGGGACGACGCGGCTTTTCCACGGCGGGTATTTGTTTGCCCGTCACCTTTTCGCACATTTGGACGACTTCGCGCACGGAGTAACCGTCGCCGTTGCCGAGGTTGTAAAATCCGGTCTTGCCCGCCTGCAATCCGAGGATGTGCGCCTGCGCCAGGTCCTTGATGTGGATGTAATCGCGGATGCAAGTGCCGTCGGGCGTCGGATAGTCCGTGCCGAAAATTTCAGCCTGCGGCAACTGGCCGAGCACCACTTGAAGCACTCTTGGGATCAGATGGGTTTCGATCCGGTGATGTTCGCCGAATTTTTCGCTCGCGCCGGCGGCGTTGAAATAGCGGAAGGCGATAAATTCCAAGCTGTAGATTTGTTGATACCACTGAAGAATTTTCTCGAACATCAATTTCGATTCGCCGTAGGGATTGATGGGACGCTGCGGCAAATCCTCGGTCATCGGGATTTTGTCGGGCGGACCGTAGGTGGCACACGTCGAGCTGAACACGAATTTCTTCACGCCGCATTCGATGGCAGCGTCGAGCAGTTTGAGGCCATTGACGACATTGTTGTGAAAGTACTTTTTGGGGTCGGTCATGGATTCGCCGACCAGCGCGTTGGCGGCGAAATGCATGATGGCATCGGGTCGGGCAGATTTGACGGCGTTGAGGATGTCGCCGAGTTGCTCCGGTTTGCCAAGAATGAATTTCGCGCGTTCATCCACTGCCGAGCGATGGCCTTCGGTGAGGTTATCATAAACCGTGACCTGGTGTCCGGCGTTGAGCAGTTCTTCCGTGCAAATGGACCCGATGTATCCGGCCCCTCCAGTAACGAAAACGTTCATGTGCCAACTATGAAAGGCGCGCGCGGAAGTTCAAAGTTCAAAATGGAAAGCGTGCGGATGGTTTCGATGTGCGTGATGAGCCATTGGCCGCCGGATTTTTGAAAGCTGAATTTCATTTCCCTTACGATGTCGTCCCGTTGACCGGCGACATCCGCATCCACGGTGAGGTGGGCTGTGGCCGATTGTTTGTTTGGGGCAACAGTCACATGCACGTCGAGGAATTTAACGCTCAGGCTGTCATCGGCCAAGGGAGCGGCTAAAATGGCGCGCGTGATTTCGTCCCGCCCGACCAACTCGTACTGACCTTCCTCGCCTGTGTCTATGCTGACTTCGGCATTGGTGGAGAAATAACCGACCAGACTTTGCGCAGTGGCCAGACGCGCCAGTGTGCCTTCATTGGTTAGAGACGAAACATGTTTGGCGACTTCATCGAGTTGCCGACGAATGGCTTTCTCGGGACTGGGAAACAAAACCGTCCACAGCCAAGCGCCCAGCAACACCAACACAACCAGCAACACAACGCGAGAAACGATTTTCACAAAAGCAATTTGCCGATGATTTGGTCGCTTTTGGCAACGCCTTTCACATGAAACTCTGGAGGCATGGAACGGTTGTCGCCCACGACGAAATACTCATTTGGCCCAAGTTTAACCGGAGGCAGGTCCCAATCGCAATCGTATTTTTCATAAGGTTCATTGAGCACCTGGCCATTAATCAAAACACGGCCGTTGACAAAAGCAACCGTGTCGCCGGGCAAACCAATGATGCGCTTTAAATACATCACGCTCGGCCGGATGTCCAAGGGGGAGAGGCGAATACCCACCACATCGCCGCGCCGCGGGGGATGCCACAGATAGGCGAGCCGGTTCACGAAATTCACCGAACCATCCCGGCAAGTCGGCAACATGCTGATGCCTTCAACCCGGACGGGCAACAGGATGAAATGGAAAACCACGAAGCAGGCGATGACCAAAACAGCGAGGCGTGCCAGGGTAAATTTCCAATTGCGACCCACCACCAGCACGCGAACCCACTTGGGGAATCGCAGAGGCGGTGGTATGGGTAAGGTTTGACCTTGCGCCGGCATCAGTTCAATTTTCGGCGCATTTGGCCGGTCGCGCAACTCAGATTTGACTCATCGCCTTGTCCAACGCGGCATAAAGCTGATTCATCGTGGCCTCGGTTTCGTCGCCCATGTTGGAAATGCGGAAGGTTTTGCCCTTGATTTTTCCGTAGCCGCCATCAATCAGAAAACCATTGTCTTTGACGAGTTTTTGCAGCTTCGGCACGTCCACGCTGCGGCCGCCGGACTTGGCGCCGTTGTTTACACAGGTGAGCGTGACGGATTCAAATCCCTGGTCCGGGAACAGCGTGAAGCCGTGTTTGGCCGCCCAGGCGCGCGTCATTTCGGCGAGCTTTTTGTGCCGGGCAAAACGGTTCTCCAAACCTTCGGCGAAAATGTCTTCCAACTTCGACTGTAACGCGTAAACGTGGCCGATGCTCGGCGTGCTGGGAGTCATGCTTTGTTCGGCGTTTTTCTGGAATTCGACGAAGTCGAAATAATAACCGCGATCTTTGAAGGTCGCCGCCTTGGCCAGCGCCGCCTTTGAGCAGGTGAAAATGGCCGTGCCGGGCGGCAGCGCGAGCGCCTTTTGCGTGCCGGCCAGCAACACGTCAATGCCCAGCGCGTCGAACTCAATCTTGGTGGCCGTCATCGAACTGACACTGTCCACAATGAACATCACGTCGGGATATTTCTTCTTGAGTATCGCAATTTCAGCCAGCGGACTCATCACGCCGGTCGAAGTTTCATTATGGACGACTGTGAGCGCGTCGAACTGGCCGGTGGCAAGTTTCGCGTCAATCTGTTCGGCGCGGATCGGCGAACCCCAGTTCACTTGCAACGCCTCGGCGTCCTTGCCACAACGTTTCGAGACGTCCAACCATTTGTCCGAGAACGCACCGCACATGCAGTTGAGCACTTTTTTGGCGACGAGATTGCGGATGGCGCCTTCCATCACGCCCCACGCGGACGAGGTGGAAATGTAAACGAGTTGCTTGGTGTAAAGCAGTTGCTGGAGTTGTGGTTGGATGGCGGCATAGAGGTCTTTGAACCCCTGGCCGCGATGGCCGATCATCGGTTTGCCAAACGCCTTGAACGTTTTCTCGCTCACCTCGACCGGTCCCGGAATATGTAATTTGACGTGCGCCATAAAATACTTCGTGGAATTTTTCAGAATCCGCGGCTGAAAGGCAAGAACAGCTTTGCCAATTGCTCAACGAAAATTGGCAAATTCGACCGCAAATCACCTTTTCACGTACCCGTTCGCGCGAAACCATTCGACGGCGTCGGCAAACGCCTGCTTCGGGGGAGTTTGCGGGAGACCCAGCTCCTGGATGGCCTTGGCCGGGTTGAACCACATTTTGGCTTTAGCCATGCGAACACCGGCGAGCGGCGCTCTGGGCGGTTTGCCGGTAACGCCAGAAACTTTTTCGCTGACGTGCGCCACCGCGAGCGCGACCCAATAGGGGATTCTCATTTTCGGTGACGGAATGCCGGTAATTTCTTCCAGCACGGCAAGCGTGTCCTGCATTGTCCAATTGCCTTGGGCGCTGCCAAGGATGTAGCGTTCGCCAAAACGTCCCTTTTCCGCCGCGAGAATGTGACCGACCGCCACGTCGCGAACGTGAACCCAATTCAGTCCTGTATCAAGATACGCCGGCAATTTGCGATTCAAAAAATCCACAATGATTTGGCCGGTCGGCGTCGGTTTCGCATCCTGCGGGCCGATGGGCGCGGAGGGATTGACGATGATGACCGGCAGACCCTTGCGCGCAAACTCCACCGCCACTTCCTCCGCCTGCCATTTTGAACGCTTGTAATGATTGGTCAATTGCGCTTTGGAAACCTTCGCAAATTCGTCCGTCGGGACGCTGGCACCCTTCAAAGTTTGCGGCAGACCTATGCACCCGACGGTGCTCGTATAGACAATGCGTTTGCAGCCGGCGACCCCAGCAGCTTCAATGACATTGCGCGTACCTTCGACGTTCGTCGCGTACATGGGTTGGTAGTCGCGCAACCACAAATGATAGCTCGCTGCCGTGTGAAAGCACCAATCACAACCGGCGATTTCACGTGTTAACAATTCCCGGTCGCTCACGTCGCCGGTCACGCGTTCGAACTCCAGGCCGGCGAGCGCCCGCCCGTTGCTTCCCAGCCGTAGCAGCGCCTTCACATGGAACCCGCGCGCGAGCAGTTCGCGAATCAGGTTCGAGCCGATAAAACCGGAGGCCCCGGTGACAAAACAATTCATTTTGGCAGATGCCAGGCTGATTCTGTGGCGGCACGCCGGAAGACGCCACAAAATTTTTGCATCCGGCCACTTGACTTGGGGCGCTGGCTGCGAAAAACTATGGGGGTCGTATGCCGGTAAAAAGTAGTGCCAGAAAAAAATTGAGCCGCGCCAATCAGCGCGATCTCGACATCAAGATAGAATTCCTGGAGGGGCTT
The DNA here is from genome assembly GCA_963789335.1 of uncultured Verrucomicrobiae bacterium. Classification (GTDB taxonomy): domain Bacteria; phylum Verrucomicrobiota; class Verrucomicrobiia; order Limisphaerales; family UBA11358; genus UBA11358. The sequence goes on from CAWBKH010000003.1 coordinate 311,177, forward strand.
GTCCGCCGAGATCCCACCTATGTGGACGCGTTGCAGCTTTTGGGCGACCACTTCACGCAACGCGGCCGGTACTTGGATGGTTTGCAGGTGGACGAACGCCTGGCCCGGCTCGAACCGTGCAACCCGCTTATCTTTTACAATCTTGCCTGTAGTTATACCCTCACCAACCAATTCGACCTTGCCGCGTTCGCCTTGGAAAAAGCGATCAGCCTCGGCTATCGTGATTTCAACTGGCTGGCCAAGGACCCCGACCTCCGCAAACTCCGTCAGCAACCGGTTTACCGTGATATTCAGGCCAAAATCCGCCGGATGAAGATCAAAGTCTGTTGAAGGTGATTGTATGAATGTCACCGTCCGCGGACGTACCCGGCATTATCGCACTGTTACCTTCGATCCCGCACGTAATGCGGTATTGCTCGTTGAACAACGTTTGCTCCCGCACGAATTCAAGATTGTCGCCGCAAAAAATTTCCGTGAAACCGCCGATGCCATTCGCGACATGGTTGTGCGCGGTGCTGGCGCAATAGGTGCGACGGCCGCCTACGGTCTGGCCCAGGGCGCGCTGGCCTTTCGCGGACACGATTTGCAGATTTTTTGTCGTCATGTTGACACCATTTATCAGATACTCAAAGCTGCGCGACCCACGGCGGTTGACCCCGTCAATGCGATGAACAGCGTGCGCGCCGCAATGCGCGCCGGCAAAACCGCCAGAGAGCAGCAAAAGCTCGCGCTCGCCGCCGCCGAGGAATTTGCCAACGAAGACGTGGCCCATTGTCAAGCCATCGGACGCCGCGGCGCCAAACTGATTCGCAACGGCATGAAAATCCTCACGCATTGCAATGCCGGTTGGCTCGCGTTTGTGGACGTGGGCACGGCAACTGCGCCGATGTATGCGGCACAGGTCCAAGGCAAAACATTTCATGTTTTCTGCGACGAAACCCGCCCGCGCTCACAGGGCGCGACCCTCACCGCGTGGGAACTGGCGCAGCAGAAAATTTCGCATCAAATTATCGCCGACAACACCGCCGGTCATTTGATGCAACGCGGCGAGATTGATCTGGTCATTGTCGGCAGCGACCGCACGCTTGGACGCACCGGCGAGGTCGCGAATAAAATCGGCACCTACACCAAGGCTGTTTTGGCCAAGCGGCATGGCATTCCGTTTTACGTCGCAATTCCGCTTTCGACGATTGACTGGCATCTAAAATCCGGTTTCGACATTCCAATTGAAGAACGCCACGAGAGCGAAGTGCTGGGTGCGTGGGGTGTGGAATCACGTCCAAAGTCCAAAGTCCAAAGTCCAAAATTGGCAAAACACCTTTACATTCGCGTGGCGAACCCGACCAGTGACGCACGCAATCCGGGTTTTGACGTGACACCGCCGGACTTGATCACAGGCATCATCACGCCAGTGGGAACATTCAAACCCAAGGAACTTTGGACGCAACGGCAAAAGTTGGGTTACACCGATTGAACTTGCCCCGGGCACGAATCGAAATTAGATTGTGAATTTCGAGTGGCGGGGTAGCCAAGTGGTAAGGCAGGGCTCTGCAAAAGCCTCATCCGTCGGTTCGATTCCGACCCTCGCCTCCAGCCCTTTTGTTGGGATTTGTGAGGAAAATAGCGAAAAAAAGGCCGAGTTTCAGTGAAAGTTTCAGTAGCGGGATTACTCTGCTACAACTCAAAACGAACTCGCCCACTACTCGCTAACGGAGTCAGATCGAGTTGGTTCATAGTCATAAAATGAAAAATGACATGAAACAACGATACAGCGTATTCCTCCGGCCTTGGGGCGTCTTTTACTACGAAGACCACCAGACCGGCAAACAGGCCACCCTCAAGACCCGCGACAAGGACGAAGCCTTTCGGCTCGTCGCAGCCAAGAACGAACACCAAGAAGCCCCGGCGTTCAGCCTGCATTTGGCGCGAGTGTATTGGAAGGCGGGCGACCCCACCGGAGCCACCCGGACATGGCAGCAGGTCATGGCCGAAATCCCCAAACTCAAAACCAGCGAAACCCGTCACCGCTGGCTCACCGCCATCAAGGACAAGGCGTTCGATTCCATCCGTAATCTGGTCGTGCTGGAAACCCAAGCCGAGCATTTTCTGAAAGTGCTGGAAAGCGGTTCGGTGTCCACCAACATCTATTTGCGCCGGGTTCACAACTTCGCGTTGGACATGAACTGGCTGCCGTGGCCGGTGCTGCCCAAGAAACGCTGGCCGGCCTTCAAGTTCAAAGAGAAACGCGGCATCACCTTGAAGGAACATCAAGCCATCGTTGCCCGCGAGTTGAATCTTGAACGCCGGGCGTTCTATCAACTGGCCTGGCATCTGGGCGCGTCGCAATCCGACTTGGCGTTTATCGAGGCGGAGAATGTGGATTGGGACAGTCACGTCATCAGCTACAAGCGCATGAAAACCGGCACGATTGCCATCATGCGCATGGATGAAGACATGGAGGAAATCTTGCGGGACTTGCCGGGCAACGGCCCTCTGTTTCCATATCTGCGAAGCGTCCGCGCGGGCGACCGGGCAACGGAGTTCAAGCAACGCTGCGTTGGACTTGGCATCAAAGGCGTGTCGTTGCACAGCTACCGCTATGCGTGGGCGGAACGGGCAAAGACCGCCGGTTATCCTGAACGATTCGCGCAGGAAGCCCTTGGCCACAACAGCAAGGCCGTCCATCGCGCCTATTCGCGCAAAGCCAGGGTGGAACTGCCATCGCTGGGCGAATACGAACGGCAGCGCGCACAATTCAAAGCCACGCCGGTTGAAACTCCGGCACTAGCCGCTGCCGTGTAAAAGCGCAAGGCGCGGGCGGATGGCTCTCCGCCCGCGCCTTTATTTTGTCCCCATCAATTTTCCGAACCTGCATTTTGGGTTTGCAGTTGAGACGGTTGCCGTTTGTCCGTCGAGCCTTGCTTCCGGGCATTTTTGTAACGCCAGTATTCCTGAAGCGCGTCGGACACCTTGCCGTGCCATTTTTCGTCACGTCTTAAGTCATCCAGTATCGCCGTCAAAAAATGTTTGGGGCCATTGGGCGCTGGATGTCCCAACGGTTTCAATAACCCTTTGGCTATCAGAATGGGAATTTCATGCGGGGAAAGACCGAGCCTGCCCGCCGCCTCTTCCGCCGACAACCGTTGCGGTGGATTTCTCAAATTCAAAAGACGTTCGATGTCAGGATTCATGGCGTCCTCCTTAAATGCTCATGCCCCGGTTGTGGCCCCGCTTGTTTGAATTTGAATGCTCCACCGATTGCGTCTGCGAAACCGTTTCCTCATCCGAGACCGCCAACCGGCAACGCTCCGAAATCGCCTCAACCAAACGCGCCGGACGATGCTCTTGAAATTGCCCCCAAATTATCCTCTGCACCGTGGCGACCTGATTGCTCGCCATGAATTCCAACGTGTGTTTCGCATTGGCATTGAAAGCCGCCGTCAGTTCGCGCGGATCATTTCTTTCCAGCAAAATCTCCGCGATGCCGTTGGCTTTGGCGTAAGGCACGTTGTCGCGGAACCGTTCAATTACTGCAAAGTCGTTTTGCTTCTGGCAAAGCAGAATGTTGCTTTGGCCAAGGTTCAACAAAGTCGAACGCACCTGCCAGACGCCGAGCTTTGAAGTGCAGATTTCCTTTTCGGGCGAAGCCACAACCGCCGCCGGTTTCTCCAACTGCTTTCTCAATACACCCAATGATTCAAATTCAGGGGCAATGACGCTAAATGCGGCGCGATAGCCCTTCATTTCGGAATCGGTGAAGCGCCGGAAATCACCACCCGGCACATTGTATTCCTGATGTTCACCCTCACGTTTAAGCCCGCTGTAAGGGTCTCGTTTGATGCCCAAGCGGGCGTCAGATAAAACCGTTTCGGGTTTTTCCGGTGGAATAGCCAGCGAATAAATGGACAGTTTTGAGAGCCGTTCCAGTTCGCTGATTGGAACTGCAATTTCACCCGACCACAGCCTTGCGGCAATGATGTCGCCCGCTTGGATGCGCGAGAGCAGGCTGAACTCGTGAATGCCCAAGGCGGACGCGCTTTTGCCAATCGTCAGCGCGTCAGACTCCGACACGTCATTTTTTATTTGCATAGTTTTCCTTTGGTTTTTTAGACCAAGTTTAGCCGAAGCCTGAAATGAAGGTTGTGATGAATTCATTACAACTTTCGATTTCTTGTCATGGCCAGCGGGATGCCCCCTGCCGTCAGGCGGCATCAGCCGTTGACTGCAATTTATTTCCATGCCCAACCGTGTCAACCGGCAATTGCTTCCCGGCAGAGAAGCCCAATGTGTCAGACCGGATGATGGCACATTTGTTCGAGCAAATTGCGCCATCCTGGGCGCAATCGAAAATGACGATGACGCTTTCATCCGGCCAGTCTGACAGAAAAAAACGGCGGGGTTTGTGCAATGATTGCACAAAATGAAAATGGCGGTGAAAAATGCAGATGTCATCCGCCGCGACCAGCGCAAGTTGCGCTGCGGCTTCACGCCCGCTCGTCGCGGACGAGGAAAAGGGAAACGCAGGCGCGTTGGCTTCCGTCTTGAGTTTGGCGTCGTCGCTCCGGCGTGCGCTTCACTCATACCGTTCCGCGATTCGCCTGCCGCTTGAGCCGGTGGGCTTCCGTCTGCGGCTCGGCGGCGGGCGTTACGCTTCGGCTGCAATTCGCGAAACGCCCCTCTCCGCCTTCACTCCACTTTCCCCGCTCGCCGACCGCAAACCGAACGTCTCGAACTGAAAATGAAGGTTGGAGTGTATTTGACCAATGCTTTCGGATAGTGCCATTTAACATTTAACACGACCGCTTTTCTTCTTGAACGAGAAGCTTGGTGCTTGGTGCCTACCTCGAAGGAAATAAAAGGACGTCGCTCTCTTGCGACACTCCGAATTCAGTCCAAAGCCAAATTGAGCCGGTTTCGCGCTCCGGTTAGGGTTTCAACTGTGATGAATGCAAATACTGCATACGTATCTGACTGGGCAACGCGGTTCGCGGCTTATAGTGAATCACCGCAGTCCGGAGCAGATGAGCCAAAAACCAAAAACACACCCGACTCCCGAAGCTGCGCCTGCAATAAAATGAAGGTCACTGTCCAAATGTGGCTCTCTCGAAAGTGGGAAGAAGCAGTCGCCCGGTTGCGGTAATTTGAATTCTGCCTAAGGCCAAATGGTAACGCCAATTTCTCGCTGCTAAAGTTGGTCGGTTCGGAAATGTCCTCTGACGTTTAACTGAATAGCTGAAATAGACAATATGCCAAAAATTGAAAAATCAAACCGCGTGGCTTCTGCCGCGCCAGCTACTATCGGCCGCCTATTTGTCCTGGACGCCAGCGGCGGTCGCATTTTTACCGTGAATCCCGACGGCTCGAATCAAAAAAATATTGTCACGAATTGTCGGCTTCCAGACGGGGTCGCCTTGGATGTTGGAGCCGGACACATCTATTGGACCAACATGGGGATTCCATATTTGGATGATGGTTCAATAGAACGCGCCGACCTCGATGGGAAGAATCGCAAAGTGATTGTTCCCGAAGGCAGGACATTCACGCCCAAGCAACTTCATCTCGATAAAAAGAACGGGAAGCTTTATTGGAGTGACCGTGAAGGGATGCGCGTGATGCGCGCGAATCTTGATGGCTCGAACATCGAAACGATCGTGGACACGAGCGCGGGGGACGCACGCCCCGGCAAAGACATCAAGAAATGGTGTGTTGGAATTACCGTAGATGTCGGGCGCGGACATTTTTATTGGACACAAAAGGGCCCAGAGAAGGGAAATCAAGGTCGCATCTTTCGCGCGAACATCGAAATGCCAAAAGGCCAAACTGCGTCCAACCGCTCGGACATCGAAGTTTTGTTCGACGGCTTGCCGGAACCGATTGATCTGGAGCTCGATCTCAACAACCGCGTGATGTATTGGACGGATCGCGGCGACCCGCCCCGCGGCAACAGTGCGAACCGCGCACCAATGGATTCTGATCTTAAGCCTCGTCCTGACTCTGAAGTTCTGGTCAAACATTTAATGGAGGGCATTGGCATTGCGCTTGACCTCAAGGGACAACGAATGTTCCTGACCGACCTAGCGGGCTCGGTCTATTCCGCCAGGCTGGACGGCTCTGACAAGAAGCTACTCCTTTTCGTGCAGGGAAATCTAACCGGCATTGCCTATGAGGAGATTCCCGGATAACGACACGCGAATCACGCCAATTCACGATACGCGTTGACCCATCGAAGAATCCAATATGAAAGCGATCACGGTTATTGACTACATAGTTCAGCGACTTGCTGATGAGGGCATCGAGCATTGTTTCGGTGTCCCGGGTGACTACGCTTTTCCGGTTAATGACGCAGTCGATCGCAATCAAAAGATTAAATGGATCGGCTGCTCAAATGAATTGAATGCGTCCTACGCCGCCGATGGCTACGCCCGTGTCCGGGGTGTGGCAATGCTTTCAACGACCTATGCCGTGGGAGAGCTGTCAGCAGTCAACGGAGTAATGGGCGCGAAGGCCGAACACTCACTGGTCTATCATATAGTCGGCGCTCCCCCTTATCAGAATCAGCGTTTGCGCAAGATCGTGCATCACACGTTAGGGGACGGGAGTTTTGGGAATTTTATTAACATTTCCGCTCAAGCGGCCTGCTGTCACGCCGAGATCCATCCTGATAACTGCATAATAGAGATGGAGCGAATCATAGCCGAGGCGCGTCGTAATAATCAGCCCGCATACATCGTGGTTCCATTCGATTTAGCGCTGGCATTGGTTACTCCCAACGAGGTTCCGCCTGTAACGCCCAAATCGAACGCGGCCTCGCTGGAAAGAGCCATCACTGCCGTGGCCGGGCGGCTCGCGAATGCAAAATCCGTTGTCGCCTTTCCGGCATTCACATTGTCGCGTCTTCGCTTGCAGAAGGAATGCCAACAGGCAATCGAGGCGCTTGGTTGTCCATTTGTCACCACGACGATGGAAAAGTGCATCCTTGATGAAAGTCATCCGCAATTTGCCGGAGTCTATGCGGGAGCATTGTCGCCGCAGAAGACAAAGCAGATTGCTGAGAATGCCGAATTGGTGCTTGATCTTGGTGGCGTTAATTTGAATGACGAAACCACAATGGGCTTTTCCGGGCGACTTGACCCTGCGCGGTTCGTCACGATAGGGATCAATGATGTTCGTGTAGGAGAGCAGGTTTTCGTGAATGTGCGCCTTATTGACATGCTGGCAGGGGCTCGCAAAGCTAAAATCGCCTGCCCCTCCATACAAACGAACTCCGGAGAATCCCTCATCCGCAAATGGAAAACCGTCGGACAAGATCACGATGGATGCTCTCTATTCCCGCTATGCGGCGTTTATCCGACCTGGCGACAACATTGTGCTGGAAAGCGGGAGTTCGAGCTTCGGGATTTCGCCAATGGCACTGGCTGATGATGTGCAGGTGCATATTCAAATGTTATGGGGATCAATTGGGTGGGCCACCGGAGCCACCTTTGGAGTTGCACTCGCTGACCGTAACCGGAGAACGATCCTCATTACCGGCGAAGGCTCTCACCAGTTAACTGCCAATGAGATCGGAAATATGGGCCGCTTCCACGCAAACCCTATCATTTTCGTTCTCAATAACGACGGCTACATGGTGGAGAGGGCTTTGGAATTAAACCCGGATTGGTCTTACAACGACCTCGCAAAATGGCGTTACGCAGAGTTGCCGCACGCGTTGGGATGCACGGATTGGTTCACCGCGCGCGTCGAGACGCTCGGCGAACTCGACGCCGCGATGAATGCGGCACGCGCCAGCAAATCGGGCGCATACATCGAAATCATCGGCGAGCGAATGGATATGCCCAAAGGGCTCGCCTTTGCGCACACCCGCATCAAGGAATTATACGGATAGACGTTACAATAAATATATCAACCAATGGAGAAAGTTATGTCAGACACAATTTCAAAAGCACCACCCAAGGAAAAACCCATTCAAGGCGGGATTGAACGACCGTCAAGCAGGAACAACGCCGATTTCGGCAAACTCGTTGCCCGTCACCGCGCCTACTTTCAATCGGGCGCAACTCGTTCCGTGGAGTGGCGAGAAAGCCAACTGCGCGCTTTGCACTCGATGATGAAAGATCACGCGGAGGATTTCTACGCGGCGTTGTGGTCCGACCTTCGCAGAAATCGTGTCGAAGCCGACTGGGTGGACGTGAAGTATATGACCAGCGAAATCGACCACGTCCTTGCTCATTTGCGGGACTGGATGAAGCCTGTCCCGGTGAGCACACCCCTCGTATTGGCACCATCGCATACACAAGTGCGGTTTGATCCGCTTGGAGTCGGACTGATCATCGGGACATGGAATTATCCACTAATGCTGACACTGTCGCCCTTGGTCGCGGCCATCGCCGCTGGTAACGCTGCTGTAATTAAACCCTCGGAAGTGTCTGCCGCGACTGCTGCGGCCATCGCGCGTTTTCTTCCGCAATATCTGGATGGCGAGGCGTTTTCTGTCGTTCTCGGCGCGGTCCCCGAAACCACCGCACTGCTCGAACAGCAGTGGGATCACATCTTTTTTACCGGCGGGCCAACGGTCGCCAAGATTGTCATGGCAGCGGCAGCAAAAAATCTGACGCCGGTCGTGCTTGAACTTGGTGGAAAAAATCCAACCATCGTTCATTCTTCGGCTAATCTGCGGGTTGCTGCCCGTCGCATCGCTTTCGGACGTTGGTTTAATTCCGGTCAAACCTGCACAGCACCAGATTATATCCTCGTATTTAAGGATGTCGCCGTGGAATTTCTCAAGCATCTAAAGGAAACCGTGCATGAATTCTATGGAGAAAACCCGCAAAATAGCCCTGATTACGGACGGATAGTCAGCGATGGCCATTTTGATCGGCTAGTGCGGCTTCTCGGAAGTGGAACAATCTATCTCGGCGGCGAGCATGATCGGGCGCATCGTTTCATCGCCCCGACTGTGTTGGTGAACGTGCCGGTGGACTCACCGGCGATGCGTGAAGAGATTTTTGGTCCGATCTTGCCAATCATGGAAGTAAGTAGCCTTAAGGAAGTAATTGACTTCGTCAACGCGCGGCCGAGTCCTCTTGGGCTTTATTTATTCTCCGAAGATAAAAAAGTAACCGAACAAATCCTGAACTTGACCACCTCGGGGGATGCTGCGGTTAACGACTGCACCCTACAGCCCATTATTCATGACTTGCCTTTTGGCGGTGTCGGAAATTCGGGAATGGGAAAATATCACGGCGAGTGGGGATTTCGCGCATACTCAAACATACGGGGGGTTCTATCACACAGCACTCGCATTGAAGTTGCCAGCTTGCGCTACCCGCCCTACGACCGCAACCGGAAATTGAGGGAAATGGTGATGCCGTCTTGAAACCCTAAAGCGCAAAACGAGCACCCACTAAACACAAAGAGTATTGATTATGTCATACAACAAACCAATTAAAAGGATCGCCATCGTCGGCACCGGCGTTATCGGCGCGAGCTGGGCGGCTCAGTATCTTGCCAAAGGCTTCGAGGTTGTCGCGACCGATCCCGCCCCGAACGCAGAAGCTAACCTGCGTAAGTATGTTGATGAATATTGGTCGGACCTGACAGACATCGGTCTTTCCCAAGGTGCGTCGCGCGACCGATTGAGCTTCACGAGCGACATGAAGAAAGCACTTTCGCAGGCAGACCTTGTCCAGGAAAATGGCCCGGAGCGCCCGGATTTCAAGATGAAGCTGTATGCCGAGATGGACGAGATTGTTCCGCTAGATTCACTGCTCGCTTCAAGTTCGTCGGGAATAACACCGAGTGTCATCCAATCGAAATGCAAACACCCTGAACGTGTCGTCATTGGGCATCCTTTTAATCCTCCGCATATCGTTCCGCTAGTCGAAGTAGTCGGCGGCAGCAAGACATCGCCCGATGCCATCCAGCAAGCGATGGCTTTTTATACTTCGATTGGTAAAAAGTCTATTCATGTGAAAAAGGAGCTTCCCGGGCACGTCGCCAACCGGCTGCAAGCGGCGCTCTACCGTGAGATTCTTTACCTCATTGAGCAAGACGTATTGAGTGTCGAAGACGCTGATGCGGCTGTTTGCTACGGGCCTGGACCTCGCTGGGGAGTAATGGGTCAAAGCCTGCAATGGCACTTGGGCGGCGGTGCGGGCGGAATCAAACATTTCATGGAGCACCTGATGGATCCGCTGCAAGGCATGATGAAAGCCCTTGGGACTCCAAACATCACGCCGGACCTAAAACAAAAAGTGATTGATGGAGTCATGCGCGAAGCGGCTGGACGCTCCGTTGAACAGCTCGCTCAAGATGAAAACCGCGTCATAATCGGGCTTCTCAAGCTGCGCGCGGAGGCTGGTAAAAAGGGAAAATCTTAATCAGTTAAATAAATGTAAATCAAAATAAAGGAGAACTAAAATGCCAGCCACAGAAACAGCAACCGCAGCGAAACCATCCGCCGCTTCGATCACAGCAAAAGGCATAAAGCAACCAAAGCCGCTGCCTGCGCCCAACGCTGACTTTTACGAACTCGTCGAGACTTTGCCCGCCGATGAGCTGGCGATAGTGAAGCAAGTGCGCGCGTTCATGGAAACAAAGGTTGCGCCGATCATCACCAAATACTGGGTCGAAGATTCATTTCCGTTTGAACTCCTGCCGGCTATCAAGGAGTTGAATATCGGCGGCGTTGCCATGAACGGCTATGGCTGCCGAGGTGGAAGCGCGCAGCTATTTGGCTTGATCGCCATGGAGATGGCGCGCTTCGACTGCTCCATCGCCACATTCTTCGGCGTGCATAACGGTCTGGCCATGGGGTCCATCTATTTGGGCGGTTCAGAGGAACAAAAGCAAAAATGGCTCCCGCCGATGGCCCGCTGGGAAAAAATTGGCTGCTTCGGTTTGACCGAACCTCTCGTTGGTTCGGGAGCTTCTGGTGGCCTTACGACAACAGTCAAGCGTGACGGAGACACTTGGGTTTTGAACGGTCAGAAGAAATGGATTGGCAATTCTCCGTGGTGCGACATCTCGATCATCTGGGCGCGCGATCTCGCCGACAACCAGGTCAAGGCGTTCATCGTCGAGAACAAGACCACGCCCGGCTTCAAGGTCGAAAAAATCCAGAACAAGATCGCCCTCAAGGTCGTGCAGAATGGTTTGATTACAATGGAAAATTGCCAAGTGCCAGAAGAAAACCGTCTTCAGGGTGACAGCTCCTTCCGCGACACTGCGAAGGTGTTGAAAATGACGCGATTCATGGTCGCGTGGGAGGCGACGGGATGTGCCATGGGCGCTTACGAAAATGCGCTCAAGTATTGTCAGGAACGCGTGCAGTTCGGCAAACCAATTGGCTCATTCCAGATGGTGCAAGACCTCTTGGCAAAGATGATCGCCAACATCACCGCTTCGCAATGTCTCTTGATGCGGATGTCCCAACTGCAAGCGGAGGGCAAGATGACCGATGCGCATGCCGCGCTCGCCAAGGCCTTCACCACTGCCAAGTGCCGCGAGACGGTCGCGTGGGCACGAGAGCTTTTGGGCGGCAACGGCATCGCCGCAGAATACAATGTGGGACGTTTCTTTGCGGATTCTGAAGCACTCTATTCCTACGAGGGCACTTATCAGATGCAGAACCTGATTATCGGCAAGGCGGTCACGGGGTTCAGCGCCTTCGTGTGATGTGGTCGTTTAGTTCACAGACCAAACGCAACCAAAACAAATTTATTTGAGAAAGAGCAAATTGTATGAGTTCAACAACTGCAACGGAATCGCCAGCGGCCATAACGCTCGAAAATGTGTTGTATGAGAAGAAAGGTTCCATCGCGTATGTGACCCTCAATCGCCCAAAGGTGCTCAACGCGTTGAATACGAAAACGTGGGAGAATTTGCGGACGGCGTTCGAGGCCGCGAGGGACGATGACGAGGTGCGCGGCGTCATCCTGACTGGAGCGGGCGACAAGGCATTTATCGCCGGTGCCGACATCAACGAGCTGGCTCAACTTACCGCCATCAAAGGCGAGGAATCCAGCAGCTTTGGGCACGCAGTTCTCAATCTCATTGAGAACCTCGGTAAGCCGGTGATTGCGGCGATTAACGGCTTTGCGTTGGGTGGCGGTTGTGAAACCGCTATGGCCTGCACAATTCGGATTGCCGTTGAGTCCGCTAAATTCGGCCAGCCCGAAGTGAAATTGGGAGTGCTGCCCGGTGCTGGAGGAACACAACGGCTTCCGCGTCTGGTCGGGAAAGGCCGCGCGCTGCAACTCATTCTTACCGGAGAAATGATTACAGCGCAGGAGGCTTATCGCATCGGTTTGGTCAACGAAGTCGTTCCCAACCCCAACGTGATCCCGCGCGCCGAGGTCATTCTAAAGCAGATCTTTTCCAACGCGCCGCTCGCCGTGAAGTATTCGCTTCAAGCAGTGAACAAAGGATTGGAAACCAGCCAAGCCGAAGGTCTGTCATTGGAAGCTTCATTCTTCGGCCTGTGCTCTGGGACGGAGGACAAAAAGGAAGGCACATCCGCGTTTCTCGAAAAGCGCATGGCAAAGTTTCAAGGGCGCTGATTTTTCCCAATTGAGCAATCAAATGAGAGGAAGAATATGACTAACGAAAACATTTTTTCAGGATTGAAGGTTGTTGACTTCGCCAGCTTCATCGCGGGTCCGAGCGCCGCCGTCATCTTGTCGGATTTTGGCGCTGACGTCATCAAAGTGGAGCCGCCCAAAGGCGAACTTTGGCGTAGGGGACAGAAGATCCCGCCGCAGCCGGCTTCGGATGTGCCCTATCCGTTCGAATTGGCCAACCGCAACAAACGTGGCCTCGCGCTCGATCTTAAATCCCCGGAAGCTGGGAAAATTCTCGAACGATTGGTCAAATGGGCGGACGTGTTCATCGTCAACACGCCGCAGCCGGCGCGCAAAAAACTTAAATTAACTTATGAGGATGTGGTCCAGTGGAATCCCCGCCTGGTTTACGCCGACATCACCGGCTATGGCGAAAAAGGTCCCGACGCCGATCTTCCAGGATTTGACCTCACGGCCTTCTGGGCGCGAAGTGGATTGCTCTCGATGACACGCGATGCCGGAGCGTCGCCCACCTGGCCAGTCGCAGGTAGCGGTGATAACGCAACTGCGGTGGCGTTGTATTCGGCAATTGCGACGGCACTGTATCGTCGCGAAAGAACCGGCAAAGGGTCTTATGTCACAACCTCGTTGCTCGCGTCGGGTGTTTGGTCGGCGAGTGTATTTATCCAGGCTGCTCTCATCGGCGCGAGTTTCTATGGGTTGCACGATCGCGCTCATCCTGCAAATGCTGCGCTGAATGTGTATCGCTCTTCGGATGGCACATGGTTCCTTCTGGTCGTTACAACAGACAAGATACCCGCCGTGCTGAAAGCGATGGGCCAGGAGAATCTTCTCACCGATCCGAGATTTTCGGACCCCGCCAGGCTGGCCGAAAACCGGCCGCAGTTGACGGCAATCCTCGATGGAATCTTTGCCTCACAGACGATGGCACACTGGACTGAGATCTTCAGCGGTGTTCACGTCACCTTCGGTCCCGTGCGCGATCCCAATGAAGTCATTAACGACCCACAACTCCGGGCAAACGACATCGTCGTTCCCCTGGAAGGAGCCGGCGATAAACTGACGTCAACCATCAGCAGTCCGATCCAGGTGCGCGACGTGAGCAAAGTTCCGGCGAAGCGAGCACCAAAAATCGGAGAACATAACGAAGAGATTCTCGAAGAACTGCATTTCGACACGAAAGAAATCGACCGCTTGCGCACAAGTGGCGTCATCGGCATGTCAACCGCACCCGCGAAGGCAGACTAAAAGGCGAAAGCATCATGCGCCGGTGTGGACGGAGAGAAGTTTGATCAGCGTATGATTTATGTTCATTCAATTGGCCGCGCGGCAAGATATTATCCGAACCTCGTCGCCATCTCCGTGATCGTTAGCCATGCAAGCCGTCTACAAGACCGCAAGGTTTCCGAATTAAGACACTACCAAAATCCATGAGCGAATTGACAACGTTCTTAAAAGCAGCTTGAATGCCTCATAAAATAGGGATTTTATGAAACTTTCAGTCCTGGAACAATCATCTCTTTCAGAAGGCAGCTCTGCCGCAGAGGCCATTTCCAATACGGTCTCTTTATCTAAAGAGGTTGATCACTTGGGTTACAGCCGCATCTGGCTTTCCGAACACCACAATCTGAACATCCTTCAGGGATCAACTCCCGAAATTTTGTTAGCAGCTGTTGGCGCTGAAACCACCCGTATTCGTCTGGGCTCCGGTGGTGTCATGCTTCCCAATCATAGCGCCTATCACATTGCCGAGAACTTTCGCATGCTCGAAGCTCTTTATCCGGGGCGCGTGGACTGTGGAATCGGCCGCGCTAGTGGTGGCGATGGCTACTCACGTTCATTGATGATTCAGAAACCATGTCCTGTGGACATGGTTAGAGGCAAAGGCTAGGCCAAAGGAACTGCTCATGGTAATTCGGTTCTCGCGTTGTCCCCACAACGAACGAGAAAGGAAGAACACATGAGCAGATTCCGAAAGCAATCGCATACGATCTGGTATTGCGAATATCACATTGTTTGGTGTCCGAAGTATAGGTATCGGGTGTTGGCAGGGAAGATAAAAGAGGAGGCGGAGTTGTGTATCCGGGAGCAGAGTCGGCAAATGGAGTGTGAGGTGGTGGAGTTGAATGTGCAGGCCGATCACGTGCATTTGGTGGTGATGATTCCGCCGAAGGTGCGGATCTCGGATTACATGGGGCGGTTGAAGGGCAAAAGCGCAATCCGACTGTTTGGGGCGTTCCGCGACCTGCGGCGGCGACCGTATTGGGGCAACCACTTCTGGGTGGAGGGTTACTGTGTGGGCACGGTGGGGTTGGATGAAGAAAAGATATGGAAGTATGTAAAATATCAAGAACAGCAGGAACAGAGACAGGAAGAGTTTCGGTTTAGCCGATAACGACAAAACCGGGGATGACGCGCGTGGCCCAGCCCCCTGTGGGGGCTGGGCTTTGCCCCCTTATAGGGGGCAGATTCAAAACCACGCGCTTTGCGCGTGGTTTCTTTATTGCTGATGCCCACGCCAGATGCCTGGGGAGACTTTGGCGATCAGGCCGATCAGTTGGCGGGCTTTTTTCACGACACATGCAAGCGTGCTTTTGCCATGCCCTCGGTCGCGAGCGCTCCACCCATTTGGCTGCTTTCCGCCGGCAGTAACGCTGCGAGTGGAAATCTTGCGGCTGAAAAGGGGATGGGCCTTGCGGTTGCGCTCTTCATTAATCCAGACGCGAGTGCCGAAGCGGTCCGACAATATAAGCAGAACTTCAGGCCTTCCAAGGAGTTTCCAGAGCCAAAGGTGATAATCGCCGTCAATGCTGTTGTTGCGGCAACTCCCGAAAAACTTCAGGAGCATAAAAAAACATCGGACTTCCTTCGCTTAATGCGTGACTCGGGAAGATACCCTACTTCCGTTCCTGCACCAGACGCGATTAAGAGCGTTCGTTTTGGCGCTAACGAACAGGCTCACTTAGAGCGTATTGCCAATCGGGAAGTCGTTGGTCTTCCGCGTGAGGCAAAGAAACAAATCCTGGAGCGTGCTAAAAACTATGATGCCGATGAAGTCATGCTCACGATGATCACCCATAAGCTTTCTGACAAAATCGAAAGCTATCGTCTTCTAGCGGAGGCATTCAGTCTCTAAAGGAACTCCCGATTTGAAGTTGAAAGTCGAGGACTTTACTCAATGAAACTCAATGACTTGAAGCTATCAGTTCCAGACGTGGGTGTTATACGAGCTATCCCCATAGTA
Organism: uncultured Verrucomicrobiae bacterium; assembly: GCA_963789335.1. Lineage (GTDB taxonomy): Bacteria > Verrucomicrobiota > Verrucomicrobiia > Limisphaerales > UBA11358 > UBA11358. The sequence goes on from CAWBKH010000003.1 coordinate 327,002, forward strand.
GATTCGCATTGTCACTTCTGGGATCCATCTCGTTTTCACTATGCTTGGAATAGCGGCTTGCCAGCATTGGATCGGCCGTTCCGCCCCTTGGATTTGGCCATGGCCAGCGAGGATGTGAATTTAGAGAAAATTGTTTTTGTTGAATGCGATTGTGCGCCGGCGCAAAGTTTAGCTGAGGCGGAATGGGTCTCAAGCCTTGCAAAGGAGGAACCGCGTTTGAGGGGTATTGTAGCGCGTGCTCCGATGGAAAACGGAGATCTTGTCCGGTCGGATTTGCAAAAACTGGCAAACAATCCGCTCGTCAAAGGAGTTCGGCGCAATTTACAGGGAGAGCGAGAAACTGCATTTTGTTTAAATTCAAAATTTATCGACGGTGTAAGCTTGCTTGCTGAATTTAATTTTACCTTTGATCTTTGCATCCGGCATGAGCAACTGGCAAGCGTCATCGCGCTGGTCCGAGAGGTCCCCCATGTGACTTTTGTCCTTGATCATTTCGGCAAACCTTCCGTTCGCGAAAACAGGCGATTGCCGTGGGCGCTGGATCTGAAAATTCTGGGGACATTACCAAACGCTTTTTGCAAAATTTCAGGCCTCACTACCGAAGCCGATTGGATTAATTGGAAAAAAGATGATTTGAAATTTTATTTCGATCATGCGTTGGAATGCTTTGGCTTTGACCGGCTCTTATTCGGTAGTGACTGGCCGATGGCCACGCTCGCCACAAACTATGGTCAATGGGTGGAAACTGTTCGGGCCTTGTTTGAATTTGCGACCGAGATTGAGCGCACCAAATTATTTCAAACCAACGCTGAAAGAGTTTATCGTGTTTAGCCTCAAGGATAAGACCGCATTAATTACCGGTGCCGCTTCCGGAATCGGCGCGGCTACGGCCCAGATCTTTGCCGAGGCCAGCGCAATGGTATGGATAGCCGGGTGATCATTTTTCATCCCTGACTGTCCGTCCGCTATCAAAAGCCGTTGATGACCGGGCAAGGGCTTCAGCAGTGATTGAGGAGCATCATATGGCTGGCGTCGTCGCAAGCCAAACGGCTGTCTTTGCTGCCGCCGTTGGCGCTCAAACAAGCCACATCAGAATTGGTGGCTGTGTGCTTTTAGCCCATTATTCTCCTCTTTTGACTCTCTCGAAAGAATGAATGTGCGCTCCTTCTATTTAGGTAATCTGAAATCGTTCCAAGGCTAAATAGCGAGCCTAAATTCTAGTTGCTAAAGTTGAGTCGGTTTGAAAATTCCATATGTAACTTGGCTAAAAAAGAATATGTCAAAAGCTCCAAAGCTCCAAAATCGAAACGCGGCGCATTCGACTCACACCCCGCTTCGAACCTCTTGTTTGTCTTGGACGCCAGCGGCGGCCGCATTTTTTCCGTGAACCCTATGTGACAGATGATGGCACAGCTATGATTAAAAAGCTATTTTCCGCGAATCCTGCGCGTATCGGACGGTTCGAAGGGCCGCCAAGTAACGATGCAGTCTCCGCCTCTCTGGTTGACGGGACACCCGGTAAGCTGAAGGCCGATCTCATCGCCCTCGTGGGAAAAGAGAACGTCCTCCACAGGGCAATTGATCTGGTGCGGTTTGCCTCGGATGCGAGCCCGTATCGGCTCATTCCTCAAGTTGTGGTGCAGCCTCGAACGACCGATGACATCCTCAAACTGTTTCGCTATTGCCGTGAGACCGGTCGGCACGCGACGTTCAGGTCGGCGGGCACGAGTCTCAATGGCCAATCACTATCTGATGACATTCTGATTGATGTCCGCCGTCATTGGTATGGCGGCAAAGTGGAGAATGACGGACGACGCGTGCGGGTGCGCCCGGGAATGATCCTCGGGCACGTCAACTCCCTGCTGAATCGGCATGGTCGTCGGGTGGGGCCGGACCCCGCTAGTTCTGCGTCTTGCACGATCGGCGGTGTGATTGCTAACAACGCCGGTGGTATGCGATGCACTGTCCAGAACGATGCCTACCATACAGTTTCCGAACTCACGTTCGTCACGACATCCGGTGCCCTAATTAACACATCAAGTCCAGATGCTGAAAAGGAGTTTGCACGAGCGGAACCGGAGCTCGCAAAAGGCCTGCTCGAACTTCGACGAGAGTTGTTGGCAGATTCTGCGCTGGTGGATCGCACACGTCGCAAATACTCAATCAGGAATACGCACGGGTTACGGCTCTGTGCGCTTCTCGATGGTGAAACGCCACTTGAGATTTTTCGACGCCTCCTCGTCGGCTCAGAAGGCACGCTCGCGTTCATAGCCGAAGCGGTGATTGAGACGATTCCAGTGCCCAGCGTGACAAGCGTGGCATGGATCCCGGTTCCTTCGATAGACGAAGCGATCGCCCTTGTTCCTGGTCTCGTCGGACTCAGCGCCTCCGCCGTTGAGTTGATGATTGCTCCGGCCCTCACTGTGGCTGGTCATGCCTTTGCTGAAACGCCACCCTACTGGAAAACTCTCGATCCCAAAGCAGCAGCTTTGCTCGTCGAGATCGGGGCTGCGGACTCGGTTTCCCTAGAAGCGAAACAACGCCAAATAATTGAGCTTGTAAGCAACTCCAGGCTGATTAAACCGGTTGACTTCACGAGCGTGGCAGAGGCTATCGAACTTGCGTGGCACGTGCGAGAGGGACTTCTAGGTTTGGTTGGCAAGAGTCGCCCGGAGGGTTCGACTCTCATAACAGAGGATGTCTGTTTTCCGCCGGAGCGTTTGGCACAGGGCGCGCGCGACGTGCAGGAACTGCTTACCAAACACGGGTTCACTCCTGGTGTCGCAGGGCATGCAGCTCACGGGAATCTCCATTTCCTTCTTGTCGCGAATTTCAGCACCCCCGACGGACTGTCCCGGTATTCAGCCTTTATGACTGAACTCGTGGATCTTGTTATCAAGAAACATGATGGATCTCTGAAGGCCGAGCACGGAACCGGCCTGAACATGGCACCTTTCGTCGCGTCAGAATGGGGTGAGAAAGCCACCGAAATGATGTGGCGTATAAAACGGCTCGCCGATCCTCATGGGATTCTTGCGCCGGACGTGATTCTGACGCGCAACTCCAAAATTCATTTAGAAAATCTGAAATCTTTCCCACAAATCGAGGGGGTTACAGGTTCCTCGCAATGCATCGAGTGCGGATTTTGTGAACCTGTCTGCCCAAGCCGCAATGTCACCATGACGCCGCGTCAACGGATTGCTCTGCGGCGCGAGATGGCGCGACAAGAAGACGGCTCGGCCATGCTTTCACAGCTTCAGAAGGAATATCAATACGACGGGATTGAGACCTGCGCGGGTGACGGCATGTGCTCCCTTCCTTGTCCGATTGGAATCAATACCGGGACTTTAATCAAACAGTTTAGGGCACTCGAGAACAGCCCCACTGCGGAGGCCATAGCGCTGAATCTGGCAAAGCACTGGAAGGTGGTCGAACCTTTGGCACGTGTGAGCCTGCGGGGAGCGTATGCGTTTTCCTCCGTGTTTGGAGTAAAGTCGCTCACCGCTCTTACTTCTGTTGCGCGCAGTATTGTCAGCCCAGACCTCGTGCCAGCGGTGCCGGGTCCCATGCCGCGCGCGGCCTCCCGACTGCCCAAGACAGCAAGGGAAGGAGCCGCGGCAGTCTATTTCACCGCTTGTATCAACCGTATGTTCGGTCGCGATCCCGGCGGCTCAGCCGGTCCCTCGCTTTCGGAAGCCCTGGTTGCTCTGTCCAAACGCGCCGGCAAGCCGCTGTGGATTCCGCCGGATGTCGCTGGCCTGTGCTGTTCTACGCCGTGGAGATCAAAAGGCTTTCACAAGGGGCATAAGTATATGGCGCAAGCCGTCGCTGATGCGATGTGGCGCTGGAGCGATGGAGGAGTTCTTCCCATTGTCGTTGATGCCGCCTCATGCACTCTTGGTCTTAAAGAGGATGTCGTGACGCAGATTGAAGGAGAACGCAAGGAACGATACGAAAGCCTTAAAATCATAGACTCGATAGCATGGTGTCGAAATCTGCTGCCGAACTTGGCAATCTCGCATAGGCTGCGGCGGGTCGCTGTGCATCCGACGTGCTCGACAACGCAACTTGGGCTGGCTGGCGCGCTCAAACAAATTGCGGACTCCTTGGCTGACGAAGTCGAGGTCCCGGTCGGCACAACCTGTTGCGGCACTGCTGGCGACCGAGGGCTGTTGCATCCCGAACTGGTTGTTTCCGCAACGCGGGAGATTCGGGCAGCACTCGATGCTAAACCCTGTGACGCCTACCTTTCGGCGAACCGAACTTGTGAGATGGGGCTTCGGCACGCGACCGGGCGGCCATATGAGTCGTTTATTTACCTGCTTGAACAACTGAGTCGCCCGGAGGTGACTTAAAAGGATTACCCTCATGCACATCGTTCATTTCAAAACAGGTGGAACTTTTGGGATTGCAGCAGATGACGGCTCGGGCTGGCATGGGCTTACGCAACGCGATGGCGGATTTCCAGGCACACTGCCTGAACTGATCGCGCAAGGCAAAGAGCTTTTACAAATCGGCAAAAGCCTTGGTCAATTCCCGGCGATCAACCTAAATTCTGTCCGAATACTGCCGCCGGTGCCCGCGCCCAAAAAGATTCTGTGTGTCGGCCTAAATTATGATGATCACTTGGAGGAAAGCGGGCTAAAGAAGCCGGCCTATCCGGAAATTTTTGCTCGCCTCGCAACGAGTTTGATCGCTCATCAAGAACCAATCCGCCGCCCCCGCGAATCAACCTTGCTCGACTACGAAGCTGAATTGGCGGTGGTGCTTGGCAAACCAGGACGTCGCATACCCCGCGAAACGGCGCTGGATCACGTGGCGGGCTACTCCATGTTCAACGATGCGACAGTGCGTGATTTTCAGCTTCGCACACCGCAATGGACTATGGGCAAAAATTTTGATGGCACAGGATCGTTTGGCCCGTGGTTGGTGACACCGGACTCAATACCGCCGGGAGCTCGCGGGTTGCGCATCCAGGGGCGTCTGAATGGCCGTGTCTTGCAGGATGCGCGAACAGACAAGCTCATCTTTGGCGTTGCAGAGTTGATCGAAGCGATCAGCATTGCGATGACCTTGGAGCCAGGCGATGTCATCATCACTGGCACGCCGGGTGGCGTCGGAGCGGCGCGTAAGCCACCCGTATTCATGAAGCATGGGGATACCTTCGAAGTGGAGATCGAAGGCCTCGGCGTCCTGACCAACCCCGTGCAGGATGACTGAGATAACGGACACCAAAATGAGACAATACGAGGAGAGGATTTTATTATATGAGCTATTCTGATTACACATGTTTACGGTTCCGGTTTGACTCTGGAGTCGCATTCGTCACCATCGATCACCCGCCGATAAATCTTCTCGATGAAGTTCTGTCGCAGGAATTCGACAAACTCGGCAGGGAACTTGAGACTGACGAGAGCGTCAGGGTCGTGGTCTTGCAGAGCGCCCTTCCTGATTTCTTTATCGCCCACTCCGGTTTGGGCCGGGTTGGAAACGCTTCCAAAACGGTGTCCCATACACGCAGCTTTCGACTTACGCAGATGATCGGCGAGCGGTTCAGGAACATGCCTAAAGTAACCATTGCCAAAATCGAAGGACGGTGCCGGGGTGGAGGCAGTGAGATCGCGCTGGCCGTGGACATGTGTTTTGCTGCCGTTGGCAAAGCAGTCTTCGGCCAACCAGAGGTGGCGGTTGGGCTTGTTCCGGGCGGCGGCTCTACGCAAAGATTGCCACGGCTCATCGGGCGGGGACGCGCCTTGGAAGTGCTCTTGGGCTGCAATGATTTTTCGGCGGAGCTGGCAGAACGTTACGGCTATATCAATCGCGCGTTGCCGGCGGACGAACTGACGCCTTTTGTCGAGAAATTGGCTCACCGTATCGCCTCATTTCCTGCGCATACCATCGCTCACGTCAAGGCGGCCGTGGATATTGGCGCATTTAGTTCTTTGGCAGAGGGGCTTCTGGTGGAAGCCCATGAGTCCGATCTGAGTGTCGCCAGCGAGGTGTCGCAGGCGCGCGTGAAGGAAGCATTGAAGGTCGGTGCCGAAACTTATGAAGGTGAGTTGGAGCTGGGCTTTCTCGAAAAACTCTCACCGTCAAAATAGCGCCGCGAAGAAGCAATGATAAAGTCATGCAGACAAAAACATTCCCACTGTGAAGGATCTCTCAAAACCTAAATATTGATTAAAAAGGAGAAAATTATGTCAGAGAAACTCGTTGCAGAAATCATCGTTGAAACATTAGTCGCCGCTGGTGTAAAGCGCATCTACGGCGTCGTTGGGGATTCCCTCAATGGCGTTCTGGAAGAAATTCGCAAGCGCAAGGATATCGAATGGGTTGGCGTAAGGCATGAGGAAACTGCTGCCTTCGCAGCCGGTGCCGAGGCGCATATAACAGGTGAACTGGCAGTCTGCGCCGGAAGTTGTGGTCCCGGCAATATGCACCTGATCAATGGCCTATATGATTGTCAAAGGAGCCATGTGCCTGTGCTTGCGCTAGCGGCCCACATCCCAAGCAGCGAAATTGGTAGCAGCTATTTTCAAGAGACGCATCCAGACCGGCTCTTTCAGGATTGCAGCGATTATTGTGAATTAATTTCACAGACCACCCAGGTTCCCCGAGTCCTTGAGATTGCTATTCAAACAGCTCTGGCAAAAAAAGGCGTTGCGGTGGTCACTATTCCGGGTGACATCGCGCTTCAAAAAGCAGCGCATCGTAAACCCAGCGCCATCGTCAAGCCATCGCGTCCCGTTATTTGCCCTTCAGAAAATGAAATCAACCTGTTGGCCGATCTTCTCAACGAGGCGAAGAACGTTACAATTCTCGGTGGTGCTGGTTGCGCTGGCGCGCACGCTGAACTGATAGCCGCCGCAGAAGCCTTGAAAGCGCCAATCGTTTCGGCGTTACGGGGCCGCGAACACATTCAATTCGACAACCCATATGATGTCGGGCTTACCGGTTTGATTGGCTTTTCGTCCGGTTACCATGCCATCAAGCAGGCTGATCTGTTGCTCATGCTGGGGACGGATTTTCCTTACACGCAGTTCTATCCAGACCATGCCAAGGTCATCCAGGTGGATAATCGGGGAGAGCATTTGGGCCGACGCACCCGCCTGGACTTGGGTCTGATTGGAGACGTCAAGGCAACCTTAAGCGCTGTGCTGCCGTTGTTGAAAAACAAGCAGGACGATGCACATCTGAAGAAATTCGTAGAGGATTACAAGGAGGTTCGCAAAGGTCTCGATGACCTTGCGGTCGGGCACCCTGGTCGCAAACCGATGCATCCACAATACGTAGCCAAAGTTGTAGATGAACTAGCGGCCGAGGATACTATTTTTGCTTGCGACGTGGGCACGCCCACGGTTTGGGCCGCGCGGTATTTGACGATGAATGGCCGTCGTCGGCTGCTTGGCTCTTTCAATCATGGTTCAATGGCCAATGCCATGCCCCAGGCCATTGGCGCCCAATCAACATTTCGGGGGAGACAAGTTGTTACTTTTTCGGGTGACGGCGGGTTGTCCATGCTGTTGGGTGACCTGCTATCCCTTCATCAGCACAAACTTCCGGTAAAAATCATCCTGTTTAGCAATCGAACATTGGGCTTTGTGGAGCTTGAAATGAAGGCCGCGGGAATCCTCGGTAGCGGAACAGAGTTGGTAAATCCCGATTTTGCGGCGCTGGCAAAGGCCGCCGGACTATTCGCCATGCGGGTGGAGGATCCTGCAGAACTGACGGCTGCTGTGAAGGCTGCCTTTGATCACGAGGGGCCAGCTCTTGTTGAAGCGGTGGTGAACCGGACCGAACTCTCCATGCCTCCAACAATCAAGCTGGATCAAGCAATTGGTTTTAACCTGTGGGCACTCAAAGCAGTCATGAACGGCCGGGGCGATGAAGTGATTGACCTGGCCATATCAAATGTTTTGCGACGATAGTGCGACACATAGATTTCTCGGAAATGGAATTACCCAAGAGCGGCTCTGGGAAGGTTCTCAAGCGCATTTTGCGCGAGCATTTTTGGCCATCAAACAAAGATCCGTCGCCTGAATAAGATCATGAGCCTTGGAATACCTCATCAATTCCAATTCACCAGCTTGGACGGCCTGCAAATTGCCTGCACGCGCTGGCAAAATCGCAAACCTCCGCGCGGAGTCATTCAGATTGCGCATGGCATGGGCGAGCACATTGGCCGTTACCTCAAATTGATCGAAGAATTAGTGCATGCTGGCTTAGTTGTTTACGGCAACGATCACCGCGGACACGGCCGGACTGCCCGCCCGCAAAAAGATTTTGGGGACTTCGGGCCAGGCGGTTTCAACTTGCTGATGGAGGACATGGTTCGCTTGGGTAATATTGCCCGCAAAGAAAATCCCGATCAGCCCTTCATCTTGTTTGGCCACGGCTTGGGATCGTTCGCCGCGCAGCAATATGTTCTCGATCACAGCGATTTGATTGATGGACTCATCCTCTCCGGGTCGGGTGCTCTCGACGGACTTGCGCGGCTTGCAAAAAAAACGCCACTGGAGAAATTTTTCAACGAACAATTTTCTTCTGCACGCACCCCGTTCGATTGGTTGAGCCGTAATCCAGCCATTGTGGATGCCTTCATAAAAGACACTTTGTGTTTCGCACCACTTCAACCCGGTTCGATGGAATCATTTTTGGCAGCAGCATCTCAACTTGCCAATCCCGATTGTTTGCGTCGGATACGGTCTGACCTGCCCATCTACCTGTTTTCAGGCAGTGAAGACCCGGTTGGTCAGCAGCTTAAAGGCGTCCGGCTGCTTTTGGAACGCTATCGCAAAGCGGGTGTCACAAATCTTTCAAATCATTTTTATCCCGGCGGACGGCACGAGATGCTCAATGAAATCAACCAAAACGAAGTAGTGACAAACCTGCTGCTTTGGATTTCGAAAGTTCTGTGCTGGTGACGTTTCACCTCTTCGTTCGTGTCAACCGCAACTCGGACAGGCCAAATCCCGCCGGATTAGCGATGCCGAGCTTGCGCGCCGCGACCGCCAAAGTCGCGACCGTTATCATCAAACCGAACATGATTTCGACGGTGTGAGTCATCGGTCCAAACAATAACCACGACGATTTGCGTGAGAAAGTTGGCGGAAAGCCAATTTCGGCCTAAAGGCCAATCTCTCCAAAGAGAGATTGGCAACCGCTGCTGTAGTGGTAGAATCTCTTGGGTTGTTTGGGTCCGCCGTATCGGCTAACGAAGGTCGATTTCTTTCGCCAACCGTCAACGGGGGAAAAGTTGTCACCAGACGAAATCTTGTTAATCGATGCAAACTCACGCCGATGTGAAACACTCGCCGGGACTTGATACTCCCGACCAGCACGGTGTGCCAGAGATCGGCCCTTTTGTCGAAAATCTGGATGTCGCCACTGTTCTCAAAGTCTCGCAAGCCGTATCAGGTGAAATCGAGTTGGGAAAACTTGTCGAGGTGATTTTGCGAACAGCTATTGAGCAGGCTGGCGCGGAACGGGCGCTGCTGATTCTTCCTCGCGGGAGCGAATTGTGGATCCAAGCAGAAGCAAAGACTCACGGCAATTTCGTGACGGTTCGGTTGAACGAGGCACCCGTCTCAGTGACTGAACTTCCCGAATCTATTGTTCGCTATGTAGCTCGCACGCAAGAAATCGTGATTCTCGACGATGCTTCGGCGCGGAATCCGTTTTCCGCCGATGAGTATATCCGTAAGCAACGTCTGCGGTCGGTTCTTTGTTTGCCGCTCGCGAAACAGAGCACTTTGATTGCTCTGCTGTATTTGGAAAACAACATCGGCCCAAACATCTTTGCCCCCGCCAAAATCAACGTCATGAGGGTGCTCGCTTCTGCGGCGGCGATCTCGCTCGACAATAGTCATCTGTATCGTGAACTCCAGGAACGTGAAGGAATGATCCGACGATTAGTCGATGCCAATATCATCGGAATCGTAATCTCGGACTCGGAAGGCCAGATCATCAAATCCAATGACGCCTTTCTCAAAATGGTGGGGTATACCCGGGAAGAATTGGTTTCGGGACGTATGAATTGGAGAAATATGACTCCAGCCGAATGGAAAGAAGTCAGTGAGCAGGGAGTAGTTCAGGTAAATGCCTCCGGCGCTTGTAAGGCCTTCGAGAAAGAGTATTGCCGGAAAGATGGCGGCCGGGTGCCGGTGTTGGTTGGCGCCGCGAGGTTCGAGAAAAACTCAATTGTTGCATTTGCAATCGATCTGTCCGAGCGCAAGCGCGCCGAGGAAGCCCTGCAGTTGATCTCACGCGACTTGCAGGAAAGCAAAGCCAAGCTGGAAGAAGCTCAACGCATCACGCATGTCGGATACTGGGAACGAGACATCGCGACCGGTCGCGTTACCTGGTCAGACGAAACCTATCGCATCTTTGGACTGCAGCCACAGGAACGTCCAATGGACTTGAACGCGATTATGCAAATGATTCATCCTGAAGATAGGGAGTTTGTCTCTCGAACGCAGAAAGAGGCGCTCGTTGCGGGGCCTCACTACGATTTTGAATATCGCCTATTGCGTCCCACAGGCGAACTTCGCATCGTGCATGCTGAGGGCTATATAAAGAAAGATGAGTCGGGCCGGCCCTACCAGGCGTTCGGAACAGTTCAGGACATTACTAACCGCAAGCACGCTGAAGAAGCCTTGAAGCAAAGCGAGTTTTATTTGGCAGAAGGCCAGCGGCTCGCTCATGCGGGGAGTTGGTCTTTCAAACCTGACCTAACCTGCGACTACTGGTCGCGCGAGCTATACGAAGTTCTCGGCTTCGACCCCCGAAACGGAATCCCAACCATTTCTGACTATTTCACAAGAGTGCATCCACAGGATCGCGCAGTTGTCGAGTCAACTATCCAACGTATGATTGCGGCCGGTGAAGGATGCGATCTCAAAAAGCGCATTATCCGGCCAGACGGCGTGCAACGGATAATCCGCTGCGTTGGAATGCCCGTCCGGGAAAAAGGAGTTGTTACTCGGTTTGTCGGCACTCTGATGGACATCACCGAGCAAGAAGAATTGATTCAAGAACTTCGGCGGACCAAAGCTCACTTAACTAATGCGCAAAGACTAAGTCACACCGGCAGTGTTGGAATGGAAGTAAAAACCGCGAGCATATATTGGTCAGAGGAATCGGCTCGGATTTACGGATACCCACCCGGGACGCAACCGACGCCAGAGCTAATACTACAGCGAGTTCATCCTGATGATGTGGCACTTCTCAAAAGCGTTCTTGAGCGCGCGGCGCAGGGCGGACATGACTTTGAATTTGAACATCGGTTGCTGATGCCTGATGGCTCCATAAAGCATATCTATAATCTTTCACAGTGCGTAAGAGACGAGGCCGGCAACGAAGAAATTGTTGGCGCGATAACGGATTTCACGGAACGTAAACTAGCAGAAGAAGCTATCCGGCGTAACGAAACTTATCTGGCCGAAGCGCAGAAACTCAGCCAGACGGGAAGTTTTGCATGGAGTCCTGAAGGTATCAGGTTTTGGTCGGAGGAATGCTACCGCGTTCAGGGTTTCGATCCGCAGGATGGCCTGCCTCGATTCGAAGAATTGTTCCAGCGGGTTCATCCTGATGACCAACCCAAGTGGATAGAACTGATGCAAAAGATAGTCCCTCAGAAACTCGAGTTTGAAACAGACTACCGCCTTGTGCTTCCAGATGGCTCCGTCAGGGACATTCACTGCATTGGTCATCCTGTTCTCGGACCATCCGGCGATCTCATTGAATACATCGGCACTGTGATTGATAACACCGATCGAAAAAGAGCGGAGGCGTTGCTCATGGGTGAAAAGCGCCTGCATGAGATGATCGCGACCGGCGTTCCACTCAAGGAAACCCTCAATGCTTTGTGTCGGATGATTGAGGATCAGCGCGGCAGCACGCTCGCTTCTGTATTGTTGCTTTGCCCGGACGGCATTCATCTGGAATCTTTTGCGGGGCCTAGTCTTCCAGAAGGTTGGACGCAGCAGATCGCCAGCCTGCCAATCGGACCCTGTGCCGGTTCTTGCGGCACAGCGGCGTATCGGGGATCGCCAGTCATCGTCTCAGACATTGCGACCGACCCGCTTTGGGCGGTGGCGAACCATCGTGCTTCGGCATTGAGCTACGGACTGCGAGCCTCGTGGTCATATCCGATCCTCTCTTCGGGAGGAAAGGTATTGGGAACCGTCTGCCTATACTATCGCGAGCCTCGCAGCCCGAGTCCGAGTGATTTAAACCTTATTGAATTGGCTACACATCTGGCGCGAGTTGCGATTGAGTGCAAGGTGGCCGAAGAGCAATTGCGCCGCAGCGAGGCGCTTCTCGCAGAAGGGCAGAGGCTCAGCCACACCGGTAGTTGGGTATGGAAGCCAGCCACCGGAGAGATGACCTCGTCGAAAGAACGTTTTCGGATTTTTGGGCTTGACCCTGATAAGACTAAGCCCTCATTCGAAGTGTTTTTGAAAAGAGTCCACCCTGAAGACAGGGAAAAACTCAAGCAGACCTTTGATTCTGCGACCCGCGAGAAGAGGGATTTCGAGAACGAGTGTCGAATAGTCACTCCCGATTGGGTCATCAAACATGTTCATACCGTGGGTCACGCGATTCTCAACGAGTCCGATGAACTGGTCGAGTTCATCGGAGCGACGATGGACATTACCGGACGGAAGCGCGCGGAAGAGCGGGCGCAAAGCTATAATGAGGCTATCCGTCTGGCCCTGAACGCGTTTGTTGAGGAGCTGGATGTGGATCGGTTCCTCGGTCATGTGATGACCGGTTTGACCAAACAGTTTCAAGCAACGTCCTGCGAACTTTGGCTGTTCGATGATCCCATCGGCGCAAAGCCATTACATCTGGTCTATCAGCAAGGCAGGATGATCAGGGCAAAAACGGTTGGCCTTAAAACAGCCAAACAGCATACCGCATGGCAGCCATCAAATATTGGCAGAATTCCACGAATCATAGAGGTTTCCGACCAAGCTTCGCTGCTCCAGCCAACCCACCTTAAATTGCTGAAAGAACACGGTATCAAAATGCTGATGGCGGTGCCGCTGGTGTTGGGTGAACAGAATTTGGGTGTTGTCGAATTACGTTTTCAAGAGGCGACGAAGTTCACACAAGACGATCTCAATCTGGCTCAGGCGCTCGTCCATCATGCGACGCTTGCCTTGCAATTAAGTCGTCTGGCACATCGCACCGAGCAGATGGCGGTGACCGAAGAACGCAATCGGATGGCCCGCGAAATTCACGATACGCTGGCACAGGCTTTCGCCGGCGTCGTGTTGCATAGCGAGGCGCTCGGCACCGCCTTGGGAGTGAACAAGTCACGAAGTAAAAAAGCACTCTCTAACATCCAAAAACTGGCGCGGTCCGGGTTGGAAGAGGCGCGTCGTTCGGTTCAGGCGCTTCGTCCCAGGGCATTGGAAAGCAGAACATTGAGCCAAGCCTTGGCCCAAGAAGCGAAGCGACTTTCCGAAGATGGGAGACATTCCTGTGAATTCAAACAAAAGGGCGATGTTCTGAAGTTATCGGCGGAAATTCAAAATGAATTTTTCCGAATCGCGCAGGAGGCGATGACAAATATAAGTAAACATGCGCAGGCAAAGTCGGTTTGGATCACATTGGAGTTCAAGGATAATCAGGTGACTCTGACAGTCCAAGACGATGGGATTGGATTTGCCGCAAGCGATTCCTTGAAACCAAAGGGCGGTTATGGGCTTTCCACTATGCGCGAAAGAGCGCTACGTATCGGCGGCAAATTGGAAATCGAAAGTCCAGATAGTGGCGGGACGGTAATTCGCGTGGTGGCGTCATTAGATAAAAAGTTGCAACAATCAAATCACAGCACATGAAGCATCCAAAAATTAGCATTCTCGTCGCGGATGATCACCTCATTGTCCGCGATGGAATTATTTCTATCGTGGAAGTCGAAAAGGATATGCGCGTCGTTGCGCAAGCCAGCGACGGCGTGGAAGCAATGGCACTTGTGAAAAAACATCTGCCTGACATAGTGCTTTTGGATTTAAGGATGCCGCGAATGGACGGGTTGGAAGTAATTGGGCAGATCCAATCCCTCCATGTGCCAAGCAAGGTGATTGTGCTTACAACTTTCGAGAGCGAACAAGACGTGCATTCGGCGCTCAAGGCGGGGGCGCGCAGTTATTTGCTCAAAGACACTTCCCGGTCAACCCTCTTGGATACGATACGCCAGGTGCATCTGGGCAAAACCTGCATTCCGCCACAGATCGCACAAAAGCTGGTGGAAAATATGAGTCGTCCAATATTGAGCAGGCGTGAGTTGGACATTCTAAAACTCATCGCCGAGGGCAAAAGCAATAAGGCGATCGGGGATCAACTGGGGATCACCGAGGGCACGGTGAAAACGCACGTCAAGAGTCTGCTAAAAAAACTTCAAGCTCCCGGTCGGACGGCTGCCGTTAAAGAAGCGGTCCATCTCGGACTTGTTCGTCTGGAATAAATCCTGTCGCCGGACTTTCCCTCTCTCTTTGGGGTAGCACAGAGTCCGCATCAAGTTCAGTCGAGTTCTGCTTTGGGCAGTTCTAGCCTAGCCGGAGCAACCGAACTGGTTTTTTCCCTGCCTTTGTTCGGGTGATCGCAATGATTGGCGAAACGGTTTGATTCAATCCTACGCATTTTGAACACCCCAAAAGAGAGAGCGCAAAACCTCTCTTCCGGCCATTCCATTGTTCCATCACAATGAATAGTTCAATGCCTGCCTAAAGCCTAATGGTTGCCGGATTCTCGTTTGATTATCTTGTTCGACGAACATGGAGCACCTGAAGAGTCGGCATCGCTCGTAGAAAAGTTGGCAGCATGATTGAATTCTAACACGTCTGTTCAGATGAAAACTAATGGCGCATACGCCGCTTTCAAAGCGGTTGCATGGCTCGTGGCAATCAGCATTCTATGCGCGGCTCATACATCTGCACAGTCCGATTCTTCATCTGATGTGCTTAAGGGACTTAAGGCACCCGCTTCACCTGAAAGACCTTGGCAGCAGCCGGACATGACGGGATTTGCAGAGGTGATTAAGGCCAGAGAGGAACCGGAGGCCGATCCCCAAAAGGATTACGATCTGGCCGAACTCATTGACCTTGCCGAAAGGGCCAACCCGGAAACGAAAGTCGCCTGGGAGCAGGCCAAGCAGTCGGCGGCGGCGGTCGGACTTGCGAGGAGCGAATATTTGCCGATCCTCGCGTTGAACGCTTCAGCAGAATATTCGCGCGAGCCTATTCCGGTGCCGGAATCTGCCACCATGGCGAGCTATCTGGATCTCAGAACTGAACAAGTTCAACCGGTCGCAACGCTCGAATGGGTGCTGCTGGATTTCGGACGGCGTAAATCCGGCGTGCTCGCCGCGAAAAATCAATTGCTTGCAGCCAATCTTGGTTTCAACGCGCAACATCAGCAAATCATTTTCAACGTGCAGAACGCCTTTTACGAATATTGCAAGGCACGCGGGCGCATTGCCGTGGCACAATCGGCGCTCAACTCGGCGCTGGAGGTTCAGGCGGCGGTGGAGGAACGATTCAAAAACGGGCTGGCCACCGCGCCCGACGTGTCGCAAGCGCGACAACAGGCGGCGTCAGCGGCGTTTGATCTGGAAGATGTTCAGGCCAAAGAACGCGACGCCCAGGTGGTTCTCGCTGAAACTATCGGCATCACGCCCACGGTTCCCCTGCACGTGGTGGATTTTTCAAAACTGCCCGTGCCCACCAATCTGGAAGACACGGTCGAACAGGTGATTGACCGGACTTTGAAACAACGCCCCGACCTGCTCGCACAAGTGGCCATCCTACGCGAGAAGGAGGCAGAAATTCGCCACGCTCGCACGGCTTACTACCCGACCCTTGCGTTTGAAGGCGAGGCGGGCGGGTCGTTTGACAATTCGCAGATGAAATTTGCAGGCAATACGCTTCCATGGTCGTCCACTCAACAACCGGTCTGGGGTGTGGGGCTTTCGTTGACATGGTCGTTGTTTGATGGCGGTGTGCGCAAACATAAACTGGAGATCGCCAAATCCGAACGCGACGCGGCGCAACACATGCTGGAGGATTCCCGCGACAAGACCATTTCTCAAGTGTGGCAGGCTTACACGGACACCAAACTGGCGATCAGCCGATTGGACGTAGCCAAAGCCCTTGTCAATGCCTCCGAACAATCCTACCAGCAAACCTTTGAGGCCTACCAAAACGGCTTGAGCAGTCTCGTGGACGTGTTGACGGCGCGCCGTGAATTGAGCCAGGCACGCTATACGCAGCTCGACACGCGCGCGACCGTGCTGGAATCCGCCGCCGCGCTGGCCTTCGCTTCCGGCGACCTCGGCCCGCAACTGCTGGAGCGAAAATTTGGAAACTGAAATCTGGACCATGAATTTGATCAAACTCGATAAAATCCGCGTGGCAGCCGGCCATTGGTTCACCGGCAGAGTGCTGTGGCGAACCGCTGCCGGACTGAGCCTGATTTTGCTGACCGGCTGCCGGGGCACGCCGTCCATCAATGTGCTGGGTTCGTTTTTTCCGGGGTGGATGCTTTGCATGGCCATCGGCGTGGTGGGATCACTGCTGCTGCGTCTGGTTTTCATCAAGACAAACATTGACGCACATCTGCCGATGCGGACGCTGGTCTATGTTTGTCTTTGGGTGCTGATCACATTGCTCTCATGGCTGCTGTTTTTTAGGAATTGAAATTATGCCCGAAGAAAATCCCATTCCCGCCGAGCCAGCCAAACCGGATCCGAAACCTGATTCAAAACCGGATCCTAAAATCCTTGGGCAACGAGTCGCTCTGGGTATCGTCATCGCCACGGTGGTCGTAGCCATCATCGCGGTCTGGACACATGATTACCGGCCGGAGACGGATGACGCGACGCTGCGCGCAAATTTCATCGGCATCGCGCCGCAAGTCAGCGGGCACATTGTCGAGCTGGATGTGAAAGACAACCAATCTGTGAATAAA
Source organism: uncultured Verrucomicrobiae bacterium (assembly GCA_963789335.1). Lineage (GTDB taxonomy): Bacteria > Verrucomicrobiota > Verrucomicrobiia > Limisphaerales > UBA11358 > UBA11358. The sequence goes on from CAWBKH010000003.1 coordinate 343,979, forward strand.
GGCGACCTGTTGTTTGTGGTTGATCCGCGCCCTTATGAAGACGCAGTCGCCAGCGCCAAAGCCAATTTAGATCTGACGCGAAAGCAAGTGGCATCGTTGGCGGATGCTTTGAAAGTGGCGGACGCTTCGATTGTGCGTGCGGAAGCGCAGGAACTGGCGGCCGAGGCCACGGTGGAACGCGCGCAGGCGGAATTCAAGGAAGCCGACGATCATGTCAAACGGCTGGAACCGCTGCTGGCAAAAGAATTCGCCACCGCCGATCAACTGGAAGCGGCACGCACACAGCGACTCGTGGCCGACGCAAGTGTTCGTGAAGCACAGAGAATGCTTGCGTCGGACGCCGCTGCGGTGGATGAAGCAAAAGCTCAACGTAATAAGGCCAACGATGACATTGGCCAGGAAGGCGACGCGAACGCCCACATTGCCGCCGCCGAAGCTCAACTCAAGGAAGCCGAACTGAACCTCGAATACTGCCGCGTGAAAGCGCCGTTCAGCGGCAAGGTGGTGAATTTGAACATTTCGGTTGGCGAATTTGGGCGGGCGGGCGTGGACGTTTTTACATTGGTGGACACGCGCACTTGGTATGTCGTCGCGAATTTTCGCGAAACGCAACTCAAACACATCGAGGAAGGTTCGCCGGCGGAGGTTTATCTGCAATACAAAGGCGGGAAACGGTTCAAGGGCAAAGTCGTTGGTCTTGCCTGGGCTGTCGTTCCTGAAGACGGAACGAGCGAGGACGGATTGCCAGATGTGCCGCGCAACTTGGACTGGGTGCGGCTGGCGCAACGATTTCCGGTCCGGATTCAACTGGAAAATCCCGACGACAGTTTTCGGGTCGGCGCGTCGGCCGTGGTGACCATCACTGGACCGGCTCCGAAACCAACCCCAGCGGCAAATCCGTAGAACTGGAACACTTGTGACCGCGACGCTGACAGCTCCAAGTTTGTGGATTTCCCAATTCTCGGAATTCCTGCGCCGCGAACTCGCCCCGACGCCCGGCCGCTGGCAGGCCACACTACGCATCACACTGGCCTGCATCGCATGCACCATTCCGGTCATGGCCTTTCATTTGAAGGAGCCGCTCCTCGTGATGATCGGGATGTTCATGGTTGCCAAAGAAGATGTTTCGGCCACATTGCTGGGAACGGTTGTGGCCATCCTGGGCGCAACGCTTGCCAGCGGATTGCTGCTGCTTTATTTCCTGTGCGCCCTCGACCTGACGTGGCTGCGCGTATTGTTGATTCCGGCGCTCATCGGATTGGGTTTGATGATGATCCGGGTCGTGAATCCCAGCGTCTTCGGATTGGGCATCGCCGTCGTGCTTGGCTTTGGCATTACGTTTCCCGACAGCGGTTACCCGGTCGAGACGCTTAATCGTGTGCCGTTTTATGTTGCATGGGCTTGGGCGCTGGGACTGTTGGTCAATCTGGGCGTGCAATTTTTACTGAACCCGCAAACCTCTCATTCGGTGCTCCTGCGCGAATTGACCAAGCGCCTCGATGCGGTCGAAACGTTGCTGCGCCGGCTGGCCGCAGGTGAACGGGCTGATCCGCAACATTCATCTCTGGCTTCCCTCGCGATGACGGGTGTGGTGGAACAACTCCATCGCCTCAAACTGACCGCCGGAGTCGAGCCGCGGCTCAAAAAACACTCTGCCGAACTGCGCGCGCAGTTCATCGTCGTTGACCGTCTGGTGACAGCGGCTACCGTGCTCGAGGCGCAAGGAGTTCCGTCCACGAATGAAGTGGTGCAACAACGGCTGCTCAACCTGGCCGACGCCTGCGCCCACTGGCGCACCGCGATTCAGAACCAGAAGCCGCCGGAAATATCCGGCACACTTGCGGCGAGTGCCGGAACCATTGCAGATCAGGACGCCTTGCCTTCACTTGCCGAGATGGAACGCGCCGCCAAACTGATGCCGTTCACCTTCCCAGGCCGGGAATTGCCAGAAGAATTAAAGCCCGCACCAAAACAGGACAAAGGCGGCATGCTCGCTCCCGATGCCTTCACTAATCCTGAATACATTCATTTTGCCATCAAAGGGGCGTTGGCCGCCTTTATCTGCTATCTCATTTATACGCTGTTGGATTATCCGGGTATTTACACCTCGATCATCACCTGCATCGTTTGCTCGCTCTCGACGGTGGGCGCGAGCCTGCAGAAAGGCATTCTGCGTTTTGCTGGCGCAACCGTTGGCGGTGTGCTGGGAGTGATATGCTTGATGTATATCTTCCCGCAATTCAACTCGCTGGGCGGCTTCTGGTTTCCGTTTGGCGCGGTCATGGCACTCGCGGCCTATGTCAACTTCGGCAGTGTGCGGATTGCCTACTGTGGCATCCAGATCTGTCTGGCCTTTTGCAAATGCACCCTGCAAACCTACGGAACTTACACCGAGCTGCGAGTGGTGCGTGACCGGCTCATTGGCATCGCCCTGGGACTTCTGGTGTTTGGGTTTATCAACAGCCGGCTTTGGCCGGTGACGGCGCTGGACAACATGCGCGCGAAACTGGCGTCCATTCTGCGCACGCTTGCGAAACTCGCCAGCCTGCCCGACACGGATGAAGATCACGGACTGCGATTGACCGAGGCTTACGCCCTGCGCCTGCAGGTCTATCAGAATTTCGGCGCGGTCAATGAGTTGCTTGAAAGTTCGAAGTTCGAGTCCGGCGCGGAACAGCGCAGGCGATTGGAAGTCATTGGCGACACAGCGCGGGCGTTGTTTCTGCATCAACTCGCCATCATCCAACATCGGTCTGACCTGCGGCCTTCGGCTGTGCCAGAGCCGTTGCGCGCGGCAACGGCCCGATTCCGGGCCACGCTGGGCGATGTGCTGCTGAATCTGGCGGACCATGCGGAACGCAAACCCGGTCGCCCCATGCCCGACCTGCCATCCGCGTTGGCGGAATTGGAAAAAGCCGTCGCCACGCAAATCAAAAATGTTACCGACGCCGGCATCGCCGCGCAAATCCGTGCCCGCCTTACACTCTATCAAGAAACTATCCCATTTGTGATGAAGCTTATGAATTTACGAACTGCGTAGAAAAATGCCGTGACCACCACCGCACAGGACGACTTAACAACTGACATTCAAGCCAGACCCGATGGTTGTATCCGTGTGGTTCTCCGTGGCCGGCTGGACGCGCAAACCACAGTGGGATGTTGGAATCTTCTGGAGCCAAAATTAGGAGCGGCGAAAATCAAAGTCCTCGAAGTTGACGCGGGCGGCTTGCAATTCTGCGACGGTGCGGGCCTGGGCTTGCTCCGCTATTTGAACATGGGGAAAATGACGCCGGATGCGACCGTCTCGGTGACTGGTTTGGAAGCAAGCTTGGAAAAAATCTTTCGTGGATTCACCGCGCAAGATTACGAAGCTTTCGGCGTGCAATCGCGGAAGATAAAAAATTCCCTGCCGGAAGAAGTCGGCGAGTCGGTCAGCCTGGCCGCCGCCGACTTGCGTGAACAGGTGGCTTTTCTTGGCGACATCGTGGCCAGTGTGCCGCCGACCCTTATGGATCGAAAACGAATGCGCTGGCCGGAAGTGCGCCGTGTTTTTGAACTTGCCGGTGCGAACGCCGTTCCCATCGTCTCGTTGATCAGCGTGCTGGTCGGACTGATCATCGCGTTTGAGTCCGCACAACCTTTGGCTCAGTTCGGCGCGCAAATCTATGTGGCGAACATGATCGGACTGGTGATGGTGCGCGAACTCGGCCCGTTGCTCGCGGCGATTCTGCTTGCGGGTCGCTCCGGTTCGGCATTTGCCGCAGAGATCGGCACGATGAAAGTGAACGAGGAATTGAACGCGCTGGAAACGCTTGGCCTCGATCCCATGCGGTTTTTGGTGGTTCAGCGCATCACCGCCGGAATTCTTCTGACGCCGCTGCTGACCTTTTACGCGACCTTCATGGGCGTGCTGGGCGGCGTCCTGGTCACGATGAGCCTGGGCTTTCCGTTGACGCTGGTTTTTCATCAACTGACATCAAGCATTCACTTGAGCGATGTGGCTTTGGGCGCAGCCAAAGGCGTCGTGTTCGGCGCAATTGTTTCCGCAGTTGGCTGCCTGCGCGGATTACAAACCCAACAAGGGCCAAGCGCCGTCGGCATTTCGACCACCCGCGCAGTTGTGACCAGCATCCTTTTGATCGTCATCGCGGACGCCGTGTTCTCCATTCTTTTCTTTGTGTTAAAAAAATGAGCGCATCGCAAGAAACCATCATCACAGTGCGCGACCTCAAAATCGGTTACGGGGAAAAAATCATTCTTCAGAACGTGAATTTCCAAGTCCAACGCGGCGAAGTGTTCGTGATCCTCGGCGGTTCAGGTTGCGGAAAAAGCACGTTGCTGAAAAATCTGATCGGTCTTTACACGCCGCTCGCCGGTGAAATTTGGATTGAAGAAGACAATCTCATCGCGGCAAAGGACAACGAACGTTTGCGGATGCTCCGCAAGTTTGGCGTCATGTATCAGAGCGGGGCTTTATTTGGCTCGATGAGCGTTCTTGAAAATGTGCGCCTGGCGCTCGATGAATTTACCGCGTTGCCTGAACCAGTTAAAGAGTTGGTTGCACTTGCAAAGCTAAAACTTGTTGGTCTCGGAGCCGCCGCGCAACAAATGCCGTCGGAGTTGAGCGGGGGAATGCAGAAACGGGCGGCGATTGCGCGGGCGATGGCGCTCGACCCGCGAATTCTTTTTCTCGATGAACCTTCTGCCGGACTGGACCCGGTGACTTCGGCGGGACTCGACCTTTTGATCAAGGAACTCGCGCATCATTTTGGCATCACGTTTGTCATCGTCACGCACGAGCTGGAGAGCATCTACAACATCGCCGACCGGGTCATCATGCTGGACGCCCGGACGCGAACCGTCATCGCCGAAGGCAAGCCCGCCGAATTGCGCGACAACACCCCCGATCCATGGGTGCGCCGTTTCTTCAACCGCGAACCGGATTCAGATTCGATTGTTCATCCCAATTAATGTCATGAGCACAACCACGAACCATTTCAAACTCGGCCTGTTCACGCTTTGCGGTCTGGCCATTCTGATCGCGGGGATTCTTGCCTTTGGCGCGCGGAGTTATTTTGAACCGACGAGTTTGTTTGAGACCTACATCCCGGGCGACGTGACCGGGCTGGCGGTCGGCTCGGCTGTGGAACTCCGAGGTGTGAATGTCGGGAAAGTCAAACGTATCAGCTTTTCCTGGAGCGAATATCAGGAAACCACGCCGAGCTACATCGTCGTGGAATTTGAGATGCGGAATGATGTGACCCCATTGCCGCCAGGCAAAGCGCGCAGCGAGATGCTTCAGTCCGCCATCCAACGCGGTCTTCGGGCGCGGATCAGAAGCCGGGGCGTGACCGGCGCCGGCTTCTTGTCGCTCGAATATCTGAACCCGACCGAAAATCCTCCGGCGCAAGTTCCCTGGACACCGAAACACACTTACATTCCGTCAGCGCCCGGCCAGCTTGATGAACTGCTCTCTTCGATACAAAAGTCTCTGCACAATGTCGAACAACTCGATTTCGCCGCCATCAACCAATTGGTGCAAGGTGATTTGAAATCTGCGGGCCAGGTGCTGGACAAGGTGAACCAACTAGATTTTGGCGCTCTGAGCACCAATGCCAACGCGCTGCTGATCGAATCGCACGCCACGATTGCCCAACTGCAACCCGGCCTGGCCAACATTGATTTTGATGCGTTGAATCAAACCCTGGTGAACGCTCAACGCACCATCCGTGACTTGGATGATGTTTTGGCCCAACTAAAAAGTTATCCATCGGGTTTCTTGTTTGGGAGCCCGCCGCCGGCTGTGAAGATTGTTCAACCAGCACCTGATAAATGAGAATCTATTTTCCCCGAAAACTATGAAACCCACGCATTTTCATCTTCAACGGACCATAAACGTCATCCTGCTTTTCCTGGTCGCTTGCATTTGCGGTTTGACAGGTTGCATTTCCAGACCTGCTTTGACCAAGCAGACCTTCGCCTTTAGTGCGCCGACAATTTTTGGCACGAATGCCGTTGTCAACGGCCATGTGCTGGGCATTCGCAAGCTGCAAATCGCCGCGCCATTCAATGACCGTTCCTTTGTCTATCGCATCGGGGAATTCTCCTATGTGCGCGATCCGTATGCGGGATTTCTGGAATCGCCCGCCGAGGAGCTTCTCGCTCCGATGCGCGGCTGGCTGCGCGACAGCGGCAGCTTCAGTGCTGTGGCGGAAGCCGGCAGCGCGCTCAAGCCGGATACGCTGGTGGAGATCAGCGTGAGCCAGCTTTATGGAGACTTTCGCCAGCCGGCGCATCCACTGGCGGTTTTGACAATACGAGACCTCTGCAAAACTCATTTGAACAGGGCGGTTGAATCGAAGTCAGAGAGACATGGAAACGATGAGCAATCCTCAATTGGGACTTTTGGACAGCCTCATGCCTGCGGTGCCGACCAACGATTTCTTGGAAGGGCTGGATCACGCGCTGGATTTCAAACCGATTGAAGCGGTGCTGCACCGGATGTATCCGGCCACCACCGGCCATCCGCCGCACCCGCCGCTGGTGCTCTTCAAAATGAGCCTGCTCCAGCATTGCTACGGGCTGTCGGATCCGCAATGCGAGGAGTTGGTCGCCGACCGGATGAGTTGGCGGCGGTTTGTGGGGCTGGGTTTGCAGGACAGCGTGCCCGATGAAACCACGCTGGTGCGCTTTCGCCAGCGGCTCATCCGTTACGGTCTGCAGGAAAAACTGCTGGCGCTGGTCAACCATCAACTGGAACAAAAAGGGTTCATCCTGAAAACCTGCACCCTGGTGGACGCCACGCTGTTGCAGGCGGCGCGTCGCGCCCCGAGCCGGGCAGATAAAGGAGGCGGCGATGACGACGCGGGCTTTACCGTCAAGGGCGGTCAACCCCACTACGGCTACAAAGCGCACGTGGCCGTTGACCGGGATCAGACGGTGATTCGTTGCGTCACCTTGACGGACGCCAGCGTTCATGACAGTCAGGAATTTGAAACCGTGGTCAAAGGGGATGAGGAAATGGTCATGGCCGACAAAGCCTATTGGAGCGCTCAACGCGCTCGTTGGTGTGAGCGCCGGAAAATCGGCAACGGCATTTTGCGCAAAGCGTTTCGGGGACAGCCCTTGGACCGGACGACGGTGCTGTTCAATGCGGTGATGAGCCGGGTGCGGTGTGGGATTGAGAAAATCTTTGGCTGGTGGAAGCGCAGCACGGGCTACGGGCGAGTGCGGTATGTGGGGCGCGATCCCAATCGGCTGGAGTTGGAGTTCAAGAGCATCTGTTGGAACTTGAAACGGCTGGTGAGTTTGACCGGAACATGAAGCAAAACATTCAGAACGCCCGCGCGGCGGACAAAAAAGTTCAAAACGGTGGCTCACATCGCCGACCGTGGCGTGCCGCCAAACCCATTTTTCGTTGAATAATGACTTTGACATCAAATCAGCAACTCAAACGACCTTTTGCAGAGGTCTCAATACAATTTGTTTTCTTCGATGCTCCGAACGGCATTCCCGGAAAGGTGATTCTTCAACAAGTGTATTCACGCCGGATTCCATTGAGCGCACCAACTCCCGCCGCGTTGATGGAAGGTTGGAATAAGGCTCTTGCTGAAATTCTTGCTGACATTTCTTCGGACTTTCGCGCATGTCTTCCTAAAGAGGTATTTGAAAATCAACCGCACGGGTGATGGCATCAAAATTAAACCAGGTGCAGACTGTCTTGTGCGAAAACAATTATGAGCGGACAAACCATTATTGTCGTCTCCGCGAAATAATAATTTCCGCCTCAAAAAATGTATGAACGACTCAAACAAGGAACAACTGGCCATTAACACCGACCGCACCGATTCAATCGAAGTCGTTCCAGCGACGAACTCCGGCCTCCCAGCCGAGCATCTGCGCCCAAAGACGACCATTCCTCGCTGGAAACACTTGCATTCAAAAAGTTCGATTGTCCTAATAGCTTTGGGTGCGTTGGCGGTTATCATTTATCTGCTGAGATCTGGGCTTGGCAAACAGTATGAAGGCCTTGGTGCCGCGCTCTGTGCTGTTGCCTGCGGTGGATTTCTCGTCTGGCACACGATCCATTTATTCGCCGAGCAGGACGCATTGGAAGAACAACAGCTTCACGAACATCAAAGAACAGTTTTATCTTCCCAAACAAATTCCGCTGGTCAAGAAACGAATCTGACTACGCACCCGCCGGAAACAGGACAAAGTATCAAATAACAAAAGGATTGTTTGTGAACTATATGACGGAGTAACTCGCCCGAAAGAGGGAGAGAGAAATCTGACCTAAAGCCAATAGTTTAATGCCCGACTTCGCGATAAAATCTCAATCATGAGTGAGAACCGTGTATGGTTTTATGAAGCAGCTTAATTGATTGTATATGGATGTCCTAACACTCTCTCGAATCCAGTTTGGCGCAACCATAGCGTTTCATTACATCTACCCGCCGTTGAGCATCGGGTTGGGTGTCATTCTAGTCATCATGGAAGGGTTGTGGCTCAAGACCAAAAATCCGCTCTATCACCAGATGGCGCGATTCTGGACAAAAGTGTTTGCCCTTACATTCGCGGTTGGCGTTGCGACAGGCATCGTAATGGAATTTGAATTCGGCACGAACTGGGCAACTTACTCACGTTTCGTCGGTGATATTTTTGGAAGCGCACTCGCGGCGGAAGGGATTTTTGCCTTTTTCCTTGAGTCAGGGTTTCTCGCTATTTTGCTTTTCGGCTGGGACAAGGTCGGACGAAAACTGCACTTTTTCTCAACCTGCATGGTTTGTCTCGGCGCGCACTTCAGCGCGGTTTGGATTGTCGCGGCGAATTCCTGGATGCAAACGCCCGCCGGCTATCACATCGTCGGCGAAGGCATGCACGCCCGTGCGGAAATTACAGACTTCTGGGCGATGTTGTTCAATCCGTCGTTCCCCGACCGCTTGTTTCACACCATTTGCGGCGCGTGGTGTGCGGGGGCGTTCCTTGTTGTCAGCGTGAGCGCCTGGTATCTCCTGAAGAAAATACATCTGGAATTCGCGCGTGCATCGCTGAAGGTCGGTCTGACCGTTGCGCTCGTTTCGTCGCTGCTACAAGGATTTTCCGGGGACAGGAGCGCGAAGGATGTGGCAATAAATCAGCCGGCCAAACTCGCGGCGTTTGAGGGTCTTTATGATACCTGTTCCAATGCGCCCCTCACGGTCATCGGCTTTGTGGATGAAAAAGACGAAAGGACGGTCGGTCTCAAGATTCCAGGCATGTTGAGCTTTCTCGCACACAGCGATTTTCACGCGCCGGTCACCGGCCTCAAGGAATTCAAGCCGGAAGATCGTCCGCCGGTTACAGCATGCTTTCTGTTTTTTCACGGCATGGTGGGTATCGGCTTTACTTTGATCGGCATCGCGGCGCTCGGATTTTTATATTTCCGTCACGGCTCGCTGCACGAGCGGCGCTGGTTGCTGTGGATTCTGGTTTTTTCAGTAATCGGCCCGCAAATCGCCAATCAGCTCGGCTGGTTCGCTGCCGAAGTCGGACGCCAGCCGTGGATTGTCTATGGTCTGATGCGCACGCCGGAAGGGTTGTCCGCCGTGGTCAAAGCGAACGAAGTTCTCACGTCACTGATTTTGTTCACGTTCATTTACTTTCTGCTGTTCGCCGTTTTCATTTATTTGCTCAACGACAAAATTCGTCACGGCCCGGACGATGCGGATTTGATTCCGTCCGGCAAACTGGCCTTGCCCGAACCGCTCGCGCATGAACAAAAATAAGTTCATACCATGAATCTCGACCTCAACACCATCTGGTTCATCCTTGTCGGCGTGCTGTTCACCGGCTACGCCATCCTCGACGGTTTCGATCTCGGTGTCGGCACGTTGCATCTGTTCACCAACAAGGACGAGGAACGCCGCGTGATGCTCAATGCCATCGGGCCGGTCTGGGATGGCAACGAAGTCTGGCTGGTTACCGGCGGCGGGGCGCTCTTCGCCGCGTTTCCCAATGCGTATGCGACGATATTCTCCGGGTTTTATCTCGCATTTTATTTGTTGCTCGTGGCGTTGATTTTTCGCGGGGTGGCGATTGAATTCCGCAGCAAACGCCCGGAAACCTGGTGGCGGCAAATGTGGGACGTGAGTTTTTCCATTGGCAGCGTCCTGGTCGGACTGCTTATCGGGATCGCACTCGGCAACATTGCCTGGGGTGTGCCGATTGATTCCAACGGTGAATATGCAGGCACGTTTCTCGGTTTGTTAAAACCGTATCCACTGCTCGTCGGTGTGACGACCGTGGCGCTTTTCATGATGCACGGCGCGATTTACGGCGTGATGAAAACCGAAGGTGCCTTGCACGACAAACTGCGCGCATGGGCGATGCGCTGCATCATTTTCTTTGTCATCTGCACCGTTACGCTGACGATGGCCACGCTGCTTTACGTGCCGCACATGGCGTCGCGTGTGCGGGAAAATCCGTGGCTCTTCAGCATTGCGCTGGTGAACATGCTGTCCATCGCCAACATCCCGCGCGAATTCCATCACGGAAAAGATGGAAAAGCGTTTTTGTCATCTTGTGCCGCCATCGTGACACTGATGGTGCTGTTCGCGTTGAACATTTTCCCGAACTTGGTTTACAGCCTGTCCAATCCTGAAAACAATTTGACGATCTACAACGCCGCGTCATCGCCTAAAACACTCGGCATCATCCTCATTATCGCCTGTATCGGCGTGCCGGTGGTCATTGCATATACCGTATGCATCTACTGGATTTTCCGGGGAAAGGTGAAGCTCGATAAATTAAGTTATTGAACCCACTCCGTTGCAGTTAAAATGATATTCTGTCAGGCCATCTGCACGAAGCCAAGGCGAACGGCTTCCCTGACGGCGGAGGTTCGGCCTGTGACTCCGAGTTTTTCCAGCAGGCTCGCCACATGGGTTTTAACAGTGCCTTCCCCAATGAAAAGTTGAACCCCGATTTCCTTGTTGCTCTTTCCCGAAGCGACGGATTTCAGAACCTCCAATTCTCTTGGGCTGATTTGAGGCTTTTGCATTCGATCCACGAGCTTTTGCGCAATTTGGGGCAGAAGAAAAACCTCGCCGAGATAAACCCGTCGGATTGCTTCGAGCAATATTAGTTGGGTGCAGTTCTTGAGCAAATATGCCCGTGCGCCCGCACGAACGGCATGTTGAATATCCTCCTGGCTCTCGAACGTCGTCATCACGATCACCTTGGTTTGGAGATGCAATGCGGTGACTTCCTCAACCACATCCAGGCCGTCCATGCGCGGCATTCGAATATCCAACAGAACGACATCGGGTATGTGCCGCTTGATGAGCGCCAAAGCCTCATCCCCGTCGCTCCCTTCGGCCACGACTTTCATGTCCCGCTGCCCTTTCAGGTTCGCAACAATGCCCTGGCGCACGATGGGGTGGTCATCCGCAACCACGATCCGAATTGGCGCCTTCCGTGGCGGCTCTCGTTTGTTCAAGCGCAGGTCCGGTTCTGCGCTACATCTTACCGTTTTCATAACCGATGAATCTACATGACCGGCGCAAACATCCGCAATCCCTCTTTAGGAATAGTCCTAACTCTCCCTAGAGACGCCTCCGATCAGTTAATTTAGAAAAGTCATTGGCCTTTAAGTTGGCCGTTTTACTGAATCGCATATCTCACGAAAGAGGTATTCCCAAATCTGCCGCATAGCCAATAGAACGTTTTTGATTCTGGGACAAAATACCGAATGAAAATGCAAATGTTTCGGACAAGTTCCAAGTGCTATGTAGTTGTTGATAGCCGCCGTATTGGTATCTGGCGCGACCGTCGTCACGATAATGCACTCATGGGCCTGTTCAAACAACAGGCTGTGACGGCATCGGCGTTGAATACGCCTCCACGATGGTTCACAAAGCGCCCGCCAGTCGAGAGCGCAAATGATCTGAACGAGCAAACCTGCTGCGCAATGAGACGCTCCGCGTGGGGTCCGCGCGGTTTATATTCCAACCCCGACGGAATGCGATTGGCGAACATATCGTTTTTGCGGCCAATCGTGCTTCTCCAATGTTTTTTGAACTGCTGATGATGGCTTGGTTCTATTCTTCATTTCATCGGCTGATTTAGAGATTTCAAATTTGACCAAATCCAGCGCCGAAGGCCGTTGAGAAGATTTTCGCACCGCGTCCAGCAACTGGCGTTTGTCATCCGTGTAAATGGCAAGCGATTCCTTGAACCGGCTGGCCGAAACGTAAAATTGCTCGCGGTCGGCGGCGCGGAACGACTCCGAGCTTTCGGCCACGAACACGCAGTCCACGCCCTTGCTCTGCGAACTGTATGACGTGAGGCAATAGCCGTGCGTCAAATTCCCGTAATCTTTGGGAATCACCCAGCCATTGGCCAGTTTGATGTCACCGTCTTTGGTGAAGCCGGCAATTTGCTTCAAATCACCGTTATTGAGCCGATGTTTGTCCTTGGTGAAACCATTTTGCGTGATCCGAATCATGTCCCCGGCAGCCAGGGCGATTTTCCTGGACTCGTAAACTTGGAAACGTGCGGCCATGTCCAACGGAAGCGAAATGATTTCGCCATTCTGCCGCACCACCGTGACGCTACTGTGATCGCACGCCGTTACCACCGCCTGTCCTCCGCGCCGGAAGCCACTGGTGTTTTGATGGAATTGCACCACCAGCCCGGCCTGATAATTTCGCGGGTCGGCTCGCTGGGCCGCAGTCCATTGCAAGTTTTTGAGTTGAACGAACTCCCGCTCATCGCTGCCAAGTTTCTTGACCGATTTCAGTTTGGAACGGATTTCGCGCGTGACACGCTCTCCTTCAGCGTGAGTCGGGGAGATGACCAAAGCCGATTTGCCCTTTTTTACGGCGACGGCATAATCCGTCGCCAGTGCATCATGTCGCTTGTCGGCATCCATTTCCCGCAACATGCCGAGCCGGTCCAGTTTCGTAAAAGCACGATCCAGATTGCCTGCCCGCAAATCGGCAACGACGGCCTTGTGCGCGCTGGCTTTCTGCCGCAGGATTTCCGTTAGTTCGGCGGCTTGCAAATGGGCGTGTTGTTCCAAAAGCCGGAGGGCATCGCCACGCTCGACGGCGCGATGCTGCGCGGTGTCACCGGAAAGAATGAGGCGGCAATTCTCCTTTTCCGCAAGATCGGCCATCCGAGCCAGCGTGCGAACACTCAAGAGTCCTGCCTCATCAATCCAGATCACTTGGCCGCGAGCTTGGTGTTGCAGCTTTTGATTTTGCAACAACGCCTCAACCGTTTCGGCATTGGCAAATCCGGCATCCGACCGCAGGACGCCGCGCGACGCTTCAGCCGACGGTGCGAACGTAAAAACCTTCTGGCCGGTGGACTCAATGGCGGCAACGGCCTCGCGCATCATCGTCGTCTTGCCCGTGCCAGCGCCACCGCGAATGGCAGTGACGCGATCCGTGCTTTGCAAAACATGAAGCACGGCGTTGCGTTGCTCATCGGAGAGTTTTGGATTTTGAAACTGATATTTGCCCGAACCGAGCGGCTTGAATTTCCCCTTTCCATCCTGAACAAAATCAATCAACCGCTTTTCTTCCGCCAGCACGTCTTTTGTGGTGAGCCATTGCTGACCGTTCAAATTCTCCGCGATGAACTCATCCCGCAAAAGCTGACGTTTGGTTTGTTCCACGTCCACGTTGCCGACGCCGAAGCGCAGCGCGTGCCGGAGCAGTTCCTTGTCCGTAACGATGGAAGCGCGCTCGTAGCAATGCTGCATGGTGAAATCCATCGCCTTCATTTCGGAAATCTTTGGGGTGTCAGGAATTTCGTTGCGGAGGTTATTCTGAATGCTCGCCCGTTCATCCGCTGAAATGCGCCCGTTCCACAGTTCTCTTAATTCCGGCGTGGAAAACTGCTTTTGCTTTCGTTCACGCGTCATCGCCGCCAGCCCGTCTTTTCCTTTCGCCGTCGTAATGCCAAGTTCCTTCGCCTTTTGGACGATTTGCTCCGTGCGCTGTGAGAATTCATCCAGCACCCGTTGCGGCAGACCGGCCAGTTCCCAACCTTTGGCCGTGCGCTCTATGTGATAGCCCAGGTCATTCAACTGTTTGGCAAAGCGGGCGTGAAAGGCGGCTTCAAAATACGGCGCATCAGCTTTCAAGTCCCGAAACTGCCCGGCCTTCCATTTCATTTCCACGTCATCCCAGGTCGTGTTGAAAGTGTAGCAATGGGCGTGTAAATGCGGATCAGGAACGCCATTGACTGGTCGGGCGGTGAAATGAATGAACTCCGCCCAAACCATGTTGCCCGTTGTCCGGTTCTCATCCGCCCCGTTTTTCCGCACCCGTGTTTTGATTTCGGATTCAATTTCCCGCATCGTCTGATTCACGGACATTTTGAACGCATCCAGTATCCGTTCATCTTGCGTGAACTCGTAAGCGACCGAAACGGATTTAGGACAATGGAAATTGAAATCGTAGCCAACCGTCCGATTGCTTTTATTCCGTTGCGTCAATCGTTCATTTGTCATCGGCTTCTGGTTATCGCACAGGGATTCAAAATCAGCCTGAGTCACCGCCCCTGACAATCCCAATTTCTCCGCTGCCATGCCATGCCAATCACCACTGACCTCCTGACCTTCGCTGTAATAATCCTCCCGCTTCAAAGATTCAGCAAAGTATTCCTTCGCATTCCGGCTGGCTATCACTCTTAACATACTGGCCACTGTAACCGGAATTTGCTCCCCGTCATCCCCTTGGAAGCACAATTCGCACTTACTCCGAACCAACTCTCCTACTACTCGGTAATGGTATCCACTTCAATCGCCGTATCGTAATGGCAACGATACACACAGCGATGATGACCATGTTAAAAGCCAATAATTCCGTCAGACATCTTCCCTTAGCACAGCTAGAGGGACTCGCCGCCCGGCGCGGCGTTGCGCAAATTTTCCGCAAAATTTGCGCAAACGTCTGACGGAATTATTGGGGCCGAAAACCCGGAACAAAAATGAATTTGCAGCCACAAGCTGAAAACGAGAAGCCGCGCCGAACGCGCAGCAAATTGGAGGCGCACCGCGAAGCCATTTTTGCGTTGCGCCGCAAGCATTGGACATACGGCCAGATTGCCAAGTGGCTCAATGAGCGCGGCGTCCAGACGACGCTCACCTCCGTTTATCGTTTCTGCGAGCGGGCGATTGCCCGCCGGCCACGCAGCGGCAGTCCGCTTGAAATTGAACCGGCAGCGCCAATTTTCACTCCAAAACCGCAACCAGTAACCAACCAACCGCCGATGCAACAACATCGGTTCAACCTTGATATATGAAAACAACCAAATACCGCCTGATTCTGCCCATGCAGGCCAAAGGAAACATGGGCAAAAGCATCGAAGCCGCCGCCCGCGCGTGCTGGCTCAACCAACGTGGCATCCCGTGGCAGGGATTTGATCTGGACGGCGACAACCGCACCTTGTCCCGATTATTTCCAGGCCAGGTGAAGCTGACACCTTTGAGCGGCCAAGCCGAAGACTTGGACGAACTCATTTTGATTCTGCGAAAGACTACCGCCAAGCCCGTCACGCTGATTGATCCGCGGGCGCATCTGGACGCGCAACTGATGAAGGCACTTGCCTCCACGCATTTCTTTGACATCGCCAGCGCGCAAAACATCGGCGTCACGCTCATGGTGTTTCCCTTCGATGACATGGACGTGATGACCAACCTCGATGCTGTCTGCCAGTTTTGCGGCAGGCAGGTGGATTATGTCGTCGTCCGCAACCCGGCGCGGGCGTCCAAAAACCGGATGTTTGACAACAGCCCGCTGGAAAAGGAATTGCTCGACTGCGGCGCAGTCACCATCACCCTGCCGGTGCTGTCGGAATTTGTAAAGCTCCGGCTCGCCAAGCTGGAGGCCGATAATCAGCGCGGCATCCCGTTCAATGAAGCCATCGGCAACGACGCGCTAGGCTTGGACATTATGGCGCGGGGTGTGCTGCAAGATTGGCTGGCAACCGTGTTCAGCCAATACGACCAGATTGCGGGAAAACTTTTGCCAGCCGTTGAAGCGGCGGGTATAAAACCCAAGATTGTGCCGCCCATTGGCGAACCGCTGTCCGCCAAGCGTGGCGCGAAAGTGAATCTCACCAATTAAAAAGGAGACGTTATGGCTGAATCAGATTTATTTGAAGAAATGCTCGCCACCTATCCCCCTGAAAAGCGGGAGCTGGCGCGCGAAGTTTTTCACCGTTTCGCCGATGGCGACAGCACGCAGTTTTTCACCCAGCTTTTGCTCGTGCTGGACGTGTATGCCCGCTATGTCGAACACATCCCCAAGGCTGCGGTCCAGGTAAATCAGGATTCCTTTGCCATCTTGCAGGACACACGCGAGGAAATCGCCATGATTGCCAAGATGATTGAAGCCCGCGACGTGAACATCACCAATCACGCCGCCAAGACGGACGAGCTTTGCAAAATCACGCAGGCCAAGTGCAATGAGACGGTTGCCAGCATCGAATTGATGTTGAAAAATCTCGGTTCGCAAGTG
This sequence comes from uncultured Verrucomicrobiae bacterium, assembly GCA_963789335.1. GTDB lineage: Bacteria > Verrucomicrobiota > Verrucomicrobiia > Limisphaerales > UBA11358 > UBA11358. The sequence goes on from CAWBKH010000003.1 coordinate 360,493, forward strand.
GACACCAAAGCGATTGTAAAGGGAATCGAAGACGCAATGAAAAACATCTTCCTGCCGCTTCATGTTCGAGCGAGTGATCTCGCCCATACCGTCGGGCCGACTGTGGAGAAACTCAATGCCGCCGCCGACCGCGCCGCGCAACTGTGGCCGCAGCGCATTTGGAAAACAGCGTTGACGGCAGGCGTGATTGTCGGTTTGGCCGTCGCCGCTTTGGGGATTGGCGCGACGTATTGGCAGATGAAACGCCACTTTGACAAAACACTGGCCGATGAAATTCGCGCGGAAAAATACACGCTTAAAAACAACAAGGACGCCTTTCAACAATTGGCCGCAGCCGACGTTCCGGTTTATGTCGCGCGCAGTTCTGATTCCAGTGGCAATCTTATTCCAAGCGGCTATTGCCTGTATATTCCCAACGCGCAGGGCGCGGACATGAAGGACGGCAACGGACGCATTTTCTTCATCAGTTCACGGCCTGAATCGGAGTTGAAGCAGTTGCTTGATGTTCAGCAGCAGCAATGAAAAATGCGCCAAAGACTTGCGAGCTTTTGCTCCTGCCGCTATCCCGTCTCACCCCGACACCCTTTCGACGGGACGCTCCACTCGCAAAACATCGCAAGACTTTGGACTTGGACGGGCGGGCGACGCGAAACGGGCTTTCTTCCAAGTATTCAGAAACCCGTTTCCCCTCGCTTGATCCGCCCTGACTGGAAAATGTTTTCACGGTGGCAATACAACCAGAGTTCGCAGATGCGAAAGGATTGAGCTTTCGGCTTCGTGAATTGCCGCCGCGATTATACCGCTCCGTTTGGCTTGTCAATGTCGTATCGCCCCGGCTGCCCTCGATCTCCACATTGACAAGCCAAACGAAGCAGTTGCGGCTGGTTAGGAATTCACGAAGCAGATTATTCAAGCCTTTTGTTTTTTGAGTGTGAGATTGCTTTGGTTCTCAAATGATGTTATTTGTCTTTCAGTGAAAACGGTGAATTTCAACGCGGTGAAAGAGCAGGAAGCCCGCAACCGCATGGCGGCTTTGCGAAAGGCTCGCCGCAGTCCACAGGCGGCGGCGGAGCTTCAACGCCGCGCTTCATTGGTTGGCAATGGCGCGAAATGGCGCATCACCAATTTCAAGGAAGTAACCCGCGCCATGTCCCGCTGGGCTTGACCGTGAGTTTTTCCCTTCAACAATTTTCCGAAATTTTCAAGATACGCGATGCCGCCGGACAACCTTATACTCTCATCGGCGGGCAGGCGGTGAATTACTGGGCGGAACGGTATTTGTCCGCTGAACCGGATTTGAAATTGTTCCAGCCGTTCACCAGTGAGGACATTGATTTCAAAGGCGGCCAGGAAGATGTTCAGCGCATTGCGCGGCAATTGGAATTGCCGCCGGGTTATCCGGCCAAAGTGGAAATGACCGCGCTGGCCGGAGTCATCCCGTTTCAAATCGGCGATTTGAAGTCCAGCATTGAAATTGTCCGGCGAGTCCCCGGCGTTTCCGGCACGGCGGGCATTCCGGCGGTTGAAGTGGAATGGCAAGGAAAAACTATCCGCGTTCTTGATCCCATTTCATTGCTGGCATCCAAATTGGAATTGGCGGCCACGGTGCCGCAGAATAAAAGGCGCGATGTTGCTCATTTGAAAATTCTCGTGCCGTGCGTTCGAGCATTCCTGCATGAAGTCCTGCAACAAGTCGAACGTGGCGAGACGCCGGCAAGGAACTGGCTCGGCGCGGCCAATCAAACGTTGAAATTAACAACCAGCCATCGCGCCCGAAGAATCGCCGACAAATTTCAAATTGATTGGTCTGTCATTCTGCCACTGGCCGCGATTGCCCAAAGCAAGGATGGAAAAATCCAGCGATTTCGGGAACAACAGTTGCAACAGGGTTACAGAAAGTCCAAGGGCATTTCCATCTAACCCTGTTTGTCGTGCTTCAAAAGCGGTTGTCTAATAAGTTGACTTATGGTTGACTCATCGCGTAGTGTCAGCGCATGAGCTATCAGCCGCAGTTCATCATCACGCCCGCATTGCTGGCGCGGGTGGAGCAGATTGCCGCCCTGCGCGAGCGCATCCTGGCGGCGACCGTGGAAGTGCCGTGGATTCCAGCATTGCAAAAGGACACCCGGACGCGCAACACCCATTCTTCAACAGCCATCGAGGGCAATCCGCTCACGCTGGAACAAGTCCGCGCAGTGGAGGAAGGCCGGGAAATCCCCGCCGTGGCCGCCCGCGCCAAGCGGGAGGTGGTCAATTATTTCGCCGCGCTGCGTTTCGTGGAAAAGAACGCCGCCAAAAAGACGATCTCGCACGAGGAGGTTTTGAGCCTGCATAAAATCATGGCCGGTGACGTGATGGACCAGGGGACTGCCGGACGCTATCGCACCATCGCCGTGCGCGTTGGCCGCTATGTGCCGCCGCCACCGGGGGACGTTTCGGGTTTGATGTTTGAATTGCTGGCATGGTGGAACAAGGACGCCGCCAAAATGTCGCCGGTGTTGAGTTCCGCCATCGTCCATTATCGTTTTGAGTCCATCCATCCCTTTGCCGACGGCAACGGGCGCACAGGCCGCGCACTGGCGTTATGGGAGCTTTACCGGCGCGGATTTGACACGCACCACATTTTTTCCGTGGACGAATTTTATTGGGAAAACCGCCCGCGCTATTACGCGGCGCTGGATGCAGTGCGGCGCGAGGGCGAGGATTTGACCACTTGGCTCGAATACGTTGCCGAAGGCTTGCAACTCACCCTGGAGCGCGTCTGGACGCGGGTGCAGAAATTGTCCGCCGGTTCAACCCGGACAAAACTGGTATTGCGCCCGAAGCAGGAGCAGTTGTTGCGGCTGTTACGCGACCACAAAAGCATGACGCCGCAGGAAATTTGGGATGCCCTCGGCGTGACCAAGCAGGGCGCAATCAAATTGATGCAGCCGTTGCTGGATGCCGGGCTGGTGCGGCGGGTTGGCACGAGAAAATCAGGGCGTTACATTCTGGCGTGAGTCAAAAACCTTCAGTGAATCCTTCAGTAAGAGGGTAGTTAATGGGTTCGTTCGGAAAGGTCAAGAGTAGTGTAAAAGTGCTTGCATTTATTGGCGAAAAATCGTATTTTTAAGCCTGAAAACGGACGATGAACCGCCCGATTCCGACCTCCGCCTCCAAGCTCGTCTGGCTCCTATGCCTGGCCCCTAAACCCAGTCAGGTGATCAACTGGTGTGTTGGCGGTTTGTGCTTTCAAGATATAGCCAACTCAAAGTGCGATTTCCAAAAGATGCCGTCGTGGGCTGCTCGTACCCTGGGCTTATCACCTCCTTTACACTTGAACTAAATCCTCAATTCAACCATTAACTCCCAAAACCCTTATGCGATATATCCTCTCCTTGGACGCCGGAACCACCAATGTGCGGGCGATCATTTTCGATCAGGCAGGCCACGTTCGGGCGGTGGCCCAAAAGGAAATCCGCCAGATTTTTCCCAAACCCGGCTGGGTGGAACAGGACCCACAGGAAATCTGGTTTGCGCAATTCACTGTCGCGGTGGAAGCGCTGGGACGCGCCCGCATCCGCCCCAGCGATGTCGCGGGGCTGGGCATCACCAACCAGCGGGAAACCACCGTCGTCTGGGACCGCAAGACAGGTGACGCGGTTTACAATGCCATCGTCTGGCAGGATCGGCGCACGGCAGAAACCTGCGACCAGCTTCGCGCGGCCGGTCACGACAAAAAGATAAACGAGCGCACGGGACTGCTGCTGGACGCTTATTTCTCCGGCACCAAGATCGCTTGGATTCTGGACAATGTGCCCGGTGTTCGGGAGCGGGCCGAGTCGGATGATCTGCTCTTCGGCACGGTTGATAGCTGGCTGATCTGGAAACTGACGAGCGGTCATAATGTCCATGTGACCGATCCGAGCAATGCTTCGCGCACCTTGCTCTACAACATTCATACCGGGAAGTGGGACCAGGAATTGCTCAAGCTTTTTCGTATTCCTGCCAGCTTGTTGCCCGAAGTTCGCACTTCGAGCGAAGTCTATGGTGAAGTCACCACCTCACTCGGTTTGCAGAAAGTGCTGATTGCGGGTATTGCTGGCGACCAGCAGTCGGCCCTTTTCGGTCAGATGTGCGTGCATCCAGCCCAGGCCAAGAACACTTATGGCACCGGTTGCTTCCTCCTGCAAAATCTCGGCTCCAAACCGATCGCCTCCCGCAACCGTCTGCTGACGAGCGCTGCCTGTCAGATCGGCAAAAAACGCGAGTTTGCGCTGGAAGGCAGTGTCTTCATCGGAGGAGCCGTAGTGCAGTGGTTGCGGGACGGCCTGCGGTTAGTTCGCTCCGCGGACGAAGTCAATCTGCTGGCGAATTCGACTCCGGACAACGGTGGCGTCTATCTGGTTCCAGCGTTTACTGGTCTGGGCGCACCGCATTGGGATCCTTATGCGCGCGGCGCAATCATCGGCATCACGCGGGATACTTCCGCAGCGCACATCGCACGAGCCGCGCTCGAAGGTGTCGCTTATCAGGTGGCCGATCTGATCGACGCAATGTACGCCGATACAGGCAAACGATTGAAAGAACTACGTGTGGATGGCGGCGCGAGTCACAGCGCGTTCATGATGCAGTTTCAGGCTGATCTGTTGCAAATTCCCGTCGTCCGGCCAGCCGTGACTGAAACCACGGGCCTAGGTGCGGCGTATCTCGCCGGCTTGGCGGTAGGCTATTGGAAGAACATCGAAAGCATTTCCAAGCAATGGCAGGTTGGTAAAGTGTTCGAGCCGAAGATGCCCCGTTCAAAAGTGGACGAATTACGTTCGCGATGGAATTCCGCGCTCCAGCGGGCCAAAGACTGGGAGTTGCACTCACCGGCTCAAACGAACCGGAAAGCGACCCCAAAATAGTTTTCCGCGCCTAAATAAACACACGCACGCAATCTGACTATGAAACGAGACGACATGCTGAAACGGGCGCGGGAAAGCGCTCAACCTTGGGACATGATCATTGTCGGCGGCGGGGCCACTGGGGCGGGGGTGGCTGTGGATGCGGCCACCCGGGGTTACACGACGCTGTTGCTCGAACAACATGACTTTGGCAAAGGCACCTCAAGCCGGAGCACCAAGCTAGTGCATGGCGGCGTGCGCTATCTCGAACAGGGCAACGTATCGCTAGTGATGGAAGCGCTAAAAGAACGCGGAATCCTTCGTCAAAACGCGCCGCATCTCGTCAGCGAACTGGCATGCGTCGTACCCAGCTACGCCTGGTGGGAAGGCCCTTTCTACGGGATCGGCCTCAAGGTTTATGAAATGCTGGCCGGCAAATACGGTTTTGGAAAATCACAAGCTATTTCCAAGGAAGAAACGCTCAAACGTCTTCCCAACATCAACCCCGATGGACTCACCGGGGGCGTGGTTTATTACGACGGCCAGTTTGATGACACTCGGCTGCTTATCAACCTGATCACCACGGCGGCCGAACAAGGCGCAACGCTGCTCAACTACGCCAAAGTAACAAGACTGCACAAAGGCAGCGATGGCGTTGTGAACGGCGTGAGATGGGAGAACATGGAGACGGGCGAAACGTTCAGCGCCCACGCAAAAGTCGTCGTCAATGCCACGGGCACATTCACCGATTCCGTGCGCCGCCTTGCCGAACCGGACGCCAGTCAACTCATCGCACCAAGCCAGGGGCCCATCTGGTGTTCGATCGTTCGTTTCTGCCGGGAACAAATGCCATCCTTGTGCCACACACCAAAGACGGACGAGTCATGTTCGCCATCCCCTGGCATGGCCACACTTTGGTTGGCACGACCGATACCCCGATTGAGCAAACCTCGCTGGAACCCGTCGCCCTTGACGATGAAATCGAATTCATGCTGGAAACCGCCAAACTTTATCTGGAGAAGAAGCCTGCCCGATCCGACATCTTGAGTGTCTTTGCCGGAATTCGTCCGCTGGTGAAGTCTGGCGAGGGTACCAATACGGCAGCACTCTCGCGGGATCACACCATCCACATTGATAAGAGCGGGCTGTTGAGCATCGCTGGCGGCAAGTGGACGACCTATCGCAACATGGCGCAGGGCTGCGTTGATCAAGCGGCCACTTTGGCGGATTTGCCGGACAAGCCATGCCTGACCCGGAACCTGAACATCCACGGCTACCATTCCAACGCGGCAAACTTCGGTCCACTTTCCTTTTATGGTTCAGATGTCTCGGCGATCCGTAAACTCATCGCCGAAGACACGATGCTGGGCCGTCAACTGGACTCGCAGTTGCCCTACGTCGAGGCCGAAGTGGTCTGGGCGGCACGCGCGGAAATGGCCCGCACGGTGGAGGACGTTCTCGCTCGCCGCACCCGGGCCTTATTCCTCAATGCCGGGGTTGCCCTGCGCATGGCCTCCCGGGTCGCCAGCATTTTGGCCAAGGAATTGGGAAAAGATGAAAAATGGCAAGCCGACCAGATTAAGGCATTCAATCAAACCGCGAGCGGCTATGTGGTCAAAGTTTGAAGCACGCTGCTTCAAAGATCGCGAGCATAATGTAGATTCCACGTTTTTTAGATTGTTCGCGTGAATAAATCGGTCGGCAGCCATTTCAAATTGTTCTCGGTTTTCCAGCCCGCAACATGCGCAACGAAAATCCCCGCCCGTTCTCGAACGGCTCGACCGTCGCGGCGACTTCGAACACCGGATACCGCAGCGTCGCCAGCCCCGCTGTTTAGCGACCGACCACGTTTGTATCTCCAAGCCAACCCGCCTCTTGCAAGAATTTCAGCAGGCGCGGGTCGGCGGCGGACAACGGTGGCAGCCACAGGCCCAGTGCCTCCCGTTTCCACCAGTTGTCTTCGGGATTTCCAGGTCGGACGAATTCGTAGCGGTAGAGCATGGCGCGAATGTAACGCGGTGGTTTGCCGGGAAACGGGTTTCCGCCAAAGAGACTCAGCGCGCCCGGATCGTTGTGCAGAAGTTTCCAGACCAGATTAAGCGTCCACGGATATTGATCGGGCGTGCCCATCGCGGCGAACCACATCTGCCAGTCAAGTCGAGGTTGATAAGGCGCGACCTGCGGAGGACGCTTGTTCAAGGCGACGGGCAACGCCTGGTAGGGATAGTCTTTCCAAATGGCATGGTCGTCGGGTACGTCGGCGTCGGTGCCTTCAAAAACCACGTTCAACCGCTCGCGGCCCACGGTGCCGAATGCGCCGTAGGTATTCACCAAGTCGAGGGGATTGAACGAAGTGTTCATAACCTGTTGCGGCGAAATCATGTTCATAACAGGTTGAATGCTCAATGCACCGACAATCACGGCGATTGCCAACGCGGTGTGTTGCATCGGAGGGCATGGTTGCGCCGTGGCGGCGGCCCTCGTCGCGCGATCCACCAGTGCGCGCGGCAGCAATTTGGACCAGAAATCATCGTCAAAACACGCCAGCGCCGGCACTATGGTCAGCCAGTTCAGAAACGAAAGGTTGCCGCTCAGAATCAGAGTGAATTGGAAAAGCACCATGATTACGCCCGCGATCCGCCGGGCAATGCGTGGATAAAAGGCAAACCACGGCGCAATCAGTTCCGCGAGGAAATTGAACAGGACGCCAGCCTTTAATATCCAGTGCGGGAGAAACTCAAACCAGCGGCTCAACGGACCGGGGATCGGCTGGGTCTCAAAGTGATAATAGAGCGCGGTGAGATCGCGCCAGGCGGGATCGCCGCGGAGTTTGATAAGCGCGGCGCCGAACATGATGCGAAAGATGAGCCAGCGGAACAGCCAGAGCACTACTACCGGCGGCGCGCGTCTCGAAAACGGGCGGCCATCAAGCGGGGGGCACAGGAAGATGGCCAGGAAGCCGGTTTCGAGCAGTTGGATTTCCCAACCGTAGCCATACCAGTCCTGCCCGACATGGACAAACGACATATAGAGCGCCCAGAGCGCGGCCATCACGATGGCGTTCGCATAACCGGCAACCACGACACACGAGAGAGCGAAACCGATCCACGCCGCTGCCTGCAAAACGGCGTCCGAATGTGCGAACCAGAACAGCGAGGGCAGGCGGATGAAACCGGCAATCGGCGAACCCAAGGCATTCTGAACCCGTTCGAGAAACAAATCCACAGGCAGGAGTCCATGCGAACCGATCAGCGGCAGGATTTGTTTCGCGGCGACCAGGAATGCCACGACATAGACGCAGCCCAGCAGTCGCAGAAGCATAAACCGCGTCAGCCAGTAACTATCCGCAGAACGCGGTGATGATGGGACGATTTCCGTCATCGTTGGATTCTTTTCTTAACGATGCGGGACAATCAAAGCAAAAGCTTTCCAGTTTGGTGGCTGGCTAACCTTGCCGGGGTTTTCCCGCGCGCAGCACGCGGAACGAAAAGCCACGCCCATTGCACCGATTAGGGTCGAGCCTTGCGCCTAACACCGAGTTTTGGATTGATATAATTTTACAGGGTTACGTTGAAGCCCCGCGAGCCGACCGGCTGGCCACCAATCAATACAACCGCTCGATAATGGCCAACCACCTTAAATTCAATCGGCTCGACGGGAAATGAAATTTCGACGACCTCGCGTGGTGAAATTATTTCACTGGTACTAATGTGACCTGTCACTGCAGCGAAGATTTGCCGATCGTCGTCTTTAATGTTCATCGTCACCGGAATGTCCGTGATTGCGCCGGGAAGGTTTGTCATAAACACCGTGACAAAAAACGGTGGCGAGAAGAATGGCATTCTGGACGCTTTAATCCGGTGAAAGATCCCAATCAACGTGAGCTTGCCGGTTTGGGCATCACGAGTCTTATCATCGGAAAACGTGATGGCTGGAGGTAATACGACTTCGCTGTTCATGCGGGCAGCTTAGCCTCACCAGTCCACGCGCTCAAGTTTCCCGATGGCCATTTTCGATATGTGTGAGGCCCTATTCTGTGGGTCAAATGGTATTTGAGCCAGTTTGTGCTGATTAAAAGAATGACGGCCTCGTTGTCTACCCAAACCGGCAGCGCGCCCGCCCATTTACAAGGATCTCTTACCCGCAGCTTTCGCCTTGGCCCAACGCGCCTTGGCGACTGCCGCGATCTTGGCTCGGGCAGGCGAATTCAACTATTGATTCATTTCGGCCTTTTGCCCGCCATATTGTCAGCTACAAGGAAGCTCAGAAAGCTCTGCGCAGTCTGATGACGGGTGGGCCATTGCCGGGCCGTTCGAGCAGAAATATCCTGGCTCGACCGGAAAGCTGCACTACTGGGGCATCGGCTGGTATCGCAAGCACTTCGTTATTCCTGCATCCGACCAAGGCCACCGCATTTACCTCGACGTGGATGCCGCGATGTCCTACGCAAACGTCTGGGTCAACGGCGTAGTGTCCAAAAACTCGCAGGCGGTGTTTTCAAGCGGCTTCCCGGTAATAATAACGCAACAAACCACCGAGTCGTTTGCGGCAGCGAAGGTCACCTTCGACCGGGAACACTAGGAATTCGGGCTGAATGATTTTGTTCTCCAACGACTGGTGGTTTCGTTCGCGATTGTAATGTCGGACACACTCGCTGACCGCCCGTTCCAGTGACGCCTCCCCAAAAAGAATCAGCCGGTCCCGGCAGTCTTCCCGGATCGTTCTAACGAAGCGTTCCGCAGTTGGGCGATCGGGCCGGCAGGCGCAGGGCTTCTACATTGGCCTGACGGAGTGTCTGGCGGAAATGCTCTGTGAACACCGTTGACCGGTCGCGGATCAGATAGCGGCTGGAACGCAAAAATCCGTCCCAAGGGTCGGTGAGGTTGCGTGCCATCTGGTTCATCCAGCGTGCATTCGGCTCGGGAACTATTCCGGCGATCTGCACCTGGCGGGTGGCGAGACGAATCACGAAGAGAACGGGATAGCGCATTAAGCCGACCGCCGTCCAAACCTCGACGGTAACAAAGTCGGTGGCTGCCAAGACCTGCAGGTGTGCTTGGAGAAACTCCTTCCACGTCAGTCCTGTTCGGCGCTGGGGCGCCGGTTCCATTCCGGCGGCTTTTAAAACATTAACGATGGTGCCCCGTCCCACTTCATGCTGGAGGTTGGCCAGAGCGCCTTGAATCCGAGTATAACCCCAGGACCGGTTCTCCCGCGCCAGCCGCAGGATCAATTCCCGAATTTCGCCAACCGTCCGTGGTCGTCGCGGCTGGCTGTGTGGCTCGAGTCGTACTTCCTGGCGATGAGTCGCCGATGCCAGGCCAACAACGTCTCTGGCGTGACCAGAGTCGCAAACTGTTTGAGCGCTTTGCGTCCGATCCGTTTGGCTTTGGTGGCCAAGCGCGTCCGCTGAGCGTCATTAAACCGGGGCTTTTTGTCCAACTGCGCCCTGAGCACGCGAATTTCCTCTTGGAGATACGCAATGACTTCCTGCTGGTGGCGGTTCATCCAGCCAGCGACACAGATTAAAAACGACCCGAACGGATTCATCTGACCATTATTTCAGTCGCGTCGGCTCTCGGCCAGTCCATCCGTTGCCGCAGGCGCAACCGAGTGACGTCCGAGTTTTTGGACAGCACGACCCCGATGGGGAGGAAAGGTGACAGGAAAAATCCGAGTGCTGTTGGTAAATCAGGCGATTTCTTGTTCCCATCGCCGGCGCGCACGGGCGACCAGACGCGCCTGCAAGCACATTGGGAGCACCCAAACCAACATCAACAGAATGCTGTGCCTTTGGATGATCGCTGAGATTTGGAAAAAGGGACTTCGTTGAATAAATTGCCTGGCGATTTCGGTATTTGCCTGCGCAGCATCCGCAATGTAGCCCACGGCAAAGTTGTGTGCCATGGCGATGCTTCCCGCTGCCGCGTTCCACGCCAAGCCGCAAGCACACGTGACCTGCCAGCCGAGAGCCAACCCGCCATAAGCCCAGACGCCGAGGGCAATCGCGCCGGTCGGGACGAGGCCACCGGCAATTGCACCAAACGGCAGCACTCCAATGGCAATGCCACCCACACTGATGGGTGCAACAGCAACGCCGCCCCAAGCGAAAATGAGCCCAATGGAATGGCTGCTGCCGATGGCGATCCATGCTTTGACCGGCGGGCGCACCACGTCGAACCTGTCACCAATGCGGACGTGAAGGAGCGGCAGTCCCAATAGACGCCAGCGGCTGCAGTATTCAAACGCGGATTGGGGGAAATGGCCGTGGTATTTGTCGGCCAAAATTTGGGCGAGTCGCCGGCGTCGGGCGGGAAGCGAACGGACAATTAAAACGGCAATGGTCAAAAAATAAAAGACGACGGCCAGACTTAACAGCACGCACGAAAATAACCATGGGCCAACCTGAGTTCGTAACGCGAAATATAACGGCACGGCGCAGGCGGCGGACAATCCCAAGGTGACGAGCAACGCGTCCCGGAACGTTTTTTTGATATATCCGCGCTCTTCGTCGGTATGGGCCTCGTCTATGCCTTGGCGATAGCTGGCATAACTTCCAAAAACGATCAGCAGTGGCGCGAAGATGACACCGAGTACGCCCATGATGCCGACACCTTTGGCGGCTGCGCCCATCGTCGCGGCTTTGGCTGTGGAAAGGGTCAGGGCTGGCAGAGCGGCCATGACGCCGAGCGTGAACATCCGCCCGGGGTTTGTCCGCTCCAAGGCGCCCTCAACAAAGGAGAGCACTTCCTCATGCAACAGTTTTCGGCCGCGTGAAAGGCGTTGTTTGACGGCATCTTCGCTCAACTCCAAATTGGCCGCGACGGCTTCAATGGACTGGTGCTCGCGATAATACAGAACGAGGGGGTTGCGATAAATTTCGGGAATTTTTTCGAGCGAGCGCCAGAGGATGGATTCCTCCTCGCGGCTGATGGCCTGGTCGGAGGGCGGCAACTCGCGCGACGGGAGTTGGTGGGCGGCGTCGAGCGGGTCGGCAACATGGATGGGTTCATGGCCTTTGGCGCGGATAATTTTATAGACGCGATTTCGCAGGATGCCGCAAAGCCAGGAGCGGAGTTTGCCCGGCTCGCGCAGTTCGGAGAGATTCCGCCATGCAGTAACAAATGTTTCCTGTGCCAGGTCCTCGCTTTGGCTGACGCTGCCGGTGGCGCTATAGGCGAGGGAGCAAATGAGTGTCTGATAGCGACCGACGATTTGGCCAAAGGCCTCCCGATTGCCCGAGACGCTGGCGTGAACGAGGCTGGCATCGCTGGTTTCCACGGTGTCAATGGTCTTTAAGTTCATCATATTGCCAGTAAGTCCCCGAACCAGCAAAAAGGTGACATGGCGAACCTGTCTAGCGAATAAACAACGCTCAAATGATGGTGAACTCTTTCCAACTGTCCAATTCGGTCAATGTAATAGAAGTTCCCATACCCAAATTGGCCTTCGGCAAAACAGAGGCGCGACTCATTATCGGCAAGAAATACTCAGTGCCCGACGAAGGCGGCAAAGAAGTTGTCGGGTAACTTCAGCATGCTGTGGTTTTGGAGAAGGACAAGGTTGCATCGGGGATCTGTAAACTTGCTGATGGGCGGCATGTCATTTGTGACGTTTCCTCTATTGTTCTGGGTTTTGAGCATCCCCGACGGAGGGAGGGCGCAGCCCGACCAGAGTCAGGAATGGACCGGTTTGCGCCGCGAACTGCGCCGGACTCTGGTGGCCCAGCCGGCTGTGCGGCCGGCACTCATTGTTGGCATCAGCAGTTATCTTGAACGCAGGAAGCGAGGGGTTGACCTTGTGGCCTCCTATGAGGGCAGAGGAGTCAAGGGCTAAGTGAAGGGTTTCAGATTTATTCTTAAAAGTGTATTTGTTTTATCGGTCCGTGCTCTGGCAATTGAGCATCGCTTCAGGTCTCCGACCGCAACATGGCCAGCGGCGGCTGGTTCAGGACACCCCGGCTCATCAGCAACCCCACTGCCACCGTTACGCCCGTCGTCAGCAGCAGCGCGATTGGCAATGGCGCCATCGCCAAGGCCAGCGGCACGTGAAAGACAAATCGCGCCAGACACCACGCCGCCAACACCGCCAGCACAACGCCCGTCAAGGCCGCCAGGAAACCCAGGGCGGCGTATTCGACCAGCAGAATTTGGAGGATCTGCCCGCTCGAGGCGCCCAGCGTCCGCAACAGGAGGCTTTCCTGAATCCGCTGGCCGCGCCCGGCCGCCAGCGCGCTCACCAGCACCAGCAAGCCGGTCAGCACGGTGAACATCGCCATGAACCGGATCACCAGGGCGATTTTGTCGAGGATTCCGTCCACCGTTTTGAGCACGAGCGTCAGGTCAATGACCGACACGTTGGGAAACGCTTGGAAGACCGCGCGCTGCATCCGGGCCGATTCGGCGCTGGATGCCACGCGCGTCAGCACCGCGTGTATTGCCGGTGCGTCTTCCAGGACGCCGCGGGGAAACTCGACGAAGAAATTCGGCTGAAAGCGCCGCCACTGAACCTGGCGCAGACTGGCCACCCGCGTTTTGATCGGCACGCCATCCACGTTGAATGACAGATCATCGCCCAAGCCAACCCCCAAGTCCCGCGCGAGACCCTGTTCCAAGGAAATCGGCGCAATCTGCGCGTCGTTGGTCACCTGCGGAATCCAGCGGCCGGCAACGATCTTATCCCCGTCACGCAAATGGTCGGTATAGGTGCAGCGGTATTGCCTCGTGTAAATCCAGCGACGCCGCGGCTCGCCCGCCAGGATGGATGCGACCGGGCGGCTTTTGACCGAACTCAGGCGCATGGTGACGATGGGCAGGTTGTCCAGAATGGGCAGATGGAGCGAGCCAAGCAGATTGGTCAGCGCGGCCTGTTGCGAGGTTTGGATGTCGAAAAGCACGGCATTGGGTTGGTCTTGGCCGTGCGTGGTGACCAGTTGCGTCAGCAACGTGCGTTGAACCAGGTAGAGGCTCGTCAGCAAAAAGGTTCCCAGCCCGAGCGACAGCAACAGCAACAACGTCCGGTTGTTGGGCCGATGCAAATTGGCCACGCCTTGCCGCACCACAAACGGCAGTTTCCCGGTTCCCCATTTTCGGGTCAACGCCATCAGCAGCCGGGCCAGCAGGGTCAGCGCGCCAAACACCACTCCCAGACCAACTGCAAATCCCAGCCCGATTCGCCAGTTGCGGGTTTGTGTCAACGCGAAGGCGACAATGCCCGCCGCCAGACACAGCCCGGCCAGCCAGCCGAGCGGATCGCGACCCGTGCGAGCCGGTTCAAATCCGGTGCGCAGGGCGGCTAGCGGCGAGACCCGCCGCACCCGGAGCAGCGGCAGCAACGCAAACAACAGACAAATCACCAAACCAATTGCCATCGCGCGCCCGACCGCCGGCCAGGCGGTGTGAAATTGAAAGTTGAAGGGGATCAAATCCGCAAACAATCTAGGTAGCGCGCCTTGAATCGCGACGCCCAAGGCACCGCCCAGCACGGCGCCAAACAATCCCAGTGCCAGACCTTGCGCCAGATAGACCGCGAAGGTGCGGGCGACCGATCCGCCTAGACAGCGCAGTACGGCCACCGTGCCCAGTTTTTGTTTGATGTGCGCATGAATGGCGCTGGCCACGCCCACCCCGCCCAGCAGCAGCGCGATGAAGCCGACGAGGTTCAGAAAATGATACACGTTATCCAGCGCCCGGCCCAGTTCCCGCTGGCGTTGCCCTACCGTGGCATGGCCCAGCCGGAATTTTTCCAGTTGCGGCTGGATGCGGCTGACCAACACCGCCACGTCGGTCATCGGACTGAATTTGAAATAAACTGCGTAATTTACCAGACTTCCGGGCTGCAACAAGCCGGTGCGCGGCAGATCCTTCATCGGAATATAGACCCGCGGCGCGATGGCCGAGAGCGCGATGTTTTCACCCGGAACTTTTTCCAGCCGGCCAACGACGTGCAGCGTGAGGTTGCCGATTTGGATCGGGTCGCCGACGTCGGCGCCGAACTGCTGCAGCAAGGTGTCTTCGACCAGCGCGCCCTGGCCCCGGCGAAAAGCTTTGACGGCGTTGGTGGGTTCGGTTTCCAGTTGTCCGTAAAACGGGAACCCGCCGGCCAACGCGTGCAATTGCGCCAGGCGCGTGCCTTGCGTTCGGGGAAAAAAAGCCATCGTGGCCAGGGAAACGTCCCGGGATTGTTCGCCGCCCAGTTGTCGGAAGAATTGATTCTGCGCCGGGGTGAACGCCTCGCGCGAATAAATTGCCAGGTCGGCGCCCAACAGCGACTTGGTTTGCTGCGCGATGGCCTGCTTCAGATTGGCGTCCAGCGAGCCGACGGCCGCCAACGCCGCGATGCCAAGAACGATGGAACAGGAATACAGCGCCAGTTTCCGGCGGCTGGTCCGGCTGTCGCGCCAGGCCATCCGCCAGGTCCAGACGGAGAAAAAATGGTGCAGGAAATTGCCACCGTGAGCAGTAGCCGGTGCGATGTTCGCCTGGACCGTTTTCATCGGCGTTCACTCTCCGTTGATCAGTACGCCGCCTTTCAGGCGCAATACTTGTTGCGCCCGTCCAGCCAGTTCCACGTCGTGAGTGACCAGCACCAGCGCGGTGCCTGCCTGGGCGTTCAGCGCCAGGAGATTCTCGATGACCAACTTGCCCGTCTCGGAATCCAGGTTGCCCGTCGGTTCGTCGGCGAAAAGGATTTTGGGCCGGTTGATGAACGCCCGCGCCAGGGCCACGCGCTGCTGTTCGCCGCCCGAAAGCTGGACCGGATAGTGCGACAGCCGTTCCGAGAGACCGACGCGTCGCAACAGTTCCATCGCCGGCTCGCGCGCGTGGTTTTGCCCCCGCAACTCCATCGGCACCATCACGTTTTCCAGCGCCGTCAGCGTGGGAATGAGTTGAAAGGTCTGGAAGACGAACCCGACCAACTCATTGCGGACCCGCGCGCGACCGTCCTCATCCAGCTCCCCAAGGTGAACGCCGTCCAAATGAACCTCGCCGCTCGACGGCTGATCCAAGCCGGCGCACAGCCCGATCAATGTAGTCTTGCCGCTGCCCGACGGCCCGACGATGGCGCAGGTGGCGCCGGCGGCCAACGAAAAGCTGATGTCTTTCAACACCGTCAGCGTTTCACCGCCGTTGGCATAGGTTTTGGTCAGTCCCCGGACTTCCAGGAGAGGCTTGGCGCTCATGGTCTGTTCAACAACTCCGTTCGCTCCTGCCCCCGTGGCAGGCCAGTGATGCCAGATGGAAAAAGGAGGGGTTGCGGCACGACATCCTCAGTTGACGTCGGCCGCCGTTTCCTGTTCGTTAGCATCATGTCGTTGTAACATAGATGAACAGGCGAGCAAAGAGTTACGGTTGGTTTCAGCGGGGGCTTGTTTGGACGGCGCTATCGCTGGCGGGTTGCGTGTTGTTCGCCGAACCGACCGCCAGCACGAACGCCGATTCAAGCTCAATTAAGCCCAACCCCAAAACTATCCTGGTGCTGGGTGACAGCTTGTCAGCCGGATTGGGGGTGGAGCCCTCCCAGGCCTATCCAGCTTTATTGCAAAAGAAAATTGACGCCGAGCATCGGCACTACACGGTGGTCAATGCTGGCGTCAGCGGCGACACCAGCGTCAACGGGTTGGCGCGCATCGGCTGGCTGCTCAAACAGCCGGTCACTGTTTTGATCCTGGAATTGGGCGGCAACGACGGCCTGCGCGGGATTCCGGTAACTGAAACCCAGACTAATCTTCAAGCCATCATTGACCGCGTGAAACAAAACAACCCGCACGCGCAGATCGTGATCGCCGGAATGCAAATGCCGCCGAACTTGGGGCCGCAATACACCGCGGCCTTCCAAAAAATCTATCCGGCGCTGGCGGCCAAAAACAACGCCGCCCTCGTGCCGTTTCTGCTGGCCGGCGTGGGCGGCCATCCGCAACTTAACCAAGCCGACCAGATTCATCCGACCGCCCAAGGCCAGGAAATCGTCGCTGAGAACGTCTGGAAAGTGCTCAAACCGGTGCTGGAAAAGCTGAATGCCCGGTCTCACTAAGACTCCGAAAATTCGAGTATCAGCGAAAGCCATCATATTACTATGCTCCTGCTGGTTCTAGCCTTTTTGTCAGCCATTCAAACGCATACGTGAGGAACAGCCTGCCGCCGCACCGCCCCCACCCCAAGTTGAAGTTCAGCCTGCTCCACCCTGATTTTACCCACTACTCATCATTATAATTTTTCTTGAATTTTATACGAACTCCAGCAACATGCTCTCAGTCTGGATAGGATTTAACATTAACTTTGGCGCGACCACCTTACGATTTTGATCCTTATGTCTGACAGCAGATTTGATCGTTCAACGGTGCCTGGGCTGCTAATCCTGCTGGCGTTTCCGGCGGCTGTTTTTGCCCAGCCTGTCGCCAATCATTATTCCCCGCCGGTTCCTAATTTGGGACAAGCGGCACCGGCACCGCCAAATCTCGTCCTGAATCCAGTGCCCGCCAAAGGGGTCAAGCCGCTGTTTGAGCCGGTCACGGGCGGCTTTTCAGTGAACACGGATTTGCGCGAGGAGACGCGGGATTTTTACAACGCCCTTTATGCGGTTTCCGACAACGTGCCCCAAGACTCGACGGCGGACGTGTCCAGTTGCACACCCGGCCACAATTCAAACGCCTTCGTTCAAGCCGAATTGTTGCGCATCAACTGGTTCCGGGCGATGGCTGGAATGCCAGCAAATATCTACCTAGACCCGGTTGACGATTGGGGTTCACAGCAGATGGCGGTGATCATTTCGGCGAACAACGCGCTCAATCACAATCCGCCCTCAAGTTACACCTGCTACAACACCTTCGCTGCGGGCTACGCCGGCGGCGATCAGGCGCTGGGCGCGGACGGCGCGGAAGCGACCACGCTATTCATCTGGGATTATGGTGCCAACAACAATGAAGTCGGCCACCGGCGCTGGATTTTGTACCCGCCGGAAATTGTGATGGGCGTGGGCGATGTGCCCGGTGCGGGCACCAATGCGGCGGGCAATCTGACTTACGTTTTTGATCCAACCAGCTTTGGCGCGCGCCCGGCCACGCGCCAGCCATACGTCGCCTGGCCGCCGGAGGGTTTTGTGCCCTATCAGGTGGTATTCCCGTACTGGTCGTTCGCCTTGAGCAATGCGGATTTTAGCGCGGCCACGGTCAGCATGACCAGCAACGGCGTGCCAGTGGCGGTCGCCATTCAGCCCTACAAGACCGGTTACGGTGAAAACACCATCGTTTGGGTGCCGATGGGGTTGGACGCGACGACCGGCGGCACATCGTTTCCGTTTGGCGGCACAGATACGGTTTATGGCGTCACGGTCAGCAACATCAATTACAACGGCACCAACGTCAGTTATTCCTATAACGTCACGGTATTTGATCCCGCCGTGCCGGGCGCGGATTACATTCCCAGCATTCTTAACGGACCGACGCAGGTGGTGGCCGGCGCAGGGACGGTTTATTCCGCCGTGCCGCCGAACGACCCGCATGTGACCAGTTATAACTTTCTGACGGCGCAAGTCATTCCCGGCGATTTGTTTGATGACGGCAGCATGGGCCTGGTTAACTTCACCATCACGCCGCAGCCGAATTATTCTGTGACCACGACCGAACCATTCGGTTCGGGCACCTGTTTCAACTTGGAACATTTCAACACCAACATCTCACCGCAACTGCTTCAACTGGATGGAATTTTGCTCCCGGCGACCAACACGGTCCTGAACTTCGAGAGCGAACTGGGCTATGCCACCACCGACGAAGTGGCCCGTGTGCAGGTGTCCGCCGACGGCGGCGCCAACTGGAGCGACCTGTACACCCAACCGGGCAACGGCTCCTATGAGTCCAGCTTTACGCCGCATTCGTTGTCGTTGTCCAATTATGCCGGGAAGACAATTTTGCTGCGCTTTAATTATGATTTTCAGGGCGGAAGCTTCTACAACAGCGGCTCTCCTTTGGGCTGGTATTTCACCGATATTCTGATGACCAATGTCCAGACCGTGGTCAACCTGGCTACAAATAATTCAACCATCACCAACATCGTCTCCGGCAATCTCGTTGACTCCGCGAACAACGGCCTGACCAACTTTACCATCACGCCGCTGCCGTATTACTACGTCATCACGAATCCGCCGGTGGGTTCAGAACCAAGCTGTTTCCACCTGACGCACTTGGACCCCACGTCACAATTGATGCAGTTCAACGAAACGCTGTTGCCGTCGGCCAGCTCCGCCTTGAGTTTTTCGAGCCAGTTGGGTTACGCCACCAGCGACGAAACTGCCCGCGTGCAAGCGTCCACGAACAACGGCCTGACGTGGGACGATTTATTCGTCGAAACCGGCGGCACCAACACACCCGAATCCAGTTTCACGCCGCACACATTGTCACTGGCAGCTTACGCCGGCCAGCCTACGTGGTTGCGCTTCAACTTTGCCTTCACCGGCGGCGGATATTATCCCCAAAGCGATAATTATATCGGCTGGAATATTGAAGACGTCGCGCTCACCAATGTGCAACAACAACTCACCACGGTGGTCGACACCACCAATTTCACGTTCACGCCCACCCAGACCGGAACTTATCTACTTCAAGCGCAGCCGGTGATCTTTGGCCAGTTGCCGCTCGCCTTCGGGCCGATGAAGCAGGTCACGGTTGTCTCGAATGGCGCGTCGGTCATCACGATGAATCAACCCGTGCTGACCCACAACCAGGTGCAGTTAAACTTCACCGTCGCCGGTCCGGCCAACACCTTCCACCTGCTGCAAACCGCGCAGTTGAACGCGCCGTGGAGCACTAACACCACTGCGATATTTACCACCAATATCCCCGGCAGTTCGTATCGTTTTACCACTGTTGCAACTCTGCCGGGGCAGTTCTATCGCATCCAGGCCCCATGATTGGCGCAGTGGTTTCACACGATTTGCTCATTGGACGAAATAGAGGCACCGATTCCTTGACCCGTATTGTCCAAAAACTCGCAAGACGAGCAGTTGCATTGTCTTGGCACTTCAAAACGGTGCGGGTCGGCGCAACCCGCCGTTAAAAAATCGCAAGCCAACGGCAGCGGAGTCTTAGGATGTTCGATATTCTTGGCCCCCATGAGACACATTTTGGTGGTGGGCTGCCTCTGCACGTGTGCAGTTGAACCACTCCACGCTGCAATGACAAACGAACAAACTGCTGTGCCGTCTTCCGAATCACCGGCAGACACGCGATATGGCTTTCTCAATGGACTTGACCATCGCAGCGGTTACGGTTTGGGAGTCTTTCCCGAACCCTTTTTGGTGGATGACTCGGACTACAAACCCGGCGAGGCAAGGCTGGATTGGCTGCACCGCAAGCCGGCTCATCAAAGACCGACATTCTCCACCCCGAGGTGGAAACAGGATTCGGGATGATGACCTTGGAATTGGAAGTTCCCTACGAGCGTGACGTTTCGGATGGTGTAACCACCGAAGGTTTCGACAACATTGATGTCGGCGCGCGTTATCCCTTTTATCAATTCGTCTCGCCCAATGGGTTTGTGGATTCAACCTCTGGCGCAGGCATTGAAGCGGGCATTCCCACCGGATCGCCGGTCAGTAAGAACGCAGAGCTGGTCCCGAAAATCTTCGACGATTTGAAAGTCGGGAATTTCACCACTCAAGCTATTTTGGGTGATTCCACACTCTTTGGTCCTGGCGAGGAAGGCGGCTTGCAAACATTCGAATATGGTTTTGTCTTTGGTTACACGATTCAGCACAACCAATTGCCGCTGCCGGATGTCGCGCAAAGCATTCCACTTATGGAATTGGTGGGAGATACGGAATTGAACAAAGCTAATCCCGGTCATAATAGCCTGCTGGGCGATGCCGGGTTCCGTTTCAACCTCAAGGCCATCGGGCGGGTACAGCCACGACCGGGCATTGGATTCGTTTTTCCGCTGGAAAGTGGCGCGCGCGAGGATGTCCGTTGGGGCGTCATTACCAGCTTGGTGTTTGAATTTTGAAAATGACAGGGACCTTCTACCATGAAGATCAACCGGCGTGAATTTCTGGTTTTGGCGGCGACTTTTTTTGCCGGCTGCAGCTCGATGGAAAATGCCGGCGCTCCTCGCGCCGGGAGGGAACGTGTGGTCAACGCGGGGCCGCTTGGCGATTACGCGGCAGACGGCGTGTATGGGGCATTTCGCTCGCAGGGATTTTTCATCATTTGTCGAGGCGGGAAATTATTTGCCTTATCTTCGGTTTGCACGCACCGGCGCTGTTTGGTGGATGTCGAATCGGACCGATCATTTATTTGTCCCTGCCACGGCTCCACTTTCGATCCTAATGGCAACGTCACCCACGGCCCGGCACGGCGCGATTTGTCCGCGCTGGCC
Source organism: uncultured Verrucomicrobiae bacterium (assembly GCA_963789335.1). Lineage (GTDB taxonomy): Bacteria > Verrucomicrobiota > Verrucomicrobiia > Limisphaerales > UBA11358 > UBA11358. The sequence goes on from CAWBKH010000003.1 coordinate 381,728, forward strand.
ACGTCCGTAAATGAAATGGGACAGTTGTTGGTAACGGTTGGGACAATATGAAACTTAAATCATTACCGAGGATTACGAAAAGGCATCCGGCTTCCGCAACAGGGTTCAGAAACGAGAAAGGCGCTGGCCGTCGATGCAGCATTCGCCAGCGTCTGTAGAGGCTATGATGAAGTGGAATCTCTGCAAAAGTCTTGAAACTTGGAATGTGAATTAAGCGTCCGACAGATATGCAAACGACAACCAATCCCCAGCCTGGACTTTTGGACAGCCTGATGATGGCCACGCCGACGAATGATTTTCTGGAACGGCTTGACCGAACCTTGGATTGGCAGCCGCTGGAAAAGGCGTTGCAGGCGATGTATCCGGCGACCACGGGGCGTCCGCCGTGCGGGTTATCCGGAACGGTTCGCGCAGGAGGCATTGAGGCACAACAGCAAGGCGCTACATCGTGCATACGCGAAACGGGCCCTGATGAAAATCCCGTCACTGGAAGACTAGGAGCAACGGGCGAGCACCAGAAACGAACGGGTGGCGTAAACATACTGAGTGGTGATGTGGCGATGCTCTCCAAACTCACTCGTGTTCTACAAAGACATTGGATGGAATATGGCCAGTAGAAACTGCCATTAAGCGTCTGAACTGCCGTCAACATCCAGAGACCTCTTCGCAGTGCTGGCTGAAAATCGGCACGGTCGAGTTTTTTGACCCTACGGGATAGTTGGAAAAAGTCTGTCGCATTCCCAAAGTTGACATGCTGCGCACGGAGTGTGAACAGCGCTAGAGGTTGCATTCACCAGCTTTCAAGCTCATCATACGGTCATGGTGGCCACGCCAAAAGTGTTCCCGTTAAAAATACCTGCGGCCTTGGCTTGGCTCATCTTGGCTGCGGGTTGTTTCTTGCTTCAACCCGCCAAGGCCGCCCCGATTCCGGTTATAGCTGTGCAAAAGGACGCCGACGGGGTAACGTTGAAAATGCAGCCCGGCACGTTGAAGCTGGAGGTGTTTGCTCCGGATATTGTCCGCATTCACTATGGCCGGACAGAAACGCTGCCTCCCAACCAGAGTTTGGCGGTCATTGCCAAATCCGGTTCAACGGGTTGGACGCTCAACCAGTCAGACCTCGATGTGAATCTCCGCACGGATGAATTGGAAGTCCGGGTGGACCGGGCCACGGGCGCGGTCGGATTTTACAACCGCAACGGGAAGCCCTTGCTGCGGGAAAGGGCGGATGGGGGAAAATTCCTGACGCCAAATTCCATTGCCCGGATCAACACGCTACGCAGCCGGCAGGAATTTATGTTGGCGCCGGGGGAGGCCATTTATGGACTGGGCCAGCACCAGAACGGTTTGATGAATTATCGAGGAGCCACCGTTCATTTGCAGCAACAGAATCCTGGTGAAAGCGCCGTGCCGGTCTTGGTCTCCAGCCAAGGTTACGGGGTGTTGTGGGACAACCCGGCCCTTACCGATGTGAGCGTCGGTGTGAGCAAGGAGGAAATCATCCCCTCGGCTCAACTTTACACCGAAGCCGGCCAGCCCGGCGGCTTGACTGCCCGTTATTATCGGGGCGAGAATTTCGATGCCCTGGTCGCCACACGCGCCGATGCCCAGGTGAATTTCGACTGGAGCGACACTCCGCCCCCGGGTTTGCCGCATGACCATTACAGCGTCCGCTGGGAAGGATTCGTCGAGGCCAAGCAGGGAGGAACCTACATGTTCTTGGCCTCCAGCGATGACGGAGAACGGCTTTGGATTGATGACAAATTGGTGATCGACGCCTGGTATGGACGGTCGGTTCAAACGGACATTGCCAGGGTCGAATTCGCCGCCCATAGCCGGCATCGCATCCGCTTGGAGTATTTTCAGGCTGCTTGGAGTGCAGTCGCGCGTCTGGCCTGGGAGTTGCCGGCCAAAACACCGATGCTGACTTGGACCTCCGAGGCGGCGGATACGATTGATTATTATTTCATGTACGGCCCGGCGCTGGACAAGGTGGTTGCCGATTACCGCGATTTGACGGGAGCCGCGCCCATGTTTGGGAAATGGGCCTGGGGTTTCTGGCAGTGCAAGGAGCACTACGCCTCGCAACAGGAACTCCTCGACGTAGTGGATCGGTACCGCCATATGCACATTCCCCTGGATGGCATCATTCAGGATTGGGCGTATTGGAATCCTCATCCTTGGGGTTCGCATCAATTCGACACGAATCGTTATCCCGATGTGCCTGAGCTGATGCGGGAACTGCACGATAATAACGTGCACATGATCATTTCGGTGTGGCCGCTGTTTGACGTGGGGTGTTCCAACTGGCAGGAACTGAAAAATGCCGGCTGTCTGTACCCGCAGGTGCTCACCAATTTTTATCCCAAGGCCCCGTGCCAGTGGTACGATGCTTTCAGTCCTATTGGACGCCGGATCTACTGGGAGCAAATCTCAACGTCATTGTTCTCGAAGGGCCTTGACGGCTGGTGGCTCGACGCCAGCGAACCGGAATTGAGCGGCCACTGGGGCGAATTCCGGGATTATACGACCGCTGCGGGGCCGGGATTCAAGGTATTCAACGCCTATCCCCTGATGCACACGACCGCCGTTTATGACGGCCAACGTGCCGAAACTTCACAGAAACGTGCCTTCATCCTTACGCGTTCGGCGTATACAGGGCAACAACGCAACGCCGCCGTGACCTGGTCGGGCGATACTGCCGGCAGATGGGACGTGTTCGCCAAACAGATTCCAGCCGGTCTTAACTTTTGCCTGAGCGGCATTCCCTATTGGAACACGGACACGGGCGGATTTTTTGGCGGCGACCCCGCCGATCCCGGCTACGCCGAACTGTTCACGCGTTGGTTTCAGTTCAGCGCCTTTTGCCCTATGTTCCGCGTTCACGGCACCGGAAAGCCCAAGGAGATGTGGCGCTTTGATACCAACACAGTAAACATCCTGATCCGCTATAACCAACTGCGTTATCACCTGATTCCCTACATCTATTCGGTTTCGTGGATGGTCACTCACGAAGGTTACACGATGATGCGCGGTTTGGTGATGGATTTTCGCGACGATCCCAATGTCTCTGACATCTCCGATCAATACATGTTTGGCCCGGCGCTGATGGCCTGCCCGGTCATCCGACCGGGCGCGACGAGTCGCCGCGTTTATCTCCCGGCGGGCACGGACTGGACCGACTTTTGGACGGGCAAAACCTACCCGGGAGGCCAAACCATTGAGGCCGCCGCACCGATTGAGACGATGCCCTTGTTTGTGCGAGCAGGTTCTATCCTCCCTTGCGGTCCCGCGATTCAGTACGCGATGGAGCGCGATGACCCAATGGAGTTGCGCGTTTACAGAGGCGCGGATGGGAAATTCACGCTTTATGAAGATGAAGGGGACAATTACGATTACCAGAAGGGCGAGTATGCTACGATTCCGATTTCATGGAACGAAACCACGCACACCCTGACCATCGGACAACGTCAAGGAAGTTTCCCGGGCTTGCTGAAGGAGCGTACATTCCGCGTCGTCTGGGTCTCGCCCGGCCACGGTACCGGGGTTCCGTCCTCGGAACGTGCTGACGCACTCGTCCGGTACGTTGGCGAGGCAGTGAAGATTTCGCCTGGAACCTGATGCAGTTGTGGCGCGGCGGCATAAATAAATTGCGCTATCACTCCAACTCATTGCCCCGTCACCGCCCCTTTATCGCTCGTCAGGTGAAGAATTAGGTGAAACTTCTACGATCTTAATGGCACCGCACGAGAAACACAGCCGCTCCAACAGCCGCCATCGCCAAGACCGATAGCTGACGAATAGCAATGGTCAGAACCTAGTCCTGTGTATTGCAATAAATGAACAACACCAACCGGAACGTGGAAATCTTCCGGCTTAGTTCGCACCCCGCCACCTGGTTACACGTTCAGGCCGCCACTCGATCAGAAATGCACGGGTACTTGTTTGTACACCGTCCCAATAGAGACCTTCGCCGACAATTTGTTCCCAATCATTGATTCCGCGTGCGTATGTTAGCATCACAAAACCTGCCAGACCGTTGACATAGGTTAGCGGCACCAAATCATTCAAATCCGTCATCCTGCCATTGCTGTAAAGAAAAGCGTGCTCGCCATTCGTGCTGAGGCTCGTTCCGACAATCTGCCCCCAATTGTTGATGGCCGAGGCAGAACTGTAAGGCTGCGGCCCAATACCGTTAAACGGCTCGTCAGAATTCCCTAATGTGCCCAAATCAGTCATCTTTCCGTTGCTGTAAAGAAAGGCGTGAGTTTCAGCGTTCGAGGCAGTGGCGCTCCAACCGACGATTTCACCAAGATCGTTGATAGCATTAGCTTCACCGGAACTACCGCCCAATGTTCCCAGATCATGCATCAGGCCGTGCCGGTAAAGAAACGGATGCGATGGATACCCGGCGGGAAGAACTCCTTCGTTCTGCGTTGGAATGCTACTGAAACCTACCACGTCACCGCGATTGTTAATTCCCGTGGCCTCGCTGAAGGAACCGCCCAGCGTTCCCAAGTTCATTGTGAAGCCATTCCAATTCCGCAACCATAAATAAAGAAACCACGCGCAAAGCGCGTGGTTTTGAATCTGCCCCCTATAAGGGGGCAAAGCCCAGCCCCCACAGGGGGCTGGGCCACGCGCGTCATCCCCGGTTTTGTCGTTATCGGCTAAACCGAAACTCTTCCTGTCTCTGTTCCTGCTGTTCTTGATATTTTACATACTTCCGTATCTTTTCTTCATCCAACCCCACCGTGCCCACACAGTAACCCTCCACCCAGAAGTGGTTGCCCCAATACGGTCGCCGCCGCAGGTCGCGGAACGCCCCAAACAGTCGGATTGCGCTTTTGCCCTTCAACCGCCCCATGTAATCCGAGATCCGCACCTTCGGCGGAATCATCACCACCAAATGCACGTGATCGGCCTGCACATTCAACTCCACCACCTCACACTCCATTTGCCGACTCTGCTCCCGAATACACAACTCCGCCTCCTCTTTTATCTTCCCTGCCAACACCCGATACCTATACTTCGGACACCAAACAATGTGATATTCGCAATACCAGATCGTATGCGATTGCTTTCGGAATCTGCTCATGTGTTCTTCCTTTCTCGTTCGTTGTGGGGACAACGCGAGAACCGAATTACCATGAGCAGTTCCTTTGGCCTAGCCTTTGCCTCTAACCATGTCCACAGGACATGGTTTCTGAATCATCAATGAAAATGAAATCAACCTATCCGCTCGCGCTCTTTGCAGCCACGAGCGTTCTGTTAGTCACCAGCGCACCCGTGCGCGCCTCCGATACGGACAGCCGCATCGAGTCATCCGCCGCGAACTCCTATGTGTTCAAAACCGTCCTCAAGGACGATTCCATCACTACGGAATCCAAGGACGGAGTGGTCACCCTGACCGGCACGGTCGCCAATGCGTCCGATAAATCCCTGGCCGAAAACACCGTGGCGAGTCTGCCCGGCGTCGTCAGCGTGGACAATCAACTGCAAGTCAGCGGCGAACAACCTGCGGAACATTCCGACGCCTGGATCGGCATGAAGGTAAAATTGGCGCTGCTGTTCCATCGCAACGTGAGCGCCAGCGGCACCGACGTGGACGTGAAAGACGGCGTCGTCACCTTAACTGGTGAAGCCAGCAACATGGCATAGAAGGAACTCACCACCGAATACGCCAAGGACATTGACAATGTCAAAGAGGTCAGGAACGAAATGACGATTGCCAAGACTCCGGTAAAAGTGGTCGAAACCAACGGCGGAAAAATTGACGACGCCTCCATCATGGCTGAAGTCAAATCGTCTTTGATGGCGCAGCGCTCAACCAGCGCCTTGCGCACCACGGTTTCAACAACGGACGGCGTCGTCACCCTGGGCGGCGTTGCCCAAAACGAAGCTGAAAAGAGCCTCGTCACCAAGCTCACCACCGACATCAACGGCGTGACCAGCGTGATCAACAACATGACCATCGCTGTGCCAGTGGCCAAGAACTAAATTGTTAAGACACTGTTGGCTGGTGCGAAAGCGCGCCAGCCAGCAAACCAACTCAAAGAAAGTTTTATGTTATACACGCTTGCGGTAATACTGATCATTCTGTGGCTTCTGGGGCTGGTGACCGGCACCGCAGGCAGCTTGATCCACGTCCTCCTTCTCCTCGCCATCGTAGCAGTTTTGCTCCGGGTCATCTCCGGCAGAAAGCCAGTGCTGTGACCAAAGAAATCAACCTATAGATTCAGTATGAATACAAAAACCATCATTGCCGTCCTCCTGGTCGCCTTGGGTGTTGTGGTGCTTGCTTACTCGGGCATCACTTTCACGACCTCAGGAAAACCCGTTGATTTCCTTGGAATGCACTTTGAAACGACTGACAGCCACTTTATCCCGCCAGTCGTCGGCGCGCTCGCACTCGTTGGCGGAATCGTATTACTACTCGTAAGACCCAGGCGGGTTTGACGGGTGGAGTCAGGGCCTGTGCTACAAACCAAACGAACTGCTCAGCCAGCAGACTCGTCGAGATTGAGCATGCCGCGTTTAAAGACCCGCAAAACATTGCGGCCGTAATCGGCTCCCAGCGGTTCGTCATGATCTGGGGGAACCCTCCGTCACCGACCAGGTTGCCCGCATCTTCGACAGTTCGAAGGTGCTTTTGACCGTGCTGATAGAGCCCGGACATTTTCAGACGGCAACAGCAGCGCAATCAGGGTCAAACCCAGGATCCGTCCAAAAGCAGACTATGGCAAAGTCCCTTTCAAAGAGCAGGACTCAATCCAAAACCGAATCGCCCGGAGCTTCGGGCCAGATGAACGCTGACCACGAAAGCGCGATCGAGAGTCTGAAACCGTTGCTGGCAGGAAACAGCACGCTGACCTGTCGGCTTTTCCGGGTTCTATTCGAGCATCTGTTGGGATTCGCGTCCTCATCCGACGATCAACAGGGAAGTGCCACCCTCGTGAACGAACTGGTCGGCAGCAAAGAGCACGGCCGGTCTTTTCTCGCCACGGCGCTGTTCATACTGGGCGCAGATATTGATCGCGAGCATTTGATGTCATTCATGCTGGAGCAGGATCTTTTCGGCATGAAGATATTTGAACATCTCCTGCAAAACCGGGATTATTGTGATGCCTATTACACGTTTAGAAGACTCGAAAAGGCGTTCATGGCATCGCCCGCCGAAGAGGAAAAGCAACTCAAGGACCGGCTCGACAAGTTCAACGCGCAATTCGGAGGAAAATCCTATGGCGCGAAGCTCTTCGAAGCAGAGGATCCAGACAAGACCAACCATAATATATGGGTTCAAGTAGCCTCATGTCGCATCCAGTGAAAGTGTCAGCGAACCTGAAGTAAGCGGGTAATCGGTCAGTAGTTGGTTGGTATTGAACCCGTAATGTCGAGTTCTTCACATGCACTCAAAAATCCCCGACTCTAGCAGCTTTTTCCAAGGCATGGTGAGAGATTAACAGCGCAACTGCCTTAAAACAAAGTCAGAAGAACGGCACCGAAATTCCGCGGATGAATTATTTGACCATACGCCCACTCTCCAATTCACCGCGTTGTCGGAATGATGTCGGTTTCTGTCTATCACTCTATGCTTCCTCTGCCCGTCTTCACTTTTTGTCCGACCATCCCCAACCAACAGCCCCCCCACGCGTGGATTTCATTCGGATTTGTTTTTTGACCACACGGGAACTGGCTGCAATATTTGCGGTCTCTTTGCGGGTTCTCGGACATTTCATCCAACCGTCCGCCGGATGGTTTTACGGAGCGGCGTCTGCGGTTCTAATTTCATTAAGCGCCTGCGCCAACGTCCAAACGTCTTGGACTACGGCAGCCCTCTGCCGCTTTTTTACCCTTGGTGAATGTGAAAGCGCCAGAGGCTTGGCGCAATCCAAAACCCGGCGGCAGTTCGGATCGTTCAGTAAAAATTCATGGCCACAAAAACTTGTTCGTATTCGGCTCGGAATTCCCGGTTTCCGCCTTCTGATTTCCGGTTTCTGGCTTTGGCCGCAAGGCATCCGCGACGGCCTGCGCCAGTTTCTGCCGGAACGCCGGCGTTTCAATCTGCCGCGCATCGCCCGGATTTGACAGGAAACCCGCCTCGATGAGCACCGCCGGGCGATGTTGTCCGTGCAGCACGCCGATAAAGCGCGCCCGGCAGATGCCGCGATCTTCCATCCCGGTGGCGTGAAGCAGGGCGTTTTGCAACCGGACCGCGAGTTGCAGATTCTGGGCGTCGAAGGCGTTATTGGGAAAACTTGCAGACCACGGGTCGGCGTAACCACGCGTCAAGGTCGAGGGCATTCCAGTCGGGGTGAGACAATAAGTTTCAATCCCCGCCGCTTTTTCGTCCGGCGCAAGTGAATTGAAATGCAGGCTCATGAACAGATCCGCGTGGTGCGCCTCGGCAAATGCGACGCGGTTGGAGAGCGAATCGTCAACGTCGTTTGTGCGCGTGAGAAAAACCTGCCAGCCTTCCTGGGCGAGCAACGGCGCCAGCCGCATCGCCCAATCCAGCGTGAATTCCTTTTCAAATCGCCCGTCCAGAATGCTGTGCGTGCCGGTGTTCCTTCCGCCGTGACCTGGATCAATGACTATAATTCGATTGGTTTGAGGCAGTTCCAAAGGCGGCTCACAGAGCAGCGGCTCCAGATTTTTCAGCAGGTCGCGTCCCTGCATGAAAATCTGCCCGTCAATGATTTGCGGTTCAAAGCCGAGATGAATTTCGATTCCGTTCCAGGTCGCTTCCCGGCTGCCGATGGTTAGAACCATCACGCCGTTGGAAGAACCAACCGCGTAAGCGGTGACCGGCAAATTCGACAGCAGATGTGGTTTGCCCACGCCGTGCTGCGCGGCCCAACTGTCCAGCGAAAACCAAGCCGTTACCGGTGTGACCGGCACAGGTTTCGGAGTAACGGGAGGCTCCCACTCCTCGACATTGGCGGACGGCGGATTCGATGAGATGACCGGCGTAATCGGAAGGACCGGCGCCAGGCCAAACGGATAGCGAACAGTGTTGGTGTTGACCCAGTTCAACGACGAGAATTTGCCGCCGGGCGCCGGCGCGGCGCCGGCGGTTCCCAAAATCGCCACGACAAAGATGATTCCTGCAAATTTGTACACCCGGCCATTGTGCGAAATGGAAAAGCCGACTCAAGGTGATTGTTCATTTAGGCTATACAATTTACAATTGACGCGACTTAAGCCGGGCCATGCGTATATCGTAAATCGCACATTCGCCGTCGTATCGTCGTTGAGCTTGCCGAGGACGAACGGCGTCGTCATCATTCGCAACATTGAAAATCTTGGTGGCCATCACTGGAGCCAGCGGCGCGCTTTACGCGCAGCGCCTGCTCGACAATCTGGATCCGCGCGCGCACGAAATCCACGTCGTGCTCAGCAACTACGCGCAGCAGGTCATCGCGGAGGAACTGTCCGGCGGCCTCCGCCTGCCCGAAGGCGCGAAAACGTACAATCTTAAAAGCATGAACGCGCCGTTTGCCAGCGGCTCGAATCCGCCTGACACTATGGTCGTGATCCCTTGCACGATGGGCACCATGGGCCGTATTGCCCACGGCTACAGTGAGGATGTCTTGCTCCGCGCCGCCGATGTCACGTTGAAAGAAAAGCGGAAGCTGATTCTCGTCCCGCGCGAAACGCCCTTGAGCCTGGTCCACGTGAGAAATATGGAACTGTTATTGCAAGCCGGCGCAACCATTCTGCCGGCGAACCCGGGTTTTTACTCGCATCCCAAAACCGTCCAGGAAGTTGTGGACACCGTGGTCGCGCGCGTACTGGACCATCTGGGTCTGCCACAAAACCTCGTGCCCCGCTGGTCGGAAGAAAGGGAATGAGATGAAAAAGGGGAAACATTCAATATCCAACATTCAACATTCAACGCCCAAAGGCGCGGAGCCTGTGGTTTGGGAGTTCAACGAAGGCACTGGCGGAAATCGAAAGTTTGACCTCGAAGACCGGTTGCTGGAGTTTGCCTCGGCGGTAATTGATTTGTCTGAAAGTATGCCCGCCACTCGCGCGGGCAATCACATTGCCGGACAAATTTTGCGCTCTGGCACGTCGCCCTACCCGAACCACGGTGAAGCCGAAGCCGCAGAGTCTCGCGACGACTTCATCCACAAATTAAAAATCTGTCTCAAAGAATTACGCGAAACCCGGCGGTGGGCACGGCTCATCAAGCGAAAAGCTTGGGTGAAAAATGAAACCACGCTACTGTTTGTGCTGGGTGAGTGCGAAGAATTGATCCGCATTTTCCATTCCAGCGTTCAGACTGCCAAACGAAACTCGCAGGCAGAAACGCGTAAGTCATCGAATCCTGCCCGCCATCCTTCCGGCGAGTCCGGCCAGCCGTTCGACGTTGGGCGTTGAATGTTGTGTGTTGAATGTTTTCCGTCATCGAAAAATGGGGTCCGTTCGTGCGTTTTTCGCACACGGTTTTCGCGCTGCCGTTTGCGCTCGCGGCCATGGTCGTAGCGGCGCGCGATAACGGCGGCTGGCCGGGCTGGAAGATCTTCGGACTGATTCTCGCCGCCATGATTTGCGCGCGAACCTGCGCCATGGCGTTCAACCGCATCGTTGACCGAAAATTCGACGCGTTGAATCCACGAACGGCCAAACGCCAATTGCCCACGGGACAAATTTCACTGGCCGGCGCAATTGGGCTTTGCATTTTGTCCGCGGCAGGTTTGGTTATCGTCAGCTTCTTTCTGAATTCACTTTGCTTTTACCTTTCGCCGGTCGCGTTGTTGGTGATTTGTTTTTATTCCCTCACCAAACGGTTCACGGATTACACGCACGTTTTCCTCGGTCTTTCGCTGGCGCTGGCACCGGTCGGCGCGTGGCTGGCGGTAAAGGGCTGGAACATTTCAACGCTGGAAATTCTGCAAATGCTCACGCTCGCACTGGCGGTTGTGCTGTGGCTGGTCGGCTTCGACATCATCTACGCGTTGCAGGATTATGAATTCGACAAAACGCACGGCCTGCGCTCGCTCGTCGTGGCGTGGGGACCGAAAAACGCGCTGCAAGCGGCGTTCCTGGCGCACATGGTCATGTGCGGGCTGTTATATGCGTTTGGCATGTTATGCCGGTTCCGCATCGCCTACGTCGTCGGCTGGTGCCTCATCGTCGGCTGCCTTGTGTTGGAACATTGGATTGCCCGCCGCCGCAGCCTGAACTGGATCAATGTTGCGTTCTTCCGCCTTAATGCGCTCGTCAGCGCCGTGTTTTTGATCGTTACCGTGGCCGAAGTGGCGTTTCAAGGCGGGTTCAAGCTGCGTTAAAACTTAACTTTTCTATTGAAAAATTACAAAAACTCTATATTTTATAGGGAGAATGATTGCTACAGTCGCAAATGAGAACAAGAAGATTTCACGGGGAAGCTTGGAAGCGGCTGACCGTCTGTTAAAGGCGGTGAAAGAAAAGCTTCTTCGTGAAAAGGGCAAGATTGACTACGCCGCTTTGCGTCGCAATGGCTACAGTGAAGATTTGATTGCGCGTCTAAAGCGAATCTGACTCTATTCGTTTTTTCTCATCCGCATAAACTCCGAGACAGAAATATCCAGCAGTGGCGCAAACTCGTGCGCTCGTTTCATCGCCTCTCGATAGCTCAAGCAACCGCTGACAATTCGGACAATTTCAACTGTCGTCATGCCGCTTTCTTTTGCCAATTGCACAACTTCTTCCGGCGGTGCCCATACTCTTTGATGATCTCCTTCCATGTTAAATTAGCCCAACTTTCGCCAAAGAATCAGCAAGTTTGTTCCAACCGGTGCGTGAAATGGCGTAAGTTCGAGGTGTCACCGGCCTGATGTCCCCACCCTTGATGGCTTTGGAAATGTCGCGGGGGAAATTTGCTGGCGGAGCTTCTTTGGCTTCCGCAAAAAGTTTGTCCATGTCTGCACTGCGCCAACCTTCGCCACCGCCCCGCGCTTCATGGCAGGCTCCCAGAATCAAAATTTTGTCCGGGTAAGTATCCCATTTAAGAAGATTCAGAACTTCGGCGGGAGCGTGCTTCGCTAACGTTTCACGAACGGAAGATTCTTTGTCGCGATTATTTGCCGTCGCAACTGGCTGTTCTGGTAAAATTTGAGCTGTTTCTTCAACACGATGTTTTTGTATGAGGGCAATTGCCTCACTCAATACATCATCATTAAGTTGTGCCTGCATGACAAGCCCAGGTGCCTCAAGCCTAATTTTAACGCTCATGCGTAAAAAATACATCGCGTATAAAATTTGTCAAATCATAAAATCACGTCATTTATTTCAACTGCACGCTTGGCAATATGCGCTTCGATCCATTTTAGCTTTTGTTCCAAATCAAAACGCCGCTTTGCCAACAGTGGGATTGCTGCTAACTTGGCATTCGTGAATGTTTTCATTTAACGCAGCGAGCTGCGCGACATTTACGACAAGGTCGTCACCAGCGTAGGCATTTCTGAAACCAACATACTTCACTGTCCTATCGCCAATTCCGGTGTGAGCGCGTCGCCGGTTTCCGCCGGTGCTTTGAGTCAGATTCACGGTTCTTCGCAAAATGTCCCGAGCCATCTCCACCATCCCGAGCCAGCCGGAAATCCACCTGTTTCTTGAAACTGTCCACTTTGGCCACCTGCACCTGTACGCGGTCGCCCAGCCGGATGATCCGGCGGTTGCGCCGGCCGACCAGCTGACTCCGGTCTGAATCGAACAGATAAAAATCATCCTCCAAAAGGGAAAGATGCACCAGTCCGCTCATCGCCAGCCCGGGCACATCCACAAAAAAACCAAAATTGCGCACGTCAATTACCAACGCCGGGTACGGCGTGGGCCGCGGTGATTTGAGCTGCGCCTTCAAAAAGGCATACAGCTTCACATCCTTGCTGTCCCGCTCGGCATCAGCGGAATTGCGTTCCGTGTCGGAAATACGCTCGGCAGTTTCCTTGAGTGAATGCGTCGGGCCGTGGCTCTTTTGAAACAACGCGCGATGTACCACCAGGTCGGCATACCGCCGGATCGGCGACGTGAAATGCGTGTATTTGGCCTTGGCCAGGCCGTAATGACCGAGTGGCTCGACCGCGTAACGGGCGCGCATGAGTGACCGGAGAAAACCAATCTTGAGCGCCGCGCCAATGGGAATCGCGCCGAGTTTTTGTAGCAGCTTCTGGACTTCCGATCGCTTCGTCAAATTCGCGCAAGGCACGTGATGGCTGAGCACCTCCTCGCGATATTCCTGCAACCGCCGTTCATCCGGTTCCTCGTGCACGCGGTAAATCGCCGGCACATTCTGGCCCATCAACCGCCCCGCTACCGCCTCGTTGGCCAGCAACATGAATTCCTCGATCAACTGGTGGGAAACATCATTCTCCACTTTCTCAATGCGCGACACGCGGCCGCGTTCGTCCAAGCGGATTTTCATTTCGGGAAAATCCAAGTCCAACGAACCGGCCTTGAACCGCAACCGCCGGATCCGCTGGGCCAGCGTATTCGCGTCATGCAACATCTGCTCAATCCGGTCGCCCGGCTTCCGTTGCAAAATCGCCAGTACTTCCTTGTAGGTAAACCGGCGCTGCGAATGAATCACCGCCGGATAAAACCTCGTCTTGAGCACCTGGCCGTCGTCCGACACCAGAAACTCCACACATTTGGTCAGGCGGTCCAACTCCGGTTTCAGCGAACACAACTCATTGCTCAACGCCTCGGGCAACATTGGGATCACCCGGTCCACCAGATAGGTTGAATTGCCCCGGCGTCGCGCCTCGGTATCCAGCGCCGTGCCCGGCTTCACATAATGCGACACGTCCGCAATGTGTACCCACAGCTTCCATTGTCCCGGCGAAACCCGTTGCAAACAAATGGCGTCGTCGAAATCCTTCGCGTCGTCCGGATCAATGGTGACGACCTGCTGCCGCCGGCAATCTTCGCGCCCGGCCAGTTCATGCGGCGAAATGGCCGTTCCGATGGCCCGCGCCTCCCGCAACGCCTCCTTTGGAAAATGCAATGGCAGGTTGTATTGACGCAGCACCGACAACATGTCCACCCCTTCCTCGTCCGGCGCGCCGAGCACCTCGATGATTTCGCCTTCCGGGTTGGTGTGCCGCGATTCCCATTCGTGCAACTCCACCACGACCTTGTCGCCGACGCGCGCGGGCCGGCCGACGTCACGGGGTTGCGGCACGTAAATGTCATGCGGCATGCGCGGGTCATCGGGAATCACGTAAAGAAACTCGCGGCCCCGCTGTAACGTGCCGACGATCTGTGTCCGCTTCCGTTCCAGAATGCGAATCACCACGCCCGTTTCCTGTTCAAGTCGGCCGGAACGCAAGCCTTTCGCGCGGACATCGCGCCGCACGAGCACCCGATCTTCGTGGAGCGCCGTGGCTGTGGCCTCCTGCGGAATCATGATCTCCTTCAACTCCGGATCGTCCGGCTGCAAAAACCCTTTCCCTTGGCGATTGATGCGAATCCGGCCCGGGACGAGGTCCGCCTCGCGCGACTGGATGTAACGATTCCCCTTCGTGCGGGCGATCCGGCCGGACTGTTCCAGCCGGCGCAGCACTCCCTGCAATTCCTGCTGGCGATGGGGCGCCAGCCGGAGGTGCCGGAGCAATTCCGGCACGTTGGCCGGCGCGTAATCCCGCCGGCCCAGTAATCTTAAAATCTGCTCTTCCATAAATTCATCCCGCAGCCCGTGAAAGTCTTTTGTCTGATTATGAATGATTTTGAGTGCATTACCAGCGCCGACTCAAATTCAAATGGATTGTCGTTTCGCGGTTGATTGAATCACTTGCGCAACAAAGTCACTTTCCAAAAAGCGCGTTTGCTGCTAATTATTGCCGGTAAATTTGCGACGTTTAGAACGTTGCGTCCGGTTTTTTCTAGCTTCCAACTTCCGTCTCCTGTTTTCTATTTGCAATGATTTTACCTTGGAAAACAATCAAATCCAGGCTCGTTGGTGATTTCCGCATCTTCAACCTGCGCTCGGACATCAAAATTTCGCCGCGCACCGGCAAGGAGCACGATTTCTTCGTTCTCGACAGCGTCAACTGGGTCAACGTCATCGCCGTCACGCCCGACCAACAGCTCGTGATGGTGGAGCAATTCCGGCACGGCTCGAACACCGTCGAATTGGAGATTCCTGGCGGCATGATGGACTTGGGCGAAACTGACCCGGTGGCAACGGCAGTGCGTGAATTGCGCGAGGAGACCGGCTACGAAGGCGAACACGCGCGCCTGCTCGGCAAAATCTGGTCCAACCCGGCCATTTTGAACAATCGGACCTTCACCATCCTGATAGAAAACTGCCGGCTGCAGCACGACGTGGATTGGGATCACAGCGAGGACTTGGCGACGCGCCTGGTGCCGGTGGCGGAACTCCCGAAACTCGTCGCTGACGAAAAAATCGGCCACTCCCTCGTCGTCGTCGCGCTGTATTATTTCGATTTGTGGCAAAGAGGAGTAAAAGCCATACCTTAGTGTAACACCATGGTTTATGAGCGAGTGGACCAAACAAAAGTTAGAACAGATGATTGCCGATAAGGTTGAAGAAAACCTTACGCTTGATTACAAACGTGCGGATTCACTTATTAAGTCTGATGCCAAAAAAGCTGAACTTGTAAAAGATGTTTCCGCCTTTGCCAATTCATCAGGTGGCGTCTTGATTTTTGGAGTAGCTGAATCAGACGACAAAACCAAACGTCATCTTCCGGAGCGACTGGACCCGATAAATCGCGTCGAAATTTCTAAAGAATGGATTGAGCAGGTGATTCAAACTATTCAGCCACGAATTGAGGGTATAGTCATCCATCCAGTTACAATCAACGAGTCGCAAAATCAGGTGTGCTATGTAGTTGAGGTTCCGCAATCACACACCGCTCATCAAGCTCGTGACTATATTTACTACAAACGACATAATTTTAATAATCTTCCGATGGAGGATTATGAAATTCGCGACGTGATGAATCGCAAAATGTATCCACGCGTCTCCGTAAATGCAAAATCTGTTGTTTATCCCCATCTTAATGAAGATGGTGCAGCCGGAGCATTGATTTTTTACATCAACAATGAGAGCGATATCCTTGCACGCTACGTAAGTATCATCGTGAATGCCCCGTTTCGGGTTCGTGGAAAACTAATTGCATTTAAGGGGGCGATACATGACAAATCTGAAGAGGGCGAAAGTCATCGCCTTATCTTTTCCAATCACCTCGGTGCGCCCCTTTTTCCACATGCTGGGCTACAGGCTCTTTTTCATTTTTACCTCGTTCAGTGCATGTCGCCAGAGCCAACAAAACAGTTGGATGATGTCCGATATGTGGTTTTTGCTGATTCTATGCCCAAGAAGACCGGTTCATTTACTCTTGATGAAATTTATTCCAAAGAAGATTAACTGGCACTTGTTTTGGCAAGGTCGGCAAGCGATCACTTTAATTGTCTTTGGTAAAATTCCGATCTAATTCACCCCAGATTTACTGGGTCAATGTCCACCGACAGTGTCACGTCGTTCGGCAACGCGAGCGTCTCGATAGTTTTTGCCAATGCTTGGCTGAGTTTGCTCATGGCGCGCGTCCGCAGCATGATTTGGTAGCGGTAAAATTGTTCCGCGCGCAGCAGCGGCGCGGGCGCGGGACCGGAGATAATCAAATCTTTGAATTCAGATTTCACATTTTGGTGGGGCGAGGCTACTGACGAGCCGTCGGTTAGATTTTCAGTCCGGCTCGCGAGGACGCTCGCCCCACCTTGCGGAGTGAGTTGAAGATTCTTCTCCAAATCGCGTTTCAAATGCTCGGCGGAGAATTTCACCTTGTCCTCGTTCCGGCCTTTCAGCGTGAGCAGCGCGACACGGCTGACGGGCGGATATTTCAGTTGTTCGCGAAATTCAATTTCCTGTTCGTAAAAGCCGGTAAAGTCGTGGCGGCGCGCATATTGAATCGCCGGATGGAATGGCGTGAATGCTTGCACAAAGACCTCGCCTTCGATATCACCACGACCGGCGCGACCGGCCACCTGTGTGAGTAATTGAAATGTGCGCTCGCCAGCCCGGAAATCCGGCTGATGCAGCGCGAGGTCGGCGTAGATGATGCCGACGAGTGTTACGTTCGGAAAATGCAGCCCTTTGGCAATCATCTGCGTGCCGACGAGAATGTCGGTCTTGCCGGTGCGAAAATCGCCAAGCGTTTTGCGGTAATCATCCTTGCGCTTCATCGTGTCGGCGTCCATGCGCCGGATGCGGGCATTCGGAAACAGTTTCGCCAGCGTTTCCTCAACCTTTTGCGTGCCCATCCCGGCAAAACGAATGGCCGGGTTTTTACATTTCTCGTTCGGGCAGGCGGCGGGCACGGCGTCAACAAATCCGCAGAGGTGGCAACGAAGCTTTTGTTCCGGGCGATGATAGGTGAGCGCGAGGCTGCAATTCGGGCACTGCGCAACGTAACCGCACTTCGGGCATTGCAGCGCCGTGGAATAGCCGCGCCGGTTTAAAAATAAAATCGTCTGCTCGCCACGTTCGAGCCGTTGCGTGATGGCTTCCTTGAGTTGCGGTGAAAAAATCGGCGGACCTTTTTCTTTCGCGGCCTGGCGCATGTCCACGACGCGCACGTGCGGCATTTTCTGGTTGTCCACGCGCTCCCGCAGTTCGAGCAGCGTGTACTTTCCCTTTTTGCTGTTGTAATAACTTTCCAGCGACGGCGTGGCCGAGCCGAGCACGACGACGGCATTTTCCATCTGGCCGCGCATGATGGCCACGTCGCGCGCGTGGTAGCGCGGCGCTTCTTCCTGCTTGTAAGTGTGCTCGTGTTCTTCGTCCACGATGATGAGGCCGAGCGGCTCGACGGGCGCGAAAATCGCCGAGCGTGCGCCAATGACAATACGGGCACGGCCCTGCCGAATCTTGTGCCATTCGTCATGGCGCTCGCCGGCGGAAAGATGCGAATGCAACACCGCAACAAGCGTCTGCAATTGGCCGGAACTGAACCGCGCCTTGAATCGCTCAACGGTTTGCGGCGTCAGCGAAATTTCCGGCACGAGGACGATGGCGCCTTTGCCTTGCTCCAAGACGTGCGCGATGGCTTGAAGGTAAACCTCGGTCTTGCCGCTGCCGGTGACGCCATGCAACAGAAAAGTCGAGGTTTTTGGCGCTGCGTCCGCTTCCTGTTGTGCAGCACCCGCGTCCCGCGGGTCGTGTCCGGCGTCGCGCCGGGCACTTTCGGGCGCATTCACCGACTCCGGCATCCAGATAAACGGGTACTCCTCCATTGGCCCGACCAATTCAATCCTGCGCGGGTTATTCCAGATGTAATCCCGAGTCTTATGCAGGTCAGACTCTGAACGAATCATCCGGTCAAACGATTCATCCGCCCAGACCGGACCCGTGCGTTTCATCACCTTGTTCACTTCGTGCGCGGAAAAGGATTTGATGCTGTGCAAAATTTCCGCGAGCGAATGCACACCCTCTTTTCCAGGTTCCTGAATTGGGAGTGGCTGGATCAGCAAGTGAACATGATCTGGCATCACGCACGCGGCGTGACACTTGATTTTTTTCCCATGCCAGAAATGGCAGGCATCCAAAGTCTTTGCGCGGGCTTCGGATGAAAGGGTCAGTTGGTTGTGCGTCTGCCAGGTGACATGATAGATAAAACCCGGGATTTCAAAGTGCGGAAGATTGCGTTTGCGGGCGGTGGGTTCTGTGATAGAGAGAGAACTTGTCGCCGCACGAGAGCCGGGCGCGACGCCCGTCTCCACCCGCGAGACGCGGGTGCTACAAACAACATTCATCGCCACCTTGATTTTTTCCAGGGCGGCGGCCTGCGCTGGATTCAGCGGCAATGGTTGCGACGGCAGGATGTGCTCGCGGGCATAAGGGTCGCGTTCGGAAATTTCGGAAGTGATTTCAACCAAACCACGATCTTCGAGTTTGCGAACAGTCGCGGCGGTCGTCTCCGCAAGTTCGAGTAATTCCGTCAGCAAAATTTCGCGGCGCTCTTCGATGATGTTCCAGACTTCCTGCTGGCGTTTCGGCAGCTTGGGAAATTCGCCGTTGAGCGACAACGCCCGAACGAACAGTTGTTTTTTCCAACCTTCTTCCGTCCCCTCTTTTTTGCGGACGGCTTCGGGCAGAACGGACTTCAACGCGATTTCCGGTGCGCAGCAGTAGTAATCGGCAATCCAGCGCGCGAGCTGCAAAACCTTCGGCGTGACCATCGTCTGCGCGCCGATGACTTTCAGGATGGGTTTAAGATTCACGTGCGCCGATTCCTCGGCAAGCGCAGTGACGCAGCCGTAAATTTTTCGCGGGCCGAACGGCACCTGTACGCGGCTGCCGACCTCGACTTGATCCGTCAATCCCGGCGGAATCAAATAATCGAACTCCTTGCGGAGCGCGATTTCGAGGCTGACGCGGGCAATCATTTCAAGGTCGAGGGTCGAAGGTCGAAGGTCGAGTGTCAAGAGTTGCGCCGGGACAACTCGATTCAGTCCCGCGAGAGGGCGCCCATTTCAGCTTCAAGCCGCTGGCGCAATTCCGCGCGCCCGGCATCGGTGATTTCCCGGGGCACATGAATGATCCGGCCAACGGCGATTTCGCAACGGGAAAACGGCAGGGGAACCTGAAAACGATCCCAGCTTTTCAACTGGATTTTTCGGCTCAAGTAATAGGACACCGGCACGACAGGCAGGCCGGTAATTTGCGCCAGCGACATCACGCCTTCTTGCACCACGTAGCGGGGACCACGCGGGCCGTCGGGCGTGATGGCCAGCTCATAACCACGCTCCGCCCAGGTTGTCAGTTCAAGCAATGCCTGCGGGCCGCGCCGGCTGCTCGAACCGCGCACGGGCTGCACACCAAAACATTCGAGAATGGCCGCAAGGAATGCGCCGTCCTTGCTGGCGCTGACCATCCCAGCAAGCCCGGCAGCTTGGTGGCGCCGGCGCCCGAAGGTGAAATATAATTTCATGCAGAGCGCGAGGCGGTTGTGCCAGATGCAGTAAATCGCCTGCCCGCAATCCTTCCGCGCCATGAAACCGTGCGGATCATGGATACGATAACGCAGGGTCATCGCAAGCGAGCGCAGCGCGGTGTAAATAATCCAGGCGGCGAAACGCTGGTGCCATTTCGGTGAATTTGGCACGATCACACCGGATTTTCGGCGCTGACGTCGAACGTCGGGCGGCTGTGTTTTCAAACTTTCGCCGGCCATTACGCTCCTTTTTTCAGGCACGTACGCACCAACTCTTCGACCGTCGCCTTTACGCCGAGCGTCGTTTGGGCGGCGCGAACGGCGTCGTGCGCCTCCAGTTGTTTGAAGCCGAGCGCCATCAGCGCGAGAACGGCGTCGTTGACCTTTTGGTCATCCGGCGACAACGCCCGCCGTGCGCTGGCGGCTTCCCACGCGCCCGCTGCGCCGACCTTGTCGCGCAACTCGACAACGATGCGCTCGGCAGTTTTCTTGCCGACGCCGGAAATTTGCGAAAGCGATTTCACGTCGCCGTTGGCCACTGCTCCGCGAAACGCGACCGGGTTCATGCCGCTGAGGATGTTCAGCGCGATTTTCGGGCCAATACCCGAAACGGTGTTGACAAGCAGCCTGAATAAATCCCGTTCTGCCGCAGTCATGAAACCATACAAGGTGTGGGCGTCCTCGCGGATGACGAGTTGCGTGAGCAGTTTCACGTCGTGGCCGGGCTGCGGCAGTTTGTCGAAGGACGATAGCGGAATAAGCGCCTCGTAACCAATGCCGCTCACGTCCACTACGACCTGGGTGGGCAGCGCCTCAACGAGTTTGCCTTGGAGAAAAGCGATCATGTGAATGCAGAATTCATACCCGTTTCGCTGGCGTGAGGTTATAACGCGCATTTTCCTGCGCGTGTGTCAACGCGAGCGCGAGCGCGTCGGCGGCGTCGGGCGCGGGCGGCTTCGGCAAATCCAACAGCCGCTGAACCATTTTGGCCACGGCGGATTTTTGAGCCGCACCGTAGCCGACAATGGCCTGCTTCACTTTGCGCGTGGCGATTTCGTAAATCTCCAAACCCGCCTCAGCGATGGTTGCCAGCGCCGCGCCACGCGCCTCGCCCATGATGATGGCCGTTTGCAGATTTTGCGCGTAAAAAAGTCCTTCCACCACGCAGACCGTCGGCTGGTGCTGTTTCAAGACGTCGCGCAACGTTTCAATGATTTTCACAAGGCAGCGCGAGCGTTCCCAGCCCGCCGGACACGAAATCGTGCCGTGTGCGAGCGCGAGCGGATGCGGTCTGGCAAGGCGGATCACGCCATAGCCGGTGCCGCGCAGCGACGGGTCCACGCCGAGAATGACACGATGCGCCGAGGCCAGTGACCGCAGGCTGGCTGCGAATACGGGCAAAGCCGCACGGGTGGTCGCGCCGCCGAGGCGCTGCTGCATTTGTTCATATTGCCGCCGCGTGATGCCCACGCGCATATTTTGCCTGTCGCGGAAAAGTTACGAAAGCAAAAAGCCGCCTCGGCGTTACGGCGCTTTTGCCAGTTAGATGGGCAAAACTTTAATGTCCCCCTTGTCCATTGCTTTTTTCCTGACCCTGCCTGCTGGATTGATGCGATGACGATGAAGAAGATTGGTGTGATGAATGTGGCTGAACCGACTGCGGTCGCGACTCGGAATGGTTGAAGTGTTGATCGTTGTGTGGAGATTCATTCGAGGGCGGGCGATAATTGTATTGCGGAGACGCTGTCGGCGGAGAGTAATGATAGGCGGCGGGAGGACTGGAGGAAGGTTGTTCCACCGTGGTATTTCCCCGCGCTCGGGGAGACAACATTCTGTTGTCGGAACCGTAATTCTGGTTCGGGGTCTGATTTTGGAAAGGCGATGTTAAGTCGCTTCTGGGTGGTGCTGTAAATACATGGTTGTGTGCTTGCGGATAAGCCGCGGCGCTGTGCGGAACTTCCCACTGCCGGGACTGCGACGTTTGCGGCGTGACGTGGTTGAAATTCGGATTAGAGGTTTGATTTATCTGTGAATGCGGAAAATTGTTTTGCGCCGGATTCCCGGAGTGCTGGTAAACGTTGTTTTCGTTCCCGTGAACGGTTGGATGAAATTCATTTTGCCGGTCTTCAACTGCCGGTGCGGCTCCTTGATGCAAGGATAAAACCGGCGGGCCGACGAAATGCGGACGGTGCACGATTAACGCGCGGCCATCGCTTGCGAATTGCTCGTGACGGCCACCGCGGGCGATGCTTCCGCTCACGCTGCGAATGTTGACGGGATGAATTTCCCGTCGGGTGACAGCGGTGATGTCGTGGGGCGGGATACCGGCATTGACGATGCCTTGGTGGTGACTGTCAAAGTGGATGTTGTTGATGACGGTGGTGTGATTGTAAAAACGATCCACGTCCCTTGTTCCAAGACGATACCTCCAAGGACGCGGATCGCAAAACTTCTTCGTTGGCACAAACGTGAAGACATTCGCGCTCAAACCGAAGCTGAACCCAGCGCTGACGCTCTGGCCATTATAAAAGAATCCGACACCGGACCGATAAACCGCGCTGGGCGGCAGCGGCGCCCAACCACAATAACCACTCGCATACCGCCACGTCACCCATGATGGCGCCCAAGTCGTACCCGGTCGCCAACACCAGCCGTAGCGCGGATTATGAAACCAGCGGCCATAATGAAATGGCGCCCAGCCCCAGGAATAACCGGAAATCCAATACCAGCCCTGATCGGTATAAACCCAGTGGCCGTTGTTGCAGTACGGTTGCCAGCCGGTGCTGTAAATTACAACGGTCGGTCGCCAGCACCAACCGTAACCCTCGAGGTCCACCCACCCACCATACGGCGCGAGTGTGTCGTAAAAATAATTTACCGTGACTTCGGTCGGCGGCGGCGCCGTGTTTTCCGTTGTGTTGGCGGGTTGCATCGCTGGGGAGGGTACAGTCACACCCATTTGCTCCAATTGCTGGTCACGCTGCATCATCGCGTTGATGATTTCCGTCGGCACGCCGAGGTCATTCAGGTAAATGATTTCGTCGGAATTAAGGTTGAACAGACTGGCGGAGTTGCTGATGTACGTCAAAATCACGCTTTGCTCCACGCCGGCCTGCACCAATCGGATGACCTGCGCAAGCGGGCTGTTTGGATCAATGTCGGACGGCAAGGTGCTGGCTGCCGGCGCGTTGTCCGGGGAAGTGGAAACGAGATTCGTGCCCGGTTGCGGGACCGGTTGTGTCTGTGCATTGGCGTTTTGCACTGAGTGATCACCAACCAGTGCCAACGCCAGGATTGTCGAACCCAAAATGAATTTAAGTGAAATTGGCTTTTTCATATAGCCGTTTGGTTCTCATCTGTAGCATAACACATAACCACTTTTAATTCGACCAGTTGTCAGCAAAAGCATTCAAGGGTGATGACGTTTTGCAAAACGGGCAACAGATTGCCCCGCTCAGAAATGATGTTTCAAGCATGCGGAGACGTTGTGCGAGTTTCCTTGCGCGTCAATCGCAAATTGTAAATCGTAAATCTCAAATGATCTTGGGC
This sequence comes from uncultured Verrucomicrobiae bacterium, assembly GCA_963789335.1. Classification (GTDB taxonomy): domain Bacteria; phylum Verrucomicrobiota; class Verrucomicrobiia; order Limisphaerales; family UBA11358; genus UBA11358. The sequence goes on from CAWBKH010000003.1 coordinate 405,223, forward strand.
ACGGGCATTGACATCATCGAGGTGGCGCGCGTAAAGGGGTCGTATGAGCGCTTCGGCGAACGTTTTCTCAAACGCCTGCTGCATCCGGATGAAATCGCCTACTGCTTGTCGCACAAAGACCCCGCGCCGTTCATCGCGGCGCGGTTCGCGGCCAAGGAAGCGATTTCGAAAGCCTTCGGCACGGGCATCGGCGCGTCACTTGGCTGGCAGGACATGGAAATCGCCCGAAGAAAATCCGGCGAGCCGTTTGTGATTTTACACGGCAAAGGGAAAACATTATTCGCGTCACGCCGCGCGAAGCAATTACTCATCAGCCTGAGTCACACCGACAACTACGCGGCGGTCGTGGCAATCCTGGAGGCTTAACGCGTCCAAAGTTTGGTGTCCAAAATCCAAAGTCCAATGGCGACCTTGGACTTTGGACTTTGGACTTTGGAATTCTTTACTTAGACTGTCCACATGGAGCCGGCGATGGTAACGGCGGTGGCGGTGATTTTGATTTCTGCCGGCGCGAGCTTCTTCTTCGCGCTGGCCGAGGCGGCGTTGCTTTCCCTCAGCAAATGGCAGGCCCGCCAACTGGCCGAACGTCATCCGCGCGCGGGTGGCGTCGTGGCGCGGTTGCTCGAACAGCCGCAGGATTTGCTGGCCACCATGGCGCTCGGCAACACGTTCGCCAACGCCGCGATGCTTGCGCTGGCGCTACAGATGGTGTTTGACGACCGGTGGCCGTTCGTGTTGACGGTGGCCGTGCTGCTGGCACTGACGCTCCTTGGCTGCGAGGTATTTCCCAAGACGCTGGCCGTGCGCCAGCCCGAACGCTGGGCGCGGCGGGTCGGCTGGCTCTTGCTGCTTTTCCAAAAGCTCACGACGCCGTTGCGCTACGTGGCGCAGAAAATGAACGAGGCGATTTTAAAACTAATCGCGCCGCAATTGGTCCGGCCGCCCACCGCGCTCACCGACGGGGAATATCACGAATTGCTCGAAATGGCCTACCAGCAAGGCACGCTCGCCGAGTCGGAAAAGGAGATCATTTTGCAAATCATCAGCCTCGACCAGCGCATGGTGCGCGAGGTGATGCGTCCGCGCGCGGGCATGGCCTGCATTTCGGACGACGCGACGGTCGAGGAAATGATTGCCGCCGCAAAAAAATTCAAGCATCGCCGCCTGCCGATTTACGACGAAACGCCGGACACCATCGTCGGCATCCTGAACACCCGCGCGTTATTGCTCGATCCGAAGATTGACCTGGCCGACGCGATTGAATTTCCATCTTTCGTACCGGAGACGATGAATCTGCTGCAATTGTTTCAGAGCCTGCAAAAACAGCAGCGCGGTCTGGCGGTGGTGCTGGATGAATTCGGCAGCACCGCGGGCATCGTGACCATGGAGGACATCTTGGGCCAAATCGTCGGCAAAATTCGCGCTGAAGCGCGGCAGCCGGAGGGCTTCGTGATGGAGAAACTGACGCCGGGGCGCTGGCGCGTGAACGGTACCATGCGGCTGGACGATTTCCGCCGCGAATTCCCCGCGCTGGCAGACGTGGCCGAAGTCGAAACGATGGGCGGATTGCTCGAGCATTTGCTCGGTGTCGTGCCCAACGTCGGCGAATCCGCGACGTTCAACGGCTTGAAGCTCACGGCGCAGGTCGCCGACGAACGGCGCGTTCGGGAATTGCTGGTGGAAACCTCGAAATAAAAATGGAAACCGACGTGTTAATCGGGCTGTTTTTGATCGCGTGCCTGGCGCTGTCGTTTTTACTGTCGGGCATGGAGGCGGGCGTGTTTGCACTGAACCGGCTGCGCGTGCGGCATCTCGCGCGGGCGGGCCGGCCGTCGGCCAAACTGCTCCATCGTTTCCTCGAACATCCGGAAAATTTTCTCTGGACCATTCTCGTCGGCAACACGCTGGCCAACTTCATCATCCTCGGATGGGTCGTCGCCAGTCTGCACAACCTGTTTCCAAGCCGTTACGGGTTGATCGCCGGTGTTTTCGCCGGGATTGTTTTTTTGTTCTACGCGCTGTTCGATTTGCTGCCGAAAATGTTGTTCCGCGCGCATCCGAATCAATTGTGCCTCTCGGCGGCCAAAATTTTCCGGCCCGTCCATTTTGTTTTGCGTCCGCTGGTGGCGCTGGTGGAAGCCACCTCGGCGGGCACCCTGCGCTGGATGGGCGGGCACGCATTCACCGGCCGGCCCTTCGGCAATCGCGAGGAAATGCGCGCGGTGATGCAGGAATCCGGGCAGACGCTCACGACCGGCGAACGCGCCATGATCAACCGCGTGCTCGATTTGCAAAATTTTACCGTCCGGCAGATCGCCACGCCGCTGGCGGGGGTGATAACGGTCGAAACCCAAACGCCCCTCGGCGACGCGCTGACGCTGGCGCGCGAGCGCAAATTCTCACGCCTGCCGGTCTGGGAAACGCGCGACGGACAGCGCCGCATTGCGGGACTGCTCATGCTGGGGCCGTTGCTGTTCCGTGACGATCTGGATTTGCAAAAGCCCGCCGCCGCCCGCATGACGCCCGCGCTGTTTCTGGATGAAGACACGCGCCTGGAAGTGGCGTTGCGGCGGATGCAACGAGCCGGCGAGCGGTTAGCCATCGTGCTGGGGCGTGACCGGCACGAGATAGGCGTGGTGACGCTGGAAGACATCCTCAAAGTAATGTTTGGCGAGGTGAAGTTGTGAAAGCGAACACCCCTCGTTCCCGTCCTGGTCCTCCTAACCGAGAACCATCGAGGACCGGGAGCAGGACAAAGACGATCGAAACATGAACCTGAACTCCGTCTTTTTGACCGTGCTGAAAATTGCGGCTGTGCTCGCACTGGTGCTGCTGAACGCGTTTTTCGTCGCGGCGGAACTGGCCTTGGTGCGCATCCGGGAAACACAACTGGCGGCATTGGCGGCCAAGGGCAATCGCCGGGCAAAAATGGCGCGGCACATCGTCGCGCACATTGACACCTACATCAGCACGACGCAATTCGGCGTCACGCTCGCGAGCATGGCAGTCGGCGTGGCGGTGGAGCCGGAGTTCCGAACCCTGCTCGATCCGCTTTTTGGCCTGTTGAAAATCACCTCTCCGGGCCTGCAGCACGGCGTCGCCATCGGCGTCGGTTTCTTCGTGAACTGCTATTTGCTGATCGTGGCTGGTGAATTGGTGCCCAAGGCGATTGCCATCCGGCGCACGTTGCAGACCTCCCTGTGGGTCGCCGGGCCTTTGAACGGGTTCTACCGTTTATCCTACCCGTTCATCTGGCTGCTGCATCGTTCGTCCCAGATGGTCGTGCGGCGGCTCGGGTTTTCCGTGGAAGAACTTCGCAGCGCGCCCTCGGAAGACGAATTGCGCCTGGTGTTGACCGCGACGCGGAGTGTTGCCGGCGGACGCGATCTCATCCTGAACGCTCTCGATTTGCGGCATCGCACCATGCGCGAAGTCATGCGGCCGCGGCATGAAATCACCGCCTTCAGCACCGACATGACGATTGCCGAATGCGTTGCGCTGGCGGAACAAACGCGCTATTCGCGCTTCCCGCTTTGTGAAAACGGCGACTTGGACCAGACGCGCGGCGTGGTGCACATCAAGGACCTTTACCCGGTTTCGCGGGAGCCAGGACGGACGGCGGCGGATTTGTTGCCGGTGGCGCGCAAACTGGTTTACGTGCCCGAAACCGGACGGCTGGAAAAACTGTTGCAATTGTTTCTCGAACGGAAGTTGCACTTCGCCGTGGTAGTGGATGAATACGGCGGCACGGTCGGCATCGCGACTCTGGAAAATGTGATCGAGGAACTTGTCGGCGAGATTCAGGACGAGTTCGATCAGGAAAAGCCGGAACTGGCGCGCGTGAGTGAAAACGTTTGGGAGGCCGCCGGCATAATGCCGCTGCATGAATTGGAAAAAATCATCGGCGAAATGCCGCACGAGGAAGGCATCGCCACTGCCAGCGGTTGGCTGACGCGAAAGCTCAGTGGTTTTCCGAAGGTCGGTGACATCGTGAGGGTCGGACCTCATGAGTTGCGGGTGGAGGAAATGGATGGTCCGCGCGTGGTGCGCCTGAAAATCACGCGGCACTCTGCGGAGACGGAATTCCTGAGAAGACCCGGAACGTGGCAGTAATCACCAGGTTCCGCCGCGAATAGCGAACACGGTGATGACGGCGGCCAAAACTCCGTCCGCCACCGTGGCGGACAAAAGTCCTTGCAATGCGCAACCCGTTCCAAAAAGCAAAATGGCGCCGAGCCAGACGGCAAACGGATGAAAATCGGGCGTGTTTTTCTTGCCCGGTTGTTTGTTAATCAAGGCGGGCGCAATGACCACTGCAATCAGCGCCGACACCGCCGCCCAGCCCAAAAAGTCCGACAAGGGCACACCCTGCCATGTCACCGGGAATTTTGTTGGCGTCCACAACCAATAATGCCTTACCCGTGAAGCAAACGGTTCAAGGGCAAAGTCAAAGAGCAATGTCAGGCCCGCAGTCAATCCCGTGAGCCAGTAGCCATAGGCCCCGATCTTTCGCCACGGGCGCAGGATGAGCCGCGCCACGCCGCGCGAATTCAAAACGGCCAGAACCCAGATCAACGGCACTGTCCACGGCAGCGTTTTGAAAATTTGCGAGCCGATGCTGTCTCCGAACGTGAACGGCCCAAAGGGGATGCCGGTGATGGCGCCCAAGGCATGCACTGCGCCGCCGATCACGGCGATGATGCACATCGCCAGCAGAACATTTTGCAAGGGCAGCCGCCGCGCCAGCGAGGTGACGGTGCAGGCGACGCCCGACACCAGCAACAACGGTTCCAGCCAGACGGCATCGCCGGGAAGCTTCAACGGCTTGAAAAGCATCACCACCACGAGCACAAAGGCGGCGGCAAACGAGATGGTCAATAGCCAGTGAAGCCAGAGAGTGATAATTGCTTCAGGAGATGTCGCTCGTCGTTTTTGGAGTGGCATGAGTTGCGCGTCAATTTAGCTAAAACAGCCCCGCGCGCAACCCAATGAATGAATGATTTTCCGTGAAATGTCGCGCGAAGACCGCGAAGCGGAGGAAGGATTTTTTGGTAACGGATTGAGCTCGGATGAAACACAGAATTAACCAGCAAGACGGCTCAAAAGTTTTTTACGCATTTCTGCCTTGCTTGCTCCGTGATGAGCTTCGCGGTGGTGATTTGGGCAAAGCGCTGCAACATTCTTTTCGATGTCGAGTCCATCTTCACTTAATGGAACTACGTGATGAGTTTCGAGATAAATTTTCCCGTCAGCCATGACGAAGCCAGATGCTCCACACCATTCACATTTGCCATTCGCCCTCACCAAAACGTTGTTGCGAACAATTGCGCTACGAACGTAAGCTTGGCCGGAAACGGCACGCTTTTCAGGTTTCTGATTTGATTCTTCCTGAATTGAAAATTGGTCAATGAAATGATGTGCGTCTCGCGTTAATGTGTAATCACCGGTGTTTTGGTCAAGAGCGGTCACACGCCAAATGGCTGGGTCTAACTGTCTTTTGGAAACAATGCTTCCCTTGGGATTGCCCATCTCTCCATCCAGAATAATAACGCGGATTGGAAGTTTTTCGCTAATCGCTCGTTTGACTCTATCTTGATTCCTCTCTCCTCTTGCGTCGGAGTATTCACGGAAATTCAAATCAAATACAATGTCTTGATCACGTTGTTTCATTCGCTTGAACCATAAATTAAGAACAGCAACTTTTTTGGTTCAACAAATGACCACTCGAAGCAGTATTTTGGATTGGCAGCAGCTCTTGTTTTGCCTCCTGGAAAATTTGCCCAATCACTTACGTCAATGCCAGCATCCCTAACTAAATCTATGACCTTTCGCTTTTGAGTCGGTTGAAGTTCAGACTTTGTAGGCATGGTAGCATTCCCATTCTTGGCTTAACTGAATTTCTCAAGCGCCTTCTCAATCCGCGCCATCACGCGTTCTTTGCCGAGGACTTCGAGCAGGTGGTAGAGGCTGGGGCCGGAGGTTTTGCCGGTCACGGCTAGGCGGCACGGATGCACCAGCGCGCCGGCTTTTACGCCCAGAGTCTTGGCGGTTTGCTTGAGTGCGGCTTCCAGTGACGCGGCATCAAAGGAATTCAGCGCCGCAAAAGCATCGCGGAGCTTTTCCAAGCGCGGCTTGTTCTCGGGTACAAAATCCTTTTTCGCGGCTTCGGCGTCATATTCAATCTGGTCGGTGAAGTAAAATCCCGCGTAGCCAGGCAATTCGCTGAACAATTTGAATTTGCCTTTGCAGGTGTCGAGCGCGGCTTTGACGTAACTCAACGGAAATCTATTTGTGTCAATGTCGGCCTTGGCAAAGGCGTGGACGGCCAGTTCGTAAAAACGGTCGTCGCTCAACTCGCGTGCGTATTCGCCCTGCAACCAGAGGAGTTTTTCGTGGTCGAACCGCGCGTTGTGCCGGAGGATTTGCGGCAGATCGAAACGTTCGATGGTCTCCGCCAGAGAGAGCTTCTCCCGGTTGTCCTTGGGCGACCAGCCGAGGAGGCACAGGTAATTCACGACGGCTTCCGGAAGGAATCCTTCCTCGAGGTAATTCGCCAGCGACGCGCCGGTGTCGCGCTTGCTCATCTTGGTGCCGTCGGTGTTCAGGATGAGCGGAATGTGCGCATAGTGCGGCGGATGCACGTCGAAAGCGCGGAACAGCGCAATGTGCCGGGCGGTGTTGCTCAAATGGTCCTCGCCGCGGATGACGTGCGTGATGCCCATTTCCAAATCGTCCACGACGTTGGTGAGGTGAAACACCGGCTGGCCGTCCGAGCGCAGAATCACGAAGTCCGGTTCCTGTTCCTCGCGATCAGTGAGTTTGCGGACGACGTCGCCGACAACGAGGTCGGGGATAGTTATTGGCTCGCGGGTCATTTTGAATTTGACCGCGCCTTCGTGTTCGTAAGCCAAATCGCGCGACAGAAGCGCCTCGACGCGGCGCTGGTAATTTTCCTTCCGCTGGCTTTGAAAATACGGGCCGCGGTCGCCTTTGCTGGCGCCGGTGGCGTCGCCGGTGAGCGGGCCTTCGTCCCAGTCGAGGCCGAGCCAGCGCAGACCGTTGAGGATGACATCCACGGCTTCCTGTGAGTTGCGTGCCGCGTCAGTGTCCTCGATGCGCAGGATGAACGTGCCGCCGGTGTGCCGCGCGTAAAGCCAGTTGAACAGGGCCGTGCGCGCCCCGCCAATGTGCAGGTAGCCGGTCGGCGATGGAGCGAATCGGACGCGAGGTTTCATGGATTTAATTTAACCACGGATGAACGGGTTGACACGGATAATTGGAAGCTAATGCATTGGATCCAACTGCCGCAGCACTTTGCAGAGCGCGGCCAAGCGCGGCACCGGCACACCGGCCTTTTGCGCCCGGCGCAGCGGTTCCAGAAACATGCTCTCCACTTCCAACGGCTGGCGGCGCGCGAAATCAATGAGCGTGGACGCCTTGTAATCGTCCATTATTCGCGTCCGTCGAATCTGTTCGTCCGCCTGCGATTCGGGGACGTTCAGGCCAAGCGCGTTGGCGGTGGCGATGACTTCCAGCATCAATTCCTGGACGAGTTTTTCCCAACGCGGATCGCCGAGCAGGATGTCGGTGGTGAGAACTGCGGGGTGACAAGCGACGGGTGACGAGTGATGAACCGGATTCGTGAGCGCCTCGTAACCAGCGGTGCCCGCGACGCCGAGTCCGTTGAAAGGGATGTTCCAGACGAGTTTCTCCCAATGTGTACGGGCAAGGTTGTTGGTGATGTCGCATGGCACACCGGCTCGCCGAAAGAGTGCGGCCAGTTCATGGGTGCGTTCCTGCGGCGGCCGTTGAAATTCACCGAGCACGACCTTTCCGTGCGCCGTGTGGTGGATGACGCCCGGTGCGGTGCGGTTGAGGCAGACGAAGCAAAGACCGCCCATGATTTGTTCAGCCGGGAACAGGCGGGCCAACTGCTCCTCATTGCCCAGACCGTTTTGCAGCGTGACGACGGTCGTATGCGGGCCAACCAGCAGTGGGAGCAGTTTTGGGAACTGGTCGTTGGCTGTGGTCTTCAGCCCGATGAGCACCAAATCGCAAGCGCCAATTTCAGCCGGTGTCCGCGCGCATTTGGGGTGAACCTGAAAATCGCCATCAATGCTGCGAACGGTCACGCCCTTCTGCCGCACCACGTCGTAATCGGAGCGGAGCAGGAAATGTACGTCCTGCTCAATCCGACAGAGCTTGGCGCCGTAAAAACCACCCAGCGCTCCGCAGCCGACGACGGCAATCTTCATTGATTTACGATTTTAGATTTGGGATTTACGCGCCCACGGCAACAAACCATTTCGTCCGGCGACTCGCGCCCGCTTGTGCCAATCGTAAATCGTCAATCGCAAATCATAAATAAGAAAGGCGCTCCGAAAGATTCAGAGCACCCGTTGAAAATCCGGGAATTACTTGGCGCCGAGGATGGCGTCCTTGGCGGCCTTGGCGACGCGGAATTTCACGACGCGCTTGGCCGGAATCTGGATGGCCTCGCCGGTTTTGGGGTTGCGCCCCATGCGCGCCGCGCGATTGCGCAGCACCAGCTTGCCAATGCCGGGCAGCGTGAAAGTGTCCTTCGCGTGCTTGTAGGCGAGCGCGGCGATGTGGTCGAGGATTTCCACCGCTTGCTTCTTGGAGAGAGCAGCCTTTTCGGCAATCGCGGCAGCGAGTTGGGATTTTGAGATAGCTTTTGACATATCGTCGGTGTCCTTCGGTTGTTGTTTTATTTTTCTGGTTTCGTTAAAAAGTCATTTGACTCGCGCCGAATTAAAGGCCTTCACCCGCCACACGCAAGCAAAAAACACAAAAAAATCACGGTTTCTTGCCGTGCGCCGGAGCTTGACTTCGCTGAATGTTTTTACACTATCCGCTGCGTGGCGTTGTTCACCATCCAAAGCGATTTCAGTTACGACGTGGTCCGCAAAATTTTCGAAGGCGGCATGGGCGTGGTTTATGAGGCCGAGCAGCACGGCTCGCGCAATTTTGCCAAGCGCGTGGCCATCAAGATCATCCGGCCCAACTTCGCCAGCCAGAAGATGTTCATTGAGAACTTCATCGGCGAGGCCAAACTGGTCGCCGACTTGATCCATACGAACATCGTTCAGACCTACCACCTCGGCGAGGCCAACGGCGCCTGTTTCATCTGCATGGAATTGATTCGCGGCGTGAACCTGGAGCAATTCACCCGCCAACTGGTTGAAAAGAAGCGGGACCTGCCCAAGGAACTGGCTGTGTTCATCACCAGCCGCGTCGCGCGCGGGCTGGCTTACGCGCACGCCAAAACCGACAAGGACGGCAAACCGCTGGGCATCGTTCACCGCGACGTGAGCTTCAAAAACATCATGATCGCCTTCGAGGGTGACGTAAAGCTGACCGACTTTGGCATCGCCAAGGCGCGCGGCTTTTTGACCGACCAGGAAGGCGAAGTGGTGGCGGGCAAGGCCGATTACATGAGCCCCGAACAGGCCAATTTTCAAGTCACCGACAAGCGTTCGGACCTGTTTTCCGCTGGCGTTGTCCTCTCGCACTTGTTGCTGGGACGAAATGTTTTCAAGGGCGCGAACCCCGAGGAATCCCGCCAGCGCATCATCAATCAGCCGATTCCCGATTTCCGCACGCTCGATTCGCGTATTGACGACGAGATGAATGACATCCTGCACCACTGCTTGGCCCGCGACCTGAAGCGCCGTTACGCGACCGCCGACGAAATGATGTATGACCTCGAATATTACATCTATCACGGCGGTTACGGCCCCACAAACGAGACGCTCGGCAAATTCATCCGCGAACTCTTCGGACAGGCCGATCCACGCGCCGCCGCCGAGGAGAAACGCACCAAGGCCGCCGTCCTCGAAGAAACCGCCCGGCTCAAACAACGCGCCAAATGAATGAAACGGGTTCCTGCCAGTGTCGTAAAAATTGGATTGATTCAAACCGCCTGTTCCCTCGATCCGGGAGCGAATCTCAAGAGAACCCTTGCGCTGGTTGAACGTGCAGCGCGGAGCGGCGCGCAAATCGTCTGCACTCAGGAATTGTTTCGCTCGCAGTATTTTTGCCAGACCGAAGACCATGCGAACTTCAAACTCGCCGAATCCATCCCCGGCCCCAGCACCGACGCTTTCGGCCAACTCGCCAAAAAACACGGGACGGTGGTCATCGCCTCGCTCTTTGAGAAACGCGCAGCCGGCGTTTATCACAACACCGCCGCCGTCATCGACGCGGACGGCTCGTGGCTCGGCATCTACCGCAAGATGCACATTCCAGACGACCCGCTGTATTATGAAAAATTTTACTTCGCGCCCGGCGACCTCGGCTTTCGCGCCTGGCAGACGCGCCATGGGAAAATCGGCGTGCTGATTTGCTGGGACCAATGGTATCCCGAAGCGGCGCGACTGACGGCCTTGCAGGGCGCGCAAATTTTGTTTTATCCGACCGCCATCGGCTGGCATCCGGGCGAGAAGAAAAAATACGGCCAGAGCCAGCATGACGCCTGGGAAACCATTCAGCGCAGCCACGCGGTCGCCAACGGCTGTTATGTTGCCGTGCCCAATCGCGTCGGCCACGAAAAACTCGCGGGCAGGGGCATTGAATTCTGGGGGCAAAGTTTTGTGGCGGGCACGTCCGGCGAAATTCTTGCCCGGGCCGGCATGCACAAAGATGAAATTTTAATTGTGCCCGTGGACCTCGCCAAGGTGGACGTGACGCGCACCCACTGGCCCTTCCTGCGCGACCGGCGAATTGATGCCTATGGCAACCTCACCAAGCGGTTCGTTGATTGAATCGTTATGAATTTTTATCCGCTGAAACGTTATGTTCCGGTGGCGGTTTGGACCGTCACGCTTGTGACCATTCTACTCATCCCTTTGAAAATCGTCAGCTATGGTTTTTTGCCCGACGACGACGCGTTGCGGCACGCCGCCAAGGCGGTGTCCGGAAAAACCTGGCAGCAAATCCTGGTGATGCGGAGCGATTTTACGATTGACCCCAGTCCCGGCTGGCAGGCGATTTTGGGTTGGATTTATCAATGGCAGAAATGCAGCGCGGAAGCTCTGGTGCTGTTTTCGGTAGTGGCCTTGATGCTGTTGGTCATGTCCTGTGCGTTACCTTGGTTCCGCCGGCCGGAAGCGTGGCTGTCAGCGTTGCTGGCCACGTCAGTCATCCTTCCGGGTTGCCCGGCTGCTTTTGCGCACGGGCGACCCTTCATTTTGACCGACGCGGTTCTGATCACAGTGCTGTTTCTTTGGTCGCGACCAACCAACGATCGTCCCCGGTGGTCAGTGCTTTTGTCCACCCTCCTCCTGATTGCCGCGGCGGCGTGGATTCATGGTTCGTGGTATTTGCTGCTGATGCCGGCGGGGGCAATTCTCTTCACCGGCCTGTGGCGGTCGGCGTTCTGGTATGGCGGCTGTTGGATGGCGGGCAGTTTTTTGGGCGCGTCGTTGACCGGTCATCCTTGGGAATTTTTATTCCAGTCATTGCGTCACATGTTTGAAGTGTTCGGACACTTTAACGCCACGCGGCAATTGGTGACGGAACTGTATCCATCCGACGGCGGTCCGTTGGCCGTGCTGGCGGTGGCGGCATTGTTGCTGTGGCGCGCGCTTTCGTCCGGCTGGAACCGTCGCGTCCTGCTCAATCCTTTTTTCATGATGACGGTTCTGGGGTGGATTTTGGGGCTGGAGGTGCGGCGATTCTGGTGGGACTTCGGGGTGCCGTCATTGATGGTCTGGATGGCGCTGGAAATTCAGGACCGGTTGGAGGAGCATCTCGCTTTCGATTCGGGCAGACGTTTGCTCATCACGTTGGCGGTGGCGGCGGCGGTCTTTTTGAGTTTCACGAGCGACCGCGGAAGCCGCTGGACCGGAAATCTGACCACGGAATATTACGCGCCCGACAATCCCGACGCCGTCAACTGGCTGCCGGATCCCGACGGTATTATTTACAACACCGACATGAGCATCTTTTTCCAAACTTTTTATAAGAACCCGACCGCGCCATGGCGCTATATTCTGGGTTTTGAGTCCGGTTTGATGCGGCCCGAAGACCTCGAAGTCTTGCGCAAGGCCGAATGGAATTTCGGCGATCCACGCGCCTACGAACCGTGGGTGAAGAAAATGCGTCCCCAGGATCGTTTCGTCATCCGCATGCCAAACGGAAGCGGTCGGCCAAACCTTCCCGAATTGGAGTGGCATTACATCGGCAGCGGATTGTGGGTTGGCCGCCTGCCACGAACGACAACGAGCCTGCCAGCCATGCCCCCTCCGAAAGCAGCCGCCAATGGAGTGCCCCAATAAACTGAGTTGGATTACCGGCGCAAATGGGCTGATTGGAAATTATCTCGTCCAAATCGCTTCGAGATTTGCTCCCGGCTGGCGGGTGCGGGCATTGACGCGCGCACAATTTGACCTGCTCGATTTTGAAGCCGTCCGCCACGAATTCCAGAAAGACCAACCACAGCTGGTCATTCACTGCGCTGCCATGTCCGGCATTGCTCAAGCACAGGCCAATCCCGCGTTCGCACGACGGGTGAACGTTAAAATCACGGAACTGCTCGCGGAATTGACGATGGAAATTCAGTTCATTTTCTTTTCCACCGATCTGGTTTTTGACGGGCGCAAAGGCAATTACATTGAGACTGACACGGTGAATCCGATTCACGTTTACGGCGAAACCAAGGCTGTCGCCGAACAGATTGTCTTGAGAAATCCGCGCCATCTCGTCGTGCGCACGTCCATCAATGGCGGCATTTCGCGCGGAGGCAAGCGCGGTTTCAACGAGCAATTGCGGCTGGCGTGGAAAATCGGACAGAAAATGAAATAAAGAAACCACGCGCAAAGCGCGTGGTTTTGAATCTGCCCCCTATAAGGGGGCAAAGCCCAGCCCCCACAGGGGGCTGGGCCACGCGCGTCATCCCCGGTTTTGTCGTTATCGGCTAAACCGAAACTCTTCCTGTCTCTGTTCCTGCTGTTCTTGATATTTTACATACTTCCATATCTTTTCTTCATCCAACCCCACCGTGCCCACACAGTAACCCTCCACCCAGAAGTGGTTGCCCCAATACGGTCGCCGCCGCAGGTCGCGGAACGCCCCAAACAGTCGGATTGCGCTTTTGCCCTTCAACCGCCCCATGTAATCCGAGATCCGCACCTTCGGCGGAATCATCACCACCAAATGCACGTGATCGGCCTGCACATTCAACTCCACCACCTCACACTCCATTTGCCGACTCTGCTCCCGAATACACAACTCCGCCTCCTCTTTTATCTTCCCTGCCAACACCCGATACCTATACTTCGGACACCAAACAATGTGATATTCGCAATACCAGATCGTATGCGATTGCTTTCGGAATCTGCTCATGTGTTCTTCCTTTCTCGTTCGTTGTGGGGACAACGCGAGAACCGAATTACCATGAGCAGTTCCTTTGGCCTAGCCTTTGCCTCTAACCATGTCCACAGGACATGGTTTCTGAATCATCAATGAATTTGTTCACGGACGAATTCCGCTGCCCGATTTTCGCCGGTGAGACGGCACGCGCGGTCTGGGAACTCGCGACCCAGAACCGCGCCGGGCTGTTTCACGTTGCCGGCGTGGAAAAGCTTTCACGCTGGGAAATCGGTCAGCTTCTGGCACAGCGCTGGCCGGAACTCAAAGCGAACATCGAACCCGGCTCGGCCAAGGATTTTCCCGGACCTCCGCGAGCACCGGACACGTCCTTGAATGTTTCCAAGGCTCAAAACATTCTATCCACGCCTCTCCCCGGCCTGACCGAATGGCTGGCGGCGAATCCTCATGAGCCGTTTTGAAAAATCATATCGCGGCCGGCTCGCGCCGTCGCCGACAGGCCTTTTGCATCTCGGCCATGCGCGGACGTTTTGGACGGCACAACAACGCGCGCGGGCGAACGGCGGCACGCTGGTTTTGCGGAACGAAGACATTGATTCCACACGCTTCAAACTGGAGTTCGTTTCGCAAATGATCGAAGACCTGCACTGGTTCGGTCTTGAATGGCAGGAAGGACCAGATTGTGGCGGCCCATTCGCGCCGTACAACCAAAGCGAGCGATTTCATCTTTACCGCGCCGCATTGGAAAAATTACGCGTCGGCGGGTTCCTTTATCCATGCACTTGTTCGCGCAAGGACATCCGTGATGCAGCCAGCGCTCCAAACATGGAGAATGGAGAACCCATTTATCCCGGTACCTGCCGCAACAAAAACCTTTCAACCTTCAACTCTCAACCCCCAACTCGCTTCAATTGGCGTTTCCGCGTTCCCGATGGCGAAACCATTTCGTTCGCAGACCAGAATTTCGGGCCGCAGCAATTCGTCGCCGGGAAGGATTTTGGCGATTTTGTGGTCTGGCGGCATGATGGTGTTCCGGCGTATCAACTGGCCTGCGTGGTGGATGACGCGGCAATGCAAATCACCGAAGCGGTGCGTGGCGCGGACCTGCTGGTGAGCACGGCGCGGCAACTCTTGCTTTACCGTGCGCTGGGTCTGAATCCACCGGCATTTTTCCACTGCCCCCTCTTGCGCGACGAAACCGGTGTGCGGCTGGCCAAGCGTTACGACGCCCTAAGTCTGCGAAAGCTGCGAGCGAGCGGGAAAACGCCTGAATCGCTGCGCCGGGATTGCTTTTAATCGGAGCATCCCTTTCCAAATTTCCTCAAAAATTGCTTGTGAATTTTTTCACGATAAGGCAGTTTTTCCCTTCGCAGGCACACCCCCGGTTTGACTGACCGGGGGTTCATATTGCCTGACATGGTTTTTGGACGTGAAGGCACTCAGAAAAATCTTTCTGGCCAGCGTGTTTTTTGCCGCGATTTTGGCGGTGAATGCAGCGACGCCATTGTCTTCGCCAGCCGAGGCCGGTCGTCCCTCTGGAGACGCCGTTTCAAGCGCTGCCACGTCATCCCAGCCGGCAACAAGTCCGAACGCGGCGCCGGAGGAATCCCGGGCGGCTCCGGTCCTGTTTCACATCGGTTCCTTGCCGGTCAGCAATTCGATGGTCTGCACCTGGATTGTCGCCGCAGTTATCTTTGTCATCGTCCGCGTGACGACCTGGAAGAACATCAAGGAAATTCCGTCAGGCATGCAAAACGTGTTGGAATCGCTTGTCGAAGGCTGGGAGGGGCTGATGGGCGACATCCTGGACCAGCGGGTCACGCGCTGGGTCTTTCCATTTGCCACGACATTTTTCATTTTTATCATCATGTCCAATTTTGTGGACGTGCTTCCTGGCGTGGGGAGTATCGGGATCGGAAAACCAGCCCCGCACAGTTCGATGCCATTTGCGATCCAGAGCGTGCAGAAGCCGTTTTTCCGTCCGCCCACAACGGACGCGAACTTAACCATAGCGATGGCCGGACTTTTTTTGGTGATGAGTCTTTACTGGGCTGTGCGTTACAACGGTTTCTGGGGGCTGATTAAACATATTTTTGGAGTAAAGGTCGAAATGAGCAAGTGGTTGCTTCCGCTGTTAGCGGTCATGTTTCTGTTCATCGGCGTGATGGACCTGGTTTCCATTCTATTTGCCCGGCCAGTGGCGCTGGCCATGCGTCTTTATGGCAACATTTTTGCCGGCTCAACCATCATGGACATGACGCTGCACATGAATTCGTGGCTTTGGTCCATTCTGCTTTCCGTTGTGGCTTATGGTTACGACGTATTTGAGTGCCTGGTGCAGGCGTTTGTATTTGCGATCCTGGTCGTGGCGTTTGTCGGCACGCTGTGTTCGCACACGGACGGGCAGCCAGGCCACTGAATTTTTGAATTTCCCCGGCAGCGGTTTGCCGGAGTGATAAGCAAAACCAACAGAAAGAAAAAGTATATGATGCTCGCAGAAATGACAGGTAACATTCACATCGGTCTGGCCTTCGCTGGCGCATCCATCGGCGACGGCATTGCGACCGTTGGAGTACTCATTGCCCTGGCGCGAAATCCCGGCATGTCCGGCAGACTCCTCACGTGGTTCTTCGTCGGCATTGGCTTGATCGAAGCCTGGGCGGTGATTGGTTGGCTCGTCGTCCCCCATACTGGCCTATGAGCGAACTGGGAATTGACTGGCGGATGCTGATCGCGCAGTTGATCAGCTTCGCAATCGTCTTCTTCGTGCTGTGGCGGTTTGCCTACAAGCCGATCTTCACGATGCTGCAATTGCGCCGCGAAAAAATCGCCGAGGGCCTGGCGAACGCCGAAAAAACCAAGGCCGAACTCGCGCACACCGAAGCCGAACGCAAACGCGTCCTGGCCCAGGCTGGCGATCAGGCGAACGAGATGATTGAACAGGCGCGAACGGCCGCCGCCCACGTGCGCGAAGTCGAAACACAGAAGGCCATCGCCGCCGCCGAACAAATCGTCATCAAGGCGCGCGAAGCCGCCGCGCAGGACCACGCGCGGATGCTGGATGAATTGAAACGCGAGGTTGGGCGTCTGGTCGTGCAGACCACCACGACTGTCACCGGCAAGATTCTCACGCCAGAGGACCAACGGCGGTTGGCCGAGGAAACCGAAAAACAACTGACGGCGTAAAATGGTAGGGCTGACCTGCCGGTCAGCCGGACGCGTAGCAGCGCGTCCCCACCAACAGCAGAAATGAAAATCTCCAAACTGGCGCAACGCGAAGCCAGGCAACTGTTCCGCAGTTGCCTGGTGAACGGATTGCTGGACGAAAACCGCGTCCGCGAAGCGGTGGTGCAGCTGCTGGCGAAAAGACCGCGCGGCTACGTCGAAATTTTGTCGCGCCTGCACCGACTGGTGAAACTTGATTTGGAGCAACACATAGCGCGCGTCGAAAGCGCCGCGCCGCTGCCCGCCGATCTGCAGACGGAGGTCGCGAACCAAATCAAAAAAGTTTACGGCCCGGGCGTGGACATTGCGTTCAACCAAAACCCGGCGTTGATTGGCGGCCTGCGCGTCCAAGTAGGTAGTGACCTTTATGACGGCAGCGTGAAAACGCGCTTGGAAAAGTTGGAGCAAAGTTTTTAGCCGCGGCAGAAGAAGAATCGGAATTTTATGAGCAACTTATTGCAGGAAATCGAAGCCCAAATCGCAGGCGTGAAACTCACGACCGCGAAGCAAAATGTCGGCGTCGTCCGCGAAATCGGCGACGGCGTGGCCAAGATTGAAGGTCTTACCGACGCCATGCTCAACGAAATGCTGGATTTCGGCAAAGGCATCACTGGTATTGCGCTGAACCTGGAAGAAACCGAGGTAGGGGCGATCATTCTTGGCGATTACACCGAGATCAAGGAAGGCGACGAAGTCCGCACCACCGGGCGGCTGTTGCAGGTGCCCGTCGGCAAGGGTTTGCTGGGCCGCGTGGTCAACGTGCTCGGCCAGCCGCTCGACGGCAAGGGCTCCATCAAGGAGAGCGGATTCTATCCAGTGGAAAAAATCGCGCCCGGCATCATTAAACGCAAATCCGTCAGCCAGCCCGTACAGACCGGCATCATGGCCATTGACGCGATGATTCCTATTGGCCGTGGCCAGCGCGAATTGATCATCGGCGACCGTTCGACCGGCAAGACGACGATTTGCGTGGATACCATCATTAACAACGCGCGGCTCAATCAGGCCGCCGAACAGGCCGGCGATAAAAATTACCGCCCGCTCTATTCCATTTACGTCGCCATCGGCCAGAAACAGTCGAACGTCGCGCGCGTGCTCAACGTACTCGAGGAAGCGGGCGCAATGCCTTACACGATCGTCGTGGTCGCGTCGGCGTCCGATTCAGCCACCAACCAATACCTCGCGCCGTTTGCCGGCGCGGCTATTGGAGAGTGGTTTATGGACAATGGCATGGACGCGCTCATTATTTATGACGATTTGTCCAAGCACGCCGTTGCGTACCGGCAGGTTTCGCTCGTGCTCAAACGCCCCTCGGGCCGCGAAGCGTATCCGGGTGATGTGTTCTATCTGCACAGCCGTTTGCTGGAACGCAGCGCGCGCGTGGCCGAGCAATACGGCAACGGCTCGCTCACCGCACTGCCCATCATCGAAACGCAGGCCGGCGACGTCTCGGCTTACATTCCGACGAACGTGATTTCCATCACCGACGGCCAGATTTACCTGGAAACGGATTTGTTCTATCAGGGTGTGCGTCCGGCAATTTCCGTCGGTCTGTCCGTAAGCCGCGTCGGTTCGGCGGCGCAGGTCAAGGCGATGAAACAGGTGGCCGGCCGCATCAAAGGCGATCTGGCGCAGTTTCGCGAACTGGCGGCCTTCGCGCAGTTCGGTTCGGACCTCGATGCCAGAACGCAGGCGCAACTCGAACGCGGCAAGCGCATCGTGGAGGTATTCAAACAACAGCAATACAATCCCGTTCCCATGGAGGCCCAGGTGGCGGTATTGTGGGCGGTGCAGAATAATTTTGTGGACGACGTGCCGGTGGACAGGATCAAGGATTTCCAAGCCAAACTCACTGACTTCCTCAACACGCGCAAAGCGGAGTCGTTGGCGAAGATCCGCACCGAGAAAGTCATCAACGACGCCCTGGCAGCAGAGATGAAGGCGGCGGTGACGGAGTTCAAGCAGACCTATCACTGAAAAATTCCATGGTCAGTTACAAAACCAAATTGGCGCCGGTGCGGCGGATCGAAGATATGATCTATCTGATTCGCGGGCAGCGCGTCATGCTGGATTTTGATCTGGCGCCGGTTTATGGCGTAACCACGAAACGTTTGAAGGAACAGTTTCGCCGGAACACCGAAAGATTTCCAATTGACTTTGCGTTTCAGCTTACCCATCAAGAACTTACAATCTTGAGGTCGCAAATTGCGACCTCAAGATTGCACGGCGGCCTGCGGCATCTGCCGATTGCTTTCACCGAACATGGCACGTTAATGCTCGCCAGCATTTTGAACAGCCCGGTTGCGGTCGCAGCCAGCGTCCGCGTTGTGCGTGCATTTGTGTTGATGCGTGAACAACTGGCCGCACACAAGGAACTCGCGCAAAAATTACGCGAATTGGAAACTCGCGTCAGCGGCCACGACGCGGCGATTACGAATTTGTTTGAAGCCATCCGGCCGTTGGTCGAACCGCCGATGCCGGAAAACCGGAGGCAGATTGGTTTCATGCGTGAGATGGCGCTGCCGTATCGTATCCGGAGAACTTGCAGGAAATAATTTCATGCCCAGCACCCGCGACATTCGCCGACGCATCCGGTCGGTAAAGAACACCGCCCAAATCACCAAGGCGATGCAGATGGTGGCGGCGGCCAAGATGCGCAAGGCGCAGCAGGCCGCACTAGCCGGGCGGCCGTACGCGGCGTTGATGAACGACGTGCTGGCCCAGGCCGCGGCGCGCACAGCGGCCTTCAAGCATCCACTCATGGAGGCCCGCCCAGTCAGGAAACGCGCCGTCGTGATCGTCGGCACCGACCGTGGTTTGTGCGGCGCGCTCAACGGCAATTTGTTCCGCGAAGCAGTGAAGCTCGACAAAAACAATCCCACGCTTTTCATCACCGCTGGCCGCAAGGCGGCGCAATTCATCGCGCGCACGCGACGTTCGCTGGCCGCCGAGTTCACCTACAGGGACATGCCGCAATTCAGCGAGGCACGGGCCATTTCCAAATTTGCGCAGGATTTGTTTCTCAAAGGCGAAGCGGACGCCGTGGACGTCGTGTTCACCAATTTCATTTCGACCCTGAATCTGCAACCGAAGGTCATCCCGTTTTTGCCGATTGGAAAGATCGAGGCCGTCAAGGCCGGGCAGGGCGCCGTCCCGGCGCAGGAGCTGCCGACGGCAGTGCCCACGGACGTTTTTGAATTTGAACCGGACGAGCGGACCGTGCTGGGGGCGTTATTGCCGCACAGCCTGAATTTCCGGGTTTACCAGATTTTGCTGGAAGCCCGGGCCAGCGAGCACAGCGCGCGCATGGTGGCGATGAAGAACGCCACGGACAACGCTCAACAACTCATCAAAGGGCTGACGCTCGAATACAACAAATTGCGCCAGTCGAACATCACCAAGGAACTGCTGGAAATCGCCACCGCGCAAATGGCGGTGGCTTGAAATCATTTCGTTTATGAACAAAGGTAAAATCGTTCAAATCATCGGACCGGTCGTGGACGTGGAATTCCCCGGCCAGCCGCCGGCCATTTACACCGCGTTGACTGCCGAATACGAAGTGCCAGGCGCGGGCAAAACCAAACAAACGCTCGAAATCGAACAGCACCTCGGTGACAACTGGGTACGCTGCGTTTGTATGGGGTCCACCGAGGGCATGAAGCGCGGTTACGAGGTCACTGATACTGGCGGTCCGATTTCCATGCCGGTGGGTGAGGCCATAATGGGCCGCGTCTTCAACGTCGTGGGCGAGCCGGTGGACGAACGCGGGCCGGTCAAGGCCGACAAGTTTTATCCCATCCACCGCCCGGCCCCGACGTTGCTGGATCAATCCACCTCGCCGCAGGTGCTCATGACCGGCATCAAGGTTATTGACCTTATCTGTCCATTCCTCAAAGGCGGCAAGGTTGGCGCGTTTGGTGGCGCGGGTGTCGGCAAGACCGTGGTCATCATGGAATTGATCAATAATATCGCCAAACTGCACGGTGGCATTTCCATGTTTGCGGGCGTGGGTGAACGCACCCGCGAAGGCAACGACCTCTACAACGAAATGATTGAAGCCAACGTCATCAAGGTCGAAAAAGACGAAAAGGGCCATCCAAAAAAGGGCGCGGATGGCCTGCCCATTCTTGCGCCCGGTTCTAAAATCGGCCTTGTGTACGGTCAGATGAACGAGCCACCCGGCGCGCGTCTGCGCGTGGCGCTTTCGGCGCTTGCAGTCACCGAATATTTCCGCGACGAAAAAAGTCAGGACGTGCTCCTGTTCATTGACAACATCTTCCGCTTCTCACAAGCCGGTTCGGAAGTCTCCGCGCTCTTGGGCCGCACACCCAGCGCCGTCGGGTATCAACCGACCCTCGCCGCTGAAATGGGCGACTTACAGGAACGCATCACCTCGACCAAGAAGGGTTCCATCACTTCGTTCCAAGCCGTTTACGTGCCCGCAGACGACTTGACCGACCCCGCGCCCGCGACGACGTTTGCGCATTTGGATGCGACGATTGTGCTGGAGCGCGCCATCGCCGAACTGGGTATTTATCCTGCCGTGGACCCGCTGGCTTCAACCAGCCGCGCGCTCGCGCCGGAAATTGTCGGCCCGGAACATTACGAAGTCGCGCGTGGTGTGCAGAAGGTATTACAGCGCTACAAGGATTTACAGGACATCATCTCGATTCTCGGCATGGATGAGCTTTCGCCCGACGACAAGCTCGCCGTGTATCGCGCGCGCAAGATTCAACGCTTCCTGAGCCAGCCGTTCTCGGTGGCCGAGGTGTTCACCGGCCGGGCGG
This sequence comes from uncultured Verrucomicrobiae bacterium, assembly GCA_963789335.1. Lineage (GTDB taxonomy): Bacteria > Verrucomicrobiota > Verrucomicrobiia > Limisphaerales > UBA11358 > UBA11358. The sequence continues at coordinate 426,585 of CAWBKH010000003.1, forward strand.
GCAAACAGGTGCCGGTGGCCGAGACTGTCCGCGGCTTCAAGGAAATTCTGGAAGGCAAACACGACGACGTGCCCGAACAAAATTTCTACATGAAGGGCGGAATTGAGGAAATTAAAGAACCGTGACGGGGAGGGACGGCGTGTCGCCGTCCCTGAATAGGGGTCGCCGACACGGCAACCCTCCCAATAAAATGGCCTATACAATCAAATTGGAAATCGTCACGCCGGAATCAAAAATCTACTCCGACAATGTGGACATGGTTACGCTCACCGGCACCGAAGGCGAGATGGGCATCCTGCCGCAACACATGCCTTTGATGACGCAACTCGTCGCGGGCGAGATCATCGCGCAGAAGGGCAAGGAAACCATCTTCATTGCGGTCGGCGATGGTTTTGTGCAGGTCACCGGCGACCGCGTGGCCATTCTCACCGACATGGCCGTCAATGCCGAAAACATTGACGAAGCGAAGGCCGAGGAGGCATTGCGCCGCGCCGAAGCGCGCCTGGCAGAAAAGATCAGTGACGAGGAAGCCGCCCGTGTCCAAGCTGCTCTCATGCACGCGACCACGCAGCTCAAAGTGAAGCGGCGACGGCGTTGACGCAACCGGTGGCCAGTCACCGCTCTGGGTCAACATTGCGTTTGCCTTCAAAAAAAATCCCGGCCAGAATTGCGTCATGCGTAATTTTTTCGTCTTCATTCCGACGCTTATGCTTGCCTTCAATTCCTTTGGTCGGGAGAACACGCTGCTGGATTCGGACTGGCGATTCAAACTGGGCGACATTCTGGGTGCGGAAACCGTGGGCTTTGGCGACACCAACTGGCAGACAGTCTCCATACCCCACAACTGGGGCTGGGCGCAGGCGCAGGAGGGAAAGGATTATTACCGCGGGCCGGGCTGGTATCGGCGCGAGCTGGACCTCAAGCCGGAACCCGGCAAACGATATTTTCTACGATTCGAAGCCGCGAGTTTGTTTGCCGATGTTTACGTGAATGGCGACTTTCTCGGCGAACATCGCGGCGGATTCGGCGCGTTCTGTTTTGAAATCACCAGGCATCTGTCCGCGAGCGGCACGAATCTGATTGCCGTACGCGTGAGCAATTCCCGGGAACCGGACATCGCGCCCTTGAGCGGTGACTTTTCCGTTTACGGGGGAATCTATCGGCCGGTGCATTTGATTGAAACCGCGGAGGAAAATATTGCACTCACCGACCATGCTTCGCCCGGTGTGGCGTGGTTTCAAACCAGTGTCAGTAAAAAAAGGGCGGACATTGATGTAACCGTGCAAATATCCAATGGCACGAAGCAAAAGCAGCCGTTGACACTGATGGCGAGTGTTGTGGATGCCAGTGGAAAGCATGTGGCCGACAGCACGCAACAAATCACTTTAGCGCCCGACGCGACAGCGCCGTATTGGTTGCGTGTAACCGTGCCGCACCCGCATTTGTGGAATGGACGCAAGGATCCATACCTTTACAAAGCGGTGATCGAATTGCGCTCCGGAAGCAATCTTGTGGATTCAGTCGTCCAACCCTTGGGGCTTCGGTTTTATCGGATTGATCCGGATAAGGGATTTTTCCTCAACGGCAAACCGTATCCCTTGCACGGCGTGTGTATGCATCAGGATTGGTGGAACAAAGGCTGGGCGATTTCCCACGCGGACATGGACGAAAACATGCGGCTCATCAAGGAGTTAGGCGCCACGGTTGTGCGTTGCGCGCATTATGAGCACAGCGATTACTTTTACAGCCTGTGCGACCAGGCGGGCATTCTCGTCTGGGCGGAAATCCCGCAGGTCAATGAAATCAATCCGTCACAGCAATTTGCCGAAACCTCGCGCGGCCAGTTGCTTGATCTCATCCGGCAAAACGTCAACCATCCCTCGATTTTTGTCTGGAGTTTGTTCAACGAAATCGGACTTATCAATACGCCCGACCCGGAACGTGAAATCCAAGACTTGAACAATGTCGCACACAGCGAAGACCCAACGCGTCCGACCATTGCCGCCACGTGTACCGACCGGTTTCCGGAAATGAACAAAATTCCCGATCTGCTCGGCTGGAATTTTTATCCCGGCTGGTACTCCGGCTGGGGCCCGATGAACGATTTTGGCAGCTTGCTGGATAAACATCGCTACGACAGCCGGCACGGCGGCTATTGCGTGAGCGAATACGGCGCGGGCGCGAACGTGGAACAACACGAGGACCACCCGACCCAGCCGCGCACCGACGGACAATGGCATCCCGAAGAGTGGCAGGCGATTGTGCATGAAAAGGCGTGGGCGGCAATGGAAGCGCGACCTTACATCTGGGCCACCTTTGTCTGGAACATGTTCGACTTTGCCGTCAACACGCGCCATGAAGGTGGCGTTCCCGGACGCAACGACAAGGGCCTGGTGACCTATGACCGCAAGATAAAGAAAGACGCGTTCTATTTTTACAAGGCAAACTGGTCGGATGAACCGGTGCTGTACATTACCGACCGCCGTTTCACCGAACGCACGAATGCCGTCACCGACGTGAAAATCTATTCCAACGCCCGAAAGGTCGAATTGCTGCTGAACGGAAAATCGGAGGGCAAACGCAGCAACGGCGTGGACGGCGTGTTCATTTGGAAGAATGTCAAATTAAATCCCGGCGAAAACCAGGTTGTCGCCAAGGTCGAACGCGGCGGAAGACCATTGAGCGATAGCTGTGCTTGGACGTTGGAGTAGCCATGATGGCGCAGACTCTCAACCCAGGGCCGGAAGTCGTTCACGTCGAACAATGGGCTTCAGGTCTGGGACGGAACGGGCGAACGAAATGCCGCCACCACTTTCGGGTGCAACATGAAAACCAGCAGCACGATGGGATAGATCACCCAAAAAAGTCCGCCGATGGTTCCGCTAATTGGCCCGCCGATGGCGCCGGCGGCTGCAAGTTGTTGTTGGGGCCGGACCTGTTCGACCAGAGGTTGGGCCATTAGAACGAGATTTATTACCATCCCCGCAAGGGTAAAAACAATGGCATAAATTGCGTACGCAATCGAGAGAGTGCGCGCCCAGGATTTCAGAAGTGACAGGCCAATCCCGGCCACCAGCAAAGCCGCACAACTCAACAACCCCAACGGAATGCAAATCTTCAACCAGGCGGCGTACGCCGGACCTTCATACATGAGTTTGAGAACTGACTGATTCGCATCGCCTGGCGGAGAAAGCAGGGCAATGGAGGCAATCAGCCCGATTACGCCGAATGCTGCGAATACAAAATTCAGGAGTCCGAACACAGTCACAGAAGCAGGTCGTTTCATACGTTCTTGTTCTTTCCAATTATGTTGAGATTGGTTAAAGCGTTTTGACGTTCAAAAACCAAACTGACCCCCCACCCGGAATCAACCTTTATTCCGCACCAGCTTCGGTCAGATGGCAGGGCTAATTTGAAAAGCAAAAAGCCGGAGAAATTTCTCCGGCTTTTTTGAAAGACTGGCGGCAACCTACTCTCGCAGAACCTATAGGACTACTACCATCGGCAAGACTGTGTTTGACGGCCGAGTTCGGAATGGGATCGGGTCGGACCACAGCTTTATGGCCACCAAAAACGTGGCGGGTGTCATGTGGCGAGTGACGGGAACAACCGTGCACCGCCATACGAGCCCGAAATTGTAAAAGAACAAACTCATGCAGCAACTCGTCACGCGTCATGCGTCACACGTCACTCGTTACCGCCTTCGGCGATTCTCTGAAAACTACACACAGGGAACAACAGCGCACACACAATTCGCGAGTTGAAATCGCTATCTTCGAGACGTCATCCGTTGAGCCGTGAATCGTTGAAACCGGTTGCCCGATGAAACAATTCCCGTTTTAACGAGTGAACGTTCCGAAAAAAAAGCGATCAAGCCGCACGACCGATTAGTACCAGTCAGCTAAACGTTTCACAACGCTTACACCTCTGGCCTATCAAACGGGTGGTCTGCCCGTGGTCTTTAGGGAGCTTGCGCTCCGGGAGACATTATCTTGGGAGGAGCTTGGCACTTAGATGCTTTCAGCGCTTATCTCTTCCGCACATGGCTACGCAGCGATGCCCCTGACGGAACAACTGCCACACCAGAAGTGCGTCCAACCCGGTCCTCTCGTACTAAGGTTGGAACCCCTCAAGTCTCCTGCGCCCACAGTGGATAAGGACCGAACTGTCTCACGACGTTCTGAACCCAGCTCGCGTACCGCTTTAACCGGCGAACAGCCGGACCCTTGGGACCTTCTCCAGCCCCAGGATGCGATGAGCCGACATCGAGGTGCCAAACCGCATCGTCGATATGAACTCTTGGATCCGATCAGCCTGTTATCCCTAGCGTACCTTTTGTCCGTTGAGCGACGTCAATTCCACATTAAAACGTCGGATCATTTGGGCCTGCTTTCGCACCTGCTCGACTTGTAGGTCTCACAGTTAACCTGGCTTCTAGCCATACCCTCGACGCATAGTTGCCAACCATGCTGAGCCAAGCTTAGCGCTCCTCCGTTACTCTTTGGGAGGAAACCGCCCCAGTCAAACTGACCCGCACGCACTGTCCCCCAGCTGGCTTACAGCATGGGGTTAGAATCCTAATTAGCCAAGAGTGGTGTTTCACATTGCGACTCCGCGGGAACCGAGGCCCCCGCTTCAAAGTCTCCCACCTACGCTACGCATAATTAATCAGAACACAATACGAGCTTACAGTAAAGGTGCATAGGGTCTTTCCGTCCTACTGCGGGCAGGCGGCATCTTCACCGCCGTTACAGTTTCGCCGAGATCCTCTCCGAGACAGTCGTTCAGTCGTTACAAGATTCGTGCAGGTCGGAACTTACCCGACAAGGAATTTCGCTACCTTAGGACCGTTATAGTTACGGCCGACATTCACGGGGACTTAAAGACCGAGCTTCGCCTTGCGGCTAACAAAATCTCTTAATCTTTCCGCATTGGTCACTTGTCACTCCCTATACGTCGTCTTCACGACTTTGCAGAGAGCTGTGTTTTTGTTAAACAGTCGCTAAACGCAATTTACTGTGGCTTTACGCCGCGCCATTGCTGATGCGGTTTCAAGCACCTCTTTTCCCGAAGTTACGAGGCAAATGTGCCGAGTTCCTTAGAGAGGTTTCTCTCGCGCGCCTGAGTGCGCTTACACTCACCCACCTGTGTCGGTTTACGGTACGGGTGAACAAGACATACTATGAAGCTTTTCTCGGCACAGAGACCCACTGATGCGCTTCGCCCGAAGGCTAAGCTCAGGATTCGATAACCTAGTCAATGTCTCTCCATGCGTCATCTCATAGCTAATTCTTGTCCAGCGCAGGAATATTTAACCTGCTGTGCATCGGTTACGCCTTACGGCCTCACCTTAGCTCCCGGCTAACCCTGGGAGGACGAACCTAGCCCAGGAAACCTTGGGTTTACGGCGACCAGGATTCTTACCTGGTTTATCGCTACTCGTGTCTGCATTCTCACTAATCAACGCTCCACCGTCCGTTTCCGTCCGGCTTCGCAGCATTGATTACGCTCTCCTACCACTCAACTCCGGCGAACCGGAATTGAATCCATAGCTTCGGTACGTGATTTAATCGCCAATCATTTTCGGCGCAACATCGCTCGATGAGTCAGCTATTACGCACTGTTTAAATGATGGCTGCCTCTAAGCCAACATCCTCACTGTCTAAGCAACGTCACATCCTTTCCACTTAATCACGTTTAGGCACCTTAGCTGATGGTCTGGGCTGTTGCCCTCTCGGCCATGGATCTTATCACTCATAGCCTGATTGCTGTGATACTGAGACCAATGGTATTCGGAGTTTGATTGGTTTTGGCAGCCTGGTGGGGCCCCTAAGCCATTCAGTGCTCTACCTCCATTGGGTACTTCCACAACACTCGCCCTCAAGCGATTTCGGAGAGAACCAGCTATCACGGGGTTTGATTAGTCTTTCGCTCCTACTCTCAAGTCATCTCAGGATTTTTCAACATCCACGAGTTCGGCCCTTCACTGCGTGTTACCGCAGCTTCAGCCTGCTCAAGAGTAGATCACCTCCGCTTCGGGTCTATTGCCAGCGACTGATCGCGCTGTTGGCACTCGGTTTCCCTTCGCCTCCAGTTCAGAGAACTTTAGGCTGGCCACTGACAATAACTCGCAGACTCATTATGCAAAAGGCAAGCAGTCACCACACCTTGCGGCATGGCTCCTACACATTGTAGGCATATGGTTTCAGGTTCTATTTCACTCCGCTAACAGCGGTTCTTTTCGCCTTTCCCTCGCGGTACTAGTTCACTATCGGTTGCCAAGGAGTATTTAGCCTTATCCGGTGGTCCGGACGGATTCGCACAGAGTTTCACGTGCACCGTGCTACTTGGGATGCCCCTAGAGGGTGTTTGAGTTTTCGCGTACCCGGCTGTCACGGTCTATGGCTCAACTTTCCAGAAGATTCTGCTAACTCTCGCACTCCCACATCGGGGTCCCTCAACCCCGGGAAGACAAGTCCTCCCGGTTTAGGCTGTTCCGCTTTCGCTCGCCACTACTGACGGAATCAGTTCGTTTTCTTTTCCTGCGGTTACTGAGATGTTTCACTTCACCGCGTTTCGCCTCGCCGGACTATGAATTCATCCGGTCGATAACCGGATGTAACACCGGCTGGGTTGTCCCATTCGGAAATCCACGGATTAACGCCTGCTTGCGGCTCCCCGTGGCTTATCGCAACTTGCTACGTCCTTCATCGCCTCTTGGCACCAAGGCATTCACCATAAGCCCTTAGTAGCTTGATCACAAAAGAAATCATCGTTTTACCGATGATCACTCGTCGAATTGTATTAATTCTGCCCTAGTGTTTTACCTATGTGTAGTTGTCAAAGAACGCGCCGAATCATGCCACCCAGGCCACTACACCCGGATGATCTGCTTCGGTAAATCGTTTTACAAGTGGTGGGCGTGACTGGAGCTCGAACCAGTGACCCTGCGCTTATCAAGCGCATGCTCTAACCAACTGAGCTACACGCCCCTCAAATGGTCGAGGGTCGAGAGTCGAGAGTCGAAGGTATCTCGTCGGAGCCGCTCTCGACTCTCGACACTCCTCTCTCGACTTCAGATTGGTGGAGCTGAGGGGATTCGAACCCCTGACCTACAGCTTGCAAAGCTGCCGCTCTACCAACTGAGCTACAGCCCCACACGGGATTTTCGATTTCCGATTTGCGATTTTGGATTTCAAATCCGCAATCCGAAACCGTCAATCCGCAATTCGATCGGAGTTCGATCTCTTCCACTTGTTTATTCAAAGAGCAATGCCCTTGAAAACTGAATTGTGCGATTAGCTTGAACCGAATCCGACTCTTGCGAGTCGTTCGACCTCGGAAGTCCGATTGTTACCTCGGACCCGTGGTTTCTCCTTAGAAAGGAGGTGATCCAGCCGCAGGTTCCCCTACGGCTACCTTGTTACGACTTCATCCCAATCACCAGTCATACCTTCGACACCTTTTGAGGGGCGGCTTCGGGTGCAACCGGCTTTCATGATGTGACGGGCGGTGTGTACAAGGCCTGGGAACGTATTCACGGCGCCGTAGCTGATGCGCCATTACTAGCGATTCCAGCTTCATGCCGTCGAGTTGCAGACGACAATCTGAACTGGGCCCGGTTTTTGGGGATTTGCTCCAGCTTACGCTCTTGCTTCCCTTTGTGCCGGGCATTGTAGTACGTGTGCAGCCCTGGCCGTAAGGGCCATACTGACTTGACGTCATCCCCACCTTCCTCCTCGTTGAAGCGAGGCAGTCTGTCCAGAGTGCTCCAGCCTTTCGGCCGGGTGGCAACAGGACACAGGGGTTGCGCTCGTTGCGGGACTTAACCCAACATCTCACGACACGAGCTGACGACAGCCATGCAGCACCTGTGCAAGCTTCCCTTGCGGGATCGTCAGACTTTCATCCTTCTACTACTTGCATGTCAAGGCCAGGTAAGGTTCTTCGCGTTGCATCGAATTGAGCCACATACTCCACCGCTTGTGCAGGCCCCCGTCAATTTCTTTGAGTTTTAACCTTGCGGCCGTACTTCCCAGGCGGCGCATTTAACGCGTTAGCTTCGCCACGAGCGGGGTCGATTCCGCTCACAGCAAATGCGCACCGTTTAGGGCCAGGACTACCGGGGTATCTAATCCCGTTTGCTCCCCTGGCTTTCGTGCCTCAGCGTCAGGAAGTGTCCAGAGACTCGCCTTCGCCACTGGTGTTCCACTTGATATCTACGCATTTCACTGCTACACCAAGTATTCCAGTCTCCCCTCCACTCCTCGAGCCGAATAGTATCCGACGCCATTTCGGAGTTAAGCTCCGAGCTTTCACATCAGACTTACCCGACCGCCTACGCACCCTTTACGCCCAGTGAATCCGAACAACGCTTGGGACCTCTGTATTACCGCGGCTGCTGGCACAGAGTTAGCCGTCCCTTCCTCTTCCGCTACTATCAATGGTTCAGGTGTTAATTGAACCAATTTGTTCGCAAATGACAGGGGTTTACGGGCCGAAGCCATTCATCCCCCACGCGGCGTCGCTCCTTCAGGCTTTCGCCCATTGAGAAAAATTCTCGACTGCTGCCACCCGTAGGTGTCTGGACCGTGTCTCAGTTCCAGTGTGGCTGGTCGTCCTCTCAGACCAGCTACCCGTCTTAGCCTTGGTGAGCCGTTACCTCACCAACTAGCTGATAGGCCGCGGGCTCATCGTGAAGTGCCAGGCCTTGCGGTCCCCAGCTTTGAATGTCAGAGGAGGCCCTCCAAAATTCACATCCGGCATTAGCTCGCCTTTCAGCGAGTTATTCCAGGCTTCACGGCAGATTACCCACGTGTTACGCACCCTTGCGCCACTCCGACTTGCCAATATTGCTACCGGCAAATCAGCGTTCGACTTGCATGTCTTATCCACGCCGCCAGCGTTCGTTCTGAGCCAGAATCAAACTCTCCGTAGAAAACGTTAGTTGATTCCTGCCTGATCGTAAAATCAGGCAGCTTTACTTTAATGGTTAAAACCTTCGCAATCAGCCAACTAACTGGCCAATCTTGAAGGGGCTCTCACTAATCGCACAAATCAATTTTCAAAGAGCAACTGGTGTTTTAAACACCCAAAAATCATGTCAAACCCCTGCCCGATTTCGCTTCCCATCTAGGGGACAAAAAACCTGAGAGCCGAATTATTTCTTCCAACTCGGCATCTCAGTTCGAGTTTCGAGGGGG
>CAWBKH010000004.1:0-38791 GCA_963789335.1 uncultured Verrucomicrobiae bacterium
CCGCTACGCGGAAGACTTCTAAAAGATTACCAGTCCCCGTCCCCTGCGCAAGAGATTTTTGATTCTTTTTTTTGGCCTCGTTAACGCCTTATCCCAAGCCGCGTTCCGTCAATTCATCCTCGTCCAAACCCAGGTAATGACCAAGCTCGTGCAAATAAGTCGTCTGCACTTCTTTACGAAAAATCTGCTCTTGCCCACCGGCTTGGCCCCAAAGATTTTCCAGAAACACAATGATTTGCGGCGGCAAGGGCACATTGCCTTCATCGGCAAATTCTGGTCCGGTGAACAGACCGAGTGTGTCCGGTTCGATTCCATCAGCCTGCAAACCGGCGTTTGGAATGGGCTCGAACGTCACCGGCAATTGCTTGGCCCGCTCTTGCAATGGTTTGGGCAGGGCCATCAACGTCCGTTCAACTTCCTCCGACGCAACCGCGCACAATTTTTGCCAGTCCCGGCTCACTGCCCAATTCTGGCGTTGGCGGGATGCGTTGGCAATTGCTGTCTATCCGGCGAAATGGCGAATAAATCCTTTTGACGCCTTCCCCTGGCAATGCGTAAATAGTGGTTCAAACTAAAAAAGGAACAAGCGATGGACGATAAAATGAACACCACGACCTCATCAAAAAACGTATTGAACTCGGATGTTGAAATCAAAGGCAACATCAAGTTCGCCGGCGAACTGACCTTGGACGGCAAATTGGACGGAGAAATCCACACCGACGGCACCCTGCAGCTTGGCGACAGCGCCGTCATCAACGGCAACATCAACGCCCAGTCGGTGGTGGTCCGTGGCAAGGTCCACGGCAACATCAACGCCAAGGAAAAAATTGAAATCAAATCCAAAGCCGAATTGTTCGGCGACATTCGCGCGAGCAAACTCGTGATCGAAGAAGGCGTAACCTACGTCGGCAAAACAGAAGTGAACCCAAACAAGGTCACGCCGACGTCAGCGCCGGCACGCCCCACCGAAACGCCCAAGGCACCGGAACCGGCCAGGGCAATCCGTTGAACCGCCGTCACCGCTTCAGTTCGACCATTGAATGCCGGCAAAGAAACAGGACAAGGTCCTGCTGACCTGCCCCCATTGCGGCTATCAGCAGGTGGAGTCGCGCGAGGCTTTTTCCACCATTTGCAGGAAATGCGGACAGCATCTTCGCGTCCAGGAAATCCTGCATCCGCCACGGAAGGCGGCGGCCCCTGCGCCAAACCAAAAGCAAATTACTTGCTTCGAGTGCGGCGCCGAGCTGGTCATACCTGCCTCCGCCGAATCCACCATGTGCAAGCGGTGCAGCCAGTACGTGGACCTGCACGATTACCGCATCACCAGCGCCCTTGCCAAGAATTTCAAAACCAAGGGCGCGTTCATAGTCGAACTCAAAGGCTACGTGTTCAACACCGAAAGCATCGTCGGCGACGCCGTCATCAGGGGAAAATTTCACGGCAAACTGGTCACCAAAGGTTCCCTGACCATTTACTCGACCGCCGACATAAAGGGCACTCTGAATGCAGACCATTTAGTTATTCCGGCGGAAAATCATTTTCGCTGGCCGGACCCAATCCCGGTTGGCTCGGCGGAAATCGCGGGCGAACTGACAGCCAGCCTGCGCGCCCAGGGCGCGGTGGTTCTAAAATCCACCGCGCGACTGTTTGGCAATGTGGACGCCAAAGACCTGATTGTTGAGGACGGCGCGGTTGTTGTTGGGAAAATGCAAATCGGCCCTCGATCCGGCAACGAACAATCTTCGCTCCTGTAAAACCTGTCCTTCCAAAAAATCACGGCGGACTTTTGATCCGCCGTGATCACGTGTTTAATTTCTGTCGTGGCCGTTCACTCGACTCACGGCACGGTGATGAGATAGAACCGTTGCGGCAGACCGCTTGCCGGATCTGTGAAGACCACTGGGCCAGTGTCGAAGACCCCATTCGTCAGCAGCGTCCAAGTGCTCGCGACCGGGGTCAACGCGAGATTGGTCGTCGCCCAGACGCGGTAGCCGAAGCCGGCCGAACCGGGAGCACCGGTAACGGTGAACTGGACGTTCCCGCTGTTGTCCACCGATGGCGAGGTGATGGTTGACGGGTTTGTCGGCGCATTAACCGTCAGAACGGCGTTGCTGCTGGCGACACTGCCTGCGCCATTCGAGACGATTACATAATAAGTGCCGATGTCCAACCCGCTCGCGCTGCCGATTGTGAGCGTGGCGCCGGTTTGCCCGACGAGGTTCGTGTTGTCCTTCACCCATTGATACGTCGGGTCTGGAACACCGGTGGCGCTGACCATGAGACTCGCAGGCTGACCCGCGCCGACGGTGAGGCCGGTCGGCTGGCTGGTAATGTTGGGTGCCGACTGCGGCGTCCAGCCGGAGAACCAGGTTACGATATTCGTGGCCGCCAGCAGGCGTGGATCATCGTTCGTGACGCCAATCGTTTGGACATTGGCGAACGTGACAGGCGTTGAGCCGTCGAGCGCCGTATTTTGATATTGCCAGAACACATAGGTGTTGCTCAAGGTGGTAGTGGGAGTCACATACGCGGGACTAAAGAGGCAGTTGGCCCATGAATCCAGGCCGCCAGCCGTGCCATTGGAACCGGCCAAGGTGATGCCACTCACGCCCGTGTCGGCGTCAAAGGTGCAGTCCACGAACGAAAAACCGTAGGCCGAATAGGTCGTACCGTTCGGGTTCACCCACGGAGTCGTGGCGCTCAACGAACTGGAGGTGCCCGTGCGCGCCGCCGTAAGATTATACGAACTGGAGAGCGAATTCGTCAGCGTGTGGAACGAGCATTGGTCGAAGTAGCCGACGCCACTCCCCCAGATATAGTCGAAGTTACCCACGATATAACAGTCGTGCAGGTAACACTGAGAGGTGGTGGCATTAATCAGGATGGTGTCCTGTCGGCTCTTGATATCGCAGTTGTCCACGATGCAGCGCAAGCCGTTGTTGTAAACCAGCAGCGCTTCGGCCTGTGACCCGCCTTGCGGCGTCCCGTTGGTGATCGTGAGATTTTCAAGCGTGATGTCACTCGAATTGACTTTGAACGCCATGCGCGCCGCCGTCGTGGGAGTCAGGTTATTGTTATTCGGATAACCGACCACGGTTCCGGCGCGGCTCTGCCCCCGGAAGGTGATGTTATTCTTGCCCGAGATGTCCACGATTTCCACATAATTGCCGTTGCGGATATTGATTAGCGTATAATTGGTGTTGCCGGGAACTATGGAATCCACCGCTCCTTGCACGGTGTCAAAATCACCGCTGTTATCGGTTGCCACGACCAGATTGGTCGGGTTGGCGGGACCGGTCGGCTTGGTCGTGAACCGCCAGGCATTCGTGTCCGAGACGCCCGCGAAATACGCACCCGTGGCACTGTCCGCGACGATGCCATTATCCATGGTCACATAGTAGGTCTGGTTGCTGGTCAACACGCCTCCATGCGGATAAATCGCAGCCGTGTTGCCGGTCACGATGACCGGGAAGTAATTGATCACCTGGGAATCACCGGAGAAAGGACTGTGTGGCTGGATGTTGTTCGTCACCAGAATCGAAGGGCTAACCACCACGGTGTTGGAACTCATGTCAATGATGTCCACCGGTGTCGTGGAATTGGTGGAGTCATAGATGCGGATCTGACCGGAGTTGACGACGGAAACCGGCCCACTGAAGGTGACATACAACGGCGTGTCGTAGCAGATACCGGTGGCCCCGTTGGTTGGCCCAAACGCGGTCGGCGCCAGCGTCGTGGAGTTCACTATAAGTGTGGCAACGGAACTTGTAACCGAGCCAGCGGCATTGGCAGCCACCAGTAGATAGCCTGCAATATCAGAGCCCTGCGCGTTGGCGATGGTCAATGTGCTGTTCGTTTGATTGGTGATGGCCGCGTTGTTTTTATACCACTGCAACGTCGGTGTTGGAACACCCGTGGCGCCGGAAGTGAATACAGCCGTGTCACCCACGTTGACCGTAATGTTGGTCGGTTGCGGATTGATGACTGGGGTCACGATAACGGTTAGCGTAGCGCTGTTCGTGACCATGGCGGCGGCATTACTGGCGATCAGTGAAACTGTGGCGCCGTTGAGTCCATATTGAACATTGGTCAACGTCAAACTGGTGCCGGTCGCACCATCCACGTTCACGCCGTTGGTCTGCCATTGGAAGGTCGGTTGCGGGTTGGCAATGACGACATTGGCGCTAAAGGTGGCATCGTTGCCTTGAATAACGGTTTGATCAAAGGGTCCATTGAGAACGGGAGCCACATTGCCGACAATCAAACTCGCAAACCGGCTCATCACGGAATTGTAGCTGTTGGAAACCACCACGGCATACAGTCCCGTATCAGAGGATTGCGCGCTGGGGATGGTAAAGGTGGAGTTGGTAGCGTTAACTTCCAACACGGGTGTGTTGTTGGTGCTGTTGCCGTAGGAATACCACTGATAACCAATGGGAGCAGTGCCGGTGGCCCCGACGGTGAAGGTGGCTGGTGAGTTGGTGGAAATAATGAGGTCCTGCGGCTGGCTGGTGATGGCCACCTGCGGAACGGCCACCAATTTGATCTGGCCGGGCGTGCTTTCGTCAATGCTGATGGAGCTGTCAACCGACCCGCCAACGAGGACCACCGTCGGATTAAATGAGCCGGTCTTGGTTCCGGTGTAGGTGATGATCGTGTTGGTCGTTGGCTCCAGCGCCGTACCCGAAACGCTCACCGCGATGGTGCAATTGCTGACAGTGAGGTTGCCATTTACAATGAGTTGATCGCTGGCCCCCGGCGAATTTGCCACGTCAAAGAGATTCGTCGAGCCTGCCTCCAACGTCAGGTCTGATCCCAAGGTCAATGTCCCCACGCTGTCTCCTGGCGAAATCGTCCCTCCGCTTTCAACCGTGACGGGACCGGAAACCACGCCGTTGCCGCCTAAAGTTCCATAAACAGTCACGTCGCCAGCGCCGAAAATGTTTGTGTTGTAGGAATTCGTTCCGTCCACGACCAGCGTGCCGGCATTGACCACCGTTGGACCGTTATACGTGTTGGTGGCGGTGAGCACGAGTGTGCCATTGCCGTTCTTGGTCAAGCCACCCAAGTCGCCCACGGCCGCGCCGGAACCGCTGATGGCTCCCGATTGTGTCAGGGTGACCGAGTCATTCACATCGAACGTTCCGCCTGCGCCATTGACAGTCACCGTTCGGGCGTCCGCAGCAGCGGTTCCGGTATAACGCAGCGTGCCGTTATTCATCACCAACGGGCCGGCGGCCAGTTGTGCCAAATCACTGACTTCCACCGTGCCGCCATTGAGATAATTGTCACCTGTCATATTGTCTGTGCCGGCAAGGATCAATTTGCCAGTGCCGGATTTCGTCAACGACGTGGGACCGCCGTTGTCGGCCAGCGTCGAACTGATGGTCAAATCGCCGCTGCTATTTTGAATCACCACCAGGTCCTGGCCGTTGGCGGTCAGCAACGTGCCGCCGGTGATGGCGTTCGCGCCGCTGCCGGTGGCGAGCAGGCCGCCGGAAGTGAGCGTCAAAGTCTGGCTGTTGTCATTCATGGTGATGGTGGAGGCGCCGGTCAGCCGCAATGAATTGATCGAGGTGGTCGTCAGATTGGCCAATGGATTACCGCTCAGGCTGACGTTATCGGTGGCTGCCCACGTCGTCGGGTCCGCGCTGGTCTGATAACCGGAGTAGGCGGCAAAAGTGGTGCCCACCAGCCAGTCCGCGCCGGCATAGGTCGCCCAGCCTCCGAGGATGCCATTGCTATTGGCGTTGGCGGTCGTGACGCTGCCAGGACCGCTTTGATAAAAGTCAAATGTGCTGCCTGCGTTACGGTTGAGCGTGCCCAGACTGATATTCCCACCGCTGATTCCGGCATTGGCATCTATCAACGTGGAAGCGCCTGCACTTAAAAATGTGCCTGATGGACTTTCCGTGTTCGGTGAAATGCCACTGGCCCCATTGGTAAACATCAGCACACCGCCGCCGAGTGTTAGCGGACTGCCGGTTTTGAGCCGGTTGGCGGAATTGAGGTCTTTTTGAAATATGAGCGAGCCGCCGTCCAGGGTGACGATATTGCCGTCACTGCCTGACGAGTTGGGACGGTAAATGGCCAAGACCGTGCCGGCGGTGGATTTGACGAAATTGATGCCGCCACGATAGCGGGAATAAAGAATATTGCCGCTGCGCGCATCAATATTCGTCGCATTCAAGTAACTGTTGCCCGTTTCGTCCTCCAACAACCCATTATTGGCGAGAATCACATTGTTGATATAAAAATTCTTTTGATTGACGTAATTGTCCACCGTGCCGCCGTTCACAATCAGCGTGGCGCTCGGCAAAATTGGCCCGCCGCTGCCGGCATTGGCATAAGCAAAAAGTCCGCCGGGATTGACCTGCAAATCACCTGGAATATAGACAGTGGCGTCGCTGCCAGCCACATTCACCCTGCCATTGTTGATGACGGTGAGACCCGTGTAGGTATTGTTGGCGCTGGGATTAAGAGAAAGCGTACCGCTGCCTTCCTTGGTGAAGGCTGTACCGGCCAGGACTGAATCAATCACATTGGACGTACCTGCGGCCGTTGTGATGGTGGGATTCCCAACCAGTGTCAGCGTGTTGTTGGAAATGATATAATTGCCGCTGCCCGGCGGATTGAAAGTGATGTTGGAAACAGTCACGGAAGGGTCGGTAATGGTAATCGTGCCGGCAGCGCCATTGTTCGCTCCAATGACCGCGCTGTAAGCAGAAGACCAGATCGAATCACTTGACCCATTTGACCAGTTGGCATTGGTTGAAGACCAATTGCCGGAACCATCCGTCGGCGCAGTTGGATTGGCTCCGCTTGCATCCCAAGTCAAGGAATTGCCGAGAGAAATGTCGTTCAAAGTTACCGTCACCGGATTGGCTGTGGTGTTGTTGAACATGAAAACGAATTCATTGAAATTTGTCGTCGGCAAGGTCGTGAGGGCAACGCCAGATGAATAGGCAAGCTGGTTGACCGTGCCGTCGCCATTTGTTATGGCTGCGCCTGCCTTCGCATAAACACTCCCGCTGGTGCCGATGCTGATGGACGAGGCGCTGGAATTCATATTCAACTGAAACTGCATTTCGTAGGTGACATTGTTGCCTGGATAACCAGTCTTGGTCGTGCCGGAACCGAGTTTGTGGGCGCTGTCATACTGAAAAAATGTTGCCAGTCCGCCGGGGTTATAGAACAACTCGAAACTGGGATTGCCCGTGTTAAAATCCGCCCAGTATCCAGTGTCACCCAGGACGGAGGATGGAACGCCCGAATTGTTATCGTTTAGCAGACCTACGCCAAGAATTCGTCCTGTCCCGGCAGGATATAAACCGCCATCGGCAGTCATCGTGAAGTTGATCTTTTGCGCGGCGTTTGCGGGGGCCAGGCTCAACGGCGTAAAACTTTTGGTTACAAAAGCCAATTGGGTGTTGGCGGGAATCGTAAAGGTGACGCTGGTGCCGGACGCCGCGTCCCCACCTGTCGCAACGTCGGCGGTTACCAGATTGCCGCTGGTGTCATAAGAACTCCACTGCAACTGCCCAAGGGCGTGAGTGGTCAGTCCAATCAAAGCTATAAGTGCCAGAAGGTTTTTAAGTTGAGTTTTCATGGTTTGCTTGGTGTTTGCAGGTGTGGATTTTTCCCATTAAGAACACGAAACCGAATCGTTTGCGCGCCTATACATTTTTGGAAATTTGATGTCGAGTATAATGCCATCTATCGGCTTATCAATTGCTGGTCTTTGCAAATGATTTTGAAATTAGTGCACACGAAATCCGAACCTTACCCGGAGTTTGACTCCCTTGCTGTTGCGTCAACGGCGGAAGCTCAATGACCCCAGGCAATAAATCACACTTGAAAATTCTGCGGAGTCCGCCCATCTAGGGTAAGTCAGATGAAAATTATTTCGGGAGCACAAACCGGCGTGGACCGTGCCGCGCTGGATTTTGCCATCCGATACGGCTTCGAGCACGGCGGATGGTGCCCACGCGGACGCCTCGCCGAAGACGGTGTTATTCCGCCGATTTATCAGCTACGGGAAACCGGCTCGGCGGAATACGACGAGCGAACGGAGAAGAATGTATTGGATTCGGACGCCACGTTGATTGTGACGCGGGAAAAGGTTTTATCCAGTGGAACGGCCTTCACCAAAGAATTAGCGGCACAACATCGCCGCCCGATAATTATCATTGGTGAACCGCAAGGCGTCGCACAGGGCGCTGTCGCACTTTCAAAATTCCTCAAACAGAACAAAGTGCGGACGTTGAACGTCGCCGGTCCGCGCGAATCCCAGGCGCCCGGCCTTGGAAAATTCGTCAGGGAATTGCTTGAAGCGGCTGTGGTCGCTAAACTGGTGCCATGAGCGCATTTCCTGTCAGTCTGGAAAAGGAAGCCCAACTTGCGCGTCGCATGGCCGCGTTGGGCGTGCGCGAAACTGACATTGAAGAAAGTTTCGTCCGGTCTGGCGGCCACGGCGGCCAAAACGTCAACAAGACCTCAACCTGCGTGATGCTGCTCCACCGCCCCACGGGCTTGCAGGTCAAATGCCAGACCACGCGCCAGCAGGGACTCAATCGCTTCCTCGCCCGGCGCCTGCTACTCGACAAGATTGAAGAAATGAGGACCGGTTTCGTAGCCGCGCGACGGGCGGAGATTGAAAAGATTCGCCGGCAGAAACGAAAGCGCTCCCGCCGCGCCAAGAACAAAATGCTAGCTGATAAAGCGTTTCATTCCGAAAAGAAATCCGCGCGCCGCGTTATCCCGATGGATTAATGAACACACACCAGGAGCGCGGACAGCCTTGTCCGCGAGTTGAGCAGCGGTATGCACACTCAGCAAAGTGGGAGTATGGTCGTGGCATGAAAATCACTTCCAAAATCTTTGAAGCCTTTCTCAAGTGCCCCACCAAATGCTATCTTCACTCATTTCACTCAATGAACGAAACCGGCTTGGGCAACGAATATGCCGAATGGGTTCGTGCCCAAAACAAAGCTTACGAACACGAGGCGGCGCAGCAATTGCTGGATACTGTGCAGGAGGCTGAACGCATCGCAGCGCCACCGGCTGCCGCAAATCTCAAAGCCGCCAAATGGAGGCTGGCGACCCATCTCGTGGTACAAGCGCCAGCCAGGAGCGCGGAGAGCCTTGTCCGCGAGTTGCCGTCGAATGAAGAGACACGCGGACTCAGCGGTCCGCGCTCCGATCTGATAATGGAATCCCGTGTTCACGCCGTCGAGCGCATTTCTTCCGAAGGCCGTAGCAAGGCTGCTCAATTCATCCCGATTCGTTTCATTTACCGCAACAAGCTTACGAAGGACGACCGGCTGCTTTTGGCCTTCGATGCGTTCGTGCTCTCTGAAATGCTGGGGCGCGAGGTAAGTCTTGGTAAAATCATCCACGGCGACGACCACACTACGCTCAAGGTCAAGATATCCACCATGTTCGGCGAGGTGCGCAAGCGCATCGAGAAAATTACCGCGCTGCTTTCCAACAGGAGCGCGGACAGCCATGTCCGCGAGTCGGAAGCCGGCGTCGCCGAAACACGCGGACTCAGCGGTCCGCGCTCCGTGGTCCTGCCCGATCTTGTGTTGAACCGGCATTGTGGCGAGTGCGAATTCCGCGACCGCTGTCGGCAGAAGGCGATTGAAGCCGACGACCTCAACCTGCTCGCCGGCATGAGCGCGAAGGAGCGCCAGAAACTCCGCAGCAGAGGCATCTTCACCGTCACGCAACTCTCCTACACGTTCCGCCCGCGCCGCCGGCCCAGGCGGCAGCGCGACAAACGCGAGAAATATCATCACGCGCTCAAGGCGCTGGCGATTCGGGAGCAGAAAATCCACATCATCGGCAGCCCGGAACTCAAGCTCGAAGGCACGCCCGTCTATCTGGATGTCGAGGGTCTGCCCGACCGCGATTTCTACTGCCGCATCAATCTGTGTCGGCTAAGAAGCGTTTCCCTTCCATCCTGAATCCATGGTCCCACGTGAAAACGAAATCATTTGGATTCACTGTAAACAAGTATTGTCCTCGCTCATTGCAGTCTGCGTGGGGAATCACTTGCTCCAAAAGGAACGGCATCGGAATCACAAAAAACGTCTCTTTCGGTGTGCCGAAGGCGCAATGGACTTCAAGACGAGCGGTCGGATCGTCCTGGAAATCTTTTAGTCGGCCTGCCCAAATGTTGTGTCTCCAAGTGCGCTGCTTGATTCTGTATCGCTTCGCGTCTGCTGAATACTGTGGTAACCGCTCTGATCGCGAGATGACACGAATTGCTGGTAACACTCGAATCGCTGGTAACGCTCCATCAGGATCAAACCGATACCATCCCGGCTTCACCCTAACGTAGCATGTATGCTCCGGTCGGAACTGCGCCCAGACCGCAGCAAGCGAGCAAGTCCGTATCCAAAGGAAGACCGCGTCATGCACAGTTCTCACATGCACAGGTTCGCTTTGGGCCAACCGCTTCATAACTTCGTGGATGGCTTCTCTTACGCTGCGACCCGCCGCTCGGGCTTCATTGTGGAGCGCCTCCATTTGCTGGAGGGTAAGCTGGTGTCTGAAAACCTGATCGCCAGTTTCCCATTCGACCGGTTCTTGGTCATGGATTTCGACCTGCCAACCACCGCGCCCGTCGCCTACGAACAGCTTGCAATTCGGCACAGTGTGTGGCTGCCGCATCACTCCAAGCCGGTATTGCCGCAGGTTAACACGGATGACATGAAGCCGCACGCCGGACGGGAAAGGATTAAAAATGTCCTTGAGCCGTCCTTCGAGATTGTAGACGGCCCGCTTTGACCGGCTGACCTTGCATGGAAACCACAAATCAGGTTCATCTTGCCACGAGACTTCTATTGTTTCGCCGTCCATCAGAGGAGGCAGGATGCGCCGGACATCCTTTACCAACGGAATGTAGCAGTCCACGATGTTGCAGAACCAGCTTGCGATAGTGCTGCGATAGTGCGTTTCGTCGCGGATATAACGGTCCCAATAATCATCCTGCCACAGTTTGCCATGCCGGTTGAGCGTCCGATTGATGCGGCGGGCAGTAAAACCTTTCCAACCTTTGATTACTTGCGATTGCGGTGTCTGCCAAATCTCAACCAGCAGGTGAACGTGATTGGGCATGATGACCCACGCCAGCAGGCGGTAGTGCTGGCCGTCGGAGTGCAACCAATTCTCCTCGACGACGGCAGCGGCGCGTTCGTCACGCAGCAAACAACTGCCGCGTCCCCGGTCGAGATACTCTTCAATTTTCGTCCGGCGCTTCAGTTCATCGTCAATCTCCAGCAAAGCGGCCCATTCGTAACGAAGGCTTGCCGGCATCGCATCGTCCAGACGGTAATTGATGAATTGGACCACCCTCGGCAGGTCGAAATGCGGGAGGTAACCGCGCGAATACCAACCACGAAAGCCGAGTTTGGCAGCGTCAAAATCAGGCGGCGTGTGCCACCGGCGTTTCTCGCGAACGGTCTCGAACACACTGTGCGAGTTCGAACGCATAGGAGCGCGGACAGCTTTGTCCGCGCGAAGATGAGAACACACAACGACGCTCAAAACAAGCGTCGGATTCGCATATTTGAAACTCGCGGACATAGCTGTCCGCGCTCCTGTTACGCCGCAGCCTTGGCCGCTGCCAAATCATTACGCCGTTGGGCCATGCTTTTGAAAAATTCATAGCCTTCGCGGCAACGGCGGACGAGCACGTCCTTGTCTTCCAGCATCGTTTTGATGATGCGCAGAATCGGTTTCGGGCGCAGATAGTAAGTGCGATAGAAGCGGTCCACAGACTCGAAAATCTCTTCCTTGGTCAGCTCCGGATATTCCAGCGTGCTTTGCTGGAAGCCATCGCCTTCCACAAGGTCGGTCTTGTCCTTCTTCACGAACCAGCCGTTCTGCTTGGCCATTTCGTAAAGCTCGGTGCCCGGATACGGCGCGGCCAGCGAAACTTGCAGACTGAATACATCCAGTTCCTGGGCGAAACGGATGGTGTTCTCGATGGATTGCCTCGTCTCCACCGGCAGGCCAAGGATGAACGTCCCGTGAATCACCACGCCAGCCTGATGACAGGCCTTGGTGAAGCGGCGCATTTCGTCCATGGTTACGCCTTTTTTGATGCGGGTCAGGATGTCGTCGTTGCCGCTTTCATAACCGACCAGAAACAACCGGAGGCCGTTGTCCTTAAAGGATTTTATCGTGTCGTAATCAAGATTGGCGCGGCTGTTGCAGGACCAGTTGACCCCGAGCGGGCCAAGCTTTTTGGCGATCTCGCGGGCGCGCGGCAGGTTTGCCGTGAAGGTGTCGTCGTCGAAGAAAAATTCCTTTACCTGCGGGAACAGTCTCTTCATGTACGCCATTTCGTCAGCTACGTTTTGCGGCGAGCGGACGCGGTATTTGTGCCCGCCGATGGTCTGCGGCCAGAGGCAGAAAGTGCATTGCGCCGGGCAACCGCGCCCCGTGTACATGCTGATGTACGGATGCAGCAGGTAACCGATGAAATAGTTCTCGATCTTGAGGTCGCGCCGGTAAACGTCCGCCACCCACGGGAGCGTGTCCATGTCCTGGATCATCTCACGCTCCGGGTTGTGTTTGATTTTGCCGTCCTTGTCCCGGTAGGAAAGCCCGGCGATGGTCGAGAGGTCGCGGTCTTCGGCAACTTCTTTGCAGGTGAAATCGAATTCCTTGCGGCCCACCCAGTCAATCGCCGGTGAAGCCTTGAGTGTTTCCGTCGGCAACACCATCGTATGCGCGCCGATGAAACCGATTTTCGTGTCCGGCTTCTGCGTCTTGATGGCCTCGGCGACCTTGCAATCATTTTTCAGCGATGGTGTACTGGTGTTGATAATGACGTGGTCGAAATCCTTCGCGATGGCGAGGCACTTGGCCAAGTCAATGCCGTGCGGCGGACAATCGAGCAGGCGCGAATTCGGCGTGAGCGCGGCGGGTTGCGCCAGCCAGGTCGGATACCAATAACTGGTGACTTCGCGCCGCGCCTGATAGCGCGCACCGGCGCCGCCGTCAAAGCCGTCAAACGATGGTGGGGAAAGGTAAAGGGTTCTGCTCATTTTAGTTCTATCCTGAAAACCTATTCCGGACGTCCTTCAATTTTCTTCGTGTCTTTGATTTTTGACATCAAATCGTCGCGCTGCGACCCGTCGTTTTCCCCGCCGCAAAACGTGCCGACATGCGCCTCATGATCACTGCCGTTGCGTGAAAACGCGCCTTGCGCACCGGCAGCAGGATTGATGGCCGCTTTCGCCTCGGCCAGATGGCCTTTGCCGATGGAGACGCCGTTATAGACGCGCTTCTCCAATTCGTGCGAAAATGGAAATGGCTTGGGCTTCGCGCCGAAGTTGTATTTGAAGTTCTTCCAGTTGTCGCCGCGCTGATAATTCGTGCCGAGCGCGCCGCTGGGGTCGTAACCGCAATGGACCATGCAATGCTCGCAGCGCGAGTCGCGCGCCTTGCCATTCACGACGCCGTATTTTTCCCATTCCACCTTCGCCAGCATTTCCTGATAGCCGCCGTAGTGGCCGTCGGTCATGAGATAGCAAGGAGCTTTCCAGCCCTTGACGTTGTAGGTGGGAATTGCCCAGGCAGTACAGGTCAACTCGCGTTTGCCGGCCAGAAATTCCTGATAAACCGGCGTGCCGAAAATGGTGAACGCCTTGCCCCAATCCATGATTTTCGCAAACTTCTTCCGCGTCATGTCGCGTGTCAGGAAGAAATCCTTCGGATCCTTGCCAAGGCGTTTGACCATGTCCTTCTTGGCGGCGTCGTAATCGTAGCCGGGTGAAATCGTGTGGCCATCCACGCCGAGCGAACTCAGGAACCTGAACATGTCCTCGATTTCCCGCATGTCAGCCTCCTTGTAAACGGTCGTGTTGGTGGCAACCTGATAACCGAGAATCTTCGCCATTTTGATCGCCTCGACGCATTCCTTGAACACACCTTCGCGCTCGACAATCAAGTCGTGCGTGAATTCGAGGCCGTCCACGTGAACGTTCCAATACATCCATTGCGTCGGGCGGATGACGGTTTTCTTGCGCGTGGCGGCGTCGGACTTGCGGATGGTTTCGGCGTCCTTTTCGGAAATCAATTTCTGATCGAGCAGTTTTTTGATTTTCGGCTCCAGCTCCGGCGAATAAATCGCGGCGAGGTAATCCTTCATCTTCTTCCGCATGAACACGCCGTTGGTGCAAACGTAAAGGACACGGCCCTGATGCAGCAGGCCGGCAATGAGTTCCTCGATTTTTGGATAAATCAGCGGCTCACCGCCACAAATGCTGACCATGGGTGCGTCGCACTCCGTCGCCGCCGCAAGGCATTTTTCCAGCGGCACCATGTCCTTGAGCGACGTCGAATATTCGCGGATGCGGCCGCAGCCGGTGCAGGTGAGATTGCACGTGTGCAGCGGTTCGAGTTGCAGGACCATGGCAAATTTCGGGGTCTTGCGCAGCTTGTGTTTGATGATGTGGCCGGCGATTTTTGCCGACAGAGCAAATGGGAATCGCATAGAATTAACGGGCTTGAGCCAGTTTTATAACCGGTTCACTTGCGGGGTTTGGCACGCCGGTGGCTGGCGGCGGGTTGTTTTTCAAAAAAAACATCGCCGGCGACACCGTACCTCCGGCGTTGATGCCGCCACATCCCGTCAGGGACAGGGCGAACGCCGTCAGCATTGCCAGCCGCAGGAATTTCCAATTTAATCTCACTTGTTCCAAGTATAAAACAGCCTGACGCGATGGCAACTTTTAATTCCAGATCAAAAAGGGCGGCGCAACCGGCGCTGGTTTTAGGGGTCTGGCTGGCAGCGACCGGTTTCGCCGCGCATGGTCAAGGGAGCACGAACATCTTTGCGGTGCGGGCCGAGGCGGAATTTCACCGGGCGCAACAGGAATTCCAATCAAATACCAACGACGTCACCGCCGCGTGGGAGTTTGCCCGCGCGTGTTTCAACTTTGCCGACTTTGCCACAAACAAGGCCGAGCATGCCGTAATTGCCCGCCAGGGCATTGCCGCGTCCCGGCAGTCCATTGCGTGCGAGTCCAATTCCGCTCCGGCGCATTATTATCTGGGCGAAAATCTCGGCCAGCTCGCGCGCACGGAAACACTCGGCGCGTTGAAAATCGTGAAGGAAATGGAACGCGAATTCAAAACGGCCGCCAGACTCGACGCGCATTTTGATTACGCCGGGCCGGAACGCAGCCTCGGTTTGCTGTATCGCGACGCGCCGGGCTGGCCGATGAGCCTCGGCAGCCGCCACAAGGCGCGTGAAAGGTTGGAACAGGCCGAGAAACTGGCGCCAGGGTATCCGGAAAATCATTTGAATCTGGTCGAAGCTTACCTTGAATGGCACGAACGCGCCGCAGCGAAACACGAATTGCAAGAGCTTGATGCCATTTGGCCGGCCGCGCGCACCAATCTGACCGGGCCGGCCTGGGAACCAAGTTGGGCGGATTGGTCGGCGCGGCGCGACGCCGCGCGAATACGCCTCGACGAAACTGCCAAGGCGGCAGAGTCGCCGAAAAAAACTCATTGAACGGCTGTGAAATTTGACTGCTCGTTTAGCGGTCAAAAAATTTTATTGGCGGCCACGGCCAGCGTGAACTAGCTTGTTTTCAGAATCCGGAGCAGGAAAACCATTGTACACACCATGGCCAAACGATTACTGGCGACGCTGACTGACACGACCTTGTTCCTGCAGGAATGGCTCGCCAACCCGCAGCGAACCGGCGCAGTCGTGCCCAGTTCCAAAAAACTCGCCGGGGCAATGGCGCGGTGGTTGCCGACTGATCCGGACAGTTTCGTGCTCGAACTTGGCCCCGGCACCGGGGCCGTCACCCAAGCCCTGCTTGAGCACGGTTTGCGCGAGGAACGGCTGGTGGCCATCGAAAGAAACCCCAAATTGGCGCGTTTGCTCAGCAAACGCTTTCCCCGCGCCCGCATCATCACCGGTGACGCATGGCAGTTGGATGATTTGCTGCGCAGCCGCCACAAGCCGATTGCGAGTGTCGGTGCGGTGATTTCCAGCCTGCCGCTGCTGAATTTTTCCGTGGAACAGGCCGAGGCGCTGGCGCGGAAAATCCGCGCCATCCTGGAACCGCAGGGAACCTGGGTGCAATACAGCTATCGCATTCACAAACGGCGCACGCGCGGCACCTCGCGCTTTCACCTGCTCGCTTCCAAAATCGTCTGGCTCAACCTCCCCCCCGCCCGCGTCAGCGTTTTCCAGAAGTAAGCGGGCGGCACAATTTAGAATTATTCTAAATCTTGACTTGTCTGCAGTTCGTGTTTAAGGTGGCATGGCCATGAATGCGGTCGAGAAAAAAACGGGCAGCGAGTTCAGCGAACGGCTGAACACGGGCGGCTTTCGGTTCACGCCCCAGCGGCAGCAAGTCTATGACGTGCTGTTGCAAAAGCGCGATCACCCGACCGCCGAGGAAGTCTTTATCCGCGCAAAGAAACAAATGCCGGAAATTTCTCATGCCACCGTCTATAATTGCCTCGACGCACTTGTGGAATGCGGGCTGGTCCGGCAGGTGCAACTGGATCGCGGCGCGACGCGGTTCTGCCCGAACATGCACGAGCATTGCCACTTTTATTGCGACGCGTGCGACACGGTGTTTGATGTGGATTTGCCGGCCAAATCGCATACTGGTGTTTCATTGCCGAAAGGCTTTAAGGCGCAACGTTACGAAATTGCCATCCACGGCGTCTGCCCGGATTGTGCGAAAAAGAAGCGCTTCAACGCTTCAACACTTTAACGATTTATCGATTTATGCCAACCGCCACCGAAACTATTGAAGGCCTGGTCAAGCAGGACTACAAGTACGGCTTTGTCACGGACGTCGAAGCCGACTCCGCGCCGCCGGGCCTGAACGAAGACATCATTCGTTTGATTTCCGCGAAGAAGAACGAGCCGGAGTTCATGCTCGAATGGCGCCTCAAGGCCTATCGGCATTGGCTGACGATGAAGGAGCCGACGTGGCCGCATGTTCATTATCCGGCCATTGATTACCAGAACGCCGTTTATTATTCGGCGCCGAAGAAGAAGGGGGATGGACCCAAGAGCCTGGACGATGTCGATCCCAAGCTGCTGGAGACGTATGAGAAGCTCGGCATTCCACTCAAGGAACGCGAGCGCCTGGCCGGGGTGGCGGTGGACGCGGTGTTTGACAGCGTCTCGGTGGGCACCACTTTCAAAAAACAACTGGCCGAGAAGGAAATCATCTTTTGCTCGTTCAGCGAAGCCGTGCTCGAACATCCTGAGCTGGTGAAAAAATATCTGGGCATGGTGGTGCCGTACATGGACAACTTTTTCGCCGCCCTGAACTCGGCGGTGTTCAGCGATGGCTCGTTCTGCTTCATCCCCAAAGGGGTACGCTGTCCGATGGAACTGTCCACCTATTTCCGCATCAACGCCGCCAATACCGGTCAGTTCGAACGCACGCTCATCGTGGCCGAAGAAGGCAGTTCGGTGAGCTACCTCGAAGGTTGCACCGCGCCCATGCGCGATGAACACCAGTTGCACGCCGCAGTGGTCGAATTGATCGCGCTGGACGACGCCCAGATCAAATACTCGACCGTCCAGAACTGGTATCCGGGCGATGAAAACGGCAAAGGCGGCATTTACAATTTCGTAACCAAGCGCGGTCTCTGCAAAGGGCGCAACTCGAAAATCTCCTGGACCCAGGTCGAGACCGGCTCGGCCATCACCTGGAAATATCCCAGTTGCATCCTGCTCGGGGACAATTCCATCGGTGAATTTTATTCCGTCGCCGTGGTGAACAATTTTCAGCAGGCCGACACCGGCACGAAAATGACGCACATTGGCAAGAACACGCGCAGCACGATTGTGTCGAAGGGTATTTCCGCCGGCCGCGGCCAGAACAGCTACCGCGGCCTGGTGAAAATCCAGAAGAGCGCCGCGCACGCGCGCAACTTCTCCCAATGCGACTCCATGTTGATCGGGTCGAAGTGCGGCGCGCACACGTTCCCCTACATTGAGGTGAAGAACACCACCGCGAGCGTGGAACATGAGGCCTCGACCTCAAAGATTGGCGAGGACCAGATTTTTTACTGCAATCAGCGCGGGCTTTCGACGCAGGACGCCGTAAATATGATCGTGAACGGCTTCTGCAAGGAAGTGTTCAAGGAACTGCCGATGGAATTCGCCGTTGAAGCGCAGAAACTTTTGGGAGTAAGCTTGGAAGGCAGCGTGGGCTGATTTTTGGAGCCACGGATGAACACAGTTTCGCACAGATAAACAATTTTTGGTCTGTCCAAAACTGTGTTTTATCTGTGGAAATCTGTGGCTGGAAGATTTTTACATGAGCAAACAACCAATTCTCGAAATCAAAGAACTCTCGGCGGGTGTCGAGGGCAAACAAATCCTGAAAGGCGTCAACCTGACGGTTTCCGCAGGGGAAGTTCACGCCGTCATGGGCCCGAACGGCAGCGGCAAAAGCACACTGGCCGCTGTGCTGGTCGGACGCGGCGGCTACGACGTGACCGGCGGAGAGGTGATTTACAATGGCCATGAGCTGCTCGACCTGGACCCGGAGGAACGCGCGCGCGAGGGATTGTTCCTCGCGTTCCAGTACCCGGTCGAAATTCCTGGCGTGAACAGCACTTATTTCCTCAAGGCCGCACTCAACGAAATCCGCAAGGCCAAGGGGGAGCCGGAATTGGATGCCATGGAGTTCCTCACGTTTGTGAAGGACAAGGTAAAGCTGCTCGAACTGAGCGACGATTTGCTCAAGCGCGCGGTCAACGAAGGTTTTTCCGGCGGCGAAAAGAAACGCAACGAGATTTTCCAGATGGCCGTGCTGGAACCCAAACTCGCGATTCTCGATGAAACGGATTCCGGCCTGGACATTGATGCGTTGAAAATTGTCTCGCAAGGCGTCAATAAATTGAAGCGCGCGGACAATGCGCAACTGGTCATCACTCACTACCAGCGGTTGTTGAATTACATCGTGCCGGATTTTGTTCACGTTTTGGTGGACGGCAAAATCGTGCGCACCGGCGGCAAGGAACTTGCGCTCGAACTCGAAGCCAAAGGTTACGACTGGATTCTCAAAGGCGAAGCGGTTAAAGCTTGAGCCATGAACTTGGATGAAGCCCAACGCCAGCGTGTCACTGCTTGGATTCTGGAAGGTGCAAAGCTTTCAGAAATTCAGGACCGGCTCATAAAGGATTTTGGCCTGAAGCTCACCTACATGGAGGTGCGGCTGCTCGTGGATGATTTGAAACTCACGCCGAAAGACCCCGAACCACCCAAAAGCGCTGAACCGCCACCCGCGTCGTCGCTCAGACCGGCCGATGCCAAAAGCGTTTCACCATCCGCCGAACCGCCGCCCGCGACCGGCAAGGTTTCCGTGAGCGTGGATCAATTGACCAGGCCCGGCGCCATTGCCAGCGGCAAGGTCACCTTCAGCGACGGCCAGACGGCCGAGTGGTATCTCGACCAGACGGGCCGGCTCGGCGTGGTGCCCAAACAACACGGTTACAAACCGTCCGCCGCGGACGTGCAGCAATTTCAAGCCGCGCTCCAAAACGAGCTGGCGCGAATGGGATTCTGATTCGCGCTGTCAACGGAGAATTGCGTCGGGCAAAGGCAATCCGCCGCTTCGCCTTGCCGCGACTCCATCCGCTTGGCACATTGATCCGACATGCGTGAAAAATTCCGGGTCTGGGCAGAAAGGCTCGAAACCTTTGCCCTTGAAGTCATCTCCGGTGAACGCCGCGACACCCAGGCGGCGTTGATGCGCTCGATTTTGTTTGGCAGTTCGAAGCTGTTCCAGGTCGGCGTCAAAATGCGCCGCTGGCTCTACAACGTCCGCATTTTTCGGGACAAAACGCTCGGCGTTCAGGTCATCGCCATCGGCAACCTGACCGTCGGCGGCACGGGCAAAACGCCGGTCGTGGAAAAATTCGCCCGCGAACTGCGCGACGCTGGCCGCAATGTCGCCATTCTGTCGCGCGGTTATCGTTCCAAACCGCCGCCCTTCCATGTCTGGTTGCTCAACAAACTCTTCCTGCGCGAAGACCAGACGCCGCCGCGCGTCGTCTCCGACGGCAAATCGCTCCTGCTGGATTCGGAAATGGCTGGTGACGAACCTTACATGCTCGCCTCGAACTTGAAGGACGTCATTGTGCTCGTGGACAAGGACCGCGTGAAGAGCGGGCGTTACGCCATTGAAAAATACGGCTGCGACACGCTGTTGCTGGACGACGGTTTTCAATACTGGGATTTGCGCGGCCGCCGCCACGACGTGGTGCTGGTGGACCGCCAGCAACCCTTTGGGAACGAACACTTGCTGCCGCGCGGCACCTTGCGCGAGCCGCCGTCACACCTGGCGCGCGCACAAACCATTTTCATCACCAAAAGCGACGGCCAGACCGCCGAACTCCGCCGGCGCATCGTCGAATTAAATGCCGACGCCGCTATCATTGAATGTGTTCATCATCCGTTGTATCTCGAAGACGTTTTCACCGGCGAACGCATCGGCCTGGATTTTCTAAAGGGGCGCAAGGTCGCGTCATTGAGCGGCATTGCGCAGCCGGAGAGCTTCGAGCAGAGCCTCGTCAAACTTGGCGGCGAACTGGTTTATTCCAAGCGCTTTGCCGACCATCACCGGTTCACCCAGCAGGAAATCATCAACGCCATCAACCGTGGAAAAAAACGCCAGGCCGGCACCATCATCACCACCCAAAAGGACGCAGTCCGTTTTCCCAAAATTGACCGGCGCGACCTGCCGATTTATTTCATGCGCGTCGAAATCCAGATCGTCAGCGGCGCGAATGATTTTCAGGACTGCGTCCGTAGAATCTGTTTTCGCTGAACATGGAAACGTTGATTTATTGGTTCGCGCGCGGACTGGTGGCGCTCATCCAAACGTTGCCGCTGATTTGGGTGGCGCGCCTCGGCCGCGCTGGCGGTGCGCTGGCGTATCGGCTCGACGTGCGCCATCGGCAGGTGGCGCTCAAAAATCTGACAATGTGCTTTGGCGCTGAAAAGTCACCAGCCGAAATCCGCGCGCTCGCCCAGGAAAATTTTCGGCGCATCGGGGAAAATTTTGCCTGCGCCGTCAAAACCGCCGCCATGAGTTTTGAGGCGCTGCGTCCGCACCTTGAATTTGCCGGCCTCGAGCACCTGCCCGAAAAAATCGCCGGCCAGCCGCCCCCCAACGTGGTCGTTGCCATCGGCCATTTTGGCAACTTTGAGCTGTACGCGCGGTTCGGGCAATTGCGCCGGGACTATCAATGCGCCACCACCTACCGCGCGTTGAAACATGACGCGTTCAACCACCTGATGCAGCAGGTGCGCGAGTCTTCCGGCTGCCTTTTCTTTGAGCGCCGCACCGACGGTCCTTTGCTGCGCGCCGCGATGCACGGGCAGGGCGTCATCCTCGGATTCCTTGCCGACCAAAGCAATCAGGGCTTTCGCGGCCCGTTTCTCGGCCACGATTGTTCGACCACGCTGGCGCCCGCCGTTTTTGCCCTGCGTTACCGCTGCGAACTTTACACCGCCATCTGCTGGCGCGTTGCCCTGGCGAAATGGCGGCTGGAAGTGGGCGAAAAAATTCCGACTCATGAAAATGGCGCCGCGCGGCCAACCGGGGAAATCATACGAGACGTGAATCGCGCGTTCGAAGACGCGGTCCGCCGCGATCCGGCCAATTGGTTCTGGGTCCACCGCCGCTGGAAAGACTGACATGAATGTGTCCCCGAAAGTTCAGCCCCGCCGCATTCTGGTGCGCGGCGTCAACTGGCTCGGCGACGCTGTAATGACGACGCCCGCGCTAATGCGCTTGCGCGAACGATTTCCCGACACGCACGTTGCGTTGCTTGTACCAGAAAAACTCAGGGATTTGTGGCCAGGCCATCCGGCGGTGAACGAAACGATTTCGTTTGCGCCCGGTGAAGGCGTTTTTCCGGTCAGCCGCAAGTTGCGCGCGGGGAAATTCGATCTCGCGCTGGTGCTCCCGAATTCACCGCGTTCGGCGATTGAAACGTGGCTTGCCGGAATTCTCCAACGCGTCGGTTACGCGCGTCCCTGGCGGAATATTTTCCTGACCAACGCAATTGCTTCACGAGCCAATGCCGGGAAAATGCGGAAGCGTTCTATTGCGGAAATTAAAACGCTCATCTCCCAGACCCCAGACCCCAAACGCCAGACCCCAAACGCCAGACCCCAGTTCCCAGCCACAACTCACCAAATCCACGAGTACCTGCACCTTGCCGCCGCGCTGGGCGCAAGCCCGGAACCGCTGCCGCCGCAATTGTTCGTCGCGCCGGATGAAATCAAAGCCGCGAAAACAAAATTTGGGCTGGAGAAAACCACGCAACCGGTCTTCGGCATGAATCCCGGCGCAGAATATGGCCCGGCCAAACGCTGGCCGGCCAAACGCTTGATCGCGGCCGCGCGCGAAATTCAGGAGCGAACGAACTGCATTTGGATTTTGTTTGGGGCGGGTGGCGATCTCGAAATCGTGAACCAAATCGCTTCCCAACTGCCCTCTGCCAACTTCCAACTCCTAAATCTTGCTGGCAAGACTTCGCTCCGCGAGTTGATGTCGCTCCTGAAACTCTGCCGCGTGCTCTTGACCAACGATTCCGGCCCGATGCACGTCGCCGCCGCGCTGGGCACGCCGGTCGTGGTGCCGTTTGGCAGCACCTCGCCGGAACTGACCGGGCCGGGCCTGCCGGGCGACACCCGGCACCGCCTGTTGAAATCCGATGCGCCGTGCTCGCCCTGTTTCCTGCGCGAATGCCCGATTGATTTCCGCTGCATGAACGGCGTCAGTGTCGAACGCGTGGTGGACGCGGTTATGTCGGCGGTCTAAACCAGCATGAAAGTCAATGGTTGGGAGTTCCGCGTTTACGCGGCGGAATTGAGGAAAGTTGCCGAACCGCCTGAAGGCGGAACTCCCAACCACAACCGCAAGAATTCTTGTTGACATCCGCCGCCTACTGTCATATTGTCCTATGACACATGGCAACATTATGATGTTTCAGATTGATTTCAAGTCCGGCAAGCCGGTTTACTTGCAACTGGCGGACCAGGTGCGCTACGCGGCGGCATCCGGCTCGCTGCGGCCCGGCGACCCGCTGCCGTCCATCCGCCCGCTGGCCGAGGAATTGCGCGTCAACCGCAACACCATCGCCAAGGCCTACACGGAATTGGAGCGCCAGGGCGTCATCGAAACCCTCCCCGGCAAGGGCTGTTTTCTGAAGGAGAACAATTCGCCATTCACCAAACAGGTCAAAAGCAAGCTGCTGGTCACGGAAATTGACGAGGCGGTCGTGATGGCGCACCACCTGCAAGTGGACCGCGAAAAATTTCTGGCGTTGGTCAGGGAACGGCTCGACTACTTCGAACGCAAATCGAAAGGCAACGATTAACGGAAAGGTGAAATCATGGAAACCAACTCTCCCGTCATCGAAATCAATAATCTCCACCGGCGCTACGGCAAACTGGACGCCGTGAACGGCCTCTCGCTGAACGTCCGCGCGGGGAAATGTTACGGTTTTTTCGGCCGCAACGGCGCGGGCAAAACCACGACCATCAAGTGCCTGCTGAACCTGCTCCGCCCGAACTCCGGCACGGCGCGTGTGTTCGGCCTCGACCCGCAGAAGAACGAAGTGGCCGTGAAATCGCGGCTCGCCTATGTGCCGGACATGGTCGCGTTTTATCCGTGGATGACCGTGCGGAGCACGCTGGAATATCTCGCCTCCTTTCGTCACCACTGGAACGGCGACATTGAAGGCGATTTGCTGAAGCGTTTTCAACTGGATCCCAATCAAAAGGCCAGCCACCTCTCGCGAGGCCAGCGCACGCAGCTCGCGCTCATCGGCGCGATTTGCCCGGAGCCGGAACTACTCGTGCTCGACGAACCTACCTCCGGCCTTGACCCGATTGTCCGCCGCGAATTCATTGAAACCGTCATCGGCGCCTATCAAACCGGCGATCCCCAGCACCGCACTGTTTTCGTCTCCACACATCTCATTTCCGAATTCGAGGGTTTGATTGACGAATTCACCATCATCGAGCAGGGCTGCGAGTTGCTGACGATGGAAGCGGATGCCGCGCGCGACCGGTTCAAGAAAATCCGCGCTTGGTTCCCGCAGGAATTGAAACTCGATTTGCCCAGCGCGCTGAAAGTGAAACAAACCGGGCGCGAATTGGAAATTTTGGCGAATGGCAACAGCGAGCAATTGCTGGCCGAACTGAAATCACGCCAGCCGGAGGATTTGAAGGTTGAATCGCTGTCACTGGAGGAGATTTTTGTGGCGTCGGGCCTCTTGAAAAAGGCCAACGCATGAACCCGCTCGTCAAAAAGGAAATCCGTCTGCTGCTGCCAAGCTTCATAGTGGCTGTACTGCTGGCGCTGGTTCAAGGGATCACGCGGCCCTATGATTTCTACGTCGCCTCCCTGCTTTTCTTTGGTTTGACGATCATGGCGCTGACGACGATTGGCCGCGAAACCAGTCTGAACACCTTTTCATCGCTGCTTGCCCAGCCAGCGGAGCGGAGGCGAATTTGGCAGATCAAACTTTCCATTCTGGCCGCCGCCTTTCTGATTGTCTTCGCCGTGTGGCTGGCGGCCTTCGGCATTGCCTTCATCAATTTCCACGCGAATGCTTCCGACCTGGATAATTCATACAATCTTTTCATCACCATCTGTCTGATTGCCTGCGCGACGTTCACGGGCGGGTTGTGGACGACGCTGCTGCTGCGGCAGCTCGCGGGCGCATTCTGGCTCACGCTGTTGGTTCCGGCAGTTCTGTCCGGATTCTCCGCCGTGTTTCTCTCTGGAAGCGAGTCCAGCAGTCTCGTCATCGCCGTTCTCTGCGTCGTTCTTGGAATTTACTCGGTTGGCGGATTTGTGTTTGCGCGCTGGCTGTTTTTCCGGGCGCAGGATGTGGGCTGGTCGGGCGGAGTCATTTCTCTTCCCGACTGGAAATTTTTCACGACGCGCCCGGAAAACGCGGTTTCAACCCGGAGCCGGAAACCCATTTTCGCGCTGGTCAAAAAAGAATTTCAACTGCAACAAATCAGCCTGGTTGGCGCGGCCGGATTGCTGGTGCTTCACCTTGGCGTCGTTGCCCTGCGAAAATACCACCCCTTTGCCAAGGGTTCCGCCGGCGAAGCCCTGACTTCCATTTTCTGGATGCTGTGGCTGGTTTTGGCTCCAGTCATCGGCAGCATGGCCGTGGCTGAGGAACGCCGGCTGGGCGTGATGGAGGGACAATTATGTCTGCCGGTTTCGCGCCGAACCCAGTTTGCCATCAAAGGATTTTTAACTTTGCTGCTCGGCATATTTCTCGGTGGCGTCATGCCGATGCTGCTAGAAGATATGGCCACCGGCATCGGCGCACAGAACCCGGCGCTCACACCGGAGTCTCATCAGGGTCTTTTCTGGTTACATTTTTGGGTTTTGGCGGCAACCGCGTGGCTGGTGTTGCTCGGTTTCTTTGCTTCGACACTCTCCCGGAGTTTTCTACAGGCCGTCGGCCTGGGCATCGCTGCTTTCTTCATCAGTTTCATGCTGTTGGTCGCCGACAGCCATATTATCAGCGGGGGATTCACGTCAGTGCGTTCCCTTTTGCCGGCGGCAATTTCTGTCCCGACGATTATCGCCACCCTGCTCTGGCTGGCTTACCTGAACTTCAAAAATTTCCGCGACGGCTGGCCGTTGTGGCGGCGCAACCTTTTGGGCTTTGCCGGGGCATTTGTATTTATCGCCGCGATGAGTGCCGCGCTTTACAATCGTGTCTGGGAAGTGTTTGAACCAGCGGAACCGGCGCACGGCCCAGCGAAACTCTCTTTGGCGAATCCGCCCATTGTTTGCATTGACCTCTACGACGGTCTGATGGCGCGCCTGCCCGATGGCCGGGTGTGGTTTGATCACCTGGACAACGGGGTTTATGATTCTCAGACAAACCGGATCAAATGGCTGTGGTACCGTTTGGTTGATCCCTTGCCGAAAAGTGCCGGGGCGCCGCGATTTATTGACGGTTCAAATTGGGTGTCGGCAACACTCCAGCGCGTTGATTTTTACAAGTCTAAAGAACAAGACCAAAAAGCCGAAAAATACGTCGGCACTTATTGGCGCACGGTCGGCATCCGGACAGACGGCACGCTCTGGTTTTCCGCGGCTTCCCGGAGCGGCAGTTGGACGAGCCAAATGGAACGTTTTGGTAACGCAACGAACTGGTTGCAGCTAGCCCCCGCACAATTCGAAGTCTTGCTTCTGAAGAATGACGGCACGCTCTGGCGCTGGGGGACGAACCATTTTGATTGGAACAACCGGCAGACAAACTGGCCAAGCCTGCGTATTTATCAACCGCATCAAATCGGCACGAATTCCGACTGGAAAGAAATTGGCGGCACATGGTGGTACAACCTTGCCCGGAAAACCGATGGCAGCGTCTGGGTGGTCAAAGTGAATGGCAAAAGCGAGAAGGATGAATTGCAGCGGGACACAAATCTGGACCAAGTGTCGTTTCCAACATTGTCTCTATCGGGAGACGGCGAAATGGCCCATGTTCGCCCGGATGGAACTTTGTGGATGAGCTGGGAATATCAACAAAACGGCACGAATGTGGATTCAGATTTTGTGCGCGTCGGAACGGAAACCAATTGGACGGCCGTCGCCTTGAACTGGCAAAAAATGGTGGCACTCAAATCCGACGGTTCATTGTGGCAATGGCATTTCATCCATGTATGGAATGTGAACAGCCCGGAACAAGTTACCTTGGCCGCTCAAAAACCACCAACCCGCCTGGGCATCCACAATGATTGGGTCGCGATTGCGAACGAGTGGGATTATGTAATCGCACTTGCCGCCGACGGCAGCCTGTGGCTATGGCCAGATCGCGAACAATACGAAGAATCAACCTTGCTAAAACTTCCCAAACAGCCGGAATTTCTCGGCAACGTTTTCGGCCAGCCGGATTGAAGTTGAACAACAAAGGAACGAAGCAACAAAGAAGGCGTTCCCCAAATCCTTGACACACCGTAGCGGCGGTCGGCAGACAGCCGCATTCATTTATCTGGCTTTCTGCCGAAAGCCGCCACATTCGTTTTGCAGAAGTCCCGCGTTTATTTCTTCCGCCGCGAACCGTGTCCATTTGCGACTGACAAAAACTTTGTTTCTTTGTTACTTTGTGATAAATGATTCCTTGCGGATACCGTCACCAAATTCATAGATGAGCCCAGCGAGTAAAGACTGACGCCCGAACCATCAGTAGATTTCCCAACAAGCGGCGTTGGCATCGTGCTCAAACGCGAGGATGGCATCCGCGTGGTCGCGGAATAATTTTTCAATGAAGGTGTTGGTTTGATTGCCGCAACGCAGCCAGATGACCTTGGGGGGAGGACCATACAGCGCGGCCATGTCGGCAAAATCAGAGTCCAGCGAAACAACCGTGAAGCCGTTGGCCTTGGCGAATTGCCAGATGGCCCGGTCATCGGCCTGCTCCAGATTGAGCCGGCGGACTTGATTTGAATCTGGGAATATACCGGCCAGCCGTTCGCAAAGTTTGAAGCTCAAGTTCTGGTCGAACAACAGCTTCATGCGGCGGTCAGCACGCGGCGTTCACGGTCGGCGGCAAAGGCGAGACAGGCACGGATGTCTTCCTCCGTCAGTTCGGGATAATCCCTTAAAATTTGCTCATGCGACATGCCGGCGGCCAGCCAGCCCAGCACGTCCGCCACGGCAATCCGCATCCGCCGGATGCACGGACGCCCACCGCGCTTGCCCGGCTCAATGGTGATGATGTTCTGGTAATTCATGCGCTGCGCTCACTGTACCGCCTTTGAACGCTCGTGGCAAACCCTGTCTGCTTCGGAAAACCTGCACGTCCTCCACATTGTCGGCTGCAAACCTGCCGATTAGGGCAAATCCACTGAACGTATCTTTGAAGCTGTTTTGAGTTCTAGTGGCGTCTGTGAGCGTCGCAAATTTGCGGCGAGCGCAACCCTGTGCTACAGCTTGCGTTTAAGCATTTTTGCGGGATACTGCTTCCCGTGGATACCGTCACCAAACTGACGAACGAGCTGGTCGCGTCGTACGCGCGCGTCGGCGGCATCAATCATTTGGACGGCAAAAACCTGCCGTCCAAACGCGTGGTCACGGCCATCACCTGCGACTTGCTGCGGCTGCTGTTTCCCGGTTTCTTCGACGAGAAACCAATTCATTCCTCGGAAATCAAAGTGGTCACGGCGGAATTGCTCGATTCGGTGTTGGGCGCGCTCGAGGACGAAATTTACAAAGCCCTCGAATACAGTCCGCCGCCGGAATTGCCGAAGAAAAACCTGCGGTCGGCGGCGAATAGTCTGACGCTGGAGCTTCTCAACAGCCTGCCGCGCCTTCGCGAGGTGCTGCAAACGGACATGGCGGCAGCCTATGACGGCGACCCGGCGGCCAAAAGCAAGGAGGAGGTGCTGGTGTCGTATCCGTTCGTCGAGGCGATTGCGGTGCAGCGGCTGGCACACGAGTTGTACCTGAAAAACGTCGCGCTGATTCCGCGCATCATGACCGAGTGGGCGCATTCGCGCACCGGCATGGAGTTGCATCCGGGCGCGCAGATTGGCTCGCATTTTTTCGTGGATCACTGCACCGGCACGGTCGTCGGCGAAACGGCCATCATCGGCGACCACGTGAAGCTGTATCATGGCGTGACGCTGGGCGCGAAATCCACCTCCGCCGTGGAACAATTGCGCGGCAAGAAGCGGCACCCGACGATTGAGGATCGCGTGACGATATATCCCGGCGCCACGATTCTGGGCGGCGACACCGTCATCGGCGCGGGCAGCACGATTGGCGGCAACGTGTTCCTCATGGAAAGCATCGCGCCGAATTCCATCGTCATCTACGACGCCCCCAAGGCGCGCGTGTTGAGCAAATCGGACCGGAAAAAGAAGGCGGCGGCGGATTTCCAGATTTGAACCACGGCGGTGGATTTCCAGCCACGATTTGTGCTATAGTAGGATAGTAAGCTTGCGAAAGATTGAAAGCGCTGATTGAAACCAGAAACACGCGGCCCGAACGGGTCTTCCTCGTCGGCGCCGAACTCAAATCACGCAACGGCGTGGAGACGCGCGATTCGCTCGCCGAACTCGGCGAACTGGCCGCCACCGCCGGCGGCGAAGTCGTCGGCGACGGTTTGCAAAAGCTCGACGCCCCCAAGCCGGCCACGTTCATCGGCAAGGGCAAGGCGGAGGAATTTGCCGGGTTTTGCCGGCGCAATGACGTGGACACGGTCATTTTTGACGATGAATTGTCGCCCGCGCAAAGCCGCACGCTCGAAAACATTTTCAACTGCAAGATCCTCGACCGCACATCGCTGATTCTCGACATTTTTGCGCATCGCGCCCGGACGCGCGAGGGCAAATTGCAAATCGAGCTGGCGCAGCTTCAACATTTGCTCCCGCGGCTGACGCGGTTCTGGGGCCACTTGTCGCGGCAGGCGGGCGGCATCGGCATGAGAGGCGGTGAAGGTGAAACGCAGTTGGAAACCGACCGCCGCCGCGTGCAGGACCGCATCGCCCGGATCTCACGCGAACTGGAGCTGGTGCGGCAGCAGCGCGGCCTCCAGCGCAGCGCGCGTCAGCGCAACAACTGGCCGCTGGCGTCCATCGTCGGTTACACCAACGCGGGCAAGTCCACCCTGCTCAACGCGCTGACTGGCGCGGGTGTCTTGGTGAAGGACATTTTGTTCGCCACGCTCGATCCGACGACGCGCCGGTTGCGGCTGCCGACCAACCAGAACGTCCTGCTGACGGACACGGTCGGTTTCATCCGCAAACTCCCGCATGGGCTTGTCGAGGCGTTCAAGGCGACGCTGGAGGAAGTGGTGCAGGCCGATTTGCTTTTGCACGTCGTGGACCTCAGCCATCCGCAGGCCGAGGAACAGATTGAAGCCGTGAACGCCGTGCTCGCAGAGATCGGCGCGGGCGAGAAACCCACGATCATGGTTTTCAACAAAATGGACCGGCTGAATGGCATCGGGACCGGCGCGGGCGGCGTGTTGGCGCGGTTGGCGGAAAAGCATCCGCACGCCGTGGCCATTTCAGCAACCACGGGCGAAAGTGTTTCAACCCTGCTCGCGGAAATCGGAACGCAATTGCGGCCCAAACGCGAATTTCTGGAATTGCGCGTGCCGCACGAACAGGCAGCGGTGATTGCGCGATTGCACGCCGTCGGCCAAGTCATTTCGCGCAGTTATCGCGGCCCGGCGGCGCGGTTCAAAGCGCGCATTCCGCCGCATCATCATGAGGAGTTCGCACCTTATATCGTGCGCGAGGCGCAAGCCACTTCATAAATTTCCATCACGTCAACCGCCGCTTGCCTCCTTACTGGCATTATCGCTATACTGTGCCACTCGAAAAAACCTATGCCGCCAACCAGCGCGCGAACTTTCAAACTTAGCAACGTGCTTGCCGTCATCATGGGTGGCGGCCAGGGCACGCGTTTGTTCCCGCTGACGAAGGAGCGCGCGAAACCGGCGGTGCCGCTCGCCGGCAAATACCGGCTGGTGGACATTCCGATTTCCAACTGCATCAACTCCGGATTCCGGCGCATTTACATTTTGACGATGTTCAATTCCGCCTCGCTGCACGGCCACATCTCGCGGACGTATAAGTTCGACCACTTTACCAGCCCAGCTACCATCGGTTTCGTGGAGATTCTGGCCGCGCAACGGACCCTCACCGACACCTCGTGGTACGAGGGCACCGCCGATGCCGTGCGCAAAAATCTGATTCACTTTCTCAATCACGATTTCGATTACCTCCTCATTCTGAGCGGCGACCAGCTGTACCGGATGGATTTTCGTCTGGTCGTGGACCAGCACATCGAAACCGGCGCGGACATCACTGTGGCCACCATCCCAGTCAACCGCAACGATGCGCGTTCGTTTGGCATCATGCAAATCGCCGAGGACCGGCGCATCACGCGGTTTGTGGAAAAGCCAACCGACCCCGCGGTGCAGGACTCCCTGCGGCTGCCGCCGGAATGGTATCCCAAACTCGGCATCAACGGGGAGCGCGAATTGTTTCTCGCCTCGATGGGCATCTACGTTTTCAACCGCCAACTGATTCGCGAGCTGCTGGACAACCCGCTGTCCGATTTCGGCAAGCACATCATTCCGGACGCCATCAACACCCGCCGGGTCGTCTCCTACATCTTTCAGGGTTACTGGCAGGACATCGGCACCATCCGCTCGTTTTTTGAGGCCAACCTCGACCTGGTTTCCGAGTTGCCACGCTTCAATTTCTTTGACATGAGCGCGCCGATTTTCAGCCGCCCGCGTTATCTGCCCGGCTCAAAAATCAACGGTGCGCAGATTGAGCACGCGGTGATTTCCGACGGTTGCATCATCAACCAGGCGCGCATCACCAACAGCATTGTCGGCCTGCGCACCGTGGTGGGCACTGGCACGGAATTGAACCGCGTCGTCATCCTCGGCAGTGATGATTATGAATCCCAGGAATCCGTGCTCCGGCACGAATGCGAGGGCAAACCACGCATCGGCATCGGCGCAAACTGTAAAATCGAGAACGCCATCATTGATAAAAACGCGCGCATCGGCAACAACGTGACCATTTCGCCGGCGGGCAAACCCGAAAAACTCGATCACGAAATCTATTACATCCGCGACGGCATCGTCATCATCCCCAAAAACGCTGTTATCCCGCACGGGACGGTGATATGAACGGACGGCCCGACTGGTGCGTCTTTGCTCAAACCAGAAAACGACTGGATTAAGGACCAAATCGCTGTGGACAAACCCTCAAGACAGGAATTAGGTTGTTTTTATGAAACAGGATAGGCTGCAAAACACGTTGCCTACTCTCTGTTAGGCGGTTACAAAAACATTATGGAAAACATTATGAAAAATATAATCATTATAGGAATCATGGCAGCCTCTACATTACTAGCCTCCAGCAAGGCAGAAGAACCACAGACAGTAGCTATTTTAGAGCCGCATACCGGGGTTGCTTCTTCAAAGCGGGTGGTAGTTGCCTATGCCGTCGCCGATACAAACAGGTCCACAAATATGACTTTTACCATTACGCAGATTTGGAAAGGTTCGGAAGAAGGCTCCGCTCTTGGTATCACTAATGGAACCCAGATTCGATACCAGTATCCCAACGGGTCCACGGCATATTTACCAGATGCCGCAATCGTGACAATCACGCAGGATTTCAGCCCATCAGACACGCAAGCCATTACATTTGGGCCAGGCATTGGCATGGATTTCGTTCGACAGGGTAAAGTTGAAGGGATGACTGTTCAAGAGTTCAAGAAAAAGAGGATGGGATTATGAAGTTCCCGCCGCCTAATATGAGGATAGGCTGCAAGGAATGATTCTCTCGTTGGTGTCAGGTTGCCATGTGTCATTTACTTTCCTTCGTTTCACTGCTAAAACTTCCGGGTGCTCAACGACGCCGCCATCTGGAAAAATCTCAACTCGCCGCGCCGGCTGTTTTTGATCGCCGGGCCGTGCGTGATTGAAAGCGAAAGGCTGTGCCTGCAAGTCGCCGCCGCACTCAAGAAAACCTGCACGTCGCTCGGGCTCTTCTACATCTTCAAGGCCAGCTTCGACAAAGCCAATCGCACCTCGGCCAAATCGTTTCGCGGGATGGGTATGGAAACCGGCCTGGAAATCCTCGCCAAAGTCCGCGCCAAAATCGGCGTGCCGGTTTTGACTGACATCCACACGGAAACCCAGGCCGCCATTGTCGGTGAAGTCGTGGATATTCTGCAAATCCCGGCGTTTCTCTGCCGCCAGACGGATTTGATTGAGGCCGCCGCCCTGACCGGCCAGATTGTGAATCTGAAAAAGGGCCAGTTCCTTTCGCCAGCGGAAATGGGCCAGGTCGTGGCGAAAGCCAGGCGCGCGGGCGCCAAAAAAATCCTGCTCACCGAGCGCGGCACGACGTTCGGCTACAACAATCTCGTGGCCGACCTGCGCTCGATTCCGATCATGAAACGTTTTGGTTGTCCGGTGGTTTTCGATGCGACGCATTCGGTGCAATTGCCGGGCGGCGGCGGCGACAAGTCGTCTGGGCAGCGCGAATTTGCGCCGGTGCTCGCCCGCGCCGCTCTGGCCGCCGGAGCCAATGGCATCTTTCTCGAAACCCATCCGCAGCCGGACCGCGCCTTGAGCGACGGGCCAAACATGATTCCGCTGGCGGAGATGCCGGCGTTGCTGCGTGGATTGCTCAAAGTGTTCAACGCGGTGGCAAAGTGACAGGTGACGTGTGACAGGTGACAAAAAAGTCGGGAGTCGAGGGTCGAAAGCCGAGCGCCGGCAAAGCCCTCGTCCCTCGACTCTCGACTCTCGACTAAAAGCCATCCGGCTTTTTCTGTGTGACGTGGATGGTGTATTGACTGACGGGTCGGTTTTCATCGGCGGCGCGCGGGAAATCAAACGGTTCAATATTCGCGATGGCCTCGGCCTGATTTTTTTGCGCCGGGCCGGCTTCAAAGTCGGCTGGGTCTCGGCGCGGCCATCGCCGGTGACGGAAGCCCGCGCCGCCGAACTGGAAATTGATTTTCTCGTTCAGCAAGGCGACCGCTTGAGCAAAACCGGCTCGGTGGAAAAACTGTTGCGCCGGACAAAGCTGGATTGGGGTGCCGTTTGTTTTGTCGGCGACGATGTGGTGGATTTGGGACCGCTGGACCGGGCGGGTCTTGCCGTGGCGGTGGCGGATGCGCGGCCGGAAGTAAAGGCGGCGGCGCATTACGTCACCCGCGCGGCGGGCGGCCGCGGCGCGGTGCGCGAGGTGGCGGAAATGGTTTTAAAGGCCCAGGACAAATGGGGTTCGATCGTTGCCGGTTATCGCACCTGAACAACTGTAGCAGCGGACGTGAGTCCGCTCCAAGACATGCAAAGAACTTTGAATAATGAGCCGACTTATGTCGGCTGCTACAATAAAAGCGCCGCCCGGCCTGGCATCATTTTTCTCTGGATTTTATCGGCTCAGATGGCGTTTGGACCTTTTGCCGTTGCGCACGCGCAATCGAATGCCGTCAGCCACGCGAATGATTTTACGTCGATCGAATATTATCCGATGCCGCACCAGCAGCAAATGAAGTCGCGTTTGTCCGGCGCGGAAGCACAGCCGCTGCCGGGCGGATTACTGGCCATCAAACAACTCAAGCTCGAAACGTTCGGGTTGAACGGCACACCGGAAATCATCGTCAACGCGCCAGAATGCCTTTACAATCAGTTGGATGGCACCGCGAGTTCTCCCGGCCGGTTGGAAGTACAGACAGGCGACGGGAAGATCCGCGTCCAAGGTGAAGGTTTTTTGTGGCGGCAAAATGATTCCTTCCTCACCATCTCGAACCAGGTGCACACCGTGATCAAAATGGAGCCAGAAAAAAAGAGTTAAGCCGTGAAAATTTTTTGCTACATCGCGTTGATTATCCTGGCCAGCGTCTGGATGTTGCGCGCGCAAACGAGCACGAACATCAATACGAATGCCGTCAACCAAATCCTGGCGCTGGTGACGACCAACGCGCCGGCTTCCCCACCGCTGCCGCGCACGGAAACGTTGATTGAAGCGGACGGCCCCGCAGATTTTGATTTAACCGGGCGCAGGGTGATTTATCACGACAATGTTCGTGTGGACGCGCCGAATATGAAGTTACGCTGCGAATGGCTTGCCGCCGACTTGCCACAGAACGGCGGGCATGTGACCAACATCGTCGCCGAGACGAACGTGGTAATTGACGCGGCCGATGACAAGGGCCAGAAAATGCACGCGACAAGCGACAAAGCGGTTTATGTTTATAATGTTCAAAACGGTGTCACCAACGAAACGGTCACGCTCACGGGCGAGCCTGCACATTTGGAAACCGCGAAAGCCTCAGTCGCAGGCAACACGATCATTTGGGACCGCACCCGGGACCTTTTGAGCGTGCCAACCAATCCTAAAACGGTTTTCCGCGAAAATTTCAATGGTTCAGTGGGCGGCACAAATTCGTCGGCGATGGAAACCAATTCCCTGATTGTGGAAACAAATTTATTGCCAGCAATGACCAATCAAATGACCACACCAAAATGATTTGAATGGAAACGACGAAGGCACAAACCAACGGCGCGCTGCTCGCCACGGAAAAACTGTTGAAGGAGTATCATGGTCGTCGGGTCGTTAATGGCGTCTCGGTGGACGTGAAGGCGGGTGAAATCGTCGGGCTGCTCGGCCCGAA
The DNA here is from genome assembly GCA_963789335.1 of uncultured Verrucomicrobiae bacterium. Lineage (GTDB taxonomy): Bacteria > Verrucomicrobiota > Verrucomicrobiia > Limisphaerales > UBA11358 > UBA11358. Next base: position 35,238 of record CAWBKH010000004.1, read on the forward strand.
CGGCGCGGGCAAAACAACGACTTTCAACATGGTGGTCGGCGTCGTGAAACCCGACGAGGGCGCGGTGAAATTCGCCGGCCGCGACGTGACGCGGCTGCCCATGCACAAGCGCGCGCGGCTGGGCATCGGTTACCTGACACAGGAACCGTCGGTGTTCCGCAAGCTGACGGTTGAGCAAAACATTCTGGCGATTTTGGAAACGTGCAAGCTGTCACGCGATGAACGCGCGGTGCGGCTGAAGTATCTGCTGGAGGAACTGGATTTGACGCCGGTGGCCCGGAGCCTGGCGTACCAGATCAGCGGCGGCGAGAAGCGGCGGCTGGAAATCACCCGCGCCTTGGTGACCAGTCCCAAGCTGATGCTCCTGGACGAACCGTTCAGCGGCATTGACCCGATCGCGGTTTATGAAGTCCAAAAAATCGTGCGTCGCCTGAAAGAGCGCGGACTGGGCATTTTGATCACCGATCATAATGTGCGGGAAACCTTGAAATTAATTGACCGCGGTTACATCATTCACAAGGGTCAAGTGCTGGTGGAGGGCAGTTCGGAGTTTTTGACGAACGACCCGAAGGCGCGGGAGATTTACCTGGGACCGGAGTTTAATTTGTGAAAATGGATTAAAATTGCGATTATGAGTGATGCTAGGCGAACGCGTTGCACCTCTACAGGCTTGCTCCTAACCGTAACCCTGTTCGGTTGAAAAAATATGTCACACCAACCCGTCACGGTCGAACGGTTTTATGACGAACACGCCGATTCGCTGCAATTGCGCCTGTTGTCCGGCAAAGAAGGGCTCAACCGCATCATTCGCGAACCGACGGTCAATCGTCCCGGCCTGGCGTTGAGCGGATTCACGCGCTACTTCGCCTACAAGCGCATCCAAGTGCTCGGCCACGCCGAAACGTATTACTTGCGATCGCTCTCGCACGCGGAACGCGAGGCACGCTACGCCGATTTATTCGCCTATAGAATTCCGGGGATTGTGTTCAGCCGCACGCTCCGGCCCGATGGCGAACTACTGGCGGCGGCGGAACGCGCCGGCGTGCCGATTTTTCAAACGCCGCTCGTCACCATGAAGTTCATCAACTTCGCCACGTTCGCGCTGGAAATGATGTTCGCACCGCGTGGCACGGAAATGGGCAGCACGGTGGATATCCTGGGCGTGGGCGTGCTCATCCGCGGCGAGAGCGGCATCGGCAAAAGCGAGGCCGTGCTGGCGCTCATTGAACGCGGCTACAGCCTGGTGGCCGACGACGTGACGAAAGTGACGTTGCTGGACGGCCGTGAAGTGATGTGCACCAGCGCTGAGTTGACCCGCGATCACATGGAAATCCGCGGCATCGGCATCATCAATGTCGCGGCCATGTTCGGCGTCAAAAGCGTTCGCAAGGAAAAAAACCTCGATCTGGTCGTCACCCTCAAAGTGTGGCAGGAGGTCGGCGAGGTGGACCGGATTGGCATTGAACAGGAATTTGTCAAGGTGCTCGGCGTGGATATTCCGCACATCATTATTCCGGTGCGACCGGGGCGGGATTTGGCCCGGCTCATTGAAGTCGCCGCTTTCCAGACCAAATTAAAACTGTCCGGTTACAACGCCGCCGAGGATCTGAACGAACGCCTGATCGCCCGCATGACACCAGGTCATCCGCCGCCGCCGCAAAAATAAGTGGCAATTTATCCCATTTCATTTAGTATATCATAAGCAAGCCGATGAGCGCGAAGAAATTGCTGGATGAAAAGTTCCTCACCAAGGAGCTCACCATTGCCAACAAGCTGGGCATTCACGCCCGGCCCGCCGCCGTGTTTGTAAAGACCGCCAACCGGTTTGCGTCGGAAATTCTCGTTGAAAAGGATGGCGAAAAAATCAACGGCAAGAGCATCATGGGCTTGATGATGCTTGCCGCGGGCCCCGGCAGCAAATTGACCCTGCACGTTCGCGGCGACGACGCGGACCAGGCCATTTCCGAACTCGAAGCTCTCGTCGAACGGAAGTTTGATGAGGAGTGAAAGGCTTGCCGGCCTAGGAATTATTTCGGGGCTGTCGCAGGTTGGGGTACAAAATAAGCATTTGCTTCAATACGGAAGTGGTTGTCCAAGTCGGAATAGTTGAATATTCCGGGAATTTCATGGCTAACAAAGGAGGCATTTAGCTGAAGCATAAATGAGCGACGTGGTTTCAAATTGTCGGCGGGCGGGTTGGAGTTGGCTTCCATCGCTTCGCGCCGGACAGAGCTTCGCTCCGCTGCGCTCTGCCGGGCCGGTGTTTTGGGTTGGCCTTGACGGCGGTGGTTGGCAGGCTTTTGGCATGAGCATGGACAACGAACTGCAGAAACATTACGCGTTGCTTTTGGGCATTGGCAGCCCGTGGGAAGTTAAAACCGTGGAATTGAAACTGGCCGAAAAAAAAGTTGAAATCGAGCTTGGCTGGCAATGGGGATCGGCGGCCAAATGCCCGGAATGCGGGTGCGAATGTTCGATCCATGACAGCGCACCGGAGCGGACGTGGCGGCACTTGGACACGATGCAGTTCACGACGTTGATTCGGGCCCGGACGCCGCGGGCAGAGTGTCCGGCACACGGGGTCAAGACCATGCAGGTGCCGTGGGCGGTGCCGCAGGGACGGTTCACGCTGCTCTTTGAACGGTTTGCGGTGGACGTGCTGCTGGCCTGCGCGAGTGTGAGTCAGGCTTGCGAACTGTTGGGCATTGGCTGGGACGCAGCGCATGAGATTATGAAACGAGCTGTGGGGCGCGGATTGGAGCGGCGGCAGCTGGATCAACTCGCGCATCTGGGGATGGATGAAAAGAGTTTCAAGCGCGGGCACTCCTATATCACGTTGTTGACGGACTTGGACCAGTCGCGGGTGCTGGAGGTGGTGGAGGAACGAACCTGCGAGGCGGCCGACCAGTTGTGGGCGACGCTGACACCCCAACAGAAGTCGGCGGTGGAAGCGGTGGCGGTGGACATGTGGGAGCCATTCATCCAGACGATTGCCAAGCAGGTGCCTGAAGCGGACATCGTGCATGACCGGTTTCATGTCAGCAAATACTTGAACGAGTCGGTGGACAAGGTGCGGCGCCAGGAACACAAGGAATTGCTGGCCGAGGGGGACGAGACACTCAAAGGGACGCGGCAACTGTGGTTGTATAATCCGCGGCATTTTAATCAGGAGCAACGGGAGGAATTTTCCGGGTTGAAGGATCAACAACTGAAAGTAGCGCGGGCGTGGGCGATGAAGGAACTGTTCAGCAAGTTCTGGGAATATCAGGAGGCGGGCTGGGCGCGACGATTTTTCAAGGACTGGTTTGGTTGGGTGAGCCGCAGCCAACTCAAACCGATGGCCGACGTGGCCCATCTGCTCAAGCGGCATTTGGAAAACCTGCTGACGTATTTGCGTCATCACATCACCAACGCCGTGACGGAGGGGTTGAACTCGAAAATCCAGAGCATCAAATCGGCGGCCCGCGGCTTCCGCAACTTCCAGAATTACCGGATACGCATCCTGTTTTTCTGCGGAAAGCTCAATCTCTATCCACTATGAAGTTCGAAGAAAC
>CAWBKH010000005.1:0-349154 GCA_963789335.1 uncultured Verrucomicrobiae bacterium
GGTTTCACGATTCCAGGCGATGACCGCCTTCGCCCGTGCGCCACCGGCAGAAGTGCCGACTCGCAAGATGTCATTCAAAGCGCTTTTTCTGCTTGCGCTGGCAAAAGTGGTCTTCAGATTTTTGCGATGGGTCAAAACTTCCGAGGCCAGCTTGACCAGGGCATCAATCTCAATCTTCTTCGCCTGCTGCGGTTTTGGCCCGATGGATGGCGCAAACTCCAGCGCGCCCATGCCGCGCGCGCCGATGTAACAAAGCCGTTCCGCCGCGTTGAAACTGTCGGGCGTCCGACCTTGTGTCGCCAACCACGCATCAATCAAGGCATTGCCAAATCGGTCGGGCAATGAATCAGCCAGCAGGCCGGGCAGGCCATGAAAGGTTCTTTGCGGCAAATCCGGGAAGACATACACGCGATCATTGAGTGGCATCGTGATGGGCGAAACTTCAATCCCGCTCTGCACAAATGCCGGATCATACTGGAACGCCGCAAACTGGCCTCCGTCTTCCAACGAGACTGCGCCGATGCTTCGGCCCCAAAGTCGAACTTCGGCTGTCATCGCTCATCTCCCCATTGCCATTTTTTGGTCGAAGGTTTGACCGGCTTGACGGTGGAAGCGCGCTGCCGTTTTCTTCCCGCCATTTTTAACTGCGCGACCGGGCTGGGCACTGGTTCCGGAACGAGCAGATCAAAGCGCTCAATCACATTGAGCACACGGCATACGCGGATGAACCCGGATAATTGCGTTGCCACCACGCCTGCTTCCAACCGCTCCACCGTGCGTTTCGAGACGCCGGCTTGCGTCGCCAGTTGTGCTTGCGTAAGGTTGCGATCCAGCCGGATTTTGGCCAGCCGCCCGCCTAGTTCGCCGAGAATCGCTTCGTCCGTGGCTTGTTTGGTTATTTTCATAACACGCCATTTATGGCGAATTAAAGCTTAAATGTCAATTAAATCGTCACAAAAGACGAATTTAATAACAAGCTCAAATCGTCACTTGAGGCGATGGTGTCCGCCCCGACCAACGCACGCTCCGTTTGACCGTGCTCCTTTCGTCCGCGCGGCACGCACTTCGCGCACGCTCGTCGTGAGCGGGATTTTGTTGCCGCAGAGGCGGCGCGCTTCCGTCTGCGGCTCGGCGCTGGCGTTGCGCTCTGGCTCCACTCCAGCCATCGCTCCGACTGCGCTTCACTTTTTACCAACGCCGACCACAGACCGAAGCAAAGGCTAACGCTGCCAAAACGCCAGCGTGAATTCGCAAGCTTGTCCTGAAGCATCATTTCCAAGTAAAGTTCACCACGTCCGAAATGGACAAAGAAAACTATCGAATAACGTTTACAAAACATATTTAGCGTAGCTACGGCTACGGGCTGCATCGAAAACCGCGAATTTTCCAAGCCCTCCGAGAACCACCGAGCACGCGCCCCATCGGGCGCGGCTTGGCGCGCTTCTCGGAAAGGCGCTTCGCGGTGCCTCGATGCAGGGCGTGTCAGGTTCGCGCCCCTTCTATTTTTAGATTTCCCGTTGTCGCGGTTGCGTGAGCAACCACACCGACACGATGGCCACACTCGATTTCAAAGGCAAAGCCCTGGTTCAGAATTACCATCTGACCGTCAAGTATCATGAACTCGTGCCCAAGCGGGACAAAAGCCTCACCGACAAGGTGCGGCTGGACGACAACCTCATCATCCACGTCGACAATCTCAAGGCGTTGAAGGCGCTGCTGCCCACCTACGCCGGTAAGGTGAAGTGCATCTACATTGACCCGCCCTACAACACCGGCAGTGAAGGTTGGTCTTACAATGACAACGTCAACTCGCCGATGTTGCAAGAATGGCTTGGCAAAATCGTGGACGGTGAAGACCTGACACGCCATGACAAATGGCTGTGCATGATGACGCCAAGATTGAAGCTTCTCAAAGAATTGCTACGTGAGGACGGCGTTATTTTCATCAGTATTGACGACCATGAAGCACATCGGCTTCGCTCTGCGCTGGATGAAATTTTTGGGAATGAAAATTTTGTAGCAACTGCAATCTGGCAAAAAAAGTATGCGCCGCAACCTGATGAAAAGGGTCTGTCCGCAACTCACGAGTATCTTCTGATTTATTCCCGAACGCCTGAAGGCTGGCGGCCAAACCTGCTCGCGAGAACAGAAGAAGCAATAGCAAGATACAAAAATCCTGACAACGACCCTCGCGGGCTTTGGAAAAACGGCGACCTCTCAACAAAAACGAAGGCGGCGGGGCACTCGTATCCGATTAAAGGACCATCGGGGAAAATTCACCACCCGCCAGCAGGCAGGCAATGGGGGCCGTCGAAGGAGACATTTGAAAGGATGCTTGCCGAGAATCGGATTTATTTTGGCCCGTCTGGGGAAAATGTGCCTTCGTTGAAACAATTTTTGTCAGAAGTTCAGCAAGGGACTGTTCCCGTTACGCTCTGGTTGCGTGAAATGGTTGGTGATAATCAGGAAGCAGCGCGTGAACTTCGCGAAATCGGGCTCGAATTTGAATCACCAAAGCCGTCTCGCCTTGTCGAGCATGTTCTAAAATTGGCAACTTCCGATAACGGCAATGACATTGTTTTAGATTCGTTTTCAGGGTCGGGAGTCACCGCCCATGCTGTTCTTACTTTGAACAAGGAAGACAGCGGCAACCGCAAATTCATCCTCGTCGAGTGTGAGGATTACGCGGACAGCATCACGGCGGAGCGCGTGCGGCGCGTCATCAAGGGCGTGAAGGGCGCGAGCGATGAGAATTTGAAAAAGGGGTTGGGCGGCACGTTCAGTTATTTCGAGCTGGGCAAGGCGATTGAGTTGGAAAGCATATTGGACGGCAAAAACCTCCCGGATTATCACGAACTGGCGCGCTATGTGTTCTACACGGCCACCGGCGAGGAGTTCGACGAGCGCAAGGTGAACGAGAAACGGCAGTTCGTCGGCGAATCCAAGACGCACGAAGTTTATCTCCTTTACCAGCCAGATATTGATTACCTGAAAAAAACCGCGCTCACGCTGGAGCGCGCGGAGGACCTGGGCAAGCCCAAGTCCAACGGCAAGCGGCGGCTCGTCTTCGCGCCAACGAAGTATCTGGATCAAGAGCAACTGGATGAATTACGGATAGATTTCGCACAGTTGCCGTTTGAAATCTACAAGTTGGCGCGATAGCCGAGTATGGAACTCAAGGAATATCAGCAGAACACGCTCAAGCGCGTGAAGGCGTATCTCGAAGCATTGAAAAACTGGCGCGTTAAAAACGACAAGGTCGTCGCCGCCATCGGCAAAGAGGCAGCGCTGGACGTGCCGCTGAAAGCGTGGGAAGAAATCGGCGGCAAAGATTATCGCTCGCGCAAAAACGGCATCGGCGAGTCGCTGCCGAATTTCTGCCTAAAAATCCCGACGGGCGGTGGCAAGACGTTGCTAGCGGCGCACACCGTTGACCTCGTGAACCGAAGTTACCGGCAAAAACAGACCGGCCTTGTGCTGTGGGTGATGCCGACGACGCAAATCTATCGGCAGACGATTGAGCATCTTCGCAACCGCGACCACTCGTATCGGCAAGTGCTGGACATCGCGAGCGGCGGGCGCACGGTGATTTACGAAAAGACTGACCGCTTCACGCCGGAAGACATCGCGGAAAATCTGGTTGTGCTGACGCTGATGCTGCCGTCGGCCTCGCGGCAGAACAAGGAGGCGCTGAAGGTATTTAAGGACAGCGGTGGCTTTGGCGCGTTTTTCCCGAAAGATGACGACGTGCGCGGCCATGCCAAGTTGCTGGAACGATTTCCGAATCTTGATGCATTTGGTGACGGCAAGGGTTTGTTTCAGCGGCAGGTGAAAACGTCGCTGGGCAATACGCTGCGGATTTTGTCACCCATTATCATTTTGGATGAAGGGCACAAGGCATATAGCGAGATGGCGCAGGACACATTGCGCGGGCTAAATCCGTCGGTGATTGTGGAGCTGTCCGCCACGCCAACGGACAACAGCAACGTGCTGGTGGACATCAAGGGTTTGGAATTGAAGCGCGAGGAAATGATCAAGCTGGACTTGCACATCAACAACAAGGAAAGCACGCGCTGGAAAGACACGATGCTCGCGAGTATCAAAAAACGCGAGGCACTTGAAACAGCAGCGCGCAAGTATGAGGCGAACACCGGCAATTATATTCGCCCGATTTGTCTGGTGCAGGTGGAACGCACAGGCAAAGACCAGCGCGGAGGGAATTTTATTCACGCGGAAGACGTGCGGGATTTTTTGGTGAGGGAATATGGCGTTGCTGCGGACGAAGTGGCGGTAAAATCGAGCGAGAAGGATGACATTGAGGGCATCAACTTGTTCGCGCGGAATTGTCCGATTCGTTACATTATCACCAAACAGGCATTGCAGGAAGGGTGGGATTGCGCGTTCGCCTATGTGCTGGCGATTCTCACCAATCCGTCGTCAAAAAACAACCTCACGCAACTGGTCGGGCGGATACTTCGCCAGCCGTTCGCGCGAAAAACCAAAATCCGGGAATTGGACGAAAGCTACGTCTTTTGCTTCCGGCAAAAGGCGAAACTGCTTGTAGATGCCGTTCGGGATGGATTTGGGCGGGAAGGTTTGGGGGATTTGGCCGGCCAAATCGTTCTGGACGCGCCGGATGACGGGGAGCAGGGCGACGAATTGATTGAATTGCGGGACAAGTTCAAGAAGTTCGCCGGTAAAATTTACCTGCCGAAATTTGTCATCCGACAGGATTCAGAATGGCGCGAGGTCAGCTATGAAACGGACATCGTGAGCCGGATTGACTGGACGAAGGCGGATTTCTCGCCAGAGAAGAATCTGCAACTGGCGGATGCACCTTCGCAGGACGCGGAGATTATCGTGACGTTGACCGGAGAAACCAAGTCCGGGCTGATCAAGGAAAGCGGGCGACACTATTTGACGGCAAAAGACTCCGGCGTTGACCCGGTTTTTGCCACAAGACAATTGCTGGAAATAATTCCAAATCCGTGGATTGCCCACGATGTAGCCAAGGATGTTATCGGCACGCTGACACGAAAAAACGGATTGGATTTGGTAGCAAAGAACTTTGTGTTCATCGTGCAGGAACTGGCGAAGCGCGCCGATGCCGAACGGAACCGGCTGGCGGAAGAGGTCTTTGATCGGCTGGTGAATGAGAAGAAAATGCGTTTCCTGCTTTTGAAGGATGACGCGGGCTACCGGCTGCCGAGCAAAATTTCTATGCGTAAGGGCGCGCGCAAGCTGACGCGGGAGGATAATTCGCCTTTGCAATTAAGTTTATTCGAGCAAGTGGCCGAGGAGTGCGTGAACGGCGAAGAGCGGAGCGTGGCATGGTATTTCGAGAAGCAAGGGCGGTTGCTGTGGTGGTATCGGAATTTGTCGCGGCAAGATTATCGTTTGCAAGGCTGGCGCAAGAACGGAATTTATCCTGACTTCATCGTGTCCCGCACCAGTCCTGCCGATAAAACCGACTTCGACAAAGTTTTTGTGGTCGAGTCAAAGGGGATTCACTTGAAAAACGACGATACGGATTACAAAAAACAGGTGTTCAAACTTTGCAACAAGCTGGCGGAGGAAAAAAGCTGGACGGAGTTGGGCTTGGAATTCCCTGAACGAACGATTGTGTTCGAGTTGATCTATGGCGACGAGTGGCAAAAAGTGCTGAATCGGTTATTGAAATGAGAAGGTGGAAACTCACACGCTGCCATTAGGCATTTCCATTTCTGGCTAGTGCGCGGATGCCAAATTTGATATAAAACAATGCAGGCAAAACAACCCGCCCATGAACCGCTTCAATCACGGCACGGCACCGCCGAAGCACCGTCACTGGACGGAGGACGAAGAACGGTTATTGGGAACCAAATCGGATCGCGCGCTTGCCAGAAAATTTGGCCGCACCACGACTGCCGTTGCTGCCAGGCGGCATCTCAAACATATCAGCTTCATCAAAAGGTGGAGGCCGGAAGACGACAAACTTCTCGGTGTCCGGCCAGACGCGCAAGTCGCCATGTTGCTCAAACGGCCCCGCTATCAAGTGGCATATCGGCGACGCCAGCTTGGCATTGCGTTCAAACATCCCGATTATCACCAGTGGAAACCCGGCGAGATTGCCATGTTAGGTCGGCAACCGGATCGCAAAATAGCCGAACTGACCGGACGCACAGTTAAAAACGTGCGGCACAAACGTCTGAAACTTGGCATCCCCTTCTTCAATCCTGAATTTCGCCCGTGGACGCGCGCAGAAGATAAATTGCTTGGCACCATGCCCGACGCCGAAGTAGCCAGACGGATAAAGCGAAACGTCGTGGCCGTTCTCAAACGGCGTCACCGTCTGAAAATTCCCAATCGCGTCCCCGCGCGTCATGTCTGGACACGGAAACAAATCGCCCTGTTGGGAACCCTGCCTGACACAGACGTTGCTCGGCGGCTCGGATGTCCGGCGTATGTGGCGACCTTCAAGCGCCGGTCGTTGAAAATTCCACGCGCCCAAAAGCCCGGCACCAACGCCAATCCTTGGACACCGGCGGAAATTAAACTGCTCAGCACATTGCCGGATGAGGAAGTCGCACGTCGGATCAGTCGTTCGGTCGGCGCTGTCATCCAGCGTCGCGAACTTCTGCACATTCCGATGCGGAATCCAAAATTACGCGATTGGACGGCGGACGAAGACGGACTTCTGGGCACAAGATCGGACGCCGAAATTGCGCGGCGGCTGGGCCGCACGTTAAGCGCAACCAGCCACCGCCGCGTCAGGCTGAAAATTCCCGCTTGGCGACCAGACTGATTCCACTGACACTTAACGCTCAACAAAACAATGAACCGCATCTACCAGGGCCGCGTCAGCAAGATTGAAATTCCCGACGGCAAGGACGAACAAGGCAAACCCAAGTGGAAAAAACTGGACGACGGAGAACACGCACTCTGGCAGCACCACGAACATTTTCAGGACGCGGTGAATTATTACACGCTTGCGTTGGCTGCGATGGCTGCTGGACTCAAACCAGATTCACCGAAAGGGAAAGCAATGCTCGAATGGCGCGCGGAAGTTTTGAAATCGTGGGTCAAAGCGCGTCGTAGGGCGATTGGCTTTGACGGGCCGCACAAGCGTTTAGCGAATTGGCTCGATTCTAATGCGACTGAAATAGATGAAGCAAAAGCTTTTGCCGCGTGCGCCAAAACATTGTTGAAAAAATCTCCCGCGACGCCCGAAGCCTGCGCCAAAGCCCTGTTGCAATTATTGGAAGAAGCCGACGAATCGGACTTAAATCAGTTTTGTGTTTCCCGATTGCCGTGGCTTTGCACCGCTCATGGCAAACTGGATGCGACGCCAAAAAACGTCGCGCAGCAACAAGAAACCCGGATGCTTACAATCATCCGAGAAATTCACGAAGCTGCCGCCAGCCAGATTGAAGCTGTCACAGAAAAATTGGAACTTGGCTGGTTTGTCACGCAGATGCCCAAAGAATCCATGAGCGGAGTGGAAGCGCGGGCGGAAGCCGAGCGTTTATTCAAATCCGCTTCCGCCAAATCAAAAACATTGGCCGCAGTTGCCGACAAGTATTCAAAACAACTTGATAAGCTTGGCGACAAATTGAAGCTTCCGATTTTGGGACGAAAACCAAAGGGCGCGTATCCGTTGGCGGTAGTATTCAAATTATTTCCCGCGCCCGAAACTTGGGAGGCATTCAAAACCAACACGGAAAGTTTGCGGAAAAAAGCGGACAAGTTGAAAGAAGCTCCGCCGAAAATAAGGACTGATTTTATCGCCGAAGCCCGCACGACTGCCGACCAGCCGATTTTTGAGTATTTCACCAATCGCGCTTTGATTCGAGAAATCGGCAAGGAAGACCGTGCCGTTTGGTTTGATTTCGATCTCGCGGCTTTTATTGAAGCCATCAAATCGCCGCACAGATATTTTCAGGATACTTTGAGCCGGGAAGCGGCAGCGGCGAAGTTGCGGGAGAAACTTAACGCTATTGATCCAGAAGCGAAACCGAGTTGGATAAAATGGTCTTCCACAGAAAAGATTGTTGAGAAAAAGAAATCCAAGGAATCCATCAGTGATACGGAAGACGAAACGCCAAGCTTCACATTCGCGGGGGACAAGCGGATTGAGCTTTTGCGAAAGCTCGTCACAAAATCGCTGGGCTATCTCGCGGAATCTGAAAATCCAGAATCAGAAAAAGCCGAATACACCATCCAAGAACGGACTCTGCGCGGTTGGACAAAAATCCGCGAGGAATGGCGCAAGCTCGCCGAAAAAGGAAAAACAACTCCCGACGAACTTTGGAAAGTTGTCAAAGCAGAACAAGGCCAACACCGTGATGATTTCGGCAGCGCAGTTCTGTATGAGAAACTTGCCGAAACGGAATTTCAACCCATCTGGCGAGATAAAGGAAAAACCAATCACGCCGACGATCCTTTGGAGGCGTGGTTGCAATACAAAGATTTGCAATTTGAATTGGAGGACAAGGAACGTCCAATTCGTTTTACACCCGCGCACGCAGTTCATTCGCCTCGCTATTTTATCATTCCAAAAGCTGGCAAGTTCGGTTCAGAACACGAGGCCGGAACGCTGTCATTCACGACGGGGATGGTTTTGAAAACTGCGGATGGCTTGAAGCCGTCGCTCGTTCGCGTCCATTATTCCGCGCCACGTCTCCGCCGCGACGAGTTGCGGACAAATGGCGACAAGAATCTGGAATCTACAAGCTGGCTACAACCGATGATGAAAGCGCTAGGCTTGCCGGAACATGACACCCAAGATTTTTCAAACTGCCGAATCTTGCTACAACCAAACGATGAGCAAGACATCCAACTGACTTTTCCAGTCGAAGTAATCCCCGACAAAATTATCGCTGGCATAGGCAAGGCAAATTTATGGGCGCGACAGTTTAATCTCCATCCCGACGGTGAAGATTTTTACAACGCGACATTGCGATGGCCGCACGAGAAGCAGCCCGCCAAACCACCAACGCCGTGGTTTGATTTGCTCGACAAGTTTTCGTGCGTATCCGTGGATTTAGGCCAACGCGACGCGGGAGCTTACGCAGTGCTTCAAGCCAGCGCCAAAGCGCAGAATGATTTTGGCAAAAGACCGTCACGCATCATCGGCGAGACTGGCGAGGGCGCGGCAAAAAAATCTTGGCGAGCGGCACTCATCGCCTCTGGAATGTTGCGGCTCTCCGGCGAAGACCGCGTGGAATGGCGAGCACCGTCAAAACTGGAACATGGCGAAACTGAATTTGGCTGGCGGGAAGAATTATTCGGCGAACGCGGACGCTCCGCCACGTCGGAAGAAGCCGAACAATGCGCCAAATTATTTTCTGATTTCGGAATCAAAGAAGATAATTTGTTGCCGAAAGATTGGGAAAAGTCTTTGTCGTTTCCCGAACAAAACGACAAATTGCTAATCGCCGCACGTCGCGCACAATGGCGGGTTTCCCGCCTGCATCGTTGGTGCTGGTTTCTGGCGGATGAAAAGAAGCGCGGCGATGCTTTGAAAGAAATCCGCGAATCGTTCACCACACCCGTCGAGCGCGCCGAACGCTGGCTGCCTGACACAGTGAAAACATTTGCCGAGAAAGACAATGATCCCCGCTTGGCAAATGAGCTTGCCCGATTACTGCGCAGCAAACAGGACAAATTGCCGGAATTATTTGAATCACTGGCCAACCGGATTCTTCCGCTGCGCGGGCGTTCCTGGAAGTGGGAAAAACATCCGGTCGCTACAAATGAAAATCGCGTTGGCTTGCTCACCCAAAACGGCGCGGCGTTGCCGGATGTTCGGTTGCGCGGACAGCGCGGGCTTTCATTGGAACGCATTGAGCAAATTGAAGAATTGCGCCGCCGCTTTCAGTCGTTAAACCAAACTTTGCGACGCGGCATAGCGGGCAAGCCGCCGATTCGTCGCGACGAAGCCGTTCCCGATCCGTGTCCCGACTTGCTCGAAAAACTTGACCGAACTAAAAAGCAGCGCGTCAACCAGACGGCGCACATGATTTTGGCCGAAGCGTTGGGCGTGCGGCTGGCAAAACCACCGGCCAACAAATCAGCGTTGCGAGCGGAACGTGACCAGCACGGCGTTTATGAAAAATTCCGTGAGCCTGCGGATTTTATTGTCATTGAGGATTTGTCCCGTTACCGCGCTTCGCAAGGCCGCGCTCCGCGAGAAAACAGTCGCTTAATGAAATGGTGTCATCGCGCTGTCCGCGACAAGTTGAAGGAACTTTGCGAGCCGTTCGGAATTCCTGTGCTTGAAACACCCGCCGCGTGGTCATCGCGTTTTTGTTCGCGCAGCGGCGTGGCTGGCTTCCGTGCGGTGGAAGTGCATCCGGGTTTGAAATCGGAATCGCCTTGGGCGTGGCATCTCAAACGTCTTGAATTGCATCGGGAAAATCCCGAACAGCATCCGCTCTCTGAAGACGCGCTGAAGGAATCGGAGCAAATTGAAAAACTTTTCGCCAATCTGGAAATACTGAACAGCGATGTCAAAGGCGAGCGCCCAAAATGGCGCACGCTATATGCGCCAAAAGCTGGCGGGCCAATTTTTATTCCGATTTGCGACAAGATTGCCAAGCCGGATCACGAAAAATTGCAGCCTGCCGTCATCCAGTCAGACATCAATGCCGCCATCAATCTTGGTTTGCGCGCAATGTCAGACCCGCGATTGTGGAGTATCTATCCACGCCTGCGCACACAGCGGGAAAAAGACGGCACGATGCTTGCCCGCGAAAAACGGAAATATGGCGAAAAGGTGAAAGTAAAAATTGAACCGCCGAAGGAAGACAAAGAAATCTCGGCAACAAATCAGAATCCAAACTTTTTTGCCGACGTTTCTCGTTCAATTCCGTGGGGATTTGCCCAACTTGAAAACGACAGGCAATTCCCTCTCGTCAGCGGGAAGGCTCTCTGGAGCGAAGTCAAAAAACGGCAATGGAATCGAATCAATCAAATAAACCAGAAACGCCACAAGCCCAAATAAACGCCATGTAAATTTTATGAGCGAGTCCACGTTGCGCACCGATGGTTCGTTGGAAGCCCAGCCAAGAATGGGCGTGCGCAACTTGCATAACTTCATCTATTGCCCGCGCCTATTTTATTTCCAGTGGGTTGAAAACATTTTTCAGGAGAACGCAGACACGGTGGCGGGTAGTCATGTCCATCGCAACGTGGATGCGCCCTCCAAGCTGGACGATCCCAAGGAACTTGGTCTGCCAGAGGGCACAAAGCTCCGCAGCCTGCGGTTGGAAAGCGAATCGCTCGGCCTCATCGGCGTGGTAGATATTGTCGAGGGCGGACCAGACGGCGCCGAAATCATTGATTACAAAAAAGGCTCCGCCCGCCGCGACGGCGAAGGCGACCGCGTTGCCAAAGAGCCGGATGCCTTGCAAGTTGCCGCGCACGCGCTGTTATTGCGCGAGCATGGCGTGAATGCAGTTCGCGGCGCAATTTATTATGCGGCGGACAAGCGGCGCGTGCCGGTGGAATTGACCGAGGAACTTTTCAGCAAAGTTCGCAAGGCGATTGAAGATGCGCGGGCAGTTGCCGCCAGCGGAAAATGTCCACCACCACTGAAGAATGATGCGCGCTGCCTGTATTGCTCTGCGTATCCAATTTGTCTGCCGAATGAATCGCTTTGGTGGTCGAAGCGGCGAAAGCTGGCGGACACCGATGGCCAGATTCAGTTTGGTTTCATTGCACAATCAGAAGACGCAGTTCGCAGTCAGATTTTGGAGGCGTTGGATTTCGCCGCCGAGTCCACGGACAAGGAACCGACGTTGCAACCGCCGCGTCCGGGCGGTGACGATGGCGAGGTGTTGGTGGTGCAGACGCCGGGCGCGCAAATCGGCCAGCGCGGGGATGAATTGCTCGTCAGCGTGAAGGGCGAGGACGTGCGCAAACTGCCCGGCCAGCAGGTGCGGGCGATTTATTGCTACGGCGCGGTGCAGATGACAGCGCAGGCGGTCTCGACGTGTTTGGAGTTAGGAATTGATGTCGCTTATTTTTCACCGGCGGGACGGTTTCTTGGCATGTTGGGCGGATTGCCAGCCAGCGGCGTGGACGCGCGGCGCGGGCAATATCGGCTGTTCGAACTTCCGGGTGTGCGTTTGCAACTGGCGCGGGAAGTCATCCGCGCCAAGATTCACAACCAGCGTGTCATGCTTATGCGCAACGGCGACGTGCCGGACCGGGTGACGAGCTTGATGGCGAACTTCCGCGATTCCACGGAATCGGCGCGCGACCTGACGGCGTTGCTCGGCATCGAAGGTAGCGCGGCGGCACTATACTTCGAACAGTTCGAGTCCATGCTGAAACAGCGTGCGGATTGGAAATTTGATTGGCGCGGGCGCAATCGCCGTCCGCCGCGTGATCCGGTGAACGCCTTGCTTTCGCTCGGCTATTCCATGCTGGCGAAGGAATTGACCGGCGTTTGTTATTCGGTTGGACTCGATCCGTTTCTCGGATTCATGCACCAGCCTCGCTATGGCCGTCCAGCACTGGCACTGGATTTGATGGAGGAATTCCGCCCGCTCATCGCCGACAGCGTGGCCATCAGCCTCATCAATCGTGGCGAACTTGGCCCGGAGGACTTCATCAAAAGCGCGAACGGGATGTTTTTAACCGACAAAGGCCGGCGACCATTTTGGGAAGGGTGGTTTCGACGGCTGGACACGGAAGTCAGCCACCCGGAATTCAGCTACAAAATGGCGTATCGCCGGATGCTCGAAGTGCAGGCAAGGCAATTGTGGCGGTTCGTGCGCGGCGAGGCGCTGACCTATCACGGATTTGTCACACGATGAGCCGCATCCGCTATTTGGTGAGCTACGACATCAGCGACCCGAAGCGGCTGCGAAAAGTGGCGCGCTCGCTGGAAGGTTTTGGTGTGCGACTGCAATACTCGGTTTTTGAATGCCCTCTGGATGATTTGCGTCTGGCGAAATTAAAGGCCGAGCTTCAGGATTTGCTCAATCACGACGAGGATCAGGTTTTGTTTGTATCGCTGGGCGCGAGTTCCAAAGACGCGAGCTTGATTATTGACGCGATGGGATTGCCTTACGAAGTCCGTTCGCGCGTGACGATTATTTGATTTTCAAGCTTGCAAGTTTTTCCGAAAGGCGTTGAATAAACCCCGGCTACGGCCACCGACCAGTTAGCTTCCGCCATTGGCTAACCATGATTGCTCATTGAAATCGCGACGACTGCGCCTGAACGCGGCGATTCCAGTGCGAGTGCGGAAATGCTGGCGCTGGCCTGCACGGACGCTCGCACAACAGATTCGCTTGGATTGATAGGCTATTGGCAATGATTGTTTCCCGACTCATTTATGTGTTAATGCTCCAACCTGCCTCACGCTCGCAAAATGCTGCGGCAGGCGTTGATTCTCAAGGTGTTCCAGGGAGCGTGCCGCAGTCGCCGCGACTGCGGCAATCTTGAGGTGGGTCAATACGGAAACAGTCGCGACGGGCGGCGGTTGCCGCAGTCGCCGCGACTGCGGCAATCTTGAGGCGGAATTAAGCAAATCAAAGCAATCCTTAAATAGTCTTGGGCAGGAACCGTTGATAGAAAAATTTGAACGCAATCCAAGCAAGCATAAATCCTGTCACTACGTCTAGGACGTGATGTTTGTGAATCAGCAGTGTTGAAATGGCGATGGCAACCGCCCAAATCCAGAACAGAATTTTCCAAATTATGCTGCTACGTTCTGCGAAAACAGCAATGCAAATGGTGCTCAATGCCACATGCAACGAAGGCACCAGATTGTAAGTAAGGCTCAAACGGTCCGCAAAACGATACAAATTGGGAAACATCCCCAAATTCCTTGGCGGAGGAAAAGCCACCTGCGCTGGGAACAATAAAAAACAAATACCAGCTATCAAAATGGCGATATTGAGAGTCATGGCTAATGCTAGAAATTCGTGACGTTTTCGCAAAATGAATGGCGCTGCGAGGAAAAGCGGATAAATGGACATATAAACAATCACTGCTTCTGGAATGAAAGGAATTCCTAACTCCGCATCGAAATAAACACGAACTCGAAAACTGCGATGTGCGGTCAGAAAATCCGCTCCGTCATAAACCAAGACGAACCACACCAAACCAGTCAACGACAAAAGCCAGGCGAAGCGAAGATGTTTCCAGCCCGGCCAGCCCCAGAAGGGTTCGGGGCTTTCGCTCATTGCTTTGCCATCATTGGCGCGGATGCAGGAATAATAGGAGCAGGTTCGGTGTTTGGACGCGGACCAAGCCATTGCCGCCAATAATGTTTGACGTAACTTGGCCGTTCGTCATCCGGCGGTGTCAGCCGAGGAATGTAAATCCAGGAAACATCCGGTCGGCGATGGTGCGTCTTGTCATATTCGCCGTGCAACAGCACCCATGTCATCAACTGGTTGTGCCGCAGGTTCCATGCGCCATCAATGATGTCGCGTTTGCTGAAGGCGTGCCCGACGTATTGCCGCGTTGACCAATTGAATGAAAAACAGGCGTAAAGCACCAACGTGTGTGTCCACTGCAAATTCAAAAACCAATGCAGGCCGACAAAGAAAGCGATGATCGCCAGCAGTTCCAATCTCACCGACCTTACGGCGGCGCGTTCAACATCGGAAAACATATAGCTGGTGGATTGCGGCTTGCCGAAAATTTTCTCCCGCAGCGGTCGCGGCAAAATTGAAAACAACACCGCGCCCAGCGGAATCAGCGGCCAGAACAACCCGAATAAAATTCCATACCAGCGAATGTATTTTATCACCCGGTTGTCGTTCGGATAATAAAGGTCAAACATTTCAGAATCGGTGCGATTGTAGAGATGATGTCCCTGATGCGTGATGCGAATCATGCTGAATGGGATTGGAAACAACAAGCCGTTCAGAAAGCCGAGCCAATAATTCCGGCGCGGGTTGGACTGCAAGTTGCCGTGCGTTGCCTCGTGCAGCAGCGCGTAATTGGTCAAAAGCAAATAGGAAAAAATAATTCCGACGCCAAAAACCGCCAGCCAGCCTTTCACCATCGAAGCAAGACAAATAAGACAAACCGCGCCGACAAAAACCGCCAGCGAAAGAAACAGATTCAATTTGTCCGGCACAGGCATGTCCGGGGGACAGGAAAAGCCCGCCGTTCTGTCAAGTAGGCTTGAAACAGTAGCTTGCTCTGCCATGCCGCAAATTTAATTTGGTTCGATTGCAATGCAAGCCCCATTCGTGCTTGTCGTTCGACTGGCGCTGGTCTAGCGTCAGGCACGTCAGCGTGGTTTGGCCGGTGGACAACCGGCTTCGCTCAATGAGCAACCGCATCAACAACCAGGATTTTGTGAAGGCGGGCAATTCCGCAACGCCTCCGCCCGTCAATCGGTTTCCCACATATCCAGCCTCGTGGTATTTGTTTTGTCGCGCCAGTGAATTGTCGAAGCCGCTTTCCAAACGAATTCTTGGACGGCAACTGGTTGCATTTCGCACTCGAAGCGGAAAAGTTTGCGTCATGGCCGCGCATTGCTCGCACATGGGCGCTGATTTGGGCTGCGGAACCGTCGTTGGTGATTCCATCCAATGCCCGTTCCACAATTGGAAATACGGGGCAGACGGCGTTTGCAATCACATTCCCGGCACAAACTCAATTCCAGCTTTTGCACGCCAGACGAATTATCCGGTCGAGGAACGGCATGGTTACGTCTTCTTTTTCAATGGCTCGGAGGCGTTGTTCCCGCTGCCGTTCTTTTTCGATGCCGACCCCAATGATTATTCCGCCGGAAAAATTTTCTCATACGTTTCCGACTGCAATTGGTTCACGAACGCCGCCCACGGTTACGATACGCAACATTTCGACGCCGTTCACGACCGCAAGCTGATCGCTCCGCCGGAAATTGATTGCCCGCATTCCTTCGCGCGACGCAACCGCTATCGCGCGGAAGTTCTGGGCCGAACAGGGTTGGACAAGCTTTTGAAAGTCTTTGCCGGTCGCACGGTGGAAATCTCCATCACCAATTGGGGCGGCACGTTCGTCCTGATCACCGGCGATTTCGACCGTGCTCACAGCCGCTTTATCATCGCCACACAACCGCTCGACGACGACAAGACCCTTTGCGAAGGTATCGTTTTTGCGCCGCGCCTGAAAAATCCCGTAGCTCATGCTTTGTTCGAGCCGCTTGTTTTGGCAGTCAGGCGTTTCTTTACCCACGGTTATCTCAAGGATGAAGCCGGACGTTTGCTCGGCACCCGTTATGATCCGGCCACGATGATTCCGCCCGACCACGACATGGTTGACTTTTTCAACTGGGTCGTTGCATTGCCGCAAACGGCCGAAGACATACATTCATCGCCCGGCGAAGCCGTAAATGGCAACCATTCTAGTTTCCTCCAATCAAAATTACCTGCCCCGCAACAACCATCGGCGCTTGCCACTGAACACAAATGAAAAAAATACAAATTCTATTCACGCTCGCCATGACTTGTCTGGCAGTTGCAGTCGCGAAGGCAGATTCGCAAGTTGAGGCGACGCACAACGCTCTTCGGGCCATGCGCGATGGCCTCATGGACGCCGTTAACACAGGCGACATTGATCGCGAATTGACATTTCTCACTACCAATGTCGTCGTTACCTGGCATGACGCCACGGTGAGCAGGGGACGCGACGGCGTTCGGGACTATTACAACCGCATGATGAACGGACCGAACAAGGTCGTCGCCGATTTTCACGCGACAATCAACGTGGACGAACTGACAATTTTATACGGTGACAGCACTGGTATTGCCTTTGGCAGCTCCGTTGAACATTTCAAACTCGTTAACGGCAAAAGTTTTGATGTGAAAGGACGGTGGACGGCCACGATGGTCAAACAGGATGGCCGCTGGCTGGTTGCGGCACTTCATGTTTCAACGAACATCTTCGACAATGTCATGCTGGACATGATGAAAAAATACGCCATTCGCGCCACTTGCATCGCTTTTGTTGTTGGCATCGTCCTGGGTTGGTTGATTGGCCGTATTCGGCGCAAGCCCGCGATCCAAACCCCGGCATAATATTGGCGGCGAAGCCAACATTTGAAGAAGAAGAAGGCGTTCTGCTCACTCGCGCTGCGTCATTTCCTGAATTTCCATCGCTCGCGGAATTGAGCGCAGAAAGGCTCCGTGAAATTTCTGCGCGCGAAGGAGTGGAATTTGCCACGGCTTTGCTTTATGACCGCGTCAAGCGTTCGCCGCAACAAGCTGCGTTCATCGGCCAAATTGATCAATGGCGGTCGCCAAACCACAAAAGTGCCGCCCAACAAATAACTGTCGCGGTGGTGCCTGCGGCCTTTTACAAAGAAAACCCTGACTCCGGCGCAGATGGCAAAATGATTCGTGAGGAAGCTGGTCGTTTGAAACTGCGGGCCGAATTGGTTCCCCTGTCGAGCACGGGCACTCTGGCGGAAAATTCAAAAATCATCCTCGACTGGCTGGCCAATCATCGCGGCGAAAGAATCATTCTCATCTCACTTTGCAAAGGCGGAGCGGATGTAAAATTCGCCCTCGGCTCGCACAATGCGCAGGAGCATTTCCGCGATGTTTCAGCCTGGGTCAACATCTGTGGGACGTTGAATGGCTCGCCGGTTGCGGAATGGCTGCTGGCTACAAAGCCGCGCTTCTTCGTTGCGTGGCTTTATTGCAAATGCCGGGGTCACAACACTGATTTTCTTCGTGAACTCGCGCCCTCGTTGCAAGGTCCACTTTCAATGCCGCTCAAACTGCCCGCGTCAACGCACTTGATTAACATTGTCGGGTTTCCGTTGCGGCGACATTTGACCAATCGTTTTATGCGGCTGTGCTACCAGCGCGTTTCACGACAAGGCCCGACTGACGGCGGTGTTTTATTGGCAGATGCCTGTCATTTGCCCGGCGTCATTTATCCGGTCTGGGGCGCGGATCATTATTTGCGACCGGAATCGCGCGCCCGGCAAATTATTTCTGCGGTTTTGGAATTTCTGTTGATGGACAATAGCCGGAAAGGACTTTGTCCAGAGAATGAAATTCCGGCCATTGGTCAAACCGTGCAAACGCCTTCGGCGTGACGGCGCGGGAATAGCACAAGAGATTGAATTCCTGATTGTGCGAAAGTTGGAGCATTTGGCTCCGCAATTCCGGCCATAACGGTTGCAACGCGGGAAATTCTTTCACCAGATTCATCACGACGCGCAAACCGCTGCGCTTTGGTGTTGTGAAATATTCGCCCATCATCCAGGCAAATAGGCGCGCATTGATTTTCCGCCGCGCCTTCCCCATGCGCGGCCAGACCCAATCAAGCAATTCCTCGTCCCATTGAATGTGCCCCACCTCGTCGGCAAGATGCCGCCGCTGTGTCGCCACGAAGTGTGGTTCCAACTCGCCGTCTTCCTTCAAAAATTCCTTTGCGTAAAACAAAGCGCGCTCCTCTTGGATGAGAAGAATCCAGAGAAAAAATGGAAACCAATGCGCGTGCTTGACCCATTGCCGCAGACACGCCGATGGCAAAAGCGGGACGCGAATAAAATAAAAATCACCATTTTCATAAATGCCCGGCAGACACGCGCGGTTCAGTTGGCGGAACATTTTCGAGTGTTCCGCTTCTTCGTCAATAAACGTTCGCAGACCTGCCGCCAGATTGCCAGGAAGCTCTTGTGAAACAAAATCGCGCAATATGTGCTGCGCCATTGCGCTCTCAAAGAAAATGGTTTGTTCGTTGAAATAAAAGGCATGAAGTTGATTGTATCGCAATCGCTGTTCATCCGAGAGCCGGGCATAACCGGCTGTGTAATAGAGCGGTGTCATGCACTGTGGAATGAACCGCCTTGCGAAATCAATTGCTACATCTGACGTTTGCACGAGCACAGCGTGGAGGTTAAGTCGCTGTTGGAAGGCAGACAACTTTGAATTCACATCGAAAAAAATTCCATGAACATTGAAATTTTCAAAACGATTCAGCTTGAAGCCGTTCGTGCTGGCGTTTATAGCTAGATTCAGTCAAGGCGCAGCAATCAATGCACAAACAGAAAACAAAAATCGCGCTTGTTTCTCCCAAAGGGCCGCTCTACCGGCATCGCAGCGGCATTTGGAAAAAGTCGCTGCGTTATCAGCCGTTGACGCTGACGACGCTGGCGGCGCTTATTCCGCCGGAAATCCCCGTTGATTTGCAATTGTTTGATGAAGGCATCGCGGACGTGCCGCTGGACTTGGACGTTGATCTTGTCGGGTTGACAGTCATTACCGGCACGGCGATGCGGGCTTACGAATTGGCCGATCATTTCCGGCAACGCGGCGTCGCCACTGTGCTTGGCGGGCCTCACGTCACGCTCATTCCCGACGATGCACAGCCGCACGCCGATGCCATTGTCACCGGCTATGCGGAAGATTCATGGCCGCAACTGTTGCGCGATTTTGCGAACGGGCAATTAAAGTCGCGCTATGACCAAGCCCCAGGACTTGACCTTGCGGACCGGCCATTTGCCCGACGCGATTTGCTGCCGGGCCATCGTTACCTCACGAATAATGTTTTTGAGGCGACGCGAGGCTGCGTTCATGCTTGCGATTTTTGCGTTGTGCCAGCGGCTTGGGGACGCAAGCCATTTCAAAAGCCGGTGGAGCAGGTTGTTGCTGACATCCGGCAGCACGGCGCGCGAAAACTGATTTTTGTGGATTTGAATCTCATTGCCGACCGCGACTACGCATTGCGACTTTTCACTACGCTCATTCCGCTGAAACTTCAATGGTATGGTCTCGCAACGGTTTTGCTGGCCGACGATTTGGAATTGTTGGAACTGGCCGCGCGTAGCGGCTGCAAAGGTTTGTTGATGGGCCTGGAATCCATCTCGCCGCAAAATCTTCGTGAAAGTCACAAGGGCTTCAATGCGCCGGAAAAATTTGCCCACGTCGTCGAGCGTCTGCACGAGCACGGCATCGCGTTGCAAGGCTGCTTCGTCTTTGGCCTCGACCATGACGAATCGGATGTTTTTCTCAAGACGGCTGAATTTGCCGTGCAGACGAAAATTGATTTGCCGCGTTTTGCCATCGTCACGCCATTTCCCAACACGGCGCTTTACAAACGGCTGCTCGCCGAAGGCCGCATCCTGACGAAGAACTGGGAACTTTACGACGGCCAGCATGTCGTCTTTCGTCCGACGAAATTGAGCATTCAGGAACTTCAGGATGGAACGGAACTCGCGTGGAAACACGCCTACAGTTTTCGTTCCATCGCCCGGCGTATTCGTCATTCACCCGCGCCGTGGCCGGTAAAACTTGGCACGAATCTCGGCTACCGTTTCTATGCGCACAATTTGAGCCGGTTTTACAATTGCGATTGGATTATTGGCCGAGCGCCGTCCCACCAGAAAATTCCGACGACAGAACCAGCATTGGCCGCAGCCTTGAGTCAGTAATGAAACTGACCATTATCCATCCCTGCATTGGACGAAAGCCGGGACAAAAATACATCCGCACCTGGCAAATGGAAGCATTGCCCGCCGCCACACTTGCCGGACTGACGCCGAAGGATGTCGAGGTTCGCTTTTACGATGACCGGATGGAAAAAATCCCATTCGACGAGAAAACAGATTTGGTTGCCATCAGCGTCGAAACTTACACGGCCAAGCGTGCCTACCAAATCGCCACGGAATTTCGCAAACGCCATGTGCCGGTCGTGATGGGCGGCTTTCACGCGACGCTTTGCCCGGATGAAGTTGCGCAATACGCCGAAGCCGTCGTTTGCGGCGAAGCGGAAACGCTTTGGCCTCGCGTGATTGATGACGCGAGGCATGGTAAATTGGAAAAAGTCTATCGCCAATCAATCCGCCCGACTCTCGACGGATTGAAACCAGATCGCTCGATTTTTCGCGGCAAGCGATATTTGCCAATTGGTTTGGTCGAGGCTGGTCGCGGCTGCCATTTCAAATGCGATTTCTGTGCAGTGCAAACCGTTTTCAAAGCAACGCAGACGCGCCGTCCGGCTGACACGATCATCGCCGAAATTGAACAAGTGAAGCCCGAACGCAAACTTTTCTTTTTCGTGGACGACAACATCACGTCGAACATGGAACAGGCAAAAGAATTTTTCCGTGCATTGATTCCGCTGGGTGTCCGGTGGGTCAGCCAATCGTCCATTAACGCCGCGCATGACGAGGAATTTCTCGAACTCCTCGTGCGCAGCGGTTGCAAGGGCGTGCTCATCGGCTTTGAAAGTTTGGACCCGGCGAATCTCAAGGACATGAACAAGTCGTTCAACACCATGCGCGGCGGATTTGAAAAGGCATTGGCGAATTTGCGCCGTCATCAAGTTCGCGTTTATGGCACGTTCATTTTCGGTTACGACCGTGATACGTCCGAAAGTTTTCACAACACGGTTGAATTCGCAAAAGAGCACGCGCTTTACATCGCGGCGTTCAATCATCTCACGCCGTTTCCCGGCACGCCGCTTTACCGGCGGTTGCAGGATGAAGGCCGCCTGCTTTACGAAAATTGGTGGCTAGATGACCGTTACAGTTACAACCGGATTCCATTCCAGCCGCGCGGCATGACGCCGGAAATGTTACAGCACAATTGCCTTGAAGCCCGCCGCGAATTTTATTCGTGGCGCAGCATTTTTCAGCGCAGCTTTGACCGCGTGAACCGTAGCGACTGGTTCATGTGGCGCAATTTCTATCTCATCAACGCAATGCACCGGACGGATGTCACCATGCGTGACCATTATCCGCTCGGAGACGAATCATGGCAGGGACAATTATTGAAAGCCAATTAACCGCGCCCGTCGCTTCGTCCGTCCGCTTTGCACTGGCGACCGGGGAAGATGACGCGGCGATTCGCCGGCTGCTGCGTGAAAATCCGATGCCCGGCGAAATCCGCCTCACCTTCGAACGTGAGCCAGATTATTTCCGCAGCACGCAAATGGCCAACTCCGGCAGCCAAACGGTTCTTGGCTTCTTGAACGAGCGACTGATTGGCGTCGGACGTTGTTCAGTTCGCAATTGCTTCGTAAATGGAAAAGTGCGGCGCGTCGGCTATCTTTCAGAGCTTCGTCTGGATTCCAGCGCTCAAGGCCGCTTCGATATTTTGCGTCGCGGCTACCAATTCTTCCGCGAACTTCATCGTGACGACCCGGCTGATTTTTACTTCACCAGTATCGCCGCGGACAACGAGCGTTCCATCCGGCTGCTCGAACGCGGATTGCCGGGGATGCCTGCTTACAAATTCGCATCCGATTTTGTGACGTTGTTGATTCCCGTGCCGCGTGACTCACGCGGAAAAAGAGGAAACAACAAATTGGCATCGCGCGGATTCAAGTGTGTTGCCGGAAGCCATGCGCTCGCCGGCGAATTGGTCTCATGCTTGAACTCGCACGCGGAACAAAATCAACTTGCCACATATTGGACGGAAACAGATTTGCTTTCGCTGGAACATTTTGGGCTGGCCTTGTCAGATTTTCGATTGGTTTTGGACAAGAACAACTCCATCGTCGCTTGCGCCGCGCTTTGGGATCAACGCGACTTCAAACAAATCGTCGTGCGCGGTTATGCTCCGCAAATTTCCACCGTCCGGCCGCTGATAAACCTGTCGGCAAAATTATTCGGCACAGCGCATTTGCCGCCGGTCGGTTCAACGCTGGCCTTCGGATTTGTTTCTCCCGTTTGTTGCGGCGACCCGCAGCTTTTGATCACCTTGATCAAATCCATTCTGCCGGTTGCGGCGGAACGCGGTCTTGAATTTCTCACGCTCGGTTTTGCCGCCAATGACAGCCGGCTTGCAACCATTCGCAGCCAATTTCGTTGTCGCGAATATCGGACCCGCCTTTATCAAGTCATTTGGGATGAATCCGACGAATTGATTTTGGACAACCGGTCATTTCTGCCGGAAGTTGCTTTTTTATGATTGAAGTTCAATCAGAGAAAATTTCCCGCACCCTGCCACGCTCGGAATTGTCCGCCGAACAGCGGGACGAAATGTTTGAACTATTGACACGGCACTTTGACGGCGTGACTCGCACGCAATTTGAACTCGACCTGCTGGAAAAAAATTGGGTGATCTTGCTGCAACACGATTCGCGACTGGTCGGTTTTTCAACACTGCTGGCTTACGAAACTTCATTCGAGGGGCAACCCGTGAGCGTGATTTATTCCGGCGATACCGTTGTCGCGCCCGAAGCCTGGAAATCGCCTGCCTTGTCGCGCGCATGGATTGCCTGTGTGCGCCGGCTGCGCGAAGGTTATCCGCACGGCAAATACTACTGGCTGCTACTGACTTCGGGCTTTCGCACCTACCGATTTCTGCCGGTATTCTGGCGTGAATTTTTCCCGCGCTTTGACGCGCCCACACCGGCAAATCAAAAACAACTGCTGAATCAACTGGCAAAGGAACGCTTCGGAGGGCAATTTGATTCGGAAAAGGGAATTGTCCGGTTCATCAAACCACAGCGATTGCGAAGTGGACTGAACACTGTTCCCGATGGAAGAGCGGGCGATCCGCATGTGGCATTTTTTCTGAAGCGAAATCCCGGTTATGTTTTTGGCGATGAACTTGTCTGCATGACGGAACTCACGGATGAAAATCTGACTCCCGCCGGCAGGCGAATGGTCGAGGTGCGCACAAATGAATCTCACTGCTGTCATTGCTAATTCGTTGTGGCTCGCTTCAAGCCTTCCGGCAGCGAAGCGTTTTCGTCGGGCGTTGAATCATCCTGCCGAAACGCAGATGCAACTGCTTCGCGGCTACCTGGCGCGGAACGCTGACACTGCGTTTGGCAAGACTCATGGTTTTGTCGGCATCAAAACTTATGAAGAATTTGCGCGTCAAGTTCCTCTGAACGACTACGACGATTTGAAGCCGTGGCTTGAGCGAATCATGCGCGGCGAAAGCGGCGTGCTCACTTCGGAACTTGTCACGCATCTCGTTCCGACAAGCGGTTTGAGCGGCGCGCACAAGTTGATTCCGTTCACGGCAACTTTGCAGCGCGAATTCAATCGCGCCATTGGCGCGTGGATTGCCAACCTTTATAGCCGCCATCCATCCGTTGCGCTCGGCACGGCGTATTGGTCAATCTCGCCGGCAATTCAATTTAACAATCCGGAAGGGTCAGTCGTGCCAATTGGTTTCGACGATGATTCGGCTTATCTCGGCGGCGCAAGCAAGCGGTTCGTGGACGCGGTGATGGCTGTGCCTTCTGAACTGCGGCTGGTTTCAGACATGGAACAGTTTCGGTATCTGACGTTGTTGTGTCTGCTGCGACAACGTGATTTGCGTTTGATTTCAATCTGGCATCCGTCGTTTTTATCGCTATTGCTGGACGCGCTGCCGGCTTATTGGGAAAATCTGTTGCGTGATATTAAACGAGGCAGTTGCCGCTGTTCAGACTTGCTGCCGTCAACCGTTCTTCGAGCGTTGAGCCTGTGTCCCATGCCGCGCCATGCGCACCAGTTGAAGGACGCAGACCCGGCGAAACCCGAAACCATTTGGCCGCATTTGAAAGTAATCAGTTGTTGGGGCGAAGGACACGCAAAATTCGCGAAAGCCGACCTTGAACGACGTTTTCCGTCCGCGTTCATTCAGTCCAAGGGGTTGCTGGCAACGGAAGGTGTTGTCACCATCCCGCTGGCCGATACGCAACCGCTGGCCGTCTGCTCGCATTTTTTTGAATTCATTGACGGACAAGGAAAGATTCACCTCGCCCACCAATTGAAGAAAGACGAAACGTATGAAATCGTCGTGACCACTGGCGGCGGTCTGTGGCGCTACCGTTTGCAAGACGAAGTTGAAGTGACGGGATTTATTGGCCAGACACCGACATTGCAGTTTCTCGGCAGGAAAGGAAATGTTTCCGACCGTTTCGGCGAAAAACTTTCGGAGAGTTTTGTCGCGCAGGCCATTCAAGGAGCTGCGTCAGAAATGAATTCGTCGCCGCGATTTGCGATGCTCGCGCCGGACGAGGATCAATTGGGCTGTCGTTATACACTCTATGTTGAAGGGGATACCCCAAGCGAAATCGCCGGACGGCTGGATCAGTTGCTTTGCGAAAATTCCCATTATGCGTGGTGTCGAAAGCTTGGCCAGTTGCAGCCACTTCGCCTTTTTCGGATAAAAACCGCCGGTTACGAATCCTTTGTCATTCGTGAGCAGTCGCGAGGGAAACGTCTAGGAGAAATCAAGCCTTGTTCGCTTTCGGTTGGAAACGATTGGTCTCGAAACTTTCAAGGGGATTACTCCTCAATTGCTTTAACTTCGACGAACTCAACGAATCCCGGCCTTATCATCTATCCGTGAGGCTAAAACATAGCACGAGCTTTGCACAATGTTGGAGTGCGTCCCCATATCTCATCTGGTGATTTTGCGGTGAATAAGGGCATTATTCGCCGCACATTACGCGGCGAATATTTATTGCAATCGCCGCAGATTTAGCGGAGAATAAAACCGTGAGTTACATTCACCAAAAGGCCGACTGGCCGAATCTAAAATGGGATGACGCCAAACTGTTGCCATTGCTGGCGAATGTCCGGCATCGGCAAGGGCGTCTGCTTGGACGGATGGAAGGTCTTGGTTTTCGGCTTCGCGCGGAAGCCAGTCTGACAACGCTCACTTCCGATGTCATCAAGTCGAGTGCCATCGAAGGTTCGCTGCTGGACGCCGCACAAGTGCGATCTTCCATCGCGCGACGGCTGGGTCTTGATTTCGGAGGCAACGCAAAGGCCAGTCGGGACGTGGAAGGCGTGGTCGAGATGATGTTGGACGCCACCCAAAAATACGCCGAGCCGTTGACTGCTGAACGATTGTTTGGCTGGCACGCCTCGTTATTTCCGACGGGACGCAGCGGTATGCGGCGAATCACAGTCGGCGCGTGGCGACCGGCTGACATCGGCCCGATGCAGGTTGTGTCCGGCCCAATGGGTCGCGAACGAATTCATTTTGAAGCACCGGCATCAGGCCGGCTTGAGCGTGAAGTGTCGGCATTTCTTGAATGGTTTGAAGCGGCGAACGGAATTGATCCGGTGCTGAAGGCGGGTATTGCTCATTTTTGGTTCGTGACCATCCATCCGTTTGAGGATGGCAACGGGCGCATCAGTCGGGCGATTGCCGATATGGCATTGGCGCGGGCGGAAGGCACGATTGAACGGTTTTACAGCATGTCCACGCAGATTGAAGCCGAAAAAAAACAGTATTACTTGAACCTGGAGCGAAGCCAAAAAGGTGGAGTGGATATTACTTCGTGGTTGGAATGGTTCCTCGGTTGTCTCGGACGTGCCGTCGCGGGATCGGAAGACGGCTTGGCGAGCGTTCTGCGAAAAGCAAAAGTCTGGGAGCGAATCAATAGTCAGTCGCCGGTAAATGAAAGGCAGCGCAAAGTGATCAACCGGCTGCTGGATGGTTTTGAAGGCAAGCTCTCCACGTCAAAATATGCCAAACTCGCCAAATGTTCCGGGGACACGGCATTGCGGGATATTAAAATTTTGCTCGACCAAGGCATTCTCGTTCAAGACGAAGGTGGAGGCCGGAATACAAGCTACCGATTGGTTGAGCCGGATGGTCAATCCTGAAGTGTTCAACATCGCATGAGCTTGGGTCGTGCGCGTGAATCGAATGTTTTATTATATGTCGCCGGTCGTCGCGTCAATGTAGTGCGCCCTACTACCCCCGCCTCCACATTGACCCGCCGCCCGGCTCCGGGGAGTTGCTGTTTAGGATTTCGCGCACAAAGGATTTTTCACGGTCAAAAACAAAATCATTCTCTGCAACTTGCGTTTTGATTCGGCTGTGCTATTAATTTTCTTCAGACAGGACAAAATCCTGGTTCTCCATGTCTTGGCTAGGTCGGCGAAAGCCGATGCGATAATGCCCTTCATCCCATAATGGGTCAGGCAATTTTGCCTGTTTTCTACCTCTTATTGAGGCTTATTGGCGAGAACTGACGCCGGTTTTGCTGTCAGTTTGATGACCCCCACTTCCCATCGCATGGCTTTGCCATGCCTTGGGAAGTCGGTTTTTGAATCCTGAAAAGTTGTGAAGATTTCATCACAACCGGGAAGCCTGAATTTTGGTAAAAACGGCGGCAAAATTTTGTTTCAAAATGAAACACGCGCGCCGAGAACGCATGAGAAAATGAGCGCAAAGTCATTTTGTCCCGAATCGGGGACAACAAAAATGAAACGGCACCAGGGAATGAATCGGAACGCCATTTCGTCCAGAAAACTGGACAAAAAAATGGCGGGCGAATGAGACATTGAGCCGGTTGAAAAATGAAGCAGCGGAATTTCATCGGGCGGCTGGTCAGCAGATGGCGCAACCAACGCGGTTGGACGCAGGATGTGTTTGCTGACAAGTTGCAGCTTGCGGGCTGGCATGACGCCACGCGCAGCACCGTTTCCAAAATCGAGGACGGTTCCTTGCGGATTGATCTGACGCAGGTGTGTTATCTGGCTTCCGCTCTTGGCATCCGACCGATTGATTTCCTCTCCGAAATTGATTGGCGCAAACAGATTGAAAAGTTGATTTCTTTCCCAATGAAACACCCGCAACCAGTGGAGACGTATGGAAACCATTCCAAAAACTGAAGAATCACAGGCAACGAAAACAACCGAACGACTTGCGTATTCGATTCAAGAGGCTGCCGATATGCTCGGCGTGAATTATTTCAGCGTTTATCGGTTGATTCAGCGCAACAAATTGAAGGTCTGCCGTGCCCTGCGCGGCAAATTGCTCGTGCCACGGACTGAATTATTGAAATTGTTGGGAACCGAATGAGGTGAATTATGAACTACTACGAAAGACCCACACCGCTTCAAGAGCAGGCTAACATCGAGGCCATGCAGCATTTCGCGGAACATCTGAACCAATTCAAAGCGAATTGTGACGCGCTCCGCAGTGTCGAATGCAATTTATCAACGACCGCGAACGATGCCCTCAAATCCGCCCTGCTTTCGCCCGGTCGCGTCATCCAAACTGACGACGGCACGCAATGGCAGCATGACATTGATTTGTCGAAGGTCACGTCGGTTTGCCACCGGCGCACGTCGGCAGGCGTGGAATTTGCCGTCGTCGAATGCCTGCCGTTGAAGTCCGGGGAGATGAAAGAGATTTTGAACAGCGGCCACAGCGTCAGGGATGTTTTGCGAGCGTTCACACACGACCAACGGCAGGTTTTGAACCTTTGGAAAGACGACGTGAAAGCGCAAGTAAGGGAACATCTGGATGAGAAATATCCACATCAAGATATGGGGATCGTCGTCGAATCCTTTGAGATCAAAATGGCACGCGCCATCTCTGAAACGCGGGCGGTCACTCAAAGCCAGAGTCGCGGCATTCGGATTTGAGGACGACTTTTTGTCAGAAAAACACATACAAATTTCTGACAATGAAATGGACAGAATCGGCTTCCGATTTGTGAGCACAACCAACCGCGCAGGCGGATAATCAGCCGCGCGATTTTATTTCGATTAACCTTTCTGGCCCGTGAAATTTTGTGTTCATTCGCAATAAAATAGGTGAAGCACAACGCCGAGCCGATTGCGGATTTGAACGGAATCGTTCAATCATTCCTAAACAGAAAAAATATGGAAAATGAACATAAACTGGAAATAGCAGAAGCCACCGCAGAACGTCTGGCTTATTCGATTGATGAATCGGCCAAAATGCTCGGTTTGAATTACTATACCGTTTATCGGCTGGTTCAACGGCGGAAACTGAAAGCGTGTCGAGTGCTTCGCGGAAAGTTTCTGGTGCCACGTTCAGAGTTGATCAGGCTCCTAAACACGACTGATTAACATTATATGCACGGGCAGCATCATTTTTGATGCTGCCCCTAACTTTGTAATGCAAAAGCTCGCGCCACAGTTGCAGTGCTAAAATTTGAAAATCTTGCACCCGCCTTTTTAGCCAGTAATTACAAGGGTTGCGGCGAGTTACGGGTGCAAGTGGGTGCAAATTTTGGGTGCGAAAAATGCCCTAAAGGCACCAAAAAAACTTGCACCTTTCTTGTAACCCGATTGAAAAATTTTGGATTTTTTGAGATGACAAGAGATAACATCGCAACATCGAAAATCGTCAATGAAATCAAGGGTTCCGTAATGATTGCAAAGGCGAATTAAAAATAGCTAAAAATGGCTAAAATTCGCGGTTTTGAATTAAAAGGGCACTGCTCTACCAACTGAGCTACCAACCCCGCAAAGAGAATCATCCTAAAAAAGCCGCCAAAACACGCAAGGCTTTTCCGCTGTTAATATTCGATTTCAGGCCCAATTGACGGCTTTCCCGCCATGGCCAGGACGATTTGCAATTTGTCTTTTCCGGCGCCTGGGTTAAAATACGCTTATCAAAACCGCCACATGCGTGAAATTTTGGGGCGTGCGCGGCTCGATCCCGACACCGGGACCGAAGACGGTGCGATATGGCGGCAACACCTCCTGTGTGGAAATTCGCAGTGGTGACCAGATCATCATTCTCGACGCGGGAACGGGACTGCGGGCGCTCGGGCGCGCCTTGCTGGCGGAATTCAAAAACCAGCCGCTCAATCTCACGCTGCTCCTCTCGCACACCCACTGGGATCACATTCAAGGCCTGCCGTTCTTCGGGCCGATTTATGACTCTCGCTGCCGGCTGCGGATTCTGGGTTGCGAGGGCGCGCGCAAAGGATTGGTCAGCGTGCTGACCGGCCAGATGGAAAGCACCTACTTCCCGGTGCCGTTCGACAAGCTGCCCAGCAACATCGAGGTCGAGGAACTTAAAAAGTTTGATTTCAAGATCGGCTCCGTGCGGGTGCGGGCGCAACGCGCGAACCATCCCGGCGTGTGCGTCGGGTACCGGCTGTTCACACCGCGCGGTTCGGTGGCGTATTTTCCCGACAGCGAACCGCGTCCAGGCGGCGAGGATCAAGAAATGGTCAAGTTCCTGCACGGCGCTGACGTGTTGATTCTTGATTCACAGTATGACGCCGTGGAATACAAACGGCACGCGGGCTGGGGCCATGGTTGCGTGGATGATTCGGTCGCACTGGCACTGGCGGCAAACGTAAAACGGTTGTGCCTGTTTCATCACGACCCGGAACGCAGTGACAAACAGCTGGACGGGCTGCTCAAGCACGTGCGTCAGATCGTGACCCGGCAACGGGCGAAATTGAAAGTGGACGCCGCGCGTGAGGGAATGACCATCCGGCTGGGCGGGAAAAATTAGCGGATTTTCTCAGCGAAGAGCGAGAAGAAAATTTGCAGCCTTTGCTTGGCGAGGAGAGCCTTTTCATTTGACATACAAATTTCTGTGGACAAATTGTTTTCCTAGAAATAAGGTTCAAAATGTGAATCAGGATAGGCTGCAAAACAAGCTGTCCATTATCTGTTAGCCAACAATGAAGCACTCCCTCCAAGATCGAATTCGGCTTCATAAGGGACTGCTCGCGTCCAATGATGATGTTCATCTTTTCAGGAAGGGTGGTTGTCATGTGTTTGCGTTGGCATTGCACGAGCGATTCAATTACCCGCTGCGGGTTATTCCAGGGCACGATAACAACGGAATAGCACATATTTACTGTAAGTTCGCCGGGCCTCCAACTTTTGCTGTAGATGTTTTAGGTTTCACACTGGAGGATGATCTCGTGTGGGAATGTTTCGCTAGTCCTGCTACTGCTACTCGCTGCATTAACCGCACTGAGCTCGTTGGCCTCTTTCAACCTCTAAGCCGGGAGGGAATGTTGTGCGGAGAGGATTGGTTTGTCCAGCCAGCGCGAGAACGAGCGGATCGTCGGATTAAGAAATATATGGAGATTTTCTCAGGGCAACGAAAGGTCCAAATTATCGAAGAGGCGAAGAGAAGGAATGCCTAACGCGTGAGCCAAATGAATTAGCAGTCTGCGCCTTGCGACGGTTCCGCAGTTGACTTCACCGCTTCGTAACGGTAAAGCTCATGTGTGTTATGAAAAAAACAATCCATCAGATTCCAACTATCGTAATTGCCGGGTTTCTACTTTTCTCCTTCAGAGGAGCGGCGCAAACGGTTCAGTATGTGACGCTCGTCCCGCCTAACGATAACAGCAGCGCAACTTTTGCGGTGCAAACTAATCAGATTGTTACTTTAGTCGGATACGACTGGCGTAATCAACCGCCCCTTACTGTCACTTTCGCTAGTGGCTCTAGCGAGGCTGTTACTCCCAATTATGTTGGGAGTTCCAATGTTCCGTGGCCAATGCCGCAAACGTTTGCGGGGCTGACAAGTATTTCGGTTCATGCTGGAAATTATGCGACCTTTGCTACTTTCAAAATTACGACACCCGCAAGCGCCAATGTTGTTTCCAATTATGTCCCTGCGGATGCAGTTGTGATTCCTGCAAGTGCTACGGGAAATGTTCAAATCATCCTAGAATCCAGTTCAGATTTAGTGAACTGGACAGCAGCAAACCCCGGGATATACGGTGCCTCATCGGCGACAAATAGGTTTTTTAGAGTCCGTGCGGTGTGCAATTAAATGCTAATTCAGTTTCCAGCACGTTAGGTGACATTCAATGGTTCTGATGCTTCATTACAGGTTAGGTTGAATTACTACTATGTTGCACTTTCGTGCAGCGAAGACTCTTGAGGAGTTGCAGGCGGAGGCAATCCTGTTCGCGGAAGACTTGCGCTCCCGCCGGGACCCAGGCGACCTTTATAATTTCAAGAAGGGAACGGAGGAGATTCAGATGTTCTTCGGAAAGGTGAAATGCCGTGAGAAGGTCATTGGTCGCACACGGATGGTGAGGATACTTCGTCACGAAACGCCGGCAGTTCGAGGTCTGGATAAGAACAAGGGCACCGAAGTAAATTTGGAAGAGCATATTTCTTGGGTGGAGGCAGTTCAGCGGAACATCGAATACGAGCTTGAAGTTATTGACCGAAAGCGAACTCTTGCTCTGACGGTTGCATCGGTTGTAGCTGCGAGCGCAGCTGCAATTGCGTCAGTGATCGCCTTATTTAAGATGTGACTATGCCGCCATCCTAAGAGGACGGGCTGCAAATTCCCTTCGCGTCCTTTCCGCCGGTGCCGCGCTTCCGCCTTCATCGAATTTCCGCAAGACGAGTCGGCGCAACCAGCGCGCGGCATCATGTCGGCTTTTCTCCATAATTGATTGCCATGGCGCCGCTCAGCAGGTTGATGACGCGCACGCCCGATAGTTTCAGCTCCCGCATTTTCTCTGCGACGCCTTGTTGCGCCGGATAATGTTTCAACGATTCGAGAATGTAAGCGTAGGCATTCGCGTTGCCGCAAAACAGCCACCCGATGAGCGGTACGGAGCAACGCAAATGGCTGAAATAAATCGCGCGCCACAGCGCGTTTCGCGGCTTGCCGAAATCCAGCACCACCAACCGCGCCCCGGGCCTGGCAACGCGGAGCATTTCCCGCAGACCCGTCTCCCAACTGGCCAGGTTGCGCAACCCGTAGCCGACGGTGACGGCATCGAATGAATGGTCGGGAAAAGGAAGTTGTTGTGCGTCGCCCTGAATGAATGTCGGATTGGTGGTAGCGGACTGTAAATATTTGAGACGGCGGGTTTCGGCGATTGCAAGCATGGCTTGGCTGAAGTCAAGACCAGTCACTTCTGCACCACATCGCGCCAAAGCGAGCGCGAGGTCACCCGTGCCGCAACATACATCGAGGGCTCGATGGCCGGGACGAACAGCCGCAAGTTGGACGACGTGATGTTTCCAGCACCGGTGCAGGCCGAAGCTTTGCAGGTCGTTGAGCAGATCATAACGCCGGGCGATGGCGGCAAAGAGGTCGTTGACCTTGGCGGCGCGTTGTTCGCCCTGGGCATAGAAGACGTTGCTCACGGCCACAGTCTAGCAGATTCGCCCGTGCCAAAGTCAAAGGGCATAAATTGTGCCTTGCGTTCATGACTGTTTTTGGTACAGACCCTGCTTGCAGACACGCTTGTGAAATTGAGATTTCCGTTTTTTTCTGAAAAGTCGCAAACACCGCCCATAAATGGCAGTGTCCAAGTTCCACCGGCGTTTCCGCCGGCGGCTCCTTCGGCGAAAATACTGGTTGTGGATGACAACGAGGTGATTGTGAAAACCATTAGCCTCAAGCTAAAGGGGGCGGGCTATCAGGTCACAACAGCGCAGGACGGTGCGGAAGCCATGTCGGTCGTGCGCATGGAGAAGCCGGATTTGATTCTGCTCGACATCTCCTTTCCGCCGGATGTCGCCGGCGTGCCTTGGGACGGATTTCGCATCATGGAATGGCTGCACCGCGTGGACGAATCCCGGAAAATTCCCATTGTCATCATCACCGGTGGAGAGGACGTGAAGTACAAGGACCGCGCCCTGGCCAGCGGCGCGGTGGCCTTCTTCCACAAGCCGGTCAATCATGACGATTTGCTCAAGGTAATTCGCGCGACCCTTGGCCATACTTCCAAGCCGGCCTGAAATCGGGCTTGCCAATTCGGGATATTTTTCTAAGCTGCCTTCGGCTTTTGGAAGCGAGCGTAGCTCAGTCTGGTAGAGCGTCACCTTGCCAAGGTGAATGTCGAGGGTTCGAATCCCTTCGCTCGCTCCAATTTTATCCATGTTTCATTTCCATTGTCCGCCTGGTAGAAAGCCGCTTGCTTTCAACCGGCCTTGCGCGATTATTTCGCCAATGTCACTGCCAACCGAACCGGTCACATTGAGCGTGGAACAGATTCGCGAGTTGAATCAAAAACTCGCCGACTTGCGCCATGATATCAACAATTACGCTTCGCTGATCCTCGCGAGCGCCGAATTGCTCCGCCGCCGGCCCGAAACTGCTGAACGGATGCTGGCGAGTCTGGCCGAACAACCGCCTAAAATTCTCGCCACAGTCAAGCAATTCTCCGGCGATCTGGAAGCGGCACTCCACATCACCCGGCCTTGAATTCCGCGGCGGCTTTTGGCTTTAGTCGCGGGATTGCCTCTGGCAGACTGCGCGCGCGATGGAACGAACCGAAGCGGAGCTGATCGCCGCGGTGCTTGCCGGAAACGCCGCGAGCTTCGAGCCGCTTGTCCAAAAATATTCCCCGCGTGTTTTTGCCACCGCGCGCCGTTACGCCCGCCGCGAAAGCGAGGTCGAAGACATCGCCCAGGAAGTCTGGCTCAAGGCGTTCGAAAAGCTCAAAAGCTTCCGCGGCGAAGCGCCGTTCGAACACTGGCTGATGCGATTGACGGTGCGGACGTGCTACGATTTTTTGCGCGGCCACCAGCGCAATCGCGAATTAGCGCATTCAGATTTGACCGAACCCGAAAGCGACTGGCTGGAACGGGTGGCGGCGCAACCGGAAGCCGCTTCTGACAATGCTGACGCGGCGCGCTCGCTGATTGCGCGCGTCTTGGAACGGCTTTCGCCGTCGGCGCGACTGATCATCACGTTACTGGAAATTGAGGACCGTTCGGTCAAGGAAATCGCGGTGCTGACCGGCTGGTCGGTGCCGCTGGTCAAAGTACGCGCGTTTCGGGCGCGCGCCGAAATGCGAAAAATTCTGGCCAAATTGCCCATAGACAAGTATCTGTAACCCCATGCTGCAAGATGGCGTCTGATAAATCAGACGTTTATGAATGCCGCGGAACTGCAAAAGAAATTGATCGCCGCCGCCCGCGCGAACCCGCCGGGCGACCACGTGCCCTACGCGTTTGAAAAGCGCGTGATGGCGTTGGTGGCATCGCGCGGCGCAAGTGACAGTCTGGTTTTGTGGGCGCGCGGGCTCTCGCGGGCGGCGGTTTCGTGCATGGCCATTGCGCTGATGCTCGGCGCATGGGCTTTTTTTAACCCGACGACAAATGCCAATGGCGTGGACCTTTCGCAGAATTTTGAAAACACATTGCTGGCGGCAGTGGACCAGAGCACACAAACCCAATGAATTCCTGGAAAGTCATTCTGGCCACCGTGGTGATTTTTGGAGCAGGTGTTTTGACCGGTGGTTTGCTGGTGAACTATGTGGTCCACGAACATCGGACTTTGCCCCGTCCGCTTCCACCGGAAATGTGGCGGAAGGACTTCATAGAACATCTCGACAAAGCACTCATGCTGACGCCCGAACAACATGCGGCGATTTCCAAAATCATCGCCGAAGGCCAGGAGCGG
Organism: uncultured Verrucomicrobiae bacterium; assembly: GCA_963789335.1. Taxonomy (GTDB): domain Bacteria; phylum Verrucomicrobiota; class Verrucomicrobiia; order Limisphaerales; family UBA11358; genus UBA11358. The sequence continues at coordinate 35,037 of CAWBKH010000005.1, forward strand.
AACCGTGAAATCTGGAGAACAAATGCCGCTCCCAAGATGCGCCAGGTCATGGAGCAGGTCCATCAACGCATCCGCGCGGAACTGACGCCGGAGCAGCAAAAGCGATTTGAAAAAATGTTAAGGTCATTCGCGCCACATCATCCGCCGCGCGACGAGAAACCTCCGGGGCCGCCGCCCTCCACCAACAGTGTTCCTTCAACTGCACCCGCCGGAGCGACCGGTTCCTGAACCATTTCATTTTGCCACGAGCAAGGCGCGGATTTTTTTTCGAAGTTCTTTGGTAATGGAGCTGACGGGACGGTTGCCGTCCACGATGGTGAACCCGTAATTTCTCTTCAATTGACGGAACGCGACCTGCATCGCCGTCTGGTACTTTACAAAGCTGTCAAACATGTCGCGTGAAAGGCCGAGGTCCATGCCGCTTTCCCAAAAATCCAGCGCCGCGTTTTTGGCAAGATTGCGCTGCACCAGTTCCTGGGGTTCGACCGAGAGATAAAACACCGCGTCGGGTTCGAGCGCGACGCCGTATAAATTTTTAAGCCAGGCTTCGTCCATGCCGCGCACCATGTCGCGGGCCATGAGGGTGTAAATGTAACGGTCCGCCAGCACGATGAAACCGGCTTTAAGCGCTGGCAGAATCATGTTTTCCAACTGGTCGGCAAAATCGGTCGCGTAAAACAAACTCAGCGTTGTCCGGCTCAAGATGTTCCCTTCCTGCGCCTTGGCGAGTTCGGAACTCACCAGCGTGGAGTGCTTCAAACCCACCTGCACAGTCGCGTGGCCGCTGGTTTCCAGCCAGTCCACCAGCCGCGCAATCTGCGTGGAACGGCCCGAACCGTCCGCGCCCTCGACCACAATCAACCGGCCCGAGAGATCCTCCAGCGGAATGCGGGGTATGCCGTGCCCGTAATAACGGCGGCATTTTTTGACGCCCTCAGAAGTTATTATCGGTTTTTTCATGCGGCCAAATCCTCCTCGGTTTCCTTGGTCTTGTTTTCCGGCAGAATGGGCGGGGGCAACGGCAGCGGGCGGCGGCGGCGAAACCGCGCCAGATTAATTCGCTCGCCCACGAGCTTGCGCACGAATACCTGCTGTTTTTCCACGTGTTGATTGGCGTCAATCACAATGAATTTAAACTCGCCGGCCATGGCCATGTATTGCTCCAAGATGCGGCCTTGGAAAATGCGAAAACTCTCGTAGGGGTCAGCCGACAGCCGCAAGTCCATGCCTGCCTCGAAAAATTTCAACTTGGGGCGACCTTCCAGAATGCGGTTGAGCGACACCTCCAAATCCGCCTTGAAAAAGAACACAATGTCCGGCAGCGCCGCAAAATTGTAAATGCCGCGCACCCATTCGGGCGGACAGCCGCGCACCACGTCGCGCGCGAACGCGGTGAAAATGTAACGGTCACACAGCACGACATAACCCGCGCGCAGCAACGGCAGCAAATGGCGTTCGTAGCGGTCGGCAAAATCCGTCGCATGGATGAGGCTGAAGGTGGTGGGCGTGAGCAGTTCCCGCTTTTTGCCCTTGCTGGTGGCGGATTTCACGAGTTCGGAGGAATTCCACTCGCTGAAATAAACCTTGATGCCCTCGGCTTCGAGCCAGCGTTTCAGCAGATAAATCTGCGTGGACTTGCCCGACCCGTCGAGACCCTCGACCGCGATGAGCCGCCCGGGAAAATTCAATTCGGCAAAAGTTTTCATCATTCACGAACTATTCGCATATTGTGTTTCTTAATTCTACGCAAGCCGCCGCCGGTCACAAGCGCAAGTTGTAGCATGAGGGCGGCTGCCAGCCCTGTTAAATCCAGGTGAACTTTTACGCCTTTGTGAAAAAAATCACAAATTTGCTTGCCCGTGCCGCAGTCACCCATTACGTTGATTTTGCGAGTTTTTTAGCAAATAAGGATTATGCGTACCAACACCGAAATCGGCTACGACTCAAAGATTGAGGGAGATGTCATCGTCACCCGGGTGGACGCCGCGCTCAACTGGTTTCGCAAAAATTCCGTCTGGCCGATGCCGATGGGACTGGCTTGTTGCGCCATTGAATTGATGGCGGCCGGTGCCAGCCGGTTCGATATTTCGCGGTTTGGCTCCGAGGTCATGCGTTTTTCCCCGCGGCAATCTGATTGCATGATTGTCGCCGGCACGGTCACCTACAAAATGGCGATGGCCGTCAAGCGCATCTGGGACCAGATGCCCGAGCCCAAATGGTGCATCGCCATGGGCGCGTGCGCCTCGACCGGCGGCATGTACCGCAGCTACGCCGTGCTGCAGGGTGTGGACAACATCATCCCGGTGGACGTTTATGTGTCCGGCTGCCCGCCCCGGCCCGAAGCCGTGCTGGACGCGCTGATGAAATTGCAGGATAAAATCGGGAAACAACCGGTGCTGCGGGACCTCATGGCGGTCAAAGCGTTGCAACACGAACCCCAAGCTGCCTGAATTCAATTTTAACCAAGGATGAAACGAGGATTTGTTAAAGTGTTGAAGCGTTACAGCGTTAAAGCAGTTTGCCGCTTCAACCCTCCAACTCTTCAACGCTTCAACATCGCCTCATGACTTCGCTCGAAGCCGCACAGAAATTGAAGGCCAAGTTCGGCGATTTAATCTCCGAACCGGCGGAATTTCGCGGCGAAATCACCGTCAAGCTCGCCGACGCCGAGAAAATCGCAGAGGTTTGCCGCTATGCGAGGAACGACCTGGACTTCAATTACCTCGTGGACATCAGCAGCGTGGACAATTACGGCGACGATCCGCGCTGGACAGTTGTTTATCTCCTGCGCGGCTTGAGAAACGGCTGCGAATTGCGAATTCAAACTGGTGTCGGCGAGGAGAAGTCCGAATTGCCGACCATCACCACGGTTTGGAAAACCGCCGATTGGCACGAGCGCGAAATTTACGACATGATGGGCATCCGGTTCAGTGGGCATCCCGACTTGCGCCGGATTTTGATGTGGGAAGGCTATCCGTATTTTCCGCTGCGGAAGGATTTTCCATTGGCCGGAAAGCCGACCGAGTTGCCGGGCATCGCATTTACCAAACCTGCGCCGCTCGAAGGTGGGCCGTTTGTAACGGTTCCCGGCAACGAGGATGCGATTCACCGCGAACCGCGCGTTAGAAATCCGGAGGATGAATGAGCCTCACTTCCTTCCTAAAAAACTCGGCTGATGTTCGGCAGCTGTTCAAAGCTGAATTTACCATGCCGTCACTGGATACGACGAAGGAATTGGCGGCGCCACCACTTACTCAAAATTACTCGCTGGTTGGAACTGCCTTCGATTACCTTCTTCGGTTTTACGTTGAGCGTCTGAACCCAAAATCCAAGACCGGAGAGTGGGTTGCTGAAAAAGGCGCGCTCTGTGACGAGTTGGAGGTTGACGGCCATCGGTTCGACATTGCCGGAACGATAGAGAAAACAAAAGCGGCGCATAAGCAATATCTTCAAACCGGAAAAATTGACGACAAACTCTTATGTGCGGCGCTAAATCTCGCACAGTTGGACGCTGTCGCTCGGAGAGGAGACGAGTCTTATTATGAAATGCTGGACAAAGCAGATCGCAAAGATGTTCAGGATTTACAGCGATTGATCTCGTTGCTGAAACCCGAAAGTTTTAAGGCAAAGAAAGTTTGTGCTTTGAATCCAACTTTTGGTCGCGCTTCTGAATTGGTTGGTGGAGCGGATTGCGACATGGTGATTGACGACGCGCTCATTGAAGTCAAAACGACCAAGAATTTTGAAGTGAAGCGTGAGTATTTCGATCAACTCATCGGCTACTACATTTTGTTTAGGATCGGTGGCATTGGTGACTTGCCGAAGACTCATTCGATCAAGAAATTAGGGATTTATTTTTCTCGGCACGCGTATTTATGGCTGTTCAAAGTCAGCGATGTCATTGACGAAAAAACGTTACCGAAATTCATCAGTTGGTTTAAGAAACAGGCGAAACAAGAATTTTAATGGCCACGGTTCAAGACATTGAAATTCGCGATTCCGCCGCGCGGGCAGCGCAGGCGGCGGAAGAATTGCAGGACATGCAAGGCGAGAAGATGGTCCTGAACATGGGGCCGTCGCATCCGGCCACGCACGGCGTGTTGCGCATTGTCCTCGAACTCGACGGCGAAATCATCACCAAGGCTGACGCAGACGTGGGTTATCTGCATCGCGGCGACGAAAAAATCGCCGAGAACATGACCTACACCCAGTTCATCCCTTACACGGACCGCCTGGATTACCTCGCGCCGCTGGCGAACAATGTCGCCTATGCGCTGGCGGTGGAAAAATTGCTCGGCATTGAAAAGGATCTGCCGCCGCGCTGCCAATACATCCGTGTGATGTGCACCGAACTCGCGCGTATTTCCTCGCACTTGCTGGGTCTCGGTGCATTCGCAATGGACTTGGGCGCGGTGACGGTGTTTCTGCTTTCGTTCACCGAGCGCGAAAAAATTTACAACCTGGCCGAAGCGGTCAGCGGCGCACGTTTCACAACGAGCTACACGCGCATCGGCGGCGTGATGCGCGACCTGCCGCCGACCTGGCTGGATCAATGCCGGAAATTCTGCGTCGAGTTTATCCCCGCGCTGAACGAACTCGAGGTATTGCTCACCCGCAACCGCATCTGGGTGGATCGTGTCCGGAATCTGGCTGTGATCTCCAAGGCGGACGCCATCGATTACGGTTTAAGCGGTCCGAACCTGCGCGGCAGCGGCATCGAATGGGATTTGCGCAAGACGCAGCCATATTTGTGCTACAATGATTTGGAGTTTGATGTTCCTGTTGGCTCGGTCGGCGATTGCTACGACCGTTATCTCGTCCGCATGGAGGAAATGCGCCAGAGCGTCCGCATCTTGCAGCAGTGCATCAAAAAGATTCCCGGTGGCGCTGAAAACAAGACCCAAGAGCCGGTTAACGTGACCAATGGCAAGGTCGTTTTGCCGCCAAAGCAAAAGGTGATGACGAAGATGGAGGAATTGATTCATCAATTCATGCTCGTCACCGAAGGCGTGAATTGCCCGCCCGGCGAAGTTTATTTCGGCCACGAAAATCCCAAAGGCGAACTGGGCTTTTACATTTACAGCAAAGGTGGCGGCACACCATACCGGATGAAGATTCGTTCGCCCAGTTTTGTGAACCTGAGCATCATTTCCAAAATTTTCCCCGGCTGCCTTATCAGCGACACGGTGGCTATTCTGGGATCGCTCGATTTTGTGATGGGGGAATGCGACCGATGAACGCCTTGCACACCGAACCCATTCCCAATTCGCTCCAACTCCAAGGCGGTTTCGCCGTGTCCGCCGCCCTGGAAGCCGAGGTGGACGAACTGGTCACGCATTATCCCGAAAAGCGCAGCGCGTCGCTCATGGTGCTGCACGCGATTCAGGAGCAGTTCGGCTGGATTTCGCAGGAAGCGGTTGAGTGGACGGCAAAGAAATTGGATTTGCAGCCCATCAACGTCTATGAGCTGGTCACGTTTTACCCGATGTTCCGGCAGAAGCCGATGGGCAAGTATCAAATCAAGGTCTGCCGGACGTTGAGCTGCGCGCTGGGCGGCGCGTATGAACTGCACCAGCATTTTTGCGAGAAGCTGGGGCTGGACGCGCACGCGCACGGCCCGCAAACGACGAAAGACGGAAAGTTCACGGTCGAATTCGTCGAATGTCTCGCCAGTTGCGGCACGGCGCCGGTGATGATGTGCAACGACGCCTTTTACGAAGGCGTCAGCCGCCAGAAAGCGGATGAAATTGTAGCGGGTTGCCGATAGACTGGCGCATGACCCGAAAACGAAAACATGAAAACAAGCCTCAAAGATTGGCCAAAGGTTTATCAAAAAATAAAGCGCGCGCGTGGGCTGGACGAACACGAAAAAATCCTGTACGCGCGCAGTCTGGCGGCCACGCCGGACGAACGCTGGCAAATGAACGAAACGTTTCTCCGCTCGTTCGGCTTATGGGGACGTTCAGCGCTGAAAAAATTCGTTTCCAATTGATTGGCATGTCAGCAGCACTTCTACAAGGCGTTCCGGTGGTCACGCATGATGTGGACCTTTGGCTGGATTTGCCTGCTCGCCAATATATGAAGCCGGTCAATCTGGCTTTGTGGTTGGGTGCGAAGATGGTCCGCAATACGGTCGTGGAATTGAGCGACGGAATGCTGGTGAATTTTATTTTTGAAGTTACCGGGCTGAAAAGTTTCGCGGCCGAGTTTCGCAAAGCGCGGAAATTAAGCTTTCATGGCTTGATGGTCCCGGTAATGCCGTTGGAATCTATCCGCCGGAGCAAAATGGCTGTAAGGCGGCCAAAAGACGAAGCGCACATTTTTTACATCGGCGAAACACTTCGTTTACGAAAGAAGACCAGGTGAAAATCGTAAATCGTAAATCTGTAATCGTAAATGGCCATTGGCTGCCCGACATGGATTTGAACCATGACAAACAGATCCAGAGTCTGCTGTGCTACCGTTACACCATCGGGCAGGCCGGAGCAGTGAACAGCGTAAATCTTTCGGTTGAGGAGTCAAGCTGCTGATATGCCACAAGAATACAAACTGGTTTTGAAATATGCCGACGAACCTGGCTACACGCCCGACATCGAATGCTATTTGCGTCACGGCGGTTATGAAGTGCTCAAAAAGGCGCTGGCTATGCCGGCGAAGGATTTGCCGGATGGCAAGAAAAAGTCGCCCCAGGAACAAATCCGCCAGGAAGTCATGACTTCCGGTTTGCGCGGCCGCGGCGGCGCGGGTTTTTCGTGCGGCTTGAAGTGGAGTTTCGTTGACCGCAAAAGCGGCAAGCCGATTTATCTCGTTTGCAACGCCGATGAATCCGAGCCGGGTACGTTCAAGGACCGGCAAATCATTTACAAAGATCCGCACCAGTTGCTCGAAGGCACCATCATCTCCTGCTTCGCCAACGATGTGCATCTGGCCTACATCTATATTCGCGGTGAAATGCCCGACGGCGCAAAGCTGTTGAAGAAGGCATTGGCCGAGGCCCGCGCGAAGAATTTCCTCGGCAAAAACATCCTGGGCAGCGGCTACGATCTGGAGATTTACGTCCATCGCGGTGCGGGCGCTTACATTTGCGGCGAGGAAACCGGCCTCATCGAATCGCTCGAAGGCAAGCGGCCGTATCCACGCATCAAGCCGCCGTATTTTCCGGCGATCCTCGGCCTTTACATGTGTCCGACCATTGTCAACAACGTCGAGACGTTGTGCGACGTGAAGCACATTGTCGCGATGGGCGGCGCGGAATATGCCAAACTCGGCACGCCGAACAACACCGGCACACGCATCGTCAGCCTCAGCGGCCACGTCAAAAAACCGGGTTACTACGAAATCGAAACCGGCAAAGTGACGATCGGCGAACTCATCAACGGTCCGGCTTTTGGCGGCGGTCTGCGTGACGGGCGCAAGCTGAAGGCAGTCATTCCTGGCGGTTCGTCCGCAAAGGTTTTCAAAGCCGGCGAAAAATTCAAATTAAAGAAAAAAGGCGCGGATGGGCAAATGGCCGAGCAGGAAGTGGACATGCTGGATTTGCCCTACGACTTCGATTCGCTCATCGCCGCTGGCTCCATGAGCGGTTCCAGCGCGATCATCGTAATGGATGACAGCGTGGACATTGTCGAGGCGCTGGCAAACATTTCCGAATTTTACGCGCATGAAAGCTGCGGCCAATGCACGCCCTGCCGCGAAGGCTCGCTCTGGATGAACAAGGCGCTGCAACGCCTGACGCACGGCGAAGGCCGCGCCCAGGATGCGGATTACCTGATTAAAATTGCCGACAACATTCCCGGCGGCCGGACGATTTGCGCCTTTGGCGAGGCCTGCTCGTGGCCGGTGCAAAGTTTTGTCGCCAAGTTTAAGGATGAATTTGTCGCCAAAGGCAAGGCTGATGAAGAACGCCGTGCGAAGGAAAAGGTCGAGCCGGCAAAAACTACGCCGCCGGAACGGCATGAATTGGCGACTGCGCATTAATTGCCATGTCAACAGCAGCCACAACTGAAACGAAGCCTGCCGCGCCTGCGATTGAAAAAATCAAGGTGAAGGTGGACGGGCGCGAGATCGAGGTGCCGAAAACGATGCCCGATCCGATTTCCGGCAAGCCAATCCCGACTACGATGATTCAGGCATGCGAGCTGGCAAAGACGGAGGTGCCGCATTATTGCTATCATCCCAAGCTGCCGGTTGCGGGCAATTGCCGCATGTGTCTCGTTGAATTTGGCACGCCTGCGCTCGGCCCGGACCGCAAGCCGATTGTGAATCCCGACGGCTCGACGAAAATTGCAAAGTCGCCGCGTCCGGCCATCGCCTGCGCCACGCCGATTTCGCCCGGCATGGAAATCTATACGAATACGCCCGGCGTAAAGCAAATGCGTGAGGGCGTGCTGGAATTTCTGCTTATCAATCACCCGCTCGATTGCCCGATTTGTGACCAGGCCGGCGAATGTAAATTGCAGGAATACTCCGTGGACTACGGCCAGAGCGCGAGCCGATTTGTGGAACCGAAAGTCCACAAACCCAAGGCTGTTGACCTCGGTCCGCGCATCGTGCTCGATGACGAACGCTGCATCCTGTGCACACGTTGCATCCGATTTACCAAGGACATTGCCGGCGACGACGCGCTGGGCATCGTCAATCGCGGCAGTTACAACACACTCACCGCCTATCCCGGCAAGGTGTTCGACAACAATTACACGCTAAATACGGTGGACATCTGTCCCGTCGGGGCGCTCACGTCGAAGGATTTCCGGTTCCAGATGCGCGTCTGGTTTCTCAAGGAAACCAAGAGCCTTTGCACGAGCTGCGCGACCGGTTGCAACGTCATCGTCGGCTCACGCGAAGAAAAGGTTTACCGCTACACACCGCGCGAAAATGACGCCGTAAATGGCCCGTGGATGTGCGACCACGGAAGGCTGAATTACAAATGGATCCATCGCGAAGACCGGTTGAAAGATGTTTTGATTCGCGGCCAGAAAACGACCTGGCCGGCGGTGCTCAGTGAAATTGCGGATAAACTAAAAAAGGCGCGGCATGGTTCGGTGGCCATCGTCGCCTCCTCCCGGCAGACGAATGAGGAACTCTGGCTGCTCAAAAAACTGGCGGACAAATTTGGCGCGCTCACGGATTCCATCGGGCATTTCGGCGAAGGCGACAAGCTGTTGCTGAACATGGATCGGACGCCAAACAAGACCGGCGCCAGGCTGACCGGCATTTGTCAGGCCAGCGCCGGCATCAAAATGATGGTCATTGCGGACAGCATCAAAGTCGGCAAGGTCAAAACGTTGATTGTTTTCGGCGAGGACGTGACCAAGAACGGCATTGAGGCCGAACTGCTCGGCAAGCTGGACACGCTTATCGTCAGCGACATTCTGCCGAACGAGACGACAAAGCTGGCGCATTACCTTTTGCCCGGCTGCGCGCATGTCGAAAAACGCGGCACGTTCACGAACGTCAAAGGCCGCGTCCAGAAATTCATGAAGGCCGTTGAAGCGCCTGGCGATGCGTGGCCCGAGTGGGAATTTTTGCACGATTTGGTTTACAACGTCACCGGCCAGGACGGTTTTCTGACGATTGAAGTTTTGTTCAATGAAATGGCGAAGGAAGTGCCTGCGTTCAATGGTTTGACATGGGCGGGTCTCGGCGACACGGGCGTAACGGTGCCAATCTAAAAATGGACTGGAATTTCATCATCTTTAGCGTGGTCAAGATTATCATTGTGTTTGCCGTTGTGGAAACCATGGTGGCTTACGCGGTTTTGGCTGAGCGCAAAATCTCCGCGTGGATTCAGGACCGCGTCGGGCCGAACCGCGCCGCGCCGCCGTTCATCAAAGCCATTCCCGGCCTCGGACCGTTTATGACCCGGCTTGGCCTTTTCCAACCGCTGGCCGACGGATTGAAATTTTTGCTCAAGGAGGATTTTACGCCGGCGGGCGTGCGCAAAGTGTATTTCTGGCTGGCGCCGGCGATTGCGGTAATTCCCTCAATTCTGGTGATTGCCGTGATTCCGTTCGGCTCGCAACTGGGCCATCAGCAAATGGTCATCGCGGACCTGAACGTGGGCATTCTTTACACGTTCGGCATCGTATCGCTGGGCGTGTACGGCATCGTGCTGGCGGGCTACGCGGCGAATTCGAAATATCCGTTCCTGGGCGGCATCCGATCGTCCGCGCAGATGATTTCGTACGAGATTTCGATGGGCATGTCGGTGATTCCGCTCTTTCTCATCGTGGGCGATTTGAATCTGAGCCAGATCATCGGCTGGCAAACGCAACACGGCTGGCTGGTGATTTATGCGCCACTATCCTTCATCATCTTTTTGGTTGCGTCGTTTGCGGAAACCAACCGGCTGCCCTTCGATTTGCCCGAGGCGGAAACCGAGCTGGTCGGCGGGTATCACACCGAATACAGCTCGATGAAATTCGCGCTGTTTTTTCTCGGTGAATATTCCAATATGATTGCCTCGGCGGCGATGATGGTGACGCTGTTTTTTGGCGGCTGGACGCTGCCGTTCTGGGGGCTGAACCATCCGGCGGCGAGCCTGGGGATGGGGATCGCGCAGATCCTGGTTTTCCTGGTGAAGATGCTTTTGTTTGTGGTGTTGTTCATCTGGGTGCGCTGGATGTTTCCGCGTTTCCGGTATGACCAGTTGATGGACTTGGGCTGGCGGCGGTTTGTGCCGCTGGCGCTGGTGAATATTTTGGTCACGGCCGTGGTGCTGTGGATGATTGTCAAATGATCGTTAATCGCAAACCGTTGACGTTTTGGGAAAAGCTTTATCTGCCGGCCATTGCCGGCGGATTCAAAGTCACGATCCGGCACGCCCTCCGCTCGTTGTTCGGCGGCAAGACCGTCACGATGGAATACCCCGAGCAGAAATGGGCCGTGCCGCCGGACTATCGTGGCGCGCCATATCTGGTGCGCGACCAGGACGGCAACACCAAGTGCGTCTCCTGCCAGCTTTGCGAATTTGTCTGTCCGCCCAAGGCCATCAAAATCATCCCGCCCGGCCCGGCGGGCCAGTTGGCTGACCGGCCGAACGCGGAAAAAATGCCGCAAGAATTCGAGATCAACATGCTCCGCTGCATCTTTTGCGGCCTTTGCCAAGAAGTCTGCCCGGAGGAGGCGATTTTTCTGCAAAAGGATTACTCGCTCACCGGCCTGTCCCGCGAGGAAATGATTTACGACAAGGAAAAACTGCTCGCGCTCGGCGGTGTTCATCCCGGCATCCAGAAGTGGAAACACAAACTGGAAGAAGCGAAGGAGCAGGAGAATTTTCCGGTGAAGGTCTGACTCGGTAAAAAATGGGACTGCCTGACATTTTATTCTATGTCTTCGCGGCGCTTACGCTGTTGTGCGGCGTGCTCGTCGTCGCCAATCCGTTCAGCCGCAACCCGGTCACCAGCGCGATGTTTCTGGTGCTGACCATCATTTCGATGGCCGGCCTGTTCGTGCTGTTGCACGCGTTCTTCCTCGCGGCGGTGCAGATCATCGTCTATGCCGGCGCGGTCATCGTCCTGTTTCTCTTTGTTATCATGTTGCTCGATTTGAAGGAGGAACAGCGGCGTAAAATCAAGCTCTTTGGCGTCATCGCGGGGCTGATCTCCGTCGGCGCCATTGTGATCATTTCCTTGAAGGCGTTGGGAGCGGCGCGACCGGGCGCGAATCTGCCCGCACCGCACGTCGAAGGCAGCACCACCGCGCTGGGCCAGCTCCTGTTCACGCAATACGTGCTGCCTTTTGAAGTCGTGTCTGTGTTGCTCCTGGTGGCGATGGTCGGCGTGATTTTATTGAGCAAGAAGGACTTGAAATAACATGCATGTGGGATTGGAACATTATTTGGTCGTAAGCTTTTTGCTGTTTGCGCTTGGACTGCTGGGCGTCATCATGCGACGCAATCTGCTGGTAATTTACATGTCGCTGGAGTTGATGCTCAACGCGGCCAATCTCGCGTTCGTCTCGTTTTCACGTTTTAACAACAATTTGAACGGTCAGATCATGGTCTTCTTCATCATCACCGTGGCGGCGGCGGAAGTGGCGGTGGGCTTGGCGCTCATTGTCGCTCTCTACCGCAAACGCCAATCCGCGCATGTCGAAGACCTGACGAGCATGAAGCTTTGAAGAGATGAAGAAACTCAACATTCAATGTCCAACGCTGAATTTTCGGCGCGTGGCGGCATTGAATGTTGTGGGTTCGATGTTGAATGTTGAATGTTCCCAGACCAGTTGATGAAATACGAAATTCTGCCCTGGTTGATTTTGTTCCTGCCGCTGCTCGCGGCGGGTTGCATCACGCTGTTCACGTTGCGCTATCGCAGCGTGAGCGCGCTGTTGTCCATCGGCGCAGTGGTAACCGGTTTCATCCTTTCAATCATTTTTATCAGCACCAACGGCTGGCATCCGGCACAAAGCGAACTCATCGCTAACTGGCTGACCATCGGTACTCTGCATGTGGATTTCGGACTGAAACTCGATGCGTTGAGCCTGATGATGTTGTTCGTTGTCACCGGAGTCGGTGGCGCGATCCACATTTATTCCGTCGGCTACATGCATGAAGACAGCGGGTTTTCGCGCTTCTTCGCCGAGTTGAGCCTGTTCACGTTTTCAATGCTCGGCATCGTGCTGGCGAACAATTTCATCGAGATGTTCATTTTCTGGGAACTGGTCGGTGTTTCCAGCTATCTGCTCATCGGGTTTTGGTTTGAAAAACCCAGCGCCGGCGACGCAGCGAAAAAAGCATTCATCACCAATCGCCTTGGGGATTTTGGATTTCTGCTCGGTATCTTAATGGTCTGGGGAATTCTTGGCTCGCTGAATTTTTCCGTGTTGCAAGGTCACCTGACGCAGAATTCCGTTGCGCTCGGAACCGCCGCGACGGTCGCGGGACTGTTGGTCTTTTGCGGCGCTGTCGGCAAATCCGCGCAATTTCCGCTGCACGTGTGGTTGCCGGACGCCATGGAAGGCCCGACTCCGGTCAGCGCCCTGATCCATGCCGCGACGATGGTTGCCGCCGGTGTGTACATGCTTTGCCGGATTTTGTTCCTGCTCAACGCCCCCGCGCTCCACGTCATCGCCTACATCGGCGGATTCACCTCGTTGCTCGCCGCGCTCATCGCCATGCAACAGGACGACATCAAACGCATTATCGCATACTCGACGCTTTCACAACTGGGTTACATGGTTATGGCCGTCGGGCTTTCCGGTCCGACCGCCGCGATGTTCCACTTGACCACGCATGCCTTTTTCAAAGCGCTGCTGTTCTTGAGCGCCGGCTCGGTCATCGTCGCGTTGCATCACGAGCAGAACATTTGGAAAATGGGCGACCTGCGAAAGAAAATGCCGGTGACGTTCTGGACCTTTCTCGCCGGCGCGCTTGCGCTCTCCGGCATGTGGCCGTTCAGTGGTTTTTTCAGCAAGGACAGCATTCTCACGCAAGCCCTCACGCAGCATAATTACATTCTGTTCGCCGACGGCGCATTAGTGGCCGGGCTGACGACGTTTTACATCTTCCGGTTGTTCTTCGTCGTTTTCTTCGGCAAGGAAAAATCCGAAATCGCTTCACACGCGCATGAATCGCCGGCGGTCATGACGCTGCCGCTGGTCGTGCTCGCTGTGTTCAGCGTCATCGGCGGCTACATCGGCATCGAGGGCGTTTACCACCACATGTTTACCGGTGAAGCTGAAAAATCCGCAGGTTTTGCCGCGGCAATTTTTAAGCCGTTCATGGTGGCGCCTATGGGAGCGTTCCTCGGATTGGCTTTGGTGGTGATTGGTTTCTTTGCCGCGTTATCACTTTACGCCAAAGCCGAAAAAGATCCCTTGCCGGCGATGCTCGGTCCGTTGGCGACCGCGATGAAAAATAAATTTTATTTCGACGAACTTTATGAAGCTACCTTCATCCGCCTGCATGATTTCATCGCGGCGGTGATGGATTGGATTGACCGCTGGATTGTTGACGGCTTGTGCATCGGACTGGTGCGCGGCGGGACGGACCTGACCGGGCGCGCGCTGCGGCTGGTGCAGACCGGCAATCTTCAGACTTACGCCTTCCTGTTCGTGCTGGGCGTGGCGGTGGTGATGTATTTCGTTTTGGTGAAATAAAACTATGTCACTCGAACGAATTATAATCCGAAATTTTCGCTCCGTTAAGGAAGACGACGTGTCGCTTTCGGCTTATACCTTCTTCATTGGTCGGAACAATGTTGGCAAATCCAATTACCTTAAGGCGATTGATATTCTGCTGTCGTGGGACAAGACGTATAAAAACTTCGACCAGATGGCGAATGACAAAAAAAGCCAGATCGAGATTATCGGTTACTTCACTGGCTGCGAGGCATTTTTGCCTTTACTTAAGGAAAGCAGACACCAAAAGGCTGTCGCCGAGCTGATGGTTAATGGCTTACTCGCGCTACGCGTGGCTATCGGCACGGATGGCAAAGCAGAGCGGACTCTTTACAACCAGAAAACCAGCGCAGCGGAAAACGTCACGGGAATTTCAACAAACCTTGCGAAGATTTTTCCTGAGACCATTTTTGTTCCTGCGACTGCCGATACAGCGGATGAGTTGGCGGATAAATCTACAACTGCATTGGCTAAAATTAAGAAAGAAGTCCTGCAGGTCTTCTTCACCTCCTTGGCTGGCAAAGTCAAAGATGGCTTTGAATCAGTTGACAAGTATTTGCACGGAGACGAAAAGATTCGAGCAAAAGAATTGGTTGAATTTGAGAAAGAATTCGACTCGGAATTCATGGGAGAGTTTTCCAGCAGTAAATCCCGCGTGCAATTTGACCTGCCTAACGAAGAAATGGTTGGAAAGGGGATGCGCATCTTCTTGAACGATGGTTATCACGAATCCGAGATACCTGAAAAAGGACATGGCCTCCAAAGAACAGCGTTCTTTGCAATGCTCAAACTCCTTGCGAGGAAAGCCACGGGCGCGTCAAACAAGCCCAAGCCGATATTCCTCATCGAAGAAATTGAGGCTTATCTTCATCCGTCAGCACAGGCCAAACTCGTCTCGGCAATTCTGCTGCTCACCAAAAACTATCAGTTGATAGTTTCAACCCATTCGCCATTTGTGATTTCTGTAGATTCATGTCACGGCTTGCGTATAGTCATCCGAAACGAGAAAGGCTCGCAGGCTCTTGGACCGCAAAAGCAGAAGGACGAGTTCGACAAGAAGGATTACGAGTCCATCAAGAACAATCTGAAATACAGCCGGCACTTAACGGCTTTATTCGCTGATGAAATCGTCATCATCGAGGGAAAGAATGACGATGGGTTTTTCCCAAAAGCCCATGCTTTGCTTGGTTTCGCTGCAACCGGAAAGCTCATCGAATTTCTTCCTGCACTCAGCGGCGGCGTCACGAATGTGCGGGTGGCTCGAAAATTCTTCGTCCTCCTCGGTCTTCAAGACATTGGTGCGATTCTCGACTTGGACGCGCTTTTTAAGAACGATACAAAGCACCTTCTGAAGGATCTGAATTTGGATGAAAACACCGTGGATAATCTCAGGAAGATGATTGGTTGGACACAGGCTGGCGATCCAAGTCTCAATGATGTTCTTGCTGGCGTAAAGGCGAACGCTGCGGTCAATCCAGAGATTGAGAAGGTCTGTGCTGAATTTAAAAAGCATAATGTGTTTGTGCTGAAACAAGGTTCTCCCGAGCAATATTACAGCGACGGCTTGAAGGCAAAACTCGGCAAAGCATCGGTTAGCGAGAAGCGCCTTTGGGAGTATTTGGAATCGAAGGGTGACCTAATTCACACTGAAGAATTGAGTAAAATTTTTGAAGGCTAAATTGGAATGTCCATTTTAACTTACATTTTGGGCTGGCCGCTGGTGGCGGCGCTGTTGCTGGTGTTGGTGCCGCGCAATTACCGCGTCATTATCCGCGCCATTGCCGTTCTGGCCACGTTGATTTCGGCGGTGCTCGCCGTAATGATGTTTGTGCAATATCCCGGGGCGCCGGTGAATGCAGACGGCTACCGCTTCGTTCAGCAGATTCCGTGGGTGCCGGCGCTCGGTATCAGTTATCACGTAGGCGTGGACGGCCTGAACGTCGGGCTGATTCTAATGGGCGCCATCGTCGCGTTTGCGGCGGCGTGCTGCTCGTGGGAAATCAAGGAACGCGAAAAGGAGTTTTACATTCTGTTGCTGGTGATGAGCGGCGGCATTCTCGGCGCGTTTGCGTCGTTGGATTTGTTCTTCTTTTATTTCCTGCACGAACTCGCGCTGGTGCCGACGTTCATCATGATTGGCGTCTGGGGCCGCGGCGAACGGAAGAATTACGCTACCTTCCAGATTACGCTGTACCTGAGCCTGGGCGCGCTCATCGCGTTGATTGGGTTGATCGCGCTCTACCTGCAAGCCGGAGCGAACACATTCGATATTCCCAAGCTGACGGATTACATCCGGCAACATCCGTTGTCGGCGCATTCGCAAAATTTCATTTTCCCGCTGTTGCTGTTTGGTTTCGGCATTTTGGTCTCGCTCTGGCCATTTCACACCTGGGTGCCGCTGGGTTACGGTTCCGCGCCGTCGCCAACCGCCATGTTGCACGCCGGCGTGATCAAGAAGTTCGGCCTCTACGGTCTGATTCGCATCGCGCTGCCGCTGCTCCCGCAGGCCGCGCAGGGCTGGATGCAATTCCTGGCCTGGCTCTGCCTTGGCAACATTTTGTACATCGGCTGGGTGGCGATGCGGCAGAAAGACCTCAATTTGCTCATCGGCAATTCCAGCGTGGCGCACATGGGCTTCATTTTCCTCGGCATCGCGAGCCTCAACCTCATTGGTGTGACCGGCGCGGAATTCATCATGGTGGCGCACGGTTTTCTCGCGGCCCTGACGTTCGGGTTGAGCGGTTACATTTACCAAAAGACCGGCACGCTCCGGATGAGCGAACTCGGCGGCTTGTGCCGGCAGTTGCGGTTCATTGGTACGGCACTGCTCATGGCGGCGCTGGCGGGCTGCGGGCTGCCGGGGTTTGCAAATTTCTGGGGTGAAGTTTCAGTTTTCTTCGGTTCGTGGACGGTGTTCCCGGTAGTGACTGGTTTGGCAGTTTGGGGCGCGCTCATCATTGGCGCGGTTTATATGATGCGGGCGATGCGCAACGTTTTGCACGGGCCGCTGCCGGACAAATGGGCGGGCCTGGCCGACGCCTCGAGTCTCTGGCGCAAGCTGCCTTACGCGCTGCTGCTGGCCAGCCTGTTTGTGTTCGGCTTTTTCCCGCGATTGCTGACGGAGAAAATCACACCCGACGCGCAAAGAATTGTGGCAATGGCAACAACCGAATCTGGCACAAGCGCGCTTGCTACGCCGCGTAGCAGCGGACGTGAGTCCACTCATTTTTCCCTTGCTGAGAATCAGAGCCGACTCACATCGGCTGCCACAAAACAAAGATGAACGCTTCCTTGATGAGTCTGGAAATCTGGGTGATTGTGCTCGGCGTGGCGCTGATGCTGGCGGATTTCTGCATCGCGCCTGAACGCCGCCGGTTTCTGGCCTATATGGCCATCGCCGCACTGGGAACCCTGTTGCTCCTGAACTTGGGCGATTCTGTCACCACCGGCACGGCCTTCAAGGGCATGTTCATCGAAGATTCGCTGGCAATCTTTTTCAAACGATTTTTCCTTATCGCCGCGATGCTGGTGCTCTTCATGTCGGCGGAATTCTCCGACCGCATTGCGGGAGGCATCACCGAATACTACTCGCTGATTATCTTTGCGTTGTCGGGTATGTTGTTCGCGGCATCCACCAATGACTTCGCGATGCTCTTTGTTTCCATCGAATTGATTACCGTTACGTTTTACGTGCTGACGAGTTTCCAGCGTGGCCGGCTGGTTTCGCTCGAAGCGGGCGTGAAATATCTGATTATCGGTGCTTTATCGTCCGCGTTCCTGGTGTTCGGCATCGCGCTGGTTTGGGGGACAACGGGAAAATTGAATTTCAACGAACTGGCGGCGGTTGCCGTGCAATTTGAGACCAATAAAATCTTTCTTCTCGGCGTCCTGTTTGTGCTGGTCGGAATCGGCTTCAAAATCGCGGCCGTTCCGTTTCAGATTTGGGTGCCGGATGTGTATCAGGGCGCCCCGACGCCGACCACCGCTTTCCTGGCGGTTGGTTCCAAAGCCGCTGGATTCGTTTTACTGTTGCGCGTGCTATTCACCGCGTTGCCGAACGTGAGTGTGCATTGGGCCGACCTGCTCATCATCATCTCGGGCATCACGATTCTTTACGGCAACCTCTGCGCGCTGCCGCAGCGCAATTTGAAGCGGCTGCTCGGGTATTCGGGTATTTCTCATGCCGGCTATCTGCTCTTGGGTGTCGCGGCGTTGAGCGTCACCGGAGAAGCGGCGGTACTGTATTATCTGGCTGGTTATTTATTCACGGTTGTAGCGGCGTTTCTGGTCATTTGCGTCGTGATGCGGCATTTGGATAACGAGGACATTTCGGCCCTGGCAGGTTTGAATCAACGCTCGCCGCTGCTGGCCGGGACAATGACATTGGCGATGGTGTCGCTGGCGGGCATCCCGCCGATGGCTGGTTTCTTTGGAAAATTTTTGCTGCTGAAGGCCGTCATCCAGCAGGGTGCGGTGAATCACGGTTACTATTGCCTCGCGTTCACGGCGCTCGTCGGCGTGGTAATTTCTCTTTACTACTACTTCGGTGTGATACGCGCGATTTACTGGAGCAAAAACGCGTCGGATTTATCACCGATTCAGCTGTCCGCGCCGGTTAAATTTACCGCCTGCGTCTGCATTGCGGGCATGTTCTGGATCGGTCTGTTTCCGAGCGTGGTGCTCAACCTCGCCACCGAGGCGGCGAAGGCACTGAAAATGTAATCTCGCCCTCCGCTTCGCCGGTGCCGCGCCGTTTGAAACTCATTGAGTCCGCGGTTCGCTACCCCACCACAACAAACACAACCCGGCTTCGTGGGTTTCGCCACTCGGAAAAGCAGATTTGCTTGAGCGAGTTTCCACCACTGTGGTCCACGCGCGCGGATCCAAACCCTCAATCAACTGCAGTCTTTTTTGTGGTTGCACTGGTTCGGGCGGACCCAGCCAATGGAATTTCGGCTTCGGGGCTGTGAAGGTCGTGGAGGCGGAGGGACTGTTGGTCTGTGATGCGGATGCGGCGCTGATCTTTGAGACGGGTCGAGGGTTGGTCTGTTGCTGGGCAACAGACTGACACGCGGCAAACAGGACAATCAAAAATAATGTTCGCTCCCTTTTCATGACTTAACCTCGACCCACTTGCCGTGATCTGTCAAGTGTCGCCAAACCAAGGAAAAAGCAACGGCAATCGCTGCCAGTACGAACCTCCGTGCGACAGCAGCCGAAATTAAATCACACCACCCGCATCTGCACGGCGTCCACGACTTCGGTGCCGACGGAAATGGCGCCGATGATGACAACGGTCGCGCCCCGTTGCAACCGGCCTTGTTCGACCATTTTTTTCAGGGCCATCTCGATGGTGTTCTGCGGATTGATGAAATCAAACTCCACCACGAATGGCATGACACCCCAGCATAACGTCAGTCCGTTGGCGCATTGTTCATTGTCGCACAGCCCGTAGATCGGCGAATAGCGCGGGCGCATCCAGGCGGCATAGCGCGCCATGTGGCCGTGGCGCGTAAACGCGAGCAAGGCGTCGGCCTTCAATTCGTTGGCCATGACGACGGCGCTTTTGACGAGTTTTTCGCGCGCACTCGTCAATTCCGCCGCATCGTGAAATTGCGCATTGCCGCTGCGCTCGATGCGTTTCGCGATGCGGTCAAAAACCTCGATGCACTTGAGCGGATATTTGCCGACGGTCGTCTCGCCGCTCAACATGATGGCGTCGGCCTCCTCGTAAACGGCGTTGGCCACGTCGGTTACCTCGGCGCGGGTGGGCATGGGCGATTCGATCATGCTCTCGAGCATGTGTGTGGCGACGATGACGGGTTTGCCGTGGCGCAAACACGTCTTGACGATGCGGCGCTGGACGATGGGCAGTTCTTCGTAGGGGATTTCAATGCCCAGGTCGCCGCGCGCGACCATGATGGCGTCAGCTTCCCGGACAATGGAATCCAAATTGACCAAGGCCTGTTGGTCTTCGATTTTGGCGATGACAATCGGTTGCGGTTTACCGTCCTCGAACAGTTCCTTGAGCTGTAACAAATCGTGGGCTTCGCGGACGAATGACAAGGCGACAAAGTCCACTCCGACTTCCAGGCCGAGCTTCACGTCCTTGATGTCCTTGGCCGTGAGTGCGGGCAGGCTGACCTTGACGCCGGGCAGGTTGATATGGCGCCGGCTGCCGAGCGTGCCGGCGGTGAGCACCTCGCACTCGACCTTGTTGCCGGACTTGGCAAGGACCTTCATTTCAATCGCGCCGTTGTCAACGAGCACGACGTCGCCGACGTTGATGTCGTTGACAAAATTCTCGTAATTCACGTCCACCGAGTGTTCCTCCAGATCGCGTTCGCCGCGGACGGTGAGGGTGAATTTCTGGCCGGGCTGCAAATCGAGCGGCACGCCAAGGTCGCCCGTGCGAATCGCCGGGCCTTGCGTGTCCATCATGATGCCGATGAACTGCCGGCGCGCAGCGGCAGCGGAGCGGATGTCCTGAACGACGCGGCGCACCCAATCGTGCGGCGCGTGTGACATGTTGAGGCGGAAGATGTTGACGCCGGCGTCAATGAGCTTCCCGATCATTTCCGCCGAGTCCGTGGCCGGACCGAGCGTGGAAATGATTTTCGTTCTGCGAACGTTCCCTCGTTGCACGCGAAAAGCATACACTTGCGCGGTGCAATTAAAAGTTTTTAATCGGCCGGAGGGAATTCTAATGGCAAATGGGGCTTGCCAGCGTGTGCCACGGCGACCATATTAAGCGAACGAATTTATGGCAGACGCGGCAAATAAATATCCCGAAAACGTCCCGGGCAAATACTACGTGGACAACCAGTGCATTGACTGCGACTTGTGCCGCGAGACGGCGCCAGACAATTTCAAACGCAACGACGACGGCGGCTACTCATTCGTTTACAAACAACCGGCCTCGCCTGAAGAGGAAGCGCGCTGCAAGGAAGCCAAGGAAGGCTGCCCGGTCGAAGCCATCGGCGACAACGGAGCTTAATCTCTTTCAAGATATCCTTCCGGCCAATAGGTCAGGCTCGTGGGTGAAATTTTCGGTGAATCTCCCGCAGCCGATTTCCCGTAACGTGCGTGTAAACCTCCGTCGTGCTGATGTTCGCGTGGCCGAGCAATTCCTGAATCACCCGTAAATCCGCTCCGTGCTCCAGCAGATGCGTGGCAAAACTGTGCCGCAACATGTGCGGCGTGATGTTGCGTGAAACCCCGGCGCGGTGCACCCGCCGCTTGATTCGCAACCACAACGTCACCGACGCGAACGGCGTGCCGCGTTTGGTCAAAAAGACATTCGCCGGTGATTTTGGCGTGACGAGTTTTGGCCGTTCTCCTTGAATGAAACGATTCAACGCTTTCACGGCTTTTCTCCCGACCGGGACGACGCGCTCTTTGTTGCCCTTGCCGATGACATTGATGAAGCCGGCATCGAGATGAAGCTGCTCCAGCCTCAGGTTTTTTAACTCGGACAAACGCAGACCGGAGGCGTAGGCCAGTTCCAGAATTGCCTGGTCGCACAATCTTTCGGGCGTTTCGGGCAATTCGGGAGCGAGCAGTTTCGTGATTTCGTCGTTCGTCAGCGCTTTCGGCAAGCGTTTCCAACGGCGCGGCAGTGAGAGATTTTCGGCAACATTGGCGGGCAACAATTTTTCGTTTTCGGCGAAGCGGTAAAGTGCTCGCAACGCGGCGATTTCGAGATAGACGCTCTCGCTGCTCAGGCGGCGTGGTGAATTTTGGTGGGGCGAGGCTGCTGACGAGCCGTCGCCGCTTTGCTTGGGCACGCCGAGTCGGGCTCGCGCCTGCGCCGCCGTAGCGGCTTCGTCGCCGCGAAGGCGCGAGGACGCTCGCCCCACCGGCAACAAATTCCGTTCGCGCTCGTATTGGAGAAATGCCATGAGATGCTTCAATTCAACCTGTTTCCAGTCCGTCAGGTTTTGTTTCGCGGCCCACGCGGTGAACTTGCCGAGCAACGCCGCGTAGGTTTTAGCCGTATTATCCGACTGCCCGCGCTCGTGGCGCAGGTATTGCAGGAAATCTTCGACGAGCGTTTGCACGGTTCAAGCTCTGTTGAAAGTCCGCCGCCGGTCTGCCAGCATTTCCTCGGTATCGCGGCTTGCGTGCAAAACGGCCAGCACGAGAATTTCCTCCCGCATCACAACGTAAAAAATGCCATAGGGAAAACGGTCCAGATTCAATCGGCGCACGCTGGTAAAGCGAACCGAACAAAGCAACGGGCCCTGTCGGAGGCGATAGTAGGCACGGCGGAAATCCTCGGCGAATTCCAGTCCCAGACCCGGGCGCTGGCTTTCATACCAGTCGAAAGCAGATCGAAAATCAGCCCCGACGAGCCGATGCCTTTTTAGTGTGAGCATGAGCGGCGTCGCTGATCATCCGGTCCACATCGGCTTCCTCGAACGACTCAAGGGCGTCCGGCTGGGTGTCGGTTTCGTTGAGCCGGAGCAGGACTTCCTGTTGTTGTGCGGCTTCGACTTCCTTGCGTTGGATTAATTCATGCCGGTGATCGTCAAACCAGCCAGCGAACCGCCTGCGCTCCTCTGGAGGCAGGGCTTTGATGGCGGATTCCAACTGTTCCACGCTCATGCAATGAATCTACATTCTATCCCGCCAATTGCGAACCCAAATTTCGCAGCGCTCGTGGCGCAGGTGTTGCAGAAAATCTTCGACGAGCGGTCGCAGACCGGCAAAATAACGAAATACAGCCGTTTATTCGCGTTTCTTTTTATACCGCTCCGCTATCAAGTGCTTCGACGGCCAGTTCGCGCTATCAGTTGGCAAAGCCATTGCTCTTCCATCCAGACCAGCGAGCAATGCTAACTCTTCTTTGCCGAGGGATTCCTTCTCAAGCAATTCCCGATTAACTTGGATGTGATAGCTTTCGTCAATTCTGACCCAATCAAGGTCGAACAAACGGTGATGAAGAACTGAAAGCAATATTCCGTTTGAAGGTTCAAGTCGATTTTCGGCTTTGCACTGTGACCACGCTAAAATATGCGCTGCTTGAAGGAGTGATTTTGCCTTGTAACCGGAGAACGCACAGCGGCCACCATAGACTTGCAATAATGTCTCTCTAAAAATTATTTGCCCCATGCCTCTGACTCGAACTTTTGAGTAAACATCTTTCGAGGTAACAGTTCGTTTGGCTAAAGCAGAGGCGATTTCCATCGGTGTTGCGCCATCAGATGCAAACTCAAACGGATTTGGGATTCCGTTCCAGTCAAAGTTTTGGACCTTCTGCAATCCTGCATCTACATCATCAGCATCCCATGCAGTGAATCCACGGCCGACCACTCCCTTCTTATTTTCGACCAAAATGGTTAAAGGTGGAAGCTTTTCGTGCAGGCAATAGTCTTGAATTTCCCCCAACACAAACCTCACCGGCCGATGGTGAATTCTTAATTCCTTTGCCAAGTCACCATATTTAATCCTCCGTCTATTTCGTGCCACCTCGGCGAGAATCGGCCAAGCTCGGAAGGCTCTTTCAAATTGATTCACGGCTGCCATGCAGTTCAAAGTTTCTTCCCCGTCAGCTTCTCATACGCCTCCAGATATTTCGCGCTGGTTTTGGCGACGACGTCGGGCGGGAGCATCGGGCCGGGTGGGGTTTTGTTCCAATCGAGCGTTTCGAGGTAATCGCGGACAAATTGTTTGTCGAAGCTCGGCTGGCCGCGCCCGGGCTGATACTGGTCGGCGGGCCAGAAGCGGGAGGAATCCGGCGTCATCACCTCGTCAATTAAAATCAGTTTCCCGCCGGTCGGCGACGAGGCGTCGCCGCTACGCTCCAGGCCGAACTCGAACTTGGTGTCGGCGATAATGATGCCGCGTTGTCGGGCGTAATCGCGTCCCACTCGATAAATCTTCAGGCTCAAATCGCGCGCTTGCATGGCGAGTTCCGAGCCGGCAATTTTGCACGCCTGTTCGAATGAGATGTTTTCGTCGTGGCCGACTTCAGCCTTGGTGGACGGCGTGAAAATTGGTTCGGGCAGTTCGGCGGATTCGGTCAGACCGGCAGGCAGCTTGATGCCACAGACGGTCTGGGATTTCTTGTATTCCTTCCAGCCGGAACCGGACAGGTAGCCGCGCACGACGCATTCGATGGCCAAAGGTTTGGCCTTTTTCACGATCATCGAGCGGCGCGCCAGTTTGTCGGCGAACGGCTGCAAATTCTTCGGCAACGGATCATTCGATTTGGCCAGCAGATGGTTCGGCACGAGCGGCGCAAATTTCTCAAACCAGAAATGCGAAATCTGCGTGAGCACTTCGCCTTTGCGCGGAATGCCGTTGGGCATGATAACGTCGAAGGCGGAGATGCGGTCGCTGGCGACCAGCAATAGAGCATCGCCGAGGTCGAAGATGTCGCGGACCTTGCCGCTGCGGAGTTTTTTGATGCCGGTTAACTCAAGTTGCAGTATTGGTTCGTTTGCCATGACCGGATTATTAAATCCCCGGTTCAAAGTTCAAAGCCCAAAGTGGTTTTTGTTGCAGGAGACGACATGAGGAGTCGCTGATTATTCCAGCGTGAAATCGGGACTAAATTCGAGTCTCGTTACCTCGACTCCTACACAGTATTTCACGCCGCTGCGCGCTGGATGAGTTTGACCTGTAGCGGAATGCTCGCCAGCGACTGGCCGTCGAGCAGCACGTCCACCGAATACAAGCCCGCCTCGACAAATTTCAATTGCTGGATGTTCACGACGATGTTGCGCGTGACGAAGTACACGTCTTCGGGCAACGCAATGGCCACCGGAATTTCCATGGCCGGCATGACGGGGTGGCCGTCAGCGTTGATGAAATTAAGCGCCAACTTGCGCTGGCCCTCGTCGCCGGCAGC
The DNA here is from genome assembly GCA_963789335.1 of uncultured Verrucomicrobiae bacterium. Taxonomy (GTDB): domain Bacteria; phylum Verrucomicrobiota; class Verrucomicrobiia; order Limisphaerales; family UBA11358; genus UBA11358. Next base: position 60,013 of record CAWBKH010000005.1, read on the forward strand.
GAAGGTGACGCGCAGCGCCACCGCGCATTGCGGATGCACGGCCGGCAACTGCTGCGCGTAAATCGTGTCGAACGCGCCGAGGAGGTTCAGCTTGCCGTTATCGTCGGTCGCGGCGTCGCAGAGAATGGCCACTTGAACGTTCATGGGAACATAAAGACACGGATTTCACGAATTGACACGAATCTTTTTAGCGCGGTGCCGCAAAGGCACCACATTTCCTCTGCGTCCCCGTTGCTCTGCGTCCCTGCGTTAGAATCAAACCACCGATCGCGCCTCCAGAAATTTCTTCAGTTCCACCGCCGCCTTGCCGCCAAAACCGGGCACAGCGGCAATCTCTTCCAGCGTCGCGGTTTTCAACCGTTGCACCGAGCCGAATTTTTTCAGCAACGCCGCCTTGCGAGCTTCACCGATGCCGGGAAATTCGTCCAGCACGCTCTCCGAGATCCGCTTGATGCGCAGTTGGGCGTTGTAGGAATTCGCCACGCGATGACATTCGTCGCGGATGCGCTGCAATAATTTCACCGCCGGATGGTCCAAGCCGGGCCTCAACGGTTTGCTTTCGCCTAGCTGGTAGATTTCCTCAAACTCTTTCGCCAGCCCAATGACGGGAATTTTTTCGAGACCCAGTTTCTTCAACTCCTGGCATGCCGCGTTAAGTTGTCCCTTGCCGCCATCAATCAAGATCAGGTCCGGCAGATTGGGGTAGGGCGCGCTGTCCCTAGCGCGCCGTTGCGGCTCGCTCGGAGAGCGAGCCCTACCTTCATTTAGCAGCCGCGAGTACCGCCTCTTCACCACTTCCGCCATGCTGGCAAAATCGTCCTGGCCGACGACGGTTTTGATTTTGAACCGGCGATAATTCGCGCGGTCGGGCCGGCCCTGTTTGAAACTCACCAGCGACGCCACGGCGAACGTGCCGCTGATGTTCGAGATGTCGAAACCTTCGATTCGCTCCGGCGGTTTGCGCAAGCCAAGCACCTTTGCCAGTTCGGCCAGATCGTTTCCCGGGTTGATGGCGAGAGGCAGTGTGTAAGGCACGCGCTCAAATCTCCGTTCCTTCTTCGTTGTTTCCTTCAAGTCGCGGATGAGGTCGCGCAGATCGGCGGCCTTTTCGTAATCCTGCGCCAGCGCGGCCTTTTTCATCTCGACCTCGAGCTGGTCCTTCATTTCGGCACATTGACCTTCGAGGAAATCGCACGCGGCGCTCACCTGTTCCAGATACTGTTCGCGCGTGACGTTGCTGATGCACGGCGCGGTGCAGTATTTCAGATGCGCGTAAAGGCAGTGCCTGTAATCGCCCGCGTCCGGCGTGAACGCGCGGCAGCCGCGCAGATTGAACTGCCGCCGCACCAGCGCCAAGGTGTTGCGCAGCGCGCCCGAATTTGAGAACGGCCCGAAGTAACGCGCGCCGTCATCCTTCCTCAGCCGGGTGAAGGTGAAGTTCGGAATCGGGTCGTTCAGGTTCACCTTGAGCATCAGGAACCGTTTGTCGTCGCGGAAACTGACGTTGTAGCGCGGATGGAATTCCTTGATGAGCTTGCCTTCAAGCAGATACGCCTCCGGGTCGCTGCGGACGACATGGAAATCAAAATCGCAAATCGCCTCGACCAGGGCGTTGAACTTCAAGTCCCAGCCCATCCGGCGCGATGGATGAAAATATTGGCTGACGCGTTTGCGCAGGTCGCGTGCTTTACCGACGTAAATGACCGTGCCGAATCGGTCCTTCATCAAATAGATGCCCGGCTTGTGCGGCAAAGTGCCGATTTTCTTGCGAATGGTTTCAGTCGCAGACACAAGCAAATTTCAGCGCAAAGACGCGAAGGCGCAAAGAAAAATTGCATTTAGCCACAAATGCACCCAGATGGAACACTGATATTCCAATACTGAACACCGCCGCGGTTCTATTCTGACTTTGGACTTCGGACTTTGGATTTTGGATTTATTGCCATGTGCCGGTGGACGAAGAAATAGTAAAGTCCGCCCAGCACGAGTGCCGCGCCGCCGAGCCAGAGCGCAACGTGACGCATCTCGCCGCGCATGAGTTGTTCGTCCTGGCCTGCCTTGACGCCCACATAGCAAAGCACCGAGCACCAGGTCGCCGCGCCCAGCAGCGTGAAAATGGAAAATTTCAGGTAATCCATCCGCGCGACGCCGGCGGGAATGCCGACAAGTTGTCGCGCCCCCGGCAGCAGTCGCGCGACGAACACGCCCATCGGGCCATAGTGGGACATCCAGCGCTCGCTTTTTTCGATTTTGTCCGGCGGCATCAAAATATACCGGCCGTAACGCACGAGCAGCGGCCGGCCGGCCACGCGTGACAGCCAATACATGATGGTGGCGCCGAGCCACGAACCCAGCGCACCAGCGGTGACCAAAGCGATTTCCGCCGGCCATCCTACGACGTGAAGGTTGAAGATGTTCAATCCTTCAAACCAGGCCAGATAAGCCGCCGGCGGGATAATGGCTTCGGCGGGAATCGGCAGGACGGAGCTTTCCATCGTCATCAGCAGCACGATGACCGGGTAACCGGCGGTTTTGAGCGTGGCGAGATACCACGCCAGGACCGGCTGGAAAATGGTTTTGAGCACGGGCGGTTATAGCGGAAAAATAGGCTGAATGGACAGGATTTTTGGAATTAAAATTCTCCTGCTCCTCGCCAATCGAGGAGCAAGGGGGGGTGAGGAGGCAAAACAAGATAATTTCACCGTTCCGGATTTACCTTGTTGTTATGTCTCTCTTTTTCCGAGAGGTGAAGCGGGATACGACCAGAAGCCAGCGCATCCTGATAAACACGATTGAACCAAACAACTTCCTCTCTCTCGAAAGATTTTCCGTTGTTTCCTTTGGTCGTAGCCTTAATCAATTGCCTCGTCCATCCGCTTTGCGCGGTCAGGTGCTTATCGTAAAGGTCATTTTGATAGCCACTGATAAAAACCATGCACTTCGCTCCTGAGGCTGCCGTAATGAGTTTCTCGTGGAATCCAATGGAAGTTTGATCGTGGTCATATCCACGACTGCGCTCGCCAAGATAAGGGGGGTCAAAATACACCAGACTTCCCGGGCGATCCCTAAAATCTTCAAACAAATCTAGCGCATCTTTTTTTTCAACCCGCACGGTTCGTAGTCGTGCTACAATGGATTGCAAATACTCTGGCATTCCATTCCACCGGCACACACGTGCTTCCATACCGCCGCGTGCATAGGAGTTGCTAAATGAAAAACCTCCCGGCATTCTACCGAAACAACCGTTAATCGCCATCATCGCAGCTACGAAAAAACGACGAGCACGCTCAACTGGCGTCAAACCGGGGTCATCAATGCGTGAAAGTTCAAATTCTGCACGTGAATAGGGAGTGAGTTCAATCTGACGAATTAGTTCGTTGCTGTTTTCTCGAAGTTGTTTGAAGAAATTTGTGATCTGATCGTTGATGTCGTTGATTACCTCAATCTGCGCCGGTTCCTTTGCCAGTGTCATTGCCGCCGACCCACAAAACAACTCCACCCACGCATTGTGCGGTGCCAGTTGCGAATGACGTTGAAGCTCCATGCCGGATTGAATACCCTGCGCCCATGCCAGTCGCCAAAAGAAAAGAATCATTCTGTGAGCGATTGGTTCATTTGATTTCCGAGCCGGACTTCTTGCGCTTCGAAAATATTCTTCGAGAGCCAAACATTTTCAAAATTGTTGGTCGTTCGCATTACGAACGGTGGCATTCCTGCTTTTGGGGTTGGCTGCTCGACCCAAACGGCACGCACCTCCTATCAGACTACGCGCTCCGGCGATTGCTGGTGCTGCTGTCAGACGAGCGAACTTTGAAACCGAGAACCAAGCCCAAACTGCTAAATCGCCTCCCCGTGCTTGAGTTCGGTGAAGTTTCAGTCTTCCCAAACGAGAATGTTTCGAGTGAAACAAGCGTCCAGGGTGTTGGCAGATTCGATGTGTTCTTGTCTGCTAAATACACCGACAAACTCCTCGGCAAATCTGGTGCAGGCGAAAATCTCAATGTTCTCTTTGAGTTTAAGATTGATTCAAAGCCGTCTGAAAAACAGTCACGCAAATATGCGGACTGGCTTCTAAAAACTCATTCACAAGACCAAAGCTTGCTTGTTTATGTCACGCCGGTGTTGTCTGAGACATCCCAAAAAACGGTTGGGGATGAGCGATGGCACTGCCTTGACTATCAATTACTCCATGACAAGTTGCTCGTCCCGCTCTTGGAGTATCCGGCGCTGAATGAAAAAACTAAACCTTTCATTCTACAATATGTGAAGAACCTGAAAATCCGACAGAAAGGAGTCAAAATGGCAATCACCGATGAGGAAAAGAAAATGGCGCTCGCGCTATACGAAAAATATAGCGACGTATTTGATTCAATTTATGACGCACTGGTGGACTCGGATGTAATTGAGAAAAGCACTTCTGGAGCAGTTCCACGAGGTCGTGCCTCCGGCAGAATCGCCGTGAAGGTTGGCAGAAAAGTTTTTGATGGACCAATACTTGGGAACGTTTTTGAAAAGGTCCTAAAATTCCTTGTGGATGAAAACCACCTTAAGAGTTTGCCGCTGCCTTGGGGGCCTACGAATCAGCGCTATCTCATCTCAAACGAACCTGACGCAATGCATCCGACCGGTCGCCCATTCTTTTATCCACTCAAGTATCAAGGCTACACCATGGAGAGTCACTATGATCGTGAACGAGGAATGCAGGTGTTGAAGGCGCTGTGTGAAAAATTAGAACTGCCGTTCGAGGTAATCACGGCTTAACAAGCAACAGCAAGATTGTTTAGCTTGCGTTTTCCACACCATTTCCGCGTGGATGTATTTTTGGGGCAATTGTCTGCCGCAGGCAAACAGCTCGTCTTTGAATCTTCGATACGAGCATTTGCATTCTGGGTTGCTTCACTCGCCGGTCTCTCGCATCAACTTCACCAAGCAGGGCCAAAGCGCAGTTTACAAGTTTCTCTGGGGAGTCGGACTGTCGTTCGATTTCAACAAGTAAGTCGGCTGCATCAAAAGCATCCAAAACAACAGCACGGTCAGTTTTAAGGTTTCCGCGCTTATCAAACGCGGCATAGAGCGCGCCTCGTGCTTGCGGTAATTCAGCCACATCGCGCAGCCGGCGCAACTTCCAGTGCGGATGTTTTTTCCCTTCAATCATCGCAAAAGCGATTTGAACAATTTTGGGGATTTCCAGCCTATGAGCACTCCACTTGAGCGATGAAATGACATTTGCCTGCAAGCTGTTAAATTTTTCACCGGCTTGCTCTTCTTGAATATGCTTATATTCGCCGGGTTTGCCGATTCGGTGCAGGTAAGTATCCATCAATTTCAGGACTTCCAGTCGTTCGCCAACTTCCTTTTCTGTGTAACGTCCCGCCAATGCTTCTGAAATCTGTTTGTCGCTTAGGCCGCTGTTTTTGCCCGCGCGAATTTTTAACAACTCATTGACCTGCCCATATTCCAGACGAAACTCGCGTCCGAATTGCAGCTTGGCTTCGATTCGCCAAAGATCTTTCGCGTCAACCCCCTTCGGCAACCGCGCGACTTTGAGATATTCAAATCGCTCATCCCCTGTTTCCTTGTTTAGAACCTGCAGAATCGCCATGCGGCGATTGGCATTTATGACGGCACCATCGAACGTGATAATGCCGGGATAAAGCTGACCATTTTTCTTGAGATCGTCTTTGAGCGCATCAGTCTCGCCTTTATTTAGTTCAAGGAGAAGATGTTGAATCACTTTAACATCGTCTTCTTTGGTGGGATCAAGTTTTCGATTCAGGCGTTTTTCTTCTTCAATCAATTCTGCCGCGAAGCGTCCGTTCCTAATGTTGAAAACTAGCAACTTTATAGGAAGGCGATAGGCAATGATCTCGTTGAGTTTGCCGTGAAAAAAAACCGGCTCGGGGGCGGGCAATTTCGCGTCGGGATGTTGTTCGATATAAGCCTCTATCAAAAGTTCGCGTTCTGTTTTCATGGTGGATAATGAAATTATGCCAAAGGGCGTTGCACGACAAGCTTCACGTTCCTATCGGTTACGCCTTCAAAAAATAATTCCGCTGCTTTTGGCTGATGGGCATTTCGAGTTTTTCCATCACGGCCAGCATGTCTTCCCAGACCTTGCGTTTCTCACTCATGGCCTGGTTGCGCAACAGATACGCTGGATGATACGTGGGCATGAGCGGGATGCCGCGATAGGTCTTCCAGGTTCCGCGCAGTTTGGTGATGCCGAGGGTTTTGCCCAGCAAGCCTTCCACCGCCGTCGCGCCGAGGGCGACGAGGACTTTGGGCCGGATTAAATCAATCTGTTCGTGCAGATACGGAATGCACGTGGCCATTTCGTCGGTGGTCGGTTTGCGGTTGCCGGCGGATTGGCCGGGCGTGTCGGGCCGGCATTTCAAGATGTTACCAATGTAAACATCCGCGCGTTGCAATCCCGTGGCCTGGATGATTTTCGTGAGCAACTGCCCCGCCTTGCCGACGAACGGCTCCCCCTGCTCGTCTTCGTCCGCCCCTGGTGCCTCGCCCACAAACATAAGCTGCGCGTCAATGCTGCCGACGCCGAACACGACGTTTTTGCGCGACGAGGCGAGGTGCGGGCATTTCACACACGCCAGCGCCCTTTCGCGCAGGGCGGCGAAAGCAGCGGCCTTCGCCTGCGGATCCAGCGGCGGACCTTGGCTGGGAACCGTTTCGCCAGGCAACGCGAGCAAGGACGCCTGCTCGGCAACCGGCGTGGCAGGGTAGGGACGAGCCGCTGGCTCGTCCGATTTGGGAGATAAAGGTGAACCTTTTTCCGGACGCCCCAGCGGGGCGTCCCTACCTGCAATCGGCTGCGCCAGTGCCGCCAGTGTTTCGGGCGAGACCGCAACGTGACGCACACCGCGCGCTTTCAAATCCTCCAGGTGTAGGATGGTCGCGTCAAGTAGTTGGCCATAGGCATCGGGCATGACGGCATCCTAACGACGCTACGGCGAAGCACAAAATTTATTTGTTCACAATCAGGCGCCAAACTGTCTGCTTGAGTTGTACGGATGGAAATTTCAACATAACCAAGTGAGTTTATGAAAGGAATAGTCAGCTTTCGACTGGGGCTGGTCCTGTGCCTAGCCATTTTGATTCTGAGCGGCGGCGTGCTTTGTGCCGACAGCGTGCCTCCCATTGAGCGGCTGTTTTACGAAACGGCCAGCGGCCGGACCCTCCTGCCCGCCAATCTACTCGCCCGGTTGCAGCGCAGCGATTTCCTGAAATTGGAATTGAAAATGCCAGACGGCCGGACCATCGAGGTTTCACGCGTGCCGGAGGGAAACAATTTCAACCTCAGCTTCATTGCCAAACCTGATTCCGACATTCGTAAATGGGGTCTGGTCTTGGACGCCACCACCAACGAATACTTCACCGGCTTGATGGAGCGTGTGGTGGACGGACCGCAGCAGGATTCCTGGGCGCCCGGCATCACCAACATCCTGAATCTGCATGGTGAAACCGTGAACATGATTCTCAAGCCGACGATGTCGGTTTATGCGCCGTTTTACGTTTCGTCGCGCGGTTACGCGGTCTTTGTGAAAAGCGACTGGCCGGGCTTTTTTGATTTCTGCAAGAGCGATCCGCACGAGGTGAAAATTCAGTTTGAAGGGCCGTCGTTTGAATTGAAATTTTACAGAGGGCAGACACCAGCGGAACTGGTTCAGGCGCACGCGCTGGACGCCGGCCCGCCGTTTCTGCCGCCCCAATGGATGTATTCGACTTGGCGTTGGCGCGACGAAATCAAAAACCGTCCGACGTATTACGACGGCACGCCGGTCACCGGACCGTTCAACTCCGAGTTCATGGAGGACATACTGTTGATGAAGGCTTACGGCATTCCTCTGGGCATTTACTGGGTGGACCGGCCGTGGGGGCCGGGACCGCTTGGCTACGACGATTTTGAAATAGACACCAACCGCCTCCCGCATTTCGCCGCCTCGGTGAAGTGGTTGAATGAGCAACACATCCAGATGTTCATGTGGATCGGGCCATTTTTTCAGGGGAAAATGGAGCAGGTGGCGCTGTCCCGGGGTTATACGCTCGTCGGCCAGCAGCCCACGAAAAACAATTATCCGCTCTGCGATTTCACCCGGCCCGGTGCCACGGAATACTGGCAGTCCGGCGTGGCCAAACTGCTGAAACTGGGCGTGGCCGGATTCAAACTGGACCGCAGCGAGGAGGACATTCCCGACCGCGGCCCTTACTTGGTTTTTGACGGACGCAGCATTCGTGAAAATCGCGACGCCTATCCGGTGATGTATTTGAAGGCGGCTTATGACGTCGCCAAAGAATTCCGGGGCGCCGGCAATTTCGTCTGCATGCCGCGCGCGGCTTACACCGGCAGTTCTCCTTACGGCGTGTTCTGGGGTGGTGACATCGGCGGCGTGCAGGAAGGCCTGCGCGCGGAAATCATCGCCGTGCAGCGCGCCGCCGTCATGGGCTATCCGAATTGGGGCTCGGACACGGGCGGCTACAATCAGCAGTCCATGGACACGGAAGTGGTCGGGCGCTGGCTCGAGTTCAGTTGCTTCACGCCCATCATGGAAGTCGGGCCGACGGACAACCATGGATTCTGGGACTATCACAATCCACCCCGTTACGATGCGGAGTTGATTGCCATCTGGCGATTTTACGCGCGCTTGCACGCTCGGCTGGCTGATTACAGTTACGCTGCGGCCGAGACTGCGCACAAGACCGGGATGCCGATTGTGCGTCCGCTGTTTCTAGCGGACCCGGATGCACCTGCCGCTTGGACAAACTGGTGGACGTATCTTTATGGACCGGACATTCTGGTTTCGCCGGTTTGGAAGCGAAATCAGCGTACCCAGGACATTTATCTGCCATCGGGCAGCCAATGGCGCGATGCGTGGCAAACGGACAAAATTTACGACGGCGGCCGGACAGTGACCGTGTCGGCTGAACTCCACCAGATGCCAATTTTTGTGCGCGTGGGTTCGAGCGTCAGACTCGGCAATTTGAACCAGCAATGGACCGAATCCGTTGCCGTCGCCAAGACCCGGCCGGATTTGGGAAAACTCGACGCCGGAGTGAAGGCATGGTTTGAGCAAAATTCTTCCGCCAATACGCCAGCCAAGAAAGCGTTTTGGAAATTTTGGAAGTAGATTTTGGCGACATCGTTTGACAATCATGGATGGGGCCAATGCAATCCGAAGCTTGCGACCGGTGGCAAAAGGCGGCAACGTTCCGACATGAATCTCGAAGATCATCTGGGCGACATTATTCGCAAGGCGCGCGAGATGAGCAACGTTTCCGCTGCGGTGGCCGCGAGCGCCGCCGGAATTTCCGTGGCTGAACTGGCTAAACTGGAAGAAAGTGGCGAATCCGGTGAGCAACCCCGCTTCGCTGCGCTGGCAAAGCTTGTTGGATTGAATCCGGCCAAGCTTGAAGGCATCGCCAACGGCTGGCTGCCGGTGGAAAAGGATTTGAGCCTCTGGCACGAGTTGCGCGTGTTTACGACTGCCGGCGATGGCATGACGGTGAATTGCTATCTGGTCTGGGACGAGGTCACACGGGAAGCCGCGTTGTTCGACACCGGCTTTGACGCGAAACCGGTTCTGGATTGCATTGCGGAAAAACAGCTTCAGCTCCGGCACGTGTTCATCACACACTCGCACTATGACCACGTCGAGGCATTGCCAAAAATCCGCGAGGCGTTCCCGAAGGTCCGGCTGCATTCCGGCTCAAAAAGCGCGCCGGTGGACCAGTGGAACAAGCCGAATGAAATCGTCCATCTTGGCGGCTTGCGCGTCACGCACCGCGAAACCCCCGGCCACGCGGAGGACGGCGTGACGTACATTGTCGGCAACTGGCAGGAGGACGCGCCGCACGTCGCGATTGTGGGGGATGCAATTTTCGCGGGCTCGATGGGCAACGGCAATGCCAAATGGGATTTGGCCAGGCAAAAAATAAAAGAACAGATTTTGTCGCTGCCGCCGGAGACTTTGATTTGTCCCGGCCACGGCCCGTTGACGACCGTGGCGGAAGAAAGAGCGCACAATCCGTTCTTTGCTTGAGTATTGCGAGCGAATATTCCAGCCATGAGTGGAGAAAGGAGAAAATTTGCAGACAGGAAATTTTTAAAATTTCTCATTGTCACTGCGGGCATTATTTTGGGGCAAGCGGTTCTTTATGGTCCCTCCTTGACTGGACAAAAGATCCTGTTGCCACTGGATATACTTGCTCAACCGGGCATTTATATTCCTCGAACTCCGGAAACGGCAAAGATTGTGCCGCACAACTGGACATTATCCGATTTGATTTATCAATTTGAACCCGATCGGCGATTTGAGACTTCGGAACTTCATCAAGGCCGGTTCCCTTTGTGGGCACCGTATCAGTACGGAGGCGTTCCTTTTGTGTGGCCGAAATATTCGCCGTTCCTGCTATTGGAATGTTGCACCAAGTCGCCGGTGATCCTGGCCTGGGCGCAACTTTTTGCCGCGCTGGTTGCGGGCACGGGCATGCTTTTTTTCTGCCGGAAATCGCTGCATGTCGGTTTTTGGCCGGCGGCCGTTTGTGCCTGGTGTTATCCGCTAACGGCGTTTTTTGTGCTTTGGCAAGGCTATCCCACCGGCTTGGCGGTTTACTGGCTGCCGTGGATTTTTCTGTCAGTGGACAAAACAGTCCGCCGTATAAGTTCGCTGGCGCCAATCGGTCTAAGCGTCGTAACGTATTTGGTCTTAACCAGCGGGGATATTGACGTTGCCGGGCAAGTCCTTCTGGGGTCGGGGTTTTATGCCATTTGGTGTTTGGGGAACACGTATCCCGGCGAATGGTTTCGCCGGAAGTGTCAATCGGCCATCGCGCTGTTGATTGTTGGCTGGGGGCTGGGTTTTTTGCTTGCCGGGCCACACATGCTGCCTCTGCTGGAATATGCCAAAACGGGTTCCCGCATGCTGCTTCGCAGCGCAGGACTGGAAGAGCGGCCGCCGGTGGGATTAGCCGCGCTGCCGCAAGTCGTGTTGCCTGACATTTACGGCACCACTGAAAAAGGCAGCACTTTTATCGCACCCGCGCAGGAAGGCAATCTTCAGGAGAGCACAGCCGCCGGATACACGGGCGTGTTGGCCACATTGCTGGTGGCTCCGCTGGCATGGTGTGACCGGCGCCGTCGCGCCATGAATGGGTTTTGGACATTTCTTGCTTTCTTTGGGTTAAGCTGGTGTTTGGACGTTCCGGGTTTCGTCAACGTGCTGCGTTTGCCCTTATTAAACATGATGTCTCACAACCGTCTGGTGTTCCTGACCTCGTTTGCCATTCTTTCGATGACAGGCATCGGACTGGAAAATCTTCTGACCGGTACGGTCCGGCGGCGGCGGTGGTTTTGGGCGCCGGCCTTGCTGCTGACTGGCTTGGCTGGCTGGTGTTTTTATCGGAGCGAAGTCCTGCCGAAGCCGATCGCGAACCAGCTAAATTTTGATGCCCACATAAAATCGCTGGGGGTGTTTGAGGTGCTTCAAATAACACGCAATGTGCATCCGGTCCAAGCCTGGTTCATCCTTCGTTTCACCGTCATGGCAGCTTTCTGCCTGCTTGGTCTTGCCGGCTGGCTGCTGGTGTGGTTGCAGGAAACCAGAAGTATTCGCTTGTTTCCAGTAATTGCCACTTTTCTGGTTGGAGACCTATTATGGTTTGGCCACGGTCGCAGCGCACAATGCGATCCGGCACTGTACTATCCCAAAATTCCCGTCTTGAGCCAAATCGCCGCGTCGATCCCCGGACGCGTCATCGGCGTCAATTGCCTGCCGGCGCCGATCGTGGCCATGCAGGGTTTGAGCGACATCAGAGGATACGACGCCGTGGACCCGGCGCGAATGGTGGATCTTTTGGCGACCGCAGCGGCGTCGGGCGAAAAATTTTCCTATGAGGCGGTTCAATATCTCGTGCCAAAAAGAACTATTCAACCGCCGAACACAATCCAGCTTACACCTGTGCTGAACATGCTGGACGTGCGTTATCTGGTTTTTCAAGGCGCTCCGCCTCCCAATATTCGCCCGATGTACCAAGGAAGCGGCTATGGGGCGTTGGTCAATTCAAATGCTCTGCCGCGTGTGTTTGTTCCTAAATCAGTCAAGGTGGTTTCAAACGACCACGAAGAATTGGGAAAACTCGCATCACCGCAATTCAATCCCGCTGACGTCGCGTATACCGAATCGTCGGTTAAGTTGCCGGCTTTGTGTCGCGGTGTGGCAGAAATCACCAATGAAATTCCCACCCGCGTCATGATATCGGTGCATATGGAAACGCCGGGCTTGGTGGTGCTGGCGGACAACTGGGAGAACGGCTGGCGTGCCTATTGGAATGGCAAACCTGTGCCGGTGCTTCGGACCGACTATACCATTCGTGGTGTGGTGGTTCCGGCCGGGGAAGGAACTTTGGAATTTGTTTACACGCCCAGGAGCTTGGTTCTCGGACTGTGGCTCGCCGGCTTTGCCGCAATCGGGCTGACAAGCTGGCTGGCGATTATCCATTTGAGGAAGGACTAAGCCGGGCGATTTTCCAGATTTCAAATGCCAATTTATGTCGACATCCGCGCCTGAACACTTTGATGCCATTGCCGGCCAATACGCCGCCAGTGAAGTTCACGTCAACAGCCCCACAATCCGGCGGCTGCACGAAGTGCTCGAGCCAATGCGGCCGGACTCGGTTTGTGACGTGGCTTGCGGTCCTGGCCATCTTGCCTTGTCGTTTGCGGGCAAGGCTTCGCATATCGTCGGAGTGGACGCCGCTCCCAACATGCTCCGGCAATTCGAAAGATTGGCGAAAGATCGAGGTGTGACAGTGGAGATGGTCCGTGCTTACGCCGAATCAGTGCCGCTTCCGTCCGATTCCTTCGACGTAGTCGTTTCCCGATTGGCACCTCATCATTTTCCAAACGTCGCCAAAGCGGTCCGGGAAATGGTGCGTCTGGCCAAGCCCGGCGGCTGCGTGGCGGTGATTGATCTGGAGGGCAATGAAAATCCGGCGCTCGACGCGTTGAACCACAAAATCGAAGTGTTGCACGACCCGTCTCACGTCCGAAGTCACACCGCCACGCGCTGGCGGGAGTTCTTTCAGGCGAACGGCCTGACCATCGAGGCACTGGAATCCAAACAGACCGAACTGCCCGCCGGATTGGCCGTCCGGCGCTGGTGCGAAATTGGAAACACGGCACAGGAGGCACAGGTAAAAATCCGGGCGCTGCTGGCGGCCGCATCCAGGGAACACCTGGCGGGATTGGGCATTCGCTCTGAAAACGGTGAGTTTCGCATTCCTGTCCGCACGCTGATTATCCTGGGACGCAAAGGCCAGGGCGCTCAAATTGTAAATTGACCCCATTCGTTTGGGTTGTTAACCTTTTCCTCCGTTTCAACGGGAATTATGCGACACACTATTTCAGTTTTGGTGGAGAACAAGTTTGGCGTGCTCACGCGGGTGGCCGGCCTGTTCAGCGGACGCGGCTACAACATTGACACGCTCAACGTTGGTCCGACACAGGATCCCAAGACATCGCGCATGACCATCGTCACGCATGGCGACGAGGCCACGCTGGAGCAAATCGTCAAGCAACTCAACAAATTGCCGGATGTCATCAAGGTGCAGGATTTCCACGAGGGCGAATATGTGGACCGCGAACTGGTGCTGGTGAAGGTGGCGGTGGATTCCAAGTCGCGCGCCGAGGTGATGCAAATCACGGACATTTTTCGCGCCAAAATCGTGGACGTGCAGCCGAAAAGTCTCTCCATTGAAATTACCGGGAATGAAAGCAAGGTGGAAAAATTCGTCGAATTGATGAATTCGTTCGGCGTCTCGGAAATCACACGCACCGGCAAGGTGGCAATGCCCAGAAAGTGACGAGTGGCGGGATTTTTCCTATCAGCCATCAACCAACAACCATCAACTAACCAATGCTTGCAAAAGTTTATACGGACAAGGATGCCAATCTCGGCGTGTTGCGAAACAAAACGCTCGCCGTACTCGGCTTCGGCTCACAGGGCCACGCCCATGCGCTCAACCTCAAGGACAGCGGCTGCCACGTCATCATCGGACTTTACGAAGGCAGCAAGTCCATTCCGGTCGCAAAGGAAAAAGGATTCAAGGTTTATCCGACGGCGGAAGCGGTCCGGCGCGCGGATGTCATCATGGTCGCCTTGCCGGACACGAAGCAGGCGAAGGTTTATGAGAAGGATATCGCGCCCAATTTGGCGAAGGGCAAAACGTTGCTGTTCTCGCACGGCTTCTCGATTCATTTCAAAACCATTGTGCCGCCGAAAAAAGTGAATATCATCATGGTCGCGCCGAAAGGTCCCGGACACATCGTCCGACGCCAATACACAGAAGGCAAAGGCGTGCCGAGCCTGATTGCGGTTTATCAAGATCCCGGCAAGGACGCGAAACAGATTGCGCTGGCGTGGGCCAAAGGCATCGGCGCCACGCGCGCCGGCGTGCTGCAAACGTCGTTCAAGGAAGAAACCGAAACGGACTTGTTCGGCGAGCAGACGGTGCTTTGCGGCGGCTTGAGCGCGCTGGTGCAGGCGGGTTATGAAACGCTCGTCGAAGCCGGTTACCAACCGGAGATGGCCTACTTTGAATGCCTGCACGAATTGAAGCTTATCGCGGATTTGATGAATGAAGCAGGCATCAGCGGCATGCGCTTTTCAGTTTCCGAAACCGCCAAGTGGGGCGACGTTTCCGTTGGACCAAAAATTATTGACCCGAGTGTAAAGAGGCGGATGAAGACGGCGCTTAAGGACATTCAATCCGGCAAATTCGCCAGGGGCTGGATTGCCGAATACAAGGGTGGCTATAAAAGGTACAATGCCTTGCTCAAGAAGGGCGAAAAGCATTCCATCGAACAGGTTGGCGCCCGGTTGCGCGGACTGATGCCGTGGATGCGAAAGCGCCAAATTAAAGGCGCGCAGGCAGCCTATTAACTGGCAATTTCAGTTTTGGCGACGCGTAAGTTGCTGTGGTTCAATTTTAAGGGCAACTTCCCCTTGAAATTGGTGTTAAGTCGAGGGACAGTAAGATTTGAGGCATGAAGCGCATTGCAAAAATCGCGGTGTGTTTCGCGAGCGGGTTGGCATTGAATACCGGCCTGTGCGCGGACAATGGGCTGCCGCCCAATAATCCGTATGCCCCGATTGTCGCGCGCAATATTTTCGGCCTGAACCCGCCGCAAGCCAATGGGCCGCCAACAGCTCCTGAACCGCCGTCCAAAATCACGCCGGACGGCATCATGACCATTTTTGGTACTCCGCAGGTGCTCTTTAACGTGGCGGTCCCTCCCCGTCCGCCCACGCCGGCAACGGAAAAGTCTTATATCCTCAGCGAGGGCCAGCGGCAGGACGACATTGAGGTAGTGCACATTGACGAAAAGGGCAGCATCGTAACTTTTAATAATCACGGTGTGGTTCAGGAAATCCCGCTGGTCAAGGCGCCTCCCATAACGACCCCCACGCCGGTCGTGCCGGTCGTTATGAATTCAGGTCTTGCTGCCCCGCCAGGCGTGCCCGGTGGTTTCAACGGTCCCAGGGCTGGAAATTTTCCGCGCTTTGGTAGCCGTCCCGGCCAGAATAATAATGTGGGAAATAACGGCGGCAATTTTGGGAATAACACTGGCAATTTGAGTGGGAACAATCCCGGCGGGAATTTGGGCAGCACAGGTTATGGTAGTGCGAGTACTGGCGCAACC
Organism: uncultured Verrucomicrobiae bacterium; assembly: GCA_963789335.1. Taxonomy (GTDB): domain Bacteria; phylum Verrucomicrobiota; class Verrucomicrobiia; order Limisphaerales; family UBA11358; genus UBA11358. The sequence goes on from CAWBKH010000005.1 coordinate 75,728, forward strand.
GGCTCAAGTGGCGCGGCGACCCAACCACCGCTTTCCCCGGAAGAGCAAATGATTATGATCGCCGCTCAACATGCGCAAGCGCAGAAAGAAGGGAATCCCATGGCCGCCATTTTCCCGCCCACGCCATTGGATCAGGCCGCCGGCGTCGTTACACCCAATGCCCCGCCCGCGCCGTAAAGGCCTTCTGTTTCAGCCGCCGAGCGAACCTGGATCACTCGTGTCGCCCTTGTTGAAATCCACGTAGGCTTCCGTCAAATCCGCCGCGTAAATCACCGCACGAGCCTTGCCAAGGTTCAAGTTGATGTGCAAATTAAACTCCCTTGGCGCGACGGCGGCGCAAAGTTGCTTGAAGGTCGCCTTCGTCGGCTGGCCGCGTTTGAGGCTCCAGAGAATCTTCTTACTGCCGGGCGCGCTGTAACCGAGGTCCACTTTTTCCTCGACGATTTTGGCGGCGGAATATCCCAAGGCGTCAATGATACGGCCCCAGTTCGGGTCGCCGCCATGCCAACTGGTCTTCACCAGCGCGCTGTTCGCCACTGCCCGGGCCGCGGCACCCGCGTCTTGGACTGTCCTTGCGCCGCTCAGGCGTACCGTCACGACCCGATGAACGCCCTCGCCATCCCGCACGATCATTTTGGCCAGTTCAAGACAGACGTGATTGAGCGAAGCTTGAAAAGTTCGACGTTCAGTGTTTGATGTTCGGTGTTCGATGCTTTTGTTTCCTGCCAGTCCATTTGCCAAAATCAGCACCGTGTCGTTGGTGCTCATGTCGCCGTCCACCGTGATGCAATTAAAACTCCGGGCGACAGCCTCGTTCAAGGCGGCCTGTAGTGCCTTCGCTTCAATCGCGGCGTCCGTTGTGAGAAAGCAAAGCATCGTCGCATGAAGCCCGCCATGCGCCAGTGCCGCCGGGCGAGCACCGGTGGCGCTCATGCCGGGTTGAATCATTCCCGCGCCCTTGCAAAGGCCGCCGATGCGAACGACTTTTCCGCCAAGTTTGAACTCGACCGCGATTTGCTTCGGCCGCGTGTCGCTGGTCATAATCGCTTCGGCGGCGTGGGCGGCGCTTTTCGGAAAATTGTCGAGTACGCTCACAGCTTCGCCAATTCCGGTGCGGACATTGGCCATCGGCAAGGTGACTCCGATGCGACCGGTGGAACCGATCAAAACATCTTCCGGAGGCATGTGCAGATGCTTTGCCAACCAAGCGGTCATTTCCCAGGCGTCATTCAAACCCCGCTTCCCGGTACAGGCGTTGGCGTTGCCGGAATTGGCCACAATCGCCTGTGCAACGCCTCTCCTTACGCGCTCAAGGCAAACTTTAACGGGCGCGGCACAGATTTGATTCGTCGTGAACATACCGGCGACCGTCGCGGGAACTTCGGAAACGATGAGCGCCAGGTCGCGCTTTCGTCCCTTGTTTGACCCTTTGCCGGTTCCGAGACGTTTGATGTCACAAAACACGCCACTGGCGAGAAAACCTTGTGGCGCAACGATTGACCCCAAAATTTCGCAAAACAATTTATTCATGCTTGATGCCGCGCCTGGAATTTGCGTCCAGCGCGAATGGTTTTCAAACTTTTACCGCGTCAATCTCCAACCGCACCATGCGAACATGCACTTTACCATTCGTGTCCGGCGGATGTTTGGTCGCGTAGCGATTCGTGACGCTGACAATGAATTCCTCGCGCAAGCTTTCCGGCACGCGCTGTACGTAAGGCAGCCAGGTGGCGCGCAACCACGCGGCAAAACCGTCCCGGCCGGCGTAATTCGCGTCCTTCGGCGCGAGCTGAACCTTCCGGATTTTAAATCCGAAACGTGGCAGCCATTTTTCATAGTCCGCCGGCGTATAAAAAAAATACGGCTTCCCCATTCCCCGGAAAAATTCTCGCCAGCGCTTCAACCGCATCTCCGGCCGAAGCGCCAGGTAAACATCATGCGCGTTTCCCTTGCCGCCGCAGGAAACGATGAGCCTTCCGCCGGGGCCCAAAACCGAGGCGGCACCGCGCAAAATCGCCTGATGGTCGTCCACCCAGTGCCAGGCGGCGTTGGAAAAAATCAAATCGAACTCGCGATCAAATTTGATTTGGCGCGCGTCCATGACGTGAAATTTGAGATTGGGATTTTTCTTTGCGGGAAAAGTTTTCTGCGCAAAGGCAATCATTTCCGCCGAGGCATCCACCCCGGTAGCCGAGCCGCCGGGCACGGCCCGGGCGATTTCCGCCGTCACCTTGCCGTCGCCGCAACCAACATCAAGAATACATTCGTCCCCGCGCAAGTTCAGTTTCGCAATCAACTCGCGCGCCCAAGCTTGCTGGACGACGGAATTCGCGGCGTAGGCGGCCGCGTTCCATTTTGCCGGTTGAACGTCACTCGCGGGCATGGTCAAACCAATCCCGCCGTCTCCGGGTAACCGCAGAGAATGTTCATGCTCTGAACTGCCTGACCGCTCGCGCCCTTGACCAGGTTGTCCTCGGCACTCATCACGATAAGCCGGCCCGTGCGCGGGTCGAGCCGCCACGCGATTTCGATGACGTTGGTGCCGATGACATTTTTGGTGTCCGGCAATGCCTTGCCTTCAAGCAGGCGGACGAACGGTTCGTTTTCGTAGGCCCTGGCATAACAGGCCGAAACTTCCGCGTTTAGCGCACTCATCTCCGTGGCCGTCGAGAAATGTATTTCCGGCACCAGATACAATGTCGTCAAAATGCCGCGGTTGACCGGAATCAAATGTGGCGTGAATTGGAGAATCACTTGCGTGTTGGCGGCAAACGAAAGTTGTTCCTCGATTTCCGACAAATGCCGGTGCTTGGGCACGCCATAAGGCCGGACGCTTTCGTTGCATTCGCAAAACAGATAATCCGATTCCACCTTGCGCCCCGCCCCGCTCACGCCGCTCAACGAATCAGCGATGATGCCGGTCGGTTTGACCAATCCGGCTCTTAGCAGTGGCATTGTCGGCAGGAGGATGCTGGTCGGGTAACAGCCCGGCGACGCGACGAGCGACGCTTCTTTGATCTGCTCGCGATAAATTTCTGGCAGGCCATAGACGGATTTGGCCAGCAAATCCGGCGCGGGATGGTCCTGTGTGTAAAATTCCCTGTAAGTCTCCCCGCTCTTGAGCCGAAAATCGGCGCTCAAGTCAATGACGGCGCAGCCCGCCTCGATCAGCGGCACGGCGTATTCCGTCGCGACACCGTGCGGCAGCGCAAGGAACACCACGTCCGCTTGCTTCGCCAGCAACTCGGCGTTCGGTTCGCTGAACCGGAGCGCCTTCGATTTCGGGTGGCTTGCAAACTTCGGAAAAACCTGCGCCAACATTTGCCCGGCGTTTTGGCGCGAAGTGACAGCCACCAACTCCGCGTGGGGATGATGCAGCAGCAACCGGACGAGTTCCTCGCCGGAGTAACCGGATGCACCGATGACGGCAACCTTCTTCGTTTTCATTTTCAATTCTTTTTAACGCAAAGACACGGAGACGCAGAGAAAATTCGGTAAACAAAAAACCCCGCCGGGTTTGCCAGCGGGGTTTGGAAATCTCCAGCGCGATTAACGTTTTGAGTATTGGAACCGTTTGCGCGCGCCCGGCTGGCCGTATTTCTTGCGTTCGCGCATTCGCGGATCCCGCGTCAGCAATCCTTCGGCTTTGAGTGCGGGCCGCAGGGCGGCGTCGGCTGAAATCAGTGCCCGGGCAATGCCATGCCGCACTGCGTCCGCCTGGCCGTTGGGTCCGCCACCGGCGACATTTACGCGCACGTCAAATTTTTCGGCTGTGCCGGTGACCGTCAAAGGCTGGGTGGCCTGCGCACGCTGGGTTTCAAGCACAAAATAATTGTCAAAGGCGCGCCCGTTAACGGTGATTTTGCCGTTGCCAGACGCCAAGCGAACGCGCGCGACGGCGGTCTTGCGCCGTCCGGTTCCTAGAAATTCGTTTTTAGTCTCGGTTGCCATAAATCAATTCACGCCGCCGCCTTGAGCGGTTCAGGCTTTTGCGCGGCATGCGGGTGTTTTGGGCCTTTGAAAACTTTCAGCTTGGTCAACAACTGGCTGCCAAGCCGGTTCTTTGGGATCATGCCTTTCACGGCGTGCAGGACGAGTTTTTCCGGATGCCGCGCGCGAATCTGCGCGACCGTAGTGTACTTCTCGCCGCCTTTCCAGCCGGAGTAGGTCATGAATTCCTTATCCGTCTCTTTCTTGCCGGTGACGCGGACTTTTTCAGCATTGACAACGATGACAAAGTCGCCGGCATCAAGGTGCGGTGTGTACACGGGCTTGTTTTTGCCGCGTAAAATGTCGGCAACCTGCGCGGCCAGCCGGCCCAGCACGGCGCCGTCGGCGTCAATCACGTGCCACTTCCGCTGGTCCAAATTCACTTTGGGCAAATACGTTTTCATTCTTCGCAAACAAAAGGGAGACGGAATTTATCAGATGCGCGGACGAAGTCAACAGGACATTTGGGGCAAATCACTTGGCATTTAAAGCTCCTGCAGCATTGTTTGAAGCGATGCTGGTGAAGATTATATCAATTCACGCGGTTTGCTTTCCGGCGTTAATTTTCCCACGTGAAAGGCAACAGGATAATTCAACTTGCTTTGTCGGCAGCGTGTGTTTCCATTCACGTCAAAGCAACCCTGACGTCTCGGTGAAAGGAAAACCCTATGGAAGCATTGCCACTCATCATCCTGCTGGCGCTTGTAATCCTTGGACTTCCCATCGTACTTGGCATCTGGCTCATCGTGCGCGCCGCCGACGCCCGGAATCGCGTCGGCGAGCTTTCGCGAAAAGTGGACCGGCTGGAACTGGAATTGTTGCGCCTGAAACGCAATCCGCCGGCGGCAACGGCTGAAACCAAAACGCCAGTCGCGGCTGTTCCAGGGTCACAGCCTCAACCGGCGTCGGAAAATGTTGAACCCACATTGCCATCACCACCGGTCGTCCCACCAGAGCCAGTCATCCCACCGGAACCGAACGTCTCGCCGGAGCTGATCCGCAAAATCCCTGAACCGCAAATGCCGCCGGCCGCCGCAACGCCACCCGTAATTTCCACGCCGCCATTCGTTGCTCCAGCGCCGGTGGCCGAAACGTCCCAAGTTTCGAGGTCAAACGAGCCGACGGCTGCGCCGCCGCATTCGGAAAAGGCCTCTTTCGAAATGCGGCTCGGCACGTTCTGGCTCGTGCGCATCGGCATCGTGATGCTGCTGACCAGCCTCGCCTTCTTCGCCAGCTACGCTTATCACCACATCATTGGCAGGCTCGGTCCCGCCGGAAAAATTTCCCTGCTCTATCTTGCCAGCGGATTGCTGCTCGGCGCGGGCGCTTGGTGGCAGCGGCGCACCGTCAAGGAATCGCTGAAGAATTACGCACAGGTGCTTTTTGCCGGCGGACTCGCGGCGGTTTATTTCACGACCTATGCGGCGCATCACATTCCGCCACTGCGCGTCATCGAAAGCGCGCTGGCCGACGGCACGCTGCTGCTCGCGTGGGCCGGCGTTATCATGTGGATCGCCGACCGCCGCAAATCCGAAGTCATGGCGCTGTTCGCCGTCGGGCTGGCGTTTTACAGCTCGGTCATCACGCGCGTCGGCGAATTCACACTTTACTCAAATTTGATTCTCACTGTCGCAGCGGTCGTGTTTCTGGTGCGCAACCGCTGGGCCGGCCTCTCGTTTGCCAGCCTCGCCACGTGCTACGCGGGCTACACCTTCTGGCGGTTTCTCCACGACGAAGGCTGGCGCTGGGCCACGCCGGACGAAAATCTGTGGCTTGGCGCGGGATTTCTTGCGAGCTACTGGCTCGTCTTCACGGCGGCAACCTTTTTGTCCAAAAGCGAACGACTTTCCGGGCCGAGCCGGGCCGCGTTTCTCACGATGAACAACGGCGCGTTCTTTGCGCTGTTCATCCTGACGATGCTGCAGGTCCATACCGGCGGCTTCTGGAAAGTCTGCCTCGGCTACGGTACGGTGCTGCTGGGGCTGGCGGCGCTCGTGCAAAAATTCCTGTCCGCCGAACCGCTCGCCAAACATTCCTACCTGACGCAAGGTTTGTTGCTCGTGACGCTCGGTTTCATTTCCAAATTTTCCGGACTGCAGTTGTCGCTCGTCCTCGGCGCGGAAAGCGTGGTGCTCTTCGTCCTGGGCTCGCAGCGGTCAAGCCTCATCCTGAGATTCTTTGCCTACGCTGCCGCAATGTTGGCTGCCGGCTGGTGTGTGGCAAACCTGAACCAATTCGATTTGCAAGGACTCTGGACCGGCGCCGGACTCGGAGCGCTGCTGGCGTTCAACGCCTTTTGGGCGCACCGGCTGGACGCCAGCCAAAGCCAGCAGCCACTCCGCGCCGAGGTGTCGTTTTTTACCGTGCTCGCGTTCGCAACCTGGCTGGCGACGACGTGGTTCAACACCACCAAGGCCAATTTGCCAATTGCGCTCGCCGCTGAAGCCGTTGCGCTGACTTTCTCGATTTATCTGCTGCGCGTGCGCGAAATCGCGCTGCTCGGGCAATTCTTCCTCGTATTCGCGCAGCTTGCATGGTTGTTTTATTTTCTGACAATCACGCCGCCGTGGTGGAGTCCGCTGATTGTCATCGCCGTTACCGTCGGATTGAGTCATTGGTGGCAACACCAGAAAATCCTGACGATCAGCCGGGAGACATTCGTTTGCTACTCAACACTGTTCGCGCTGGCGGCCGTCGCCGTCGCCATCGTCTGGCTGTATCCGCTAGTCTCTGCGCCGGCCTGGCTTGCGCTCGCCAGTCTGCTGGCGGTGGCGGTGACGATTTATGGCGTCGCCACGCGCGCCTGGCCACTGGCGATTTGCGGACAGATTTTCCTCGCCGCTGGCACATGGGAATTTGTCCGCCAGCTCATTGCGGCCAAACCGGATTGGTATTTCCCGCTCGCGCCGGTGGCCGCGCTGGTGGTCCTGTCTGTCGCCACGGTTGGCTGGTTCGCGCGCCAGCCGGAGAGCAAGGCCGAAGTGCGCGAGCCGCTGCTGCAAACCGCGCTGGTTTACCGCTGGATTGCGCTGACGATGTCGCTGCTGTGGATTTGGCAATACGTCCCCGAACGCCAGCGTGTCTGGACTTTCATGCTCGCGGCCGTGGCGGTTTTCGCAGTGGCGATGTGGCGGCGCAACCGCGAGGCGCTCGCGACCACGACGGTTTACGCCGTCGCTTCGCTCGCCACGCTGTGGATGCGCGACGACCTGGCAATGGACATTTACTGGCCGAACCTGCTCGCGCTGCTGGCGCTGTTCGCGCTGCAACAAATTCTCCGGCGCGCCCCGACGGATTTCGCGCTCGACGACAAAATCCACGGCGCGATTGTTTTCATTTCCGGCTTCAGCTTGTGGCGGTTTCTGTCATGCTGGACGGCAATGTTCACCGGCGGATTTTTCGTGACGATGGTCTGGGCGGGTTTTGCCGTGCTGGTGTTTGCGGCGGGAATCATTTTGCCCGAGCGCTTCCATCGCTGGTTCGGCCTTGGCGTGCTGGCGGCGGCGGTCGGGCGCGTCGTGCTGGTGGACGTATGGAAGCAGGAGACGATTTACCGCGTGCTGACGTTCATGGCGCTCGGCGTGGCGCTGCTGGTTGTCGGTTTCATCTACAACAAATACCAGGAAAAAATCCGCCAATGGCTTTGAGCCGGTTCAGCCGCCGAGATAGGCGCTCCTCACCTGCGGGTTTTGCCGCAGCGACGCCGAGTCGCCCTGCAAGGTGATTTTGCCGGCTTCGAGCACATAGCCGAAATGGGATACTTCCAAGGCCAGGTTTGCGTTTTGTTCCACCAGTAGAATCGTGATCCCCTGCTGCCGGTTGATTTCGACGATTTTCTCAAAAATGGTTTTGACCAGCAGCGGCGCAAGGCCCAGCGACGGTTCGTCGAGCATGAGAAATTTGGGCTTGCTCATCAGTGCCCGGCCAATCGCCAGCATTTGCTGCTCCCCACCGCTCAACGTGCCGGCGATCTGCCGCTCGCGTTCCTTCAATCGCGGGAACGCGGCAAAAACGTAATCCAGTTCGCGTTGAATGACCTGCCGGTTTTTTTGGAGATAGGCGCCCATTTGCAGGTTTTCCATCACGGTCAGATTTGCAAAAATCATCCGGCCTTCAGGAACGTGTGAAATGCCGAGTTTGACGATCTGATGCGTCGGCAGGCCGGCGATGTTTTTGCCGTCATAAAGAATTTCACCACCGCGTGCGCGCAACAAACCGGAGATGGTTTTGAGCGTGGTCGTCTTGCCCGCACCGTTCGCGCCGATAAGCGTCACGATGTTGCCCGGCTGCACGGACAGGGAAATTCCCTGCAACGCAACAATGGCCCCGTAGTTCACGGTTAAATTTCGCAACTCAAGCATTGGGGGAACGTTCTTCTCCGAGATACGCTTCGATGACTTTTGGGTTCCGGCGCACCTCGTCCGGCCTGCCTTCGGCTATTTTCACGCCGTAATCCAGCACCGCGACGCGTTCGCATATGCCCATGACCACCTGCATGTCGTGTTCGACAAGCAGCACGGAAATCTGGAATTTGCCTTTGATGAACTGGATCAGCCGCATCAAATCCGTTTTTTCGTTCGAATTCATGCCCGCGGCGGGCTCATCGAGCAACAACAACTTCGGCCGTGCCGCCAACGCCCGGACGATTTCCAGTCGCCGCTGGTCGCCATAACTTAAACTTCTTGCCGGCGCGTCGCGGAATTTTCCGAGACGAAAAATCTCCAGCAATTCCAGAACCTGCGTCGCAATGTTCATTTCCTCGTTCCAAAACGCACGGCCGCGCCAGAGCGCATGGCGGACGTCACCCTGCAAATGCAAATGAAAGGCGGTGCGGACGTTGTCGAAAACCGTCAGCGAGGAAAACAACCGGATGTTTTGGAAGGTGCGCGCAATCCCCTGGGCCGTGATGCGATACGCTTTGCTGCCGGTAATGGATTGGCCGTCAAAAAAAATCCCGCCCTCCGTTGGCTGATACACGCCGGTGATGAGATTGAACACGGTCGTTTTCCCCGCGCCATTGGGGCCGATCAAACCGATCAATTCGTTGTGCCCGATCTTCAAATCGAGACCGGACACTGCGGTCAAGCCGCCGAAGCGGATCGTCACGCGTTCGGCGCGCAGCAGAATATTTTCTGTTGTAACGGTGGCCATCATGGCGTCGCCCTCTTTCGAAAAGTGAACAAGCCCTGCGGCCTCGTCAGCATCAGCACAATGAGCAACAGCGAGTAAATGACCATGCGATATTGGGCCACCGGCCGCAGGACTTCCGGCAAAACCGTCAATAGAATCGCGGCGAAAATCACCCCGGGCGTGTTGCCCATGCCGCCGAGGATGACCATCACCACAATGGCGATGGATTCCATGAAATTAAATCCGCTGGGCGTGATGAATTGTTTTGAGTGGGCGTAAAGCCCGCCGGCGATGCCGGCGAAAAACGCGCCCACAACGAAGGCGGTGACCTTGTATTTGGTCGTGTTGATGCCCATCGCCTCGGCGGCCACCTCGTCGTCGCGCACGGCGATGAAACCGCGGCCGTAGGTCGAATGCACCAGCGCCGTGACGACATAAACGGTTACCGCCGCCATGCCGAACGTCCAAAAGAAATTGGTGTACCCATGCATCACGCTGTAGCCGCGCGCCCCGCCGACAGCGTTCATGTTCTGAAAAATGACACGGATGATTTCGCCGAAGCCGAGGGTGACGATGGCCAGATAATCCCCGCGCAGACGCAACGTCGGCAAGCCCACCAGCAATCCCGTCACCGCCGCGAACAATCCGCCAGCGAGCAACGCGCCAAGAAAAAGCGCGCCGGAGGCAAAGGAGTTCAAGCTGCCAAATTGGTTGGTAATGACCGCAGCCGTGTAAGCGCCCACGGCCATAAAACCTGCGTGGCCGAGCGAAAATTGCCCGGTGTAGCCGTTGATCAAATTCAGGCTGACAGCGAGGATGATGTTGGTGCCGATGTCGTAAAGAACGAACAGGAAGTAGGGGTTGATGCGATCCGCAAATAGCGAAACCAGCAGGCTGATCCCGAGCGCGATGAGCAGGAGGAGCTTGGCGTGTTTGAACTTCATACCTTCTCAATTTCCTTTTTGCCGAGCAACCCGGACGGTTTGATGAGCAGAATCAAAATCAAAATGCCAAACGCAATCGCATCACGGTAGGTCGAGGAAATGTAGCCGGCGACGAGCGTTTCGGTGACGCCGATAATGAGGCCGCCCAACGCCGCGCCGGGCAGATTACCGATGCCGCCGAGCACCGCCGCGACAAACGCCTTGAGTCCGGGCATGATGCCCATAAGCGGGTCAATCGCGGGATAATTGACGGCGAACAAAATGCCCGCCGCCGCCGCCAGCGCCGAACCGAGACCGAAGGTAAACGAGATAACAATGTCGGTGTTGATGCCCATCAGCGCCGCCGCCTCGGGATTGAACGACAGCGCGCGCATGGCGGTACCGATTTTTGTTTTCAGCACAACAAACCGCAGCGTCACGAGCAACAGCACGGTCATAACCAGTACGATGATTTGATTGCTCGTGATGCTCAACCCGCCCAGATGCGTGATGGGATAAACGGGAATGAGCTGGGGAAAGCTTTTGGGCGCGGCGCCAAAAACGAGTTGGCCGGTGTATTCGAGAAACAGCGAAACGCCGATGGCGGTGATGAGCACGGTCAATTTCGAACTGCGGCGCAAGGGCCGATAGGCAAGCTTTTCAATCACAATGCCGAGCGCGGCACAGATTAGCATGGCTGCCAACATGACCAGCAGCCCGCTCCAGATGGACGGCGTGGGCACAAATGCGGCGATTCTCGGCGTGAGATAAAAACCGGCGAACGCGCCGAGCATGAAAACGTCGCCGTGCGCGAAATTGATGAAGCGGAGAATTCCGTAAACCATCGTGTAACCGAGCGCGATGAGGGCGAGAATCGAGCCGAACGCGAGGCCGTTGATGAGTTGTTGAAGGAATTCGGTCATGCCATCTCAACAAAATTCCTCTTTTCAATGCCAATTTTCAACGCGCGCAGGATGGCGTGAAAACGAAATTTTGTCGAGCACGCCAAACCCGCAACCCTACGGCTCGATGGTTTCAACGTACTGAAACTTGCCGTCTTTGATGGTCAATATCACGGCGGGTTTCGAAGCGTTGCGGTCGGCGTCAATCGTGATTTTGCCGGTCACACCGGGGAAGTCCTTCGTTGCCGCCAGCGCGTCACGAATTTTCGTGCCGTCGGTCGAACCGGCCCGTTTAATGGCATCCGCCAGAATCATCGCCGAATCGTAGCCGAGCGCGGCCATCGTGTCGGGCGTTTCATCGTATCGGGCACGGTATTCCTTCACGAAATTCTGGACGGCGGGCGAGGTGTCTTGGGGCGAATAATGCGTGGAAAAATAGCATCCTTCCAGCGCTTTGCCGCCGATGAGCACAAGCGAGGAAGATTCCCACCCGTCGCCGCCCAACAACGGCACGGTGATGCCGAGTTGCCGCGCCTGCAACGCAATCAGCCCGACTTCCGTGTAATACCCCGGAACAAATATGCCATCGGGATTGTCAGCTTTGATCGCCGTCAACTGCGCGGTGAAATCCTTGTCGCCGTGGCTATAATTTTCCTCGCCGACGATTTTTCCGCCGTCGGCGACGAATCGCTGCTTGAAATATTTTGCCAGCCCCACGCTGTAATCACTGCTCACCTCCTTCAGGATCGCCGCGGTCTTCAGCTTGAGCGTCTTGCGCGCAAAATTCGCCATGACCGTGCCTTGGAATGGATCGATGAAGCAAACCCGAAAAATATAGTCGCCCACTTCGGTGACTCTCGGATTTGTGGACGCGGGCGAAATCATCGGGATTTTGTTTTCCTGACAAATCGGCGCAGCTTCGAGCGAACGCGACGAGGCCACTTCGCCGAGAATAGCCACCACGTCATCGTGCGAAATCAGTTTGCGCACCACCGTGGCCGGTTGTCCGGCCTGCGATTGGTCGTCTTCCGTGATGAGCTGGATTTTCTTGCCCAGCACTCCGCCCGTGGCATTGATGTCGTCAATGGCCAATGCCGTGCCTTTGTGCGACGACTGACCGAACGTAGCCTCGCTGCCGGTCAACGAGGCATATTCCCCAACTTTGATGATGTCGGCGCCCGCGCCGGTTTCCGACGGGGGCTTGTTGCAGCCGGTGAGAAGCAGGGAGATCCCGACCCCCATCGGGACTAGCAACTGTCCGGACCACGTCTTCATGTTCGTTCCAAGGCTTGTATTGCGATTTTCATGCGCTACCCCACGCGCACACGTGTGCAAGCTAAAAAATCCGTCGCCGACTTTCAACCTCGTTTGCGGCAAATTAAACCAGCCTCTCACGCCACCCTTGTATCACCGCAAGCCCTTAAGACACCATCCCAAACCCTAAAAAACTCCACGCCAGCCTGCTAGTCCCCTCCAAACGCACCTGACCACCGGAACAGACGCATTTGACAAAGCTAATGTAATTACCTACCGTTCGGTAGGTTTTTATGGAGTCAACCACAAACAGTCTCACGGAGCGGCGGCAGTTCTTTCGGATAGCGCTTGTGTCCGCTGCCGGAGCTGGTTCCGGGTTGCGGCTTGCTTTGAGTCGGAAACCCGACGGGGCTTTCGAATAGCAGATTCCCATGTCTCCGGCCGTTTCTCACGATGAATGGCGACCACGCCACAGCCCCTGGCTGATTGCGCTGGGTGTGATGTTGGGGACGTTCATGCAGGTGCTGGACACATCCATTGCCAACATCGCGCTCCCGCACATTGCCGGCAGCCTTTCGGCCACCCCCGATGAAGCCACCTGGGTGCTGACGAGTTATCTGGTGTCCAACGCCATCATCCTGCCCATGACCGGCTGGCTGGGAAATTATTTCGGCCGGAAACGGTTGTTCATTGCGTGCGTGGCCCTTTTCACCCTGGCGTCGGCGTTGTGCGGCGCGGCGCCGAATCTGCCGATGTTGATCCTGGCGCGCATTTTGCAGGGCGTCGGCGGCGGGGCCATGGTGCCCATCGCCCAGGCGGTCTTGCTGGAAAGTTTTCCATCGAACAAACGGGGCACGGCCATGGCCATCTTTACGCAAGGCGTGGTGGTGGCGCCGATCATCGGTCCAACGCTGGGCGGCTGGATCACGGATAATTACTCCTGGCGCTGGGTTTTTTACATCAACCTGCCCGTGGGCATCCTGGCCATTTTTTTGGCCCAATGGCTGGTGGAAGATCCGCCCTACATTAAACGCAACCTGAAGGCGCCGATAGATTTCATCGGGTTTGGTCTGCTGGCACTGTGGCTGGCGACACTGCAAATCATACTGGACAAAGGACAGGAGGCGGACTGGTTCAGTTCGCGATGGGTTTGCTGGTTCACAGGCATCTCGATTGTGGCCATGATTGGATTCATCGCACAGGAATTCACCGTAAAATATCCGTTGGTGGACCTGCGTATTTTGAAGAATCGCAACTTTGCCGTCGGAGTGATGCTGATCACAATCGTCGTCGCGATTCTTTACGGCACCACGGTGGAATTGCCGCTGTTTCTGCAAACGCTGATGGGTTATCCCGCACTGCAAAGTGGTTATGCTTTAAGCCCGCGCGGCATCGGGGCGTTCTTCACCACAATGCTGGTCGGGCGTTTGGTTGGGCGGGTTCGCAACCGCTGGCTGATGTGCGTCGGTTTTCCCGTGCTGGCCTTGGCATCCTTCATGTTGAGCGACATCAATCTGCAAGTGAGCGAGGCCGCGGTCATCTGGCCCAGCGTCATCAACGGGGTTGCCATCAGCTTCATTTTTGTGCCGCTGACGACGGCGGCGGTGGGGCATTTGCCCCAAGCCCAGATGGGCAACGCCACCGGCCTTTACAACCTTATGCGCAATCTTGGCGGCAGCGTGGGTATCGCCTTTGTCACGACGATGATTCAGCGTGGCGCTCAAACGCACCAATCGCTAATGGCCGGACGTTTGACACTGGCCAATCCGGCGTTCACCCATCGTCTGGCCATCTTGCAACACGCACTCGCGCGGCACACCGATCCAGTGACCGCTGCGAACCAGGCGTATGGCCTGATTTACCGGACGGTTGACCAACAGGCGCATTTGTGGGCGTTCGCAGACAATTTCAAACTGTTTGGCTGGCTGGCGCTGGGCTGCATTCCGTTGATTTTCCTGTTCAAACGCATCAAACGCCGCAAAGGGCCGGCCGTGACACACGTGGAGTGAAAAGTGACAGCGTATCCACCCGTCCCAAATACACGTGCGCAAATCCGTTTGACAAACCGCAGTTTATTACCTACCGTTCGGTAAGTTTTTTATGGCCCAGGCCACGAATAGTTCCAAGACGCGGCGGCAGATTCTGCGGGCGGCGGTCAAACGCTTTGCCAACTCCGGTTATGCGGCCGCGTCCGTCCAGCAGATCGTCGGGGACGCGAAGGTGTCCAAACCGACACTGTATTATCATTTCCGCGACAAGGCCGGATTGTTTCAGGCGCTCGTCAGCGAGGCGCATGACGAGCGGTTTGGGGTGGTGCAAGAGGCGGCGGCGCGCGGGCGCGATTTCCGCGGGCACTTGGTCGAAATCCTGGTGGCGTTGTTCGACTACTTTCACCATAACCGTGAACTGACGCGCATCGCGTTCGCCACGGCGTTTGCCGCACCGGGCGAAGTGCCGACGGAAGTGCGCTATCTTGACAAATGCCAGCGCAATCTGGAGTTCATTCACGCGCTGATGAAACGCGCCCAGACGGATGGCGAATTGAGCAGCCGTTTTGACAGCCGGGATCTGGCTTATGGTTTTTACGGCCTGACGAATTTTTACGTCCGGTCACACCTGCTGATACCGAATTATCGTCTGGATCGCAGAGCGGCCGAGCGCATTGTGGATTTGTTCCTCAACGGCGCGGGCGCGAAGATAAAGGGGGAGTGAAAGCGGCGGGCATCCTGCGGAACTCGCGCCACATCTTCCCAAAAGCATTTTTGATCATTATATGAACGAAAGCAAACCAGGCACCGCACCAGCGGCGAACGGCGCGAAGCTGGCCAGATTGAATTCGCCGTGGTTCGTGTGGCCAGCGGCCACCGTGCTTGCCGTGCTGCTCTATTTCGGGCTGCATTACCTCACTTTTGCGTTGACGCATGAAACCACCGACGACGCGTTCATCGCCGCGAATGTGGTTTCCGTCGCGCCACGCATTGCCGGGCAGGTTTCCGCCGTTCACGTGCTCGACAACGAAATGGTTCAGTCGAACGAATTGCTCGTCGAGATTGATCCATCGAATTACGCGACGACCGCCTCGCAAAAACAGTCCTCCGTCGAGGCGGAAGAGGCCAATTACAAGGCGATGCTGGCCGGACTTAATCTGATGCGCGAGAAAGTGACCACCGCCGAAGCCACGGCCGACCAGTCAAAGGCCGATGCTGAAGCCGCCAAGGCCACGGACGTGCTGGCCCAGGCGGATTTTCAGCGCATGGAAGAATTGCGCAAGGAGAACACGGTTTCGGCGCAGGAATTCGACGCCGCGAAGGCTAGGGTCAAAAAAGCGGATGCCGATTTGATCGCCGCCCGGCAAAAAGCGGTTGCCGACGATTCGAAGATTAACGAGGCCAAAGCGCAATTGACTGCGACCCAAGCCGCCGTCAGCATGGCATTCGCCCAATTACATCAGGCGCAGGCCAACGCGCAGGCGGCTCAACTGGATCTGTCTTACACAAAAATCTTCGCACCCTGTGACGGTCGCGTGACCAGCAAGGCGGTTGAACCGGGCGACTATGTTCAAGTGGGCCAGACTCTCATGTCCATCGTGCCGACGGATGTCTGGGTGGTCGCCAATTTCAAGGAAACGCAATTGAAAAAAATGAAGCCCGGCCAACCGGCACTGGTGGAAATTGATGCCTTGGGCGGCCGGACATTTCGCGCGCATGTGCAGAGCATCCAGGCCGGCAGCGGCGCGGCTTTCAGTCTGTTGCCACCGGAAAACGCGACCGGCAACTATGTAAAGGTGGTCCAGCGCGTGCCGGTGAAAATTCTTTTTGACGAACCGTTGCCCGCTGACCACACGTTTGGCCCCGGTTTGTCTGTTGAGCCGGGTGTCCGTGTGAGTAAATTTGCCTTGCGGGCTTGGATCATCGGTTTGCTGGCGCTGATTTTGGCGGGCGCAGCGGCGGTCCTCTTTCGATTCATATTGCGCCGGAAGATGAATCAGGCCGCCACGCAATGAAAAAATCCAAGGGTGAAATCCAAAAGCATCAGGGTGACGATTAGCCCGCCACGCGGTAGCCGCATTTGCTTCCCGGACTTTTAATTTTTAATTCCCATGCCCGACGGCGCACATCACGAGGACTGGCATCCGCGTCACAGCCCATGGTTGGTGGCAGCGGGAGTGATGCTGGCGACATTCATGCAGGTGCTGGACACGTCCATCGCCGTCGTGGCGTTGCCGCACATTGCGGGCAGTCTGTCGGCGACGCCGGACGAGGCGACCTGGGTGCTCACCAGCTATCTGGTTTCCAACGCCATCATTTTGCCGATGACCGGCTGGCTGGGAAATCATTTTGGCCGGAAACGGGTATTCATTTCCTGCATCGGCATGTTCACGTTGGCATCCGTGTTGTGCGGGATGGCGCTGAACCTGCCAATGCTGATTCTCGCGCGCATTTTGCAAGGCGCAGGCGGCGGCGCGATGGTGCCCATTGCCCAAGCGATTTTGCTGGAAAGCTTCCCGCCACAGAAGCGCGGCATAGCGATGGCCACGTTTGCCCAGGCGGTGGTGGTGGCGCCGATCATCGGCCCGACGCTGGGCGGCTGGATTACCGATAATTTCTCCTGGCGCTGGATTTTTTACATCAACGTGCCGGTCGGCTTGCTGGCGATATTTCTGGCCGGGTGGCTGGTGGAAGACCCGCCTTATATCAAGCGCAACCTGAAGGCGGCGATAGACTTCGTTGGGTTTGGCCTGCTGGCGTTGTGGCTGGCCACCTTGCAAATCACCCTGGACAAGGGGCAGGAGGCGGACTGGCTGAGCGCGATCTGGATCCGGTGGTTCCTCGGCATTTCCGCCGTTGCAATGATCGCGTTCATTGTATGGGAATTCAGGGTAGAGCATCCGCTGGTGAATTTGCGGATCTTACGCAGCCGGAACTTCGCCACTGGCGTGATGCTGATATTGGTGGTGGGCATCATTCTTTACGGCACGACGGCGGAGCTGCCGTTGTTTCTGCAAACGCTGATGGGTTATCCGGCGTTGCAGAGTGGCTATGCCCTGAGTCCTCGTGGCTTGGGAGCATTTGTTACCACATTTTTCGTGGGCCGGCTCGTTGGACGGGTCCCAACGCGCTTGCTGTTAGGGTTTGGCTTCGCGATGTTGAGTTTGTCATCCTACATGCTGAGTGACATCAACCTCCAGGTCAGCATGGCCAGCGTCATCCTGCCAACCATGTTGAACGGCGTGGCGATGAGTTTCATTTTCGTGCCGCTGACAACGGTGGCGATAAGTCAGTTGCGCCAAAGAGACATCGGCAGCGGCACCGGCCTTTACAATCTCATGCTCAACATCGGCGGGAGTGTTGGCATTGCGCTCGTCACCACGCTGGTCGCGCGCGGCGCGCAGACGCACCAAGCGCTCATGGTCGGGCATCTGACGCCGACCGATCCGGCATTCACGCAACGGCTTCACGCTGCCCAAGCCATGCTCGCCCGGCAAGGCGATCCCGTAACGGCCACGGACCAGGCTTACGCGCTCTTTTACAACGTGCTCAACCAGCAGGCGCATTTGTGGGCGTTTGTGGACGCCTTCCGAATGTTCGGGCTGATGGTGTTGTGCTGTATTCCACTAATTTTACTATTCAAACGTGTCCGACACGCGCCAGCACGGCACGTGGAAGTGCAATAACCGAATTGAACGATTCAAAATAGCCCGCGGTCAAACCGGCGCCACAAACATGTAACAAC
Organism: uncultured Verrucomicrobiae bacterium; assembly: GCA_963789335.1. Taxonomy (GTDB): domain Bacteria; phylum Verrucomicrobiota; class Verrucomicrobiia; order Limisphaerales; family UBA11358; genus UBA11358. The sequence continues at coordinate 93,660 of CAWBKH010000005.1, forward strand.
GGCAACCAAACCGTCGTCTGATAGAGTGGTCATGAAAAAATCTGCTTTAATCAAGGGTCTTTTGATCGCGGCGAGCCTGCCCCTGTTGGCGGGTTGTGTGGTCTATGAACGCCAACCTCCTGTGGCAGAAGGCGCGCCTGCAGGAGGCGCAGTGGTGGTGGACACCGCACCGCCGCCGCCTCAAGTTGAAGTTGTTCCCGCGTGCCCCGGGCCTGCCGCTCTGTGGTTCTGGGTTCCCGGCTACTGGGCCTGGCATGGCCAATGGATTTGGGTCGGGGGACATTGGGCGGCACGCCCGCATCCGCACGCTGTTTGGGTTGCCGGCCATTGGGGCAGGCGTCACCATGGCTACGTCTGGATTGAAGGTCATTGGCGCTGATTTATGATTGACTGATTCGACACGAAATTTATTCGTATTGAAAAACTTTGCGGCCATCGGCGCCGCACTATGCCGCCGGCCGTCTTTGTTTACACGCAAAACGACCAGGGCTTGATTAGCTAAACCAAGCGTGCTAGAAATTAAGCTGGCATGTTGCTCTCAGATGATAAAGAGCGTAAACGATCCTATCTGCTGCCGGGCATGGGCGGACGCGCCCGCCGCCACAAACAAAACCTCATCCTGACATGCTCCATTATCATCGGATTGGGCGTGGCGGTAATTCTGGCCGTGCTGATGTACTGGTTGAATCGCCTTAAACCCTGAACAGCCAGTTGCGGCGCTTGACTCCGCGTCGCCGCCTGGTAGTATGCGTGAGAAATTTGGTGAAATTTGTCTGTTTCATTCTGGTTTTGTGGATGGCCCTTTACTCCAGCCTGCCGGTGCGGGCGGAACTGGCGGATGGCATTCTGGCTATTGTCAACAAATCGGTCATTACGCATGAACAGGTCATGGAATTCGTCGCTCCGGCAATTGACGCGTTGCGGCAGGAATATGCCAACCAGCAAGACGTGTCGAACGTCTTTGAACAAAAGGTTTCCAACGTTTTCAACGATGGTTTGGAGCAATTGATTGAGCGCCAGTTGATCCTTCATGATTTTGATGTCGAGGGTTACAAACTACCCGACAGTTACGTGGACCAACTTGTTCAGGACCGCATCCGCGATCGATACGGTGACCGCATCACCCTCATGAAATCCTTGCAGGCGCAGGGCATGACCTATGAGCAATTCCGCAAGGATATACGGGATCAATACATTATCTCGGCCCTGCGCGCCAAAAACGTTTCACAGGAAGTTGTCATCTCACCCTACAAAATCGAAAACTATTACCTCGCCCATCAGGATGATTTCAAAGTCGGGAACCAGGTCAAACTCCGGATGATTGTGCTCAACAAAAGTTCCAGCGACGACCTATCCGCGCATCGCATGGCCGAGGAAATCCTGACCCAAATCAAGCAAGGCGCTTCCTTCGCGCAGATGGCTTCCGTCTATTCCCAAGGCTCGCAGCAAAGCCAGGGCGGTGATTGGGGCTGGATTGACCGCTCCGTGCTCCGCGAGCAACTTGCCGATATTGCCTTCTCACTCAAGCCTGGCCAGATGAGCGGCATCATTGATACCCCCCAAGCCTGTTATCTGATGCTCGTGGAACAAAAACGGCCCGCGCATGTCAAACCGCTTGGCGAAGTCCGCGATGACATCGAAGCGACGCTCCGCGCTCAGGAACAATCGCGCCTGGAAAAACAGTGGATTGCCGAATTGAAGCAGAAAACCTTCATCCGCTATTTCTAGGTTTTACGTGTCATGCGTCGTGCAACCGCCTGGCGCCTGACATCTGAGACTTGAGAAGATGAACAGTTGGATCGGCATCACACTAGGTGACGTGACCGGCATCGGCCCCGAAGTCACTCTTAAAGCCCTCGCCGCCATTGCGGCGAACGATGAAACGCGCTACTTGCTGATCGGCGATGAAAATCACATCCGCAGCCTCAACGAAAAGTCGTCACTAAACTTGCCGTTGAAAAAATTTTCCGGTTACGATGGCGCAGGCAAATTTTTTTCAACCAGGCCATTCACCAAGCCGCTGCCGGAACATTTGCCCGCCGGTTCGCCTGCCGCCGCGAACGCCGCCGTTGCCTCGCTTCGCGACGGCGCCGGGCGTTGCCTCCGCCGCGAACTCGACGCGCTCGTCACTGCGCCCGTCAACAAGGAAGCGATCATTCGCGCTGGACACCGATTCGTCGGCCAGACAGAACTGTTTGCGGAAATCTCCAAAACAAAACGCTACGCGATGATGCTCCTTGGCCACGACGAACACGATCGGTGGTTGCGCGTGGCGCTCGTGACCATTCATACCTCAATCAAATCGGTTCCCCGGAAAATCACGTCGGAAAGAATCACGCTCGCCATCGAACTGGCCGCGCAAGCCTGCCGCGATTTGCAATTGCCCCGCGCGCGGGTGGCCGTTTGCGGCTTGAATCCGCACGCAGGCGAGGGCGGTGAATTTGGCGACGAAGAAATTAAAACCATCATTCCGACGGTGCTGGCCGCGCAAAAACGCGGACTGGATGTTGTCGGCCCGTTGAGCGGCGACACGGTTTTTCATTACGCCTTGTCGGGGGACTTTGACGCCGTCGTGGCGATGTATCACGATCAGGGCCTGGCGCCGCTGAAGGCCGTTGCGTTCGACACCGGTGTGAACTGGACGCTTGGCCTGCCATTCATCCGCACCTCGCCTGACCATGGCACGGCCTACGACATCGCTGGAAAGGGAATTGCCAATCCGTCATCCATGATCTCCGCGCTTCGTTTGGCAAAGCAGTTGGTCAAAAATCGCTGTCGGTAGCACCCGCGTCACGTGGGTGATTTCGGGCGGCGCGCCCGAAACGGGTGTGGGGCGGAAGAATGCGGATGTGTGTTCAGCTTTTTACGGCACTCCATTTGCTGAAGCAATTCGGCGGGACACCGATTTGAATCCGCCAGAGACGGGTGCTACCAAATCAATCACCGATCAGCTCGCGGACTTTCGATTGGATGCCTCCGTCGCGCAGCAGCGATTCGCCGACCAGAATTGCGTTGGCGCCGCATTTTTTCAAACGTTCCACGTCGGCGCGCGTATGAATTCCACTTTCGGCAACAAGTGCAGGACAGGCGTCGCGCCTGTCTCCATTTTCAATTTCTAAATTAGAGACAGGCGCGACGCCTGTCCTACGGAACAGCATCGCTGCCAGCCGTTCCGTCGTCGCCAAATCCACTTTAAATGTCTTCAAATCGCGGTTGTTCACACCGATGAGTGCGGGCGAAACTTTCATCGCGCGTTCCAATTCCGCCTCGTTGTGGACTTCCACCAGCGCGGCTAGACCGGCTTCCGTGGCGAGCGAATGAAATTTCGCGAGTTGCGCGTCACTCAAAATGGCCGCGATCAGCAGGATGGCGTCCGCGCCCCATTCGGCGGCTTCGAGAAGCTGGCGTTCATCAATAATGAAGTCCTTCCGCAACAGCGGCAGCTTCACGGCGGCGCGGATCTGCCGGAGATGATCAAGTGAACCCTGGAAAAATTTTCCATCCGTCAAGACCGACAGACAACTTGCGCCCGCTGCTTCGTATTCCTTTGCGATGCGAACCGGGTCAAAATTCTGACAAATCACGCCCGCGGACGGAGAAGCCTTTTTAACTTCGGCAATCAACGCGATGTCGCCGTGCCGTGGATTTTTGAGCGCGGCAAAAAAATCCCGGCGCTCGCCGCGTTCGAGCAGCAAGTCGCGCAAATCGCCGGCGGCGATAAGCCGCGCGGGCAGCTTCGCGATTTCACGTTTCTTTTCTTCAACAATGGTGTCGAGAATGTTCACAATGTTTTGAACCGCCAAGCCGCCAAGGTCGCCAAACGTTTTTAAATTTCAAACCCTTGGCGTGCTTCGTGCCTTGGCGGTTAATTGCCGTCTTCGTCATCCTTCACTCCTTGCATACGCTTGGTTGGACAGCCGGCGCGGAGCCAGCCGTTCACGAACGGATCCAAGTCGCCATCCATCACCGCTTGCACGTTGCTGGTTTCGACACCGGTGCGCAAATCCTTCACCATGCGATACGGTTGGAAGACGTAGCTGCGAATCTGGTTGCCCCACGAGATGCTGCCTTTCTCGCCGTAAAAGCGCTCCATCTCGGCTTTTGCCGCGTCCTGCCGCTGGGCATAAATCCGCGATAATAAAAGCCGCATCGCCGTGGCGCGGTTTTGGTGCTGTGACCGCTGCGTTTGCGACGCGACGACGAGGCCGGTTGGAATGTGCGTGATGCGCACGGCGGTCTCCACCTTGTTCACGTTCTGACCGCCCTTGCCGCCGGAGCGGAACGTGTCCACCTGAAATTCATTCGGCGGGATTACAATTTCTTCGTCGTTCTCTTCGATTTCCGCAATCACGTCCACGCTGGCAAAACTGGTATGGCGGCGTTTGTTGGAATCGAACGGCGAGATGCGAACCAAGCGATGCACGCCGCGTTCGGCCTTGGCGAAGCCGTAGGCGTTTTCACCCTGAAGCAGCATCGTGACGCTCTTGAGGCCGGCGCCTTCGCCGGGCAGGGCGTCAGTAACCTCCACCTCCCAGCCGCGCGATTCGGCCCAGCGCTGATACATCCGCGAGAGCATCTCCGCCCAATCCTGCGCCTCGGTGCCTCCCGCGCCGGCGTTGATGCTCAAGATGCAATTCTTCCGGTCGTGCGGGCCGCTCAAGAAAACCTTCAGTTCGAGCGAATCAAGTTCCTTGAAAAATGTGGCAAGGTCGCGGGTGAGTTCCTGTTCAATTTGCGGTTGCGCTTCCGACGGCTCAGCCTCGCCGAGTTCGAGCATGACACGGAAATCATCGAGCTGCTTTTCGGCCCTGGCGAGTGGCTCGATTTTGGCGCGCAGCGAACCCGCCTCTTCCATCAGACCCTGTGCCTTTTCACGGTTGTTCCAGAAGTTGTCGGCGGCCATCAGCGCGTTGATTTCGCCGAGGCGCTTTTGGACGGCGGGCACGTCAAAGAAACCTCCGTAGATGCGTGAGTTTCCCGGCGGCCGTTACAATTTCTGTTTTAACCGTTTCGAACATGCGCTGTAGAATAGAGAAGCTGAAAGCCGGAAGCCAGAAGGGAATCCGCGAATTTCGCCAATTAATGCGAAGGAGATCGTGGAAATTCAATTCGCGAATATCCGCGCGATTGGTGGATGAACTATCAAGGAATCGCCAGGCGATTGGTGGCGAGGTTGGCCGTTTTAGTTAAGCCAACGCTGGCGACTTGTTGCACTGAACCGTCAGCGAATAAAACATTCCCGGCGCCATGATGCCGTTCTTTCGTCCATGCCAGAGTATAGTTATTACGAAGATTTAGAATGCCCGACTGAACCCTCTTGCCGTTCATCATTAAATTGTCGTCGCCTGAAAGCAGTGTTTGCGGTTGCGTATCAACAGCGTCCAAGCCGATGAAATAGCTGATATTTTGCCGGCTGAAATCAGAACCAAAGGTGGTTGCAGCCCGCCGATTCGCATCTGCCGGGCATACTAAAATTCTTGGGGCGTCGAGCACATTGGACATTAGTTGGAAACAAGCAGCCACATTTCCCGTAGCAATCAACTCCATTGCGCCACCGTTGGTTATGGACAACTGCATTGGGTAATTCCCGTCGCGGTCTTCTCCCCAAATTCTATAACTGATACCAATTTGCCTCAAATTGCTGATGCAGTTGATCTCGTCTGCTCGATGTTCGGTTGTTGGCCAAATAGGCAGGAAAAGAACGGCCAAGACAACTAAAACGGCAATTACCACCAGCACCTCCGTCAGCGTCATTGCGGCGGGTGTTTGATTGGCAGGGCGCGGTTTCATGGCCGCAGCTTTGAGGTTTTATTCGTGAAAGTCAGTCAATGATTGTGAGAATTGGCCACGGAGAACGCGTAAATGAGCAAAACAATAATCACGAGGCAGAGGATAATGGCGCCGATCCAAAAATAAGTGCCAATCCGGTTGCGCTTTTTTGAAAACGCGGCGGCGGTGTCAAATCCGACGGGGTGCCCGCCACCACTCTCCAACTCACTCAAACTGACGCCGCGCGTTGTGCGGGTGGCGGGTTCGGGTTTCTTGGCCGGCGCCGTGGCGGGAGCGCTTGCGGGAGCCGACGCCGGCGTCGCCGGGGTGGCGGTCGCGCCGTCTTCGAGTCGTAATTCGATGTGGCCAATACGCAGGGTGTTGCCTGGTTTCAGCACGCTTTCGGTGATCTTTTCGTCATTGATGAAAGTGCCATTGGTGGAATTCAAATCCTTGACGACCACTTCAGCGCCGCGCAACAACACTTCGCAATGATGACTGGAAACGGACGGCTCGGCGATTTGGAACGCATTATCCTCGACGCGGCCAATGGTGGTTTTATCCACCTTTAATTCGTGGGCGCGGCCGGTCATGCCTTGAGTCAGGATAACAAGTTTGGCCATAGCTAAGTTCAATTTGATTATGGTTGGAGTCTGCGCCAAGTCAAACGGAAATCTAAAAAACACCCATTATGCAAACCCTAGCCGTGTTTCTCAATCAGCGCGCGAAATTCCGCGAACAGCGGCGTCGAATCGTGCGGGCCAGGCGAGGCTTCAGGATGATATTGCACGCAAAAGATCGGCTTGGTCTTGTGCCTCAGGCCTTCAACCGTCTGGTCGTTGAGGTTGATCCGGTCCACGGCAATTTCGGGTGGCAATGATGCCGCGTCCACCGCGAAACCGTGATTTTGCGACGTGATTTCGACCTTGCCGGAGGCCAGATCCTTCACCGGGTGGTTCGCGCCGCGATGACCGAACTTCAATTTGAAGGTCTTCCCGCCAAACGCCTGCCCGAGAATCTGGTGTCCGAGACAAATTCCAAAAACCGGGACACCGCTGTCCGCGAGCGTTTTCACTTCGCGGACAATGTAATTGAGCGCCGCCGGGTCGCCGGGGCCATTGGAAAGAAAAATGCCCGCCAGCTTGTGTTTGAGCGCCTCCGCAGCCGTGGCGGTGGCTGGCAACACTTGAACCGCGAAACCATGCTGCCGCAACCGGCGCAGAATGTTGTATTTCATGCCGTAATCGAATGCGACAATAGGAATGTCCGCCGGCGGCAGCGGTTCGCGCAGGCTGCGGGCTTCCATTTGCGCGTTGCCGGAAATAAGTTTGAAGTTCGCGCTCTGCTCGTCCCTTTCGTCCCAGCGAAACGCCTCCTTGTGCGTCACTTCCTTGACGTAATCCACGCCGACCAGCCCCGGCCAGCTTTTCGCGCGCGAAACGGCCTCGGCATCCGAAATTTCTTCCGTGGAAATAAAACCGTTCATCGCGCCGCGCACGCGCAGTTTTTTGGTCAGCGCCCGGGTGTCAATGCCTTGAACGCCCGGAATGCCGTTCTTTTTCAGATATTCCGCCAGCGAAAAATCCGCGCGCCAGTTGCTGACGACCGGCGAGAGTTCGCGGATGACGAAGCCGGCCACATGCGATCGCCACGATTCCACGTCCACGGCGTTGACGCCGTAATTGCCGATGAGCGGATACGTCATCGTGACAATCTGGCCCTTGTAGGACGGATCGGTGAGAATTTCCTGATAACCCGTCATCGAGGTGTTGAAACAGACTTCGCCGCAGGCGGATGCGCGCACGCCGAAGCCCTGTCCATAAAAAACAGAGCCGTCTTCGAGAGCGAGAATGGCCTTCATCAATTCGGACGAGGCTAGGTGAAAAAAACCTTCGATGCAAAAAAAAAGCGCGGCGTTTCGGGCCGCGCTGGTTTCATCGAATGAATTTCAGTCACTTCCTGTAGCCTTCAATTTCAGCGATGAATGCCGCCGGTCCGCCCGGCTGGTAACCAACTTGCCGTCCGAATTTAACACCACCAGCGTTGGAAAACCGTCAATGTTGTATTTCTTTTGCAACCCGGCATTGGCGGTTTTCAGCGCGGCGCTCTGCGGTTTATTGCGCGGGAAATCGGCCAGCACCAGTTCGAGATGCGAGTTCGCATACGTCGCGAACTTGTCCGTATCCAGAACCTCTTTGTCGAATTTGATGCACCACGGGCACCAGTCCGAGCCGGTAAAATCTATCAGCACCAGTTTTTTGTCCGATTTGGCCTGTGCCAGCGCCTTGGGCAAATCCGTGCCCCAGTTCAATTCCGCGGCGTGGGTCTGCAGCCAGACTCCGCCGACAATCAATGCAATAAATACCTTTTTCATGATATTTTGTCCTTTGGGTTCAGTGATTAGACCGTGAGCAATTCTTTTTGTTCAGTCCAAACCGTTTTGCCGCCGACAATGGTTGCCACCGTTTGGCCTTTGAGCTTCCAACCGGAGAACGGGCTGTTTTTCGACTTGCTCGCGGATTTTTCCGGCGTGAAAGTCCATTCGGCGTCGGGATCGAACACCGTCACGTCCGCGTCCGCACCGATACTCAACGTGCCTTTGGACAGGTTGAGCAATTGCGCGGGTGCGGCGGTGTATTTGGCGATGAGTTTGGGCAAATCGAGCCGCTTTGTGTGATAAAGCTGCATCAAGGACAGCGCAAATTCGGTTTCCAGTCCCGTGATGCCAAAGGGCGCGTAATCGAACTCGACTTCCTTCTCAAAATCACAGTGCGGCGCGTGGTCGCTGCACAAAATTTCGATGGTGCCGTCAGCCAAGCCTTCCAGGATCGCCTCGCGGTCGCGCGCCGAGCGCAACGGCGGGTTCATTTTGAAATTTGTGTCGTAAGCCGGCCATTCCGGAAGCTCGTCCTGAAATCCCGCCAGTATTTTCCCGTCGTTGGCCCAAAATCTTGTGCTGCCAGCCACTGCCGCGTCGGTGAGTGTGAAATGATGCGGACAGGCTTCGCCGGAAATCGGCACGCCGCGTTTCTTTGCCTCGCGCAGCAAGGCAACGCTGCCCGCCGCGCTCAGATGCTGGCAATGCACGCGTGAGCCGGTGAGTTCAGCCAGCAGGATGTTGCGTGCGACGATCATTTCCTCACCGGCTGCCGGCCAGGCGCGCAAGCCAAGCGCGGTGCTCCAATAGCCTTCGTGCATTACGCCATCGGTCACGAGCGAATAATCCTGGCAATGATCCATCACCGGCAGGTTGAACATTCTGGCGTATTCGCACGCCCGGCGCATGAGTTCGTTGCTTTGCACGCAATGGCCGTCGTCGGTGATGGCCACCACGCCCGCGCGTTTGAGCGAACCGATGGGCGCCAGTTCCTCACCAGCGATGTTTTTGGTGATGGCTCCGGCCACAAAAACGTTGACGACGCCCTGTTTGGCTGCGCGTTCGCGAATGAGCGCCACCGTACCGGCGGTGTCAACGACCGGCGACGTGTTCGGCATGCAAACGACCGACGTGAAACCGCCGCGGGCGGCGGCGGCGGCGCCGGTGGCGATGTTTTCCTTCGCGGTTTGTCCCGGTTCGCGCAGATGAACGTGCAGGTCAATCAGACCAGGGCAAACAATCTTCCCTTCGGCGTCGAAGTGCTCGATTTCCTTCGGAGCCTGGGGAGCGGCACCTTTCCCAACGGCGGAAATTTTCCCAGCAACGATAAGCAAATCAGCAACGGCGTCGAGGCGATTGGCGGGGTCTATGACTCGCCCGCCAGTCAAAAGCAGCGAGTTCATGCCTCGAGAGCATAACGCGGACGGATTGACAAGGCAAGCCCGGTCATTATGATGCTTCTGCGGCAAGTCCTGCGGGCGTAGTTCAATGGTAGAACGGAAGCCTTCCAAGCTTCACACGAGGGTTCGATTCCCTTCGCCCGCTCCAGCTTAAATCCTAGTAAATGATGGCGTAAAGTGCCCGATCGGAATCACTGATGGCCCACAAGCTTAAAGGATCCTCCGCCTGCGGGAATCTTATAAACCGTGCGCTGCCGTCTGCCATGGCGTAATTGGAACCGCCGGTGCTGCCGGCACCCTGGGCTTGGCTGCTGGTATGGCCACTATTGTCATGGCGGCCTTGTTCGACAATGCCGGTGTAATCGTTGCCGCCATTTTCCAGCAGATCCATGTAGAAGTCTCCGGCGGTGTGACGCTTTTCCCCAAGCACAACCGTGTCGGACGGATGCAGAATAGCCATTTCCTTCATGCCGGCATTGACATTGATCATGTCCGATTGCAGCGTGTTCCAATCGGCAGTGCCGAATTGATGGGCGAAGTAATCGTTCCAGCCATTGATAAGATAACTGCGCGGCGAAGCGTCGGCGACATTGTTTGACGGTGATAAACCGACGGTTGCCGGGCTTAACGGCATGGCGAGGTCGGTAGGACAAAGCAACATCTTCACATTCTTGCCATAGTAGTCGTAAAACTGATTCGGCCAGCGGTTGGTGTCGCTTCGCGGCGGGTAGGCACCCTGATTGTCATTGTCATACATTTGGGATGCGAGGCTCAACTGTCGAAGATTACTCAAGCACGCTATGCGGCGGCCGGCTTCCTTGGCACTGCTCAACGCAGGCAACAGCATGGCTGCCAGAATCGCGATGATGGCAATGACAACGAGCAGTTCAATCAACGTGAAGGCGTTGATTTGAATGTTGGCCAACCGCTGGCGGGCTGCTATTTTCATAATCGTTCAGTTCCTGAATGAAAAGTTAGACACCCAAGGCGCTCCGCGCACTCATTTTTATGGCGAAAAAACAGTGGATTCTGGTTGCCGTCGCACTCGTGTTGGCCACCGTGTATGTTCATTATTTTACCGACTGGTTCAAACCAAAAATTATCCAACTTTCTTATACTGAGCGGCCTCTCCCACTGCGCGTTCCATCCCGGGCGGGGACTTCAAACATCCTTTTTGGCTTCGGAGGACAACGCTACCAGCTCACCGAAATAATGGTCGTTCCGCTTGCCGCGTGGGAAACCAATCACACCATTCCCGCCGTGTGGCATCTGATTTCCAGTTCCAAGTCCGCACCGGTAGAGTTTTTCAGATACGGCCAGAACCTTCGCGGCATGAAACCCGCCATCCCGCGCGCGCGCCCGGAACTCCTGCAAAGCAATGTCACCTACCGGCTTTTTGTGAGGATCGGCTCGCGTAAAGCCCAATGCGACTTTCAACTGGGCGGCAGACCGCCGGCCACTTCCTCGACCCAATAAGCATCTGATCAGACGGCTTCGCGCTGAATCAGGTTACGCTGCGTTTCAATCTTTGTCCCCGCAAAATGGCAGGATGCAAAATGGTTTTTTGCAACCGCGCTGAATTCGGGGAATTCCTCCTGGCACTTCGGCAATTGCGCAATTGGACAACGCGGATGAAATGGACAACCGCTTGGCGGATGAATCGGCGACGGCACGTCGCCGGGCAAAACGATGCGTTGGCGTTTCGTTTCCGGGTCCACTTCCGGCACGGCGGAAATCAGCGCCTGCGTGTAGGGATGCTGCGGATTGCGAATTAAAGTCTTCGCCTCCGCCGCTTCAACAATTTTTCCGAGATACATCACCAGCACGCGGTGGCTGATGTGCTCCACCACCGCCAAATCGTGCGCGATGAACAGATACGCGATGCCGCGCTGCTGCTGCAAATCGCGGAGCAGGTTGATGATCTGCGCCTGCACCGAAACGTCCAGCGCGCTCACCGGTTCGTCGCAAATAATCAGTTGCGGCTCCACCGCCAGCGCGCGCGCGATGCCGATGCGCTGGCGCTGCCCGCCGGAGAATTCGTGCGGATACCGCTGCGCATAAACCGGGTCGAGGCCGACGTCCTTGAGCAGTTCAAAAATGCGTTTTTGCCGCGCGGATTTGCTGTCGGTCAATTTGTGGATGTCCAGCGCCTCGCCGACAATTTGCTCGACCGTCATGCGCGGATTGAGCGAGCCGTAGGGATCCTGGAAAATCATCTGGAACTTGCGCCGCCGCGCGCGCAACAGCGAGCCGCCCATCCGCGTGATGTCCTCGCCTTCGAGCAGGACGCTGCCCGCCGTCGGCTCGACCAGCCGGACGATGGCGCGACCGAGCGTCGTCTTGCCGCAGCCGCTTTCGCCGACGAGGCCGAGCGTTTCGCCCGGCGCGATGCTGAAGCTCACGTCGTCCACCGCCTTCACGGATTCGCGGACGCGGCTGAACATCCCGTGCTTCACAGGAAAATGCACCTTCAGATTTTTGACTTCGAGCAGGTTCATGTCCGAATTAAATTTTCAAGCGGACGACATTTTCCACCTTTGTGAATCATGGCGTGGCAATTGGCACACACAATAGCCAAATCATTCAAGCTTGTCAGCGAAGGTGAATTTCTGTCAGCAATCGGCTTCAAATGATGAACATGGGCAAAATCTTTTCCAAGCTCTCCATAAACTTTTTCAAATTCAAAGCCGCAACCGGGAACTTCGCAAACGAGTCGGCCTTGATTTTTCCCACGTGCTTGTTTGAGTTTTGCGTCTCGAAGTTTTTGCTCCCGTTTTCGATGTCGAATCAGGGCGATTCTTTCTTCACCTTCAAAAGCAGTGATTTCGTCATCAACAAAAACGTTTCCGAGACTGGACGCTCCAATATGTGCCGCCCAAATTCGCTCTAATTCTTCGGCAATTTCTACCGGAATCAAAACACCGGAAGATTGCGGCGTCCAGTGCATCGCAGCAAGTTTGCCGCTTTTCAATTTGGACAACAAAAGCGGATCGTCAACGTATGGATTAAGAAGCCGTTCCCATTCACAATCAGCAAAAAACGTTTTTTCGCCAAGGGCGGCTTTTTCTTCGTTCCAGTGAACGTCAAGTTGAGGACTGGAGGTAATCCAGCCTGACGCGATTATCCCTTGAGGCTTTTCACTACCGAGTTTGATAAGAAATGCGCGATCGCCTTCCTTAATCCGTTTTGAATTTGCGTGGCAACTCCATCGCTCGGAAATAATTTTCCCCGAAGCGCTTTTATTCGCGCGCAAAGCCAAATCTTCCCATTGCCATTGTTTCGGATTCCATGTGAAAAGGTATGTATTCATTTTACCTCCGCGCCTTTGCGTCTTCGCGTTAGAAATTTATTCATTTTTCCAAAACGGACATCTCACAAAACGTCCGGGTTCGACTTCGAGCAGTTCGGGAATTTTTTCGGAACATTCCGGTTTGGCAATCGGGCAGCGCGGGGCAAAACGGCAACCGGGCGGAAAATTGCCGATGCGCGGCACGTTGCCGGGAATGGCCGAAAGCCGGTCGGCGCCACCACGCAGTTTCGGCACGCTTGCCATCAGCGCCTTCGTATAGGGATGGAACGGGCGGCGCAGCAATTCCTTCGCCGGCGACAGTTCGACAATCTGCCCGGCATACATTACCGCCACGCGGTCGGCCATGTCGCCAACGATGCCGAGGTTGTGCGTGATGAGCAGGATCGCCATGCCGAGCCGCTGCTTGAGGCCGTGGAGTAATTCCAGAATCTGGGCCTGAATCGTCACATCAAGTGCGGTGGTCGGTTCGTCAGCCACGAGCAGTTTCGGTTCACTCGCCAGCGCCATGGCAATCATTACGCGCTGCTGCATGCCGCCGGACATTTCAAACGGATAATTTTTAATGCGCGATTCCGGCGCGGGAATGCCGACAAGTTTGAGCAGGCGGATGACTTCCTCATTCGTTGCTTTTTCGGGGCGATGTAATTTGAGCGATTCCTTGATCTGATTGCCGACGCGGAAGACGGGATTCAGCAACGCGCCCGGGTCCTGAAAAACGTAGCTGACCACGCCGCCACGAATTTTGCGCAATTGGTCGTTCGACATTTTCAACACGTCCCGACCGTTCAACAAAATTTCTCCACCGACGTAATTCGCGGGCGGCGCCGGCACAAGCCGCGCGATGGACAAGGCAGTGACGGTTTTGCCGCAGCCGCTTTCGCCGACGAGGCAGACCGTTTCGCCCGCGCCGATGGCGAGCGACACATCGTCAATCGCCCGCAGCGCCTCGGCATGCTTGCCGAAATCCATTTTCAGATTCTTGATTTCGAGCAGATTCATCTTTTTAGACAGAATTTACAAAATTTGAGGTGGGGTCAGCGCGCTGCGCTGACCGGACGCCGCGGCGCGGCGTCCCTACCAGTTTTAATTCTGAAAGATTCTGTTAATTCTGTCTTCATAAAGACTTCGTGTCCGCAGCGTCTCTTAGTCCATCGCCGAGGAAGTTGAAAGCGAGAACGGTAATAAAAATCGCGGCGCCGGGTGCCAGCAGCCACGGGTAATTCCGCAGATACTCGATGTTTTGCGCGGCGGTCAGCATGTTGCCCCAGCTCGCGTTCGGTTCCTGGATGCCGACGCCGAGAAAGCTCAGCACCACTTCGCCAAGGATGTAATACGGCACGCTCAATGTCGCCGCCACGATGACATACGAAAACGTGTTCGGCAAAACGTGGCGCACGATGATTTTCAGATGCGTCTGGCCAAGGGCGCGCGCGGCAAGAACGAATTGCTGTTCGCGCAACGACAACGCCATGCCGCGAATCACCCGCGCCATGCTGGCCCAGCCGATGAAGCTCAGGATGATGACAATCATCGCATAGACCTGCGCGGAACTCATCCCTGGCGGAAATGTGGCGCGCAAGGAAATGATGAGATACAGCGCCGGGATGGACATGATGAGCTCGCAGAACCGCATGATGAACGAATCCGTCCAGCCGCTGAAATAGCCGGAAATCCCGCCGATGATCATGCCAAATGAGAACGACAGCAGAATGCCGATGATGCCGATGGAAAGTGAAATTTGCGAGCCGTAGAGCAGGCGCGAAAATTCGTCGCGCCCGAACTGATCCGCGCCCAGCGGATAGACCGGATAATTGGGATCGCCGGTGCCGAACAAATGGATGGTGGCCGGAATCAGGCCGAACAATTTGTATTGGTCGCCGTGGACGAAAAAGTGGATTGGTTTCGTGTCGGCGGGGAGCACGCGATAATGGTAAGCCCCGGGCAATTCCTCATAACGCGGCACCACCAGGTGAAATCCGTTCAGCCGCGGCCAGATGGGCGGATGGAAAAAACCATTGTTATCCATGCGCTGGTAACTGTACGGCGCGATGAAACCCGCGAACAAGGCGACGAGATAGAGCACAATCAGAATTGCCCCGCCGAACATCGCGATGCGCCGGCGCTTCAATCGCTGCCAGAACAATCGCCATGGCGAGAGCGGCGCTTTCGTTTCGGCGGTTGAAATGGGCGCGGCGGTATCCATGCTATTCCAGCCGTATTCTTGGGTCACTCCAGGCCAGGAGCAGATCCGCGATGAAATTTCCCGCGACGAGCAGCGCGGTGGCCATGACCACGCTGTCCACGACCAGATAGGAGTCCTTGGCAAAAAATGCTTCCATGGTCAGGCGTCCAAGGCCGGGCCAGGCCATGATGTTTTCCACGATGAACGCGCCGCTCAACAGGTTTGCCAGTGAATAACCAAAAATTGTGAGCAGCGGATTGATGGCGTTGCGCAGGGCATGTTTATAAACGACCCAGCCTTCGCTAAGGCCGCGGGCGCGGGCGGCGGTGACATATTCGGCGCGCAACGTATCGAGTAGATTTGAGCGCATCTGGCGCATGATGCCGGCCAGGCTGCTCGCAGCCAGCACCAGCGCGGGCAGGATGAGATGATGCGCGCGGTCCCAGAATTGTTGCGTCGGCGACATGAAATTGTAGAGCGCGCTCTGCGCCCCACCGACGGGAAACCAGCCGGTGGCCGCCGCGAACCATAATGCCAGCAGCGACAGCAGTACATCGGGCACGGACAAGCCGACGAATGCAATCAGTGAGCAGGCGTGGTCAATCCAGGAATCCCTTTTGACGGCGGCCCAAACGCCCAACGGCAGGGCCACACCCCAGGCAATGATCATGGCGCAAAACGAAAGCAAGAAGGTGTTCCACATGCGCCCAATAATGAGCGTGGTGGCTGAAATGTGGTAGGCCATGGAATAGCCAAGGTCGCCGTGCAAAACGCTATTGAGCCAGTAGAAATATTGGACGTACCAAGGCCGATCCAGATGGAACTGGGCTTTGAGGCGGGCAACGATGTCGGGGGAGATTTGCGGATTTTGCAGAAGCGAAGTGTAGTAATCACCCGGGGCCAGCGACATGAGGAGAAAAGTGAGCAATGACACCCCCAAAAGGAGCGGAATCATGTGCAGGAGCCGCTTCAAAACGTAAGACCACATCGCGATAACATCTGGCAACGTGGCAAAAATTTTTCAGCCATGCGAGAGAAAAGGATTTGCCGTTTGGAGTTCCGCGTTTACGCGGCCGGACTGGCCGGACTGCGAGGCCGCTTGAAGGCGGAGCGCCAAACGCAGCCACTACAATTCCAAACTCGACTTTGAGCAAGCAACGCGGAATGCTTTCAAAGCTTGAAGCGAAACGCATGAGAAAATTTATCTGGAGCAACGTGGTCCTGGCCACAGCGATCCTCTGCCTTTCCGGCTGCGGCAAGAAACCGGAAAACGCCATTTCGGAGAAAGCCGCCGCCAGTTATCCGCTGCCCGAACCGCCGCTGGTGGACACGAATTGCATACCAGGCAATCCGTGGGGACGCTTCGTCGTGGCGGCGCCTTGGTCACCCAAGACGTTCAATCCCATCACTGCCAACGAGGAGTCTTCCATAGACATCATCCGGCTTATGTTCGCGTCGCTGGTAGGCTACGATCCGATTTTGCAACAAATCCAGCCGGGCTTGGCCGACTGGTGGACCAATTCGCCGGATGGCAAAACCTGGACGTTCCGGCTCCGAAAAAATTTACGCTGGAGCGACGGCGCGCCGCTGACGGCCGATGACGTGGTGTTCTCTTGGAACGACGTCATTTACAACCCGGAAATCAACAACGTCACGCGGGACCTTTTTATTGTGGATGGGAAAAAATTCACTGTGACCAAGGTGAATGATCTGACCATCCAAGTGGTCACGCCGGAGGTTTACGCGCCATTTCTGGAGTTCTTTGGCGGTGTGCCGATTCTGCCCAAGCATATTCTGGCCAAGACCGTCAACGACGGCACGTTCTCCTCGGCTTACGGGGTGAATTGGAAACCGCAGGACATCATTTGCAGCGGGCCGTTTCAGATCGCGGAATACAAGCCGGCGCAATACACCCTGTTGGAGCGCAATCCGTATTTTTGCGAGGTGGACACCAAAGGCCAGCGCCTGCCGTATTTCAACAACGTGATTTACACCGTGGTGCCGGACATGAACGCCATCAACCTCGGCTTTCTAAGCGGCGAGAGCGACGCGGACGATTTTATTCAGCCAGGCGCTTACGACGAATTCAAGGCCGCCGAAGCCAAAGGACACTTCAAATTGGAGGAACCGGGTGTCGGTCTGGAAACAACGTTCTTCTGGTTCAACGAGAACACCAATGTGAACCCCCAAACCGGCAAGCCTTATGTGGATCCGGTGAAATTGAAATGGTTCCGCAACACGAAATTCCGCCAAGCCTGCTCGTATGCGATCAACCGCGAAGCCATCGTCAAATCCGTCTATGCCGGCCGGGCAATTCCCAACTATAGCCTGGTCACGCCCGGCAATAAAAAGTGGTATGACCCGAACATCAAAAAATACCCTTACGATCTGGCCAAGGCGCACCAACTTCTCGCGGAAATCGGCATCACAAACCACAACTCCGACGGCGTCATGGAAGACGCCGGAGGACATCCTATCGAATTTGTCCTGAACACCAACACCGGCAATGATGCGCGGGGAAAAATGGCCGTGATGATCCAGTCGGATTTGGACAAACTCGGCTTTAAAGTCATTCTTCAACCCATTGAATTCAACTCGCTGGTTAACAAGGTGGATGTCAGCTATAATTACGATTGTGTTCTCATGGGCCTGGGTGGTGGCAGCACGGATCCGGCATCGAATATGAACGTCCTCAAGTCTGACGGGTTTACGCATCAGTGGTTCCCCCGCGAGAAAACGCCTTCCACTCCGTGGGAGGCGCGGATTGACACCCTGATGAACGCGCAGATGCAAACGCTGGATTTTGCCAAACGGGAAAAGGATTTCGATGAAGTTCAGAAAATCCTGGCCGAGGAACAGCCGATGATTTTCACCGTGACGCCGTTTTATTATGCGGCCATCCGCTCGGACATCGGCAACGTGCGCCCCACGCCGCTGGATTATCATCGCGTCACCTGGAATGCCGAGGAGCTTTACTTCAAACACTGAGTTTCACTTCATTGCAGCGGCGGGAAACCGAAGCAGAAAGCCAGCAACCCCAGCGTACCGTAGGTGGCCGTGCTGAGAAGTTCGCGCACCAACGGAATCTGTATCACGAGAATCACTGCGATAAACCCATAACGCGAAAACTTCCAATACGTCTCGTAACTCATGTTGGTCAGATTACGCAACACGTGCGAACCGTCCAGCGGTGGAATGGGAATCAGATTGAAAAAACAGAGAAACAAACTGAGCGACGCCATTTGCAGACAGAGTTGCACCAGGTTGGCGGAATTGGCGAGCAGACCCACGCGCGCCAAGGCCATGAGACCAACTGCCAGCAGCAAATTCATTGCTGGACCGGCCATGGTCACGAGAATGTCGTCCGTCCGGGGATGCCGCAAATTGTGAGGATTCACCGGCACCGGTTTCGCCCAGCCAATCAATAACTGACCCAAACCCGAACCGGTCATGGACAGAAAAATCATCGCCAACGGCAGCAGAACCGTGCCAATCGGGTCAATGTGTACGATGGGATTTATTGAGCATCGGCCCTGCAGCTTGGCCGTGTCGTCGCCGCATTTCAGGGCCACCCACGCATGACCGAATTCGTGAAACGTCAGCAACACGATCAATCCCAAGTACATCAGCAAGCCATTGGTGATCAGATCCAAATTCATTCGACGGCAGTTTATTGTCCGTGCGGGCACGAGTCGAGATTGGACGCCGGGTAGCGTTGAAGTGTTTAAGGGTTGAAGCGGCGCAACGATTTCCCTACGCTTCGTCCGCTTTAGCGGTTCAACTCTTGAACGCGTTAACGAATTATTTATGCCATTACTTGACGGAAAAATCGGGATTGTTTTCGGGGTTGCCAACCAGCGTTCCATCGCCTGGGCCATCGCACAGGCGTGGGCGCGCGAAGGGGCGAAACTCGCCTTTACCTACCAGGGCGACCGCGTCAAGGAAAACGTGGCGGAACTCGCCGGCGCGTTTGGCGCAGACACGCTTATCCTGCCGTGCGACGTGACGAAGGACGAGGAAATCGCCAGGGTCTTCAAAACCGTCGGCGATAAATTCGGCAAACTGCATTTGCTCCTGCACTCGGTGGCGTTCGCACCGAAGGCCGCGCTGGAAGGCGAATTCATCAACACCAGCCGCGAGGCGTTTCGCATCGCGCACGACGTGAGCGCCTATTCGCTCGTCGCGCTCGCCCGCGCGGCGGCACCGCTCATGCCCGACGGCGGCAGCATCATCGGCATGAGTTATTACGGCGCGGAAAAGGTCGTGCCGCATTACAACGTGATGGGCGTGGCCAAGGCCGCGCTGGAAGCCAGCACGCGCTATCTGGCCTACGACCTCGGTCCAAAAAAAATCCGCGTCAATTGCATCAGCGCCGGTCCGGTCAACACGCTGGCCGCGCGCGGCATCGCCGGGTTCAGCGAAATGCTCAAGCATTACGAAACCAGGTCGCCGTTGAAGCGGAACGTCCTGCCCGACGAACTTGGCTCCACCGGCACCTTCCTCGCCAGCGACGGCGCGGCGGCCATCACTGGCCAGACGATTTACGTGGATTGCGGCTACCAAATTATGGGGATGTGATCATCCCTCACGCCGGGCGGATCATTTCAAAACGGTCGCGGGTGCGGCAATACCAGTGCGGCGAAGCCATGCGTCCGATGGTCAATAGTTTCTCGGTGCGCACCCGACGCTTCTCCGCGTCAAACAATTCATCGCGCAGATGAAGGCGTTTGATCAGGCCAATCACCACGCGGTTGCCGCCGATTTGCAGCGTGCCCCATTCAAGGCATTCGAGGCTCGCCGGCGCTTCGGCAATCCGCGGCGGTTTCACCACCGATGAGGGCGCGGCATGCAGCCCGGCATGATCCAGTTCGTTTTCCCCGTAAGACAAAGACGCGGCGCATTGGTTCATGGCCTCGGCGATGGCTTCGTCCACGAGGTTTACCACGAACTCATGGATGGAGCGGACATTGAGGGCGGTGTCCTTGGGCGTGCCATCGTCCCGGTCGCCGGGCGCGAACGCGACAATGGGCGGCCGTGCGCCGAGCAGGTTGAAGAAACTGAATGGCGCGGCGTTGACTTTGCCGTCGGCATTGACGGTGGTGACGAGCGCAATGGGACGCGGCGTGACGAGGCTGGCGAGAATCGGATACGCGCGGTCGGCGAATTGGTTTTCGAGATCCAGTTCCATAGAACGGCCTGAACTTACGGCAACCGTGTCAGTCGCGCAACGTAAGCCCCATCCACGCCGTCGGTAAATGGCAGCAACTCGCGTTCGTCGTCCTGTTTGAATCCGGCGTCCCCCGCCAAAAATTCCTTTACCACCCCGCTGTTTTCCTCTGGTTCCAAGCTGCACGTGCTATAGACCAAAACGCCGCCCGGTCTTAATTTCGAGGCAGCTCGTTTGAGCAAAGTGAGTTGTGTTATATGCAGGCGTTTAATTTCTTCCGGTTGAATCCGCCAGCGCAAATCCACGCGTCGGCGCATGACGCCGGTGTTGGAGCACGGCGCATCAACAAGGATTCGATCGAAATCGGTCGAGGGTCGAGAGTCGAGAGCCGAGGGCAAGACCGTTTCAACGCATGTTACGCCAAGCCGGACACAGTTTTCTTGAACCAATTTCAATCGCTCTTTGGAGATGTCGCAGGCTACAATTTTCCCAGTGTTGTTCATCAGTTGCGCGAGGAACGTGGTTTTGCCGCCGGGCGCGGCGCATAAATCCAGAACCGTCTCCCCGGATTGTGGTTTGAGTTCGCTCACAGCCAGCAACGTGCTGGGGTCCTGAACATAAAAAAAACCGTCGCGAAAGCTCGCCAGCGAGTTCAGCGGCGGATGCGATTTCAGTTCGAAGACCAGATTTTCCTCCAGCCAATCGCGCCGGACGAAATCGTATTCCACGTTTTCCTCGCGCCAGCGGGCGAGCAAATCGCCGACGTTTTCAAAGGTAGGGCGCGTCACTCCGTGCGCGCCGCCATCTTTTGGTGGGGCGAGGCTACCGACGAGCCGGCTCGCGAGGACGTTCGCCCCACCATCGGCGGGCAGAGAACTGCCCGCCCTACCAAACTTCAGCGCGTTGACACGGGCAAACGTTTTCGGCGGCGTGTTGTTCCATTCCAGAAGTTGCGCCGTTTTATCCGCGCCCCAGCGCTTCTCCCAGCGTGCGACCAGCCATGCGGGATGCGACCAGCCGAGCGCCGGATTCGTCGTCTTCAAATCGGCGAGCAGCTTCCGGGTCGCATCGGCTTCGCGCAAATAGCCGCGCAGGACGGCATTGATGAATCCGGCCTGCTCGCCGAAGCCGCCGCGTTTGGCGAGTTCGACGGTTTCATGCACGGCGGCATGGGCGGGAATCCGGTCGAGCTGGAAAATTTGGTAGAGACCAAGGCGCAACAGATTTTGGAGGCCGGGTTTTTGCTCACGACCGTTGGTCTTTCGGCCGATGAGCCAGTCGAGCGTGGCCTGCCAGCGGACGACGCCATAGACGAGTTCCTGACACAAGGCGCGATCAATGGCTGACAGACCGGTTTCGGCCAGCGCGCGCTCCAACAAACCCTCTGTAAAAACGCCGCCGGCACGCCGGCGCTGTAAAATTTCAACTGCAATTTGTCTTGGATTTTGGCCGCTCACGTCGTTTAATGGTGTCATTGTGCTTTCATGACCCGACAAAAACGATGCTTTTATGAGAGAGGAATTCGAAAAATTGGCCGCCGCAGGTAAAATCGAAGGTCGCCACGTTGAACCGCTCACGCAACTGGCCACCGGTGGCTTTTGCATGCACCGCAGTTGGGGTTTCGGACGGATCAAGACGATGGACACGGTGTTTGCGCGGTTCACCATTGATTTTCCGGGCAAACCGGGACACACGATGGATTTGGCGTTCGCCGCCGAATCACTGAAGCCGATTTCCAAGGATCATATTCTGGCGCGCAAAGCCATGGATCTCGAAGGCCTGCACCAGATGGCGGCCCGGCACCTGGACTTGATCAAGCTGGTGTTAAACAGCTACGGCGGAAAGGCGACGGCGGATCAAATCCAGCAGGCGCTCGTGCCCGATGTCATCCGCGATGATTGGCGGAAATGGTGGGAAACTGCCCGGCGCGAAATGAAAAAAGACGGGCACTTTGTGGTGCCGCTGAAAAAAACCGAGCCGGTCATCTTCCAGGAACAGGAAACAACCCTGCAAAACCGGCTGCTGGCCGATTTTCGCGCGGCGAAAGGTTTGAAGGCGCGCGTGACCGTGGTCGGCGAATTTCTCAAAAATGCAGCGGACCTGACGGACAAGCAGGTGGCCGCCAACGAAATCATTCCGGCGCTGAACACGGACATTGCCTCCCACCAGCGCACGCAGCCGTCAGTCGCGCTCGAGGCGATTTTTGCGCGTGATGAACTGCGCGCCATCGCCGGACTACCGCCCGCCGCCGATGAAATCACCGACCCGCAAATCTGGGCGCAGGACAACGTCAAATTCGGTCCGGTGCTGGAATCCATGCCCGCCGCCAAACATCATCGGGCGTTGGAGTCCTACAAGACGGCGAACCCCGAGCGCTGGCACGAAGTTTTGCGCGGCTCGCTGAACATCGTCTCCGCGAAGTTGTGCCGCGAGTTCGCCAATCTGCTGATTCAGGAAGGCAAAATGGATTTGCTCAAGGAAACCCTCGCGCGCCTCATTAATCAGCACACGGCCAGCAGCGAGCTGTTGCTCTGGCTCGCCCGCGACCGCAGCGACGCCTATGCCGACATCCTGGGGCCGAGGTGTTTCGAGCCATGCTTACCGCGATGGAACGCGATCAATTCAACGAGAAACGCTCCAACCGCCTGCGCGAGTCCATTCTTGACGACCACGAATTGATTGCCGAACTAACCGCGTCCGCGGACATCGAAGTCGTCAAGGACCTGACGCGCGCGCTGCAATTTTCGCCCGTCTTCGACGACATGGACAAGCGTTCGCTTCTGGCGCGGCTGGTCAAGGCTCATCCCGCCGTGCAATCGCTCGTCAGCGGCGAGCAGACCCGGCAGGACAGCGCGCTCCTGGTTTCGTGGGATAGCCTTGAACGCCGCCGCGGCGAATATCAGGAACTTGTGCAAAAGAAAATTCCCGCCAACTCAAAGGAAATCGCCATCGCCCGCAGCTACGGCGACCTCAGCGAAAACCACGAATACAAGGCGGCCAAGGAGATGCAGAAAATTCTCATGCGCCGCAAAGAGGAATTGGAAACACAACTCACGCGCGCCCGCGGCACGGATTTTTCCAATGCGAAATTGGACGTCGTCGGCATTGGCACCATCGTCCAGGCCGTCAACCTCGGCGCGAATCAATCGGAGACCTTCACGATTCTGGGCGCTTGGGATTCCGAGCCGGACAAGGGTGTCATCAGCTACCTTTCGCCCGTGGCGCAATCACTGCTGAATCACAAAGTCGGCGACGAAGTGGAATTCGAATTTCACGGCGCGATCCACCGGCATCGCATCGAAAAAATCGAGCCGTGGCAGGCGCCAATAGCCGGCGGACTGGCCGTGCCGCCAGCGGAAGCGCCAGCGTCAGTCCAGGCGCAACCGCCAGTTTGATTTTTGATTTACGATTTATGATTGTTGGTTTGGCGTGAGAAATTCGCAAATCGGCTTTAATAACACCTTGCTAACAAAGGCCACAGCCAAAAAAAACGATGCGCGACGTTGTGCACGCAGTACGGCCTAAATCACTGTCATGCGGTAACTGACGTCACGCGTAAAAAGAACCTCCCCTAGATTTGCGCTGGGCACACCCCCGTTGCCTCACGGATAAATGACACCGAAGGAGTCTGAGCAGACAGGCATTGATGACTTGGGTTTCAGTGTTCGCTTTGGAGTTTGCTTTGGGTGTCAATCCCCCCCCGCTGGCGGGGGAGTGCCCGCAGGGCGGCAGCCGATTTCCACCGCCTCGGCCAGGATGGGTTTGAGTCGCCGTTCGACTTCCGCCTTCAACACGAAAGGGTCCAAGCTTTCGTAGCGCTCGCGCAACTGCCGTCGGGGCCGGCGGCCCAACACGCCGGGATCCATCAGCCGCTGATAGGCGGTGCGGGCGGGTTCGTAGCGCTTCTTCCACGCGCTCTTTTCCCGCCACTTGGTTTTGAGCTTGAGCCCCGGCAGAAAGAAGTTCATCAGCGGTCCCCAGGCTTCTTGGTAGAGCGCGCTGATCGGGGCCACCAGCGTCGTTACTTCCAGCCGGCCGTAGCCCAGCAGTTGCCGCGGCCACATCCAGTTCTTTTGCTCCACATGGGCATGGTCGTCGCTGTGGTAGGGCCGCGAGCGGGTAAAGGCCACGGGCTGTTTGCGGCCGTGCAGGTAGGCCAGCAGGTGGTGGTTGAGGAACTCGCCGCCGTTGTCGCAGTCCAAACCCAGCAGGGCGAAGGGCAGCGCCGCCTCGACCGTGCCCGTGGCCGCCAGCACCCCCGCCGCGCCCTTGTTCCACACGGCCCGGCCCTCCGTCCACTGCGTGGCGATGTCCGTATAGGTCAGGCTCCAAATGAAGTCGCCCGCCAAGCTGGCGCCGCAGTGCGCCACGCGGTCGGCCTCCAGGTAGCCGGGCCGGGTCACGTCCCAGGTGCCGGTGCGGATGGGGATCTCCGTTTTGAGCAGGCGGCCGGGCTTGGTGCCGCAGCGACCCCGCAGAGGATGCTCCCCACGCGCCGGGGCCAGCAGACGGTCCAACGGCGCCGGGCTGATTTCGCGCAGTCGCTGGCGCTGGCGGGCGCTGAGCGCGTCGTGGTGCCGTTCGTAGTGGCGCAGCCACAGCGGCAGGGCCGGGGCCAGCCGCTTGCCGCAGGGCTGCTCGGCCGCCAGCCAGATCGCGCGCACCACCGGCTCGATGAGCGCGTAGCGCGGCTCGGGGCCGGGATGCGCCCGCCCGCTGGGCGCGGGCACCGTCTCGCCCAGGAGCTTGATGGCATACTTGCGCTCGTAGCCATAGTCCTCGCACAACTCGTCGAGCATCCGGGTTTTCCCCTCGCGGCCCCGCCGTCTGTAGCGGGCTCGCAGTTTGGGCAACAGCTCGGCTTTCAGGTTCATACTCATGTTCATGGACACCAGTTTGCCTGGTGTCTTTTTTCCATGAGTCAACGATGCCTTTTCCTGCCCCGCAGCCCAGCCGCCCGGTGTCATTTAATTTGAGTCAACGCGCACCATGATGTCGGCTTATGAATAAGCTTGACATTTGGGAGCCATTTTGATGAAAAACTCAACTGTCAGTTACTGCTGGTATAGTATAGCAAACAAACTTAATGAACTCATCATGAAAGGAAATCTAATCATAACACTTGCAGGTATGTTGGTCTTCAACATTGCCAGTGTCGCCAATGCACAGAATCTCTTTGTGTCGGGCGGCAACAGCATCAATGAAATTACACCAGGCGGAGTGCAAAGCACCTTTGCTTCCGGCTTGCCTACTTTTCCAAATGGTCTCGCCTTTGATAGCGCCGGGAACCTGTTCGTGGCCAACTATTCCATCCTCAAGTTTACGCCGGGGGGAGTGGAAAGCACTTTTGCCTCGGGAGTAGGCGGTCCTGATTTTCTGGCTTTTAACAGCGCTGGGAATTTGTTTGAAGCGGCCCACGATGATGGCAGCATCTATGAATTTACGCCGAGCGGAGTGCGTAGCACCTTTGCGACAGGGTTGAACCAGCCACAAGGGTTGGCCTTTAATAGTGCGGGCGATTTGTTTGTCGCAGGTGGCGATGGTCAACAAGGCTTCATCTATGAATACACGCCGGGTGGAGTGCAAAGTACCTTTTCCTCCGCGGTGAATAATCCCCTTGGCTTGGCCTTTGACAGTGCCGGGGATCTGTTTGAGGCAGACGCGAACAGCGGTAACATCTATGAATTTACGCCCAGCGGAGTGCGCAGTATTTTCGCCTCCGGATTGGGTACCCCTGGGGGGTTGGCTTTTAACAGCGCGGGCGACCTGTTTGTAGTGGATGAAGGGAGCGGAGACATCTATGAAATCACGCCGGGCGGGGTGACAAGCTTCTTTGCCTCTGAACCTGGCTCTGTCAATCTAGCGTTCCAAGGCGTGACGTTGCCCGTGCCTGAGCCCTCGGTGTTCGGTATCCTGGCTATCGGTGCTGTGGCACTGGTTCTGCGCCGCCGTTGAGCCCTGTTTCCATTTGGTCGGTTGTTGCCATGCGGAAAGGAGCAACACGCCCCGAAGCTTAGGGACTTCCGCCTGATCTGAGCATAGGCTACAACACTCTCAAAGATTCCTTTGCCAGAGAAACTCCGCAGTCGCTTTGAGAATTTACGAGGCGGGCACAATTTCCCGCACTCGTAAATCGTCAATCGTATATCGTAACTTGCTTCAGGCTTTGCCGCCGAAGCTCACGTAATCGTCCAAATCCAGCAAATCAAACCACGTGGCGATGTCCTCGCGCTTGGGAGCGTCCTTGGAAACGACTTCGTTGAAAAAGTCGCGCGACTCGTTCTCGGCCGGCGGGCGCTGGCTCTTGAACTCCGACCACGCGGCGATTTCCACATCGGTGCGCTTGTGTTTGGCGTGGGCGTTGATCCATTCCAGGACTTCGCCGTCGCTTTTGCCGAGTTGTTGCTTCAGCGCTTCGGGTTCAATGCCGACAAATTCCAGGAATCCTTGGTCCATGGGGCAGGCGTAATGATATTCGCCGTTCCGGCCCGCGAGCATCGCACGGCCCTTGTCGAGCATCCGAGGCAAAATCACGTAACCGCCCAGCCGCACGCGCGGACTGCGCGGCGGAAATTTCGTCAAATCAGGTGTGTTCAATGGCATAATCGTTTTGAATTTTTGTTTTTTCTTCCGCCGCGCCTCCGGCCCCTTGCCGGATTTTGCAACGTGAGGGTAAGTTGCCGTGAAAATGCCGAATTGCAAGTGGCGCGCTAAATTTTTACCTTGGTTGCGTGAAACACTCTGGCAAAGCCTCGCTCGCCGCGCTGCGGCTCATCGCTGTGGCGGGCGCGGCGGTCTTGGTGTTGCTGGCCACCGCGTTTCTGGCCAAATGGGCCGCCTTCTTCATCCTGCACTATTTGACGTGGGGACTGTTCGCGCTTTGGGCGTTGTTCACAGTGTTTACCTTCTATTTTTTCCGCGACCCCGATCCGATGGTGCCGACCGGCCCAAACCTCGTCATTTCGCCCGGCCACGGCAAGGTGGATGTGATTGACACGACGACCGAGCCGGACCACCTCGGCGTTGAATGCCAGCGCATTTCCATTTTCCTTTCCGTGATTGATATCCACGTGCAATATGCGCCGGTGACTGGCCGCGTGGCGCTCTGCAAATACACGCCTGGCCAGTTTCTCAGCGCGCTCAAGACCGAATCGGCGCAGTTTAATGAAAATCTCCTTATCGGCTTCGACGCCGCCGAGCCGCGCGGTGAAAAAATCGGCGTCCGTCTCATCGCCGGCCTCATCGCGCGCCGTATTGTGCCGTGGCTCAAGGAAAACGATGTCGTCCAGCGCGGCGAACGCATCAGTCTGATTCAATTCGGCTCGCGCGTGGACGTTTATCTGCCGCGTCGCGCCAAAATCAAGGTGAAACTCGGCGACCGGGTGATTGGCGGCGAAACCGTGATTGCCACCTTCGATTGACTTTCGTTTATGACCGCGCCCAATCTCCCAACCCCGCCGGCGGATCACCATGACGACGGCCAGTTGAAGATTTATTTCCTGCCGAATCTGCTCACGGCAGGCAATCTTTTTTGCGGCTTTGTGGCGTTGACCAAGATTGTCGAGGCCGACCCGACAAGCCTGGAGTATTTCGGCCAGATCAAGCTCGCGCTCGCGTACATTCTGCTGGCGTGCATTTTTGATCTGCTCGACGGGCGTGTGGCGCGGCTGGGCGGCGCGGACAGCCCGTTCGGGCGTGAGTTCGATTCGCTGGCGGATTTGATCTCTTTTGGCGTCGCGCCGGCGTTTCTGGTGCAGCGGGTCGTGTTGGCGGATGTGTTCGGCTCGTACCGGCAAATCAGTTGGTTCATCGCGTCCATTTACCTGCTCTGTGGTGCTTTCCGGCTGGCGCGCTTTAATTGCCTGAGCGCGGCAGCCGGCGGGGGAAGCAAGGATTTTCTGGGGTTTCCCATTCCCTCGGCGGCGGGTTTGGTGGCGTCGCTCACCCTGCTCATCATTCATTTCAATGAAAATGAAAAAACGCTCGGGAAATGGAACTATCTGCTGGCGGTGGTGCTGGTGTTTTTGTCGGCAATGATGGTGAGCACGGTGCGGTATCCCAGTTTCAAATCGCTGGGATTGCGCTCGAAAAGCACTTTCACCAAGGCCATTGGCGCGGCGCTGTTTCTAGGTTGCCTCCTGATATTGCGGGAACGGGTCCTGTATTACGTCCTGCCGGCATTCTTCACCCTTTATCTCGTCTACGGTTTCGTGCGGCCGCGGCTTTCACGGGCCTGGCGCCGGGAAATTGAGGAAGAAGAGGAAGACGATCCGGAGGCGCACTGAACCGATGCTGCAACCGTCCACCATTCTCCTCGCCGCGCTCACGGGCTTGATCAGCGGACTGCTGCTCTCCATGCCGATCGGGCCGGTCAACCTTACGATCATCAATGAAGGCGCCTGTCGCGGTTTCTTCCGGGGCATGCTGGTGGGATTGGGCGCGTCGGTGATGGAATTGATTTATTGCACAATTGCGTTCACAGGTTTTTCGTCGTTCTTCGACAGCCGTGTGGTCAAGGCTTCAATGGAAGTGTTCAGCTTCGCTTTCCTTTTGTTTCTCGGCGCGAAATTTCTCACGACGAAAACCGTCGTCACCGCCGGAAAAATCGAAGCCCGCGTTGGCGCAAAACTGCACCCCCACTCGGCATTTATGACCGGTTTTGTCCGCGTGCTGGGCAACCTCGGTGTGCTGTTGTTTTGGATTGTGCTCGCGGCCAATTTCATGTCGCACGACTGGGTCGCGGACACCCTCGTCGCCAAAACCGTGTGCATCGCGGGCGTGGCGCTGGGCACCAACCTGTGGTTTTGCACATTGAGTTACGGCGTGTCGCGCGGGCATGGCCGGTTCAGCGAAAGCACGCTGCTCCGCATGCAGCATATTTCCGGTCTTTGCCTGATCGCGGTGGGACTGTTTGATGGCGGGCACATCGTGTGGCAACTGGCGCGGCATAAAATTTAACCAACAAAATGCTTTGTCCGCGGGTGCCTTCGTGGTTAATTCTTTCCCCTTTGCGATAAACACTTCGTATGCTGAAAGCTGGAATCGTCGGACTGCCCAACGTGGGCAAGTCCACCCTGTTCAATGCCGTCACGCGCACGCGCAAGGCCGAGGCGGCGAATTATCCCTTTTGCACCATTGATCCGAACGTCGGCGTCGTCACCGTGCCCGATGCGCGGCTGGAACCGCTCGCCCGAATTGCCAAAACCACCGTCATCATCCCGGCGGCCATTGAGTTTGTGGACATCGCCGGCCTCGTGAAAGGCGCGAGCGCGGGCGAAGGTCTCGGCAACAAGTTTCTCAGCCACATCCGCGAAGTGGACGCCATCGTCCAGGTCGTCCGTTGTTTCGAGGACCCGGACATCCACCACGTCACCGGCTCGATTGACCCCGTGCGCGACATCGAAATCATCAACACCGAACTCGTCATCGCCGATCTGGACAACGTGAAAAAACGCCGCGACAAACTGGCCAAGGATGTGAAACGCGGCGATAAAGCCGCCGCGGCCGAGGACGCCGTGCTCGCGAAATTTGAACCCGTGCTCGACGCCGGCAAACTCGCATTGACCCTTCAGCTCACGCCGGAGGGAAAAGCAAGTCGCCAGAAATTTTTTCCTGCTCACCGACAAACCAACCATTTTCGCCTGCAACGTGAAGGAATCCGAACTCGCCACCGCCGACAAGAATCCGTTTGTCCAAAAAGTCGCCGACTACGTGAAGACACACCTTGCCTGCGAAGCCGTGGTCATCAGCGCGCAAATTGAAAGCGACTTGATTGATTTGTCGCCGGACGAGGCGAAGCAATTTCTCAAGGAACTCGGCGTGGAGGAATCCGGCGTCGGCGCGCTCATCCGCGCCACCTATCATCTGCTCGGCCTGCGGACGTTCCTGACTGCCGGCGAAAAGGAGGTGCGCGCCTGGACGATTCATGCCGGCGACACCGCGCCCAAGGCGGCGGGCGTTATCCACTCCGATTTCGAGCGCGGCTTTATCAAGGCCGAGACCGTGGCCTACGACGATTTGGTGAAATGCGGTTCCGTCGCTGCCGCGCGCGAAAAGGGACTTTACCGGATGGAAGGCAAGGAATATGTCGTCCAGGACGGCGACGTGATGCTGTTCAAGTTCAACGTTTAGACAGAATTTACAAAATTTTCAAAATTAGATTTTTGGTGGGGCGAGCGTCCTCGCGAGCCGTTTTACAGGCTTACTTTAGAATAATTCCGTTAATTCTGTTTGAAAACCTTGGCGTCTTGGCGGTTAAATTTAACTCAGTTTGTAACGCCGCATCTTCGTATCCACTTCCTTCGCCCAGGCATCAATGCCGCCGCGCAAACAGCGCACATTCTGCAAACCGTGCCCCATGAAATATGCTGCCGCATCCAGACCGTTTTTGCCCTGATGATCCACAACGACGATCGGGTTTGTGTTCGAGCCGCTTGCCATGAGTTCCCGCATCACATCCTGCGACAGCAACACCGAACCATTAATGTGGACCGCCTCAAATTCCTCGCGCGAACGAACGTCAATCAGCTTCACCGATTTGTCTTTTTGCAAAAGCCCGGCGAGTTCCTGGGGCGAAATCAATGTTTTCGCGTCCTGCTCGTGGCTGGACTGGATGTGCACCAGCACCTCGGCCACGTCCAGATTGCCGTTGCGCGCGCAAACCTGCGCCAGGGTTTCGTCCGGCGCAAACCCGCAACTGCTGCACCCGCCGATGTGATACCGGCGGAACAACGCCCGCTGCGCGCCGGGAAAAACCTCCAGCGCGGCGCTCATCACGGAATTGGGGCCGATTTTTTCCGTTGCCGTCATTGCCCAAAAAATTTCTGGATTTCCTTTATCACTTCCACAAACCGGTCCACTTCGGCTTTGGTGTTGTAGAAATAAAAACTGGCGCGGGCGGTGGATTCCACGCCGAGCTTGTGCATGAGCGGTTGCGTGCAGTGATGGCCGCCGCGCAACGCCACGCCCGCCTGGTCCGCCAGCGTCACCACATCGTGCGCGTGGACATCCTTCAGCAGGAAACTCACCAGCCCGGCGCGGCCGGTTCTCGGACCGAACAGTCGGATGTTTTTCAAGGCAGCCAGTTTTTCGTAGGCGTAATTCGCCAGTTCCTGGTCGTGTTTCCAGATGCTTTCGCGGCCAATGGCGTCGAGGTAATCCATTGCGGCGTGCAGGCCAATCGGGCCGGAGATGTCCGGCGTGCCGGCCTCAAACCGGTGCGGCGCTTTCTTGAACTCGGTTTTCTGGTATTCCACCGAGAGTATCATTTCCCCGCCGCCCTGATACGGCGGCATGGCGTCGAGCAATTCCTGTCGGCCCCACAACACGCCGATGCCCGTCGGCCCGCAAATCTTGTGGCCGGAGAACACAAAGAAATCACAACCGATAGCTTGCACGTCCACAGGCTTATGCCCGGCGCTCTGCGCGCCGTCCACGAGCGTGGTGATGCCTAGCTTTCGCGCCCGGGCACAAAGGTCGGCAACCGGATTCACCGTCCCAAGCGAGTTGGAAATGTGAACCATTGAGAACATTTTCACCTGCTTGGTCAGCAGCGAATCGAGCTTGGATAAATCGAGCAGGTGTTCGTCGCCGGTGACAGGCACATAAGCGATTTTTGCGTCGGTGCGCTGGGCGAGCAACTGCCAAGGGACAAGGTTGCTGTGGTGTTCCATGTCCGTGAGCAAAATCACGTCGCCGGCCTTGAGATTTTTCGTGCCCCAGGAACTGGCAACGAGGTTGATGCCCTCCGTTGTGCCGCGCGTGAAAACAATTTCCTCGGC
Organism: uncultured Verrucomicrobiae bacterium; assembly: GCA_963789335.1. Lineage (GTDB taxonomy): Bacteria > Verrucomicrobiota > Verrucomicrobiia > Limisphaerales > UBA11358 > UBA11358. Next base: position 125,645 of record CAWBKH010000005.1, read on the forward strand.
GCTTTTCGCGTTGATGAATTTGGCCGCCCGCGCTCGCGCCACTTCGTAAGCTGCTGTGGCGCGATTACTCAATTCGTGGATGCCACGATGGACGTTCGCATTGTCGCGTTCGTAATAATGCACCAACGCGTCAATCACCACCCGCGGTTTCTGCGACGTGGCGGCATTGTCGAAATAAATCAGCGGTTTGCCGTGGACCTGCTGGTCGAGGATGGGGAAATCCTTTCGCAATGATGTCCAATCAGTCATTTTTAATAAGGAAAATAGGAAAGCATGAATTATTTCCTGTCTTCCTGCCTTCCTAATTATTTTTTACATCAATCCGAGTTGCAACTTGGCCGCCTCGGTCATCATGCCCTGGTTCCACGGCGGGTCCCAGACGAGCTCGACGTTCGCCTCGTCAATCGGTTCGAGGTTCAACAATTTGTTTTGAACGTCCTGCGCGAGGGTCGGGCCCATGCCGCAACCGGGCGCGGTCAGCGTCATTTTCACATCGGCCTTGAAGCTGTTCTCGCCGGCAGGCGCGAGGTGACAATCATAAATCAGGCCGAGATCCACAATATTGACAGGAATCTCCGGGTCATAGCACGTCTTGAGCGCCTCCCAAACCTGCTTTTCAAGCTGCTCTTGGGTGACCGGACCGCCCGCCGCTGCCACTGATTCGGTTTCCACCTGCACGCCCAGCGCGTCGGCGTCCTTGGCCTCGATGCGGAACATGTTGCCGTTGACGACGACGGTGTAACTGCCGCCAAGCGATTGCGTGATGTAGGCCTGCTCACCCTTTTGCAACGTGACCTTCGTGCCGACGGGCACGACGGCGGCTTCCACGTCACGGGTCAAAGTTTTCGGTTCGGAATTCATAAAATGCTTAAGTTTAATTTACTTCACGTATCATCGCCGCAAACGCGGTCGAAATCAATCAGGTCTGTTCGTTTTCCGTGGTGACCGGCTGGGCGTCGCCTTTCAGCGCCGCCATGACGGCGTGCCACGAGAGGATGGCGCATTTGACGCGCGCGGGGAATTTGTGAACACCCGCAAATACGGCCAGTTTGCCGACATCGCCCTCGATTTTGCCGGTGGTGACCATTTCATGCACCTGCCCGAACATTTTTTCCACGTCCGCCTTCGTCTTGCCCTTGGCAAACTCCGTGAGCAGCGACGCCGACGCCTTGGAAATGCAACAGCCCGAGCCGACGAAACTGATGTCCTTGATTTTGTCGCCGTCCAGCGACAGAAAGAGTTTCAACTGATCGCCGCAGAGCGGATTGTGACCCTGCGCCGAACAGGTCGCGGCGGGCAGCTCGTGGAAATTCCGCGGCTGCTTGCAGTGGTCAAGAATGACCTGTTGATAAAGGTCGTTCAGTTCGTCGAACATAAACATTTTGGGCAGGGACGCTTCGCCGAGGCGTCCGGCGCGCCCGGCGGTCGCGCCCTGCCTATTTTCCCAGCAAATGCGGATTAGCCTCCAGCCGGTCCCAGACGGCCTTGTCCAATTCCGCGCGCACGGCATCGTGCTTCACACGCGCGATGATTTCGCCGGCAAAGGCATGCACCAGCATCCGCCGCGCGGTGTTTTCGGAAAGACCGCGCGAGCGCAGGTAAAAAATGGCTTCATCGTTCAACTGGCCGACCGTGGCGCCGTGTGTGCATTTCACGTCATCGGCGTAAATTTCCAGTTGCGGCTTGGTGTCGGCGGTCGCGTCGTCGGAAAGCAGCAGGTTTTTGTTCGTCTGCTTCGCGTCGGTTTTCTGCGCGATGGGATGAACATAAATCCGGCCATGGAAGACGCCCTTGGATTTGTCGTCCAGGATGCCGTTAAAATATTCGTGGCTGGCGCAATGCGGCTGCGCGTGTTCGACAATCATATGATGATCGGCGAGTTGTTCGCCACGCGTCAAATAAAGGCCGTTCAAAATGCACTCCAGACCTTCGCCGGCGAGTTTGGTGCGGATGTTATTGCGAGACAGCTTTGCGCCCAGCGCAAAGGAATGAACGCTTACATTGCTGGCGCGGCCGAGGTGCCCGGCGATGGTCGCCAGATGAAACGCGGCCAGTGCCTCATCCTGGAATTTCACGTGCTCCAGCGCCGCGTTGTCGCCGGCGACAATTTCCGTGACGGCGTTGGTGAAATACGCAGCGTCATCGGCGGCCAGATAACTTTCGATGACCGTCGCCTTGCTGCCGGCCTCGGCGATAATGAAGTTGCGGGGTTGAATCGTATCGCCGCTGTGCTTTGCCGTGGAAATGAAAATGAGTTGAATGGGTTCTTCGACAATCTGGTTCGCCGGAATATGAATGAAACCGCCATCGAGGAAAAAGGCCTGGTTCAACGCGGCGAACGAATTGTCGTCCGTCAGGGCGGATTGGCCGAGTTGCTTTTCGATAAATGCAGAATCGGTCGTCAACGCGGTGGCGAGGCTGGCGACTTTCACCCCGTCCGGCAACTTGCCCGCGATGGACAGTGTGGCATGGAAATGCCCGTTCACAAAAACCAGCCGCGAACCGGGCAGGTTTGCGAAGATGTGCTTCTCCAGCGCGGCTTTGGCGCCGGCATCATCCGCCGATTCCGCCATCGGCTTGAACGGCAGCCTGGCGAGTGGTGCAACGTTCGTAAAACGCCAGTCCTCGTCGTGAAGCGTGGGGAAGCCGAGTTCGGCAAAACGCGCCATGCCGGCCTTGCGGAGCGGCAACAGCCACGCCGGTTGCTGCGGTTCCGTCTCGAAGCGGCGGAATTTTTCCAGAAACGGTTCAGCACTTTTTGCGGATGCTTCGGGTGTCGTTTGCGTCATAATTCAGTTGTCCAATGCCAAAAATTAGACCCTTAATCTCCCACGCCCTTCGCCACCGCGCAAGTCTGGAGCGCCATAAATTAAAGACTTGGAAGTGGCGGCATTAAGCAGAATGTCTCCAATGGGTCACGCGAAGGGCGTGAAGGCGGCGGTCAAAGGGTTCCTTTTCCCCTTCGTGAACTTCGCGGTCGCCGCGCAAAATAAATTTTGCCTTCGCTCAAACGACTGGCAATTTGATGGAACATGCTTGCGCAAGATGACATCCAGAATGCGCTGAAAGCCGTCAAATATCCTGGCTTTTCGCGCGACATCGTTTCATTCGGATTGGTGAAGGAAATTTCCGCCGCCAACGATGCGGTGAGCGTTTCATTGCAGCTCACTTCGGCCAACCCGACCGCCGCGCAGCAAATCAAGGAGGAAACCGAGCGCGCGTTGAAGGCGTTACCTGGCGTGAACCACGTTCACGTCGAAGTGCGACAACCTGCCGCCGGAACGACCGCACCAACCAATCCCTTCGCGAATCAAAATCGCGTGCCGGGCGTCAAACGCGTCATCGCGATTGCCAGCGGCAAGGGCGGCGTCGGCAAATCCACCGTGGCCGCCAACCTTGCCTGTGCGCTCAAGCATCTCGGCGAGGCGGTCGGCCTGCTGGATTGTGACATTTACGGGCCAAGCATTCCGTTGATGATGGGCGTCCATGAGCGTCCGACCATCAGTCAGCAGGAAAAGCTCGTGCCTCCAGTAGGACACGGGGTGAAGGTGATGAGCATCGGCTTGTTGCTCACGGACGAGCAGCCGGTGATTTGGCGCGGACCGATGATTACCAAGACCATCCAGCAATTTCTGATGGCAGTGGAATGGGGTGACCTCGACTTTCTGCTCGTGGATTTGCCGCCGGGCACAGGTGACGCGCAATTGTCACTCTGCCAGACGGTTCCCTTGGATGGTGGGGTCATCGTGACCACGCCGCAGGAGGCGTCGCTTGGCGTCGTGCGCAAAGGCATTTCCATGTTCAACAAGGTCAACGTGCCGATTATCGGCATAGTTGAGAACATGAGCTACTTCACCGCGCCCAATGGCGAACGAGTGGAAATCTTCGGGCACGGCGGCGGCCAGGCCGAAGCTGGGCGGCAAAACGTGCCATTCCTCGGAGAGGTGCCCATTTTCATGGAAATCCGCGAAGGCGGCGACCAAGGCGTGCCGGTGACGGTGTCGGCGCCAGATAGCCCGGCGGCTCAGGTATTTATCGAAATTGCCGTGTCTTTGCGCAAGCGATTGGAGTAAATCGAGTTGCGCAACCTATTCGTCCTTAGTTGGTTGTGATTCAAAGCTGAAATTTTAATTGCAATTTTATTGATAAACCCTAATTTTTGCGTCATATTTCTATGTCGAACGCTATGAAAGGCGCATCTTCAGCGAACGATTTGTTGAAGAATTCCTCGCTTTATCGCGAGTTTCAGGCCGAGCGCGAGGAAATTCTCAGGCATAAGTGGATCGAGTCGGAAAAAGCCGGACACGACATCGGGTTCGAACGGGCGTTGACGGATTGGATCATCAAGCACCGGGCGAGCTGGCGTCGGGCACGTCAAACCGCCGGCCACTAACAACATTTTAAAATGTTCCTTTAAGGCGGCCCGGTGAGGTTGCCAAGGAAAATGATGAAGGCATATTGCGCGACGCGAATCAACTCCGCCCGGCGGGGTGGTTCGCGATTTTTATTCCCTGTGCCGAAAAATGGAGCATCATTTCGCACATTGATTCTGTGATTCCAGGTTATGGCTGATTCCACCGTCATCTTCGATGCCGCCGCGATTCAACGCGCGCTCACCCGCATCGCACACGAAATCGCCGAGCGCAATGAAAACGGCGTGGCGGTCGTCCTGGCCGGTATTCCCGTGGGCGGCGACCATCTGGCCAAGCGCCTGGGCAAAATTCTTTCCGAAATCTGGTCTCAGCCCGTCCCGGTCGGCATTCTTGACGTGTCCATGCACCGCGACGACCTCGATTCGCGCGCCGCGCCGCACATTCAGCCCACCGTTATTCCGTTTGACGTGACCGGCAAAACGGTCGTGCTCGTGGATGACGTGCTGTTCAGCGGCCGCACCACGCGTGCGGCCATGGACGCACTCAACGATTTCGGTCGGCCCAAAAAAATTCAACTGGCCGTGCTCATTGACCGCGGCCATCGTGAACTGCCGATCAAGGCGGATTTCGTCGGCAAAAACGTGCCGACCGCCGACAATGAGAAAATCCGCGTGCGGCTGGCCGAAAACGATGGGGTGGACGAAGTCGTGCTGGAAAGGCCCAAATGAGCTGGAACCGCAAGGATTTGCTCGACATCGAATCGCTCACCGTGGACGAAATCGTCACCGTGCTCGACACGGCGCGGGCGTTCAAGGCGGTCGGCGAGCGCGCCATTAAAAAAGTCCCCGCGTTGCGCGGCAAAACCGTGGTCAATCTGTTTGTGGAGCCGTCCACGCGGACGCGCATCAGCTTTGAGCTGGCCGAACAACGGTTGTCGGCGGATGTCATAAATTTTTCCGCCGAGGCGTCGTCGTTCAAGAAGGGCGAGACCCTCAAGGACACCGCGCGCAACCTCGAAGCGCTCAACGCCGATTTCATCGTCATCCGCCACAGCGCCTCCGGCGCCCCGCATTTTCTGGCGCGCGTGCTCAATGCCAGCGTCATCAACGCCGGCGACGGCGCGCACGAGCATCCCACACAGGCGTTGCTGGACGTGTTCACCATTCGCGAGCACAAGGAGAAAATCGCCGGACTGAACATCACGATTCTCGGCGACATCCTTTACAGCCGCGTGGCGCGCTCGAACATCTGGGCGCTGCGGAAACTGGGGGCGACCGTGACACTTTGCGGTCCGGCCACGCTGGTGCCGAAAACCTTTGAGCAAATGGGCTGTCGCGTGACCCACGACGTGGACGAGGCGATTCGGGACGCGGACATCATCAATCTGCTGCGCATCCAGCACGAGCGCCAACGCAAGACGATGTTTCCGAGCATCAACGAATACATCCAGCTTTTCGGCCTAAACCAGGCGCGGCTCGCCAAAACCAAACCCGACGCGCTCATCATGCATCCCGGTCCGATCAATCGCGGCGTGGAGATTGACAGCGACATCGCCGATTCCGGGCGGTCATTGATTCTGGAGCAGGTGACCAACGGCCTGGCGGTGCGAATGGCCGTTCTCTTTCTGATCAACGGCGGCAAAGGACCGCAGGAAGTGGCGGAGAACTAAGTTTTCTTCCGATTCCAAAAAATCAGGAACACGCCGAACAATCCCGCCGCCGTGCCAGCCACATAATAGTGCGTGGCTTTGCCTATCGGCTCGCCAGTGAATGCCTTGGCAAATTGCGAGCCGATTGAATTGGCAACGTCATGTCCCTGCAACAGCAACCACAAGCCGATAGCCAAGCAAATGACGCCGATTACTTTCTGCATAAATTTCTTTTCCGTTCCCGATAAGCACCGGGGTCGCCGGTCAAGCGGCAACACTTTGGCCAAGCCGGATGAAATTGAGAACAAAAAATTACGGCTGCCAGAGCGCGCGCCAGAATTGTTGCGGTGCGCCCGGCGGAATCGGATTGGTGATGTTCAAAACGCCATTTGGAAGCAAATTGGTTGAAACTGAAACCCAGGTTATGAGATTCGTGGAACTCTGGACCACGTAGGAAACATTCGTATCGCCCTGAAGTTGAAAAGCGAACTGGCTGGCGGAACCGGAGAGAACCTGCAATCGCGGCGCCGACGGAATACTTGTGGAAATCGTGAACGAGATGGGCAGCGTAGTGACGGGCAGAAGTGGATCGCCGGTGTTGACGAAGATCGTGAAGTTGTATGTGCCGGGCGCAAGGCCCGCCGGGTTGAAAGCCAGATAGACCGTTAAGGTACTCGACTTCGGCACGTACCCGTTGCTGGACGAAAAGCTTAACCACGCCGGGACCGTACTGGTGGAAGAAAGCGAATAAGACAGAGGCAGGCCGCCGCTGTTGGTGATTACCAGCGGCACATTGAACGAAGAAGAGTTGGTGACGGCAGTTTGTGTCAACTCGGAAGCAGCAATGCCCGCGTGAGCTGGAATGCCAACATAAAGCGCCATAGAACGCAAGATTGGCGGGGTCGTGAGTGTCACCGGCACGTTGCTGCCGGTCACAGTAAGGCTGAAATTGCTGATGGCGCCGGTGCCGAACGTGTCCCACCAAGTTCCAGAGTAAGTGCCCGGATTCAAGTCGGCAATCGCCACAGTGCCGGTGACGCTTGGTCCCGGCGTTGCCGCGAAGATGTTGGTACGGTTCCAGATCCAGAGCGCCTGCCAGTTATTGGTGCCAATCGCATAAGCGCCGAGCGCCGGTACATAGGGATTGAGCGTAATGTTGCCGAGCACAATCCAGTCCAGACCGGGGTTAGTAATGGTTAGGCTGTGCGAACCGGCCGAAACCGGAATGGACGCGGTGAAATTCGTGGATGTGTTGCTGCCGAAAGAAGGGAAAGAAATGTTGGTCCGCAAACTGCCGTCGAGAAATATTCCCAGCCCGGCGCCAGACGCCGCAATCTGAAGCACTTGAACGGAAAAGGTTCCGCTTTGAGGATAATTGACAAGGAACGTGTAACCGTTCGGCGTCATGACGTTGTGATAATAACCTTGAAGATAACTGGGTGCGGTACCAATGCCGTCTGGCGCAGCATCCCCGACCGTGAACGTGTCCTGCGTGGCCGTCGCCCAGCCGCCACCGGGCGCAAATGCCAGTGGGCCGAGTGTGCCGCTGGTGACTTGCGGAACGGACTTGGTCAAGGCGTCCTCGTCGGCAAGGCCGGAGACGGTGACAAAATCAGCCGCTGCCTGGATCAAATAGTAGTCGTTGTCGGGATCAATGGTGTCCCAGTACCACGGCATGGCGTCGCCGGACTGCGCCGCCATCAGCCCGGCCCAAACGGGCGGGCTGACCCCGACGTGCGGCGTGAAGTCTATGCCGCACTCGCCGCTGAAATCCGGCGCCACCGTTTGCGTGGAACTGATGTCCTCCGCGTCGCGGATGCCCGTAATCAGGTCCGACGGATAATCGTGGTGCTGGTAATAATCGGTCTGGTCCCAAATTGGCGCAGCGAGGTCAGAGCTGATCGTAATCAGGTGATGATACTGGTCTTGTGAGCGGATGAACGTGGCCATTTCATTGGCCCATGCCTCAATGTTTGTCCACTGGTTCGCGTAAGCGGCGTCCGTGAATTGAACCTCGTTGAATAATTCCCAGCCCATGATGGCTGGCGAATAACCCCACCGCGCGATGATGTAGCGGTATTTTGCCTTGGTCAGCGCGATGGCGGTCGGGTCCGTGAAAAACTCCGCCGCGTTGGTCAGCCAACCGCCGTTGGCAATGTTCCAGGGGTTTTGCTCCCAGTTCGGGTTGACGTTGCTGCCGTTGGTGCTCGAATACTGGCCGTGATGCTGCAGCACCATTTGAAAATGGATGCCGTTTTGATCAGCGGCCGCGACGATGGCGTCCCAATGCTGGGAGTTGGTAAGACTCAACGCGCCAAAAGTATTGCCCACCTCGGGCCAGTCCAAGTTCAGCCCAAGGCCCTGCCAATCGTAAAAGTGTGTCATCCATACTCGTGACCAGTTTTCATGTGCCGCACCCATTTTGGCGAAGATAGCCGTGACCAAGTAACTTCCACCCGTGTTATTCGTATAACCCCATGCGACGTCTTGTCCAACGGGAAAAAACCGCTGCCCATTGCTGGTGATAAAGCGGCGCGGCTCGGTGGGATCCACGCGAACGAAACCGGCCCCAGTCGGAAAGCCGGTGACCGTCCAGGACGCGGGCTGCAAATTGGTCACCGTGAGCGGCGACCCGTTCAGCGTGATGCCGGTGATTTGGTACAGGCCCGGCTGCATGGGCGTGTGGCGCACGCGCCAGGTGGTGCCGCCATCGTAAAATGCCGGCAACGAAACGGTGGAATTATCCGGCTGCAAAATCTGCACCCGGATGTCGGTTTGCGCGTAATTGAACAATACCGCTGGATTGGTCGAAAGTCCGTTGACGTTGAACGACGCTTCGATCTTGGAGTAGGTGCCTTGCGCAAAAATCCGGTTTGAAGCACTAAATGAAAAGATGGCGAAAACCGCAATTGCTCCTTTGAAGAACCACGCGCGCAGCATGGTTCTCTTGACAGTCTGGTGCATCGTCTAAAGATGGCTCAACCCAAGCGCTTTCGCAAGCTGGAGCCTTAAGTGGCAGTGCCGAAACCATGTTTACGCGTTTGACCTTGCCATGGGCAACAGCGACAGCGTTGCCGACTCGAATCAAATTTGCAGCAATTTAATTTGCTCGTTCTCCTTTTCCACCGCTTCGCCGAGCGTTTGCGCCTGGCGGCGGCGGCGTTCAATGATGTGCTTGTCCAGCACCGGATCATAGGGCATGGGATATTGGCCGTCGTAACAGGCCATGCAGAATCCTTCCTTCGGCAAGCTGGTCGCTTTAACCATGCCCGCCTGCGATAGGTAATGCAGTGAGTCGGCGTTCAAGTAGCGGCGGATTTCGTCCACGCTGTGGTTGGCCGCCATGAGTTTGCTGCGGTCGGGAAAATCAATGCCATAGACGCACGGGTTCATGTGCGGCGGACAGCTCACCAAAACGTGAACCTCCTTCGCGCCGGCTTCCTTGAGCGTCTTGACCCGGGCTTTGCAGGTCGTGCCGCGCACGATGGAATCGTCCACAATGACAACCCGCTTGTCCTTCACGAGTGAAGCAATGAGGTTCAACTTTACGCGCACATCGAAATCGCGGATGAGTTGCGTCGGTTGCAGGAAACTGCGTCCGACATAATGATTGCGGATGAACGCCATCTCGAACGGGATGCCGGATTGTTCGGAATAGCCAAGCCCCGCGCACACGCCGCTGTCCGGCACGGGAATCACCAGATCGGCTTTAACCGGATGCTCGCGCGCGAGCTGGCGGCCCATTTCCTTGCGCACATCATAGACACTGCGCCCGGCAATCGTGCTGTCCGGCCGCGCAAAATAAACGTATTCAAAAATGCAAAACGCCCGCCGCCGGTGCTCCGGAAAAGCTTGCAGGCTGATCACGCCCTTTTCGTTGATGATGACGATTTCGCCCGGCTCCACGTCGCGGACGAATTCCGCCTGAATCTGGTCAAACGCCACCGATTCGCTCGACAACGCCCACGAACCATTCACCCGGCCCAGCGCCAGCGGACGAAACCCAAACGGATCGCGCGCGCCGATCAATTCCTTCTCGGTCATGATGACCAGCGAATACGCGCCTTCGATGCGGCGGAGCGTTTGCACCAGCGTGTTCTCGACGCCGCCCAGCACCGGCTGCGCCAGCATCATGATGATGATTTCGCTGTCCACGCTCGTTTGAAAAACCAGCCCGTGACTTTCCAATTCGTCGCGAAGTTGCGCCGCGTTGGTCAGGTTGCCGTTGTGGGCGACGGCGATCTGGCCGCGCGCGCAGTCCACCGTGAGCGGCTGCGCGTTGCGGAGATTGGAAGTGCCCGTGGTCGAATAACGGGTGTGGCCGATGGCCATGTTGCCGACCAGATCATGCAACAGCCGGGGATTGAACACCTGCGACACCAGTCCCATGCCGTGGTGCTTGAAAAATCTCCCCTCGTGGCAGGTGACAATGCCGGCGCTTTCTTGGCCGCGATGCTGAAGCGCGTAAAGACCGTAATAGGTCAACTCGGCAGCATTCGGGTGGCCGAAAATGCCGAACACACCACAATAGTGTTTGGGATAATTTTGTTGCATCGCTTACTCGCGCCCGCCGCTGCATTCTCGCAGACGCAAACGCCGCGCGCAAGCTGGAATGGAACCGAAACGTATGCAGGGGCACATCCGACAAGTTCTCCGTTTGAATGGTAGGGACGGCGCGCTGCGCCGTCCGCGCCCCGGGCGGGCGCAAGATTCCGGCGGCTTTACCGCCGGAGACATCGCGGCGCAATGTCCCTGCCAAAACCTTCCCGCATTAGTTTTTCACAGGCAAAATCCCGGCTCAATGCCGTTTTTTGTTCTTGACCTCAAACAGTAATAATGATATTCAGGAAGCCTACTAAAGAGGCAGCTATGAAGACTCGATACGCACTATGGGTGGCGGCACTTCTGATATTTCCCAATGTCCACGCCCCGGCGGCGACGCTGTACGTGGACTTGAACAGCGCCGATCCCGTGCCGCCCTACGCCGATTGGAGCACCGCCGCCACCAACATTCAGGATGCCATTGATACTTCCTCGGGTGGCGATTTGATTTTGGTGACGAATGGGGTTTACGCGACCGGCGGACGAACCGTGAACGAGTACGCGCTCACAAATCGCGTGGTGATAGACAAGGCCGTCACCGTGCAAAGTGTCAATGGCCCGGCAGTAACGCTGATTCAGGGCTATCAGGTGCCGAGCACGTTCGATGGCAGCAATGCGGTACGATGCGTTTATATGACCAACAACGCCGCGCTGATTGGATTTACTCTGACCAATGGAGCTACGATGGGTTTGGGTGAGGGCGACGCCTTCCACGAACAAAGCGGTGGCGGCATTTGGTGCGAAAGCGCAAACTCATGGGTTTCAAATTGCGTAATCTGCGACAATTCATGTCATGAATATGGCGCAGGAGTCTATTCGGGTTCGTTGACTGATTGCCAAATCAACCATAACACCAATCAAAATACCGGCCTGTACATCGCCGGCGGCGGCGGCGTAGCATACAGTGTATTGTTTGACAGTACAATCGTCAGCAATTGCCTGCTTTTAGCGGGAGACAGCGGCATCGGCAGCGGCGGGGCTCTTTCCTGCATTTTAAGCAATTGTGTCGTAGCGGGAAATAATTCTGGGGGAGTCTATAGCTGCACACTCAATGATTGTACCATTGAGAGTAATACCAACCCCATCAGTGGGGGTGGCGCAATACAATCCACACTAAACCACTGCCTGTTGTATAACAATCAGTCCGGTGGTCTAGGAAGTGAAGGAAGCGGAGGCGGTGGAGCATACGATTGTGTTCTCAACTCTTGCATCGTCTCAAACAATCAGACCAGTGGTTATGGCGGCGGAGTTTATTACGATTTGTATCAAACGAACGCTCTCGGACAAAGCAACGTCGTGGTGGGGAATATAGCTGCCAACGGTGTTAGTAGCGGTGCCGGAGGTGGCGCCGCTTATGTCAATATTCATGGAACAAATTTAAACCTGAACGACTGGACCTTCATCAGCAATTCAGCCGCTGGCTACGGCGGTGGGCTATACACAGCCAGTTCTGCTTCAACATTGAATAATTGCATTTTTTTAGGAAATTCGTCTGGTACGAGTGGTGGTGGTTGCTGCGGTCCTGGTCCAAATAATAATTTAATCGCAGTTTCCAACTGCATCTTTACTAGCAATGTTGCCGCCGGCGATGGCGGCGGTGCTTGTTACGCCGCTTTGAACTACTGTTCCGTGACTGGAAACAAGGCCGTCAGCGGAGGAGGTGTGTATGGAATTGTCAGCAACTGCGTACTGAATGACAACCTCGCGACAAACTACGGTGGAGGGCTTTACTATAATTTTTCTGCATCGCAACAACTATATCCAATCGTTGCTAATTGTGCTTTCACAAATAATTCCGCTTTGGGCAATGGCGGCGGCGCATATGTTTCTTCCTCTTCTACCATTTTTTTCACATTTAGCAATTGCACATTCTCGGCCAATTCAGCAACCAGCGAGGGAGGCGGGGTATGGGGGAATGTCTCACTCAGTTACTGTATTGTTTCTGGCAACAAAGCCGAAGGTGACGGAGGCGGGGCTTATGATCCTTGGTCAACTTTGAATAGCCTGCTGGCCAACAATTCGGCATCCTACGGTGGCGGAATTTACAACAACAACAGTGTGACTCCCCTTCCTTACATTATGATTGCAGGTTCTACAATTGCAAACAATACAGCTACGAATGCCGGAGGCGGAATTTATTCTTTTCCAATATCATACCGGGCGACAAACTGCATCATCTATGACAATTCGGCTCCTGTGGGCATGAATTATTCGGGTGGAGCAGCATTTGCTTACTGTTGTACCACGCCGCCCACCAACGGAGTGGATAACATCACCAATGAGCCGCTGTTTGTGAATCTGGCGGGCGGCGATTTTCATCTTCAATCCAACTCGCCCTGCATCAATTCCGGCAACAACGCTTACGTCACCAGCGCCACCGACTTGGACGGCAACCCGCGCATCGTCGGCGGCACGGTGGACATCGGCGCTTACGAGTATCAAACGCCGGTCAGCATGATTTCATACGCGTGGCTCCAGCAATATGGCCTGCCCATAAACGCAAACACCGACACCGCTGACCCCGATGGCGACGGCATGAACAATTATCAGGAATGGATCGCTGGCACCAATCCAACAAACGCCTTGTCCGTTTTGGAAATGCTGAATCCCGCGCCCACGAACAATTCGGCGGGTCTGGTCGTAAGCTGGGAAAGTGTGAGCAACCGGACCTATTTCCTGCAAAGCAGCACCAACTTGGCAGCGCAACCGGCGTTCTCCACCATCCACAGCAATATCGTCGGCCAGACCGGCACGACGAGTTACACAGACACGAATGCGGTAAGCGACGGCCCGTTCTTCTACCGCGTCGGCGTCCAGCAATGACCGGAGCGCGGATGGCTCGCCCGCAAGTCGGTCTTTTCGGCAGAGGAGTCGTTTGAGGAAGCGTTCGGAGTTCCACCTTCAGGCGACCGCGTAAACGCGGAACTCCAAACCAAAGCGACTCGCCCTGACTTCCCATCGTGCGGACGAGCCGTCCGCGCTCCTACCGTTTTTTGGCCGGAAAAAACCAAAAAAATCAACGTTGCGCGAATGGCCTTTGGGGTTATGTTGGCGGGTAAATTGGCGCGGGCCATTTGCCCGGCACTTGCTTATTGAACTTTTTGAGATACTGTCTTAATTATGGCTTTAACGAAAGTTAGTTCCACGGTCCATTTCATTTCACGCGGCGCGACGGTGGGCGGGCGCGGCGAAACGGCCAACGGCCACTGGGTTCCCAACACCGATGTCTATGCCACGGATGACAGTCTGGTCATCAAGGTGGAATTGGCTGGCATGAAAAGTGATAGTCTGGAGATCACGGTGGAGGGCAATCGCCTCCGCATTGCCGGCACCCGTCCGGACGGCTGCCGGGCCAATAAGTGCAATTTTCTGGTGATGGAGATCAGTTACGGGCCGTTCGAGAGTGTGCTCGAATTGCCGCCGGGTTACGATCTCAGCCAGGCCAAGGCCATTTATGTGAACGGTTTTCTGCGGATTGACGTGCCCCTGGCGCAACCGCATTCCAAAATGACCAAGGTGCCGATTGCCGAAGGAAGATAAGCCGCGCGCGAATTCTTTCCGGCGCGCCGGCAGCTAATAAAACAACTGAGGGAAACGACGATGACATCGCCGGAGACAGAGTTTGTCAGCATTTTGGGCACCGAAAGCACCGGACCGCCCCCGCGAATCTCTTCCCGTTCGCTGCCGGACACGCTGCCGGTTCTGGGCTTGTCGGACATTGTGATTTTTCCCGGCACGCTCGTGCCGTTGCTGGTCGAGACCGGGCCGAGCCTCAAACTGATTGACGACGTGGTGGCGGGCGACAGGTTGCTGGGCGTGGTCTTGCAGCGCCGGCCTGAAGTGGTTGAACCCAAGCCGGAAGATTTGCACGATGTCGGCTGCGTTTCGCGCCTGGTGAAAATGGTGAAATTTCCCGACGGCACCGCGCGCGTGCTGGTGGAGGGTTTGTGGCGCATCCGCATCTCGGAATACCCGCCGTCCTCGCCGTATCTGTCCGCGCGTTTCGAACTGCTCCGCGACGAAACGGAGGATTCCATCGAGCTGCAGGCCATCCTGCGGAACGCGCACAAGCAATTCGAGGAAATCGCCCGCATGTCGCCCGCGCTCTCGGATCAGGTCAAAATCGCCGCGCTGAACACCGAGCATCCCGGCCATTTCGCCGACCTCATTGCCGGCAATCTGAATCTCAGTCTCGAAGACCGTCAAAAGCTCCTGGAAACCATCTCCGTCCGCGAACGTCTGCAAAAATTGCTGCCCCTGCTAAACCGCGAGCACGAGGTGCTGACGCTCAGTTCCAAAATTCAAAATGACGTCGCGTCGTCCATTGCCAAGACGCAACGCGACTTTTTCCTGCGCGAACAATTGCGCGCCATCCAGCGCGAACTGGGCGAAGGCGAGTCCGGCACTGGCGAAACGAAGTCATTGCGCGAAAAAATTGATCAAACGCCGATGCCCGACGAAGCCCGCAAGGCCGCGTTGCTGGAGCTGGAACGCCTGCAACTGACGCCGCCCGCCGCCGCCGAATATGCGGTCGCGCGCAATTATCTCGACTGGATTTTGAACCTGCCGTGGGAAAAGGAAACCGAGGACAAAATAGATTTGAAGGAATCCGAGCGGATTCTGGACGAGCAGCACTTTGGGCTGACGAAAATCAAGGAGCGTCTCCTGGAATTTCTCGCAGTCATCAAGCGCCGGAAGCAAATCAAGGGGCCGATCCTTTGTCTCGTTGGCCCGCCCGGCGTCGGCAAAACTTCGCTCGGCAAAAGCGTCGCCGACGCGCTGGGCCGCAAGTTCGCGCGCATCGCGCTGGGCGGCATGAGGGACGAGGCCGAAATTCGCGGCCATCGGCGGACTTATGTCGGCGCCATGCCGGGGAGAATCATTCAAACGCTGCGCCGCATTGAAAGCCGGAATCCGGTGATTTTGCTCGATGAATTGGACAAGGTCGGCGCGGATTTTCGTGGCGACCCGGCGGCGGCGTTGCTGGAGGTTCTGGATCCGGCGCAGAACCATACGTTCACCGATCACTACCTGGATTTGCAGTTCGACCTCTCGCGCGTGCTGTTTGTCGCGACCGCGAACTGGCTGGAGCCGATTCATCCCGCGTTGCGCGACCGGCTGGAAGTCATCGAACTGCCCAGCTACACCGAAACGGAAAAATTGGAAATCGCCAAACGGTATCTGGTCCCGCGCCAGATTGAGGAGCACGGCCTCACCCGGCAGGACGTCAAATTCACCGATGCCGCGCTACGCAGGCTCATCCGTGATTACACTCGCGAGGCCGGGGTGCGCCAGTTGGAGCGTGAAATTGCCGCGCTCTCGCGCAAGGCCGCGCGCAAAATCATCTCCCGCAACGGCGCGTCCGTGACACTCAAACTCGACGCCAATGGCTTGAAGGATTACCTGGGTCACGCACGGTTCGTTTCTGAAACGGCGGAAAAGATCACCGAGTATGGCATCGCGACCGGTCTGGCCTGGACGCCGGCCGGCGGCGACGTTTTGTTCATTGAAGCCACGCGAATGCGCGGCAGGGGCAATCTGCTTTTGACCGGCTCGCTGGGCGAGGTGATGAAGGAAAGCGCGCAAACAGCGGTGAGCTTTCTGCGCAGCCAGGCCAAACTGCTCGATCTGGATTTGAGTAATTACAACAAATTCGACGTTCACATCCATGTGCCCGCCGGCGCGACACCGAAGGACGGACCAAGCGCGGGCGTGCCACTCGTAGCGGCGCTGGCGTCGCTGCTGACGAAGCGGCGCTTGCGTCCCCGCATTGCCATGACCGGCGAAATCAGCCTGCGAGGCCGCGTTTTGCGCGTCGGTGGCATCAAGGAAAAGGTGCTCGCCGCGGTGCGGTTCGGAATGAAGGAAATCTTTTTGCCGGAGCAAAACAAAGCGGACTGGCTGGACGTGCCGGCGGAGGCGCGCGCGCGGCTCAAGGTGCATTTTGTCCGGCACATTTCAGACGTTCTGCCGCTGGCGCTGGAACCGAAATGAGGGGGCGGCTTGCATTCGTCGCGCTGGGTTTGTTGACTGCGGTTGGCGCGTTCGCCGTCACAACCAATGGCTTGTCTGAGGCGGAAATCCAAGGCCGTCAGCTTGCGCAACAAATTTTGGAACAACAGCCCGCGGAAAATTTCACCAACACCGGGGTTTTGCTCATCCGCGACGGCCAAGGCCGCCATGCGGAAATTCCTTTCAGATTCCAAACCGCAGTGGGGGCGGTCCGTTGGTCAACCACCTACGAAACAACGGCCGGAACAAATCAAGTTGGCTTGGTCGTCATCCATGAAGCAGGCAAACCAAATCAGTACAAACTCTATCACGGCCTTCCCGTGGCACTTCATTCACCGGAAATATTGAGCGGAAACGAAACGATGATTCCTTTTGCCGGGTCGGATTTCTGGGTCGCGGATTTGGGCCTGGAATTTTTTCACTGGCCGGAGCAGAAGATTCTGAAGCAGTACGAAATGCGGCGCGGCCGGTCGTGTCACGTCTTGGAAAGCATAAACCCAAATCCATCCCCGACCGGCTATTCGCGCGTGGTTTCGTGGATTGACAATGAAACGCTCAACATCGTCCAGGCCGAAGCTTATGATGCCGGGGGGAAATTGCTGAAGGAGTTTTATCCAAAATCATTTAAGAAAGTGAATGGCCAGTGGGAACTTCAGGAAATGGAAATCCGCAACGACCAGACCGGCTCGCGCACGCAGTTGAAATTTGATCTCCAGAAGCGGGATTGAGATTGGGAATAAGTCAGCCGGCCTGATGCTTGACTTTGGCGGGCTGGCAGCTCAGGCTCGGTTCCATTGTATGAGCGTGACGTTTCGCTTCAAACTTTTGATGGTCTGTGCCTGTTGCGTTTTCAGCGTTGGGCCGGGGCAGCGGGTGTTTGGCGATGAAACGAATTCCGCCTCAATTTCCCCGAGCCCGGCTGCAAACATGACCGCGCAGGATTCTTTGAACGCTCTGCTTCAGATCCAGGGCCAGCTTCACGCCACGCAATTATTGATCGAAAGCAACCGGATGATGGCTGCCGCCGAGGCGCAACGCGCTGCCGCGGACTTGAACGCACGCATCCAAGTGCTCGAACAAACCGTGGCGGCGCAGCGCGCCGGCGAAATCGAGGCGACGCAGAAGGCACAGCGGTTCACCCTGATTTTGGCCGGCACGTTTGGCGTGGTTGGCCTGACCGCCATGCTCTTCATGGCCTACTTCCAGTGGCGGACGGTCACGCGGCTGGTCGAACTGTCCGCGCTTCATCCGTCGGCACTGGCGTTGGAAGGCCGGGGCACATCGCCAATGTTGCCCGCGGGCGAAGTGCATGTCGCGCCGGAGCGCGCCGCCGTGCAATTTTCGAACGCACGGCTGTTGAATGTCGTCGAGCGTTTGGAAAAACGAATTCTCGAACTGGAGCATACGGCACGTGCGCCACTGGCGGCGCCCGCAGCTCCGCCAGCCGGCGTACACAACGGCGCACCGCCGACATCGGCTGTTCAGGACAAGAGCATTGCCAATATGCTTGCGGAAGGCCAGTCGTGGCTCAACGGCAATGAGCCGGAGAAGGCCTTGGAATGTTTTGATCAGGCTCTGGCGCTGGACCCCAAACATGCCGAGACTTTGATTAGAAAGGCGGGTGCGCTCGAAAAGCTGAACCGGTTCGAGGAGGCGATCGCCTGTTACGACGCTGCCATCGAAGCGGACGGTTCAATGACCATCGCGTATCTCCACAAGGGCGGCTTGTTCAATCGCATGTCGCGATACGAAGAGGCATTGCAATGCTACGAGCACGCGCTGCACACGCACGACAAAAGAACGTCCGACGAGAAAACCGCCACCTAGTTCGAATTGAATTCCAGGCGGTTGTGGACGCGCTCGACCTCAAGCTGGCGCCGGATCATTTCGATCTTGAGTTTCAGCAGTTCGCGATTTTCCTCGTTGCGCACGGTGAGTTCCTTCTCCAGTTCCTGAATGCGCGCTTCGTAGGAGTGTAATCGTTCCTGCATGGGCGCCTGTACGGAGTCGAGGCGACGAATCATCGTCGCGATTTCCATGGCGGCTTCTTCCTGGGCCTTGAGCAATTCACGGCGTTGCGTGGCCAGTTCCTGAACCACGGTCTCCTTGAGCACCTGGGCCAGATGCGGGGCCAAGTTAACGTTGGCGGCGGCCCGCGCCTGGTCTGCGCGCTGCTCCGCCTCCAGGGCGCGCTGACGCCATACGGCCGCTTCCGCCGTGGCCGCGTCGGTCTCGACCGGCGGCGGGGCGGAACCCAGTGAGCGCGGCCGGAGCGCCAGCGGCGGCGACTGGGCCCGCAGCGCGAGTGCGATGGCATCATTGGCAGCCGCCGTGCCGTCCGCGCCGCAAACGGGACAGCGGATGGGCAACGGCATGCGGCCGTTCAGCGGGTACACGTCGAAGGCGTATTTCTGGCCGCAGCCGCAGCGGATTTTGACGGGTACGATGACGTGCATCATTCTGGCACGCCCCCGTTTATCGCCGCGGCGCCGGGCGGAGTCAAGCCGGATCTCAAGTTCAGACGCGTCGTCACCATAAAAATGATTTTTGCTCGCCGAGCATTTGGCTGCCCGACCAGAGTGTGACCCGCCAGGCGACCAGTTCACCAAAATCCCTATAATCCTTGCCGCCGAGTGTCAATGAATCCCAATGACGGAAGAAATGGGGCGCGACCGTTTGTTCGAGCGTGGCCTGGCGCGGCACTCCATTCTGACCGATGCCGCGCAGTTCGACCCGCAATTTCAATTCCGCGCTGCCGGGGTTCGACGCTTTCCACAAGACATCGAAACGAATGGCCGAACGTTTATCGGCATGCCGGTCGAGATAAGCCTGGTAGGCGTCGCGATCGTAAAGGCTTGGCGACAGCGCCTTATGACCTTTGAGATCCAGAAAGAACGGCAGGACTTTGACGATCCGGCCCGTGACTGCATCGCCGGCGAAGGCCGTCAAAAGCGAACTCAGCAACAGCAAACTCATCAGGAGCCGGCGCATGACAAAACGATAACGGGTGGCCGCTTGAACTCAACTGCAATTTCCATTATTTCCAATAAAAGCTTAGAACCTTAATGTCCATGGGCGAGTTGCGGTAAAGTATCGCAACGTATTCGCGATGGTAATCGCCAATCCGGGCGGTCACGTGAACTTCAAAGGTAAAACTGCGGGTGGTGCAAAACCTGGCCACTGTCGGCGGGATGCCGGGAGCAGAGGGGCTGGTAAAAGGCGTGTCGTCCGCGGTACCTTCCACGCCATCAGGGCCGGCGCGCAGCTTGATGATATTTTGCGCGGCGGCCTCGTCACCGCCCGTAAGCAATTGCAACACATTTTCGCCGGCGGTGTTGATGTTGATACGTCCGGTGGAAATTGGGGTAAAAAGGTCCTTCAATCCGAAGGGATAATCCGGCGCTTGAAACGGTGAATTCACAAAGCCGAGTTTATGCTGAAACGCGGCGGGTTCGTGATTGGTGGCGCTGCCGCCCCAATAAATTTCCGGATGATCCCAAATGCCCCGGACCAGCAACAGCTCGGACAGGCTGTCCATCGGCGCGTCTTTGCAGTAATACGGCGGATCCAAACTTTGATAATAATCACTTTTGGCGCCGGCCAGGCGCGGGTTGTCGCCGGGGCTGATCCAGTCGAGAATCGAGTCGGAGATGACTGAAATGTTGTCGGCGCCCACACCCATCAGGTTGAGCGCCTGTTGGATCACCTGCGGTCCGGCGGTGTTGATGTTGGCGTAGCGTTCGAGATCAATGATTTTAATCGAAACCGTTCCGTCGCCGATTCGATAATTGTCCAGCGAAATTCCGGACAGCGGACTGTTGGATTCACCAATGCCACCCGGCCCACCGGCCCAGATTTGGTTGAGTGCGTCGTACGGCTCGCTCGGGATGGTCATCTGTTGGGACAGAACGTAACGCGCCAATTCCACGCCCGAACGGCCCAGCCAGAGCAACTGCTGTTCGTGGTCGGCGTTTTGCGCCAGCTTGGTTTCGACTTTCATGGACATCGCGAAGATTGCCGCCATGACGGACAGTACGAAAATTGCGATCATCACGATGAAAAGCGCAATGCCGCGCGGCTTGGTTTGGGCAGGGATTTTCATCGTTGTCCGGTTTGCACTACCGTGGGCACCATGACCGACGGGATGGCAACAACGCGCGTGACGGACAGCGTCGGGCCGGCATCGCCGAAACTGTTGTCACGGTTGTTTCCGCCGAGCACAAGGGTGAAGCGTACCACCGTTGGAATTTGATTTGTATTTTTCCATTCGTCCGACCAATCGTTCTCGGTTGGATCCCAGCATTTGACGGTAAACTTTTTTACATCCCGGGCCAGCACCAACGGGTGTTCCTGCTCGTCTTCGCCCATGTCCATGAGAATCGGGGTCTGACGCAATACCAGGTCGTTTTCCGAATCCGGTCCGGGTTCCACCGAGAACGTCACGCGCCGCAAATTAAAATCGCCAAACTCTCCGTTGCGTGGGAAATCATCCGGCAACCGGGCCGTGAAGCTAAGCAGCGGTTCGTCGCCGTTTTGGACAATGAAAGTGTAATACTGGATGGACGCCTGAAACGATTGGACGCACGTGAGGGCATTCTCAATCGTCCACACGGCCATGCGCCGGCGCTGGACTTGGGCCGTGGCTTCCTGTCCCACTTTCGTGGCACGCATGATGAGCATCCAGGACGAGTAAATCGCCGCCAGGACCAGGCTGAAAATCGCGACGGCGAGCATGATTTCGAGCAGCGTGAACGCGTGACACGTGACACGTGACACGTGACACGAAGACGCTCCAAACCGTGCGGTGCTGTTCCTGTCTCTTGGCACCTGCCACTTGTCACTTGTCACTTTCATGGCGCCACCATGCCTCCGTCAAGACTGCCCGCCGGTGAAGCCGGGCGGAAAAGCAGAATGCTCATTTTGGAAACGACCGGCTTGTCACGGGAATCGCCTTGAATCACAAAATCCACCTGGAAAAGTTTGTTCGATTGCACTTCCTCGATGTCGTATGTGCAATCGTAATTGTCGTAGGCATCGCCGAGCAGGTCGCCGAGGTTTTTGGTATAAGTGCCTTCGACCAATTGGTTGGTCTGCGAAAGCCAGGATGCCACCACGCCCGCGTCCAGCATCGGCCGTTGCAGCCGTCGGGCGTCGGCGAGCGAATTTGAGACCAGTGCCAGGATGGAAAAAGTCGCAAGGCAAAACGCCACCATGGCAAACATCACCTCGATCAGCGTAAAAGCGCGGCGGGCTGCTGGAGTGCGACTGGCTTGAATTTTCATCGGATCACTTCCAAGAAGGCCAGACCGGTGGTCACTTCCAGTGAGATTTTTCGGTATTGATCGCCGGAATGCAGGATCAGGGTCATTTCATCGCTCGTGCCGTCCGGGAAAAAGCGCACCCACGCCTCGTTCGCGTCCTTGTATTCCGTCAAATTGATGTCGAGCATGTCAATGGTGATGCTGTCGTCGAATTGCGCGGAGTTCAACGCGGACGCGTCGAAGGCGGATGTTTTTCCGCCATTGTCCGGCGCGTCCGGCGGAGTGAAAACGTCCGGTGAGTTGGTGGCGGCAACGGCAGCCAGCGTGACTTCACCCGACCGGGGATGAAAAACGACGCAGGTCGTTACGCCATGCAGAATCGCCTGGGCGCGGGCGTGGCTGCAAATATTCATCACATCGTTGACCGCCTTGCGCAACGGTTCCTGGTGCATCGTCCGCAGAATCGCCGGCACGCCCATGGCCATCATCAGCCCGATAATGGCCACAACCATCATGATTTCGAGGAGCGTGAAGGCTCGTTTAAGTTGAAAGTCGGGGGTCGAGGGACGGGGGCGGAAAGCACGACCCGGTTGCGGAATTTGACCTCGACGCTCAACGCTTGGCTCTCCACCGCTTTGCATCAAGGTCCTCCCGCTGTCCGACCAATGTTGGAAATCATCGACCACATTGCACCGAACACGGCTACCATCAAAAACCCAACCGCGACGGCCATGCCAATGATCAACGTGGGTTCAATCAGGTTGGTCATCACCCGCAGAGCGATGTTCAGTTCATTTTCGTAAGTCTGGGCGACGTTGTTCAACGCACCGGACACATCGCCGGTTTCCTCGCCGATCTTCAGCAAGTCCACCATCAACTGTGGAAACACCTTGCTCTGCGCCAAGGGCTGGGCAAGCGTCTTGCCATCCGTCACCGCGTCACGGGCTTTGGCCGCCGCCTCCTTGATGATTTGGTTGGGGATGACCTGCTCGGTGATTTTCAACGCGACCAGCACCGGCACACCGTTTTGAAGCAGAGTACAAAGCGTGCGCGCGAATTGGCCGTAAAGATTCAGACAGACCACCCGCCCGAAAATGGGCGCCTTCATTTTCCATTCATCAATCCGGCGCCGTCCGGCGGCCGAGGCTTGAAACCGCTTGAACAAAATGAAGGCCACAATCGCGACCAGTGCCATCAACCACCAGTAATTTTTAAATGCATCGCTGATGCTGATCAACAGCACCGTGATCGTCGGCAATCGGTTTTGCCCAACCGCGCCGAACATGGACATGAATCTGGGCAAAATGAAAGACATGAAAAAAATGATTATGCCCACGCCCACACAACAGACCACGGCCGGATAAATTAGCGCCGAGGTGAATTTCGCCTGCACTTGGGCGAACTTTTCAAAGTGATCGGCCATGCGCCGAAGCACGTCCACCAAGGCGCCGCTTTGTTCGCCCGCACGGACCATGTTGACGTACAAATCGGAAAAGATCCGCGGCTGTTTGGCCATCGCATCGGACAAACTTCTGCCCTCGGTCACCTCCTGCCGGAGTTGGCGGCTCACATCCGATGGAATGCCCTTTGTCTCCAGATAAGTCATGCTCTGGAGCGCTGTGGCCAGTGGCATTCCGGCTTGAAGCAGATTCGCCAGTTGCTGGGTAAACGTTGCCAACTCTTGTAACTTCGGCTTGCGCGGCTGCAACAACTGCGCGCGCAATGCCGGCGGCAAAAACGCTGTCAAATCCACCTTTTGACCGGTGCGCTTGCCAATTGCCACCGGTCCGCCCTTCGAAGCTTCCACGGCCACCGGGAAAAGCCCCAGCCGTTCGACCTGCATCAATGCCGCGGCCCGGTCGGCGACGTCCAGAACGCCCTCGACCAATTCACCGCTGCGGCGGCGCGCTCGATACGAAAATTGTGGCATAGCGTCCTTAATCTAAACCCGTTGCGGGTCAAAAGTTTCACCCGCGCCGGACCTTCACCTCATTTGCACCGCCGCGGCGGTAGCCCTTCAAATCCAGCGTCACGTGCGCATAACCCACGCCCTTCAAGGCCTCCGCAACTTCGTTTGAAACGCCGTCCTCCAGAAAGCGCCTGATTTCTGACGGGCCAAGTTCTATTCGGGCTAGGTGCATGGAAGTCCCAAGTCCAAGGTCCAAAGTCTCAGGTCGAGCATCGGCGGATCCAGACTTTGGACTTGGGACTTTGGACTTGGGACTTAACTCATGGTGCCTCACCCGCACATCGTGGAAACCCAGATCGCGCAAAACATTTTCCGCCGCTTCAATCATCCGCAATTTTTCCGGTGTCACCGGCTCGCCGTGCGGCACGCGCGAACTCAAGCACGCCATCTGCGGCTTGTCCGCCGTCGGCAGCCCCAGTTGGGTTGACAACTCGCGGATTTCCGCCTTCGTCAAACCGATTTCCTTAAGCGGCGCCCGCACTTGAAATTCCTCCGCCGCCCGCGCGCCCGGCCGGAAATCACCCGCGTCGCTCGCGTTTTCGCCGTAGGCGATCACCGCCAGATGCTCCGCGCGCGCAATCGGCGCCAGGGCCTCGAACAGTTCGTGCTTGCAAAAATAACAGCGGTTGACCGGGTTGGCCGTGTAATTTGCATCTTCAAATTCCTTCGTCTGGATGACACGAAGCGGAAAGGCAAATTGCTCCGCGATTTTCAGCGCGTCAGCCAGTTCGCGGCGCGGCAAACTCGGCGAATCAGCAATGACCGCCAAGGATTTGCCGCCGAGCACATCATGCGCGACGTGTGCCAGAAAGGCGGAATCCACGCCACCGGAATACGCCACGAGGCATGAACCATAGTGGCGCAGCCTGGCGCGCAGGCCCTCGAGCTTGTTGGCGACCATGCCTTAACACTGGCATTTCTTTTGGCGCTTGTCGAGTCGCTCCAGAGTGAATCAGCTTGACGTGGTCGGCGGTTTGGATTGTTCTTTGGGCAAGATGAAGACGAAAATTTTTATGGCGCTGGCGGCGATTGCCATTGTCACTGCCGGTTGTATCAGCACGGTCAGCGGCACCAAGACGGCGGGCAACCCGATTGGGAGGGACGCCGTGGCCGGAGATTACCGGCGCTCGGTGGACGAGGTCTATAGCGCGGCGGTGCGGGTCATTAACAACGACGGCACATTGATCACCGAATATATCCCGCACGACACCACGAACACGGTGCGCGCGTTCATGGGCCGCGTGAACCAAAACAAAGTGTGGGTGCGCGTTGAAGAGGTAAATCCCCAAATTACTCAAATAACCGTGCAAGCCCGCACCAAATGGGGCAATCAGGACCTCGACATGGCCCACGAACTGGAAAAGGAAGTGGCGTTACAACTGGCGCGGGGAACCTCGCCTTAATCCGATATTCTGTTCGTAAACGCCGAGTTTCACGCCCGGCGTTTCCTTGCGCCCTTTGATCTCAATTTTCAACCGCGCCAATCGTGTCCGGGCCATTTCCGCCACGGCGGATTCGGGAAAACGCCCGACAATTTTCTCCAACGTTCCGCGCACTTCGTCGTAGTCCGCCCCAAACCGGATCTGCAAATCCGCCAGCAAATTCAGCCAGTGCGCCACCCGTTTCGCGGGCTGATTGGGCGACTCGATCAACTGCTTCAATTCACCCACCGCCAAATCCAAACGTTGGTAATGTTCTGCGTAAATGACAGCCAGTTTCTCGCGGGCTTCGGTATCGAGCGGGTGTTGCTCCAGATGATTCACATAGGTGACGGCCAGTTTGGCCGGGTCAGCTTCAGCCGGGCGTAAATGCTCGGACGATTTCAGCAGCCCAACATTTTTGACACCTTCCGGCACGGCCATGGGTTGACGATCTTGCGCCGCCAGCAATACTTTTTCCGTCCCGCCCAGATGGGCGGTGCGTTGCGCGGCCTGCAACGACAAATCCGTACCCGGAAACCGTGCGATGACCCGCTCCAGTGCGACGCGCGCTGAATCGGCGTCCTGCGCCAGCTTAAGATGCCAGTCGGCAAGTTGATTCATCGCGGCGGCAACCTGCTTGGGTGGTGCGTCAGGGCGGTCGCAAAAATGGTTCAACGTCAATTCCGCCGAGGGCAAATCCTGCAAATCCACGGCTTGGATGTTGGCGAGCAGCATCACACCTTCAAAGTCGTATGGAAAACGAGCGAGCTGCTCGCGAATGGCCACGACCGCTTCGAGGAATTCGCGGCGCTTGCGCCGGGCTTGCGCAACGGAGTAATACGGTTTCGGTTCCGGCGGCTCAGTGCCGCCGTCATACATCGAGGCGAAGCGGTCGGCAACAATGTCAGTGATGCTGTGCCGCCAGACGACTGTCATCGCCAGACCGAAAATGAGCGTCAGGACCAAACCAAAAACCGCGTCAGATCCGCCATGACGGAATGCTGGCACGGAGACAGTGAACTGAAGGCACAAAGCCACGGCAGTCAAAACCCATTTGAAAATCAATTGAGATGGATCGGTGCTGCGCCGGAGCGTGCGCCAGAAAAGCCAGCCCACGAAACCCAGCAGAAAGCCAAACATGGCCACATTGCCAATGATTTCGAGTATCCGGCTCATAGCTGATTAAGGCAACCTTCGTCCCGCCGGCAGCGAGGCGCAAGCGGTTTTTCAACCGTAACGATACGGTTTCTCCATGACAAACGTGTTCGGCAAATGCCTTACTTCACGCACTTTACCTTCAGCCAGAAGTACTTCCACAATATCGAAACGGATTTTCACCGCCGGATTTTTCAGCAGCCGCAAATAATCCAACGCCGTTCGCGAAAGCCGCCGCCGCCGTTCCGCGTTCACCGCTGCCGCTGGCCGCGTCCATTCCTCTGATGAACGGGTTTTGACCTCAACGAACGCCAGGCAATCGTCGTCGCGAAAGATCAAATCAATCTCGCCGCGGTCGGATCGGAAATTGGCGGCAAGAAATTTCAGGCCGAGCTTTTGCAGATGTCGTTTCGCCGCGCGTTCGCCCAGTTCGCCGCGTCGCAGGTGCTCCGGCTTTGCCTTGCCCGTCAAACGCAATTTGAAACGTTGAAATAGATTCACAATCTGGTTTTCTGCCACAGATTGACACGATGAAGATTTATCTGTGTCAATCTGTGGCCGGAAACAATTCCCGTTCTTTCGGTCTGATCGGTGCGAAGCTTTTGCGGTGGATCGGACAAGCGCCGAACTTTTCGATGGCCGCCAGATGCCGCGCCGTGCCGTAGCCCTTGTGCTCGGCGAAGCCGTAGTCGGGAAACTGCCGGTCGAATTCGAGCATCAGCCGGTCGCGCGTGACCTTGGCCAACACGCTGGCAGCGGCAATGGAATAGCTGCGCGCGTCGCCTTTGATGATGGCCGTTTGCGGCAAGCGCATAGTTTTGACTGCGCGTCCGTCCACCAGCGCGTGTTGCGGCTGCGGATTCAATTTCGCCAGGGCCGAGTTCATCGCCTGATGGGTGGCGCGCAGGATGTTTAACTCGTCAACTTGCGCGGCATCCGTTTGCGCGATGGCAAATTCCACCTCGTTGCACGCGACCAGAAAGGTGAAAAACCTTTCGCGCTGTATTGGGGTCAGTTGTTTGGAATCGTTCAAGCCTTCAAGTTCGGACGGCAAGCCGGATTCCGCCCATTTTGCCGGCAGAATCGCCGCCGCCGCCACGACCGGCCCGGCCAGCGGTCCGCGCCCGGCTTCGTCCACACCTGCTACACGGGTTGTTCCGTAATTCCACAACGCGCGCTCGAATTCAAAACGGTCGGTGAATTTGGCAGCCATTTCTTTGTTCGGAGCCTAGCGCGTTTGGCCGGGTTGTCAGCTTGATTTTTTGGGTCGCGCGAAGGACGCGAAGGTGATGTTTTTCTTCGCGACCTTCGGAGCCTTAGCGCGAGAAAAATCCGTGTGCATCCTTGCCCATCCGTGGTTAAATTTCCACATGAAAATCGAATCCCTTCATGTCGGCATGTCGGTCCGCCATCCGCAGTACGGCCTGGGAACGGTCAGGACAATTTCTGAAACCACGGCGGATATCCAGTTTAACGACGGCAAACACACCATCGCCCCGGAGCCGAGTGGCCTTGAACCCAACGAGCCGCAGGCAGCAGTGAGTGGCTTGAGCGTTCCGCTCAAACAGTTCGTTGAACAAACGCTGGAGGAAGCGGTGCGGAAACTGGGTTTGGAAAAACCGGAGACGGTCATCGAAAAACTGGACATCCGCTGGCACGGCGGCAAACTGGTTCTGCATCCGTCCGACCCGACGTTGCAGACCAAGGAAGTTCCGCTCGAAACCTTTTTCCACAAAATTGTGATGGTCCGAAACAACCTGCGCGTGTTGGAACAGAAAATCAACGCGCATGAAAAATTGACCGACGGCGAGAAGGTGGAGATGCAGCAATACATCACGCGCAGCTACGGTTCCCTGACCACGTTCAACGTGTTGTTCAAGGAAAAGGAAGACCAGTTTTGATTCGGCTTGCCGGGTGGGATGGTGGGGGAATGGTGCGCGGTGCAGGGTTTGAACCTGCGACCCCTTCCGTGTGAAGGAAGTGCTCTACCGCTGAGCTAACCGCGCAACCGTACCAGCGTATCCACCGCCGCCGCCGTTTCAAGATTTTCTTAAAATCGAATCGCGTTGCGCCCAATCGGGATTCGCCTCCGGATAATCCAGATTGTAATGCAACCCGCGGCTTTCGTGCCGCATGGACGCGCAGTGCACAATCAACTCCGCCACCGTGGCAATGTTGCGGAGTTCCAGCAAGTCGCTGGTCACGATGAAATTCCAGTAGTACTCGTGAATCTCCTCCTGCAGATTCGCGATGCGCTTTTGGGCGCGGGCCAGCCGTTTGTTCGTGCGTACGATGCCCACGTAATCCCACATCAGCCGCCGGATTTCGTCCCAGTTGTGCGAAACCACGACCATTTCGTCCGGATTGTGTGCGTCACCGGACTGCCACAGGGGAATTTTCGCGTCAATTTTTTGCGGCGGATTTACCAGAACCTTTTCCGCCGCGCGATGACCGCAAACCAGCGCCTCCAGCAGCGAATTGCTCGCCAGCCGGTTCGCGCCGTGCAACCCGGTGCACGCCACCTCGCCCACGGCGTAAAGCCCGGCGATGTCCGTCTCACCGTCCACGTTCGTCACCACGCCGCCGCACTGATAATGCGCCGCCGGCACCACGGGGATCGGTTCCTTGGTGATGTCAATGCCGTAACGCAGGCAGGTTTGGTAAATGTTCGGGAACCGGTCGATGATGAACCGCGCCGGCCGGTGCGTGATGTCCAGCCACACGTGCTCCGCGCCGCTCTTTTTCATCTCGCTATCAATCGCCCGCGCCACCACGTCGCGCGGGGCCAGCGATTTCAGCGGGTGATAGGCATCCATGAATTCGGCGCCGTCGAGCGACTTGAGCACGCCGCCTTCGCCGCGCACGGCCTCGCTGATGAGAAACGACTTCGCCTGCGGATGATACAAACACGTCGGGTGAAACTGGACGAACTCCATGTTCGCAATGCTCGCGCCGGCGCGGTAAGCCATCGCCACGCCGTCGCCGGTCGCGATGTCGGGATTGGTCGTGTAAAGGTACACCTTGCCGCAGCCACCCGTGGCCAGCAGTGTCACCGGCGCGGTGAACGCCCAGACGCGGTTGGCCCTTTTGTCGAACACGTACGCGCCGAGGCAGCGGTTGCCGTCCTGCAAACCGAATTTCCGGCTCGTGATCAAATCGATTGTGATGTGGTTTTCAAAAATCTGGATGTTCGGCTGGCGTGCCGCCGCGTTCAACAGCGCGCGCTCGATTTCCCGACCGGTCACGTCCTTGGCGTGCAAGATGCGTCGTTTGGAATGCCCGCCTTCCCTGCCCAGATCCAGTTCCTTGCCACCGTCCTCGGCCGGAGCGTCGCGCTCGGAAAATTTCATGCCCAGCTCGATCAATTCCGCGATGCGCGCCGGGCCTTCCTCGACGATGGTCCGGACGACGTTTTCCTTGCACAAGCCCGCGCCCGCCGTGAGCGTGTCGCGCACGTGCAATTCGAACGAGTCCTCCTTGCTCGTCACCGACGCGATGCCGCCTTGGGCGTAATTCGTGTTCGACTCCGCCCGGTCTTTT
The DNA here is from genome assembly GCA_963789335.1 of uncultured Verrucomicrobiae bacterium. Classification (GTDB taxonomy): domain Bacteria; phylum Verrucomicrobiota; class Verrucomicrobiia; order Limisphaerales; family UBA11358; genus UBA11358. The sequence goes on from CAWBKH010000005.1 coordinate 155,626, forward strand.
TTGGTGACGATGGCCACGCGCCCGTGCGGCGCGACCTTCAACGCGAAGGAAAGTCCCGCAATGCCGCTGCCCAAAACCAAATAATCGAATTGTCTCATGTCAAAGCCGCGCGTTGTCAATCAGCCGTGTCTTGCCGACGAACACCGCCAGCGCCATTTGCGCGCCTCGATTGACTTTCGCAACGGGCGCGAGCGAGTCCGGCTCGAAAAACTCGACATAATCCAATCTCGCGTCAGATTCGGTGGCAATCAACTTTTTCAAGTCGGCCTTCAGTTTTGCCGCCGAAACCGTCTTTGATTCTCCGACGGCGGCCCGCGCTTTTTGAATCGCGCGCCAGAGCACGGTCGCCTGCCGTCGCAAATCACCGCTAAGATATTTATTGCGCGAACTCATCGCCAGACCGTCCGCTTCGCGCACCGTCGGCGCGACGATGATGCGCACCGGGAAATTCAAATCCGCCACCAGGCGTTTGATGATGGCCGCCTGCTGCCAGTCTTTCGCGCCGATCACCGCCACATTCGGCAAAACGATGTTGAACAATTTGGCCACCACCGTCGTCACACCGCGGAAATGCGCCGGCCGCGACGCACCTTCCATCGTTTGCGACAGGTTTTCCTCGACGACGCAGGTGCTGAATCCGGGGGAGGGCACTGCTTCGTCGGTACCCTGACCTCGGAAACGGGAAGCGACAAAGAGCTTCCCTCCAGACCCGCTCGGATACATCTCCTCGTCGCCGGGCGTAAACACCGCGTCCACGCCCACGGCGCGACAAAGTTTGAAGTCACCCTTCAAGTCGCGCGGGTACTTTGAAAAATCCTCTTTTGGCCCAAACTGCGTTGGGTTTACGTAAATGCTAACCACCACAACGCCGTCCTTGCCGACCGCCCGCCGCGCCCGTTTGACGAGACTCGAATGTCCCGCGTGCAAGTAGCCCATCGTCGGCACAAGGCCGAGGCGCATTCCCGCCCGCTGCCATTTTCGGGCGAGCCGTTGCATGGCGGCGACGGAGGCGACAATTTGCATGGCGGCAGGTTAATTGCGATTCACCAAACAAACAAGCCGCGCAGATTGCTCCACGCGGCTTTATAGCGGCGGTTTGTTACCGCCGAATCTCTACGACGCTCAGGGAGCGTCCCCCACAATTTTATCAGCGTACAAAATTCAACGGCGCACTGGCCGGCATTTCGTGGGCGCACGGCTGGTTCGTCGGCGCGTCAACCTCGCGGTCATTGGGCGTCACGATTTTGTTCGCGAGCATCCAGGCCTCGACTTCCTCGCCGCTGATGTCGGCCAGCATGTGACCGTTGATCTCGACACAAGGGCTCAGCATCTGGCCGGTCTTCTCAATCATTTCCTGGCGCTGCAACGGGTCGTTAATGATGTCGCGGTCCTCGAACGGCAGGTCGTATTTGCGCAGCACGGCGCGGACGCCCTGGCTCCAGCCGCAAGTCGGTTTCAAGTAAGCGATGATTTTTGGCTTTTCCATAACATTTCCAAATTTTGGTTTTCCAATGCCAATAAAGTGCCACACCTTGCCGGGTTCGCAAGGCGTTTTTGCCGTTCAACCTCCATTTGCCTTGCGGAGAGCACCTTCCGGGATGGCACGTAATTCGCAATAAACTCGCGGTAAAAGTCCTTAAACGTTCCCGCCGCGATGGCCGCGCGCACGTCGGCCATGATTTTCAAAAATAAACGCGAGTTGTGAACGCTCACCATGCGCAGCCCGAGAATTTCGTTCACGTTCAGCAAATGCCTCAGATACGCGCGCGTAAAATGTTTGCAGGCAAAACAGTCGCAGCCTTCGTCTATCGGCCGGAAATCCGCCTTGTAAGCGCCGCCTTTGAGGCCGAACGCCCCGCGCCGGGTGAAAGCCGTGCCGTTGCGTGCGACGCGGGTCGGCAGCACGCAGTCGAACATATCCACGCCGCGGGCAATCAACTCGAGCATCTGCGCCGGTGTGCCCAGTCCCATGGCGTAACGCGCCTTGTGCGCGGGCAAAAACGGTTCGGTGAATTCAACCGCTTTCAACATTTCCGGTTCCGGCTCGCCAACGCTCACGCCGCCGATGGCGTAACCGTCGAAGTCCATCGCGACCAAAGCTTTCGCGCATTCCTCCCGCAACGCGGCATTGCTGCCACCTTGCACAATACCGAAAACCCGTTGCCCGACCGCCCGCGGCTGCTCGCGGCATTCACGCGCCCAGCGGATGGTGCGTTCAACGGCGAGTTTTTGTTCGCGCGCAGGCGCGTCGTGCGGTGGGCATTCATCGAACACCATCGCGATGTCCGAACCAAGCACGCGCTGGATTTCCATCGCTTCTTTCGGACCGAGAAACAACGGCGAGCCGTCAAGGTGCGAGCGGAACTCGACGCCATGCGGTTTTATTTTTCGGATTTTAGCCAAACTGAAAACTTGGAACCCGCCGCTGTCGGTAAGAATTGGCTTTTCCCAATTCATGAACCGATGCAGTCCACCGGCGGCGCGGATGATGCCGAGGCCGGGCCGGATGTTGAGGTGGTAGGTGTTGCCGAGGATAATTTGCGTGCCCATTTCCAACAGTTCACGCGGATCGAGCGCCTTCACGCTGGCCTGCGTGCCGACGGGCATGAAGACCGGCGTGTCCACGACACCGTGCGTGGTGGTCAGTCTTCCTAGGCGCGCCTTGGTGTGCGAATCCGTCTTGAGCAGTTCAAACATCTTGTGTAGGACAGGCGTCGCGCCTGTTTCAAATTGTTAAATGAAAACGGAGACAGGCGCGACGCCTGTCCTACAATTCTGCAAAAGAAACATCCACCAGCAAATCGGCGGCGATTTTTTCCAATTCGGTTTTCAACGCGGTAAGGTCGCAGCGTTCGGGCAATTGCAAGCGTGCGCAGGCCTTGAACAGTGTTTCGCCGGACATCGGCGCGCTGACGACTTCGCTAGTAAATTCCTCGACATTCACACCCGCCCGGGCGAGCGCCGCAGAAATTTTGCGGACGATGCCGGGCCGATCATGGCCGATGACTTCAAGTTTTGCCGGCCGGCCTGGTGTGGCAATCGGCGTCGTGCCATCTGGCTGGACGACAACAGTAAGGCCGGTGCCTTGAAGCTTTTGCAACGCTTCGAGCAGCGGCTGTCTTTTATCCACGGGCAGTTCGATGCGCAGAATACCGGCAAACTCACCGCCGAGCCGGGACATGCGGCTTTCCAGCCAGTTGCCGCCGTGTTCGGCCACGACACGTGCCACGGATTCAACCAGACCTGTCCGGTCCGGGCCGATGACGGTCATCACCAAGGGGGTCAGCACGGTGTCTTGTTAGACGCTTGCCGCACCGGTGGCAAGAGATTCCGGTATGCGAATCTCGGTAGGAAGGCTTACATCTGTTCCACCACTTCAATGCCGAGTGTTCCCAATCCTTGTCTAAGCACTCGCGCGGTTAATTCGCACAAGGCCAGACGACTGGCGCGCGTGGCGTCATCAGTTTTGAGCACCGGACAGTTTTCATAGAACGCGGTGAATTTGCCGGCCAATTCGTAGAGATAATTGCAGAGAAAATTCGGACGGTATTCCTCCGCGACGGCTTCCAGCGTCAGCCCGAAATTCAACAGATGTTTCGCCAGCGCGATTTCCTCCAGCGCAGTCAATTGAATGTTGAACGTTGAATGTTTAATGTTGAATGTTTCTTCCGCCTTCCGAAAAATGCTCCGAATCCGCGTGTAGGCGTATTGCAAATACGGCGCGGTGTTGCCCTGCAACGCCAGCATCTTGTCCCAACTGAAAACATAATCGCTCTGCCGGTTTGGCAACAGGTCGGCGTACTTGACCGCGCCGATGCCGATCACGCGCGCGATTTCCGGCCACAAATTTTCCGGCACACGCTCGTCTTCCGGTCTTTCCAGTTGTTTTGTCTTTACAATTTCAAACGCACGCCTTTCCGCTTCGTCGAGCAACTCGTTAAGTTTAACCGTCTCGCCGCTGCGGGTTTTGAACGGCTTGCCGTCCTCACCCAAAATCGAGCCGAACCAGACGTGGGCCAATTTTGGCAGATGGGAGTTGGCAGATGGGAGTTGGGATTGCCACTTGCGGAATGCAGTGAATACTTGCTGGAAATGCAACTGTTGCCGGCCGTCGGTGACATAGATGATTTCGTCCGGCTGCCAGGTTTTCAACCGGTATTCCAGCGTCGCGAGATCGGTTGTGGTGTAATTGAAACCACCATCACTTTTGCGGATGAGTGCGGGATGCCCTTTGAGTTGTGGACTGTCATCGAAGAAAATCGCCAGCGCGCCTTCGCTTTCCCGAGCAATGCCTTTGGCAACCAGTTCATCCACAAGCGGTTTGAGCCGGGCGTTGTAAGAGCTTTCACCGAGCGTTTCATCGAATTTCACACCGAGGCGTGAGTAAATTTCGTCAAACTGTTTTTGTGAAAGCGCAATCATCTGGTGCCAGATATAAAGATCATCAGGATCGCCATTTTGAAGTTTTACAAGATGCTGGCGTGCTCTTGCTAACACGAGATTTTCATCTCCTTCTTTTAGGGTTATTCTAACATCTTCACCGCGGCCTTTTTCCCAGCAGGATTCTAAGTAATTCAACGCTTGAGGATCACCATTCCCGGCGGCAACAATGGTTTTGTAAATACGTTCAAGTTCAGAAACAGGGTCTTTTAATTTGGATGGATCATTTCCAGCCAGTAGTTCTAGTCGCCAACCCAAAATTAACATCCCAAATTGCGTCCCCCAGTCGCCGATGTGGTTGTCGGTGATGACGCGGTGGCCGATCAGCCGTAGTGTGCGCGCGAGGCAAGCTCCGAGAATCGTCGAGCGGATATGGCCAACGTGCATCGGTTTGGCGACATTCGGCGAACTGAAATCTACGACAACGGTTTTTGGCGACGCGGCTCTCTCGAAAAATAAATATTCGCCGCGCGCGGCGGCCTGGAGCGTTTGCGCGAGCACGGCGGTCTTCAGTCGGAAGTTCAGAAAGCCCGCGCCGGCGATTTCGACTTTCTCGCAAACTTCAGAGACGTCCAATTTGGCCAGAACATCGGCTGCTAGTTGGCGAGGGTTTGACTTCCTTGCCTTGGCCAGCGACATCAGCGCGTTGCTCTGGTAATCGCCGAATTTTGGGTCCGGACACGGACGCACAAGAACAGCGGTTGTGTCCGCGTCCGGCAAAATGGCGCGGACGGCCTGCTGCAGACGGAGTTCGATTTGTTTGTGCGGGAGCACAGAAATTATTTAACCACGGATGGACGCGAATGAACACGGATTTTTCAAGGTAGGGACGCCGCGCCGCGGCGTCCGGTCATCGCGGCGGGATGACTCTACCACTACTTTTTTCCGTATTCCTTGATAATGTTGAGCATGGCCTCGGCTTCCGGCGCCTGTTCGAGGGCTTGGCGGAAATCGGCTTTGTGGAGGAGCTTGGCGATGTTGGCGAGCGTGTGAAGATGTTTTTGAAACTGGCCTTGCGGCACGAGAAAGAGCATGACGAGCTTGACCGGCTGGTTGTCGAGGGCATCGAAGTTGACGCCTCCCTTGGAGCGCCCCAGCGCGCCGACCACTTCGTGAATCAGATCGGTCGAGGCGTGGGGAATGCCGATGCCAAACCCGATGCCGGTGCTCATGGAGGTTTCGCGTTTTTTGACGGCGGCGGTCACGGCGTCGCGGTCGCCGTTCTGAATCTTGCCGGTGGCCACCAGATTGCCAATCAATTCGTCAATGGCTTCCCAGCGGTTCGTCGCGTGCAAATCCGGGATGATTTGCGCTTTGCTTAAAATGTCACCTAAATCCATACAAGTGTTGCCGGGAATTTGAACCAGACCGCGCATCATTCCACAAGCGCGAAATATTTTCAATTTCGGCAAAATTGCTAAAACCAGCGCGCCAGCCAATTGAAAATTTCGCCTGTGCTTTCCAGCCACCAGCCCAGCGCGTTCAACAAACCAACTTTCGCCGTGAGCAACGGGACGCCAAACAATAGCACACTGACGTTGCCAAGAAAGATAATTACCGCGGAAAACAAGTAGCCTTGGGAAGTGATGTCCGTCTGCCGCGCCTTCAAAGCGTGCCACGTCAACGTCACGTGAAACGCGTATGCCGCGCCCACCACCAGATGAAACCACACCAGATAACTCCGCCAGTCCCAAATCAAATGGCCGATGGCGAACACGGCCACCACCATGACCGCGTACAGGGGAAAGAAATACGGCGCGAGCGCGATGACGAAGTTGGTCTTGGAAATAACAACGTGGCCGCCATCGGCGGCCGCCTTGAATTTTTTCACCCGTCCGCCGAACAGCCACGTCCACAACACATGAGTTAATTCGTGGCCGAACACGTAAATCCACATCGGCTTCGGCAGCAGCAGATAAATCACCAGCCAGCACGCCGCGCCCGCCAGCAGCGGCACCCAGACCGTGTCCGCGCCATAGCTGGAGTGCAGCACCCGCCACAACGCCAGCGCCGCGCCGGCACAGACCGGCAACAGCAGGATGGCGACGATGAATTTGATCCACTTCGGCACGCGGGAGGTTAACCGCAGAGACGCGGAGACGCAGAGAAAAAATTGTAGGAGACGACGTGAGGAGTCTCCGAAATTTCAGTCCGAGCCTCGTTACCTCGGTTCCTACGCAACTTTGGACTTTGAACTTTGGACTTTGGACTTAACATTCGCGCGATGACGCAAGACGAAGTTCTCCAGATTTTCCGCGACACTGGCGCGTTGCTCGAAGGCCATTTCATCCTTCGCAGCGGCCTGCACAGCCGCCAATACTTTCAATGCGCGCTGGCGCTCCAGCAAATGCCCGTCGTCGAAAAGCTTGGCGCCGCACTTGCGGAGAAGGTCCGCAAACTCGGAGCTGTCACCGTCATTGCACCGGCGCTGGGCGGATTGGTCATCGGCCAGGAAGTCGCCCGGCAATTGGGCGTGCGGTTCATCTTTCCGGAAAAAGAGGAAGGCAAACTGGTCCTGCGGCGCGGATTCAAAATCGCGCCTGACGAAAAAATTCTCGTCGTCGAGGACGTGGTGACCAAAGGCGGGCGGGTGCAGGAGACGATAGACATCGTCCGCGAGCATGGCGGAAACGTGGTCGGCGCGGCGGCCATCGTGGACCGTTCCAACGGCACGGTGAATTTTGGCGCGCCGTTCCAGAGTTTGATTGCGCTCAAGGTTGAGAATTTCGAGGCAGACAAATTGCCGCCGGATCTCGCCAAAATTCCGGTGGAGAAACCGGGGAGCAAATGAGTTCGGTGGAGGGCAGCACTTCGTCGCTGCCCCAATCTTTTGGGGCACTGACAAAGTAGTGCCCGCCAAAGGAATGTTGCGCCATTTCTTCTGCGCATGGCACTTTAACTGTGCCATTGTGTCGCTTTTGGCACAGTTTTGCGCTTGGTTTAATTTGGCCAGAATAATCATTTTGTCCTTTATTAATAATGGTTTTATGAGTTTTTGAGTCACACGGCACCAGCGTTGCTTGGAAGGACTGTACAAGTTGTATTTCAACCAAAAATTTTATGGCAAAAGTATTGGGCATTGATTTGGGAACCACGAATTCCTGTATGGCAGTCATGGAAGGCGGCGAGCCACTGGTTCTGGAAAATTCCGAGGGCAAACGCACCACGCCCAGCGTCGTCGCGTTCACCAAGAACGGCGAGCGCCTCGTCGGCGAGTCCGCCAAGCGCCAGGCGGTCACCAATTCACGCAACACGGTTTATTCCATCAAGCGCTTCATGGGCCGCAAATTCGACGAGGTTCAGGAGGAAATCAAACGCGTTCCCTACAAGGTTGTAAAGGCCTCCAATGGCGACGCCGCCGTGGAGGTGGAAGTGGAAGGCAAGACCACCCGGTATTCACCGCCCGAAATCTCCGCGATGATTCTGGCCAAGCTGAAAGCCGACGCTGAAACACGTCTTGGCGAAAAAGTCACGCAAGCCGTCATCACCGTTCCCGCCTATTTCAACGATTCGCAACGTCAGGCCACGAAAGACGCCGGCAAAATCGCCGGACTCGAAGTGCTCCGTATCATCAACGAGCCGACCGCCGCGTCGCTCGCTTACGGCCTGGACAAGAAGAAGGACGAAAAAATCGCCGTCTATGACTTGGGCGGCGGCACGTTCGACATTTCGGTTTTGGAAATCGGCGACGGCGTGTTCGAAGTCAAGGCCACCAACGGCGACACGCACCTGGGCGGCGACGACTGGGACAACAAGTTGATGGACTGGATTCTCGACGAATTCAAAAAGGAATCCGGCATGGATTTGCGCAAGCAGCCGGATGCGCTCCAGCGCATCAAGGAAGAGGCCGAAATGGCCAAGATCGCGCTTTCCAGCGCGCAGCAGTACGAAATCAATTTGCCGTTCATCACGGCGGACGCCAGCGGGCCGAAGCACATTCAGAAGACGCTCACCCGCGCGAAGATGGAACAGCTTTGCGATTCGTTGTTCGAGCGCACCATCGCGCCGGTGAAGGCCTGTTTGAAGGACGCCGGCATTGACGTGGCAAAGATTGACGAACTCGTGCTCGTCGGCGGCATGACCCGCATGCCGAAAGTCGTGGAAGTGGCGCACTCGCTCGTCAGCAAACCGCCGCACCAGGGCGTGAACCCGGACGAAGTCGTCGCTGTAGGCGCCGGCATTCAGGGCGGCGTGCTCAAGGGCGAAGTGAAGGACGTGCTCTTGCTTGACGTGACGCCGTTGTCACTCGGCATCGAGACGCTAGGCGGCGTGTTCACGCGGCTCATCGAGCGCAACACAACCATCCCGACCCGCAAGTCGGAAATTTTCTCCACTGCCTCGGACAATCAGCCGGGCGTGGAAATTCACGTGCTCCAGGGCGAACGCCAGTTCTCCCGGGACAACAAGACCATCGGCAAGTTTCATCTCACCGACATTCCGCCGGCCCCGCGCGGCGTGCCGCAGGTCGAGGTGACGTTCGACATTGACGCCAACGGCATTTTGCACGTGGGCGCCAAGGACCTCGGCACCGGCAAGGAACAGAAGATCACCATCACCGCCAGCAGCGGGCTTTCGAAGGACGAAGTCGAGAAGATGCGCCGCGACGCCGAGGCCCACGCCGACGAAGACAAGGCGAAAAAGGAAGAAGTCGAAACGCGCAACGAGGCGGACAGCGCGGTGTATCGCTCCGAAAAGATGTTGAAGGACACCGGCGACAAAATATCCGGCGACGACAAGGCCAAGATTGAAAAGGCTGTCGCGGACGTGAAGGAAGCGTTGAAAGGCAGCGACGCGGCTGCGATTAAATCCGCCGCCGAAAAGCTGAATGAAGCGTGGCAGGCCGTGAGCGCCGAGCTTTACAAGGCCGCCGCCGCGAAAGCGCAGGCTGAAAAAGCGCAGGGTGCCGGCCCATCAGGCGGTTCAGCCGGCGGCGAAGCCAAAGGCGAATCGAAGTCCGAAGAAAAGAAGGACGAAGGCGTGATTGACGCGGAAGTTGTGGACGAGAAGAAATAAAGAACGAAAGGCACCGAAGGTTTCTAAATGAAGACCTATTTTATCCTTTATTCTGACTTCAGAGAGGAAACCGCGAAAGCGGATTCGGTTCGTCCTTTGACGTCTAAACTAATTGCTTTTTATCGGCGCAAAGCTCTAGTGCTTGCCGTCGCGGTTTCTGAAATCAGGCGAATTGGTTTAACCAAATATCAAATGCAATCATTTAATCAAGAAAAAGACGAGTCAGAAGCTTTGAAGTCAGCACGGGCATTTCTTGCGAATCTCAATAATCCCAGAATGGCTGCATTGTCCTAAAAACTTAAAACCCATGAAGAAACCACCCATTATTCTTGGATGCTTTTTATTGGCACTTATACAACTCTTGACTGCTCAAAAAATGGCGGCTCAAGAGACAGGTCGCTTCCAACTTTTGAATGCTGTTGTAGAAGATGGTGACCGCAAAGAATCTGTGCTATTCAAAATCGACACTGTCACTGGGAATACGTGGCGCTACGATCAAGTGACGTTCACAACGACCAACGGTATTCCGGTCGGGTGCGATGGGTGGAGTTCAATCGGAAACTACACCGAGAATTACGACAGACTAACGAAGTCCCTTGAATCCCAGAGTCCAAAAACCAACGAAAACACGAACTCTGCTCCACAGCCTATTTTAACACATCCAAAATGAAATTGGCGCAGACAAATTTGAGCAAGCTGGCGAAGGGCGGCAACGAGGTCGCGCCAGCGTCCTGGAGTGCGCCGGCCCTCCGGCGCTTTTTCAGGCGGCTTCAATTCACCAGCGCCGTTCCCAAAGCGGCAGAGGGCTGCCGCACTCCAAGACCTCGCGGAGTTACGGACGCGGCAGATTTAAACAATTTTCCCATCGCGGGTGCGGTGGGAGTTGATTACGATTAACAAACCAACAACAACCAAAAGACAAACTATGGCACTAAACGTTAAACCGATCGGCGACCGTATCCTGGTCGAACCGGTTGAGGAAAAGGAAGTCAAGAAGGGCGGCATCATCATTCCCGATACCGCCAAGGAAAAACCGCAGGAGGGCATCATCGTCGCCCTCGGCACCGGCAAAACCAACGACGACGGGAAGAAAATCCCGTTTGAAGTCAAGAAAGGCGACCGCGTTTTGGTCAGCAAATACGGCGGCACGGAAATCAAGATTGACGGCAAGGAATACAAGATTTTGTCCTCGGACGACATTCTGGCGATCCTTGATTAACATTTAACTTCAACCAACAAAGAACGAAATAAAATTATGGCAGCAAAACAATTAGTGTTTGATGAGGCGGCACGGCAGGCGATATTGCGCGGCATCACCAAGCTTTCCAAGGCGGTGACGGCGACGCTCGGACCCAAGGGCCGCAACGTGGTCATTGACAAAAAGTTCGGCTCGCCGACCGTCACCAAGGACGGCGTGACGGTGGCCAAGGAAATCGAATTGGAAGACGCCTATGAAAACATGGGCGCCCAGATGGTCCGCGAAGTCGCCAGCCGCACCAGCGACAACGCGGGCGACGGCACGACGACGGCGACGGTGCTCGCGGAATCCATTTACCGCGAGGGTCTCAAGTTCGTCACGTCCGGCGCGAATCCCATCGGCATCCAACGTGGCATCGGCAAGGCTGTCGAAGCCGCCGTGTCGCATCTCGACAAAATCACCAAAAAGGTGAAGGACAAGGACGAAATCCGCCAGGTAGCCGCCGTCTCGGCCAACTGGGATTATGAAATCGCCGACAAAATCGCCGAGGCGATGGACAAGGTCGGCAAGGACGGCACCATCACCGTGGAAGAGGCAAAATCCATCGAGACGACGCTTGAAGTCGTCGAGGGCATGCAGTTCGACAAGGGTTACCTGTCGCCTTACTTCGTCACCAACGCGGAGACGATGGAAGTGAAGCTCGAAGACGCTTACATCCTCAATTACGAAAAGAAAATCAGCAGCCTGAAGGACCTGTTGCCGTTGCTTGAAAAGGCCGCGCGCTCAGGCAAGCCGCTGCTCGTCATCGCCGAGGAAGTCGAAGGCGAAGCGCTTGCGACCCTGGTCGTGAACAAGCTGCGCGGCACGCTCAACGTTTGCGCCGTGAAGGCCCCGGGCTTCGGCGACCGCCGCAAGGCCATGATGGAAGACATTGCCGTTCTCACCGGTGGCAAGTTCATCAGCGAAGACCTCGGCATCAAGCTCGAGAGCATTGAGCTGACCGACCTTGGCCGCGCCAAGAGCGTGGTGATTGACAAGGAAAACACGACGATTGTCGAGGGCGCCGGAAAATCCAGCGACATCCAAGGCCGCGTGAATCAAATCCGCCGCCAGATCGAGGAGACGACGAGCGATTACGACCGCGAGAAATTGCAGGAACGCCTGGCGAAACTCGCCGGCGGCGTGGCCGTCATCAACGTCGGCGCCGCGACCGAAACCGAGATGAAGGAAAAGAAGGCGCGCGTCGAGGACGCCTTGCACGCGACCCGCGCGGCGGTCGAGGAAGGCATTGTGGCCGGCGGCGGCGTGGCGTTGTTGCGTTGTTTGCCCGCCATTGAAGCGGTCAAGGCCACCAGCGAAGACGAAAAGATTGGCGTGGACATCGTGAAGCGCGCCGTAGAATCGCCGTTGCGCTCGCTCGCCAACAACGCGGGTGTCGAAGGCTCGGTCATCGTTGACCAAGTCAAGAAGAGCAAAGGCAACGAGGGTTACAACGTCGCCACCGGCGAATACGAAGATCTCGTGAAAGCCGGCATCGTTGACCCGAAGAAGGTCACGCGTTCCGCACTGCAAAACGCGGCGTCCATCGCCGGTTTGCTGCTCACGACCGAGTGCCTCATTACCGACATTCCGGAGAAGGAAAAACCGGCCCCGATGCCTCCGGGCGGCGGCGGCATGGGCGGAATGGACTATTAATGCGGTAGGGACGACCTGCCGGTTGTCCGGTCGCGCAGTAGCGCGACCCTACCAATGAAATCACGAGCGAGGCCGGAAGCGATTCCGGCCTCGTTTTGCATTTTGTCATTCGGCATCCAAGATGCTATTCTCTCCTGAATTACAACAATTTTGATGAAATTCTTTGCCCAAGGAGTATTAGCCGCTTCTGTGATTTTAAGCCTGACAATCGGAGCGTGGACAGGCTCAGGCCATCCGGCCACGGAATACGTTAAAGGCGATGTCATTGTCACTTTCCAGCCGTCGGTCAACTTAACCGCCGCCGAACAGAGACTGGCCGGCCACTCGCTGGTGTGGAAACATCGTTTTGCTCACCTGTCGGAATTCCGCGGGCGACAGACGGGCCTGGTGCATGTCAAAAACCGGACAACGACGCAGTTGATTGCCGAGTTGAAAAGCGATCCCGATGTGGAAACGGCCGAGCCGAATTATCTGCGCTGGGTCACTACCGCGCCACCCAACGACACGTATTTCACCAATTTGTGGGCACTGCAAAACACCGGCCAGTCAATCAACGGCATTGCCGGAACGGCCGGGGACGACATCCGCTTTATTGGAGCTTTCGCACTGGCCCAGCAGCCGGGCACCAATCGTCCGGTGGTCGCGGTCATTGATACTGGCGTGGATTATAGGCACCCGGATCTGGCCAGCAACATATGGATCAATACCGGTGAGATACCCAATAATGGAAAGGATGACGACGGAGACGGATACGTGGACGATTATTACGGTTATGACTTCGCGGACAACCTCCCCGACCCGATGGATTCTGGTCAACACGGGACGCACGTGGCTGGGACGATTGCCGCCGTCGGCAATAACGACTTGGGCGTGATTGGAGTGGATTATCAGGCCAGAATCATGGCGCTACGGGCATCGAGTGACGGCAACACGCTGCCCGATTCGGCCATCATCGAGGCGATCCAGTACGCGACCATGATGAAAAATCGCGGTGTGAACGTCGTCGCCATCAATGAATCCTTCGGTGGCGGCGGGTACGATAGTGCCGAGATCGCCGCCATGCAAGCCGCCGGCAACGCCGGCATCATCTTTTGTTGCGCTGCGGGAAACAACAGCAGTGACAACGACACCACTCCGTTTTATCCCGCCAGTTACCGGCTTAGCAACATGATCGTCGTGGCGGCCACCGACCAGAACGATGCTTTGGCGTCTTTTTCAAACTACGGCACCAACACTGTGGACCTGGGCGCACCGGGCGTGAACATCCTGTCGTTGCTGCCCATTGCGCCGGGAACCCCGCCGGAGGGCACGGTTATTGCCTCGGTCCAACAGGGTTCCACAGTCTATAGCGCCAACGAGTTGCAATATTCCGGCATCAGCACCGGTATCACCGCGACGGTTTATAATTGCGGATTCGGAAGTGCCACCGACTTTCCGGTGTCGGTGAGCAACAACATCGCATTGATTGAGCGGGGCGCTCTTTCGGGTATCCTTACGTTTTCCAATAAAGTCGTTAATGCCATGGCGGCGGGCGCGCGGGCCGCCATCATTTACAACAATGTCAGCGGCAATTTCAACGGCACATTGAGTGTCACCAACAACTGGATTCCCGCCGTCACGCTTTCCCAAGCCGACGGGCTTGCAATGGAAGCGGTTCAGCCCGTCACGGCCACCGTCGTCCACGGGCTTTATCAATTCCTTGACGGCACTTCGATGGCGACGCCCCACGTGTCCGGCGCGGTTGCGTTCGCCGCGATGAATTTTCCAACCGAAACCGTGACCCAGCGGATTCAACGTGTCCTCACGAATGCGGATGTCATCCCGGGTTTGTTGGGCGAGGTGTACAACGGCAGGCGGCTGGATTTGCAACGCATGGTGGATACCGATGGCAACGGCCTGCCGGATTGGTGGGAACTGGAGTATTTTGGTCACCTGACCGGCACCGACCCCAACGCCGATCCCGATCACGATGGCATGAACAACTTGGCGGAATGGATTGCTGGAACGAATCCAACCAACGCCGCCTCTTGTTTGCGGGCGTCAGTGGTATCTGCCACCAACTCCAACGACGTCGTCGTAAACTGGTCGAGTGTTGCCGGAAAGAATTACTGGCTGGAGCGTTCCACCAACCTGTTGACAGGCTTTAGCGCCATCAGCACGAATATCATCGCCACTGCGCCCACCAACACTGCGACAGACACAGCCATTCTCCCCGGCAACGCCCGCTTCTACCGGGTTGGCGTGCAGCAATAAGACGCGACGCTACTCCACTTGACCGGGACAGGGAATTGGCCGATGATATTTAGCCGAATGGGGGCGCACCGGTTTCGACCTGGGAGATGCGCCAGAGGCGGCATGCCGAGGACGATGCGTTGGCCTCGTTAATCATCGCATCAAACAAAACAGCTAACCAAGAATTAGCTCTCGCGGCCTAAGCGCTGCGACGTTCGCCGGTGGACACCTGCTACGCCGGACGAACGCCATAGCAGGCATGGTTGACGGCGGAGACCGCGCACCGTTGGCCGAGAAAATTCCATGCGGACTAGGCAGTGCGATTCGAGTTCGGACGCCATCGCACAGCAGAAAAAACTCTCCGAACTAAGCATGTAGTCGCGGCTGGTTTGTTTGCCAGGGACGCGGGTTCAACTCCCGCCGCCTCCACCATCATTTATTTGTTTTTTTTGATGGTGTACTATGTAAATATTCAAATGCCCATAAAGTTTGCGGTATTCAGTCTTTCTCGTCCTCAACGGAACTTGCGTCCGCTAAATTTGACTGAATGAAACTCCGTTTTACCGCAGCGCCGCTCCGCTCCTGACCCGGATCCAAAAGCTCTTCAGCGAAGATTTGGCCAAGGAGAACGATTACCTTCGTCAGGAAAATAAGATTTTGCGCAGCAAGTTGGGTAAACGAGTGCCGTTAACCGAGACGGATCGCCGCACCTTGGTCCGCTACGGCCTGCCCCTCAAGGATCGGTTGCGGGAAGTCACTTCCATCGTCTGCCCGGAAACCCTGCTGGCTTGGAACCGGCGGATGAAACGGCGGAAATGGACCTTGGACAACACCCCTAACCATTCGAGTCGTGAACATCTTAACGAGTAGTGGCCGAGTTGGCTTGGGTTCAGCCAAGCACACCAGATGCAACGACATTTGGTGTCAGTTTTGGTGTCAACTGGCCGTTTGGGAACTGATGGGGAGCCGAAAACCCTCGAATATAAGGCAAATCTTAATGGCTCCAGAGGCAGGGCTCGGTCATCGGAAGCCAGTTAATTACAAAGGAATTTACACGATTTTATGGGCATTTCAAGTGAAACTAGCATTAACTAGGACATACAAGACTTAACAAGTGCGTTATTTCCCCCCTCACTTTCCCCCTCACTAGCTGATGGCGAAACGGTGATGGATGCTTCCAGAACACCACGCGGCAAGCCTTCTCCCCCTGCGAACATAATCCCAAACTCCATTTGGTTTGGGTCAATGCAGTTGCGTTTTCTCATAACAATTTTCTCCCTGTCCGTTTTATCGTGTTCCCGCCAACGCCCGGACAAAGCAACGCGGTCGAGAAAGCCGCACCCGCAACCGAAAACCGAAGGCTCAATGCTGTGCTGCATGAGTTCCTAGCGAGCCGCACTGCCCTGTTCGGGTTGTCAAGGTGGAGATGAGGGGAGAGGGCAGCTACCTTGACAACCCGAACAGGGCGGTATAATGGCGGCGGAACTCGTGCAGCCTTCGCTGCTCCCACGGAAGATTTAGCCCTGTAAAGATTTGAAAATTTTCCTACGCCCCGAAGCAATTGGCTTCAACCCCCAGGAATTTCCTTTGAATTCAGCGCAAATGCTTTTTGCGGTTGGAACGCGATTGGCGTTTCAGCCTTTTCAAATGGAAATCATTTGTCCGCAAACGATATGACTGGATTTTTGTTCTGATTTTGGAAGTCAATCCGGCTGGAAAAAAATCGGCAACATCCACCTTTAGCGCCTTCGCCAGAAAAACCACATCGCAATCAGTGACGCGATGCTGCGTGGCTTCAATTCGGGCCAAAATGTCGCGTGTGATATGCCAGCCTAACGCACGCACTTTTTCGGAAAGTTCCCGTTGCGTCCACTCACGATCCATTCGCAGTTGCCGCACGCGGGGGCCAATGAGATTTAATCTGGTTGGAATAGCCATGATTTTAATTCTCCCCCTTTTTTCAAAAAAATCAATGTGGCCGCGAGGAACGAGCGGCGACATCCCTGAAAAATTGGCTGGCCGAAAAGTCTTCGCGGGTTTGCGCGCATCCTTGAAGGGTGACAGGGCAAGGGTCGGCGCGCAAAACGCGAAGTCTTTTCAGGCCGCATGGTCACGCCGCTATTGCGACGCCCGGTTTTGTTCGTTTCGTTGCTGGCGCGACTGCGAAAAAACCAGGTTTCCCGCAATTTGGACTTTCACCTGCTGCCGCTGGTCTTCGGGAAAATGTTGAAGCACGGCGTCACAGGCATTCTTGAATCCTTCGTTGTTTTCAACCATTTGGCTTTTTGCCGTAGTTCCTTGACAAATAAAACGGAGCGGTAAAATCGCGGCAACAGCATTCACGAAGCCTTCGATAAGGTTCAAATTGAAATTTTAACGCGCATTCCGACGCGCATTTTGGGTGTTTTCCTTGCAACGGAAATTGCAGCAGGCGTTTCTTGAATGGCTTCGGTTTCTGTTTCCTGCACTGTTTGGATTTCTGTTTCTTCAGCCGCCAGCGAGTTGGCCGCCTGATTTTTGGCGATGTCCAAAGTGTCCTCCAATTCTTTTTGCCGGTGCGCGAGCGATTGCAATTTCGCCTCATGCTCGAACGGTTGGCCGATTTTTTCTTCCAGTTCGCGGTATTTCTTTTCGGCGTCATTCAAATCGCGCTGATGCAAGGAAAGTCGTTCCTCGAAATTCTGCGGAACAAATTCGAGCGAGCGAATCGTTCCCAAATGCGAATCGGAGACATTTGCCGTGTATTGATTGTGTCCTTTCAAAACGATTTCAACCTGTTGCAAAAAGGCTGGCCGGATAAAGAGTGGAAAACCGGCAAATGAGCCGACGTGATATTCCTGCCTGCCGCCGGCGACACGGCGCGCGATTCGGATCAACATTTCTCCAGCCATAGCACGGTCTTTGAGGGGCATTTTTTCGATGACAATTTCAAATGCGTCGCCACGAGTTTCAATTCGCTGCGCCATGTCGAGTTTCAAATTCTCGATTCGCTGTTTGTAAATTGGGACTTCCTCTTTGATGTGGCGGATTTCGTCACGGATGCGATATTGCGTTTCTGCGTGTTGCGAACGCAATCGCGTGAGCCGTGTAATTTCGGCGTCAACGGTTGCCTTTTCCATGACGAGCGGATTGCCTGATGCGATGGCTTTAACTTCTGCATACGTCAACGCACGCGAATCAATGTCCTCAATGTGCCGGATGTGCGTATCGCCGGTCATCACTTGGTGAATGAACTTTGCTTTCGTTTCCAATGTTTGCCACATATAGGCGTCGAAACTGCCCTCGGTGACGTAGCGATAAATTTGGACGACCGCGTTGTTGTTCCCCTGCCGCAAAATGCGTCCATCGCGCTGCTCCACGTCCGCCGGCCGCCACGGCGGATCAAGATGATGCTCCGCAATGAGCCGCTCTTGAACATTTGTTCCCGCGCCCATCTTCTGCGTGCTGCCGATGAGAACGCGGATTTTTCCCGATTTCACTTCCCTGAACAAAATTGTCTTTTGAAGGTCGCTGTCGTAATCTTGAATGAAGGCGATCTCTTCGGCGGGAATGCCGTGCTTCATCAATTTATTTTTCAAATCGTGATAAACACAAAATCCCCGGTTTAATTTTGACGGCGTGGACAAATCGCAAAAGACAAGCTGCGTGCTGCGTTGTGCGAATGCCTCCTTCCAGATTTGGAAAATTTTGTCCGCCGCCAAATTCACTTTGCTGTCGGGATGGTCATTTGCCTTCGGATTGAGCACGCGCAAATCCAGCGCCGCCTTGCGTCCTTCCGTCGTGATCTTGAGCATATTGTCATCTTGCGGCAAAACCTGGCGACTGCGAATTCTATCAGCACGCCGGACAAGTCCTTCCACAACTTTTTTCAATTCCGGCGTGGACGGCGTGCGGATGACGGTCGGCTTGCCATTTTGAATTTCCGGCACGGGCAATTTTAATTGAGCCGCCGTTTGAATGTCGGCAACTTGGCAGAAAATCTGCATCAATTCGGGCACGTTGATGAACCGCGCAAAGCGCGTGTTGAGCCGATAGCCTGCACCGTCGGGCGCAAGTTCCATCGCCGTCACCGGCTCGCCGAACGTCACCGCCCATGAATCGAAATGATGCAACTTTTGTTTTCGCAATGCTCCCATTTGCAGATACCGCTGCATGGTGAACATTTCGGCCACGCTGTTGGCAATCGGCGTGCCGGTGGCAAAAACGACTCCGCCGCCGTTGTTGATTTGCTGGATATATTGCACTTTCAAAAACATATCGAACGCGCGTTCGGAAGCGGTTTGCGGCAAACCGGCGATGCGCGTCATTTTGGAAACGTAAAAAAGATTTTTGAAATAATGCGCTTCATCCACAAAGAGGCGGTCAATGCCAAGTTCCTCAAACGTGAGCGTGTTGTCCTTTTTTTCTTCGGCGGCGAGAAGTTTCATCCGGGTTTCCAACCGTTTCTTGGCTGCCTCAAGCTGCTTCACAATCCGGCGCGTGTTGCCTTCGGCTTTTTGTTCGCGAATCGCGTTTTCCAATTCGTCTAATTGAGTTTCAAAAAATGCTTTGGTCGTTTTCTCGGCCAACGGAATTTTTTCAAAACCCGAGTGCGTGACGATGATGGCGTCCCAATTTCCGGTGGCGATGCGGCTCATCAATTCGCGCCGCTTGCTCTTTTCAAAATCTTCTTTCGTTGCGGCCAAAATGTTTGCGTTGGGATACAGCGTTAAAAACTCCGACGAGAATTGTCCGAGCATGTGATTGGGAACCGTGAGAAGCGGCTTGCGCGCCAGTCCGAGCCGTTTCAATTCCATTGCCGAGGCAACCATTGTATAGGTCTTGCCCGCGCCGACGACGTGGCCGAGCAATGTGTTGGGCGTTTGCAAAATCCGCCAGATGCCGTTCTTTTGCTGCCGTTGCAATTTGATGTTTCCGCTCGCGCCCGGCAGCGTCAAGTGTTCGCCGTTGAACACGCGCAAGCGGACGGCATTGAATTCCTCGTTATATTTTTTGACCAGCCGTTGCCGCCGTTCATCGTTCTTCCAAACCCATTCACGAAAACGGTCTTTGATTTTCTGCTGCTTTTCGCGCGCCGCTTCCGTTTCGTTCGGGTTGACAACCGACCTGTCTTTGCCGTTCTCGCAGATTTTGTCATAAATGGTCGGCGTTCGGACGTTGAGCGCATCTTCAATCAATTCCAAAGCCGTGGCGCGGTTTGTTCCCCATTCGGTCGTGTTGGCGACGCATTGCTTCGCGTTGTAACCGGCTTGGATCGTCCACGTCCCAAGCTGCGGCGTGTAGAAAACCTGGATGTCTTCCGCGCCAAGCAACTCCTGCGCGAACGCTTCAAAATCTTTTGGAGGAATCCAACATGCTCCCAGCCGCGCATCAATTTCCGTTGCCGACAAATTTTCCGGCTGAACCGATTTCAACGCCTCGACGTTTTCAATGAAGCGCGGGTCGGCGACGCTCGCAGCTTCCGCAGTTTTCATTTTTTCACGAACGTCGCCGGAAAGATAATGGTCTTCGGTTTCCCATGCCTGCGTTTGCGGATTAAGAAACAGCACGCCTTTCAGCTCCGGTAAAAATTCATCCGTTGGCCGGCGCAACAATTTTTCCATGTGTTTCAAATCCACGCGGCACTTCTCATTCAATGAAACAAGCAACGCTTCCTTTGACGAATTCACCGACGTTACCGGCTTTTGTTTTTGAATCGTGCGCTCGCGGAAAATGGCCGTCTTGGTCGCCTTCTTTTTTTCGGCGTCATAATTTTCGAGTGAAAAGAGCAGCGGCAAATCGGGGTCGCCGTCGAAGGCGTTGATGTTCACGCGGTCGGAAAGCGGTCCAAAGCGGGAAATGAAACGGTCGTAAGCTTGATTGAGCAATGCCCGCGCCAGTTGAATGTCGTCTTCCGGCGCGTCTTCCAATTGCGTCTGCAAACATTCGCGCACAGCGTCGCGGACACGAATCATTCCGCGAACGCGGAGCTTGGTTTGAATCGGCAAATGCGGCAGCGGAACCAGCTTGTCGCCGTGGCGAACGGCGATTTCATCATCGTGAATTGTATAGGCGTTGGGTTTGACGTGGCCGGGCGCGGGAATCGTCTGCTCGCCTTCGCCGACTTCGAGCGGGCGATCCAATCTTTCATAGATGCCCTGCGGCAAATGTTTGATGGCTTCCGCCAGCGCGTCTTTGATTTCTTTGCCGTTGCTGACGAGCGTCGGCTCATTGCGCGCATACATCCGTCCCGCCAGACTCATTTCGCCCAGCATCATGTGCGGATTGTTGAAGTAATACTCGTTGATGGGAATGACTTCGCCTTTTGTCGTGGTGTAAGGAACGACTTTTTCCCACTTTACCTTTTTTGCCGGTTCACGCAGCCGCCGCTTTTTCAAAATCAGAATGTCCGTTGTCACTTCGGTATTGGCATTTTGTTTGAACGCGGTGTTGGGAAGCCGGATTGCGCCCATCAAATCGGCGCGCTCGTTCAGATATTTCCGCAGCGTGGAACTGTTTTTGTCCATTGTTCCCATTGAAGTGACGAATACGACCAATCCGCCCGGCCTCACTTTTTCAACCGATGCGGCAAAGAAATAATCGTGAATGACAAAACCATGCTTGTTGAATTTTGTGTCGTATGGCTTGTAATCGCCGAAGGGAATGTTGGAAACGGCAACGTCGTAAAATTCATCGGCAAGATTTGACTTTTCAAATCCCTCGTTGCGAATGTCCGCGTCTGGATAAAGAATTTTGGCGATTTGCGCCGACACCGGATCAATTTCGATGCCGGTGATCAGCGAGCGCGACTGAATCGCTTCCGGCATATAACCGATGAAATGGCCGATGCCGCAAGCTGGTTCCAAAATGCGCCCGCTGCTGAAGCCCAGCCGTTCCAACGCGGAATACATCGCGCCGATGACTTCGCCGGATGTGTAATGCGCGTTGAGCGTCGAAGCCCGCGCCAGTTTGAATTCATCCTTTGAAAGCAACGCGGCCAGTTCCTTGCTTTCGGCCTGCCAGTCGCTGGCTGGATTGAATATCTGCGGCAATCCACCCCAGCCGACATAGCGGACGAGAACGGATTTTTCCTTTTCAGTGGCGGAACGTTTTTCCGATTCAAGCTGGCGCAGAAGTTTAATCGCCTGAATGTTGTTCCAACATTTTTTGCGGAGCGAGCCTTTGCCAACTTCGTCGGTGTCCGTGATTCGATAGTTGGCCTGATTGCGCGGCTCTATCCGGCTGGTTCGTCCTCTGGCCGCAGCAAAATGTATTCTTCCCTCACCATTTCCCATGCCCGGTCGTGCGCCTGCTGCGGCGTCAAACCCTGCTTCATGAACTTCATGGTCAAATCGTAAAGTTCCTTTTTGGTGCTGTTCTCCGCGTCCAAAAGCATTTCTTGCAGAATCCCTTTGGCCTCCATTTCGGCGACCATCTTCGGGCGAAATTCGCGCCAATGTTTTTCCGCCATCATTCCGTATTGAGTCAATTGTATCGGTTCTGTCATGGCTGCCTCCATTCGATGAAAATAGATTTAGCTGTAAATCATTCGTTCCTGGCCTTGACCGCTTTAACGCCATAAGACTTTACCTCAACTTCTTTGGATTTCCAATTTCAATTCAACGCAAATGAACTTTTCCTCCGCCAAAATTCATGTGGCCGCGAGGAACGAGCGGCGACATCCCTGAAACAATTGGCTGGCCGGAAAGTCTTCGCGGGTTTGCGCGCATCCTTGAAGGGAGACAGGGCAAGGGTCGGCGCGCAAAACGCGAAGTCTTTCCAGGCCGCCGCAATCAGGCCGCGACTGCGACGCCTCGTTTTTGTTCCCTTGACTGCGAAAGAACGTAGTCTCTGGCCATGTTGACCCTGACCTGTTCCCGCTGGCTTTCGGGATAGTGTTTGAGGACGGCTTCGCAATCCTTTTTGAACGCTTCGTCGTTTTCAACCTTGCGGAGCAATCCGTGATTGAGTTTTTGCCGCTGCTCATAGCTGCGGATTTTCGCCAAAACAAGGGCGCGTTCCAATCGCTCGCGGGGCATGGACTTGATGAAAGCCCACTTCTTGGGGAACTGTTTTTTGTAACCGTCAATTTGAGCGTTGATTCGGGGATTTTCCCGAAACTCAAATTCCGCATGGTCGTCGCCATTTGCTGGTTGTTGAACCGCGCCATTGCCGGCGGCGGTTTCTGGACGTTTGATTGGCATATTTTCCTTTCTACTCATGGTTTCACCATTCGTTTGTATTTGTGTTT
This sequence comes from uncultured Verrucomicrobiae bacterium, assembly GCA_963789335.1. Classification (GTDB taxonomy): domain Bacteria; phylum Verrucomicrobiota; class Verrucomicrobiia; order Limisphaerales; family UBA11358; genus UBA11358. The sequence goes on from CAWBKH010000005.1 coordinate 178,434, forward strand.
TCGTTGACGCCGAATGAATCGGCTTGTTTGTTCCGCAACTCGTCCTCCAGAGCGTCCAGCCGTTTTTCGGTTGTGGACAATTCCTGCCTCATTTGCAGGTTTTGCACATCAGCCTGTTTGACGGTTTGAACTGCTCTGGCCAGTTGCGAAAGGGATTGGTTGAATTCGCCGTTGCGTTCCAGCAACGCCTCCGTTGCCGCTTTCTGTTTGTTCACTTCGGCGATAATTTCGGCATTGACCGGCGCACTGTATTTAGCTGAATCAATCAACGCCACCGGCGGGCCAAGCGAAGCTTCAGCCGAAGCGTCCGGGTGCAAGTTCCATCTGGCCGTTGTCTCAATGCGATAAATCGTGTGCGCTCCGTGCATGATTAAATCGTTGTTGGGATCAATGTAGCGGCCAATGGGATAGGCTTTGACGGTTTCAGGATAGCGCACGGCTTCGGTCTGCGCCGGTGTCAATGCCGTGCTTGGCTGCGGCGGCATTTGCACAACGCGCGGCGAACTGCATCCGGTTAAAATTGCCAATGGAATGAGAAAATATGTTTTCATGGCTGCGTGGGGACAATGGGTGAAATTTCCCGCCGCGCCGGTGGCTGCGGTGGCGGATTGTTGATGCCGTTTGAATCGGAGCGCGATTCGCCAATGGCGGCATCTTTCCGGTCAATTGTTTGCGTGACGTATAGATAAAATTGTTTTCCGGCGGGAACGCGGACGTAAAAACCATTTTGCTGAATCGAATCGTAAATTTGTTTTGCGTAAGCACCCAAAACACCTTGCGCGCCTTGCAGCGCGGCATTTTGGGTGTTGGGCAGCAATTGGTAGCCAAGCACCGTCTGTTGGTTTTGATTGAGCGTGGCCGCCGCCGCGCTCAAGAAGGTGGCGGCGAACAATTTTATTTGCGCCATGTCGTCGGATTTAATCAACTGCCCGCGAAGTCCCGCGCTGCCGTCGGTGATTCCCCAGCCGACGCCGTTGGTGTCGGTTTCGCGGTCAAGCGCGATGCCGTTTAGCGTGAGTTCCTCGCCATCCTGCATTACCAGCGTCCAGCGGTTGCCGCTGGCGATCCGCTCGCGCGCACGGTCAACTTGCGCGACGCCGTGAACTTCCGTTCCGGCGGGAACAATCAAATGCCCGCCAAAATAAACATCTTCCGTAACCAGCCCGATTATCGGCGTTCGGATGGTGGATGAATCCACCGTGACAATTAACTCGCAAGGGATGAGCCGGCCAAAAGGCGCATACAGTTCACTCAACGATTTCGTTTTGGCTGACGGCACTTGGTTGTAAAGGCTGATGGGCGGCAGCAACGGCTTTTTCGGTTTTGCTGTGTCCGCAGTCATGCCCGCCTGCAACATGGGCGGGCGATACGGTTGCATATTCTTTTGAACCGATTCGATAGTTTCCGGCGGTTGCGCGGCGGACGCCGAATTGACCAGCGACGCCGATTTTCCCTGGCTCGGTTTTTGAAAGTGATGCGCCGCGAAAAGAGCAATGGCGACCAGCGCGCAAAATCCCGCGAACGCGCCCACCGGCGTGCGAAAGAAATTGATGAGCCTGCGCGGATTCATGGCGAAACCTTTTTCGGTTTAATTATTGAATTGGTCGCCGGAATGGAATTTGTCGGTGCAATTGACTTCGTAGAGACGACGGCATTGGTGCTTATGGTTTTATCGGGATATGCGTCGAGAATGACCGTGAAATCATTTTTGAGCGAAATGTCATTGCGTCCGCCGTCTGGCGTTCCGGTCACGGCAAAATAAGCGGGCGCGGTTCCGTGCGGCGGAATGCTTCCGGCGGCATCGCTGATGGACTGCGGATAAAGTCGTTCGCCCACGCGCAGCGAAAATCCGTCGGGCCTGTATCGCAAGATTTGCGATGTTCGGTTGGTCAGCGTCAGCCGGAAGATGAGCGTGTCTTCGGGATTGAAGCGAAACGCCTCGTCAATTTGGACGGCGTAGGTGTTGTAATTCATAATTTGCGGTTTTTTCGCGTAATTGGCGTATTCAACGTCGGCGACGGCTTCGGGATGAAATTCTTTCAGGAGCGGAAACGCTTTGGTTGTGTCGAGCAACGTCAGCAAGCGTTCAGGCGTCACGGCAACCGGAACCGGCGGCGCAACATGGTCGCTTGGTTGTTCAAAGATGACGGAATAATCCGGCTCGTCGCTTTCGTGCAATTCGAGCGCGTAAGTTTTGTCGTTCCAACGCACATTGACATTGGTGACGATCTTTTTTGCCAATGCGCGCACGGAAAAGAAGTAAGAGCCTTTGGAGTATGCGATTTGGAATTGTCCTGGGGTCGTTCCGTCCACGGTTGCGTCCGCCGCTTCAATCGCTGAAATGGGTCCCGGAAAGCTGACGGTGGTGACGCGATCAACCGAAACCGGGATTTGATAAACGCGGTATTCGTCGAGCGGAAATTGCTGAACTTCATTCGCCAGCGCAATTTGCGAATAAAAAATCGCCATCGCTAAAATGTTAATGAAGGATTTCATACTTAAAATCGCTGACGGCGGTGGGGAACCGGCCATTGAGAAGCATATTGGGATTACGCAAGAGTTTTAAGGTCAGCCGGAAGGGAACGGCCTCGGTGAACGCCTTGCCGTCAAAAATACCCGCGCGAATCAACTGGCCGGTCACTTGCGTCAGCACGGCGTTTTCGCGCGTGTTCAAAATGTCAATGCGGCTGACTTCAACCTTTTGGTGGAGTTGTTTCGCCTGAAATTCAGTGGCTTCCGACTGCCATTCGGCCTGCGCCTTTGCCAGTGCCGCTTTGAGAAACATTTGTTGCAGCAAATCTTCGTTATCGAAACCTTTTGGATTGCGTTGTAAAAACGCGATGGTCGCCAGTTCGCTTTGCTGGGCATGAAGTTCCTTCGCATCCTCAAATTTCATCACCGGCGAAACGTAATAGGTGTTCGCGGGATCAACGACGACGACATGCTCCGTGCGTTTGAAACTTTGCACCAGCAAAATGCGGTCAATGGCGGCGAAAACCAAAACGCCCATTGCGAACAGGAACCAAAACCACGCGAGCCGGTCTTTTTCGACAAAGAGCCGCGTCGGGTTGAAGCGCGGTCGGGCGACTTTCATCGCGCCGTTGCCGACGGGCGGCTGCGTCTCGCGCAAGGTTGGTTCGGCTGCGGTCATAACTACTGCGTTGGAAATTCCGGCTTTTCGGTCATTGGCTGAAATGCCGCTCCGTAATTGGTAAGCCCCTCGGAAAACTCCGCCTGCTGTTCTTCAAGCCGCGCCTTGTTCTGCTCGTTTTCGTTGTCTTGATTTTCCGCCTCTTGAACGAGCGCAAGGCTGGCGGCCTGGTCAATTTCCTTGTCCGTGTCGGCAAGGTCGGCATCCTGCGCCATGAGAACGCCGGTCAGTTTCTGAACTTCGGAAGCCGTGGTTGCGTTTTGAAGTTTTTGAACCGTTGCCGCAATCTGCTTGCGTAGCGTCAAACGCCGCTGCGTCGCGTCGGCATAGACGTTGGTGTAATTTTCGGTCGCGTTCTGGACGGCGGCGTTGTCGCGGTAAAGGTCATCTTCGCGTTGGACTTCATTGCCGGACGGCGTTTGGAAGGTCGTGCCAATGCTATGGTAAATTCCATTGCCGTTGAACGTCATGGCTTCCGCGCCTTGCGAATCGGCCTGAATGGTTCCGAGCGATTGGCCGACCACCGGCTTGTTCAAATCGCCCGAAACCTGGCTTGCGCCGGCGATGTTCAAAATTGAGGCGGGATTTCCAAAAGCGGTGTTGTATTGCTCCAACTGTTGAAGCTGGTCGCCCAGTTGTGAAATCTGCTGAACCTGGTTGTCCACCATGCTCGCAAATTGGGCAATATTTTCGGCTTCGCTGATAATCTGCTCAACGTTCACCGTCGGGTCATAAACGACCATTTGCGCGCGGCTGACGGTTGCGAAAAGCAGGCTGCCGATGGTGATTGTGATAATTTTTTTCATAATGCTCCTCTCATTCTCCAATGCGGATATATTTGGTGGTTGGTTCCAAGTTCACGCCGTCAATCGTTTGCTCTGGAATTTGGATTTCGTAGTAACGGACGCCGCCGGATTGGTTCGGCGACGTTTTCTGCCGATTGACCAAAATCCAATACTGCTGCTTGACGGCATCGCTGCGGCCTTTTTCATAGCCGTTGACGTAGGCTTTTTCGGCCTCGGTCTTGGCGGCGTAGTGAAGCCCTTCGCTGACCATGACGCCGCCCGCCGCTCCGGCGGCGGTGATGGCCGGATCACCATTGGACAAATAATCCGCCAACGCGCCGCCGCCCGCGCCAGCCGCAACATCGCTGGCCGGACGGACGGCGGCGCAACCGCAAAGCAAAAGTGGAACAAAGAAAATAAAATAAGTAATGGTTTTCATACCGTCTCTTGCAGTTGTTGTTTTCTGGAAAAACTGATGATGCCTTCCACGATGTTTTCGCAGCCGCGCAATTCGCGGGCGCGTTTGTCGAAATGTTCGCCGCTGGAACTGCTGCAATAGAGCATTTCGGGCGAGGCGATATTGTGAACCGTTCCGCAGATTGGCCGGTTTGAATCAATATGAAGATAAGTGAGGGCGGAATACTTCTGGCCGGTCTGATGGTCGGGCAACGGATAATTCATTATCGTGTTGCGCGTGATTTCAGGAATGGCGATGTCGGCGGCGATGTCGTCCAAATCGGCGCGGTCGTTCTGGCGCATCAAATAGAATTGGCGGCTGTTGCCGAAAACGGCGGAGCGGATGCGCGATTGTTTGAAGCGCGAATACTGCTGAACAATGCTGATGTTCCAGCAATTAAATTTGCGAAGTTGCGCGTAGCTTTCCTTGACAATCTCCTCACCGCCCGGAATGTCAAGGAACCGCGCAACTTCTTCATAAACGTTTCGTTTCCGCGCAGAGCGCGGCAAAGTCATTATGTGCTTGCGTGCGTCGTTCGTTATGAGAAAGCCCGCCGCCGTTTTCAATTCCTTCGCCGATTCGGGAATGTAACCAAGTTCAAAATGAGCAATCCTGCCGGTGAGTGACAAGTTGCTGATGCCGTCAAACAGGCAGCCGTAGTTCCCTTCCCGACACCACGGCAGCAATAGCGTTGCGATTTCGACCACCTGCTCCTTTTCCGCGCCGCCTGCGTCCAGATACATGAGTTCCTGCAACATCCGATGCGTCGGAAATTCCTCCGGCTTCAAATAGGAAAATGCGACGTTGCGAACCTCTTTGGCCGTATTCGGGTCTTTCAAGAATTTTAGCACGTCGGCTTCGTCCGGTTTGGCGAGAAAATCCAACGCCTTGTCCTCGTGCGCGGCCAGCCAGTCCCGAAAATCGGCAAACGCTTCCAGCGTGGTTGCTCCGGCTGGCATTTTTTGCTGGCGGTAACGCTGCAATGCCAGCGCGTGCCGCGCCACGTTCATAATCCGATTTGAATTTTTATTGCTCCAATCGGAATAAACATCCTCGTAAAGCAGGTTGATGAATTTGGCAATCAATGCCTGCCGCAACATCTGCTTGTCTTCCTGCTGACTGACGCCCGCCATGCGCGCGACGAGCGCGGTCGCGGCGGAAAGATGGTCGGGCGTCAGCGGCAGTCCTTTCGTGTCGAGGTAGTTGATGGTGGTGTCGCCGTCCGGCTGAATAATGATGGGCTTGGCGTTTGGATCAACCGTCTGTGTGTAAATGCCGTAAGACAAACCTTCCTCAATGATTACTGTGTAGGCGAAATAGCCTTCGGTCTGCGTGAGCAAATCGCAGACGGTCACGGATTTTCCCGTCCCGCTCATGCCGATTAGCACGGCGTGTTGCGGCGAAAAATTTCCCGCGTTGCCGGAAAATGTTTTGATGCCGACAAGATTATGCGCTGAACCTTCGTAAATGGCTTCGGCAGTTTCCAAGTGGCCGGTGAACGTCGCGCTGAACGGCAGCATGTCGGCGACGTAGCGCGTTTCGCCGTAAAGTTTTCGCGCCTCATATTTTCCCCACGTCCAGCCCGGCCATGTTTGGAAAAATAAATTCTTTGAGGTGCTGGGCAGCGTGCTTTCGTAATACTGCGCGCTGTTCATGGCGTTAATGGCGTTCTTGATGGCGTTGGTTTTGGCGCACAGTCCCTCTTTGGTTTTATCCCAGGTGCGGACGGCAAAATAGACGTTGAACGGCAGCGTATGGCCGGACATGAGCGCGTGGATTTTCTTTTGCTTTTTCTCCATGACGGTCAGCAGGGACAATTTTTTCTCGCTGGCATAATCGCCCGCGATGCGGTCATGCTCCTTTTCCTCTTTGGCGATTTCCTTTCGCACCGGCAGCGGATCAACGTTGACGGTGATGGCGTAGTCCAAAAGTTGAAGATTGGTCAGCCGTCGAATGAGTCCGGGAAATGTGACTTTCGGCCAGCGCGAAAGCACAATCATGGAGTGATAATTTCCGTCGAGGAAAAACCCAAAATCGCTTTGGCCGTTGCCCTCGCTATGCCAGCAATTTTCCTGCAACGTCAGTTCCGGCACAAAGGCGTCCAGCGGATCATAATCAAATCGCCCGGCCAATGACGGATTAAGAAATGTCGTGCAATGCAAATAATGGTCGGCGTCCGTCATGGGAATGACGCGCGCGCCATAACCGTTGAAAATCCGCAAAAGTTCTTCGTGAACCTGCTCAAACTCGGTTTGCAGTTGCCCAAGCAGCGTGTCGTAATACTTGGTCAATGCTTCTTCCGAACGAATTCCTTTTGGGCTGCTTTCGATTTTCCGCGAAACGTAGAGAATCAGCCGCTGCCGCCGCAACTGCCGGTTCTCCATCATCTGCCAATAACGCGAGAATCGTTCGCTGCGGTTTCGCTGCGTCCAGGCATTTGACATTCCTTCGGTCTCGGCCTGATAGCGCAAAAGTTCCCTGCGATAATCCGAGTCGCAGAAAAATTGAACCTGCAAACGCTGGTTGTCCGCCAGCGATGCCAGCAATAAAGCGATTTGGTCTTGGAAGCCGTTCAATTCCGAAACCTGAACGTTCGTCAGGTCTGGCGGCTGGAAGATGAATCCCTTTGAAACGTATCCGCCCTGCGACAGTCCGTTGAAAACAATCAAGTCGCGGATGAAATAACCGTTGGGCGCATTTTCAAACATGGCGATTCAATGGATGTTGGGTTTTCGATTGCGATTCGGGGCTGAATCCTTTTCCGAAAAGCCAGTGTTCAAGGCTGTCCACGTCATAACGCGGCGGCTTGCCCTGCCGGAAACCGAAAACGTAAATCAGCGTGAGCGTCAGCGGAACAACGGCAACGGCGGCGGCTGTGGCAAAACTCACGCGATACGCGCTGAACAATAGAAGCATGAGGACAACGGAAGCGAATGCGCCGCCGATGAGATACCAAAACAGATTGCCGTCCAATCCCCACGTCTTGCCCTTTGAATCGTCGGCGGAATTGGTGTCGGTAAAACGTAAGTCGCCGGAATTCATCAAAAGCCTCCCACGTTAACGGTTGAACTGGAATTTCCGAAAGCCGCGAACAGGGCTTTCACGATGACCGGCGCGCCCGCAATGATGAGGCCGCCGATGATGGACATTTTTCCGGCATCGGCATCGCCGCGCCGGATGGAAAAACCGCCACTGATGACGCAAACCACGCCGAAGATGAAGCCGATGAGCATGATGACGTTTAACGCCGAACTCAACCCGGACTGCAAATCGGCCTGCGCCAGCATGGGCGAGATTTTTACCAACGAAGCAGAGAGCAATTTTACTTTCATGCCTATTCTCTACGCCACGCCCGGAAAAGTTTTGTCCCGAATTCGGGACAAAATGAAAAAAACTTTGTGGTAAGTAAAAACCGTGGATTCGCGTGAAAATTCAAAACTTCTGGAACTGGAAGCGCACTTGCGTGCGCGGATTCGCGGACAGGATCACGTCCTGCCGCGCGTCATTTCCCTTTTGAAACGCGGGCAACTCGGCCTGACAAAGCCGAATCGTCCGCACGGCAGTTTTCTTTTTCTCGGTCCAACGGGCGTTGGAAAAACCGAGACAACGATTGCATTCACGGATTTTTTATTCGGTGAAGGCAAATTATTTCGCTTTGACATGAGCGAGTATCAAACGCAGGAAAGTTTGGGCGTCCTTTTGGGCGGCAAACTCGGCGAGCGCGGGACGCTGGCGATGGCTTCCGACCGTTCGCATTGCGGCACATTGCTGTTTGACGAAATTGAAAAGGCTCACGCCCGCATTTTGGACATTTTTTTGCAAATCCTCGACGCCGCCCGCGTCACGATGGCCAGCGGCGAAACGCTTGATTTGTCCGGCTTTTACGTCGTGTTCACGACCAACATTGGCGGCGCGGATTTGTTGAACCTGCAACATTCAACGTTTGCGACAATGGAGCGGCACGTCTTGGCTCGTGCTCAACAAGCGATGCGTCCAGAGTTGTTCGCCAGAATCACGGAAAAATTGGTTTTCAACCGTTTGAGTTACGATTACCAACTCGAAATTGCCGAACTGCTGCTGAACAATGAATTGAAATTCCTGGGTGAAAAGGGGCACAAAATTCAAACGGGCAAGGACGTGCTGCCGTTTGTGGTGCAACGCGGCTTTCATCCCAAACTTGGGGCGCGGCCAATGCGCGATGCCGTTGAGAAATTTGTCGGTGATGCCGTGGCAGTTGATCTGCTTTCCGGCGGCAGCGGAAACGGCCGGTTGGCCGTGGCGGACGCCGGAAATCTCTTGGCCGTAAAATCGGAAGAATGAATTTCAACCGTTCTTGTATTCGGGCAGCGCGGGATTGTTGGCGCGAGCCTTTTCGTATTCTTCTTTGGAAACCCGCCGATTATTTACTTGGAATGATTCTTGTTTCAATTCTCCTGATTCCAGCCAAAGCCGGACCCGCCCGTTGAAAATTTCATTTATCAAATGCGCTTCAAATTTCAACCTGCCGTTTGAATGCCAGCGTTTGCTGACGCCCGTCCCCATGTTCATTTCGTAGCTGCCAAGAAATTTCCCTTCCTCATTCCATTGTTTGCAAACTCCGTGGCGCATTCCGTTCACCATCGGACTTTCCAGCGCGAGCGCGCCGTTTTTATGGTATTCCCGAAACGTGCCGGTCATTTGGTCGCCAACAAACGGGATTTCCTGGAATACTTTCCCACTGTCGTAGAAGGCGCGCTCAATTCTTGGTTGGTTCGCTGTCATCAAGTGGAGCGTGGTTATTCGGCACCAAATTTCGTCACCAGTGCGGTAAAAGCTCCTTAATCCTATGATACCAAATTGGTCGCGTTACGATGTCAAAAAAGTTCGCAATAATTAGCGAGGTCGCCGTGTCATTTTCCGCCCGTTGGTCCCGACGGCTTTATTCCAGATTCAAAAACAGGTGGCTCTCACCCATGTCTTTTTCGTCCGGCAACATTGCGCCGCCCCGTTTGGCGCACAGGTCCTGACAAATCTTTCGCAACATCTTACGTTCTGCCGATGCCTTCGGTAGTTTGACCAATAGCCGGTCGGCAAATTGCTTTCCGTGTCTGCCCCTATAAATAACAGCAGCAATGACGGCTTGGGCACCGGCGGCGTATAGCGTTTCCACAAATCGAAGTGCCGCCGTGCTCGTGCGGAATCTTGCCAGCGAGCGAAGATCGGGTTTTGGGGCCGCGCTCAACCACTGCCGGGCCTCGGCGCGGGATTTTTCCAAAAGGGATTCGATGAACAATTCATATTCCTTGCGTTTTAAGGCTGGGTTTTCACGCGCCATTTTTCCGGCCGGTTCCCCTTCGTGTTGCGGCCATTCAGGATGGTTTCGGGCGACTTTCAGGTATTTGGCGCGGGCCGCGTCCACGTTGCTGATGTAGTAGGTTTCTTGAACCAAGGTGCCGTCCCGCAGCCAAATTCGCATTCTTCCCCAAAATTTGCCGTTGAAGGAATTGATCTCCAGCCGCAATTTCCCATTTTGATGCCAATACCGCTGCGTGCCCGTGCCGTGGTTCATGGTGAAGGAACCGAGCAAACGACCACGCTCATCCCATTGCCGGCTGGTGCCGTGCAATTGGTCGTGGCGATACGACAATTCCTCGGCCAGTTGACCGTTGTAATGCCAGGTGCGGCAAAGGCCGTGGAGTTGTCCAGCCAATTCCCTGTCTTCCATGCGGACTTGTCCGTTACGGTAATAAAGCCGCTTTATGCGACGTTTCGGCATACAATTCGAGATTGTTTGAGATGCTTCATCTCGTCAGACAGACGCTCAATACGCAAAATAGTTATTCTTTTCGTTATCTCAACGGTAATGCGTTTAATGCAAGAGCAGCGCGATATTACACCACATTTTTGCTATCACGGATTGAGGTAAATACGGTAATAGCGCGGGGTTGAGTTGGTAGGCAGACTTATGGTTGCGGGTGGTCCATAATCAATAAATTCTCTGGCAGTGCTCCCGCCCGCAATCGTCATTGGGAAAGTTATCAATGGATGAGAGAAAGAAGGGTCGTCACTATAAACAACCGAATAACTCACGTTGGTATTCAAACTAGAGGAAAACCAAATTAAAGTGCTTCCGAAAATGATAGTGCTTGTATTGGTTAGTCGGACCATTGAGTAAGGGGTGAAGGGCGCAATCAAATTTGCAGGCGGGTCTAAATTGGCCAAAGGCGTTGCATACGGTTGCATCTGTGAGTTACTGAATGCGAAATAATTTAATGCGGCAAATTGCAACATAAATGTTCCACTTTGACCGGGGTTAATTGGCGCTCCATAAATAAGGAAAGGATTGCCGTTGTTTGTGCCCGCAGCATTCCACAGTTGCTGACTTGTCAACCCTGACACAATAATTCGCGCGGAAGCCACTGGAGATGTTCCGTTATTAGATAGTTGGACTTTTTGTTCAACAAGTCCGTCTTGGCTATCATAAACTTGAGAGCCGATAAGGTTCGGAGTTAAATTGCCGGAGAGAAAGTTTCCAACGCCGACAGTGAAGCTGGCCGAGTTGTTGGCGTTGTTTGGGTCCGTATTACTTGCTGCACTGATAGACGTTGAAAAGGTGTAATTACCGGCGCTGGCCGGCTTCGCCCGGACAATCAGCTTCCGCACGGCAAGGTTTGTCAACGAACCGAGGTTAAAAGAGAGCGTGTTGCCGGAAAGCGTGTAAGTGGGAGAAGCATCAATCAAGGAGAAACCGCTGGGCAATATGTTGGTTACAACAACGCTGGACACGGTGCCCGGCCCCAAATTGGTCACAAACATCGTGTAAGGCATGTAGTCGTTGACATAAACGTCCAACGGCGTGTTGTAAATTGAAATGGCCAGATCAGCAGTAGTTTGAGCGGTGGCGGTGCCGGGAAGTTGGAGGAAAATTCCGGCAAGAACGGACGTGAACAGCACAGCAGCGCGGCTGATTCTTGTGGATAGCCTTGGTGATTTCATAAGGATAATGGAGTTGTTCATTTGGTGTTAAATTATTTGGCGTTCTGTATTTGCACGTCCGTTTTGGGATCAGCGAGCTTATCGCCTTCCAGCACCACACGGCTGAAACTCACTTTGGCAGTAAGATTGGTGGTCGTGAAGGGCTGGCTGCTCGTGATGACGAAATTGAAAGAAGTCTCTTTTTTCGGTTCCAAACCGGGGCGGCTTTTTCTGCCGCCAATGACCCATCGGGCGGATTCGCCAACCATCTTGCCTTGATCGTCGAGCAAGAAGCAGATGGCGCGTGCCGATTCGATTTTTTCAGGTAAGCCATTCGTCATTCTCAATTCCACCACGGCTTTTTGGGTGGCGATTTTAGGTGGGGAAACTGTGACGGCCAATTGAGCCGACGCATTGACAGCGCAAGCCAATAAAAGGCAGAATAGAACTTTCATGTTCGTTCTCATTTTCAGAAGCTCATTTTAAGAGTCATTTTACTTCTCGTTTGGTCTGTAGAGAGGCGACAAATCACTGTGTCACCTCAACTGCTCGATAAAACCGATGCTGGGATGCGTGCTCATCAACAAACAGCGCCGTCACCCCAATCGTCAGATTGGTGGCAATGGTCGGTTCTGTGTTGGTGCCGCTAAAGTCCAGTGAGTGTAAGGGCGTCCAACTCACCAAATCATCGGAATACTCGACGTAAAATGAAATCGGGCTGGGATTTTGATTGGTCACGGAACCTGTCGTCACCCCAACGACTGTTCCGCGCGGCGGGTCGCCATCCAAACTCTGGATACTCACTCGCATGGTGCGATCATCCGCTAGAGCAACAACTTGCAGCAGCAGAATAGCGAATAAACTGACTCGAAAAATGCACATAAGCTCAATCAGGTTTATCCAAATTCTTTGTGAACAGCCTCACAAGCGATTGTGCGAAGAACACGAACCACACCCCGATGCCGATAAGAAATAGCACCCGTATGAGTAACGCAGCCAAAAACACCTCTCGGTCTAAAGTGATGCTTGCAATGTTGGAGTCAAGAATGCCGACAATATCTACAGGTATGTCGGTGGCAGCCGCAACGGCATCGGCTAAAAATGAGACACCTATGATTCTTATCAGCAAAATGGCAACTTGTTTGAGTGTCATATAAAAGTCGAACGGCCTAACATCCAAGTCCTGCCGGAATGATCAGACCAAAACCGACCGTTGTGGCCGAAAGTTTCATCGCATACTTTGGACTGTTTGCATGGGTAGTCATTTATTAACAGCAGCCTGTTTCAAAAACGCTAGGATGATTTCGCTGTGCTGAAATGTCGCAGGAATACGCACTACCTTTTCCGACCGCTTTCTGACGATGAAGGTGAAGCCAGCCAACGTAACTTGACCAATTTCGTTTGCGGCTACTTCCCAACGGTCTCTCGTTTGTGTAAATGTGAGTTTTCCATCAAATATTTTCACTCGTGCAGTCAATTGCTGATATAATAGAAAAATACTGCCCGCTAAAAATAATACAAAGGCTATTTTGTATATTAGAATTGCCTGTGGATAAGGTGATCCTTGGAGAATGCCGACACCAACCACTCCACTCAACACAAAACCCAACAATGGGTAAATATAATACCATATTGCATAACGGAGCACGATTTCCTTTGAAGCATCTATCGAGATACCCTCACTAGCCCGGTTCAAATAACTGGTGCGCAGTTGGCCTAAAATGACCCTGCCAAAAATGACCAAGGCAAAACCAATGACTGTAACCGGAATATTCATTGCGTAACTGCTATTGTTGGCATGAGCACTCATTTGTTGACCGCCGCTTGTTTCAAAAAGGCCAGAATGATCTCACTGTGTTGAAATGTTGCTGGAATTTTAACCACTTTGTCTGATTTTAGCTTTACTAAAATAGCAAATCCATTTAACCTTACGTCCCGCACCTCATTCGTATTAATGACTCTACGGTCTGCTCCTTCTCTATAAGTAAGAGTGTTGTTGGAAATTACTACCTTTCCAGTTAATTCCAAATAAGATAGAAACGCGCCTCCCAAAAAGCACACCGCTGAAATTGTTTTGTAAATCAATGCTGCCTGTGGAATTGGCGTGTGATATGCCCCCCATCCCATAAACACCCCTCCCGCAAACAAGAGAACCGGGAAAATGTAATCCCATATTGCATGTCGCAGGACGATCTCCATTGATGGGTCGAGTGAAATGTTTTCACTGGCCTCTCGTAAATAATTGGCTCGAAGTTGTCCTAGGATAGCTCTGCCTAGGACAACCAAACCAAAGCCAATAACTGTAACTGGAATTCCCATGCTAATGTTTGCTTAGAATTGTTCCCGTGTTGTAGTTAAGCGTTTCTTGGTCGTTTGCTTTAGGGGCGATTGATGATTGAAATGCCTCATCACTGACATCTATTCCATACTCCAGCGAAAGCTGGCCGGCCTTGAACAATTGAGTTTGAGGAAGAAGACCCTCAGCAGTTGCACTCACATTCGCTTCGGCTGGATTCAAGAAGGCTCCCATTGTCCCGGCAAAGATGGACTGACTTTGCTGGTAACTGCCGGTTGCAGCCACTTGATTCACTGTGCTGCCTGCGTAATTGCCGAAAAATCCAGCGGTAGAATTTACAGCCACATTGGCAAATGGACTCAAGGTTTGAGCATATTCACTGGCGGGGCCTGTAATCAAACCTGTAACAAAGCCGCCTGCAAAAGCTGGTAGGATCGGTTCATTAGCCGAATAGGCAACACTGCTAGACGCGACGGAATTTACGGCCGCACTTCGCAATGCAGCATTCCCTATGATAGTCCAACTAAGCGCCTCACCTTCAGGGCCTGCGGGAAGTGTGGCAATCGTGGCAACGCCCATTACCGGAAGCACTTTAACTGTAGTTATCGCCGCCTGTTCAGTTTGGCCTTGGTAGCGTGCCTGAAAGTCTCCATTCTCAATCGCCTGTTCGGTCGTTTCATTCTGGTATTGCTGCTGGCCGGCTGGCGTCCACATTCTCACTTGGTTGTTCTCAATTTGCATTTCGACTTGCTGCATGTAGTCCGGCGCATTGGGGTCGAGCCGTCCGTTTGAATCGAAGAAACTGATAGGATTATCACCACTGAAGGAATAGTAGTTGGCATCGCGTTCGTTCCAAACCGAATCATACGTCAGCCAGCAGCCGGTAATTGGGTCATAGGGGCGAAGGCCGATCTGGTAATAACCCGTGATGTCCACTGGCAAGCCCCGCCACGCGGACGATTGCGCCATGTCCGCGCCGTTGGCAAACGCGGCGGGCCGGTAGCCGGGCACCGCGCCGTAACCCGTGGGCCGGGCCGGATTCCATGACACCGCGTTGTTGGTCACTTCGGCCAAAATGTCTCCGCGCGAATCGCTGATGACCGGATTGAACAAATCCAGATACGGCGACACCGCTTCCAATCCGCCAACACCATTCATGCCTCCATATTTGCCGTTCATGTCCGGCCCGTAGAGTTTCCAAACGGTTTGGTTGTTGGCGGCAACCCCAAGTTGCAAGAATTCCACCTGCGGATCGAAATAAGAATCGAGCACCTGCGGCGGCGCGGTGGAAGCAACGCCGTTCGTCACGAGCACGGTGGTTGTCGAGAGCCGCCGGTTGAGACCATCATAAACGGCGCTCCAATTGTAACCGGAATTGCTGGCGTCGCGCTCGGTGACGGCGTGCAACCGCCCGCGCGCGTCCCAGGAAAGCGTTTGGGTGCGCTCCACCGTGCCGCTGGGATTTTTCCAGACGCGGTTGGTGATTTCACCGGCAGAGTCGTAGCTGTCCGCCGTGGATTCATAAGCGACATTGTTGGTGAAATAATTAGTCGCCCAGGCAGTGAAGAAGCCGCTGGGATGCAGGGCGCTGACTTTCAATTGATGCACGCCGGGCGAAAGTTCCATCATTGCCTGCCACTGCATGGCATTGGTGCCAACGGCGGAGATGGAAACCGGCTGGCTGTCGAGCCATCCGCTCACCAGAATGGACTGGCCGTTGATATGACCGTAGGCCGGATACTGGAATGTGCTGTTGGTTTCAGCGGCAACGCGCGAGAAGTTGTCGGCTGCGGCGCTCCATTTATTAGACGCGCCGCTGGCTTGGCCCATTTGAGTGAGCACGCCAATGCCGTTCAGAACGCCATTATCGTAGGTGAAATTATTCGTCCAAGTCGCGCTGCCGTTCAGATTTAATTGCTCGTAAGTCAGGCGACGGCTCAAGTTCGCATAGCCATAAACGCGGGAGTCGGTGAAATCGGAACGGTCAAGCGTGTCATCGGCGAGCAAACCATCGCCGGAATAGGCGAGCGATTCGGTCAGTTCCGACGCGCCGTTAACGTCGGTGGTGATGGAGAGAGGCCGGCCTTCGCCGTCGCGCGAAGTGATGGTGGCCGAGCGCACGCCGGCGGTGCGATTGGTGAGCAACCCGGTAGTATCGTAACTGTAGCCGGCGCTGCCGGTGGGGCCGTTGACATCGCCCAGCGTGCCGTCAGCGCGCCAGACGAAGCTGTAACCGGCATCGCCGATGTTGAGGACTGTGCGTCGTCCGGCGGCATCAAAGTTTTGGCCCACTCCATACGAGAAAGAACCGGCGCTGACGGATTCCGACGACAACTGTTCGTAAGGATCATACGAGCGCAGGATTGTGGTATTGGGGCCGGTGTTGGTGCTGGCAAATTGTTCGGTGATGCTGGTGACTAAATTGCGCGCGTCGTATTGCCAGGTCGTGGTCAGGTCCTGCTCCGGCAACGAACCACTGTAAGTCATGGTGGACTGCCGCAGCCGATCATCATAAGTGTAGGTGCAACTGACGTTGCGCCCGTCCGTTTTGGTTTCGAGCAATCCGGCGAAGGAATTGACGGAGGGATAATAAGAATAGGTCGTGGTGCGCGTCGGCGTGCCGCCGCCAAAATTCTGTTCCTGCGACATCTGGCCGGCATTGTTGTAGGTGGCCTGCCATTGCAAACCGCCTGGCATGGTGCGGTTGGTCAAATCGCCCATTGGGTTATAGGCGAACGTGGTGACGGAATAATTGCGATTGGTTTCCGCCGTCATGCGGTTCAATCCATCATGCGCGTAACTCGCAAAAGTCCATTGGGAGATTGAGCCGTTGGTGGATGAATCATGTTCCTGATAATCAAGGTTGCCGGATAAATCGTAATCTTTCCATGTATAATCTTGCGCGCCGGAGGACGGATAGGCGACGGACAGGACGTTGTGATTGTCATTGTCGGTGTAATCAGTCCTGACAATGGCGCTGGCGCCGGAACCGATGGTGGTGGTGACACTGTTATGGTCGGGCGAGTAGCTCATGTAAGTTTCATGCGCGAGCGTCCCGTCCGAATTGTAAATTTTCGCGCTGGTGGCACGCTGGATGGCATCGAAGGTGGTGACGGTCATTTCACCGAGCGCGTTGATGTTGGTCACAGACCGCCCGGCAGCGTCATAAAAATTGGTGCTGATTTGTTGCAGCACGTTGGTCACATAAGTTGTTACCATAGTGAATGGATTTTCCTGGGCTTCTACGGTGACAATGGCCGGGCCGGCGGTGATTTTGACCCGGTCAAGTCCATCGTAGGAATTGGTGAACACATTATTGTCGGCATCCACGCGCGCAATTACGTTGCCCCGCCGGTCAAGCTGTGTGGAGTTGGTCGCCTCCGGCGCATTCGCCGCTGAATAGAAGACGTGCGTGGTGATGCGGTTGGCATCATCATAGGTCGTCAGCCAATACGCACTGTTTCTCTGAATTTCCTGTTTGATGCGGCCATCGAGGTAATAGCGCCACGCATTGGTCGAGCCATCGGGGTTGCTCCGAAACTCCGGCTTGCCGGTGCTGGTGTAAAGCGTGGTGGTCACGCCGCCGAGGGCGTTGGTGTAGTATTTTACCAATCCGCCCGGTTCGTAACCGTAGCCTTCGCGGCTCAACACTGTAACTCCGTTCACATCAAGGTGCGTGGTCTGCACCAATCGGGAGAGCGCGTCCCAAGTGTTGGTCGTGACGGCTCCGCGCGGGTCAATCTTGGAGACAAGGTTTCCGCGCGGATCATACTGACTGAACGTTTGGGCGTAGAGGTTGTAACCTGCGGGCGCTTCGACGCCGGTGCCATTGCTGTTGGCTTCCGAACGCCAGTGGATTTCGGTCGTGACGCGCCCCATTCCGTCGTGATCGTAGAAGATGTAATCTTCGGGATTGTAACGCGGGCCGTCCACCCAATTAAGCTCGCCGTTCGCGTTGTAATAATAGAAATCCCAACTGAGCAGGTCGCTGCTTTCATCGAAGTATTCGCGCTCCGTCAGCCGGTCCATCGGGTCATAATCCGAGTAAGTGACCGCGCCCAAGGCGTCCTCCTTGTCCACCATTTCGCCCCGCTCGTTATAGAAGAAAGTGTTGGTGACGTTCGGGTCGCCCGTGCCGGTGTAACGAAGGGATTGCGTGAGGAAACCCTGGCCGCTATATGAAAAGTCATTTGTCGCGGCATCAGGGGAGCCGTAGGCGCGAATCTGGCGTGTCAGCAGGCCAAACGCCTCGTTGGTTTGAAGCGTGTTGCCATTGGCCACGACGTTGGTCGCGTCGCCGTAATACATGAAGTTGGTGAAGACGGAAGTCGCACCGGCGTAACGAATAGTCTGCTGCGGCAGGAAGGCAAAGGCCGGGTCATAAACAACCACCGTGCTGTTGCCGGCGGCATCGGTGATTTGCACCGGCAGATTGTTGGAATTGTAACTGGCCGTGTTGGTGGCGGTTTCGCTGGAGTTGCCATCGCCAACCAAGTCGCCGGTAACGACGGTGTTGGTGAGGTTCCCGAACGAGTCATATAAATAGGCCGTTTGAAGGCCACGTTTGTCGGTAACGGTCTTCAAGCTGCGCTGGAAGCCGCCCGGCGTGTTGGTTTCATACCAGTCCTGAACGGTGCTTTGATTCAACGGGTCAACGATTTTGCGAATCAGACTGTTGGTATAGAAATAGGTGGTGACATAATTGGCGCTGTCGGAAACAGCCGTGACGCCCGTCAATAGATTGGTGGGCGAGGTCAGGCTGAAATTGTTGGTGTAAGCGAATGTGGCCATGCGAACCGGGTTCAAGTCCACGCCCGCCGTCATAAGCTGGTTGGTCACGCGCCGGTCTGAATCATAAATGTTCTGGACCATCCGGCCATCCGGCTTGTCTTCCTCAACAATCAAGTGCGTGGAATAAACGTTGGTGACGCCATTGGTCACGTCATTGGCGTGCTGATAAACATAATCAATTTCCATCTGGTCGGGCAACGTTACCGAAGTCAAGTCCCCATACTGGTCATAGACGTATTGCACAATCCGCCCGTCGCCGGTGTGGGCGGCGATGATGTGCCCGTAAACGTCGTATTCAAACCAGACGAAGTTGCCGTTGCTGCTTTGAATGCGATTGACCTCGCCGTAATCGGGTTGTGTCGAATCGGTGCCGTATTGGAACGTGTAGTAATTGCCCTTGCTGTCCTGCCACTTGTTCAAGTAAGGACGCTGGCGCGTGAACGAGCCGATGGGGTAGGAAGCCTCGGTGAAGGTGCGCGTGCTGCCATCTGCGCCGGTCAGGGTATAAACATTCGTTCCACCCGGGTTTGAAAGCTGGAGACGATTATTGAACAGGTTGCCCACCGAGCCGATGCCCATGCTGCTGTTGTTGTTGAGGGTGGGGTTGTCCTGCGGCTGCGGCAGCCAGACATCGGCGTTGGTGGCGGTCTGCCGGTAGCCGACAATGGTGCCGTCCATTTCGGCGGCGTAAATCAGGGTCGAATTGGTGCCGACGCTCAGGAAGGGCACATAGCTGATTTTCCAGCCAAAACCGAATTCGTTTTCGGCAAGATTCTGGCTGCCGTAATTGCGGCGGATTTGGAGGGGCATCGGGCCGGGCAACGTGATGTCGGGAGCATCAATGTAAAATTCGCCGGTCATCATGTTCACCGGGTCTTGCACGCCTTGCGTCCAGTCGTTGTAGGACGCGGTTTCGGTGCTGGCCGTGCCTGAATCGTAAAGTTGAATGTAGGCGCTGGGCGCATTTTGCTGGCTGCCATACAATGTTGAAAGACTGGCATAGGTTGAAAGCAGCGACGGGTCTAATTGCGTCTGTCCGCTGGCCAGACTGGACTCCGTCGAGGACTGCTGCCAGGTGGCCGTGGCTCCATCAACCAGATTGCCCGCATTGCCGGAGTTGTCCGCCGATGAAGTGGTCAGCAATTGGAATGGCGTGATGGAATCTGCCGGCGCGGGTGTCACTGTGATGTTGGGTGCGTTATCGTAAGCAAAGGTAAAGTCGGGAAGCTCATCGGCGTAAGCCCCGTTCAAACCGCTGACCAGCGCGGCAATTTGACTGTAGCTCAGACACAACGCTCCCACACCCACGTAAGTGCCGTTGGTCACGACACCGGGCGTGACGTAGGCCACGGCGTCGTAGTCGTTGTTCTCGAAGAAATTCACAATTGAACTCCAGGTGGTTGGATCGGCGTTTTGAAGCTGCACGCCGTTGTAACTCACTTGCCCCGCCGCCTGATAATTGTCGGCGTCGAGCATGACCTTGTTCGTGCCCACTTGTTGCAGGAGCTTGACAGTCGAGACGGCGTTGGTCTGGTAAAAGCTGCGCAAGACCCCATGCTCGGCCGCCGAGCCTTGCACCCCCCGCATGAACCACCAGTTCAAATGCGCCGAATCAAAATCCTGGCTTGAATCCGGATGCAAACTCGCGTTAAAAACTGCGGCCAATCCATTGTTGGGCATGTGAACCGCCGGGGTGATAAGATTGATTTGACCACCGTTGATCAGGTTGCCGGACGAATCTCGTTGTGGCCGAAGCAGTCCATATCCCTGCTCGTATTCAGACACAAGCTGCACCTTGTGCAGACGGCTGTTGAGGTCTTCAAAGCGGTCAACGTAATTGAAATAAGACATGCCCAAGAGATACGCCGGGGTGCCTTCGTAAATATCCGGGTCAACCGTTGAAGGGTCGTTCGTATTGACAGTTTGATTGAACTGCCAGAGTTGTTGGGCATAGATGTTGAGCATTCTCGATGTGACGTGACCTAAATCAAAGCAGAACGCCACCAAATCGCCCTTGCGGAACGTGTCGGTGAAAACGTAAGACTGTCCGTTTTGCGCTCCCTGCTCGAAATAGGCGTAGTTCCAGAGGTTGCTGACAGTATCTCGTCCTGGAGCGGTATAATTGCCGGGCAGGAAATGTTCGCGCGTATGCGTGACTTGGAAAATGATGTTATCATCGGTGCTGTCGAGTTCGTTACTGGAAACCAAATGCCAGGTTGGGTCGGCCCGCGTGCTGAACGACCAGGTGTTGGTCACGTCCGGCGAATAGGGGTCCAGCGACAGAATCATTTCATGCAAGTTGTTGGTGCCAATCTGCTGGAACCGCAGCAGGAGTTTGCGATTGTCCAGTTCAGCGATGGGAATGGCGGTGGTGTCAATCATCTTGGTGGGATTGACCTGACTATACACCTTGATTTCAAGCGTGTTGAACAGATTCATGTTTGTTCCCAAGCTCTCGATGACCAGCGGCGTTCCCGACAATGCGAACGGTTCGGGGAATTGATTCCACTGCGAATAAAGATGGCGGCGGTTGACAATCTGGTCACCCATGTCGTCCACCGACAGGCCGTAATGGTTCAAGTCAAGGTAATGTTGGATGAATGCGGGCAGCAAATCCAGCGGCTGGTCGGAACTGTTCAACGAAAAGATGTTGGTGTCATTGTTGATGTAGGCCATCAGCCATTTGTAGCCGCTGTTGTAATTGGTCGGCATATAATCGTAGAAATTGAAGCCCTCGGTGATTTCCGTGTCCTTGATCCACGGGAAAACCTGCACCCAATTGGTCCCGATGTAAGCGGCGACCCACGGATAATTGAGCGAAATCAGTTGCGGCACGTTGGTCTGGCCAAGGGAATTCACCGCACCCTGCAATTGCATCCGCAGCAGTTTGCTCACCTGCGAATTGAGCATCTGCAATCCGCCGTTGGTCGGGAAAACGTAGGTTGCCGGCACGCCTGCTTGCCGCAGCAGATAAACCAGCAGGGCGCATTGCTCCATCGGCGAACCCTCCCCTTCTTGGAACGTGGCCAGCGCGCTGCGGTTGACTCCGCCCAAGTTGATGGCAGGCAGGCTGTTGTAATTGGTGTCATAATCAATCGCGTCCACGAGGCCGATTTCGTTCTGAACATAATTGGCCAGCGCCAGCGGGTCGTTGCCCATGTTCTGAACAAACTGGTCGAGAATCGGACTGCGCCGCAGTTCCGGGCTGTCATCCAGTGTCAGGTAATTGGAGGGATTCAGGTAGGACAAGCTGGGGAGCGTTGGAACAACATTGGTCAATTCCTGCAACGTCTTACCTTCGTAAGCTGGCGGCAACGGTTTTTCATCGAAATGGGGCTGGTCAATGAACGTGGAAAGGTTGGCCGGCATCGAACTGAATTCCATTGCGTAAAGTCTCGACCAATCCTGCGTCCCGGCTTGGTTGAGCACCATCGGTTGGTAGGTCGCCGTGTTTCCTTGTGCCTCGACCACATAGTAATAATTGGTGACAACCGGCGAAATGGCCGTGTGGGTCAAGGTATAGGTGCGGGCGAATTGCACCCCCCAACTTTGATTTGGCGTGTCCAGCAACACGGTTTGCAACCCGAATTGAGTAAAGGTCTGTGAAAAACCGTTGGTCACCAGGTTCGCCAGTTGATTTGAATTTGACGAATCGGGGACGGGCAGATTGATGGTGCCGGCCAGCGCCGAGTTGGAGCGGTAATAAACCTGGATGCGGAGCGCATTGGTGTAATTGGCCGACATGTCACCCCCAAAAAATCCAAAACCGTAACTTTGATTCAAATACAACGGGCTGCCGCCCACCGGACTGCCAAAAGCCACAATGGGATTTTGAAAAAGAATCCGCCCGGCGATGCCGGTCTGCAAGGCCGAGTTGGTCGCGTCAAAATGGTAGAGCGTGTTGGTCCACTGGTTGCCCGGAAACAGGTTGGTGGCATTGCCGCCCATCGCGTCCAGCGGAACGCCGGTTTGAAAATTCAAAGGAACAACGAACGAATGAAAATCCGGTGCCGTGGACGAGCCTCGGACATAATCTTTGCTGGAATCGAAGGTGCTTTGCGGCGACAGCAGGATGGTGGCGGTGCTGGAATTTAGCGGATCGGCGGGGTCTATCTGATAATTGGTGCCCGAATTGAGCGTCACCGTGACGGTTTTGTTGCTCGTGGAAAACGCGCCAAGAATCCCGCGCAGGGGAATTCGCGCGTAGTTGGCCCCGTTGGTGGTAATGGTGGGAACGGTCACGGAATTGGTGATTTGAACATAATCCACCCCGTTGCTGGCCGTGCCGCTGATGGTGTAATTCACCGTCAGCGGTGTCAGTGTGGACGGAAGTCGGCCCACGATAAAAAGTCCAACATCGCCGTCCAGCGAAGCAGTCTGGCCGGCGGCAAAGACATTCACCCCCTCGCTCCCGTATTCAAATGCACCAATGTCGGGCGGGCCAACCCGTGGGAATCCGCGTTGGTCGTATTTCGGGGCGGCAGTGCTGTCCGCCGCGTCAATGGCCGGACTTCCGGCCTGCAACGCGATGACCGGCGTGGGGCCTCCGCTGTATTCCAAGTAAGACGCAAGGTTCGGATTGGTGGAACTATGGCTGCCCGTCCCATTCAAGGTGATGCTGCTGTCGTCACTGATATTTTCACCGGCGTCCACGAATGTCCCGACTCCATTGCCGCCATAACCCGACCCGCCGGCAAAGATTGAATTTTTCAGTGTGAAGGTGCCATTGATTCTGACCACATTGGCTCCGGCTGCCACTGTGCCGTTGGCCCCATCGGTTCCCGAAGGAGGCCCGCCATAACCGCCCCCTCCGACGAACGCGGCGTCGTATTCAAGAGTGCAGTTGGTCAGCCCGATCTGGTTTGTGCTGTATATTCCGCCGCCATAAGCATTCCCGCCCGCTCCACCTGTGCCGCCGGTCGTGCCGCCGCTGCCGTCACCACCGTAGCCGCCAATTGCCTCATTCTCGAAAAACGAGCAGTTGATAATGGCGTTGGTTCCCGCGTTGTAGATGGCACCCCCGTAGCCATTCGCGCCTTTGGGGCCGGCGGTGTTGCCGCTGGTTCCAGTAGTTTGCCCGTTATTACCGCCACTGCCGCCGAACGCGGCTCCATAGCCAAACGCTGAATTCCAAACGATGGCGTTTCTGTAAATGTATAGTGCTCCGCCGTAACCATTCGTTCCGGCTCCGCCAACACCGTTGGCACCCGCAGAACTGTTGGCCACACCGCCGTTTCCGCCATTCCCACCCAACCCGCCAACCGATTGGTTGTCGTAAAAAGTGCAATTAGTGATTGCCATGCTGACATTGGTGGTATTGACGCTGAAGATGGCACCGCCAAACGCCTGTCCGCCGATTGCGCCATTCGCGCCGGTTCCCGGAGTGCCGGTGGTGGCATTGCCGCCATTTCCACCGGAGCCGCCGTTTCCACCAATGGCTGCATCATAATTGAAAATGGTGTTATTGGCGGTCAATGCCCCCTGATTGTAGATGGCTCCGCCGGAGATGCTGCCTCCCGGCGTGCCCGCCGTGCCGTTTCCAGCCGTCCCGCTGGTCACGTTGATGCCATTGGCTCCATTGGTGCCGTTGAGTCCCTGGGCGACATCGTTGGTGAATATGCAATTGTTGATGACCAGATTGCCCTGGTTGAAAATGGCCCCGCCGCCGTTGGTAACAGCATCGGTTACAAGCTGATTGTTTACGGTAAAATTCACGATGCTGTCAGCAATGGTCAAATTGCTCAACGTCAGGGTTGCGCCGCTTGACACACTGAACATCTGTCCGCCCCAGCCGCCCCAGCCGTCAAGAACCACATGGTGCCCCGTCGCATCAATGACGGTGTTCGCCGTGATGTTGTCAGGCAGGGTGTAGGGTTTGTAGATCACGCCGTCACAAGCAATCGTCACCGTGCCGCCGCCAGACAAGGCCGCGTCCAAGTCCAGCCAGTTTAGATTCGTTACTGTGCCGGACGCATACCCGGCAGCGGGAAACAGGAGTGTGGCCAGCAAAAGGATTGCACTGCCGGCCAATGTTGAGAAAAAACCTATCGTTCGCGTGCTTCTGGTTTGTTTCATAAAAACCCTTATTGAATCACCGAACCATTGGCCGGACTGTCAATTGTGATGGTCAACGGTCCCAAGGCGGGATTGTTTGGATCGGCCAGTTCCCAAAGGGGAACGCTGTTGGTGTCCAAAATTGTTCTGAAGAAGCCTATCTGGTAATCCGCCATGTTGACTTGGAAGGAGGACTGCCCGTTTGTCCCGATGGCCGCCCACGTCCACGGATAATCGGGACTGGCCAAAACCGGAGTCCACTGCAAATCCCAGGTGCTGGCAGGATAATTGGTGAAGGTGATGGAATACTGGTTCGTGCCCAAGGGCGTGATGGTCAGGAGTGGGGCGGTTTGTGAGAGGGCGGTAAGAGCAACGGCAACCACAATCAGTCCGCCGCCGAAAATGCCGAATAGTGTGTTTCGATGTTTGTTGAGAGTTTTCATGGGATTTTCGTTGTAGTGCTGTTTGTTTTCAAGAAGCGCCAACGGCAGTCGCATACGCTGCTAAAAACATGCCCGCCGCTTTTGTCTCACGAATTGCTTTCATGTTCTGCCGCCAATCGAACAAGATTCTACGCTCATCGTAAATTTTCCGCTGTTTGCTAGGAAACCCTAGCAATGAAATCGTCTTTTCAGAATAGGGTCAAGCTCCAAACTGAGCATGGCTCGCACCAAGACACCGGCCAACGTCGTGGGGCCGCAAATCAAAAAATTGCGGAACAAACTGCGTCTCACCCAGGAGCAACTGGCAACCCACTGCCAGTTGGCCGGCTTGGATATTAGCCGGGGAACCTTGTCGCACATTGAAGCCCGGCTGCGCTGCGTGAACGACACGGAACTTTTTCTGCTGGCTTCCGTTTTCAAAGTTTCGACGGATGATTTATATCCGCTGGAAATGAAAAAGCGCGGAGAAAAATAAAGTGAACCAAAAATCCGAGAAATAATATGGAGGCAATTCATCTCGCGGTTTTGGCAAGCTGATTTATTTGCCCGCAAGCACCGTCTCGCTGGTTTCGCTTTCCGGTTCATTTCCGTTGAACGTCTAAACTTTTTGCGGGACAGACGCAAGCACTTTTTCAACGGTTCATTCTCATGTGGGAGTAAATGGCGCACGGGCTTCACGCTAGGCTTGCCGGATGAAGCTGGCGCTGAATGTCGTCGGGCCGCAGGTGCAAAAATGCCGCAATCGCAAGGGTTGGACGCAAACGATTCTTGCCCAAAAGCTGCAATTGCAAGGCTGGAGCATAAGCGTTGGGTCGTTGGGAAAATTAGAGGCTCAATTGCGCCGTGTGCCGGATTGTGAACTGATGTTTTTAGCGAAGGTTCTTGGGGTTCCCATTTCTGATTTGTTTCCGAAAAATATGCCGTTGAAACAATTGGGGCCTCAATTTCAATCCGGCAAGCGGTTGGCGGTTTTTCCAACGCGCACTGAACAATAATTGGCCGACGATGTTTCACGCTGTTACGTGCCCTGAATTCGTAGCGGAATGGCAATCGTTTTTGTCCTTGATATGCGACAAAAGTCGCGGCACGAATTCCACGCCGAACGGTTTGGTAATGTAATCCACCGCGCCGGCTTCAAGGCCACGTTGCACGTCTTGCTCTCCATGCCGTCCTGTGACGAAGACCACCGGCGTATGCCGCGACAGATGCCGCTGTTTCAGTTCGCGGCAGATTTCGAGGCCGCTGATCCCGCCGGGTAAATCAATGTCCAGCGTGATGAGGTCGAAGCGGTTTTCCTGCGCCAATTCCAATCCCTTTTTCCCGGTGGAAGCAACCCGCACGTCACAACCGGCACGCGACAACACATGCACCATCATCATCGCCAGCGGCGTATCATCTTCGACGATCAACATTTTTATTTTCATTCGATTTTAACAGTTGTCGAAAATGGGTGCAATTAAAATACCAGCATGTTGCTGGTGTAAGCCATAAGCTGGTATCGGCAATCTTTGGGCGTGGCGAACCCGAAGAAAAAGCCGATTCTGCGGCACCGCAAAATGATTGGCGATGCGCTTCGCGCTTATCGCAAGAAAGCCGGTTTCACTCAAGAAAAGCTGGCCGAAGCGGTGGATTTGAATCCAAAATACCTGGGAGAAATTGAGCGCGGCGAGAAAATCATCTCCATCGAGGCGCTGTTGCGGATTGCGAAAGCGGTAAAAATTCCCATTCGAGATTTTTTTCAGGGCGTTTGAAATTCGGATCAAAATAAAGTCGGCTCGCATAGTCAGAAGTTTAGCTTTTGTTTTCACCGAATGTTGAGCGTTGCAATGCAGACCCATCTGCGCGTGAAACTCAGAAACTTTCGGCAGAAAGCGTAGCCCGTTTTCATATTTCGCAAGTTTAAGTTTGCGACCGCAGACGAGTCAAGACAAATGTCTTATCATTTTTTCAAGCAGTGGCAGGCAATTTTAGGGGATGCAACACATTTCTTTGGAATTGTCCGACGGCTTCGCCTCGGTGGTGGAAAAATATCGTAATGCCAGAGGATTAAGCCGGGCGGCTTTGGCGGCAAAGGCCAGCCTGCATCAGACGTATATCGGGCTTTTGGAGCGCGGAAAGCGAAGTCCGAATCTGGACACGGCTCAAGCCATTGCCAAAAGTTTGGGCTGCCCGCTTTCCAAGTTGATTATCGAGGCGGAAAAAATTCAGAAGCGAAAATCTCCAAAATGAATAAGCGTCTGCCGCGATAAATCTCTGATTGCAGCGCTACCTTTGAATGCTCAAAGGCACATTTGCATTTTGGCTTATCTTCAGACGCGAGTCTCGCTAAATCCCAAATCATGTCGCGGTGCGGCCAATCCAGTTCACAAGCGATGCGCCCGCTTCGCGGATCACGTCCACGCAGTTGTAATCGCTCGTGTCGTCCGCACTGGCGGGCGGCGGAGCGGGAAGCAATGCAGTGACACGAATGATTTCGTGGCGCGAAATTGCAGCGGAGCAATCAGAAGCGCAAAAAATCGGCGGATGAACACGACGGAAAATTCAACGCCGCATGGTGAACAACCGAAATCTCAAGGAATAGGACACTTGGTTCCATCGCGTTAGGCCCGTTGGGGCAAGGCAGGGGCAACCCGCAAAAACCTTGTTGACAGCCATCAGTATGACTGTTATCATACAGTCATGTTTTGCTGGATTAAGCAAAAAGTGCAGTCAAATAAATTAACCATCAAACCGACCAAAATTATGTTAAAAAAAATTAGCCTCACGGGAACCTTGCTGGCTTGTCTGGCGTTTAACGCGCACGCCGGCGTTCAAATTACCAAGTTCGATCCCCCGCTCGCGATTAGCGCGTTTGCGACGGTTACGGCTTCCAACCAGTTGTTTAATGTGTTGCCGCTGGACTTCAACCTGGACGGCACTGCTGATTTTAACATGGCTTATGGCGCTGACAGTTTTGGCCTTGCTGGAATTGAGTTGTTTTTTAGTGCGCCAGCCCGCGTTGTCGTCAAACAACCACTCAACGTCGCTGCGCTTCCCTTGGGCACAATCATTGGCTCGAATCTGAGACTGCCAAGTATCTATCAGTGGTCGGCGGGTTACGCCGATCAGGACGACGTGACGCTGCCTTTAGGTGACCACGAACTTGATGTCGTGTATATACCCAATGTGGCTCCGACCTCCCTTCCGAACGGTGGGGCGATTGCCGTGATTGGTCCGGGTGGAATACGGACACTCCCGCCGACCCCTGCATTTCCCATCGTGGAAGGCGACGTGGCAGGAAAGGCGGGCGTGATAGCCGTGGAGTTTTTCATAAACGGCCAGCCGCATTATGGTTACATCCAGTTTGATTTCAGGTCCAATGGCACCCCTTTTGGCGGCACTGGCGGTGTGATTTATGGCTGGGCCTACGAAACGCAGCCGGGCGTGCCCATCGTTGCCGCTCCAATTGGCGACAGTGAAACTCACGGCAGAAACTGGAAACATTAATTTCGCGTTCTCACAAAAATGGTCGAGATGGTGCAACGCTCGTATCGTGCGGTTGCACCAAACTTGATTTGTAGTGCCTGCCGCTCTGGGGTTGCAGACAATTGCCCCATGCGATAGACCTTTAGCCCGAAAAGAAAGAATATGTTGCATTTCCAGATCAATCCCCATTCGGGTGTGCCCGTCTATCGTCAAATGATTGACCAGGTGAAGTATTACATCGCCTCCGAGACGTTGAAGCCGGGTGACCAGTTGCCGTCCATTCGGGAACTGGCGCAGAAACTGGCCATCAATCCCACGACTGTGGTGCGCGTTTACAACGATTTGGAACACGAGGGAGTCATTGAAATGCGGCACGGGAAAGGGGCTTTCGTGACGGCAGCGGGCCGCCGCATGAACGCTGCCGAACGCAAGCAGACCTTGCGGCAGTTGGCGCGACATCTGGCGGTGGAAGCGGTTCAAATGGGCGCTCCGACAAGTCAGGTGCTGAAATTGGTCTGGAAAGAATTGGCTGAATTACAAGGCGTGGAAGAAGGAGAACCGCCAGCCAAAATATCGGTTTTGTCCAGAAGATGAACCATGAATGAGGCCGTCATCGAGGCTCGCAGCCTGACCAAGACCTTCCGCAGTGGCATCGTTGCGGTCAAGGATTTGGATTTGGGTGTGAAACGCGGCGCGGTTTATGGCCTTATCGGCCGCAATGGGGCGGGCAAAACCACCACGCTGCGCCTGTTGATGGGATTGCTCCAACCGGATCGTGGCGCCGCCCAAATTCTTGGATGGGATTTTTGGAAAGCCCCGCGCCGGGTGCGGCAACGTGTTGGTTATGTCTCGCAGACACAGCGACTGCCCGGCGGGATGACCTTGGAGGATTTGTGTCGCTGCTTGAAACATTTTAATCAGAAGTGGGATCAAGGCCATGCCAACGCTTTGGCAAATTTGTGGGATCTGCCTTTGAAGCGGCCTGTGGGCAGCTTGTCAAGTGGCGAACAGTGCCGGGCGGCGCTGCTGCTCGCCTTCGCTGGCCGGCCCGAAGTGCTGGTGCTTGATGAGCCGGCGGCAGGCTTCGATGTGGTTGCCCGCCGCGAATTGGTGAACCAAATCTTGGACGCTGTTACTTGGAGCGACGGCTGCACGGTGCTTTTGAGCACGCACGTTATTGCCGACTTGGAACGCGTCGCAGACCACATTGGCATCATGCACCAAGGTCGGCTGGCATTGTCGGCGCAATTGGAAAATTTGCTGAATCAGACCAAGCGGGTGCAGGTCATTTTTGAGAACGATGAGTTGCCGTTGCAGTTCACCATTCCAGGGGCGTTACGCACCCATCGTGA
The DNA here is from genome assembly GCA_963789335.1 of uncultured Verrucomicrobiae bacterium. Lineage (GTDB taxonomy): Bacteria > Verrucomicrobiota > Verrucomicrobiia > Limisphaerales > UBA11358 > UBA11358. The sequence goes on from CAWBKH010000005.1 coordinate 208,182, forward strand.
AGGAATAGTATTGAATGCTATTGTTCGATGGACCGGCGACAGTGAACTGGATGTCTTGCGAGCCTCGACAGAGGCCCGCATTCAGATTTTTCCGGTGGGGTTGGAGGAGATATTCATGGAGCTTTTCGGAAAAGAATCTCCCGGTAACGATGAGAATAAAATCAGTTCCCCCTTTTATGCGAACCGCTGAAAGCAGGATTTTGCGCATCCGGGCCGGTTTCACCTTGGTTGAACTGTTGACGGTCATTGCCATCATCGCGGTGCTGGCGTCTCTCCTGTTGACGGCGGTTGCATCTGCCAGAAAAAAAGCCCGGATGATGGTATGCACCTCCAATCTTCATCAGTTAACCTTGGCTCTAAATATGTTCATGGACGATTCAGATGGAATGCGCCCCACCGTGGACGAACTCGTCACAAACAAATATCTGCCTTCGCCCAAGAGTTTGATCTGCCCGGAAGACAAAACTGGAGACTGGGGACAGTTGGTGCAAATGAATGGGATGATTCCTGTTTCTTTAGCCAACGGTGCTCAACCAGTTAAATACTCCTATTCCTATCTGTTGTATCCCCTGAATTGGAGCGACGCAGAGTGGAAAACTTTGGTGAGCGCGGGCGACCGGGCGGGGGTAGCCGCGTGCCAGTTGCACGGGTTGGGAAATCAGGACACGCCGGATGTTCACAATTATTCCGGGCTGTTGCTGCGCGCTCAACTCGATGGCTCGGTCATACGTCGGCAGTTCTTTTGGAGTCCATTGCCAAGCGTTCTTCCCGGCCCCGGTCCCGGCCCGGCCGGGACCGGAATTGGAGGCAGCAATCCGCTTTATCCTCTCCAAATTTATTTCGACGATCCAACCTATTGGCAAAGTTATCAATGAAACCACGTCCGTGCGAACATCCGACTTGCATATCTAAAACTTGAAGCATGTTGCCTGAACCTGTCAACGGAACGGAGCCAAAGATTGTTCCGCTTCCCGTCTCAACCCAATCCAAGGCTTTGCGGTGGAGCGGTTGGCGGGCATTTTATGGATTGCTTTGGTGTGAATGGTATGCACACAGCAAACTTCTGCTGTTCTTCCTGGCGACTTGGGTGGCCTCGGTTTGGATACTGCCGTTGTTTGCCAATCCGGTGTGGGTTCTGATATTTGGTGCGCTGTTCGCCATCGTTGCCGGTCCGGCTTACGGCGGCAGTGATACCAGCGGAGGCTGCGAGGAATTTACCTTCGCATTGCCGCCCACACGCGCTGAACGTTATCTGGCCCGCCTCACCGTCGGTGGCGGTGCGCTCCTCCTGCTCACCACGATGGACTTGCTGGCGCTTGGTCTTGATTTGCCCCAAATTCTCGCCAAGCTGTATGTGGAGTCGGGTCTGATCCGGCCTTGGCCGGTATTCAAATCCGGCTTGCTTTATGGTTTGGTGCTGGTGTTGCCCTTGACGGTCTTTGCCTTTTCCTTCGTCATTTCAGCCATCACGCATTCGCGCGTCGTTCTCTTGTCCGCCGCACTGTGGTCTATCCTGATTTCCCTGACGGCACTGCGCTTTTGTTTTTGGTATGAAGAACTGGTTTGGGGAAAACTCAACGGCTTGTTTTCCTGCCCCGTGCTGGCGGTCTTGTCAGCAGCCGTGCTTTGGGGCGGTTATCTGGCTTACCAACGCAAGGAAATCGGTCATCATACTGCGCCGATTGCGATTCCGGCGCGTTGGTGGCTCTGGATCGCTCTATTCCTTGCAGGATTGATGATAGCCATGACGCTCACGTTTTCATTGGCCAAACACTACCTCCGCGTTTTCACTGGCTCCTAAGTTCAAAACACTTTTCTCCACCACGGAAACCATTCTGAAATTGTTCCATCCGGCTCAAGCGGCGGCAAAACGACTTGTTCAAAGCCTTTCTCGCAGTGGACAAGGACGCATTGGTATTTTTTCAGATGCCGCAATTGATACGGTTTGATTTTGTGTTCGTCCTGGTGATGATAATTCCGGTTGTGATGTCCGCTGGCAAATCCCCATGTCCGTTTTGTCACCTGCCGTTGGCCTAAAAAATCCGCGCTTTGAACGGCGTCGGCCTCGTCCGCCGCTTTGAAAATCATCCGGTTTCGCAAATTGAGCGTGAGGACTTTTGCCTTATGTTCGCCCAGCGGCGGAATGAACGATGTGGATGATTGCGCGGCGGCGACAAGGGTTGCGTTGGCTTCGCGCAACACGTCAACGCTATTGTAATCGCTCATGCCGTCCTCGCTGGCCGTGACAAACCGCTGCGCTTCGTCCGCCCACAGAATCAAAAGGTGATCGTCGGCGCGCTCGGCTTTGGTTTTGTCAAACCGGCGCATGACGTGCGTGTAAAAAAGCATTTTCAAAAACGTGTTGATGTAACGGCGCTCGGCCTGAAACTTCTGCGGCATGGCGGCGCAGATGATTTTGCCGCCATCAATTTCGCCAAACTCAAACGTATTTTCCTGCGGGCAAAAAACCTCGGCGATGTCCGGCGTGAGAAAATAATTCAGGTAATTGCCAATTGTTTCCTTGACGCCGCCGAATTGTTCCGGCGGTTGGTCACGGTAACGGCTCATAAAATGGGTGATGACAGCCTCGTCCCGGTCACTGGGAACAAGTTTGCTTGAAAGTTGATCAATTACTTCATCCAACGAAAAATCGTCGAGCAAGACTTCATGGACGTTTTCGAGCGTGACAGGCCAGCCGCACAAATACAGGGCTTCAATGGCCAGCGCGATGTGGGTTTGTGCCTGCTGTTTGAAAAAGGCTTTGTCGCCCTGCTGTCCCAAACTTGTGGCCGTGTCCACAATGAATTTGGCGTAGGTGCTGAACGGAATTTTCCGGTCGGAAAGCAGATTGTAAGCATGGGCCGGTTTCCAATCGTCCGGCGCGTCGTCCGGCCTGACTTGCAATAAAATTAAATCTTTTTTCCGGTGGAAATGCGCGGCCATTTCATTCAGCGTCTCGTGATAGACGCCCTTGTCGTCAATGCAAACGCCTCCCCACAATTTTTCATGCTTGAAAATCTGATGGAGCAATTGCGTGATGCCGGAGCGGGTCTTGCCGGAGCCGGTGTCGCCGGTAATGAGCCAGCCGCGACAAAAATCCTCCCGCGTCCAGCACAAGCCTTTCAATTTTACGATGTGCCGCGCCGCGCCGGGTCTCGCCAAAGCGAACACCCCAAAACCGAAAAAGAATACGGCGAAAATCCACGAATACGGCGCGGCAACCGCCTGAACAAAATAAATGGCGGCGATGAACGAAAGCGCGCCGGTGATGGTGCTTAATTTTTTCAACCGTTTCATGGATGCAGAAAAAATCTCCCGATGAAAATTCCAATAATCAGCGCGGCAACGGCTGCGAGCGCGACGGTGAAATACGGAAACTGCCACAATTCGTCTTTGATTTTCGGCACGTTGCGAAGCTCAACAATCAAATCACTGCTTTGCTTGGAAAATGTCTTTGTGAGCGCGGTGAGTTTTTCCAACTCCTGCCGAAACAGACTGGTCGGGTCGGCGGCATTGATGTCCAGCATGAGAATTTCCCAAAGTTCCAACGTTGCCAAAAGCGGGTCATGATTGCGGATGTGGTTTTTCTTTTTCCATTCGGCAATCGTTTTTTGCATTTCCTCTTTCCGGGCATCGCTATTCTTCATTGGAATTTCCTTTCTCCTTTGGCAGAGATTTCATCGGCAACAAAAAATGGCGGGCGGCTTTGATTTGCGAATAGAAATCCCGCTGCCAAATGACCAATCGCTGGCGGTCCATGACGACAAACTCGTGGCTTCGCAATGCCTTCGTGATTGTGTTGGCCTTTTGGTTCAGCGCAACGACAAGCCAATCGTCGAGCAATGGCATTTCGATTTCTTTTCCGCTCAAATCGTCGAGAAGCCGGATGCGCGTTTTGCTGTCGTCGTATATTTCAAACTGCTCGCCGAAAAACCGATTCTTGACGATGACATAATTGGCCTTGTCTTTGAATTTGTCCGTCAGGATTTGGATTTGATTCAAGCTGTCCGGGTCGTTGTTCACCGGCAAAATTATTGTGAGCGCGGCGTCAAGATTTTCCAGCACGTCGAAAACTTCAAATTTGGCAAAGTAGCGGATGAAAATATCCGTCGAGGCGGCGCGGCAATCCACGATAACCAGCGGGTGTTCGCCCAACTCGGCAATGATTGGGTCAACGGATGATTTTGTTGAAAGGTCGAGAAAACTCGCTTCGGGATGAAAACGCTTCAACGTCGAATTCTCATTGTCCGTGTCAATGGCGACGTGCTTGATGGAGCGGTCCTTGAGAAATTGGATGAAATTGATGGCGAAGAAACTTTTGCCAACGCCGCCTTTGCCATTCAAAATTAAATCGAGCTTTTTCATAAATCTTCAATTCGGGCGATGCGCGGCTCGCCGATGCACCATGTTTTTGGACGAGCGGGCTTTAATTTTGCGCCGTGCTTTTTGTCATTCACTTTTCGCTGCCGCCGTTTTCGCTTCGGTCGTTTTTGTTCAATCACTTCGCGGTAGAAAACACGGATGGTTTCATGCGAAACGCGGAACGAATTGGCTCTCAAAATTTTTTCAATTGTTACAAACGAAGCATCCTGACTGCGAAGCTCGCGGATTTGCTCTTTGTAACCCATGAGCTTGTTGAACTGGCGTCGCCGCAACGACTGATTGCGGCTGGCGGCGGAAGCGAGCGCCGCGCGGATTTTTTCTTCATCTTGTGCTGGCTCATTCATGTTGAAACGATTGGCCGAACGCTGGCCGGCGCGAGCCATTGTCTGGCTGTTGGCTGGTTGAGATTTGGCTGCAAATTAGCCGCGTTTTAGCGGGCTTTTGGACGGCAAATCTGCCGTCGTTCTGCAAAAAATTCCCTACGCCCCGTAGGAGTAGGGCGTCCTGATGGATTTTTGATTCGACCATGCCAATTAGATAACCCCGTTCCGCCGTTATTTTGTCCCGAATTCGGGACAAAATGATGCCGCTAATGCGCTATTGTTCAGGTATGTTGACGGCAAAAGCGCAATACAATCTCACCAACGCGGAGAGGTATTTTAAGGAGCATCTTTCCGTCGGCGATCATCACGCCAAAGGCGATTACTATTCCGGTGGCAAACAGATGGCCGGTCAGTGGTTCGGAGCGGGCGCGGAGAAATTGAACCTGCGCGGCGACGTGGGCTTGGACGATTTCGTAAAACTTTGCCGCAACGTGAATCCGAACACAAACGCGCTGCTGACGCAACGGATGAAAGCCAATCGGCGGGTGTTTTACGATTTCACGCTCTCGCCGCCAAAGTCCGTTTCCATCATTGCCCTGGCCGGCGGCGATGGCCGTGTCGAGCGGGCGCATGAGCGGGCAACCATGACCGCGCTGGCCGAACTGGAAAAGTTTGCCGCCGCCCGCGTCCGTAAAAATTGGGCGTCAACCTTTCGGAACACCGGCAACATGGTCGCGGCGGTTTTCAAGCATGACACGTCGCGCGCGTTAGACCCGCATCTGCATTGCCATTGCGTCGTGTTCAACGCGACGTATGACACGGCGGAAGAAAAATGGAAGGCGCTGGAAACCTGTGAAATGCTGCAAGCGGCAAAATACGTCGAGAACGTCTATTACCATGAACTGGCGCTGGAACTCAAACGGCTGGGCTACGGGATTCAAAATAATTCGCGCGGCGATTTTGAGATTGAAGGCATCCCGCAAAACCTCATTGATTTGTTTTCAAAACGGCACAATGAGATTGATAAAAAGACCCGCGAACTTTTGGAGCACGAGCCGGACAAGCGCGGCCAAAATGTAAAAGAGATTCGGGAACGCATCGCGCACAATGAGCGCGCCCGCAAAATCAAGGACATTGGCCGCAAGCGATTGGCGGAACTTTGGGACAAACAAATCTCGAATGAAGAAGGGGCGGCACTGGCCGCGCTCAAGCAAGGCCGCACGGTAACGCCGGTTAAAGGCGTCGCCGTCGTGAAAGCCGTCACATGGGCGGAGCAACATTTGTTTGACCGGCGTTCCGTCGTCAACGAATTCGAGTTGTGGCGTTATGCGCTTGAACGTGGCCGGGGCGAAAATTTCTCGCTCAAAAATCTTCATTCACTCACGAAGCACAAGCCATACGTCCGCAACGAAGCGCAACGCGGGAAAATCACCACTCGCGCGACATTGGAGCGCGAGCGGCGGCTGGTTGCCGCCGCTGAAAATGGGCGCAATCGGTTTGCGCCGTTCAATGGCAATTATCAGATTCAAAATACTTCGCTGGACGCGGAGCAACGCGATGCGGCGAAACAGATTTTGGCCTCGCAAGATTTTGTCACGCTCTTTCGCGGCGGCGCGGGAACGGGAAAAAGTTTCACGCTCAAGGAAGTCCGCGACGGGTTGCTTGCGGCGGGCCATGCCGTCCATGTGATCGCCCCGCAACGCCAGCAAGTGATTGATCTGGAAAAAGACCTGGGCGGGCGTGGCGCGACATTGAGCGAATTTTTGACAAGAGCCAAAATGGACGATGGCGCGGTTGTGGTCGTGGACGAAGCCGGACAAGTCGGCGCAAAGCAAATGCTGCAACTGTTTGAACTGGCTCAAGCGCACAATGGCCGCTTGATTCTCTCCGGCGACACGCGCCAGCATGGAGCGGTCGAGGCTTCCGACGCGCTGCTCGCCATTGAAAAATTTGCGAGACTGAACGCAATCGAACTGAAAACCATTCGCCGTCAAAATCCTGAACTGGCAAAAAACAAAGCGGAGCGCAAGGCAATCGAACAATACAAACTGGCCGTCGTCATGGCGCGCGACGGCCTGCTGGCGGCTTCATTCGATACGCTCAATAAAAACGGCGCAATCACGCAATGCGGATTTTCGGAACAACATCAATTTCTTGCGGATAAATTCCTTGAACTGGCGGCGGCTGGACACTCGACAGTTGTTGTTTCTCAAACTTGGTCGGAATTGCACAAGGTCAATGAACAAATCCGCTCGGCTTTGAAGTCGCGCGGGCTGATTGGGCAAAATGAAATCGCTGTCACGGCATTGGTGAGGCGGGATTTGACGGACGCCCAAAAACGCGATGAGCGTTACTACAACGGCGAAAGTGTGCTATTATTTAATCGGGGGCTGGCCGGGATCAAACAAGGGGCGCTTGGGCAAGTGCTTTTTGTCGGCGAACAAGAACTATTTGTCAAAGCGTCTGGTAAAGTGCGATCAATTTCGTTCGATGAATTGGAAAGTGTTTCGGTTTGTGAACCGAAACAAATGGCATTGGCTTCGGGCGACAGGCTCCAACTGAAAGCCAATGCAAAAACGGCAGGCGGCAGACAGCTTGCAAACGGCGAACTCGTCACCGTCAAGCGAGTCGAAAGCAACGGGCAAATCGAGTTGGAAGATGGACGAATCCTGCCGATGGATTACCGCCAGTTTGTGCGCGGCTATGCCATCACTTCCTACGCCGCTCAAGGCAAGAACGCTGATTATGTGATTTTTTCGGATTCGGCGATTCGCGCCGCCACCAATCAAAAGCAATGGTATGTCACCATTTCACGCGGTCGCAAGGGGGTTCATATCTTTACGACGGACAAACAGCAGCTACGGGAGAACATCGCCAGTTCCGGCAACCGGGAACTGGCGATGGAATTGGCGCCTGAAAGAATCGCGCCCCGCAAAACGGTGGCGCATCGGTTAAGAATTTGACGCGAATTTGTTTCAAATTTGTTGCTTGAACACGAGGGAGAATCCTTTGATTGGATAATGGGGGATTACTAATGCAGTAAATAACCAACGCGCAGAGGTGTTGTTGTGAAAGCGCGGATGTCGAGAAATCTCGTCGGAACCGAAGTCCGGCGAAAACGATGTGAAAAAGATTGGTCGCAGGAAAGGCTCGCCGAGGAATGCCAGGACGCGGGCTGGAATGTGACTCGCGGGCATATCGCCAAAATCGAAGCGGGCGAGGTGCATGTGGGCGATGTTGACCATCTCATGCTCGCCGCAGCCTTCGGCGTGGACATGGAAGATTTGATGCCTCGCGTTTGTGTCAACGTGAAGCGAAAAAAGGGAAAAGGCTCACAATCGCTTTTTGTTGTCATCAATGAACATACCGGGGGATGCTTGAAAAGCATCATGTCGCCGGATGAAATTCTGGCAAATAAAAGCAACAAACTTTTGAACGGACATGCTTGGAACGGTCACAAGACGAATGACCGCGAAAATTGTTCTATAAGCGACTATGAGATTTAGAAAATTTTGTCCCGAATCGGGGACAAAATAAAGATGGGGGCGGTGATAGGTTGGCCGCATGAATGATTTCAATTCCATCTTTCCGAATTTCGTCAACCAAGCCGTCCAATTGAAACAGATTTTGATGCCGGTGGCCTTTGTAATGATCACCGGCGGCATGATTTCGTCAATTATCACCGGCGACAAAAGCGGCAATGCCTACACGCGCATTATTGCCCGAACGCTTGTCTTAATCATGGTCCTGACTTTTCTCGTTACCTGGGGAAACACGCTGACAACGATTGTGGATTCAACCGTTAAAAATGTCCTGCACGTTGACCCGACACAAATTTTCAATCAATACCGCGCCGCGCTGGACATGCAAAAATCGAGTGACACAACCACAAGCTGGTGGGAAAAAGTCTTTTCAATTCGGGCAACAATTTTTGAATCGCTCATTTCCGCGTTCCTGTGGTGTTTAAGTTGGGTGGCCAGCGCCATTGTCTTTTTCGCCTACATCGTCCAAAAAATCATCCTCTACATGGGCTACGCGCTCGCGCCAATTTTCATCGGCTTCTTTGCGTTCCGAAGCCTATACGACACGGCCAGAAGGTATTTTTTGAATTTGGTCGGCGTCATGTTGTGGCCGTTGGGTTGGGGCATTGCCGGACTGGTCACGCAAGGGCTGATTGATTTTATGACGGACAGAAGTTTTTTGCACACGTCGGTTGTGATGGTTGGCTATGTGCCTGTGACTGGAAGCGATGCTTACAATTTTCAAAACTTTATCGGGGCGGCGTTGCTCGGCATTTGGCTGATTTTCAGCACAATCGCCGCGCCGGTGATTATCGCTAAATCAATCGCGTATGGTTCTCTTGCCGGTTCACAGTTAATCAGCGGCGCGACAAATGCCGGTCGCGCTGGTGTTACATCAGCGGCAACTACTGCGGCGGGAATGGCATCAAGCGGTGGATGGGCGGCAGCAGCGGGGGCAGTTGTTGGAACTGCGGCAGGGTTGGAATCGCTCGTTACAACATCGGCGGATATGGGTAGCGGTTCGCTCATAGGTTCGCTTGTATCCATGAAACCACAAAGAAACGCCGGCAATGGCGGCAATGGAAAGGGCGGCGGGCAAAATGGCGGCGCGAGTGGAAATGGTGGTGGCAACGGGCAAAAAAAATCTCCGCCGCCAGTTGCAAATCCGCCGTTTGCGAGCGATGATTTAACCGGAGTCAAAGCCGTTGCCGAGATTTTGAAGCGTGCGAAACAATAGATTTGGCGATGGCAATGTGAGTATGATTGCAGGAATAATTTTTTGGATTGTCTTGGTGCTGCTGTTTGTAGTCTTGATTAAAGGACTGCGACAATGGGCTACGTCGGACAACACCGTCAATGTGCCGCCGGAAATCGTCGAAATTAAATCGAAGCGTTCAACTTGGGAAAAAGACCCTGATTTTTCTCCATTGGCAAGGGACAGGCAGGAAGTGTTGGAAATATATGAAAAATGTGCCAATGATCCAAGCTGTCCTCCGCCGATTCCGCCGGTAAAGCCTACTGTTTATTTCGGCAACGAAACGATTGCAGGCGGCTTTGACCCCGAAACAGACTGATTTCTTTTTTCATTTTGTCCCGAATTCGGGACAAAACTTCTTCCGCGCCGCGTTAGGTTCGCTGCATGAATGCTGAATCTATTGAAAATGCGGCGTCAATTTCCAAAGCCGCCAAACAACTCGGCGTGGATGCTTTCAGCCTCTACGGACTCATTCAGCGCGACAAAGTGCGTCCGCAACGCAAGCGGCATGGCGAGCTAGTCATCCTGCAAGTCGAATTGGACCGGGTTCTCAACAACCCCGCGCCAGCGGGCAACGAAAAAGAAGCGAGGTGATTTATGCCAATCAAACGAAACGGCGAATCGGGCAAATACACCGTCCCGGATTTTATCGGACGGCTCACGTCGGCGGAACACGACTCTTACAAGGAAGCCTTCGGCGCGATTGAGGATGAATTCAATTCGCTCGAACAAATCAAAGATCAGATAAAGGATTTGACGGCTGATTCAGGGATTTATGTCATTCCTGATTCACGATTCTTGAACCAGTCCGTGACAACGCTGCATAGCGACAGCGGCGATTTGAATTTGAAATGGGACATTCGCTCGCGGCTTTTGAAATTAACCCACAGTGACGTTTTGCTATGCGAGCGCACAACGGCACAAGGCAAAAAGCAGTTTGCCGTCATCGAACGCTATCAAGATGAAGCGCCATTTGCTCACGCCAATGGAAATGCTCATGTGATGCTCGTCAGCGATGATGCTTCACAAGCGGTTCAAGATTACACGGCCAAAGCCGAACACACGATGCGGTTCATGGCAAGCAACATGGTCGCGCGGGCGCAAACCATCGTTTGGGAACGATTCGCCAATCAGAATCCCGCTCGCGTCATTCGGGCGATTTCCGAGCGATGCGCCAAAGCCGTCGGCGAAGCGCACAACGAAATTCAGGCGCAAATTCTTGAACAAAGAATGACGCGAAGAATGTTGCACCGGCAGGCAATGGGGCAGAACGTATGAACTCGCAAGCTGAACAATTCTTGAACCTCAAAACGCTTCCGGCGCGGGTGCGCGTCGAGGAAGCGGCCTGGCTCTTGGGGTTTTCGATTCACGAAGTTCCGATTCTGGTGGCGCACGGTTTAATAAAACCGCTCGGTCATCCGACAATTGCCGGCGTTAAATTTTTTTCCGTGGTCGGCATTGAAGAATTGCGCCGTGACGAAAAGTGGCTGGCGAAAGCCTGCGATTGCATCGCTGATTACTGGCGCAAGGCCAATCAGAAACAAAAAGCGGCGCGCAATGATCACAATCAAGACGCGCCGCCAATGAAGAATGATTTCAAACGCTCATCCCCGTTTTCCAGCCTGCGCTCCGCTCGCCGTTTAGCGGATGCTGTTGAATGATTTTATCTTCATATTCCTCCAATGGCGGCAGAATGACTTTAGCGTTCTTTGAATAGGCCCGCGTCCACGCTTTGCTGCCGTGCCCCAATGCCTCCTGCGCGAACCGTTCGGGATAACCGGCGGTTTTCGCCCGTTCCGCCCACGCATAGCGATAGCTGTGCAAGCTGACGCCTTCAATTTTCAGGATGCGGCAGCGGCGGCGAAACTCGGCGGCGCGGTCTTTGTCTTTCCACGTCGAAATTTTCGGGAACAATGCGCCTTCGGTCGGCAAGTTTTTCAAAAGACGTTCCAGGCGCGAGCCGATTTTGAGCGTGCAAAGTTGGCCGGTCTTGCGACGGCGGAAAGACAGAATTCGGTTTTGCCAATCAATGTTTTCCGCTGTGAGACTTGCTCCATCAGTTTGCGCCGCGCCGATTTCCCAAAGCAATTCATAATACAGCCGCCGCTCGGCGTTCTTCTCGGTGGAAATAAGCCGGTCGTGTTCTTCCGCCGTGATGCCGCGTTTTGGCTTGGTGTGAATTTCCGGCCACAGTTTGCGCGCCAATACCGGCCACGGCAGCCAGCCAAGCCCTTCGGCCAGATTATGCAGGCAGCGCAAGAGATAGTGCGCCATGACGCCGCCGTCCTCCAATACGGCGAAAAAGTCATCGGCACTCGTTTCAATAAGTTTGAGCGGGCGGATGTGGTCGAAACATCTGCTGCGAAAGGCTCGCTTACGCCGGTCTTGTGTCTGCTCCTTGCCGCGAGTGCAAAAATTGTCAATTACGTCCTGCCATGTTCGTTTGGCAATCTCCGCATCATGCGCGGTCAAATAGGCTTTGGCCAATGCCATGCCCAAAACCGGACGATTGGTGGCGTCGTTACGGGCATTGCGGATGCGTTCGGCCTCGGCGCGGTCGCGCGTGTGCAGACTTTCTTTTTGTCGTGTTTCGGCGTCTTGCAGGTAATAAACGCCGTTCCGTTTCCATAACCAGAATCTCATTTTCATAGCGTGATAACGCTACCGCGACCGAGATTCAGACCTGAAATTAGTATGGGGACAGTAAGTGAACCATTCTCACCATTATGCAGTAGTGACGCTGCAAAAGGCGTTTTCCCCCTCACTTTCCCCCTCACTTTGGCCTTTTTCGACCTGCCACTGGCTCAAAACCCCTCAAAAATAAGGGATTTTGAAATGGCTCCAGAGGCAGGGCTCGAACCTGCAACCCGCCGGTTAACAGCCGGCTGCTCTACCATTGAGCTACTCTGGAACCCAAAGAGCATAGAGCTTACAAACCGCCAAACGTTGCGTCAAACGGATTCCTTTTGGGTTTCGCGTCATACACGTTGGCAATGTGGACAATAAAACGTGCTCCGGGCCGCTTGCGTAATGCGTTTGATCGGACGACAACAATTTAGGCAAGATTGTCCCTCCCGATCGTACATTCGCAACCGTTCCTCGTAAAAATCCGGCGTGCCCGGCGCGCGGCCAAAATAAAAATGTCCGTCCGATTTGTCCCCGCTAAAATTTAACGGAACGGTACTGCCGCATCGGATGGCTTCGCTCAGAACCTCACGAATCGCGCGCCAAAGTCGCTGGATTTGTCCGACCGTCAGCCTGTTCGCCGCCAGCCTGGGTGAAAGCCGCGCGCGAAACAGCGCTTCACTGGCGTAGATGTTCCCGATGCCGGCCACGAATGTTTGATCCAGTAATTTGACTTTGATTGCCTGTCGGGAACGTTTTAACGCCTGCGCGAACGTCGCCAGTTGAAAATGGTTGTCCAGAGGTTCCGGCCCTAATTTTGCCGCCGCCGAAATATCCAGCGTCAGCCGGCCAAAATAGCGCGTGTCTTCGTAGATGAATTTTTCACCACCCAAATCAAAAACCACCGCCGCATGTGCCGGCAGACGCATGTTCTTGCGGGCCAGAAACATCCGCCCTGTCATACCCAAATGGCCGAGCAACGTCACCGGCTTGCTGGTTTTTCTGCCATCAAGTTGAAACAGCAGATACTTTCCGCGACGCGACAAACCGGTGAATTTCGCGCCAAGCAAAGTGCGGCTGAATTTTCGCGGTGAAGTCGGCGCCAGAACCTTCGCACGCCTTACATTCACACTGCGGATGGTTTTGCCGCGCAGCAACGGACGCAGGTGGCGCGCGAGCACTTCAACTTCGGGAAGTTCAGGCATATTGATTTAACAAAGCGCCGGCAGCAGTTTCATTCCCGCCGCGGCGCGGCGGCGTGCAACAGGGCGATGACCTCTTCATCACTCGTCTGGGAAAATTCTTCATAGTATTGACCAACCGCTTCAAAACCACGGTCCACAACCAACGCCACCACTTCGTCCGCCACGCGCCGCAATCGCTCGACCGCACTCGTCGAGGCCACCGGCGCAGCCATCGTCACCCGGCACGCGCCCTGCCGTTTTGCGGAAAGCACGGCCGCTTCGGCCGTTGCGCCTGTTGCCAAACCGTCGTCAATGAGCAAAACACTCTTGGCCCGGAGCGCCGGCGAATCCGAACCGTGAAAGTGAGAACGATACTCGTTCAAACGGGCAATTTCCTCCGCGACCACTTTGTCCAGTTGATCGCGCGGCGCAGGAACTTCCAGCAAGGTTGCCTCGTCAACAATAACAATATCCGGCTCGGCCAGCGCGCCGACAGCGAATTCGCGATGCCACGGATGCCCAATCTTGCGGACCACCAGCACGTCCAGTGGCCGTTGCAACCAGCGCGCCACCTCGGCGGCGACCACCACCCCGCCCCGCGGCAACCCCAGTACGATGTCAACCTCCACCTCCTGCTCATGCAGGTGTTGTCCCAATTCACGGCCCGCATCCTGGCGAGATGCGAATCTCATAAGACATCAATCCGCCTATTTCCTTGAAATTGCAATCAGGGAAATACTTACGGCCGTCAGGACTTTGCCTGCCTCCTGCCGCGTCATCCCGTCACCAGCGTGCCCACTTTTTCACCCATGACCACACGGCGAAGATTATGCGGCTGGGAGAAATCGAAAACAATGATGGGCATTTTGTTGTCCATACAAAGCGAGAAAGCCGTGGAATCCATGACCTTGAGCTGTTTTTGCAGCGCCTCAAGATAGGTGATTTTGGCGAAGCGTTTTGCCTTGGAATTTTTCTTGGGGTCGCTGTCAAAAACGCCGTCCACTTTCGTCGCCTTCAACACAACCTCCGCGCCGATTTCATTGGCGCGCAGCGCTGCGGCGGTGTCCGTCGAAAAATAGGGGTTGCCCGTGCCGCCGCCAAAAATGACCACCCGGCCTTTTTCCAAATGCCGCACGGCTCGGCGGCGGATAAACGGCTCGGCAACCTGCGACATGGTAATGGCGCTCTGCACACGCGTGGGCGCGCCGAGTTTCTCCAGCGCGTCCTGCAACGCCAGTGCGTTGATGACCGTCGCCAGCATCCCCATGTAATCGCCCGTGGCGCGCTCGACGCCGCGTTCGCTGCCCGCCAACCCGCGGAAAATATTTCCTCCGCCCACGACCACCACCACCTGCACGCCGAGATCGCGCACCTCGCGGATTTGCGCCGCCATGTGGTGCACCCCCTCCGGACATATTCCGACGCCACTTTTGCCGCCCAGCGCCTCGCCGCTGAGCTTGAGGAGAATGCGGGAAAATTGAGGGCGTTTGGCGGTGGTCATCTGGATGGACGCGCGTGAGGCATCACCCGGAACTATTAACAGCCCGCCAACGAATCGTCAAACCAAAGCCGGAGGGATGTTCCCCGCGCTTTGATTTCGTCAGGTTGCTGAACTTTCACCCACCTGAAATCGTACAAACCGGCGGATGGCGATTTCGTCGCCAAGCTGTTTGGCGGTTTGCGCAACGTGTTCCTTCACACTCACCTCGGAATTCCGTTTTACGAACCCCTGATCCACAAGGCAGTAAGTCTGATAAAACTTTTCCAGAACGCCCTGCAGAATTTTCTCCATTGCTTGCGCCGGCTTGCCTTTCAACCGGTCTGATTGTGAGGCGATTTCGCGTTCCTTGGCGATGACGTTCGCCGGGACCTGTTCGCGGGAAACGACGTGCGGATGGCCCGCCGCGATTTGCAGCGTGATGTCTTTGACGAGTTGTTTGAATTCTTCCTTGACGGCGGTTTCAGCCTTGCCGGCGCCAACCTCCACCAGCACGCCGACTTTCGCGCCAGTGTGGATGTAAGCGGCAATCAGTCCGTTGCCATTGACCTCCATTTTCGCGTGCCGGGCGATTTTGATGTTCTCACGGATCTTGGCGACCATCGCCTCGCGTTCCGCTTCGAGATTCGGACCGGCCTCCGTCGCGTAACGTTTCGCAACCTCTTCGCAAAACGCGCGGAAGGTTTCATTGCGCGCGACAAAATCCGTCTCGCTGTTCACCTCCACGAGCACGCCCAGTTTTCCGCCCGGCGCGATGTATTGGGCAATCGCGCCCTCCTTCGCGTCGCGGGCCGATTTCACGGCGGCGGTCGCCTGACCCTTTTTTCGCAAAATTTCCACGGCGACATCAAGGCCGCCTTTGGCTTCGACGAGCGCCCGCTTGCAATCCATCATGCCCGCTCCGGTCATTTCCCGGAGTTTGGCAACGTCAGCAGAATTAATTTCGGCCATACAAATTTGGTTCAGAGTTGAGGGTTGAACATTGAGAGCGGCCGGAATCAAGCCGGCGGCGGAGGAACGGCCTCGGAGGGAACCGGGGCGGTTTCGGCAGGTGCCGTTCCGACGGCCTGCGCTTCGGCCGGAGCGGTTTCTTCCGCCGCGGGCCGGCGCGCCCGTTTGGTCTCGAATTCGGCGTTTGCCTGCGTGATGATCTGGCCAATCGTGGCTAGAATCATGCGCACGGAACGGATGGCGTCGTCGTTCGCCGCGATGGGATAATCCACCAGGTCGGGATCGCAGTTGGTGTCTACCAGCGCGATGATCGGCAGCTTGAGCTTGCGCGCCTCGGCAACGGCGTTGTGCTCGCGTTTGATGTCCACAACAAACATTGCGGCGGGAATCCGGTCCATCGCGCGGATGCCGTCAAAATACTTTTGCAACCGGCCGGCTTCGCGCCGGATGACGGCTTGTTCCTGTTTGCCGTACTGGGCCAGCGTGCCGTCGGCGTCCATTTTTTCGATTTCCTTGAGGCGTCCGATGGAGTGTTTGATGGTTTTGAAATTCGTCAACGTGCCGCCGAGCCAGCGCTCGGTGACGTAAAACTGGCCACATTCCGCGGCCATTTCCTTGACGCATTGCTGCGCCTGCTTTTTGGTGCCGACAAAAACCACCTTTCCACCTTTGCGAACTGTTCCGGACAAAAAGTCGCACGCGACTTCGAGCTGGGCGAGCGTCTTGCTGAGGTCAATGATGTGAATGCCGTTGCGCGCGTCGAAGATGAACGGCTTCATCTTGGGGTTCCAACGCCGCGTCTGGTGTCCGAAATGAACACCGGATTCCAATAATTCTTTGATGCCAATGCTAAGCACAGGTTTCCTTTGGTTGAAAGTCCGTCCCGCTGTGCGATGACGAACCATCCCGCGGAACACGGGATTAAGTTTGATGTTGTTATGGCCTCCCCCTTCACTCGAAGGCGGAAATTCAGGGCCGTTTTCCCTCCGCCGTTACCGGCGAAAAGGAGTGTGAACATAGCAAACCCGCTGAAAGTAGCAATGGTTATTTTTGCGAAATCCGGCCCACCGCGCTTGTCAAAATCCCACAGTTGCGTTAGTTTCCCAAAATGTCGTTGAGTAAACATCTTTTATTGTCAGCCCTGCTTTTTTGCGGCCTGAACGTCGCGGTGGCCGACACGATTCAACTCAAGGGTAACGACGCCGTCACCGGCAAAATCCTTGTGGAAAAGCCGGATGATGTGGTGGTGGACGTGGGCTACACGGTGCTGGTTGTGCCGCGCAGCGCCATTGTTAATATTTCCCAGGCCGGCAACCCGGCGGCCCGGCTGACCACCGCCACCGGCGCGCTGGTGAACGTCAACGCGCCGGAGCAATTCTACCACACCGACGGGGAGCACTCCGCCGCGCCGGGCGACGTGCGCGACCTGGTCAAACAAATCGGCGAGGCGGTTGTGCAGGTGCGCACGCCCAGCGGTCTGGGTTCGGGCTTTTTCATCAACGCCGACGGGTTTCTCATCACCAACTTCCACGTGATCCAGGGGGAAACGGAAATCACCGTCGAGGTTTACCGGCACGTGGACGGCCAGCTCGATCATGAGACCTATCGAAAGGTGCGCATTGTGGCCATCAACAAATTTCAAGACCTCGCGCTGTTGAAGATCGAGGACAAGAACGCGCCCAAATTCAAATACGTCACGCTCGGCAGCACGGACACGCTGAACGTGGGCGACCCGGTTTTCGCCATTGGCAGCCCGATGGGACTGGAGCGCACGGTGACCTCGGGCATCATCAGCACCAAGACGCGCGAACTGGAGGGCCAGCTTTATCTGCAGACGACCGCGCAGATCAACCCCGGCAACAGCGGCGGGCCGCTGTTCAACCTCGCTGGCCAGGTTGTCGGTGTGACGAATATGAAAATCATGTTCGGCGAGGGCTTGGGCTTTGCCATTCCGGTCGAGTTGGTGAAAAATTTTCTCGATCACCGCGACGCCTTCGCGTATTCCACCGACAACCCCGGCAGCCCCTATCGCTATCTGCCGCCGCCCAGCAACCTGATCCAGAAAGCCGCGAAGGAATGAACGGCAATTTTTGACGCAATGTCTGCCGCCGCCGACTAACCGCTGATTATGATCGCGTTCCTTTTCCGTCTCCCGCGCCAACGTGCCACCGGAATTCTTCTGGCCGGCTGGGTGGCGTTGCTGGCCCCAGTCATGTCCCTGCGGGCCGCCATTCCGCCCGCGGAAAATTTGCTGCCGGAAGACACCTTGCTGGTCCTCACCGTGCCCGATTTTGCCGCGCTGCGGGCCGCCGCGCACCAGTCCCCGCAGTGGCAGTTCTGGAAAGACCCGGCGATGAAACCATTCCGAGACAAATTCATGGCCAATTGGAATGGAAATCTCATCGCGCCGCTCGAACGCGACCTGGGCGTCAAGCTCGGTGACTTCACCGAATTGCCGCAGGGTCAGTTGACTTTTGCCGTCACCCAAAACGGGTGGAACAGCGGCGACGATAGTCCACCGCCCGGCGTCTTGTTGCTCCTCGACGCCAAAGGCAAAAGCACGCTGCTGTCAACTAATCTGGCCAAACTCCGGCAAAAATGGCGGGAAGCCGGCAGGCCAATTCACACGGAAACCATCCGGGGCATTTCATTTTCCGTGGTGCCGCTGGCGAGCAATAACATTCCGCCAACGCTCGCCGCCCTGTTTCCCCAGAGCCAGCCGATTCAGGAATTGGGCCGGAAAACCAGGCTTCCCAAGCCTGGTGAACTGGTCGTGGGCCAGTTTGAATCCCTGCTGATTGCCGGCAATTCCATCAAGGCAGTTGAACCCGTCGTCGCGCGGCTGACGGGCGGGGCGCGACCGCCGTTGAGTGACAACCCGGTTTTTGCGGACGACCGTCCCGCGCAGTTTCACGGCGCGCCGCTGTATTACGGCTGGTTCAACGCCAAGACTTATTTTGACGTGCTCGCACGCGTTCCGCAGGCACAACCGAACCCCGAGGCGCCCAGTCCCCTGCCACAAATTCCTTGGAACCAAGTGCTCGACGCCTCCGGTCTGACCGGCTTGAGATCGGTCAGCTTCAGCTATTATGAATCCCGCGCGGGGCCCAGTTTAATTTGTTCCTGTCCGTGCCGGCGGCAGACCGGCAGGGCATGCTCCAAATGATTGCCGCCGCGCCAAAAGACGCGAACCCGCCCGGGTTTGTGCCCGCCGACGCGGTGAAATTCTTCCGCTGGCGGATTGACGGACGGCGGGACTGGGACGCGTTGCAAAAAATGCTCGGCAACATTTCGCCCACCGCGCTCAACAGCCTCAATTCGTTGCTCGATATTGCCAATGCCGCCGCGCAGCAAAAAGACGCGACCTTTGACGTTCGCCGGAATCTCTTCGCCAACCTTGGCGACGATTTCATCAACTATCAAATGGCACCCAAAGGAAACGCCCCGGCCGATTTGAACCACGCCCCATCCCTGTTCCTGTTTGCCGCGTCCAATCCCGATCAGGCGGCCCTCGCCATCAACGGCATTGGATCCATGATGCCATCGGAACAAAGCGCGCCTGACCCGCGCGTTTTCTTGGGCCGAAAAATCTACACGATTCCCCTGTCTCCTCGATCCGCATCAGGCGGCGCCCAGCCGGTTTCGCGCTCCCTTTACTGCGCGGCCAGCGGCGGCTACGTGGCCCTGACGACCGACGTTTCGCTGCTGGAAAATTATTTGCGCAGCGACACCGGCCACGTTCAGCCGCTGCGCGGCATCCCCGGACTGGCTGAGGCGGCGCAACGCGTCGGCGGCGCCGGCAACGGTCTGTTCGGTTACGACAACCAGCGCGAACTCATGCGGATGCTGTTTGCCACCTTGAAAAGCGAACCCGCCGGCGTTCGCATCCCGCTGGCCAATCTGCCCATGGTTCCCTCGGCCATCAACTTCAGCCAATGGATGGATTTCTCGCTGTTGCCGGATTACGACAAGGTTTCCAAATATTTTTATTTCAGCGTCTATGGCGGCGATGCGACCGTCAACGGGCTGTCGTTCAAATTCTTCACCCCGCGTCCGCCGCAGTTGAATTGACCGCTGTCATTCCTGCGGATAGACCAGAATGCGGTCGTGAACCACCACGATCAGATCGTTTTTCCCGTCGCCGGTGGTCACGTCATTCAAATAACCGTCTTTGACGGGCGTGTCGTATCCATCAAGCGCTTCCAGATGCCAGACTTCGCCGCCCAGCGGCATCCAGGCAACGGCATTCTGGCCGAGAAACGCGATGCTCTGCATGTTCGGCCCACCGAGGGATACTGATCGCAGGCCATTAAAATCAGCCACCGGCAAATCCACGTTGCGTTTGACCTGCCAGACACCCGCCGCGTCGCGCTCGCACAGCGTCAGGCAACGTAATACTACTTTTGATACTACTCAGCCGACTTGTGCACCGGCAGGAATTTGAACAACTCCTTAACTTCATTGATGCCACATACGGTAAACAGACAAAATACAAATGAGAACTAAAATACTATTAGCCTCAGCTGTGGCGCTGGCCTTTGGCGTCGCCTCCTCAAACGCGCAAGTTTATTCCGCCAACGTCGTCGGATACATCAATCTGACGTTGACCAACGGATTCAACTTGATTGCCAATCAGTTGGATGTTGACGGGACCGGCACTAATAACACGTTGCAAACATCTATTGGAACACAGTTGCCGAACTTAAGCCATGCTTGGGCGTTTAGCGGGGGTGGGTTTCAAAATGCTCTTTACGCTGCAGGCACTCAAAAGTGGACTGGAAATACAAACCTTGCCAATGCCGCTTTGAATCCCGGTCAGGGTCTTTTTATACAGATCCCAGCCACCGCTACCACGCCGATAACAGTAACCTTGGTAGGCAATGTCATGCAAGGTTCGCTGTCAACTCCCATTACTGCGGGATTTCAAATTGTATCTTCTCAAGTTCCATTGAGCGGTGCCATTGATACAGCCTTGAATTACCACCCGTCAAAATTGGACAAGGCCTATCAATGGAATGTTTCATCTCAGTCGTTCCCCGCGTCATCTCTCTACACTGGAACGGCTTGGTCGGGGGCTGGTGATCCAAATTTGGCGATCGGTCAAGCTCTGTTCCTTAACGCTTCCAGCAACAATGTTTGGAGCACTAACTTCGTGGTACAGTGACAAATCTACAACATATAACTAAACAATCAACAATAACACCTAACAAACTCAAATTATGAAAAAACTAATACTTACAACGGCCGTACTTGGCATGTCGGTGGGTCTCTACGCTCAAGGCGTTGTAGGCCCGGATGGTTCACTTACCACACCTGCTTATCCGAGTAACCTCGGTTCGTTTGCAATTGACAACACCGCAAATATCAATTCGTCACTGACAGCCACCAGCGGTGGTTTGTTTTTCCTGAATGGCGCGCCGCTAAATTCAGACATTAATTTGGAGTTTGATTTAGGTCTGGGGGCTTCTTATGGCTCGGCGACCATTGTTGACCTGCTGCTTGGTCCCAGTGGAACTGGCCCTGCGGCGGGAGATGGCTCGCTCTTAGGCGGCGGGTTGATCTATGACAATTCAGGAACCACATATTACATAAAGGGCACGACAGGCGGGCAGAGTGTTGGGCTAACGATGTTTGCTTGGGCAGGCAATGGTGTTTCCTATAGTGCGGCCCTTGAAAGTTCTGTTGTCTCGTTCACTATGGGATTAGGCAATGCCAGCAGCGGCGGACCTGGAACAACCGCAGCCGTTCTTAGCGCCATGCCTGCTGTGAACGTAATGACTGTTCCCGAGCCAGCCACGTTCGCGCTGGCGGGTCTGGGCATTGCCTCACTGTTGGCTTTCCGTCGCCGCAAATAAGCGGATAGGGTAAAAAGCAGATAGTATTTCGTAAAAAGGCTCCGAAGCAATTCGGAGCCTTTTTTTATTGTCCGTAGCAGCCTCGACGGGCGTTTCACTTCAACAAATCGCTTCAAACCCCTTGTAAAACCTGGCCATTGTGTGAATTTGGGCCTTCCGGCGTCACGATGGGACACGGCGAAACACCGGGAAACGTGTTACTACTTTTGATACTACTCGTTTGCCCCTCACCGTTCTGGCCGGATTGCACCGTCAGCCGGATTCGCTGTGCTTGCTGGAACAAATGATCAGGCCGCACATCACCGTAGATTTTGGCGATGATTGCCGGGCCGGTCTTATCGCCTATCAGCATGGCGATTTCCGCGTCAGAAAGCCCGCTTTGGCGTGCCTGCGTCACGAAATAGGAGCGCAAACCGTGCGGCGTTACATGCGCCAGCCCAAGCTCACGGCAAGCCGCCGTAAGGCGATTTCTGATCGCCGATCCAGCGCGCGGCATCTTCGGGTTATATGGCGATGGAAATAGCAAGTGGCAGGTGGTTCGCTCCCGCATCCCGCGCAGCAAAGCCTCCATTTCGGATAGAATCGGCACCCAGGGCATGATCCCGCGCTTCTCCCTTTTGACCCTCAAAATCTTTTGTTCCCAATCCACCGCATCCCAATCCAACGGCAAAGCCTCACCAATCCTCAATCCACTGTAGGCAAGGAAGCAAATCACGTCCGCCATGCCATGCTCATTCCGTGCCCGTAGCAAGTATTCAATTTGCTTTAATCCTTCCGGTGTCGGCGCGACTTCCCGGCAATGCCGGGTGTCCTCTGCTGCACTGTAACGGCCTCTGCCCGCCAAGGGGTTTGATTTCAGCACCGCCCGCCGCACGGCCAGACTGAACACGTTGCTCAAAATTGTCAGTTCCAGGTCAACGCTGGGCATACCCGCTCGCATCCGTTTCCTTTTCTGCCGTATCTCACCCGTTCCCGCATCAGCGAAAAATCCGCCGCTGATTCTCCAATCGCGGTATCCGTCACAATCCGCCAGCGACACTGTCGCCGCTTGTTTGCTTCCGAAATACATCCGCAGAGGCTTTAAGCAGGCTTGCTCAGTCTTGAGTGTGGCCGGGCGTTTCGGACGCCCCTTGCGTGTTCGCATCCCGTCGCTAACGTAGCTGTCCATCAATTCGCCCACCGTGACGCGCTGGCGATGCAGCACGATGCCCTTTGCCTCAATGCCGTGTTCCTGCATCCACTTCTCGCCACGCCATTTTTCGAGCCACTTCCGGGCTTCCGCCTGGATTGTCTGTGCCGGTCGAACGCCAAGTTGGTTTTCCGTTAACGCGGACACGGGCGTAAATCGCGCCCCCCTTTCGGTAAAGGCATTCTCCAATGCGTTCAAACACGGGCATGGCATGCTCGCCATCCGTGCCCGCAGTTTCACGCCGGACTTCCCTTGGTTGCTCCAACCGTTGCCGGCAATTCTGACTGGCAAAAGGACGCTCAGATGGCAATGAACCGCGATCCTTTTCGATCTTGAGTGAGCGTGTATTCATCGCTAATCGTTTATTGCGCGCCCCGGTTCGTGCCGGGTGTCTCTGGTCAGCTTGTCTTGCCAGGGACGCGCGGGCATTGTTCCGGCAAGAATTCGGCGCTGAATGTTGAGACTATACTTATGTTAACGAAAGTCAGAATGGTGTCAAGAACTTTTGTTAACAAAAATCAAATTTTTATGAAAAAGAAAATGGGCCGGCCCCGGCTGTCCAAAAAGGGCGTCGCAGTTCTCTTTGCTGTTCGCTTGCCGCCGGAGGAAGCGCGAGACGTAGAAGCGGCTGTGCGTCATTCCGGCCAAAAGAAGGCAGACTGGCTGCGCAAGGCGCTTCTCGCCGCCGCGCGTAAAAAGTAGCAGAAAAGGTTTTATTCTGGGTTCTTGACGCTGCTTTACCTGCCCACCCGGCTTGCGCCGCACCCGCGCCCCCCGTTTCGTGACGGCTCAAAAACGCCTACAAATCGCTTTCACGGTTCCTCGAACTGGGGAAGATGGGTTAACTTCCCAAAGCGCGAAGAGAGAAAGCGATCAACTGGTTCTCTATTTGCACGGATAAACGAGAATCCGGTCGTGAACCACCACGATCAGATCGTTTTTCCCGTCGCCGGTGACATCCTTGACCAGCGCCTCGCGCGGTTCCGGCAGAGCATTCGCGGCGCCTTCGAAGGAGCGCTCCTCAAACACCTGCCAGCGAATGGCTGGCACGAGCTTGTGATGGGAATCGAAGCGGACGATATCGAGATAATGCCGGGCGGTCTCCAGAAATATCAGTTCCTTGCGCCCGGCGCCGTTCAGGTCGCCGGTGGTCACGTCATTCAAATAACCGTTCTTGATCGGCGTGTCGTAACCGTCCAATTCGTTCAACTTCCAGACCTTGCCCGCCAGTGGCATCCACGCGACGGCATTCTGGCCGGAAAACACCACGCTTTGAACCTTGGCGCCGCCGAGCGCGACTGATTGCAACCCGCTGAACCCACCGACCGGCAGGGGAAGGTTATGCACCACCCGCCAGACCCCCAGTTTGTCCCGTTGGCAAAGCGTCAACTGCTGGTACTGCGCGTCCAGCAGAAAGATCGAAGGCGTCCGGTTTGTGCCGATTGAAACCGTGCAGGCACCCACAATTTGCGAGTCGCTCGACGCGCCGTTGATTTGATCCAGCACCCGGAACGTCCATTGCGGCTGATTGGTGGGAGCAAGGGTCTGCATTTCCTTTTCCAACACCACCGCGCGTACAAAATTCTTTTGCGGCAGCAGCAATTCCGGCTTGCCGTCGCCCGCCACATCCACGGACGCCAGCCAGGGCTGCGCCATCACGCCGCCCGGCGGGTCCACGTCCTCCTCGTCAAAGCTCCCGTCGGTCTTTTGCAATAGCACCTTGATTTTGTCATAAGGAATCAGCACCACCAAATCCGGCAGGCCGTCCTCATTCACATCCTGAATCGCCATCGTGGCCGGCATGTCCGTGAAACTCTCGCTGAGTTTTTGGGTCCGCGTTTTGCCGTCAAAAGTGCGCGTGACCAGATAACGCTGTCCATTCTTGTCCACGATGAGGCACAAGACCGGTTTGGCGCCGTGATGCAACGCGCCGACCGCCATCACGAGCGGTTTGCCGTCAATGGGCAGGATTGTGGGAAACGGCAGCCGGCCGTCCTTGTCAAATTGGGCCACCCCCACCGCCCCTTCGCTCTGGCTCAGCAGAAAAATGTCCGGTTTGCCGTCGCCGTTCCAGTCGGCTGCCGCGATTTGGCTGACGCCTGCCAGCGTGGGAAAGGTTTGGGGCGCGGCGAGCGAACCATCCGGCCTTTGCAAATAGACCGAAATTTGTCCGCTGTCCGGCTGAGCCACGAGCAAATCCGGCCGGCCGTCGCCGTTGACATCGGTCCAGACCATGCCGCGCTGCGCCGCGTCCGTCTTGTTCAGCGGCAAAATTTGAAATTGTCCGCCGTCCAGCGTGCCGGACAAATGTTCCGCCGGTTCGTGGACAAATTGCGAAACCGCCGCGCGCCCGGAATTTTGGGCGATGCTCACGACGTAAGTTTTAGCATCGCCGGTCAGGTTGTCTGCGCAATACGAGCGGATGGGTTGGGTTTTGAAATAGATTTCGGGGCCAAGCTGGCCGGTGTTGTCCTGGAACCGGACCCGGAACGGCGTCGGACTGTCCCAATCCACCAGCATCAAATCCTTCCTTCCATCGCCATTGACGTCCACAATTTGCACGGCGTTGGGCGTGCCCGAATAGGGAATTTTTACCGGATCAGCCAGCGTGTGATCCTTTTTCTGTTCGAAATAATAAAGCGAACCGTTGTCGCCCAGCAAAACCAGGTCGGTGCGGCCTTCGCCGTTCAAATCGCCCGCGGCCAGCGCGTTCGGGTTCAACTGTCCGTCCTTGATGGACCAGGTTTTCGGATCGCTCCAGCCGTTGGTCCCTTCGTTGTAAATCACTTCCAGGTTCTGGGAATCGCCGTAGAAGGCGATGTCGGGGCGGCCATCGCCATTGAGGTCGGTCACGACCATCGCGCCGATATGTTCATCCACCGGGAGCGAATCAATGCGAAATCGCGAGCCGGGCGGCAATTGGTTGATGTCCAGCGGCTGCGCGGGAGGCGAGCTGGCGGCCCAGTTGGTGTTGCCCGTCTCATTGTAAAGCAGGACAATCTTTGAAAGCAGGTTGTCGGCAACAATCAGGTCGTTCAAACCGTTGCCGGTCAAATCCGCCGCGTGCAACAGGCTGATCTGCTGGTCAATCGGAAAGATTTCCGGACCGCCGAACCAGAAACCGTTGGTGTTATCCTTGCCCCGGACGGGGGAAACAAAACTCAAAACCAGCGCCGCCACCGCGGCGCGCCACAGAAATCTCATGATTTGCATAAAGCCCCCGCAACCTGCCATTCACCGGACGGCTTGGCCAGTTTATTCGCCGATGAAATGCAACACGAGGTGGCGTGCGTGCCCGTGGATGCGGTGTTCCCACAGGTAAATCCCCTGCCACGTGCCCAGCGCCAGCCGTCCATTCCGAACGGGAACATTCAGATTCACAGTCGTGAGCGCCGTGCGGATGTGCGCCGGCATGTCGTCGTCTCCTTCCAGCGTGTGCTCAAACCGCGGGTCGCCATCGGGCACCAGCCGGTTGAAAAAGGCCTCCAAATCGCGCCGCGCGTCGGCGCTGGCGTTTTCTTGAATCAACAGCGAAGCTGAGGTGTGTTGCAGATGGATCGTCAGCAGGCCGTCCCGCAATTCGTTTTGCGCCACCCACGCCTCCACTTCCTGGGTGAATTCATGCAGGCCACGCCCGCGCGTGGCGATGGTCAGTTCGTGGAAAGCCTGAACCATTTATGATTTACGATTTATCATTTGACGCAAGCCTGGCCCACACAATCGAAAATCATAAATCACAAATTCACTGCGACACCGCCACGCCCTTGTCCGCCAGCATTTTTTCCAGGGCCGGATTGCGCGGTTGGCCGGCGGCGAGCGCTTTTTCATAATGCCAGTGGGCCAGTTCGACCATCGGCGGCTGTTGGGTGAGGTAAATCACAGCCAGATTGTTGTGCGCCGCGCCGTAATTGGGATCGAGTTGCACCGCCCGGCGCAGCGCCGTCTCCGCCTGGGCGCGCAACCCTTTCTGGGCCAGGGTCACCCCCAGGTAATTCTCTATTTCCGGATTTTGCGGATCGAGTTTCGCCGCCCAGCTCAACGCGTCGAGCGCCTCGTCATATTTTGCCTCGGCGAACCGGATGCGGCCCAATACCGTCAGGTTGTAGGCGTCGTTCGGACTTTGGGCGAGCGCCGCCTGGATGTGTTTATCCGCGTCGTCCAGTTTGTTTTCCTCCAGCTCGATCGTGGCCAGATTGGCCAGCGCCAGCCCGTTGTTTTCGTCGTGCCGCAAAATTTCCTGATAATTCTCCTCGGCCTTGTGGTATTGTCCGGCGGAAAAATAATTCTGCGCCTGGGCCACCAGCGCCGCCGTGCCCGCGGGCAATTCGCGAATGGATTTCTTCTCCGCGTTGGGATTGGCCGTCAATTGGGGCGCCGATTGCTTGAACAAGGCCAGCTCCTCCGGCGTGTAGGGAATCGGTTTTGCCTCGTCCACGGCGATCCGCGCGCGTAACGTGTCCACCTGCTGCGCCAGCGCGTCAATCTGCGCCGCCGCGTCCTGGCCCTTGCGGCCGTAAAGCTTTTTGTTCGCGTCGCCCAGCCGCGCCAGCAAATTATCGCACTCCTGTTCCAATTCACGAATGTGCGCCTCGTTTTCCGCCTGGCTTGGCACCGCCGCCGCTGACGCAGAACTCGGTGTCGCGTGCTGCAATTGTTTTACGCGATCCTCGAGCGCCATTTTCTCCAGCGCGCTCACTTCCGCCGCCGATTGCAGGGCCGCAATTTGCGCTTTGTCCATAGCCAGTTCCGAAATGGTGTTGGTGTTCTCCTCCACCGCGGTCGGGGCGGACTTGAGGCTGGCCACCTGTTTCTTGAGCAATTCATTTTCCTGGCGCAAGGCCTCGGCCGCGTCCGCGCTTGCCAGCAGCGATTGCAGGTGCGTTTCCAGAGCTTGATTTTCCAGGGTCAGCTTGTCGGCGCGCGCCGTTTGGACGGCCAGCTTCTGGTTGGCCCCGGCCAATGCCTGTTTCAACTGCTCAACAGTGTTGGTGTTCACACCCGCCGCGCCACCCTGCCCCTGCGCGAGGCTCACCTTCAATAAATCATTTTGCTTCATCAAGGAGCGGAGTTGCTCCTGCACCTGGGCAAATTCGCGCGGCGACACTGTTGCGGGTTGCTCTGCCAACGCCTCCTTGAGTTTGTCCTGCAACAGTTCATTGTCGGTCCGTAATTGATTGACCCGTCCGCGCAACGCGTTGAGCTGCGCCTCCAATTGGGCGGTGGCCGCCGCCGGCGCGCCGGGTGGCGCGGGAACCGCTGCCGTCGGCGGTGCTGCATTGGTTGACGGCAGCGCGGCGGTCGCCTCGGCGATTTTATCCGCCAGATAGCTCAACCGGAAGTTGACTATGTTGGGATACCAATCGGGGAAAACCTGGTGAAACTTCTGCAGACCGGTTTGCGCCTCGATATAGTCGTCCAACGCCCGGCGCGGATCCCCCGAATTACTGAACGTATCGCCCTGCTGTATGAGGCTGTAGATGATGAGGTATTGATCATCGGGATCCTGTTGCGCTCGCGCCGGCGTCGCAAGCAACAGCGCCAAAACAAAAACCACAAATACGACAAGGCATTTCATGCTGGCAAAATACCCCAAGCGAACGTGATTTGGCAACGCCGACTCGCGCGTTGACCTGTCCCGCCGGTTCTGGTATCGTCCTGCGAACCTGTAATGCGCCCATGAACACCGCGCTAAATCAGCACGTGCTGGTATTGAACCGGTTGTGGCAGGCGGTCAACGTCTGCACTGCCCGGCGCGCACTCACGTTGTTGTTCCAGGGACACGCCCAGGTGGTCCTCGACGGGGACGACGGCTCCTTCCGCACGTTTGATTTCGACGAATGGCGCGACATTTCGGAAAACGCGCCGCATGAGGAATCGGTTCGCGCCATTTCCTTCCGCATCCGCGTGCCGCGCATCATCCTGCTGCTCATCTACGACCGGCTGCCGAAAAAGGAAGTCAAGTTCACGCGCCACAATATTTTTGAGCGTGACAAAAACACCTGTCAATATTGCGGCCGGCTGTGCGACCGGAAGGATTTGAACCTGGACCATGTCATCCCGCGCGACCGCGGCGGGCCAACGACGTGGGAAAACATCGTCTGCTCCTGCATCGAGTGCAACACCCAGAAAGCCAATCGCACGCCGCAGGAAGCCGGGTTGCATCTCATCCGCAAACCCAAGCGTCCGAAATGGCGGCCGTTTGTGCAAATCAACTTCAGCCTGCACCGGCACGACAGTTGGAAACACTTCATTGACCTTGCCTACTGGAACGTGGAGTTGGGCGAAGACGTGGAGTAATTCAATTTACGATGTGCGATTTACGATTTACGAATCCATTCTGAATCCGGGCGCGGCGCGTAAATCGGATATCGTAAATCAAAAATAATGAGGTCGCAGCCGTCCTTAATCGCGGCGCCGACATTGACAGGTCCTTGGCGGTAACGGTAACATGGTTCCCATGGCGCGTTCGTCTATCGGCCAGGACACGGCCCTCTCAAGGCTGAAAGACGGGTTCGATTCCCGTACGCGCTACCAAAAGCGGTCGAGGGTCGAGAGGCGAGAGCCTGATAGAATTTACGATAGGCGATTTACGATTGACGACCCATCTTCGACAACGTGATACAGCGCGTAAATCGTATATCGCAAATCGGAAATAAGATCCTTCGACCCTCAACCAAGACTTGACTCTCAACCTTCAACTCTCAACCCTCAACCGAAATGCCTCCATTCCAAATCATCTTTACGCCGACGAGCGCCGCCGAACTGGCGCGGATGCCCAAGGAACTTCAGTTGCAAATCCTGGGTGAATTTCGCGGCCTGCCGCAACAGGTGCGCGGCACGGAGCTGGACGAATTTGGCAAACTGGAACGCGGCGGACGCATCCTGCACCGTTTTCGCGTCGGTGATTACCGCGTCTATTTTGAACGCCACGACTTGGGTGTGCTCGTGCATCGGATTCTCAGCCGGCACACCCTCAAGGATTTCTACTTCCGGTCCGGCCTGAAAACCGCCGAGGACGAAGCCCTCCAGGAAAATCCCAAGTTCTGGGATCTGATCGAAGCCGCGAAGACGTCGGCGAAATAAACCGTGCCGCGCTTTTCACTCTTGGGAGGGTCGTCTCGCCAAGACGACCGCGAAATGGCATTATCCCGAAAACCGGAGTTGAAATGGGGGAGTGCACGCGCCCCGCGTGCGGTTTGCCGCGCCCTTCCGCGGCGCGCCAAAGCGCGCCAGCGCGACGGCGGCGCGGGAAACCTCGAGCGCACCAAACAGTTCCGAAGGTCCTGGAGAACATGGGGCATGAAACGGCTGGACGCGAGGCGCGTCCAGCGACACCCGAGGCGGGTGTGCTCCCCAACTCCGGTTTTCGGGGTTAACGAAGCGATGCTGCGTGGGTTTGTTGGGTAGGGACATCTCGCCGAGATGTCCGAGCGCTGCGTTCAGCGGCGCAAAAGTGCGGTTCGCAACACGTCGCGCCGTTCGTTTCCGCCCGCTCTGCGCGGGCGGAGACGGCTGGGGCCAGCCGTCCCTACCTTGATTATGGTTCTTCTCTTGGAAAGCCGCTTACTGCAATACGACCCGGTAAAAGCGTTGCGGGTCCGTTCCGAGGGAATCGGAGGCCGTCATCGTTCCGTTGGTGGCCACCACGGCGCCGCCCAGATTGTTCCAGTTGGCCGGCGCCAGGGTGGTGGAGTATTGCAATTGGTAAGTCTGGCTGGCCACAGTGCTCCAGACCAGCTTCACCGTCCCCGCCGTTTTCGTAACCGATTGGAAGACCGGCGGCAGGGGAAGGCTGAGGCGGAAAACGGTGCCGTCATTGTAGGTTCCGCCACCGTAGGTTGTGCCGTAGAAATTGCCGTCCGTCCCCTGCACCAGTGAGCCTTGCGGATTCGCGCCCAGAGCGGGGCCACTGGTTCCCGAAAACGAAATCAACGGTGTCAAATTTCCATTGGTGGTTATCTGGAAAATCGTACCGTCGTGATAATTGCCATAACTGTACGTGGTCCCATAGAGATTGCCGTCACTACCCTGCACCAGCGCGGAATAAGGCCAGGCACCATCGCTTTGGCCGGTGAACGGATATAAATTTGTGAACTGACCCTCCGGCGTGATCCGAAAGATGTCACCCCCTGAGTAAGCACCGCCGCTGAAGGCAGCGCCATAGAAATTGCCGTCGCTGGCCTGCACCAGATTGGCGTAAGGAAAGCCGCCGTCGCTGCCACCTGTAAATTTGTAAAGATTGGTGAACGTCCCATCCGGGCTTAACCTGAAGATGGCGCCGAAACCCAGCTTGTACGCGCTGATGTTTCCGCCCCAAGCGGTCGTGCCATAAAAATTGCCGTCATTGCCCAGGACCAAGGCGGCTGGATTGGCCCCGTTGGTGCTGTCAAACAGAACCGGCGTTGACAGCGCGCCATTGGTGGTGATTTGAAAAATCGTGCCGTACCCATTGCCGTACTGTGTGGCGTTGGTATAAGGCCCGCCATACTTCGCCGCGCCGTAGAAACTCCCGTCTGCGCCCTGAACCAGGGCCACAATCGGATCGGCGCCGTTGGTGCCGCTCAACAGGCCCAAGTTGGTCAAAACGCCGTTGGTCGAAAGTTGAAATACCGTGCCCCAATTGCTCACGCCGCCGCCGTAGGTGGTGCCGTAAAAATTGCCATCGGCGCCGATGATCAATGCCCCCACGGGAGCCGCGCCATTGCTGCCGCCGCTGAAGTCGTAAAAGTTGGTGAAGAAGCTGCCATCGGCGGAGATTTCAAAGATGGTTCCGTTGCTGTTCGCGCCGCCATTGGGCGCGGTGCCATAGAAATTGCCGTTCGGTCCCTGCACGAGATTGGCCGAGGGATTGGCGCCGTTGGTGCCGTTGAACGAAATTAAAGTGGTGAAGGTGATGCCGGCGTACGAGTCAGGAACAAACAGCCAGACACACACCAAAACGGCGAGCAGGATGAACTTCGACGCAGGTTTCATAAAAACGAGTCGGGTTTTTTAGACCATGCTGATCTAAACAGAACCATTATGCTCTTGGGGCGGTCAAAAGCAAGAAACAATGAAGTGACAATTCGTTTGGCAGAGGCAGCGACATCTCCCCGGGATTTCTTCCGGCGGCGCGCGCAGCAGCAACACGGGAGGGGCCAAGCCGCGCCCGCAATGGAGCCGGCTCACGCCGGCGGCCACCAATTCTGGCGTAGCATCGAGCGTCAGTTCGATCTTTCTCAAAAGCAAAGCTGGAGCGGACTCACGTCCGCCACTACTTTGTAGCATCCGGCGTGAGCCGGATCATTCTCCGCACGAGGAAAAGAAGAGAAAAGACGGAGTGGATTCACGTCCGCTGCTACGGCTGATAAGGGGAACAATAATCAGGCTCCGAATTGATTCGGAGCCTCTTTACGAAATACTATCTGTTAAATTACACGCTTATCGGCGGCGACGGAAAGCCAAGAGTGAGGCAAGACCCAATCCCGCCAGTGCTGGCATTCCCGGCTCGGGAACCTGCGTCAGGACGACCGATGGCATATCGTATAACTCCTGCGGCGGCAGCGGCACCGGATGTGTCGGAAGCGTGCTGGTCGGATTCTGGAAGATCACCGTGCCCACATAATCATTCTCTGCCACGGCGTCCGTATAAGTCTGGAAGGTACCCGTTGCATTGGGATCGTCATAATCCCAAATCTGCAATTCGATGGTCGCTAAATCTCCCGGAGTAACCCCCGGCGCCGGCACGGCAGAACCAATCGGCCCAAGCGCGAAATCACCGAAGGTCATTCCGGTGTAACCCTTTGGGTCATTCAGCGGCGTGAAGGTTCCCATTAGACTCAGGTTTGAGGCATCAGGCCCGCCATAGACCGTCACGCCAAGGTTGTAAGTGTTTCCATTGAAAAGCGACGTTGTGTGCCACCGACGTCAATGTAAACCACTCCACCGCTCGTCGCGGTGGGGGAGGGAGGATTTCCGTAACCAGGATAGTTTTCTGCGTTGTCGAGTATGATGTCCTGGCCAAACGCACAGGTCGTGAGGGCTGCCACCGCCATTGAAGTTAGAATGTTGAGTTTCATAGTGCTGCTTTGGTTGAAGTTTATTTGACTGTTTGAATTCCAAATTTCCGTCGCTAAACGACTCCTATTAATCTATTGCGAATTGTTGGATTATCAATCACAAAGCGGCGGCGCAACCTGGGGAGCGCGGTTCGGTTGATTCGCGTGAGTCGTTCTGCCGGCTCTGCACGACCGTGGTCGGCTGAGGCCAGCCGTCCCTGCCGAAGTTTTGTTGGTAGGGACATTTTGCCAAGATGTCCGATTTGCGGACGCCCCGGCGGGGCGTCCCTACCTCATTTATTTGCGGCGACAGAAAGTCAGCAGCGAGGCAATGCCCAAGCCCGTTAGCGCAAATCCCGCCGGGACCGTGCGGCAACCGGCAAGCAACTTCCGCTTGCGCCGGGAACAGTGGCATTTATGATTCTGCGGCATTCATGAAGTTCAAGCGCCAGTCATTGGTCTCCCAAGGCTCCATCACCCGCCTTTGGGAGAGCGCCGAGCAGGCGGCTTCGCGCGGCGACCACCAGCAAAGCGTCGAGATTCTCGAACGGGCCAGCCGCCTGGACCCCGCCAATCCCAATGTCTGGCTGCTCCTGGGCAGCGCCCATGGCAGATGTTACGATTCCGCCGCCGCCGAAGCCTGTTTTGAAAAGGCCCTTCGCTTTACGACCCGGAAGACCGAGTTGCTCGCCCTGGCCGGGCTGCGTTGCCGTGATTTTGGCAACTATGAATTGGCCGCACGCTGGCTGCAGCGCGCCGTGGAGCAAAACGATGCCCCGCCGGAAGCCTTGGTGAAACTGGCGGAAGTTTACGAACGCCTGCGGCGCCTGGAGGAAGCCGGCGAGCTGACCGACCGCGCCTTGCAAAAGGACGGCGCTTGCGCTTCAGCCCAACTCCTGCGCGCCAAGCTGGACCGCCGGGCCGGACAGTTGGTGGAGGCCGAAAACCGGCTCCGCCCGCTCCTGGCAAAATCCGACCGGGTGATTCGCGTGCAAGGCTGGTATGAATTGGCCGCCATTCTGGACCGCCAGGGACGTTATGACGAAGCCATGGCCGCGCTGCTCGAAGCTAAAGCGCTGGCCCGTGAGGATGCGCCCCCCATCGCCGCCCGCGCGCAGGCCGCGCGCGCCTGGGTGGAAGAATCACTCACCCGGCTCACCCCGGACAAATTGCAGGCGTGGCGGGACTGCGGGCCGGCGCTCCAACCCGCCCGCCGGCTGGCCGTGCTGTGCGGCCATGCCCGCTCCGGCACCACCCTGCTGGAACAGGTGCTGGATTCACACCCGGACATCGTTTCGGCCGAGGAAACGCCGATTTTTCTCAACTACGCCCATCTCGCCCTTGCTGGCAGTTTTCCGGAAAACACCCCGTTGCAGTTCATGCTCGACCACGCGCAGGTTGGCGTGTTGAACCAGTGCCGGCAAAACTATTTCCGGGGCGTGGAGTTGTTTTTGGGGCGCCCCGTGGCTGGCCGCATTCTGATTGATAAAAACCCGTCGCTCACCCGGTTTATTCCCGCATTCGCCCGCATCTTTCCGGAGCTGAAGCTGCTGATCGCGGTTCGCGACCCGCGCGACGTCTGCTTGAGTTGTTTCATGCAACCCTATTACTCCATTGCCCCGACCAGTCCGGTTTGCCTCAGCCTGGAGCAGACCGTCGAAGATTATGCCGAGTTGATGGGCCGGTGGACCGCGCTCGCGCCGCTCTTCAAAAATTCCTCGCTCGAAGTCCGCTACGAGGACATGGTGAACGATTTGGAAGCCGTGGCGCGCAAGACACTGGACTTCCTGGGGGTGGCGTGGGACGAGCGGGTGTTGCGCTTTGACGAACATGCCCGGCAAAAGACGGTCCGTTCCCCCACCTACGCGGATGTCACCAAGCCGGTCTTCAAAACAGCCATGGGCCGCTGGCGGAATTACCAGAAATACCTCGAACCGCATCTGGCAAAGCTGGAACCTTTTGTCCGGAGATTTGGGTATGAATGAGGTAGGGACGCCGCGCTGCGGCGTCCGCGCCCCAAGCGGGCGCAATTCCCAGTTCGTTCCGGCGGGTTTACCGCCGGGGACGGCGCAGCGCGCTTTCCCTACCTGGCTTTGGGGTAGGGACCATCTCGCCGAGATGTCCGAGCGCCGCGTGCAGCGGCGCAACAGTGCGCGTGTTTCGTGTGGTTTGCGCGATTCGTTCCGCCCGCTCGACGCGGGCGGGGACGGCTGGGGCCAGGCGTCCCTACCAAATAAAAAAAGGCTCCGAATTGCTTCGGGGAGCCCTTTTACGAAATACTATCTGCTTGCCCTATCCGCTTATTTGCACGACGGAAAGCCAACTGTGAGGCAGCCACCCGCCAGCGCGAACGTGGCTTATGGTAGGGACGCCGCGCGGCGGCGTCCGCGCCCGTAAAGCGGGCGCAATTCCCAATTCGTTCCGGCGGCGGTACCGCCGGGGACGGCGCAGCGCGCCGTCCCTACCATTCAAATGGCGGAGGCTGGCCGTCAGCAAAATAGACAAACGGCCAGTCTGCGGCTGCACTTACCAGACCCTTCCGCACCGGGTTGGCCAGGATATAATCCGCCTTTTCCCGCCGGCTTTCCTCGTGTCGCAACCGATGCTCGAAGAAATCGCGCCGCCACGAGATGTCCAATTGCCGCGCCGTCCAGCGTTTCCAGGAAGTCACGGTTTGCTGCAAGTTCGTTCCGCCCGCTTTACGGGCGGGGACGGCTGGGCCAGCCGTCCCTACCTGATTAGGTAGGGACATCTCGCCGAGATGTCCAGGCGCCGCGTGCAGCGGCGCAACCGGGGGCGGGAAGGAAATCAGCGCGTGGACATGGTCCGGCATGAGCAGAAAAACATGGGCGAACCAGATGAATTGCTCGTTGCGAAAGCGCACACTGTCCAGCAAGGGCATGGCCACGTCCGGTTTGGCCAGTTGATTCGCTCCTTTGGGCCGGCAATTGATGGTGATGAAATAAATTTCCTTTTGAGGATCAATCCAGAGCGGGACTTGATGCGGCAGGGTTTTGCGCCGGGGCAAATCCATGTGGCATTGTGTGACGAATGAACGGAGGGTGCAAGCGCAGGGTAGGGACATCTCGCCGAGATGTCCTGCGCCGCGTGCAGCGGCGCAACAGGACGGGGTTCGTGTGGTTTGCGCGGATTCGTTCCGCCCGCTCGACGCGGGCGGGGACGGCTGAGCCAGCCGTCCCTACCATCCGACATGCGCGAACGTCGCACGAGGTAGGGACATCTCGCCCGAGATGTCCTGCGCCGCGTGCAGCGGCGCAACCGGACGGGGTTCGTGTGGTTTGCTCGATTCGTTCCGGCGGCTCTACCGCCGGGGACAGCGCAGCGCGCTGTCCCTACCAAAGGAAACGGACGGCTGGGGCCAGCCGTCCCTACCATGAAATAAAAAAAGGCTCCGAATTGCTTCGGAGCCTTTTTACGAAATACTATCTGCTTGCCCTATCCGCTTATTTGCGGCGACGGAAAGCCAACAGTGAGGCAATGCCCAGACCCGCCAGCGCGAACGTGGCCGGTTCAGGAACAGCTTGCAGCGTGAGCGACGGCATGTCAGTAAAGCCAGTCGCAGGTGTGGGCGGTATGCCGGTCGGGTTACTGAGAACCTGCTGGAATAGCACCGTCCCAACCGGGTCTAGACCAGCAAGAGCAGCTGCATAAGTTTGGGCATGTCCCCCCGACGTAGCCAATGGTGAATCGTAGTCCCAAATCTGCAGTTCAACCCAGATTGTTCCCCCATCGACTCCACCGGGCGGTAATACCGTCGCACCAATCGGCCCAACAGAGAATTGACCGGTAGTAACACCAGTGAATGAACCGCTCCCATTTGCGTCTCCAGGATAGTATGTATTGTACGGCGTCAAGCTACTGGAACTGGTGCCAAACAAGACGGTGAGCCCAACATCGTAGCTGTTTCCATTAAACGGAGTGGCATCGGCGTTGTAGAGCTGCCCATTGCTCGTGGCAGTAATACTGCCGGTATTACCTGCATTGTTCAGTTCCAAGCCTTGACCGAGCGCACAGGTCGCTAGCCCGACTCCGATGATTCCAGATAGTATTTTTCGTTTCATAGTTTTTGTTTATTTAGGTTTTAGGTTGTTATTGTATCAAATTATGTTTATTTTCTGCATTGTTTGTTTACTGCACTACAAAGTTAGTTGTCCAGTGACCACCCGTGGCGGACGCTGACTTAAGGAACACAGCCTGACCAATGGCCAAGTTCGGTTGGACATTCCAAGCGCCATGCGAATACAAACTAGACGGTGTATTGTAGCCCTGAGTTGGCGCATTCCATACATAGATCGAATCACCAGCCGTAGGCGTATAGTTCAAGGTGCTGGTGATTAGGCCAGCAATGGGAACTTGGGATGAAATGATGTTAAATCCAGAAATATAAGGATTCGAAAGACTCCCCTGTAGGACGTTTCCAACAAGAGTCACAGTTACTGGACTTGCGCTATTCAAATTTAAGAAAACGCCGCCACCAGGATTCAAAGCCGCATTAGCCGCATTTGTACCACCAGACCATACGGAGTGGCTAAAAAGTGCAGACGGACTCGCAAACGCACCATTAGCAAATGCGTAAACTGAACTCCCAGCCGGCAGTTGGGTTCCCAATGTCGTTTGCAACGTGTTGTTGGTGCCCGTGCCATCCAGATCCAGCGGATTTTCAATCATGTTGAATCCAGGGGACAAGGTTTCCTGTACGTATCCCACCACGTTGGCGGAATAAACCTGGGCGTTTGAGGAGGCCAAACCCATGGCGAGGGCGGCCGCTGAGGCTAATAGTATTTTAGTTCTCATATTGATTTTTTGTTTTATTGTTACCGTGTGTACAAGCACTTTCGCAAAATTCAGG
The DNA here is from genome assembly GCA_963789335.1 of uncultured Verrucomicrobiae bacterium. Classification (GTDB taxonomy): domain Bacteria; phylum Verrucomicrobiota; class Verrucomicrobiia; order Limisphaerales; family UBA11358; genus UBA11358. The sequence goes on from CAWBKH010000005.1 coordinate 245,873, forward strand.
GGAAGTGTCAACGATTTTTTTAAAAATATTTCAAGTGGCAGGTGGCAGGTGACATGTGGCAAGAAGACTCTTGTGTTCAACGACTTGCGAATATTTTCATGCCATTTGGCTCACCTGTCACCTCGGTCACAAAAAAACGAGATTTTTTGGTTTTGTAACCAGTTTTGTCACCAGTTTTTGTTGGCAAAAGCCAGAAGTTGGGCGAATTGCGCGCATGGGCGGAACTGGTAACGCAAGGAGGCAAAGGGATTAAAGCGGTTTCAATAGAACTGTAGCCGGAGCGCGGCGTTCACGCCGCTTCAAGGTCGTCATGCAAATTCAAGTTGAAGCGGGCTGAAGCCCGCGCTCCGCCGGCGGTTTGCCTGACAAAGAACGGCTACAGTTTTACTAGAACCGCTCTAAAGACCGGAGAAGGCGGGGCGAAGGCGTGGAGCGGAGGGGAAACATTCAACATTGAACATCGAACATTCAACATTCAACATTCAACGCATTCAACGTTCAACATTCAACTACCAACGTTGAGGATCCAATGGCGGCACTCGTCACCGGATAAAATTGTTCTTGAAACGGCAAGGGTGGCGTGGGAGATTTCCCACATGATTGCCGTAAGTGTGGCCGACAACAAAAATCGCTTAACCGTTCGGGGTGTCCAGACCGGCGCGCGTTACTTGGTCAAAAGGGAAGGGGCCGGCTGGTGGATTGAGCCAGCGCCGGAAAGGCGGTCGCGCAAGCGGGCATGGGCGGGACCCAAACGGGATTTGACGGAACACCTGGATGCGCTGCGGGCGGCGGGGTTTTCGTTTGAGCCGGAGAAGAAGGAGAACGTTCCGCCATGCCGGTTTTGAAATATCTGGCTGATACCAACGTGGTCAGCGATTACTACCGGGCGGGCAACCCCGTCCGGGAGTGGTTTGGCCGGCATCGGGGCGAGATCGGCATTTCGACATTAACTCTGGCGGAAATGCGGCGGGGGATTGAGCTCAAAGGCGAAACCAAGGCGCGGTTGGTCTTGGAACGGGTTTACGATTTCGTGTTGGAGGATTATCGGGAGGCGATTTTCGTCTTTGATGAAGCGGCGGCTGCGGAATGGGGAAGGCTGATGGCCGAAGCGCGCGACCAGCCCATTCCTTACGACGATTCGCTGATTGGCGCCATCACCCGGAGTTGCGGTCTGTCGGTCATCACGCGGAACGAGAAACATTTTCCGGGCTGCAAAACGGTCAATCCTTGGAGATGATGGCGAATCCGTTTTGCCGGGCGCAATCCCAAATGACGGAGTCGTCGGCATCGCGCAGACCGATTTGACGCACATGCATGCTGCCGGGGAACAGGTCGGCAAAGGCGCGGGGCAGGTTGGGCGGGAGGTTTTGGTCGAAGAGCAGTTTCATGCCGGCAACGCGGCCAGCTTGCGTTCACGGTCGGCGGCGAAGGCCAGGCAGGCGCGGATGTCTTCCTCGGTCAGATCGGGAAATTCGGCGAGGAGCTCGGCGTGGCTCATGCCCGAAGCCAGATATTCAAGAACATCGGTGACGGTCATGCGGGTGCCGCGGATGCACGGCTTGCCGCTGCGTTTGCCGGGTTCAAGGGTGATGATGTTGTGATAATCCATCGGCTCGAAGTTATCAGAAATCGGGCGCCGGTCAAGGCGCGGAGGGAAACCGGCGGTCTCGCGGGGGTCGGGAACGGCAAAGGCGCGTCGGGAGCCTCGCCCTGCCAAAGAGGGCCTCACGGCGAAGGCGTGGAGGGCAAACATCGAACATCCAACATCGAACATGGAACTTCCAATAGGAAGAGATGGAGCGGACTCACGTCGGCTGCCACGGGGAGGTGACGACAATTTTCAGGGAATCAGGGGTTGGGTGGGCGGCCAAGGCAACGGCCTGGGCGGTTTGCTCCAAGGGAAAACGGTGGGAGATGAGCGGGCGGACATCGAGCCGGCGGGAAAAGACCAGGCGCGCGACCTCGGCTTGCAGCGTGAAATCGGAGGAGTAGCTGCCAATGAGGTCTTTTTCGTCCAGGCAAATGCTTGAAAAGTCGAGAGTCGAGGGTCGAGGGCCAACAAATCGGTCGAGGGTCGAGGGTCGAGGGTCGAGGGCTGTTTCCACTTCACACTTCGTGTGCATTTCCCGGCTTTCGACTCTCGTCTCTCGGCCTTCGACGGGCGTGGAGCGCTTCGTGTGAGCGAACAATAAAACCTGGCCGCCGCCGCGGACGCGCGCGAGCGCCTCAGGCACGAGGGCGTCGGAGGGAACGGTGATGATGGCGGCGTCGAATTGGTCGAGGGACGAGGGTCGAGGGACGAGGGCGGTTTGTGCCTGGCGTTTCGCGCGCCGTTTCAGGCTCTCGACTCTCGACTCTCGACTTTCGACCAGCCGCGTCCATTTCGCGCCGAATTTTTTGGCGAGCTTCAGACGCGGTTCCAACAGGTCGGTGGCGAAGACGCGCGCGCCGGCAAGTTGCAGCAGACGCGTGAACATCAAACCAATGGGTCCCTGCCCGGCCACGAGTACAACGTCGCCGCGCAACAGGTTCAGGCGGCGGACGGCCTTGAGGACGGTGTTGACCGGTTCGAGCATGGCGGCTTCTTCAAAGGAATTTGTGGGCGGAATTTTCACGATGCCGGGCAGGACGAAGGGCATGACGCGGACGTATTCGGCAAAGCCGCCGCCGGCCGGTTCGAAGCCGGCGGTGATGCCGGTACGCTTGTAGGTTTCGCATTGGGCAAAGGCGCGATGACGGCAGTAATGGCAGTCCAGACACGGCACGTGGTGGTGCAGAGCGACGCGGTCGCCGACCCTCACCCCGGCCCTCTCCCATCGGATGGGAGAGGGTGTCCGCAGGACGGGTGAGGGAAATTCGAGACTCGTCCGATTGCCGCCGATTTTAACGATGGTGCCGGCGGTTTCGTGGCCGAAGATGCGCGGGGGCGGGACGGTGCCGTGCTGGATTTTTTTGATGTCGGTGGGGCAGACACCGCAGACGGCGACTTTCACCAGCAGTTCATTCGTGCCAATGCGCGGGACGGGGACGGTTTCGAGGCGGAGATCGTTCACGCCGCGATAGACGACGGCGCGCATGGTTTTGGGGATGGCGAACACGGGGAAGTTTTAACGCAAAGACACAGCGCGGCTCAAGCCGCAACCAAAGGAGTGCGGACAGCTTTGTCCGCGCGTTTCGTTCCCAATGCTAGTGTCTTGCGGACAAAGCTGTCCGCGCTCCAGGAAAATCTTTGCAGGACGCGACGATATTTAGACATAGCACTGCAAAGACGCAGAGGAAAAATTTTAGACACGGATTGCACGAATGACCGAATTAACGATATGCGATTTACGATTTACATTCCTTTCGACAAGTTGGTGCTGCGCGTAAATCGTATATCGCAAATCGTAAATAATTAGCCGGTTCACGCCGGCGGCTACCATTTTCCAGACAAGGGCTAAGGCCCGGTGGGTGGCGGAGCCGCGAACGTGTGCAGGCCGAGCGGAAACTGCGGCGATTCCAGCCAGTCGGCCAGCAGGTTCAACTCAATGCCGGTAAAACCGAGATCGGACTTGCGGGTAAAAGAGAGCTGGTTGGGTCCGGTCTGGGTGATGTCGGTCACACTGACGCCAAGTTTGGGGGCAATGGCTTGAAGCCAGAGCAGGCCCGCTGAACCAGGCGGCAACTGGGCCTTATGAAAAGCCAGACGGGCAAACTGGCCCATGAAAATCCATTGGTCGATCCGCTGGCCGGTCATTTCCCAATCGTGATAAACGAGGTTCGTCCGGCTCAAGGCCGCCTGCACCGAGCCTAACGACAGCGGCTGGATTTGTGGCGCCGGGAATCCACCGCCATAGACGAAATTGTCATTGCTCACGGTGATGGAACGCAGGAACGGCGACATGTAGGGAAGGCCCTTCCAATCCAGGCGGTTGAACTTCGTGGATCGTTCAAACCGTGCCAGGCCGTTGGTGCCAAACCAACGGCGCTGGTCTTGCAACACCAAATCCGTGAGCCGCTCCACGGCGTTGCTGGCGTCGGGAAGCGGAGCGGTGAAATAACTTTGCGTGGGGATGCCCCACACGCCCCAGAAACAGGCCTGATCCGGCGGCGGACCGATTTGGAGATTGGTCCAGACTTCTGAGGAGGCCAGTTCGGCTTGGAAACCCCGGACCAGCGTGAAGCTGGACAGTTTTTCGTCAATCAGGTTGGTCGGAACGATCCAGGGTTTCAGGTCGGGTGCCAGCGGCTCCGGAAAATCAGCACTGCCTTGAGCCAGGAGGGCGGCGCCGTCGCGCGTCACGGTGAGAGAAATTTCGGGCGTGTCCTGGGGCAGGTTCCATCCCAGCGCCAACGCGCTGCTGACTTGGGGGAGATCCAAGTCCGCCACGAGCCAGGCATTGGTATTCTCCGTCGCGAGCGGCGCCTGGCCATGCTCGATCCGGGTCGCAAGCTCATCCAGCAGGCTGTTGGTGGCTTCGGCGGCGCCGATGAGCGTCCAGCCGCCGACGCGGACCAACTCGATGAGGTTGGGGACATGGTGTTTTTGGAGCGACCAGCCGGAACGATTGTCCGCCGCAGGAACAGGTTGGATGCCCGTCAATGATTCCAAGACGCGCGCCAGATTGGTCTGCCACAAAGCGGCGCGCTGGTCATCGAGCCGGATGGCAAAGACCAGTTCGCCGGGCTGGTTGGTGGCACACTGGATTTGCAAACAGGATTCGTTTGAGACGGCGTCATTGAGCAGCGGCTGTAGCAGAGCGGCGGCATTGGTATCAGGGCTGCGGTGCAACAGGGGCCACGGCGCGAGGGAAAGCTTGTCGAGCGTTTGGCGTTCGAGGCGCTGGGTTTGGGGCAACTTCAAAACCGCCAGCAACTGAGTCGCGTTGGTTTCCCCGGAAAAATGGTTCATGCCCAGCCAGTGAATGCGGGCAATGGTCCGCATCGGCGCCGGAGGCCGGGCCGAGGCTGGAGTTGCGCTTTCGGCGGATTGGTGTTGCCGGCACCCGGTCAGCAAAACGATTGCGGCGAACAGGATGAATTGAACGCGTCGTATGTCCATCATAGGCTGGTTTATGCCAAAACACGGCGCCGTTCGCAATTTCAATTCCATAAACCCGCGGAGATTTTAGTGCGGATGACGCAGAGACGCCGAGAAGAAAATTTTCATCTACAAATTTCGCGGCACTGGGTGGTCTTGGTGCGCTGAGGCTGCTGACCAGCCGGGGCAACGAGGGAAGTTGGTTCACCAAGCGGTTCGCGAGGGCGCTCGCCCCACCAGAATTGCGACTGACCCACCGGACCGGGTCGCGGGGACGCTCGCCCACCCAAGCGCCGTCAACGCGAAGTCACTTTCCGCTCCAAATCAGATCAAATACTCGCCCCTTGAATGGCCAGTCCTCAATTCGTTTGATCAATCCTTTACGAACCGGATTTTCCTGCACGTAAATCCACTTCTCCGAATAATTTTCACCATCGCGCAGCCGATGATGCCAACCGCGTGACTGAAATTTCCATATCGGTGGGGCGAGCGTCCCCGCGAGCCGTTTTTGCTTCAACGCGAATTCGCGTTTCCAATAGGAAATCCACGTTTCAATGGTGAAGTGCAAATCTCTGGGTGCGCAAAACAGGTGAAGGTGATCCGGCATCAGCAAGTAATCACCCACCAACCAAGCCGTCGCCTCTGACCAAGTCTGGCGAAGAAGCTGATGGGTTCTTTCATTCGCCAAACAAGGTTCGCGCTTTTCGGTGTTAATGGTCAGCAAAACAATGTTGGATTGGCCCAATTGGATATGGACGCCCGTTGAAGGATTTTGGCGTTGAGGAAATTGAATGTCCTGATGAAGGTTCACATTTCTGAAATTATTGATGGTGCAAGGCGTTTGAAAGTCTGAATTCCCCCCTTCGCCTGGCCCGCGAGGACGCTCGCCCCACTGGGAATGATGCTTCGCTGTGGTGGGGCGAGGCTGCTGACGAGCCGGGGCAAAGCGGGAGCGTTGTTCCACAAGCGGCTCGCGAGGACGCTCGCCCCACCGAAATTATAAACTGTGTACCACACTCTCATTGCCCGAATCTCGCGAACGACTTGTCTTTCGTTTCTGGGAAACTAAACTGGCGGCGTGAGAGACAACCACTTGTTGCCGCTGCGAATTTGCCCGCCTTGACTCATCAACCCATGCGTCGCGAGTGGATCATTTATCTTGCGCTGCTCGTGATTACGGCTGTGGTGTACTGGCCTGTGGGGCATTACGGCTTCGTCAATTGCGACGACCCGGATTATGTCTCGGCCAACCCGCACGTGCAGCAGGGCTTGACGCCAGCGGGCGTCGTCTGGGCGTTCCGGGCGGTGGTGGCTTCCAATTGGCATCCGGTGACGTGCCTTTCGCTGATGCTGGATTCTCAACTGTTCGGGAAAAACGCCGGCGCGCATCATTTCGTCAATCTTTTGTTTCACCTGGCCAACACGCTGCTGCTGTTCCTGGTGTGGCGGCGAATGACCGGCGAAATCTGGCCCAGCGCGCTGGTGGCGGCGCTGTTCGCCTGGCATCCGCTGCACGTGGAATCGGTGGCGTGGATTTCCGAGCGCAAGGACGTGCTCAGCACGTTTTTTGGACTGCTCACGATCTGGGCTTACACGCGCTACGCACAAAGGCAGCAGAGCGTCGAGAGTCCAGAATCGAGGGCGAAAAAATGCGCGCCAAGCGCGAAGCAGAAGCAACCCTCGATGCTCGACCCTCGGCCCTCGACCCTTTCGGCCCTCGACCCTCGACGCTGGACGCTCGACTATTATACGGCGCTTTTGTTTTTTGCGCTGGGACTGATGTCAAAGCCGATGCTGGTGACGTGGCCGTGCGTGCTCCTGCTGCTGGATTTCTGGCCGCTGGGAAGAATGACCAGTGATCAGTGGCGGGTGACAGGCCTGCGAATTCCTGTCCCTCAACTCTCATCTCTCAAGCTCTTGCTGCTGGAAAAACTGCCGTTTTTCGCGCTGGCGACCGCGTCAAGCCTGGTTACCTTTTTCGCCCAACGAGCCGCGGGCACGATGGAACTGCTTCCGCTTTCGATTTCCGAGCGGGCCGGCAACGCCCTGGTTTCCTATGTTCGTTATCTCGGCAAGATGTTCTGGCCGGAGCACCTCGCCTTTTTTTATCCCTATCCCGGCCGGTGGATTGTGCACGCTCAGGCATGGACGGAGTGGCAGGTGACCGGCTCGGCCATGTTGCTGGCCCTCGTTACCGCTATGGCGATCGGGCAGGCGCGGCGGCGCCCTTATTTAATCGTGGGCTGGTTGTGGTTTCTGGGAACGCTGGTGCCGGTGATCGGCTTGGTGCAAGTGGGGGCGCAGTCCATCGCGGATCGTTACACGTACCTGCCGCTGATTGGCGTATTCGTAATGCTGGTCTGGGGCGGAAAGGAACTCGTTGGCCGCTGGCCTCACGCAAAATTTACAGCCGCCGCAATCGTAGCGGTGTTACTGGCCGCCTGCCTGGTGGTAACCAGCCGGCAACTGCGATATTGGCGGAACAGTGAAACTCTTTGCCGGCATGCCATTGCAGTGACCGCGAACAACTACAAGGCGTACTTCAATCTGGGCTCGGCCTTGCTTGAAGAGGATAAAACCGATGCGGCTATCCGACAACTGTATGCGGCGGCGGCCATCGCGCCGGGGTTTAACGGCCGCAAGGTGCTTGCCGAAGCCCTGGTGCGGCAGGGAAGAATCCCGGAAGCCATTGAACAATTTCGTCAAATGCTTCGATACAACCCCGATCAACCGGAAGCCCTCAATAATCTCGCCTATATGCTGGCCACAGACAAGGATCCTAAAATCCGCAATGGCGCTGAAGCGGTACCGTTCGGCGAGCGCGCGTGTGAGTTGACCCATTACAAAGTGACAGTTTATGTCGGCACCCTGGCGGCGGCTTATGCCGAGGCCGGCCGATTCGATGACGCCATCAGGACTGCGGAAACGGCCATCGCATCGGCGAAGGCGGCGGGAGAAACAAATCTGTTGAAAAAAAACCAGCAATTGCTCGAACTCTATCGCGCCGGACAGCCGTATCATGAAGGGACAAAGTTGTAACTGTCGCTGCAGCCTCCCAGAACCGGTCGTTGCCCGCTCGCTTGTCATCTTTTAACGACCGGCGTATGATCCGCGTTGTGAACGAAAAGTGGAATCGCTGGCTGCCGGTGGTCTTTGTGGCGCTGGTGGCGTTGAGCCGCTGGCCGGGGCTGTTTCCGCCCAGTTTCAGCGCGGTGTATGCGCTGATGTTTTGCGCGGGGGCGTTTTTCACCGGGCGCCGGGCCTGGTGGCTGCCGCTGGGGACGGTGATGCTCACGGACCTCGCGCTCAATGTCTATTATTGGCGGCACGGCTGGCCGGTGTGGGATTTGTCCGTCCTGAAATATCAACTGGTCAACTACGCCGGTTACGCGGTGCTCATCGGGCTGGGCCGGCGGTTCAAGCCGCAATCCTCGTTTGCCGGGCTGCTCGGCGGCGGCGTGCTCGGCGCGCTGCTGTTTTACCTGATTACCAACACCGCGTCGTGGCTGTTCAACCCATTCCAGGACCCGGAATACACCAAAAATCTGACGGGCTGGCTGATTGCGCTGATCAAGGGCACCAGCGGCTGGCCGCAGACCTGGGAATTCTTCCGCAACACGCTCCTGAGCGGCGGGCTGTTTACCGCCCTGTTCGTCGCGGCGATGAAACTGACCGCCCCCGCCGAATCGCCCGCGGAAAAGGAAGCGGGCGTGCGCCCGGAACAACCCGAAAATGAGGAAACGCCGGAGGAGGCCAAGGCGTGACAAGTGACACGTGACAGGTGACAAGACTTACAGTCCCAGTTTGAATGTCGCTGTTTCATGTCACGTGTAACCTGCCACTTGTCACATGAAAATCGGCGTCATTTCGGACACGCATAATTTTCTGGACCCGAAAATCGCGGAGCGGTTTACGGGCGTGGGCCATATTCTGCACGCCGGCGACATCGGACTGCCGTGGATTCTGACGGAACTGGAAGGCGTCGCGCCGGTCACGGCGGTGGCCGGCAACACAGACGATCCGAAGTGGCGCTACGCCCCGGCCAGGGCCGTTGAACTCGCCGGCCGCAAATTTTTCGTCCAGCACATCGTCCACCCGCAAGCGCCGGAGGAAGACCTGCGAGAGCGCCTCGCGCGCGAGCGGCCCGACGCGGTGGTGTTCGGGCACACGCACCAGCGTTTTTGCGAAACGCTGAATGGCGTGCTGTTTTTCAATCCCGGCTACGCGGGCCGTCCGAAATTCAACCTGACCCGGAGCGCCGCGATTCTGCATTGCGATGCAAAGGGCATCCGCGCGGAATATTTTGACCTGTGATCCGCCCGTAAATTTGCTTTCACCTTTCGTCCGGCTTTGTTAAAAAAATCCCGTGCGCAAATTGTTTTGGACCATTTTGGGATTGGGGCTTTGCGGCTGGTTCGCCGCCGCCCGCGCCGACACGTTTCAACTGACGGATGGCGCGTCGTTGTCGGGCGACATTGTTCTGTTCAACGACGCCGGCATCACGCTCCGGACGCCCAGCGACAATTACACCAATGTGGTGTGGCCGATGTTTTCACAGGACACGCTCAAGCAACTGGCGCAAAACCCGAAAATCAAGCCGTTTGCCGAGTCGTTCATCGAGACGCCGCCGGTCCGGCACAAAAGTGCGGAGGTGCAAATTCAGGAGGTGTCGCGTTTGGAGCTGCCTTCGCAAAAATCCCTGATCGCCGCATTGTTGTCCTCGTCCGTGGGGTTCATTGCGCTGTTGCTGATCTACGCAGCCAACCTGTATGTCGCCTTTGAAATTGCCACGGTGCGCGCGCGACCGATCGGACTGGTGATGGGGTTGTCGGCCGTGCTGCCGATTCTGGGACCGGTGATTTTTCTCTCGCTGCCGATACGCGTGGAAACCGCGCCGGCGGAAGCGGAGACGCCGGTCGAGCCGCAGTCGTTCAGCGTGCCGGGCGCGGCGCCGGTGGCGGAAAGCATTGCGGGGGGGGGCGTTCACATTGCGGCAACAACGGGGGCAAAGGTGGCAGGTCATCCGGAGGCCCAAATCTTCCAGCGCGGCCAGTTCATGTTCAACCGCCGTTTTTTCGAAACGAAATTTTCCAATTTTTTCAGTGTCATCCGGCGGCCCGCCGAAAAAGACCTGGTGCTGGTGGTCAAAACCGGGCGCGCCTCACTGACCGTGCAACGCATCACCCGCATCGCCGCCAACGAGGCGCATTTCGAAGTGCAGCAAGGCGGGGGACGGCAGGAGATCATGGTGCCGTTCGCCGACATCCAGGAAATTCAAGTCAAACACAAGGACGCATGATTTTGGTTTTGAGTTTTGAGCTTTGAATTTTTAGCCACGACCTTCGTTCTGCCACCGACAACTCAAAACTGAAAATTTAAAACTAGCATGAAATATCGCACGATACTGATGTTTGGCGCGCCGGGCTCGGGCAAGGGCACGCATGGCCGGAACCTGGGGGTCATCCCCGGATTTTTCCACTGCGCCTGCGGCGACGTTTTCCGCAGCCTGCGTCCGGACAGTCCGCTGGGCAAGACCTTCCTTGAACATTCCAGCCAGGGCGAGTTGGTGCCGGATCAGCCCACGATCGAACTGTGGCGGCAGTTCATTGACACCAGCACGAAAATCGGGCGGTTTCATCCCGGCGAAGACACGCTGGTGCTCGACGGGATTCCCCGGAGTGTGCCACAGGCCGAGATGTTGAGCGACACGCTCGATGTGGTGGCCATGTTTTATCTCACCTCCAGCCGGGAAAATCTGATTGCCCGCATGCAACGCCGCGCCATGAAAGACAACCGCCTCGACGACGCGAACCTCGAGGTCATCCGCCAGCGCCTCAAGACCTACGAAAAGGAAACCAAGCCCGTCATCAATTTTTACGGCCGGAAACTTGTCCATCGCGTCAACACCGACCAGCCACCAGTGAAAACGTTTCTGGACATCCTGAAACAGGTCGTCAAACTTTGACCGCTCAAAAATTTGCAGCAGCGGACGTGAGTCCGCTCCATTCTTCTGAAAAATGAGCCGACTGACGTCGGCTGCTACAATGGAAGAACTAAAAACCATTTTCATGGGCACGGCAGAATTGTCCTGCGCCAGTCTCGAAGCGCTGGCGCGCGACCAACAATTTCAGGTTGTCGCCGTCGTCACGCAACCCGACCGGCCCAAAGGCCGTGAACTTAAACTGCAACTGTCGCCGGTCAAAGTGCTCGCGGAACAATGCGGCCTGCCCGTGCTTCAGCCCGGCGCGCGCCCGTGACGAAAAGTTCATCAGCGAATTGCGCGGGTTGGCGCCCGACCTCATCGTCGTGGCCGCTTACGGACAGATTTTGCCGCCGGCCATCCTGGATTTGCCGATACACGGCTGCCTGAACGTCCACACCTCGCTCCTGCCGAAATATCGCGGCGCGGCGCCAATTCAATGGGCGATTGCCCACGGCGACGTGGAGACCGGCGTGACCATCATGAAGATGGACGCCGGGCTGGACACCGGTCCAATTGTTTCGCAACGGCACACGCCAATTTTGCCGGAAGATGATTCGGCCACGCTCCATGATCGGCTCGCGCAACTCGGCGCGGATCTGCTCGTGCAAACCATTCCCGATTACGTTGCCGGAAAAATCCAAGTGAAACCGCAACCCGCCGAAGGCGTGAGCCACGCGCCGAAAATCAAAAAGGAAGACGGGCGGATTGATTGGAGCCAGCCGGCGCAAACGATTGTGAACCGGCTGCGCGCGTTCACCCCGTGGCCGGGTGCGTTTACGAGTTGGAGTTCAAGCTTTAGCTTGCTACGTTCGCAGGTCACGCTGAAGCGTGAACTCCAACCACACCTGCTGAAAATCTGGAAAGTGGCAGCGGTCGAGACATCCGGCGAACCTGGAACCATTTTGTCGGCGGACAAAAACGGGATTGTTGTTGCTTGCGGCCAAGGCGCGTTGCGAATTCTGGAATTGCAGCGGGAAGGCGGAAGGCGCATGGGCACGGTGGAATTTTTGGCAGGACATCCATTGAAATCTGGCAACCAGTTGTTGGTGTAGCACCCGCCTCCGGCGCGTTCAATTCTGCGTCCCGCCGAATTGTTTCAAAGACGTTCCACCAGTTGCTATCGGAACAGAGCCGGGCTTGACGCCCGACTCAACCCGCCAGAGGCAGGTGCTACCGTCAAATTACCGCATCCTTTAATCCAGCCGCATACGCTGCAAACACCCGGCGCATTTCATCACGGACCCGGCGGAAGCTTGCCAGAATTTCTTCTTCACTGCCAGTCGCCTTGGCCGGATCGAGGAACGGCCAGTGATGGCGTTTCACTTGGCCGGGAAAAATCGGGCAGCCTTGGTCCAGATTACCGCAGACGGTAATGACCGTGCGAATCGGCTGGCCGAGAAATTCCTTCAAGTGTTTCGAGCGATGGCCGGAAATGTCAATGCCCACCTCGGCCATGACTTTTATGGCCAGCGGATGAACGTAGCCGGTCGGATGGGAACCGGCGCTCTGGACGTTCACAAGATCACCCGCCGCCGCTTGCAGAAAACCTTCCGCGATGTGGCTGCGGCAGGAGTTGCCGGTGCAAAGAATGAGAACAGTTGGTTTCATAAAGCGGGAAAACATCGAACATTCAACATTCAACATCGAACTTCCAATCAAAAATACCCACGTTACTTGGGTGTTGGGCGTTGCATGTTCATACGGTTATTTCACGTGACTGGTACCACCCGCGCGACTGATTGCAAACGTGGCAGACGGACAGCATCACCGGCACTTCCACCAGCACGCCCACAACCGTGGCCAGCGCCGCGCCGGAGCCGGGGCCGAACAGCGTGATGGCCACCGCCACAGCCAGTTCAAAAAAGTTGCTGGCGCCAATCAGCGCGCCGGGTGAGGCGACGTTGTGCGGCACCTTGAATCGTCGCATCAGCAGGTAGGCCAGCGACGAATTGAAATAGACCTGGATGACAATCGGCACGGCCAGCAGCAGCACGGCGAACCAGCGCGTGGTGAGGTTTTCCGCCTGGAACGCGAAGATGAGCACCAGTGTCAGCAGCAGTGCCATAATCATGACCGGATGAAATTTCGGCAGGAAATTTTGCTCAAACCAGTCCTTGCCGTGCGACTTCAGCAACGCGGTGCGCGTCAGCCAGCCGGCAGTCAAGGGGATCACAATAAACACCATGACCGAGGTGATGAGCACTTTGGCTGGCACGATGACATGCGCCACGCCGCACAGAAACATCACTATGGGTGCAAACGCGAACAGCATGATGAGATCGTTCACCGCCACCTGCACGAGCGTGTAAGTCGGGTCGCCGTCGGTGAGGTAACTCCACACAAACACCATGGCCGTACACGGGGCGGCGGCAAGGATGATAAGGCCGGCCGTGTAATTTTTTGCCGTCTCCGGGTCAATCCATGGGGCAAAAACATGTTGCATGAAAAGCCAGGCCAGCAACGCCATGCTGAACGGTTTCACCAGCCAGTTGACGAACAGCGTCACCGCCAGACCCTTGGGTTTGCGCGCGATGCCGCCGATGGCGCTGAAGTCCACCTTGAGCATCATGGGATAGATCATCAGCCAGAGCAGGACGCCGATGGGCACGTTGACCTGGGAGCCTTGGCCGAACTGAAACTGGCTCAACTGGGCGGTGAAACCGGGCGCGAGTTTGCCCAGCAGCACGCCGATGACCATGCAAAGAAAAACCCAGACGGTCAGGTAGCGTTCAAAGAACGCCAAGCGCTTCGGATTTGCGATTTGCGATTTACGATTTGCGATTTCAGACATAAAGGCGTTGCTTCTTCGGTCTTGTCACCCATCACCTATTACTTATCACCCTCGTGGTTTGCGCGCCTTGACTTCCAAGCTGGTGACAAAATCGGCAGCTTCGGTTCCCGCTGGCAGATGTTCCGCGATTTTACGGTAGAGCGGGTCGTTCCAATCCGCCTTGGCCTTGAGGAAATCCGATTTCTTTGTGAGCACAATATCCGTTAATCCCGCTTCGCGCGCCATGCGTTCGGTTTCTTCCACCAGTACCGCGCCGGCCACGCATCCGATCACCGCCTCCACCATCTCCCGAACGGCCTGCGGCAAAGGCCGCAGTAACGCCAAATCAGACACGGCAACGCGCCCGCCCGGCTTGAGCACGCGCGCGATTTCACGCCAGACCTGCGGTTTGTCCGGTGAAAGATTGATAACGCAGTTTGAGATGATGGCGTCCACGCTGTTGTCGGCGACGGGCAGATGCTCGATTTCACCGAGGCGAAATTCAACGTTGTTGAGTCCGGTTTGCTGGCGGTAACTGGCGGCATTGCGGCGGGCCTTGGTCAGCATTTCCGGCGTCATGTCCACGCCGAGGGCGCGGCCGGACGCGCCGACCTTGCGACTGGCGATGAACACATCGAAGCCAGCGCCGCTGCCGAGGTCGAGCACGCTTTCGCCGGGTTTCAACGCGGCGAGCGCGGCGGGATTGCCGCAGGAAAGGCCCAGATTCGCGCCTTCGGGCAACGCGGTGAGTTCTTCGGCAGAGTAGCCAATCTGCCGGGCGAGTTCGGCGGGGGTCATCTCCTTCTTGGAACCGCCGCAACACGAGGAACGCGGCTGGCAACCGGAGCTTTCACTGGTCACGATGGCCGCGTAGCCTTTGCGCACCATTTCGTGAACGGTTTGTTGAGTGTCGGTGGGGGTCGTTTTCATAAAGGTTTGTCTGGACAATTCATCAGCGGCACTGGCGGCGGCAGATTTCGGCGAGATCGGTTTTCAGCACCCGGTTCAATTTCTTCGCGTCGGCGACGGCTTCGCCGGTCTTGGCGAGGGATTTCTTCACCCAGTCGAGCGCTTCGCGCACGGCCACCGGCGCGGACCTGCCGGGCAGCCGGTAATAGACCCAGCGCTCCGATTTGCGCGATTGAATCAAACCGGCATGGTGCAGGATGGAAAGGTGTTTGGAGACGGTGGAGAACGCCAGACCGAACAGTTCGGTGATCTGACAGACGCACAGTTCGCCGCGACGCAACGCCAGCAGAATCCGCACCCGGTTCGGGTCGGCCAGCGCCTTGGTGATGGACATGAACTCGCGCATGATTTGTTATTTCGTCAAATGACGAAACAAGTCTCGCCCGACCCCGCGCAAAAGACAAGCATTATTTTGACAGGCAAGCGGCCGGGCGGACCAGCAGTGGACGATTGACGGGCCGGCGGGCGGCGCATAAGCTCCGCCAGCGCCATTGATTTCCGGCTGCCATGAAAACCACCGACGAACAGGCTCCCGCGGGCGGCGAATTTCCGCCGTGCGATCCGCGCACGTACATGTCCGCCGAACGCACCTTCCTGGCCTGGATCCGGACGGGCATTGCCCTCATGGGTTTTGGCTTTGTCGTCGCGCGGTTCGGCCTGTTTTTGCAGGAGTGGCTGTCTTTGAACAAAGCGCCAGCCAAGGACCTGCACAGCGGATTCTCGCTGCCAGTGGGCGTCACACTGATTGCCATCGGCATTCTCGTCAACGTGGCGGCCGCCATCCGGCATCATCGCCAGGTGCAGGCCATTGACCGGGGGGAATTCCGGGAAGCCTACGGCGCTGTGTTCGCCTTTTCGGTGGCGGGCATTCTCGCGCTGACCGGGCTGGCGGTGGCGATTTATCTTCTGACCGTTGTGTAAAGTCCCCGCCGTTCACGCACCGGTGGCGGGAGCGGTCTGATTCTTCGCACCGCTGTGGCGGATATCCTGCGCCTCGTAGAGATAAACAATGTCCTCGGCCACGTTTTTGGCGTGATCGGCAATGCGTTCGAGACTTTTGGAAACAACCATCAGATGCAGGCAGCGGCCGATGGTGTCGGGATTTTCCACCATGTGCTGGGCCAGGGTCTGGTGAATTTCCCTGTTGAGCGCGTCCACCTCCTTGTCGCGCGGGATGAGGGCGCGGGCGGCGGCGGAGTCGTGGTTGACAAACGCATCCAGCGCGGCCTTGAGCATGTCGAGCGCCATCCGGGCCAGGCGCGGGAGGTCGAGATTGATTTTCACCGGCGGTTCCTGGCTCAAATCGCGGGCGCGCTTGGCGATTTTTGTCGCCTCGTCGCCGATGCGTTCGAGGTTCTGGGAAATTTTCATCGCCACGGTGACGAGGCGCAGATTGGTGGCCAGCGGCGCCTTGGTGAGCAGTTGGATGACCAGTTCGTCAATTTCCACCTCGAACTGGTCAATGATGCGGTCATTTTCCTTGACGCGCAACGCGAGGTCGTGATCGCGCTGGACGAGCGCCTGCAGCGCCTGGTTCACCGCGGTTTCGGCGTGGCTGGCCATCGTCAGCAATTTCTGCCGAAGATCGTCCAAGCCCGCTTCAAAATAATTTTCCATAACCTAAAATAGTTCAACCGAACCGGCCGGTCACATAATCTTCGGTGCGTTTTTGCGCCGGGCTGGTGAAAATTTTGGTCGTCGGCCCAAACTCGACCAGTTCGCCGAGATAAAAGAACGCGGTGAAGTCCGACGCGCGCGCGGCCTGCTGCATGTTGTGCGTCACAATGACAATCGTGTAATCCTTTTTCAATTGCACAATCAAGTCTTCAATTTTGGACGTGGCCAGCGGGTCAAGCGCCGACGCCGGCTCATCCATAAGCAGCACTTCCGGTTCCACCGCCAGGGCGCGGGCGATGCACAGCCGCTGTTGCTGGCCGCCGGACAAACTGATGGCGGGGGCGTGCAGGCGGTCCTTCACCTCATCCCACAACGCCGCCATGCGGAGCGATTGTTCGGTGCGTTCGGCGAGCAGCTTCCGGTTGCGAATGCCGTTCAAACGCAGGCCGACGTTGACGTTTTCGACAACGGACATGGTCGGGAACGGATTGGATTTTTGGAACACCATGCCGACGCGGCGGCGCACCGCCACCGGCTCGACGTTGCGCGAGTAAATATCGTCGCCGAACAAACGAATCTCACCTTCCATGCGGGCCTCCGGGTTCAACTCGTGCATCCGGTTCAGCGCGCGCAGGAAGGTGGATTTGCCGCAGCCGCTGGGGCCGATGATGGCGGTGACGGCCCGGTCGGCGACGTCCAAAGAGACGTTTTTAACCGCGGCGTTTGTGCCAAAAAACACCGAGAGGTTACGCACGGTCAAAGCTAGGGGGCCGGCGGGTTTTTGCCCCGGCGGCGGAGTGGCGGCGGCGGGATCGGCGGAAACGTTCATGGGCAAATCAGGCATGGCGTTGGAATCGGTCGCGGGTCAGGAAGCGGACGCCCATGTTGATGGCAAGTATGAGAAAGAGCAAAACGAGCGCGCCGGCCCACGCCTGCCGATGCCAATCAGGATAGGGCGAAATGGCATAAGCAAAAATCTGCAACGGCATGGCGGCAATGGGCTGGGTGAGACTGTGCGGCCAAAGCCGGTTGCCCAGCGCGGTGAACAACAACGGCGCGGTTTCGCCCGCCACGCGCGCCAGCGCCAGCAACGCGCCGGTAACGATGCCCTTGAGCGCGGTGCGCATGACAATTTGCACGGCCGTACGCCATTGCGCAATGCCCAGCGCCAGGGAAGCCTCACGATAACCGCCGGGCACCAGTTGCAGCACCTCCTCGGTGGTCCGCATGACCAGCGGAATCATCATCAAGCCCAGCACCACGCCGCCAGCCAGGGCGGAAAAGGTATGCATTGGGACCACCATCAGCGCCCAAACGACGATGCCCCAATTGATGGACGGCACACCGTTGAGAATGTCCGCCGCAAACCGGATCCACCAGTTTAATTTTGTCCCGCCGTATTCGGAAAGGAACACGCCGCCCAGCACGCCGATCGGCACGCCCATCACGGCAGCCTGGCCCAGCAAAATGAAAGTGCCGACGATGGCATTGGCCATGCCGCCGCCTTTTTCGCCCACCGTTGCGGGCAGTTTCGTGAAGAATGCCCAGTTGAGCGAGCCGAATCCATTCTTGATGAGATAATAGAAGACCAGCAACAACGGCAGGACGACCAAAATCGCGCACGCGAACGCGACAATTTGCATCAAAACGTTTTTGAACTGACGCCAGCGATGGTTGGGTGCGGTCATGCGATTGACGATTGGCGATTGACGATTGACGATTTTAACCAGATTGGAAGGCAGCCGTGCTGTCTTATCCCAATCGTAAATCGAAAATCGAAAATCATAAATGGCTTCAGTGTTGCGGTTTGATGGCCGGGCCGGCGAACGTTTTCAACAGCAATTGCGCCAGCGCGTTGACGACCGCGGTCAGGCCGAGCAGCACGAGGCCGATTTCAAACAACGAACTCACATGCAGAGGCGTCACCGCCTCGTTGAATTCGTTGGCGATGACGCTGGCCATCGTGTAACCAGGCGCAAACAGCGAGGCCTTGATCTGCGGATCGTTGCCGATGACCATCGTCACGGCCATGGTTTCGCCCAGCGCGCGGCCCAGTCCGAGAATCACCGCGCCGAAGATTCCTTTTTTGGCGTAGCTCAACACGGCAATGCGCGTGACCTCCCAGTGCGTCGCGCCGAGCGCGTAGGCTGCCTCGCGCTGCAAACTGGGCACGGAGCGCAGGATTTCGCGGGAAACCGAAGTGATGATGGGGATCGCCATGATGGCAACGATAATGCCGCCGGCCAGCATGCTGTAACCGTAAATTGTCGGTCCTTGAAAAATCGGCAGAAAGCCGAAATATTTTTGCAGCCGCGGGTATATGTCCTCGCGCAGAAAGGGAATCATCACGAAGATTCCCCACAAGCCGAGAATGACGCTCGGCACGGCGGCGAGCAGTTCGATGAACATGGTGAGCGGCTGGCGCAGCCAGAGCGGCGCCAGTTCGGTGAGATAAACGGCCGTGGCGATGCTGATGGGCACGGCAATAATCAGCGCAATGGCCGATGTCACCAAAGTGCCAAAAATAAAGGTCAACGCGCCAAACTTGCCACTGACCGGGTCCCAGTCGCTGGTGGTCAGAAACCGCCAGCCGAATTTGTGCAGCGAGAGCTGCGAGCCGTGCAGAAGTTGATAGGCGATGAGAATGACCAGTCCGAAAATGGCCAGCGCCATGAGCAAGGTCAACCCTTTGAAGATGCGGTCGCCATGGTGCCGGGTGACGGGCTGCACGTTCAGTTCGTCTGGTCTAATTGCCATTTCGCTCATTATCTTGTTTGCTTGAAACAAAAGGACGAAGAGCGGGAGGAACTACGCTCTTCGTCCAACTCGCACCCACATCATATTCGGCGACGGGATGAAAGTCAGTAGGTTACTGTGTCGAGCAGCTTCACGATGCGCTGCTGCACATTGTCGGGCAATGGCGCGTAGTCGAGTTGGGTCGAGAGCTTTTGTCCATCCGTCACCGCCCATTTCAAAAAAGCCACCAGTTTTTTGCCGAGCACCGGGTTGGTTTGATGCTGATAAATCAAGACCCAACTCGCGCCGGCGATCGGATAGGAATTTGTTCCGGGCGCATTGACCATCGAGAAACGAAAATCTTCGGGGATTTCAGCCGTGGCCAGCGCGGCGCTCACGGTATCCAGCGTGCAGGGCACAAAAGCGCCCGCGGCATTTTTCATTTCGGCGTAGGTCATGTGATTTTGAACGGCGTAGGCCAATTCGACATAGCCGACCGCGCCGGGCAGTTGCGTGATCTGGCCTGCCACGCCTTCATTGCCCTTGCCGCCGAGGCCGACGGGCCATTTTACAGAAGTGCTCTTGCCGACGGTTTTTGCCCAGACCGGGCTGACATGGCAAAGATAATCGCAGAAAATGAACGTGGTGCCGCTGCCATCGGAACGATGCACCACGACCAAAGGCAAGTCCGGCAGTTTCACGTCCGGATTAAGCGCGGCAATTTTGGGATCGTTCCATTTGGTGATTTGGCCCAGGTAAATGCCGGCGAGCGTTTCGGCATCGAACCTGAGTTTGGGATTGCCGGGCAGGTTATAAGCAATGGCCTCCCCGCCCACGACCACGGGGATGTGCAGGATTTTGCCCGGCGCGCCAGCCATGGCTTCGTCGGTCATCGGCGCGTCGGACGCGCCGAAATTGACGGTTTGATTGAGCAACTGATGCTGGCCACCGCCGGAACCGATGGATTGATAATTGAACTGCACGTTCGAGTCTATCTTGGCGTAGGCTTGAAACCATTTGGAGAAGGCCGGATAATCGAACGTCGAACCGGCACCAGTGATAAGCGTCTGGGCATTGGTCTGCGCAACCAGCAAAGCAGCGCTGCCAATGATCGCGAGGTGACGTTTTGCGTTGGTAATGGCCAAAACCGCAGCCAGCAAACCGCTGATACCAAGCATGGGAAGAATCAGTTTTTTCATTTTCATTAGGAGTTTAGTCAGGTTTGTGTTGGTTGTTCACGTTACAATCAGGTTAAAATTTCCACATCAGATCGGCCATGGCGTGTATGGCGGCCGAACTGCCGGGTGCCGCAGCGCCGCCGAGAGTATTGCCGATCATGCTGTTGACGTAACAGGTGAACGAAAAGAGCAACGCGTCCGTCAGCGCGTAGTCCGCCGTGAACAGGTGGCCTTTGATGTTCGTGCCGCCGGGAAAACTGCCCGGCGTGCCGGCGAAAACCAGGTTGTCGTCGTTCACGATTTGGGCATACCAGGCATTGGCGTCCAGCGCTTGGTAACGATACCCAATGTCCCAAGTGCCCTTCTTGGCGGCATGGCCGAAGGTGACGCCGACATTGTAGCCTTGGTTTCCATTTGGCTCTGGAGTTCCGGTGCTGCCGGAGGTTCCGCCGGAACCGGGCGCGGCGGGGTTGATCATGTATTCACCGGCCAGTTTGATGGGGAACGCACCTTTGTAAAATGGAAAGCCACCCAGCTTGTAAGTTACACTGGCATCCACGACCACCGGATTGAAATTGTAAAATGGGGCGCCACCAGTACCGAGAGAATTTCCACTGTTGCCAGCGCCAGCCGCCGCCGTGGTGAGTTGATCGCGATTGACGATATCGAAGGCCGAAATCCCGAGCGAACTGGAAACAAGGTCCGTCCAGTTGGCGTTCCACAGCGCCTGCGCGCCGTAGAGGAATGACATGTTCTGGGCGAGAGTACCCGAATTAGCTAGGACAAAGCCCGCGCCATTGACCGCCACGGAATTCTGGTCGTTGATTTTGTAGCTGGCTTGCAGCGCCCCGCCTTCCGGCGTGTAATCCGGATCGAACACCATCCAGGATTCTTGGAAGGGGTTGTCCATTTTGCCGATGGTTCCAGAGAGCATCCACGTGTCGTCATTGATCGGTGTCCATTTGCCATAGGCGGCGTCCACGTAAACGAACTTCTTCGTGCCATTGCCCTGCAGCGTCGTGTTGTCGGACACGGGACTGCCGCCCAAGCCGTTGCTGCTGTTCGCATCGGCGCTGGCCAGACGGAAATTGACCTCCATATTATCCTTCATATTGACCAGCAAACCCACGCGCAAGCGGTAGCGCAGACGTATGTTATCCGGCTGCGCCGGATTTGGCGTCGTCCTTTCATCGTATCGCCCCCGGAAATCGCCGTATAATTTGTAGCTCGTCACCCAGTCCGGCATCGGGAATTTGGACTTGAAGGCCTTGTTGAAATCGGCAACGGAATTCGTCGCGTTTTCAGCTTTTAACTGGTCCGCCTCATCCACAGTCAAAATGCCTTTCTGCTCCAGTTTGTTAAGCAGGTCATCCACGGTGGATTGCGCATGAGTGTGGGAGGTCAACGTCATCAGAGCGGCAGCGCCGGCAAAGATGGCAACTTGGGTGGTCGTCCTTTGATTTTTTAATCTTTTCATGGTCGAGATTTGCAGTAGCGCGCGCACCTTGAAGCAACATTGTTACAAACAAATGAAGGAAAGGTTACGATTGGGTGACGAAACCACTTTGTTACGTTCGCGAGGAACCAATGTTACAATCTGATGGCAGACCTGGGGGCAAGTGCCTTGCCAAAAAACATCCCGGGAACAGGGAGGAAAATAAAATCAGCCGCGCGGACGGAATTTCCAAAAATTACATCGCGCGGAACGCGGTCAGCCCGAGGAGCAAAATGAAAATCGCGAACGCCAGCCGGATGGCGCTGCCGACGCGCACGCGCGTTTCGGTGGCCGTGCCCCACTGCAGCAAATCACGCAGCCGCCACGGCCAGGCTGTAAACCACATGCCCGCGATGACCAGCAGATAAGCCCAGGTTTGAATCACCAGCACCCAATGCGACTGCCCCAGATGCGGCCGCCCCGTGTCCAGCATCAATTTGGCCAGCAGCAACAACAGCACCGCCAGTCCGCGGACGGCCAGAAAGTCCCGGACATAAATACAACTCAAAACGCCCACCGCGGCGAAGCCAGCCATCATCGCCGGTTTGAAGGCCGCGAAATCAGAAACCGACTCGTTGTGGACGTTCCACACAAACCAGGCCGTGCCGAGCAGCATGAGCACGACGCCGAGAGGCAGATTGCGCGGAAATTTGCGGACCGCCGCCGCAAGCTTTTGCGGCTTGGCGATGCCATAAACCTGCGGCACAGCCATGCCGAGTCCGAGCAGAATGGACAACAACGACAAACTCATTTTCAGGAGTTAATCACGAATGGACACGAAAAGACACGAAAAATTCAAAATACCGTCATTAGCCGACCGCAGCCTTTATCAAGCGAGGTCGTGGCCCATTCGCCGTGTGACTTTTCCCGACAAAGACCTCAATAGGGATCAAAGTCAAAACGATGACAACTGATAGCCTGCGAAATATCGCAGTTTGAACATACAAAAGAATAGACTACGGTGTCTATTCAGTGAAATTCCGAAATAAACACCATGCACCTATGAAAATCATCCTGCCAGTTGTTTTACTCGTCACTATTGCCGTGCTCGGCTGCGCTCTTCGTTACGAGATCATTCAAAAAAACAAAATCGGGGAAGAAACCGCGAAGTCATGGCAACAGTATATTATCAGAACCTGCGTACAGGATTACAAAGACTTAGACCGAGGCGATGTTGAAGTGGTCAAAGAGAATTTGATGGCTAATGCGAATGTTTACGCCAAATATTACGTGAAAAAATTTGGTAATGCGACAGGCACAAAGTTTGCCACAAGCCTGTCGGAAGGTCTTGCGCTCTATGATGAATGGAAGAAAACCCATCCGGATGTTTCATTTGGCACCAGTACCAATACTGACGCCGTTCAGATCCAACGTGAACATGATGCCTTGGGAAAACCGCTCGATATTAAATTCACAGCGTTGGACGGAACACAGGTGGATTTAAGCCGGATGAAAGGTAAGGTTGTGCTGGTGGATTTTTGGGCCACATGGTGTGGCCCATGCGTCGAAGAAATCCCGACAATAAAAGAAACCTACGATCAATTTCATGCCCAGGGTTTTGATGTTATTGGCATCAGTTTTGATTCCGACAAACAAGCACTCCAGCGCTTTGTCCAAAATGAAAAACTGCCTTGGCCACAGTATTTCGACGGCAAAGCCTGGCAGAACAAATTTGGCGCTCAATATGGCATCGCCGGCATTCCAACAACGTGGCTTGTAGATAAAAAGGGGGATTTAAGAGAAATCAATGCCCGTGATGACCTCAAAGCCAAAGTTGAAAAGCTTTTAGGAGAATAGTTCGCTCCGCTTTCAGGTTTCACAAATTCAGGATCGCCGGGTCGCCGTAAAGTGTGAAGGAACCGGCGCGGGTGATTCTCACGTCCATGAGCTGGCCGCGATGCCGTTCCGAGCCATCGAACACCACAATCTTGTTGCAGCGCGTTCGGCCGGTCATTCGCGCCGGATTTCTTTTGCTCGGTCCTTCCACCAGAATCTGTGTCTGCCGCCCGACAAATTGTTTGTATTTGCATGCGGCGATTTCGTTGATCACCCCCAGCAATCGTTGGTTGCGTTCTTCACGAACTTTTTGCGGCACTTGGTCAGGCATCTCGGCGGCGGGCGTGTCGCGGCGCTGCGAATATTTGAAAATGTACGCCTGATCAAACTCCACTTCGCGCGCCAGTGAAAGGGTTTGCTCAAAGTCGTCCTCGGTCTCACCTGGAAAACCGACGATGACGTCGGTGCTGATGCCGATCTCGGGCCGGGCGCGCCGCAATTTTCCGATAATGCCGAGGTAACATTCTCGCGTGTAGCCGCGGTGCATCAGTTTCAGCACGCGGTCGCTGCCGCTCTGGACGGGTAGATGCGCGCTTTCGACGAGTTTCGGCAGCCGCGCGTAGGCTTCGATCAAATCATCGCCATAACCCTTGGGATGCGGCGAGGTGAACCGGATGCGTTCCAGTCCCTCGATTTCGTGTGCCGCTTCGAGCAATTGCACAAATGCTGATTTGCTATTTTTTACCGCAATATCACGCTTGCCGTAGCTGGTGACAATCTGGCCGAGCAGGGTGATTTCCTTCACACCTTGCGACACCAACTGGCGGCATTCGCCCACGATGTCGGGAATGCTCCGGCTGCGTTCCTCGCCACGCGTGTAAGGCACGATGCAAAACGTGCAATACTGGTTGCAGCCTTGCATGATGCTGACAAACGCCATGACTTGTGGCGACGGTCTATGACCGTCGCCGTTTTTAGCGCCGTTTCCAAAAAGCAAATGCTCACGAATGGTCGCCTCGCTGCCTTCCTCTTCCGCCACGTCCACAATCTTGTCACGGCGGCCGGTGAGGATTTCGTCGAGACAATCCGCCGCGCGGTGAAATTTCTGCGTGCCGAGGACGAGGTCCACGTCCGGCAGACGATCAATCAATTCCTGTCCGCGGCTTTGAGCCATGCAACCCATGAAACCGAGCACGACATTGGGACGGTCGCGGCGGATTTCCGCGGCGAGGTTTTCCATTTTTCGGAGCGCCTTTTGTTCCGCGAGATCGCGCACGCTGCATGTGTTGAGCAAAATCACGTCTGCCTCGGCCTCCGACGGTGCGAGCGTATAGCCCTTGGCCACGAGTTGCGCGGCGACGGCTTCGCTGTCGCGCTCGTTCATCTGGCAACCGTAGGTTTTGATATAGACACTCGGCATGTGACGAGAATAGCGGCAAATTTAAGCCATCGGCATGGCCTTGAAAAGGCCGAAAGGCACAAGGGCATCCAGCGCGCGGGCAAATCTGTTTTATTTTTTGAAAAATATTACTGGCGAGCCAGGGCGACTTGAGCTTTATTGGATGCAGGCAATGGGAACGAAGCATGCAGTGCAACGACCGACCGCCTGCGCCGCGCCACGGTGCAGCAGGCTCAACCTCAACCTGGAGGACTTCCAATGGACATCCATCATCCGTTCGTGAGTGAATTCCCCGAACATCGCGAAACCATCCGCTCGCTCAAGCTGGCGGATGGAAAATTCCGCGCGATGTTCGAGGAATATCACAAACTCGACGACGAAATCTGCCGCATCGAAGAAGAAATTGAATACGCCACCGATCAGGAATTGGACGAACTCAAGTTCAAGCGCGCCAAATTGAAGGACGCGCTCTACGCCGCTGTCCTCAAAAGCGAGGCCGCGCTGGTTCACTGAGCCGTAATTAGTCCGGCACGCCGCCGCGAGCCGCCTCAATGCGGCTCGGGGTTGGTTTTTCGTTTTGCGGCCTCGGCAATCACCTTGTCCGCCGTGTCGCGCGGCATTTCCTCGTAGTGACTGAATTCCTCGGTATGGACGCCGCGCCCGCCGGTCAGCGAACGCAGCGTGCTCGAATAATGGTAAAGCTCCTTCGTCGGCACGCTCGCCTTGATGACTTGAAACGAGCCGTCCGTATCCATGCCGATGATTTTTCCGCGTCGCGATGACAGGTCGCCCATCACCTTGCCCATGCAATCATCCGGGATGCGGATCTCGACGTTTTCAATCGGCTCCAACAGGCACGGCTTGGCGGCCATGAATGCCTCCTTGAAAGCAAAGTAACCGGCGATCTGAAACGCAATGTCTTTTGAGTCCACCGGGTGCATCTTGCCATCGTAAAAATCAATTTTAACGTCCGTGACCCGGCAGCCGGCAAGAATGCCCTCGGTGCAGGCCTGATTCACGCCTTTTTCCACGGACGGCACAAACACGCGGTCCACGTTCTGACCGACGAGTGAATTGGTGAACTCCACACCCGTGTCGCGCGGTTTCGGTTCGATGCGCATCCAGACCTCGGCGAATTGTCCCGCGCCACCGGTCTGTTTTTTGTGGCGATACTTGGAGTCGCCCTTGCCCCTGATGGTTTCGCGGTATTTCACACGCGGTTCGGCGAGTTCGACGTGAACATTATGCCGGCGGCGCAAACGGTCGGCGACCACCTCCAGATGCAATTCGCCTTGCGCGGAAATGATGGTTTGATGCAGTTCCGGATCCACGACATAAAGAAACGTCGGGTCTTCCTGATGCAACGCGGCGAGGCCGGAGGCGATTTTGTCCTCCTCGCCCTTGACTTTCGCGACGAGCGACGCGTGGATGTTCGGCTTGGGATAAACCACCTTGGGCAGCGACACGGGTTTTTTCGCGTTGCACAACGTGTTGCCGGTGTGCGTGACCTTGAGTTTGACCACTGCACCGACGTCGCCGGGACCGAGGGTGCTGACCGCTTCACGGTTTTGGCCGTTGAGCACAAAAATTTGTCCGACGCGTTCATTGGCCTTGCGGTCGGTATTGAACAAATCCATGCCCGGGGAGACCGAGCCGGCGTAGATGCGGAAAAACGACAGTTCGCCGAAATGCGCCTCGGACATGGTCTTGAAAATGTAGAGCACCGGATCCGGAGACGTCAGCGCCACCTCCACCTCCCCGCCGTCGCCATTAAGCGCGTTGACCTTCTGGCGGTCCACCGGCGATGAGCCGTATCTGGCGATGAAATCCATCAGCCGCGCCACGCCAATGTTATTTTCCGCCGAAGTGCAAAACAGCGGGATGAACAATTGCTTCTGCACCGCCGAATGAATGCCGGCCCGAAATTCCTCTTCCGAGAGGCTGCCCTGTTCGAAAAACTTGTTCATCAGTTCGTCATCCGACTCGGCGATGTGCTCGATGAGCTGGCCGTGCAGTTCCTTGCCCCTGGCCTCCCACTCGCCGGTGGCCGGTTCCTCCTGATATTTGCCGCTGTAATCGGTTGCGTAGGTCACGATTTCGCTGCGCAACACATCCAGCACGCGGTTGAAACCGGGACCGGGATTTATCGGATAGTTCAAGGGAAAAACGTGCCGCCCGAACCGTTCCTGCAACTGTTTGACCACGGCATCGAAATCCACGTTCTCCTTGTCCACCGCGTTAACGACGATCATCTTCGGGATGCCGTAATTCGTCGCGTAGTTCCAAACCCGTTCCGTGCCTACGCCAAGGCCATGCTGGGCGTGTATGACTACTAGCGCAAAATCGCCGACGCGCAGCGCGCCGAGCCCCTCGCTGATAAAGTCGAGATAACCCGGCGTATCAATGAGGTTGAATTTCTTTCCCGCCCATTCCGTGTGCAACAAGGATGCCGAGACTGAAATCTGCCGGTTCTTCTCGCTCACGTGGTAGTCCGACACGGTCGAACCGTCCGCGATGCGGCCCATGCGCGAGATGGCGCCGCCGCACATGAGCATTGCCTCGCCGAGCATGGTTTTGCCTGATGAAGCGTGGCCAACGATGGCGAAGTTTCGAATATCTGCTGGTTGATAGGTTTTCATAAATCCAAGTTACACGTTAAAGTTTCGCAAAAGCTGCCGGCGATGGCGGTCCATTGCGATGGGAGTCTAAAGAAATTGGAGAAACTGATCCTGTGAAGTTCTGTTCGCCGTTGCATCCCGCTTATTCAACCAAAAATCCATCGGGTGTGCAACCCACTTGCGGCGGCGCGTTAATTTCGTATGTTCATCGCTGAACAGGTAAACGGAACCGGCCTTGCGCGTGGCGCCAGACCGGTTCATATAATGGAAACTGAATTATTGAAAGTGCTGTTAATTGCGGGCGACGAGCGTTTCGCAGGCGCCGTTGCCGGCAAGCTCCGCGACGAGGGACAACCCATCGAAATCGTCACCGTGCCGGCGCTGGATGCCGGATTGGCGGAACTGTCGGCTCATTCGTTCGACGTCGTTTTGTTCGAACTTCCCTCCGCGAACGCTGCGGGCTTGTTTCAGATCACGTTCTTTGCGGCCAAGGCGCCGGCCGTGCCGATGGTGGTTCTGGGCCCGAGCCATGATGAGGCGTTCACCGTGGAAGTGATTCGCGCCGGCGCGCAGGAGTATTTTTCCAAGGACCAATTCGGCGAACGCGCGCTGGAACCGGTGATTCGCTGCGCAATGGAACGTCAGCTCGAGCAGGCCGCCCTGCTCAAGGAGAAGGAAAATTACTACGGCCTGTTCGATCATCTCGTGGAAGGCATTTTCCGCACCACGCCCGACGGACATTATCAACTGGCGAACGTCGCGCTGGCGCGCATCTATGGTTACGAGTCGCCGGTGGAGTTGATGGCCAGCATCAAGGACATCGGACGCAGCCTGTACGTCGAGCCGGGGCGACGCGAGGAGTTCATCCGGTTGATGCAAACCAACGACACCATCACCGGCTTCGAATCGCAGATTTACCGCAAGGACGGGTCCACCATCTGGATCTCGGAGAACTGCCGGGCCGTCCGCGACGCGCGCGGCAAATTGCTTTACTACGAAGGCTCGGTCGAGGACATCACCCAAGGCCGGCAGACCGAGATGAACCTGCGGATCTCGGAATCCCTTTATCATTCACTGGTGGAGACGATGCCTCAAAACGTGTTCCGAAAAGATCTGCGGGGCCGGTTTACGTTTGCCAATCAACAATACTGCAAGCATTATAAATGCAGTCTGCAAGACATCCTGGGCAAAACGGATTTCGATTTTTTCCCGAAGGAACTGGCCGAGAAATACCAGAAGGATGACCGGCGCGTCATGGAAACCGGCCAGACGTATGAAATCATCGAGGAACATCACCCGCTGGGGCAGGAAAAGACCATCGTTCAGGTCGTCAAGACGCCGTTGTACAGCGCAGATGGAAGTATCATCGGATTGCAGGGAATTTTCTGGGACATCACGGCGCAAAAACTCGCGGAGGAACAGATCCGTCGCGCGAACGCCGAACTGGCCCGCAGCCGCGAGGAGTTGCGCACCAAGAATCTGCTGATGGAGGAAAACCTCCACATGGCGCGCGAAATCCAGTTTGCCATGCTGCCGCAGCAATATCCGGTGTTTCCGCGCAATGTTCCGACCGAACAGGGCGCCTTCCAGTTTGTTCACCGCTATCAGCCGGCGGAAACCGTCAGCGGCGATTTTTTCAGTGTCTCCGCGCTGTCGGAGGACGAAGCCGGTGTTTTCATTTGCGACGTGACCGGGCACGGCGTGCGCGCGGCGCTCGTCACCGCCATGATCCGCGCGCTGGTGGAGGAATTGAAGCCCATCGCACAGGATCCGGGATTGTTTTTGCGCAAGGTCAATGCCGACCTGTTCACCATCCTTAAAACCACCGGCTCGCCGATGCTCACGACCGCGTTTTACCTCGTCGCCAACTGGCGCACCGGCGTCATGCGCTTCGCCAACGCCGGCCATCCCAAACCCCTGCTGGTGCGCCGGCCGGCCAAGCGCGTCGAACCGCTCGTCAACGTCTCGGGCAAGAGCCAGCCCGCCCTCGGCCTGTTCGAAGACCCGCCATATCAAACCACCGAAATCACCCTCGCCCCCGGCGATTTTGTGATGCTGTTCACCGACGGTCTCTACGAAGTACAGGGGCCGAATGAGGAATTGTATTCACAGGAACGGCTGATCATGGACGTAAAATCCCGCCTGCAAAAGCCCGCCGCGCAATTGTTCGACGAACTGCTGGCAGCCATCGGCAACTTCTCCGTGGACAATGAATTTGCCGACGACGTCTGCCTCGTCGGCATGGAATATACCGGGAAACCCGTCTGACAAAGCGGCGTAATTTCTGTAAACCGCTACTCTGTCAGAATCTTGATCACGCGCGATTTTTCGGCGCGTTTGCGCCGGGTTTCGTCGAGGATTTTTTTGCGGAGCCGGAGATTTTTCGGCGTGGCCTCGACGTATTCGTCTGAACCGATGTATTCCAGCGCGCGTTCGAGCGAGAGTTTGAACGGCGGACTGAGTTGAATGCCCTTGCCATCACCCTGCGAACGCATATTGGTCAGCCGTTTCGCCTTGCAAGGATTCACGGGAATGTCGTTTTCGCGCGCGTTTTCGCCCACAATCATGCCGGCGTAAATGGCTTCGCCCGGCTCCACCATCAGACGGCCGCGTTCCTGAATCATGTTCAGGGCGTAGGCCATCGCCTCCCCGCTTTCCATGCTCACGAGCGAACCATTCTTGCGCGCGGCAATTTCCCCGCGGTCGGGACCGTATTCATGGAACAGATGACTCATCACGCCGAGACCGCGCGTCTGGTTGACGAGGTCGGTCTCGAATCCAATCAACCCGCGCATGGGAATCAGCGCCTCAATGGTTACCTGGTCAGCATGATGGTTCATGTTCGTGATCTCCGCCTTGCGGCCGGAAAGATTTTCCATGATGACGCCCATGAATTCCTGCGGGATTTCGAGAAACAATTTTTCAATCGGCTCCAGCATGTGGCCATTGGCGTCTTTTTTGTAGAGGACTTCGGGACGCGAAACCAGCACCTCGTGGCCCTCGCGCCGCATTTGTTCGACCAGGATGGCAATCTGCATTTCACCTCGGCCCTCGACCTCGAAAATTTTCGGGTCGCTGGTCTGTTTGATGCGCAACGCGACGTTGGTGCGGATTTCTTTTTGCAGCCGTTCCCAAATGTGCCGCGCGGTGACCAGCTTGCCGTCCTGACCGGCAAGCGGGCCGTCGTTGACGGCGAATTCCATCTGGATTGTCGGCGGATCAATCGGGATATACGGCAGCGCGCCGCGTTCGGGTTTGTCCGCGATGGTCTCGCCGATGAATACCTCCTCGAACCCGGTAACGCCGACGATGTCGCCCGCGTGCGCCTCCTGCACCTCGATGCGTTTCAGGCCTTCGAAGTGATAAATCATCGTGATTTTGCCCTGTGAAATCTTGCCGTGGCCGTGCAGACAAACCGCCGGGTCAGCCACCTTCACCTTGCCCGCCATGATCTTGCCAAAAGCGATACGGCCCAGGTAATCCGAGTAATCCAGATTGGCGACGAGAATCTGGAAGCCGTCGCCCGCCTTGGCGCGCGGGGACGGAATATGTTTCACAATGGCATCAAACAACGGCTCCATCGTCCCGCTGACGTGATTCAAATCCAGTTTCGCGTAACCGGCCTTGGCCGAGCAATAAACAAACGGAAAATCAAGCTGCTCGTCCGTGGCGTTGAGCGAAATGAACAGTTCGAAAACCTGGTCGAGCACCTTTTTTGGGTTCGCGTTGTCGCGATCAATCTTGTTGATGACCACTATCGGCTTGGCGCCCGCTTCGAGCGCCTTGCGGAGGACGAAGCGCGTCTGCGCTTGCGGACCTTCGGCGGCATCCACCACCAACAGCACGCCGTCAATCATGTTCATGATGCGCTCGACCTCGCCGCCGAAATCGGCGTGGCCGGGCGTGTCCACGATGTTGATATGGTAATCCTTGTACTTGAACGCGGCGTTCTTGGCGCGGATGGTGATGCCCTTTTCCTTTTCCAAATCCATCGAATCCATCAGGCGCTCGTCCTGTGACTCATGCTGGTTGGCGCGGAAGGTGCCGGACTGCTTGAGCAGGCAATCCACGAGCGTCGTCTTGCCGTGGTCCACGTGCGCGATGATGGCGATGTTTCTAATGTGCTGCATTTTCTTAATTTTTAAATTTTAAGCCTTAAGCTCTGAGTTGAATTTGTACCGCCGATTTTCTGGCAACTCAAAATCCAAAATTATGTCGCACTGTGGGACAAAATTTGAATGAACCCAGCCGAACAGAATGCCTCCAAAATGGAAAAGGTCAAGCCACGAGTTATGTGAATTTGATCGTTATAGTTCGGTTCCCCGGTAGTTTGTCAGTTTGGACTGGCGCTTGAAGCCACGCCACTTCCAGGCAAACACGTGATCACCATCACGGCAAACCCGAAAAAGTGATTGCATCCCGCTCCAACCCAGGTGCGTAGCGCGCATTTTGGCATCCGTGTACTAACCGCGAAGGGAAAACGCTCCGGAATGTTCCGCAGCAACCGCTCGGTTGGTGGAAGGCGTTCTTACCATGTTTGCCGGCCCAATTCCGCGTGGCGGAAGCAGGTGACCACATGGTCGTTCACCATGCCGACGGCCTGCATGAAAGCGTAGCAGATGGTCGAGCCGACGAACCGGAATCCGCGCCGCTTCAAATCGCGGCTCATCGCGTTGGACCCGGGCGTGCGCGCGGGCACATTACGCAGCGCGCGGCGGCGGTTTTGAATCGGTGCGCCGACGACGAATTGCCAGAGGTAACGATCGAAGCTGCCGAATTCCTTGCGCACTTGGAGAAAGGCTTTTGCATTTCCAATCGTGGCACGGATTTTCAGGCGATTGCGGACAATGTCGGCGTCAGCCATGAGTCGCGCAAAATCTTTTTCACTAAAGCGCGCGATTTTGACCGCGTCCCAATGGGCGAACGCGCGCCGGTAATTTTCCCGTTTACGCAGGATTGTGATCCAGCTCAGCCCGGCCTGCGCGCCTTCGAGGTTTAGCATTTCGAATAAATGCCGGTCGTCGTGCGAGGGCACACCCCACTCCTGATCGTGATACGCGATGTAGATCGGATCGTCACCGGCCCAGGAGCAGCGGCGTTTCATGGTGGGCATACGATTTCCGGAAACGGAACTGTCTTCAAGGCACATTTTAAGTCGGAGCGGTGCCGGGGAACCATTCGACGTGCTGGTTGCCCTGACGGCCAAAGTAGGTGACCCGTTTCCCGCGCAGAAACGCGAAGTAACCTTGCGTGCCCGCCTCCATCGCGCGACGCGTGAAGTCGCGATATTTCTGCCCGTTGCGTTGGCTGTCCAGAATGTCGGCGCGGAGCGCGGCGGTGTCGAAATCGGCAGCGACCGGCGGCAAACCTTCATAGTTGATGGGCGTCACGACCATGTCGCCGTCCGCGCTGTAAAAGGTCTTGCGCATCCCGATATAGTCCACGTGATAATATTCCACGCCGGCGGCAAGCAATTGGCCGACGACTTCGGGAAACGACATCGTGCCGTCGAGAGTGGCACGAGCGGTTTTGGTGATGATTTCGGTGTTCATAATTGTCTTTTTGTTAATGATTTTGTCTGGCCCGTTTGTGGGCTTCAAGGATATAGACAACCACCAAAAAAGTCACTGTGACAGTTCGTGAAAAAATTTAGTTCGCATCGAACAATGGCAGGAGCCGACTGGAGGAGACTCATACTTTGGTTGCCGCGAAGGGTGACTCCGACTCGCAGGGCACGGTGATGCGCTTCGGGAAGTGTCGAAAGCAAAGTTTGACCGAGTTGCGATTCAAACCGGTTAGCCGGGCGGCTTTGGTGGCTTCCGTATTCAGACAAAACAGCTGCGGCAACAGCCGAAATTTTCGCCCGGAAATTCGGGAAGGCCGGAAATGCCAATTTCGCCCTGTCATCATTGGCTTTATGCAGCTCTTTCATGGGCTTAACTGGTTTTGAACCGTGACAAAATAAATTTCGTCGCAGTCGAAGAAATATGATGGCCGCTTCTGGTATGAACGTCGCGCAACAGTCTTTGCCATGGAGAGACACAGTTTGGACAAAAGCGGGATCCTCGAGCCGCGATAACTGACCCCTACCAAGATTATTTCACCGGTAGCGTAATAATGATACTTGTGCCGTGTCTGAGACGGGATTTAATGCGAATGCTGCCACGATGGGTTTCGATAATGCGACCGACAATGGCCAGGCCAAGTCCGGTACCCTTGGATTTTGTGGTGCTGAGCACGGCGGTGAATGCCTTTTTCTGCAATTCCTCACTCATGCCTTTGCCGGTGTCCTTGAATTCCACCGAGACATGCGACGGCTGTTCACTCGCGCGCGGCAATCGGACGGCGCGGGATTTGATGGCGAGCGTGCCGCCTTCCAGCATTGCTTCGGCGGCGTTGAGAATCAGGTTCAAAAACGCCTGTTCCAGTTGCGGCGCGTCGCCCATGACCATCGGCAAATCCGGCGCCAATTCACCAACCAGTTTGACGTTTTGATTCGCGAGCTTGTGACGCACGAGCAAGCCGAGTTCGTCAATCAACTCGTTCAAATTTACCGGTGCGAGCTGCGGTTCGGTGGTGCGGGCGAAGGCGAGAATCCGCTCCACAATTTTGTTCAGGTGCTCGATTTTCGCGCCGATCAGTCGCGCGTCCTTCGCGCGCGGGTCGCCGTCGAGAAACTTCAGGTTCAGCGAATGATAGAGCAGTTTCATCACCGTGAGCGGATTGCGGATTTCGTGCGCGACTTCGGCGGCCAGCAGACCCAGTGCAGATAGCTTTTCGTTTTGCCGCAATTGTTCCTCCACGTCCACGATGCGTTCATAGAGCCGGGCTTTTTCAATGGCGATTCCAGACAATTCCGCCAGCGCACCCAGGATGCGAATTTCCTCGTTGGAAAAGTTATAGGGCCGGCCGGTATAAACGCTCAGCGTACCGATGGCCTGACCGGCGAACATCAGCGGAACACTCAACAACGAGACGAGTCCTTCGCGTCGCGCAACCTCGACATTTTGATAACGGCTCGAAGTCTGGACATTTTCCAATTGCAACGGCTTTTTGCGGCGCACGACAACGCCAAGAACGCTTTCTTCAACGCTCAGCCGCGGCTTTTTGAGATAGGCCTTGCCTGCGCCGTGGTTCGCGCGCAAATCAAGCCACTCGTGACTTTCATCAAGCATCATCAATGAACACATGCGCGCGCGCATCAGCACGCACGCCTCGCGCGTAATGACGCGCAACGCTTCGTCAAGATTCAACGTGGAATTGATGGTTCGGCTCACGCTCGCAAGCGATTCAAACAGGCGCGCTTTCAAGCGCAATTGTTCGTAGAGCCAGGTGTTTTGAATCACCTTGGCCGCCTGGACCGCCAGTTCCTGCAACAATTCCTGGTCGTCCGGGCTGAAGGCGTCCGTGCGGTCCGAATCCACATTCAGCACGCCGCGGGTTTCACCGTTTACCTCCAGCGGCACGGCCAGTTCCGAACGCACGCCGGGCCGGGCGGCGACGTAACGCGAGTCCTGCATCACATCACCCACGCACGCGGGTTTGCCGTGGCGCGCGACCCAGCCGGTAATGCCTTCGCCCAGCCGCAATTGCAGCCGCTTGGCACTGGACGGCAGCCCTTGTGCGGCGTGGATTTCCAGAAAACCCGAAGTGGGATTGATGAGCACCACCGAACCACTGGACGCACGCATGAGGCGCACCGCCTCGCTCACGATCAACTGCAACACCTCCTCCGAATCCAACGTCGAGTGAATGACGTTGCTTACCTGATAGAGCAAATTCAGTCGCTCATAACGTGTTGCCAGTTTTGCCAGTTCTTCATTCACAGGTCGTTGAAATTTAATTTCACCGCACGCGCGCGATCAGGAACAATCCGGTCGCGCCGAAAGCCATGTTTGGCATCCACGCCGCCAGCCACGCGGGCAAATAACCGCCCGTGCCCAGTGCCAGCCCGACTTGCTGAAGCACAAAGAACGTAAAACAGATGAAAACACTGCCCGCCACGCCGACGAAGAGGTTTCGCCGACCCGACGCCACGCCAAAAGGAATTGCGATGAGCACCACCACCAGGCACGTCCACGGTTCTGCCAGCCGCCCGTAGAATTTGGTCCACCATTTTCCCGCCTCGGCGGACGGCAAATTGGGATGCCGTCGCAGGTACTCCCAAAGAACCGAAAGCGGAACGTTTAGTTTGCGCGAGTGCAGGCTTTCATACTCGCTCATCTGGATTTCATTCTCGATTTCCGCCGGGGTTTCGTCAAATTTCGGCATGACCAGCACGTTGGTTTGAACGTGCAGGACCGGAGCCGTTTCATTAGCCTGCTCAAACTCTGTCACGTTGAAGAACGTCCAGCCGTGGTTCGTGTAAACCGCCTGGTCAGCGTACAATTTTCGGATTGACCCGTCCGGCAAAGTCCAATTCACCACAATCGAGCCGGACATTTCGGCCGTTTTGGGATGATATTCATTGAAAATCCAAACCCGGTTCGCGTGGGTGTCGGTAAAACCATGAAATTGATTTTGTGCGTTGTCCTCCTTGTGCACATAACGATGCAAAATACGGTCCGCCCACTCGGTGCTTTGGGGAACTCCGATTTCATTCAACACAAACAAGGCGATGCTGGCAACGAATCCCACCAGAAAATAGGGCACGCACAATCGCCACAGGCTTATGCCTGCTGCTCGCAGGGCGGTGATCTCATTGTGCCGCGCGTGATTGGTGAGTGTGTAAAGCAATGCCAGCAAAAGCGCCACCGGCAGCACGGTCACCAAAAATCCCGGCGTCATGGCCACAGAATATTCGATGACATCGAACAAGTGCAGTTTGGCATCTTGGAACTTGTCCAGTTCGGTGAACAGATCGTAGGAAATCCAGAAAATCAGGAAGCCACCTAGGCAATACGCCAGCGGCGTGAGCAATTCGCGTAATAAATATCGGTCAAGCAACCGCACCAAGGCAGGGTAAGCGGCGCGGGAAAATGAGCAAGTCTGGCCTGCCGTGCGCAGCCCGGCTAAATCGTCCGTCATCGCAAAGGCTGCTGTCACTGACGGCAGCCCTTTTCCGATCCGGGCAAGCTGGTTCGCTGGCCGAAAATATTCGCGTCCTGGCACCCTTGTGGTAATTGCTCGAATTTCCGCTGAGGGCCGGTTAGCGTGATTTCCATGTTACTGGTCACGTCGAACAAGTCGAAGCAGTTGCTGTGTATCCATTACATTGGTGAGGTGCGACCGGAGGAGTTTCAGCGCAACCGGGCGGACTTGACCACCCAACTAGGGGGGTTGTCGCCGGGTTTTCATTTGCTGGCGGATTTCAGTCAGTTGGAGCATATGGGGCTGGATTGCGAACAGGGCCTTGGCCAGATGATGGATTTGATTGGGCGGGCAGGCATGAGCCTGGTGGTGCGGGTCATTCCCGATCCGAGCAAGGACATCGG
Source organism: uncultured Verrucomicrobiae bacterium (assembly GCA_963789335.1). GTDB lineage: Bacteria > Verrucomicrobiota > Verrucomicrobiia > Limisphaerales > UBA11358 > UBA11358. The sequence continues at coordinate 282,868 of CAWBKH010000005.1, forward strand.
GATGAACATCCTCACGGTTTTTCATTACCCCCAGCATCCGCGGGTCGTCACTTGCCAAAACCTGATCGCCGCCGCCAGAGCACTCAGGCTTTAGCTTTTGGGCTGAAAAATTGGGAGGCGGCAACGGGCATGCGCACCATCGAGGGGGCAGTCGAAAAAACGGCTTGAAACCTGGCAAACCCATATCCCAAGCGACTGGCACTTACAGTACATGGGCATCATTTATCTCCAGCCAGCCACGACAAGATCGCCGGAGTGAGTTCAGAAAAATAGTAAGTGAGCGCCTCGTGGGTGGCATCCGGCACCACGATGAGTTTGCTGCCGGGCAACGCCAGCGAGCGCAAGTACTCCACTTCCTTTACCGGCGTAATTTTATCCTCGCCACCCGCCACAAACAGTGCCCTGACGGGCGTCTGCTTCAATACCGTCGTGGTGTTCAACTCCTGCGCCGGCACCTGGAGAACGGAGGGCAATTGCTTTAGGCCCGCTTTGACCATCACTTTCGGCAGCCAGTCGGCGTATTCCTGGCGGATGTTCATGACCGTGTTGGACAGATTTGCGTAGGGTGCGATGGCCACGACCGAACGAACGCGCGGTTCGACAGCTTTCCAGCGCAGGGCCAAGACCGCCCCGTAGGACTCGCCGACCGCCGACACCGGCCCGGTCAATTCCTTGTCTCGTGCCAAAGCATCCAGCAGTTGGCTCATGTCCTCCGTCTCTTTGATCCCGAAGTAAATTTGCCGTCCGGTGGATCTGCCGTGACCGCGCAGGTCAACCAACACGCACCGCCAGCCCGCCTCCGCGAGGCGAAACGCCCAAGGCAACATCGAAAACTGCGCCACCCCGTAACCGTGCAGCAGAAAGACCGTGCCACGAGGTGATGCCGTCCACAGGTTCGATCGGCCCGGCAATGAAGCCTTGAAACTGAACTCGTATTGTTTTTGGCGGTGTTCCCACCAATTGGTTGAGGAGATTGCCAGATGATAATCAGCCGGTTCCACGATCCGATAGCATAACCAGGCTGCCGGCGGGCCAACCTCCACATAATGCGTGGCGAAATTGGTGAGCAGCATTGGGCTAAAGGCGAGCGTCACGGGAGCGTGGGGCGCAAACCACGAGGGATACCGATTAGGTGCTCTCGCAATCGAGTGGGCGATGAAGGTGCCGCACCCGGCGGTGCTCAACGCCATGACGAACATGGCCAACATTCTAACGACGTTCATCATGTTCTTTTATTTATCCGAGTTTGGACCAGCGGCCGTCAACGCTTTTTAAAGGCGGAGGCTCGGGAATTTTTTGTGAGCGAGGAGGCTTCCGGCGAGAGAAATGTTCACCTGCACCAGTCCAAGTCTTTAGCAAGTCCGCATGCAGACAACCGCAACGGTGTTTCCAACGAAGGGTTTTTCTCGTGCCTTCACTTTCGTTAGCATGAAGGCAAAAGCGCATCCCTGCCAGCAGGTCTGACCATTTGTTAAAGGATTTCGCACACGGGCGAAATTTCGTTGACAGGGTTTTGCTTGGATGGTTAATGCGGTCAGGTCGGTTTATGTGGATGCAAGTAACAGCCAGCCGCCCTTCTTACCGCCCATTCGGTTGGGTTGTTTTGCGGCCGTCGCTATCACGCGATGCCGACCAACCCCGAAAGCATGTAATATGACAACACAACAATTTGTTTTATTCCTCTCCGGTCTGATCCTGCCCATGCTGTATCAACGGGTGAAGTTCACCCTTTACCGGCTCTCATTCCAGCGGACGCCGCTTCGCCAAAAGAGCGGTCTCAATCTTCATCACGGCCACTGGGGATTCCTGCTGGCCTTCATCTCAATGAATCTCCTGGTTTTTGGGGTGTATAACGACTTAGCTATTGGCTTGGCGGGGTTCGGCTGGGGATTGATGCTCGATGAGATCATCCCGATGCTCAAGATGCCTTCACCGGGTCGGACACTGGAACTCGAGATCTACGATAGATCCAGGACGGCTACGATCATTTTGATAGGCGTTGTGGTGCTGCTGGCGCTTGTCTTCTTCCTTGTCCGGCGTTAAGTGCCAGGGAAAACCAAGGAAACCGCCACGTTCGCCAGCGACGATGCTGAATCAGGATACGTCCCTTTGTGTTATTGGAACTTGTCAGCGTGATGAATTGCACGTCTTGGCCCGCCGCCCCAGCGTCCAGCCTAAATAACCAAACCCCAGCAACAGGGTGTTCAAGATTTTGAGCGAACTGGCCTTCATGATTTTTTGCAGCATTTGGAACGCTCTCAGCATTCAGGACATTCCAAATCCTCATTGCCCATAAACCACATGACACCGGCTTCTTTCAAACCAATTTCTTCAGCTTCGCGTCCTCGCCCAGTTTTCGGACCAGTTCCTTCACCTTCTGCGCCTGGCTTTTGTGCGCCAGCAACACCGCGTCGTCGGTCTGGACAAGAATTGAATCGCGCAAACCCACGACGGCAATCGGTGTCCGGTTTTTCGTCCGCGCGTCGTAGATGATGTTCCGCGCGCCGTCCACGTGGATGAAATCCGCCACGGCACAATTGCCTTCCGGGTCGGCCTTGAGATGACGCGCCAGCGCCGTCCAAGAACCAAGGTCGTCCCATTCAAACGCGCCGTCCGCCACGACCACGTTCTGTGCCTTTTCCATCAGCGCGTAATCAACCGAGATTTTTTTGATGTCGGGATATTCCTTTGCGAGGACCTTCGCGAGCTTGGCCGGTTGGTTGGCCACCTTGAACCAGCGCTGGCACGCCGCGTACATCTCCGGCTGATGCTTCTGCAAACCTTCCGTGACGGTTACGAACGACCACACAAACATCCCGGCGTTCCAGCGGTACTGGCCGCTGTTGACGTATTCTAGCGCGCGCTCGAAATGCGGCTTCTCGACAAACCGTTCCGCGCGATAAAAAGTTGTTTTCGTCCTTTTTGCGCCTTGGGCCGGCGGCAATTCCTGTCCGACTTGAATGTATCCATAACCCGTGTCCGGCCCGGCCGGCTTGATACCAATGGTGATGATGGCCTGGCCGCGACTGGCCAAATCGAATGCGTCACTCAGAACCTGCTGGAATTTTTTCTCATCGGGAATCACGTGATCGGCGGGCAAAACGGCCATGACGCCGGTCGTCGAACGTGCGCCAACGAGTGCCGCACCAAGCGTGACAGCGGCGCAGGTGTCCCGGCCAATCGGTTCGGCAATGAGATTGGCCTTGGGAATTTTCGGAAGTTGATTGCGGACCTCTGGCAATTGCACCTCGTTGGTAATGACGAAGATGTTTTTAGCCGGCACGAGCGGCAGGACGCGCTCGACGGTTTCCTGTAAAAAAGATTTCTTGCCGAGCAGACTGAGCAATTGTTTGGGCGTCTTTTCCCGGCTCACCGGCCAGAACCGTTCCCCACGCCCGCCGGCCATGATGATGACAAAACGGTTTTTAGTGTCGGGTTTGACTTTCATAATTTTTTAGCCGCAGATTTTCACGGATGAAACACAGATGCCTTCTCGCCCAAAATCTTTTTCGCTTCTGCAATGTCAATTTTTGCTTTGTGACCGTGCTTTTCGAGAAGATGCAATAAATTTGCGCCGTTCAATAAAACCAACGGCTTTCCTTTTGCGAATTCATACGCATCCGGGCCGTAATCGGCTGTCGTGACAAGAATTCCTTTCATCGCGCCTTCGTTGAGAACTGTTCCATACAATTCCCGCACCGCCGCGACGCCGACGGTGTTTGTGTATCGCTTCGCTTGAATGACAGTTTTCCCGCCGTGAATCGGGTCAGGATCAAAAATGACGGCATCCACGCCACCGTCTCGGCTCGCTTGTGTCACTTTTACTTCACTGCCGGGCTTGCTGAATTCCTTTTCAAAAAGTTCCCGGATCAAATGCTCGAAATCTTCCCAATCCATCGCCGCCAGATTGGTTCGCTCGTCCAGTTGCCCGGCCACCGCGTAGGAAGCGACAAATCTTTTATCCTCGCGATTGATTGTCAGCACCGGTGCAATCGGCGTGAGGCTGTGCAACGTTGAACTGCCAATGCCTTTCAACGCCTTGAAACACGCCTTCGGGTCAACTCTGGCGAGATTGATTTTTTGAAACTCTTCCTTCTCCACATGAACCGACATCACGCAGCCTTTGGTGTCTTTACCCGTTGCTTTGTCAACCGATTCAACCCATCCGTTGAAAACAACAGCGCTCAACGCATCGGCTTCATCCGTCACAAAAAGTTCGTAGAGGGTTCGCAGGCAAATTTGGTATAGAACGTCGTCGTAAATCTGGTTCAACTCGCGCTCCGATAAAAGCACTGCGACGGCCTCATTGCGTGACTTAATATATTTTACGTCTTTGACACGAGGCAGATCATCGGGTGTAGGCAGCAAGTAATCAACAATTAGGATTTTTGTTTCAGGAACATATTCGAGATTCAGTTCTCTCCTTATGTTGTCTGGAAAATCTGAAAGGAGTAGCACTCGTTCGCAACGATACGCCACAGCACCAGGCAACAATGATTCAGCTTCTAATCTGGCAACTTCCTTTTTCTCATATTCTATACGGCTGGCATTCCACCTTTCAAGAGCGGCTACGTGTTCGTTTTGACGACTTATGTTTTCGGCCTCCGCTTGCTGATTTGCCTCAAACCACTTGGCAATTGTGTGCCCATCTTCAGTTTGAGGCCAAGGCGGACCATCAACGATCTCTGGAGAAGCTGGTTGGGGCATTGGATATTCGGCAACAAGTTTTTTCCAATTTATTATTGGCCTTGAGTTCAGCGCAGAGCGAAGAATGTTTCTGATTTTCTCCAGTTCAACATTCGCCTCGAACATTTTTTCCAGTTCCTCGTTCATTCGCAAATCACAAATTAATTTTGAAATAAAATCCGTGTTTCATCCGTGGCTAAATAGATTTCACCGCAGTGGCCAGCGCTTTCACAAATTTGTCGACGCGCTTGACCAACTCTTTTGATTTGCCGTTTTCGGCGATTTGGTTCACCACCGCGCTGCCAACGACGACGGCGTCTGCGTATTGCGCCACAAGCCTCGCCTGTTCCGGCGTCGAGATGCCAAATCCAACGGCGATGGGCAATTTGGTGTGCGCGCGGATTTTGCCGACCTGTTGAGCGAGGTTGGACGCGACTTGCTGTTGCATTCCCGTCACACCTTCGCGCGAAATGTAATAAATGAAGCCCGTGCCGCGTTTGACGATAAACTCCATCCGCTCCTCCGGCGTCGTCGGCGCCACCAGATAAATATGGCACAAACCAGCCTTGCGCATGAGCGCCTCGTAATTGTCCGATTCCTCCGGCGGCAAATCGAGCACCAGCAAACCGTCCACCCCCGCTTTTGCCGCGTCTTTGATGAATTGCTCCAGGCCCACGCGATGGATGAGGTTAAAGTAAATGTAGAGAATAATCGGAATTTCCGAGTGCCGGCGGATGGCGGCGACGGTTTCCAAAACTTTCGGCGGCGTGGTGCCGGATTCCAGCCCGCGCTGCGCGGCAAGCTGGTTCACCAAACCATCGGCGAGCGGGTCGCTGAACGGCACGCCCAGTTCCAAAATATCCACGCTCACTTTGTCAAATGCGAGCGCGAGCTTGCGCGTGGCCTCCAGATTGGGATCGCCCGCGCCGATATAAACGATGAAACCTTTTTTGCCCACACGCTTGAGCCGCGCGAAGCATTCCGCGATACGATTCATTGCGCAGAGTTTCAAGTTTCAGGTTTCAAGTTTCAAGCGGCAAGTTTTAGAAGAGACCGCGTCTGTCCTCATCTATTAGCGTAGCGGCGGCTGGATTGTTTCTTCTCCCGGTGCCTCTGGACTAATCGGCATGTGCTGAACCATTCGCATGATCGTCCGGCGCTTGAGGCCGGCACCGGTTTCGGACGCCGTCCACATGTGTCTGAGGCTCGTTTGGTTACCAGAAGGCGGTTGCTCTGGCGGCGGGGCATCACAACTGACTGACGTCGTGTCTCGTCGCCATTGGGCTTTACCCCCTGCATGAGCCGGTATATCCTAGGATTGTTTGCAAAGATGAAAACGCAGCAAATTCGGTCTCGAACCGACAGAATCCACTGGAAAAGCCACGTCATCTTTGGCCTGATTTGCGCCCTGGTAATTGCAATATTCGCGCGGAGCGCTGAATCGGGCTTTCTGGAGTTGGAAAATTCACGTGCGAAGGATGCGTATTATAATCTGCTAGTGCAGGGTTTTCGCGCGGGCCAGCTCAACGTGAAAAGAGAAGCACCGCCCGGATTGGCGCAACTCGCCGACCCTTATGATCCCGCTGCTAATAGTTCATACAGATGGGAAAAACGGCATGAAACTGTGGACTTGAGTTATTACAAAGGGAAGTTGTACCTGTATTTTGGAGTGACGCCCGCTTTGGTGCTTTTCTGGCCGTATGTGATCCTGACCGGCCACTATCTCCCGCATAAGGATGCGGTCGTGATTTTTTGTGCGTTGGGTTTCTTGGCGGGTGCGGGTTTATCGCGTGCGCTCTGGCGGCGTTACTTCCCCAAAGCGAGTATCTGGATGCTTGCGCTCGGTGTCCTTGCACTAGGTTTGGCTACAGGCGTGCTGGAACTTTTAGCGCGATGTGATGTTTGGGAAGTTGCGATGAGTTGTGGGTTCGCGTTCGTCATGCTGACCCTCGGGGCGATCTGGTATGCCTTGCATGAGCCCAAGCGGCAAGTGATGTGGCTGGCGTTGGCCAGTCTGGCTTATGGATTGGCGATTGGGGCGAGGCCATCGTTGTTGTTTGGCGGGATAATCCTTTTGATACCAGTGGCCCAGGCGTGGGGTTCGGCGACCGAACCCGGTTCACTTCGGCGGGTGGGATTGTTGCTGGTGGCGGCGGTTGGTCCGATAGTGCTTATTGGATTGGGGCTGATGCTTTACAATGTCCTGCGCTTCGACAATCCATTCGAATTTGGCTGGCACTATCAATTGGCAACCGACCGGCAGGTTGGTACCTAGGAATTCAGCCTGCATTACCTCTGGTTTAACTTCTGGTTCTATTTTTTTGAACCCATGCGATGGGGTGGTCATTTTCCGTTTTTACAGACTGTCCCGCTGCCGCCTTTGCCATTGGGTTACTGGGGGCTGGCAGAACCTTACAGTGGAATACTGAGCGATTATCCGTTGGTGTGGCTGGCACTGGCCGTGCCGTTGATATGGAGGGGCCGGCCGGCGGCAGAGGTCTCCGTCTTACGCTGGTTTGCGGCGGCGGTATTTTTGCTTTTTGCAACTTGTGCGTTTACGCTCTGCATTTTTTTCTCAGCCGGCAGCCGCTATGAGTTGGATTTTCTGCCGGCGCTGATGCTGTTGGCCGTGATGGGCATTTTTGGTTTGGAGCGGACGCTGGCAAATTGACCGGTCTGGCGGCGTATCGTCCGTGGGGGTTGGTGCCTGCTGCTGGCATATACGGTTGCATTTAACCTGTTAGCGAGCGCTGAAGCCCATGCGTCGGCCAACTGTGCTACGGGCGATTCTCTTGTCAATCAGGGACAGGTGGACGAGGCGTTTGAACATTTTCAAGTGGCCCTGGCACTTTGGCCTGGATGTGCGAACGCTCACGAAGGTCTCGGCGACGTTTTTAGAAAAAAGGGGCGATTGAATGAGGCAATTGTAGAGTATCAAAAAACTGTGGCAATCGCGCCGGACTTCGTAGAGGCTCACAACAATCTTGGTCTTTGTCTTCTTCAGACAGGGCGGGTGAACGCGGCAATTCCTCAGCTCCAGAGGGCTTTGGAACTCAAATCGGACTATGTAGAAGCCCAAAACAATCTTGGTCTTTGTCTTCTCCAGATGGGGCGGGTGAACGCGGCAATTCCTCAGTTCCAAAGGGCCTTGGAAATCAAACCGGACTATTTTGAAGCCCACGGCAATCTTGGTTTTTGTCTTCTCCGGATAGGGCGGGTGGACGAGGCAATTGCTCAGTTCCAAAGATCTCTGGAAATTCAGCAAAATTACTCAACGTATTACGACCTAGGCCGAGCTTTTTGCCTAAAAAGGATGCCAAACGAAGCGATAGCCTCTTATCAAAGAGCCATTGAACTCCAACCCCGATTTTTACCTGCAAAAGTAAGCCTTGCTTGGGTGCTGGCGACTTGGCCGGAGCCGTCGGTTCGCGATGGAAAAAAGGCCATCGCCTTGGCCGAGCAGGCCAATCAGCTTTCCGAGGATAAAAACCCGGTGATTCTTCGTACTCTGGCTGCGGCTTATGCAGAAGTGGGCCGGTTTCCTGAAGCGGTATCGACAGCACAGCGGGCGTTGGCATCGGCGGTAGCTCAATCCAACACGGTGTTGATAAATGTATTGCAGAAGGAAATTAAACTTTACCAAGCTAATTCTCCCTGCCGATCCGTGAACGAATAAAATAAGGTTCAAGACTAGTTAAGCAGGTTGTTTTTTAACTCATTTTACAGCAACCGATACAGGCTATCACGACGATGGTTGAAACGAAACTCGCATTCTTTGAGGTGCAGGCGGAGCGTGGCGCGGAACAGTTTTAATTTCAAACGCGCAAGCGGGATTTGACCAAACGCCCTTGCTTTCGCATCATCTCGACATGGCCAGCACCTTCGGGCAATTGTTCCGCATCACGACGTGGGGCGAATCCCACGGCGGTGGCGTGGGTGTGGTCGTGGATGGCTGCCCGCCGCGCCTCAAGCTTTCCGAAGCGGACATCCAGCCCGATTTGGACCGGCGCCGGCCCGGCCAATCCAAAATCGTCTCGCCGCGCAAGGAATCCGACACGGTGCAAATCCTTTCCGGCACATTCGACGGCAAAACCCTTGGCACGCCGATCTGCCTCTGGGTCAAAAACGAGGACGCCCGGCCCCATGCCTACCTGGAAATGAAAACGAAGTTCCGCCCGTCGCACGCGGACTTCACCTACTTTGCCAAATACGGCATCCGCAACTGGCAGGGCGGCGGCCGCGCGAGCGCCCGCGAAACCGTCGGCCGCGTCGCCGCCGGCGCGATTGCAAAAAAAATTCTGCGCGCGCGGTTCGGCGTGGAAACGCTGGCCTATGTCAAACAAGTCCAGAAAATTATCGCGGACGTGAATCCGGACAAGGTGAAATTCAAGGACGTGGAATCAAACATTGTCCGTTGTCCCGACCGAAAGACGGCGGAGAAAATGATCCAGCTCGTCGAGAAGATGCGGAAGGCCGGCGACACTGTCGGCGGCGTGGTTGAAGGGATCGCGCGCGGTGTGCCCGCCGGCTGGGGCGAACCGGTGTTTGACAAACTCGAAGCGGACTTGGCCAAGGCAATGCTGAGCCTGCCCGCGTCCAAGGCGTTTGAAATTGGCTCGGGTTTCGGCGGCATCCTGCTCACTGGACGGCAGCACAACGATCCGTTCCGCGCCAAAAAAGGGAAGGTGTTCACAACCACGAATTTTTCCGGCGGCATTCAAGGCGGCATTTCCAACGGCCAGACGATTTTCTTCCGCGTCGCCTTCAAACCCGTCGCCACCGTCATGCACCCGCAAGACACGGTGGATGTGGAATTTCACAACACGACCCTCAAGGGCCGCGGCCGGCACGACCCGTGTGTGTTGCCACGCGCCGTGCCGATGGTCGAGGCGATGACGGCGCTGGTGCTCGTAGATCATGCCCTCCGGCACCGGGCGCAATGCGGTTGAAATCGCGAAGGCTTCGGGATTGATTTTTTAACCGGCAGAAGCAATCTTAACCCAAAATCGCAAATCACATGGCAGAAAAAGACATCAGCCAAATTTCGCGGGACGCGCGGGTCTTGTTCAACAAGGCCAACGAAGCCGCCCAGCGGGACAACCTCGATTACGCCATCGCGCTCTACAATCAGGTGCTCGAGAAGGAGCCGGGATTTTTTGAGTGCCGCAAGACCCTGCGCGAACTGCAATTCCGGAAGGCCGGCGGCGGCGGCGGTTTCCTGAAAAAAATGTGGGGCAGCGCGAGTTCCTCGCCCCAGGTGGCCAAGGCCAAGATGGCCATGGGCAAAAATCCCGCGGAGGCCCTCGCCATTGCGGAACAAATCCTGAACAGCGACCCCAACAGCTCCGCCGCGCACCGGCTCGTTGTGGACGCGGCCCAGGCCCTGGAGCTGCCGCAAACCGCCGTCATGTCGCTCGACACCCTGGTGAAGAATTCGCCCAAGGACAAATATCTGGCGATTGAATTCGCCCATTCGGTGGGCACGGCTGGTGGCGATACCAGCCCGGCGGAAAAGATCCTCACCGAACTCTTGCGCCATTCACCAAACGACGGCGAGTTGAGCCAGGCGCTCAAGGATCTGTCCGCGCGCAAAACGCTGGATCAGGGCGGCTACAATGCGCTCGAAGGCGGCAAAGGTTCCTACCGCGACATCCTGAAGGACAAAAAGGAAGCCGTCTCGCTGGAACAGGAAAAACGCGTCGTGAAGACCGAGGATACCACCGAACGGCTCATCGGCGAATACGAAGCGCGCCTGCAAACCGAGCCGGCCAACCTCAAGCTCATCCGTTCCCTCGCGGAGCTTTACACGCAAAAAAATCAATTCGACCGTGCCCTGAAACTTTTTGACCGCGTCAAGAATTCCGAGATGGGCAACGACCCCTCACTCGAACGCTCGATGGCCAACACCATCGTGCGCCGGTTCGATTTTCAACTGGAGCAACTTGATCCTGCCGCGCCTGATTACGCGGAGCAGGCGGCCAAAATTCAGGCTGAGAAATTGAACTTTCAGCTCACCGAATGCCAGCAACGCGTGGAAAAGTATCCAACGGACCTGGTGATCCGGTTTGAGATGGGCCAGTTGTATTTTCAGGCGGGCAAGATCACCGAGGCGATTCTGGAATTTCAGAAGGCGCAGGGCAATCCGCACAAGCGCCTTGCGGCGATGGGTTATCTTGCACAATGCTATGCCAAGCGCAAGATGTACGATATGGCGGCGCGGCAACTGCAAAACGCCATCAAGGAGAAACCCGTGTTTGACGACGAAAAGAAAGACCTCGTTTACAACCTCGGCTGCGTGCTTGAAAGCATGGGCAAGAAACCGGAAGCCGTCGAACAGTTTAAGCTCATCTACGAAATGGACATCGGCTACAAGGACGTCGCCGCCAAAGTGGACGCGTTTTACGCGGGACAGTGAGTGTTTGGACCCGAGGCCATTCTCCGAAGTGCTTGCACTGTTCTTTTCTTGGATTGTTATTTCAGTTTAGAAAGAGTCAGAAATGGCTGGTTAAGGGGTTGGCCGGTTCGATATCAGCACAAGCCTTGGACGAAACCATTGCTTACCATCTTCGGCTGACGTCACCGTTCCGGCCTTGCGCCAAAAAATCATTTAGTGAGGCTGCTACGAGTCTGAACCTTCGACCTCGTACTGTCACCAAAGGGATGGCGGCTGGGGTGCATCTTGACACTGTCCTTGTTTGAAGTTCCGCCTTCAGGCGGTTCGGGCGAAATCCCGCAATTTGCCGCGTAAACGCGGAACTCCAAACCTTGGCAACCCCTTCATTAAGGACAGTGTCAAGATGCACCTTGGCGGCTGCTGGTGTGTAAATATTTCTTGCCTAGTTGCGCGATTGGTGATATTTTTCACTACATTAAGCCGGATGCAGTTGCGCTTCTAACTCGATTCCCGACGGATTCGGTGAACGGCGATAGAACTCCAAGGTTGATGAGGATGGCACTGGTTGTGGGTGGCTTGAGTGTTTGAGCGTTTGGATTGATAAGCGGGAAACCCTTCCCCGTTGAGACGGGTTGGCGGGTAACGTCACGCTGCGTTGGTACGTATTTCAAATAGATCAGTTATGTCATGCTATTAATTGCCAGGTTTTCAGTGTGCATGCCCGGATTGAATTTACATCTGCAACACAATTAGTTTGTATCGCTAAATAAAATATGAACACCCATTGGAGAGTTTTAATCTTGGCTGCCGTGTGCATTAGGCTATGCGGCAATGTGACACAGGCTCAAGTAATCAACTTCGACGTGCCCGGCGGCGTTGCTGGTGCTGCAAATTATTCCGGTCAAGGCGCTTATTCTGATCCGGGCAATAATTATTGGAACCCGGTTGTGGGGAACGGCACTACCGGCGCTACACTCTTATCTGATGGGATCACTGCGAGTCCCATAACACTGACGTCCCAGATGGGTGGCACCTATGGCACTCAGGGAACGCAAGGCACTCCGGCGGCGTTGCAGCAACCCTACCAGTACAACAATGCTGTTCTCAGGACAGACACGCTTAATAATGTTCCCGCTGGCACCTATAACCTGTATCTTTATGGTATAAATAATACCGGCACGCGGGGAACAACCTTTACGGTATCCACTCCGTCGATGTCTCTCCTCAACCTGAGCACCAGCAACACACCAGCGAGTTTAACTACCTTCATATTGGGTGCTGATTATGTCATCTTCAGCAATGTGGTCGTGGGGACAGCGGGGGCGATTACCTTTACTTGGACGGCCAACCCCAATGTGACTGTCTCGGGAAACAACGAAGGCGACTTCAACGCCCTTCAACTCGTGTTCGTTTCAACCAACACAGTGGTCACCAATCAGTCTGGTCCGAATTTTGGTCCGAACGTTTACTTGTTCAGTCCTTCCACGCCGACAACCACCATCCAGAATACTCTCAACACCCTTTTTGGACAACAGAACAATGTGAACTCGAGCCAATTCGACGCCAACCGGTACGCCGTTCTTTTTGAACCCGGAACGTATAACGTGACCATTAACATGGGCTACTACATGCAAATACTCGGGTTGGGCCAATCGCCCGATGGTGTCACCATCAACGGGGGGCTGCAATGTTTCAATTTTGGCGGTCAGTCCACCCAAAATTTTTGGATGTCCGCTGAGAATATGGCCGTGAATCCCAGCGGGAGCAGCGGCACTATGACATGGTCCGTTTCGCAGGGCACCTCCCTTCGCCGTATGCATATCGAAGGCAAATTGAACGTGTCAGATGGAACCTATTGTAGCGGCGGTTTCCTGGCCGATTCCAAGGTGGATTCCACAATCAGCTCCATTTCCCAGCAACAATGGCTCTCCAGAAATGACATTTGGGCAAACTGGTCCGGTCAGGTATGGAACATGGTGTTTGTGGGCGTTTCCAATCCGCCTTCCGGAACCTGGCCCGGTTCCAAATACACGATCATCACCAACACACCATTGATCCGGGAAAAGCCCTATTTGTACGTTGATAGCAGCACCAATTTCTTCGTCATGGTGCCGAATCTTGAAACCAATAGTTTGGGGACCAGTTGGGCCAGCGGACCAACTCCCGGAGTTTCAGTCCCCATCAGCCAGTTCTATCTGGCGCAACCGGGCGTGGACAATGCCGGAACCATTAATGCCGCGCTGAGTTCGGGGATGGACCTGATATTAACCCCGGGGATTTATCATCTGACCAACAGCATTCTCGTGACGCAGCCGGATACGATTGTGATGGGGCTGGGATTCCCTACGCTGGTGCCTGCCAATGGAAATCCCGCCATGGTGATCTCGGATGTTGATGGCGTGAAGGTGTCAGATATTTTATTTGATGCCGGAACCACCGCCTCACCTGCATTGTTGGAAGTGGGGCCTCCGGGCAGTTCGCTGGATCATTCCGCGGACCCCATTTGTCTGTATGACGTTCACAGCCGGGTGGGTGGACAGTTCGCTGGCACCACCACCACCTGCTTCACGATTAATGCCAACAATGTCATCGGTGACAACATCTGGTTGTGGCGGGCGGATCATGGCACCGGCGTCGGCTGGACTCAGAATGCATCCAACAACGGCCTGGTGGTGAATGGCAATAACGTGACCATCTACGGTCTTTTCGTCGAGCATCACGAGCAGTATCAGACGTTGTGGAATGGCAATTGGGGACGGGTTTATTTTTACCAGTCCGAATTGCCCTATGACGCGCCGAATCAGAGCGCCTGGACGCACAACGGCGTGAACGGTTATGCGTCCTACAAAGTTGCGGACGGCGTCACCAGCCATCAAGCCTATGGGCTTGGCATTTATGGTGTGTTCCAAACTTCAAACGTAAAATGCTTTAATACCATCGAGACGCCAACCAATCAGCAAGTCAACGTGCATGATATGATAAATGTTCTTATAGAAGCGCAGACCGGCAGCGAAATGACTCATATCATCAACGGCACTGGCGCAACGCTCACTACCGGTGGCCAGGCAACGGCCAACTATCTGTGGCAGAATCCGGCCTTTGCCATCAGCGCGGGTCTGGATAACACCGGAACGAACATCGCCATTACCTTGCCCACCGAGTCGTGGCATACTTATCAACTACAGTACAAGAACGCAGTGACCGATCCAAGCTGGTCGAATCTTGGCAGTCCTTTCGGAGGGAACGACACGTTGGAGACAGTCACTGATTCAACTACGGCAACCAACCGGTTTTACCGTGTCATGGCCCGGTAATCGCCGCTCCCGGCCTTCGTCCAGCCGGGATGGTAAAGGAGAATATTCGGGCGATTGGCCGCTGTCTTTAATGGTCGGCAGGTCCGCTTGAGCCGGCTGTGGCTGATTGTTTCGTTGCATCAAAAGGCGGGGAATTTTGTTCCAAGACGTTGCAACGGAACGATTTTGAAATTGGCTGGAACAGCAAGAATACTCAATGTTCGTAATATTTTGGATTATTTCGGATAAATTTGTAAAAAAATGTTGACAAAAATTGAAAAAGATAACAAAGTGATGAATAAACATTCACATAGTGAAGGGTGCTTTAATGGCCCGTTGTGCCTTTTGTCAATTGAAATGTCAGTGTTGAATTGTCAAATATAACCGAAAACAAACATATTGGTGTTATGAAAACCCCCGAAACGTTCCCTCAACCTCGAAAACACTCAGTACTGGCTTGGTTCAGCAAAGCCGGTGTGAGATTTATTGCGACCGCGTGCGCCGCCATCGCGGTCTGCTTCGCTTTGACCAGCCACGCAACAAATATCCTGGTCAATCCAGGCTTTGACGCAATCCCAGGCTTTACTGGTTGGTCGGCGCACACCACGGAAACTTGGAACATCGCCACTCACACCGATCAGTATATCAGTGCGCCCAATGATTTGTGGATGCAGGGTTTGTATGGAAACGGCGGCGCGAGTCTAAGTTCTTACGTTACGTATGCCTATCAGACTTTTTCCACTACGCCGGGTAATACCTATACTGCGGATGCTCATTTCTCGCAGTATGTTCTGTTTTTTGGCGTCGCCGGCACGCCAACCGAGGGTGGTGATGACCTAACTGCCAATACCAGCCCAACCGGCGCTAGCGGTCTGTTTGGTAACAATGACGCCACGAGTGGTTACTACGAAGATGGATGGGTTGAAGTTGCGTTCTTGGATGCATCCAGCAATATCCTGGCGGATTACAGATCAATCATCATCAATCCGGCATTCGTGCAGAGTCTCACGAACAACCCAAGCGATATAACCTCGCAGGTAGTACCCTCTGTCAATACCAATTACCCCCCCCCGGCAATGGTTACCAATGTTTATCTGAATTGGATGGATGTTCAGGTGACCAACCAATACAAGCCGAGCACACTCGTGCCAAATACCGATCCTGATCCGCTGAACCCGTACTTTCCAGGAACGGCACAGATTACCAATACTCTGGGAGCCGGTCAGGTCATGGTGGCCCCGGCTGGTGCGGTAAAAATAATATTCGCCCTGTGTGTATGTCAGACGAGCTACGCGTCGGGCGCGCCTCACTGGGATGATTGCAGCTTGAACCAGGTGAGCGGATTCCAGCCAGATGTGATCAGCGGAGTTACGCCCAGCAGCGGGGTGATGTTAACCAACACCAGCCTTACGTTCAATGTCCAGTCGCCTGTCGGAACCACCACCGCGACCAATGGCATAAAAGTGGTGGTAAATACAACCCCTGCTAATAGTACCGGTTTGCCGACAGGTGGCGTTGACGAATCGAGCAGCCTCGTATTCTCTGGAAACAGCGCCAACTGGAACGTGACTTTGCCGGGATTTACCACCCCCAACAACGTTTATACCATCAGCATCTCGGCCACCAACAGCGCCGGCTTGGTTGCCACGGCCAGCAGTCGGTTCGATACCTTCTCCCCCACCAACTTTGTTGTCGAGTGTGAAGACTACGACTACAATGGCGGCCAATACATTCAGAATCCGATTCCCACCAACAACACCGCGGCAACCAGCTACTGGGGAAGGTCTGGCATACCAGGCACTGACTATGACATCTTTTCCGGCGGAGTTGCGGGTGGTGGCAATAACTTACAGCCCAATTATCCCAACCGCGGCACAAATACCGATGCGGCTTGGCAGATACCGAATGACCCTGAACTGCCACTATACGTTGCGCAAAGCAATAACGCCATTTATAATGTAACCATAGCCTACAACAATCCGGGTAATTGGTACGAATACACCCGGAATTATCCAACCGGCAATTATATTATATATGCGCGCATGTCCGCGGGTAACGGTGCGGGTTCACAAGAATATCTCAATCGGTTGACCGGCGGGAATGGTACCCCAACTCAGACGACCACCAATGTCGGGACGTTTCTCTTCAATAATAACGATTATACCTCCTATTATTGGGTGCCGCTACAGGACGCTAATGGCAATACGCTCATCGTGAGCTTGCCGGGCGGCCCGCAAACCCTCCAATTGGTCAGCGGCACCCCCACCGCCGGTTGCAACGTGAGTTACTTCATGTTCGCCCCGTTGCCGCCCAATGGATTGCCCCCGGATATAAAAAATCTAAACCCGGCGCTTAACACAGGTGGGAACGTATTTGTGACTACTAACAAATTAACCTTCACGGTCAGTTCTTACAACAATACAATTGCGACCAGCGATATCCACACGTATTTGAACGGCACGGATGTCTCGGCCTCAGAAACCTTCACGGGTTATAACACGAATTGGGCGGTGAGTGTTCCGCTGTCATTGCCCGCCAATCAGGTGAATCAGACCTTCGGCATAAGCGCCAAGGACTCCAAGGGAAATACCAACGGTGTTTCTGGGTCCTTTGACACCTTCAGTCAGAACAACTACATGATTGAAGCGGAGGACTTTGACTTCAACGGCGGCCAGTTTATTGACAACCCGTTTCCAACCGCGCCGCTTTATGTTGCCGTCAACAGTTATGGCGTTGCACCCGCGGGTAATCAGGCCAATCTTTCCGTGCTGGGCGTGGATGTGACCACTACCAACGTTACCACTGCCGAGACGTATCTTTACCGGATATATGATAACAATGTTGGCACAGAAGTGACCTCGGACTACCTCCGTTCGAAGTTTTATAATATTTCGGGCGGAAACGGAGAGCCGGCTAACACGACCAATAGCGACTATGACGTAGGATGGTGGCCGCCGGGGACGTGGCTGAATTATACCCGCACCTTCCCCACCGGTACTTATAATGTCTGGGGCCGGCTGGCTAGTGGCGGAGCCTATACTAATGCCACGCTGAGTTTGGTGACTACCGGGCAGCAGTTGGGCACGTTCGCTGATCCAAACGCCAACGGGTTCCAAAACTGGCATTGGGTGGAGATGATGAGCAATGGCGCTCCGGCAGTAGTCACGCTCGGCGGCGTTGAGAAATTAAAGGTGACCGCTCCCCCAGGGAACGCCACAGGAAGCCTCAATGCGAACTTCTACATGTTTGTGGCGACCGTGCCCGCCCCGGTTCTGACGGTTTCCAGGACCGCAAGCACTCTCTCCATCACGTTCGCCACTTACACTGGAAACACTTATATCGTCCAATGGACTGGCAGCTTGAGCGGCACGCCCACGTGGACGACGTTGACCACCATTTCTGGTGACGGCTCTAACCATACCGCCACGGACACGGTGGGCGCATCACCGCGGTTTTACCGGGTGGAAGTAACAACCCCGTAAGGGGACTGCTGGAATGTGAAGTGATTTGAGAAAACAACCGGGTCGGCACCGAAGTAAAATCGGTGCCGGCCTGTTGGCCGGGTAAAAAGTTAATAAGAATAAGTTGAAAATTGAGCCGTTAATTGTAGATTTCAAGTAATGAAGACAAATGAGCCAAAAATGAAGGCCGCTTTCCGACGTAATATGCAAGGCGATTGCGACGTGGAACAGAAACAAAGATTTCGTTCAGCCGGCTTTACCTTGATCGAGTTGCTGGTGGTGATAGCCATTATTGCCATCCTGGCGGCGATGCTGTTGCCGGCTCTGGCCAAGGCCAAACAAAAGGCCCAGACCATGCAATGCCTGTCCAATGAGAAGCAGTTGTCGCTGGCGTGGTTGATGTATGCCAGCGACAATAGCGACTATCTGGTGGGGAACCGGGGCCTTGACGGTCAGCCCCCTAATCTGAACGAAAACCCCCTGACCGACGTCAATCTCCAACCCGGAGGGATATATGCTCAATGGTGTCCCGGCAACATACAGATATTGGGATGTGACATTAATCAAGACAAATGGATTGAGGCGGGGATGCTCTATCCCTATCTCAAGAGTCTTCTGGTTTACCACTGCCCGGCCGACAAGACGGTGGTTCCCCGTTCGGCGGCCGCGTTTGCGCAAAAACCCGCTCTGCGCACCTATTCATTGAATTGCTGGGTGGGTTCCGTGAATAATAATGGTGCTGCTCAAGCTTGGAATGGGATTCAAAACTACATCGTTTATACGAAGCTCGCGAATATGGTCAACCCCGGCCCCAGCAAGACTTTTGTTTTTATCGAGGAAAATCCTGCCAGCATTGACGACGGCTATTTTGCCGTGGATCCAACCAATCCGAACGAGTGGTATAACAGTCCGGCGTGTTTGCATGGCAATTCCAGTGTGCTGGCGTATGCCGATGGACATGCGCAGGCGCGCCTGTGGACGGACAATAACATGATCCACGATGTGAATCCACAAATTCCACCCGGAGACAATGTTCCGGCTACCGCCGGCAATCAGGATTTGCCTTGGTTGATTTCAGTTACCACAGCTCATAAATAGGCAAAATTCAGTCCACAGATTTTTTAGCTTCCAGGTTTATGATGTTTGTGGGTGATTTTGTTTGTACTGGAAGCTGTGGAATCGGTTCGGCTAGGGACCTGGCATTCTGCCGGTCGGTAGTTGGGGGCGGGATGAAAATGGTCAGCGTCCGTGGACTAAACACCCGGTGTGATTTGCAGATAACAAACCCGCGTTCCTTTGCAGAGGCTTCCGCGCCGTTTTATTTCCCTGAGCAGTCACCAACACGATAACCAGTCCCGTTTAAATTCAATCCATAATTGTTATGTTTCACAGACCTTGTTTATCTTCCGCTGGTCAGACCAAATGCGTGTCGCGACTGCTTGTTGTCCTGTCCGGTTTTACTATCCCAATGTTGTTGTGCCAGGTCGCGCTGGCCGACACGAACATCGTCTGGAGCGACGAATTCAATGGCACATCTGTAGATTTGACCAAATGGACATTTGAAACCGGCAACAATAACGGCTGGGGTAATGGCGAGCTTGAGTATTATACCGCCCGCACAAACAACGCTTATGTCAGTAATGGTGTGCTGCACATCGTGGCGCAACAGGAATCCTACGGCGGTTACAGTTTTACTTCCGCTCGCATGAAGACCCAGAACCACTACAATACACCTGTGTACGGTCAATTTGAATGGCGCGCCAGACTGCCCTCCGGCGTCGGCATGTGGCCGGCGCTCTGGCTGTTGGGGTCGGATTACCCATCGGTTGGCTGGCCTGCCTGTGGGGAGATTGATGTTGTGGAAAATAACGGAGCTTCTCCGACATGGGTGCAGGGAAGCCTGCATTGGGGAACCAGCGGTGAAGTCAGCAGAACGGCCACGTACTATTTTACCAGCCCGGACTCAGTTACCAACTGGCACACTTATGATTTGATTTGGAGGCTCGGTTCATTCCAGTATTTTGTGGATGGCAATCTTTATCAAACCCAAACCGGTTTGACTTCGCCTTTCAACGCGCCATTCTTTTTCATAATGAACCTGGCGGTGGGGGGCCAGTATGTTGGCAGTCCTAGCGTCGGTACAATCGAGGCTGGCACCTCTTTTCCGCAGGAGGTGCAGGTGGATTATGTGCGGGTTTATGAAGATACCGCGCCCATGGTGATTTCATTTGCGCCGCAGCCGGATGGAAGTTTGCAATTGAGCTGGCCGACCAATATCGTCTGCCATTTGCAGGCGCAGACCAATTCCGTGGTTGGCGGCAACTGGACTGATGTTGCCGGTGGCGCCGCCAGTCCGTATGTTGTAATTCCCGATCCCAATCAGAGTGCCGTCTATTACCGTCTGGAATCGCCTTAAAGCAGCGACCGGGACGTATTTGCCCTTAATAAATTCCAGCCCCACGCCAGGAAGTACCTTGCGCGAGGGATGGAAATTTGTATTTTGGGAAGCGTAGCCAATTATGATATACCGACTTATTTCCACCATTATGCTGGGCCTGTTCATGGGCGCAACTGCGCCGGCTGAAGAGGCGGGAGCGACTCAAACCCGGGCTGCCGATTTTGCCACGAGGCCGGTTGTCGTTTACGTAACTGCCAAAGCCACGGGACAGCGGCTTGCCCGGACTGGTGAACTGCATTTTATTGATTTGCCGCAACCCACCGAAAAGCAACAGTGTGTTTTCGTGGATCCGTCCAAGAAATTTCAGACGGTGCTTGGCATTGGCGGCGCTTTGACGGATGCCGCGGCAGAGACTTTTTACAAGCTTCCGAAGGAAAAACAGGAACAGATTCTAAAGGCGTATTACGATGTGCGGGACGGCATTGGCTATACATTGGGACGCACCTCCATCAACAGTTGCGATTTCTCCAGCGAGAGCTACACCTATGTCACCAACGACGACGCGACCCTGGCCAGTTTCAACATCAGTCACGATTTGAAATATCGCATCCCGTTCATCAAGGAGGTGCTGGCGACCGCCGGCCGGAAAAACTTCACCTTGTTTGCCAGCCCGTGGAGTCCTCCGGCTTGGATGAAGGATAACGACGACATGTTGCATGGAGGCTCCTTGAAGCCCGAGTTTTACGACGCCTGGGCCAGGTATTACGTCAAGTTCATCAAAGCCTACCAGCAGGCGGGCGTTCCGATCTGGGGGGTGACGGTGCAAAATGAACCGATGGCGGTGCAACCGTGGGAATCCTGTGTTTACACGGCCGGGGAGGAACGTGATTTCGTAAAGAATTACCTTGGACCTATCATGGCCAAAAGCGGCCTCAAAGATAAAAAAATCCTGATTTGGGATCACAACCGAAGCATGATGTATCAAAGGGCCGAAGTGGTTCTGGATGATCCCAATGCGGCGCAATACGTGTGGGGCGTGGCCTTTCATTGGTACGTGGGCGATCACTTCGAGAACGTGAAACGTGTTCAGGAGGCCTTTCCCAAAACTCACTTGTTGTTCACCGAAGGTTGCAATGGTCCCTTTGACCAGGCGCAGATCCATGACTGGCAGTGGGGTGAAATCTATGGCAGATCCATGATCCACGATTTCAACAATGGCGCCGTTGGCTGGACGGACTGGAACGTGTTGCTGGACCAGGAGGGCGGGCCGAATCATGTTCAAAATTATTGTTTCGCCCCGATTATCGCCGACACCAAGACGGGGGAACTGACTTACATGAACGCCTACTATTACCTCGGCCATTTTTCCAAATTTGTTCGTCCGGGTGCGCGGCGCATTATCAGTTCTTCAACCGTTGACGGCCTGTTGACGACTGCGTTTGAAAACAAGAATGGGCGGATTGCGGTAGTTGTCATGAATTCATCAGATACCGAACAGCCGTTTTTTCTGTGGCTGAACGGCAAAGCCGCAAAAACCAGCAGCCCTCCGCACTCCATCATGACCTTGGTCATCTAAACCCATATTAAGTGATGCGAGTTGATGTTGAGAATGTTTGCGCCACCATGAAAACAGCCTGGCAACAAACCGTGTTGACTCAGATTAAACGATTGCGTTCCTTGACTGGCACCGCGATGACCGTATTGGGATTGCTCGGCGGTGGAACGCTCACGGCCTGCGGCGGCTGGACGCTCGTATGGAGCGACGAGTTTAACGGCGCCGCGGTTGACACGAATCATTGGAGGTTTGAGACAGGAAATCATCACGGCTGGGGCAACCACGAACTCGAGTATTACACCGGACGTTCCGAAAATGCCTACGTCAGCAACGGGTTGCTCCACATTGTGGCCCGAAGGGAATCAACCAACGGGTTTTCCTACACCTCGGCCCGGATGAAAACCGAGGGATTCTTTGCCAAAAAGTATGGGCGGTTTGAGTTCCGCGCCAAACTTCCCGCGGGTCAGGGCTTTTGGCCGGCCATCTGGCTGATGCCCGAAAACTCCCATTATGGTCGCTGGCCGAACTCTGGTGAAATTGATATCGTGGAAAACAGAGGCTCCCATCCCGGACAAGAAGGAGGAACCATTCATTTTAGCGGCCCCGATGGGAATCACGTTTACCATGGAAAGACCTACCACTTTCCAAGCGGGGAATCGGTCACGGGTTTTCACATCTATGACCTGATTTGGTCAACCAATTCAATCCAGTGGTTCGTGGATGGCAAGCTTTACGAAACGCAGTCCCACTGGTCCACGGCGAGAGCTCCCTATCCTGCGCCTTTTGACCAACCTTTCTATATCATCATGAATCTGGCCGTTGGCGGGGACTACGGAGGTGATCCGGACCAGCACACGGTTTTCCCCGGCGAAATGGATGTGGATTACATTCGTGTCTATGACCACGTCGCGCCCGATTCAGTTCGGTGATTTGAAGTCGCTTCTGGATCGCAACCGAACGCAAATCCTCCCGAATTGGATCGGTCGCTTTGGAAAATTATTTTCAAAACATGAAGAGCATCTGGCTAAATCAAATAGCCTTTTGATTATACTCAAGATAATTGTTTATCTTCAAGCTTCCTGTGCCACCGGCTGCGTCTGTCGCCGCGCGGGAAATATTAGAAACCCGATTTGTGTGCTATTTTTCTTTACATTTATTCCGTTGTGTGATTGAATAGTCACACACTGGAAAGAATCCGCCCTATGGGGCTAAATCTTCTTATGAAATTATGAAAAATTGTCTAGCAGAACGCCGGTCGGTTGATTTTATGCATCGTCTTCGCCCTTGGATTCCGCTGAACGTCATTGTCGCGGTTTGTTTCGTCGGGTTTTTTTGCGCCATGCCACTCCATCTCCAAGCGCAGGCTTGGACGAACACAACCCTTTCAGCGAGCCAGCGCGCCACTCTGTTGCTTGCCCAAATGACTTTCAGTGAGAAAGCGGCCATGGTTTACGGCACGGCAGGCCCGACTGGTAGTAACTATGTGGGCAACATTGCCAACAACACCCGGCTCGGCATTCCCTGGTTGTTTTTGAACGACGGACCTGCCGGACTTCGTCTTTCAGACACCAGCACCACAGCCTTTCCCGCGCCCATTGACATCGCGGCGAGTTGGGACACGGCGCTGGCGCGGCAATACGGCAGCCAAATAGGCGCCCAATGCCGCGGCAAAGGCGTTGAAGTTCTATTGGGGCCGATGATGAACATGGCGCGGGTGTATGAGGACGGGCGGGCTTTTGAAGGCTACGGCGAAGATCCATACCTTTCGGGGGCGATGGCGGCGGCGGAAATTCCCGGCATCCAAAGCCAGGGCGTCATCGCCACGGCAAAACATTTTGTGTGCAATGATCAGGAGATCAACCGCACAACGATCAGCGCCGACGTGGACCCACGCACCCTCCAGGAAATCTATGAGGTGCCATTTCGCGCCTCCGTGCGGGCCGGGGTTGGCGCGGTCATGGCCTCTTACAATCTGGTGAATAGCGTTCATGCGTGCGAGTTGCCGGCGCTCAATACCGACTTGAAAAAGGAGTATGGATTCAAGGGCTGGATCATGAGCGATTGGGGGGCGGCTTTCACCACCGTGGGTGGCATGAATAATGGCCTCGATATGGATATGTATAGTGGCCCATTTGCAGCCAATAACATCACCACCGCCATTCAATCGGGCAATGTTCCGGCTTCGGAATTGGACGGCATGGTGCTGCGGATTCTCACCACCATGTTTCAATTCGGTTTCTTCGACAATCCTCCCACCGGAAATCTAAATTCGACGGTGACGAGTTCGGCCAATAATCTGTTTGCGCGCAGCGCCGCTGCGGAGGGAATGGTCTTGTTGCAAAACAATGGCGGCGTGCTGCCGCTGAATTCATCGTTGCATTCAATTGCCGTAATTGGTTCCGTGGCGAGCGCGAATGCGTTTTCAGTGGGCGCCGGTTCCGCGAGCGTGAACCTGCCTTACAACATCACGCCACTGGCGGGAATCACCAGCCGCGCGGGAGGCGGCGTCACCATCAATTACGCCCAGGGTGACGGCGCCAGCCTCGCCGCCGCAGTCCAGGCAGCCAGCAATTCCGCCGTCGCGATCGTATGTGTTGGCCAGCAAACCAGCGAAGGTTCCGATCGCTCCAGTCTTTCATTGCCCAACGGCCAGGATGCGCTCATCAGTGCCGTGGCCGCTGTGAACACCAACACGATTGTCGTTATGTACGAGTCCTCCGCCACGTTGATGCCTTGGGCCAATCAGGTTGCGGGAATTGTGATGGCGTGGTATCCGGGGCAGGAAAATGGCAACGCTCTGGCGCAGGTCCTGTTCGGGGACATTAACCCTTCAGGAAAACTGCCGGTAAGCATTCCTCCCTCTGCAAGCCAGGTGCCCACGAGCACCACCGCCCAATGGCCTGGCATCAACCTGCACGCGGCTTACTCCGAAGGGCTGGAAATCGGTTATCGCTGGTATGACGCGAACAACGTGACTCCGTTGTTCCCGTTTGGTTTCGGTTTGTCCTACACGACGTTCGGTTACAGCAACCTCACTGTCAGCGCCGTCAGTCCTTCGGGGCAGGTGCAAATCGGCTTCGATCTGACCAACACGGGCAATCTCACCGGCGCTGAAGTGCCCCAGCTCTATCTGGGCTTTCCCGCCGCCGCCGGTGAGCCGCCGAAATTGCTCAAAGGCTTTCAAAAAATCTCCTTGTCGCCGGGTCAGACACAGCACGTCACGTTCAATCTGGATTGGGAAGATCTGGCCGATTGGGACGCCACCGCGCGCGGCTGGATTGTGACGCCGGGCAGTTTTCAAGTGATGGTCGGCGCTTCCTCGCGGGACATCCGTTTGACCGGGGCGTTCACGGTTGCGTCGGTGCCTTCCAGTGATCTGGCAAACGCGGCGCTCCAACAACCGGTCACCGTTTCCTCCACGCTTTCCACGAACACTCCGGGTGCGGCCGCCGTGGACGGAGATCCCACCTCAGCTTGGACCTCGCTGGCCAGCGACCCACAATGGATTAAGGTGGATCTCGGTTTAATTAAAGACCTGTTCCGGGTCCGGCTGCATTGGAACACCAATTATGCGAGCAGCTACAACATTCAAATTTCGCCAGACGGAACCAATTGGACGACGCTGTTCACGACCAACAATGACACGGGCGGCACGGAGGACATTCTGGTTTCGGGCCGTGGCCGGTACGTGCAGATTAACGGAACGCAGCAAGGTTTGCCGGGCGCGGGTTATTCGCTGTCGGAGTTGGAAGTTTATTCGCAGCCGCAAGAGCCTTTTGGGGGGACCGTTCCCACCATGTCGGGAGGCACGAACATCATCCAGGCGGAGAACTACGATACGGGCGGCGAGAGTGTGGCCTACTATAACACCACGGTAGGCAATCCGGGCGGGGTTTACCGGTCGGATGACGTGGGGATTGAACCCACCTCGGACACGGGCGGCGGCTACGATGTGAACTCGCTCAACACCGGCGAATGGCTGGAATACACGGTCAACCTGCCGTATCCCACGGCCAACTACACCATCAGCCTCCGTGTGGCGGCACCTGCGGCCGGCGGTCAACTGCGGGTGCGGCTCAACGGCACCGTGCTGGGCACGGTCGCCATTCCCAACACAGGTGGCGCTCAAAGCTGGCAGACGGTCACCTTGCCGACGGTTTCCCTGACGGGTAACATCGGGAGTCAGGCACTGCGGTTGGAAGTGATTACTAATGGATTTAGTATCAACTGGATTGGCTTGAGTACGCCGATGCCTACGGTTCCGGCCGCCCCAACGGGATTGACAGCAGGCACCGGCACCGCGGCAGTTTATCTGAGTTGGAACGCTTCCGCCGGTGCAACCGCTTACAATGTAAAACGCGCGCTGGTCAGCGGTGGACCATACACTACCATCGCCAGTTCCACCGCGAACAGCTACGTTGACCCCGCCGTTTCCACTTGCTCCAGTTACTACTATGTGGTTTCAGCCACGAACTCTCTTGGCGAAAGCCCCAACTCGAGTGAGGCAGCCGCGACACTGGGCGCCTTTGCATTGGCCGTGAACTCGGGTGGCAGCGCGGCGAACCAGTTCATCACGGACGGATATTATTCGGGCGGCACCGCCGCCTCGACCACGGCGGCAATCGACACCAGCGCCGTGACCTCTCCCGCACCCCAGGCGGTTTATCAAACCGAACGCTACGGCAACTTCACCTACACTTTCACCAACTTGACGCAGGGCGTGAACTACCTGGTGCGCCTTCACTTTGCAGAAATTTATTGGACTGGCACAAACGATCGGATCTTCAACGTTTTCATCAACGGCAATGAAGTCCTGACGAACTTTGACGTTTTCGCCGTGTCCGGCGGCGAGGACATTGCGAACATCCAACAGTTTATGGTGGCTCCTAACACCACGAATGCGATTGTCATCCAGTACGTCACCGTCAAGGACAACGCCAAATCCAGCGGCATCGAAATCCTCCTCCCGCCGCCGGCCGCGGCGGTGGGTTTGACGGCGACCGCAAGCAACTCGCTGGTGGCCTTGAGTTGGAACACCGTAAGCGGAGCCACCAGCTACAACGTGGAACGCTCGGGGGTCAGCGGTGGGCCGTACACCCTGTTGTTCAGCAGACTGACCGTTACCAACTACACTGATTCCGTGGTGACGAATGGGACGACATATTACTATGTGGTTTTGGCGGTCAATAACGGCTGTGCTGGCCCCAACTCCCTCCAGGTTAGTGCCACGCCCAATCGGCTAATCGTGCCTGCCCTCTATGGCGCTTCCATCACCAACGGCCAGTTTGGATTTTGGATCAACACCAATAGTACAGGGACGAACTACACGCTCATGGCTTCCACCAATTTGACTTCCTGGATTCCAATATTCACATCCAATTTGCCGTTGTTGCCATTCTTTTGGGTGGATACCAATTCCCCGGCCTATCCGGTTCGTTTCTACCGTACCGTCCTGGGGCCATGACCATCTGAGGGCTTTGGCACGCCAGCCATGAAACCGGATTGACCGAAAAATAGTGGCTGGCGTCTTGCTTGTTGGTCGGATTGGATGCCAGATGTTTCCTCCAAATATTCGCTCTACGAATTTGAAGTTTATCCCGCCCTCGCGCCGTCGCTGTCCATCGCCCTCAGCGGGACAAACGTCGTCATTACCTGGCCGACGTCGGCGACCAGTTGGCCGCTACAGACAGCGCCAGTGTTGGGATTGCCCGGCAACTGGAACAACCTGACGACCGCTCCCTTGTTCCTGAATTCAGCTTACGTTGTCACCAATTCGGTCGGTTCTACGGAGCAATGTTACCGCTTCGAACAGAACCCCTGGAGATGACCTTCGCGCGCTAAAATCTTTTTTTAGACAGCGGTCGGACCTCTGGGGCGCAGCGCGGTGTAGGTCAAAAAGGCCGGCGGGCCGATCGCAGCGCAGATCGCAGCGCGATCCAACTTGTCAACGTGCCGCGGTTTTAGCTATAGAAATGGACGTGGCCAAACTCCCGACCCGCTGCGGCTGAGTAGCAATTGCCAGATATTATGCGCCGACCTGCGACCCAATCCAGACCCGCCCGGATAAGCGCAGCCACTCCGGCCATGCCCCGGTCGCGTTTTCCGGTGTGGCTGATGGCCGCCTTGCTGGGATTGGTAACCCTGGCCCTTTACTGGCCGGCGATGCAGTGTAATTTCATCAACTTTGATGATCCGGAGTATGTCACTGCGAATCCTCATGTTCAGGGTGGTTTGAACTGGGAGGGGGTGAAATGGGCGTTTTGCAACACGCAACAAGCCGCCTATTGGGCGCCGGTCCTGTGGTTGTCTCACATGCTGGCTTGGCAATTCTTCGGGTCAAATCCTTGGGGGCATCACCTGATTAATGTGCTGCTTCACGCAGCGAACACGGCCCTGATTTTTCTCGTTTTTCAACGAATGTCGCGGGCGACTTGGCGAAGCTTTGTGTTGGCGGCATTATTCGGGTGGCATCCGCTCCGGGTGGAATCGGTCGCTTGGGTCACGGAACGCAAGGATGTGTTGAGCACACTCTTCTGGATGCTGACCCTGTGGGCCTACGCGAAATATGTTGAATCAATCCGAGTTCGGGATTCAAGATCCAAAGTCTGGTATGGCGCGGCCCTCGTGATGTTTGCGTTTGGATTAATGAGCAAGGCGATGCTGGTGACGGTACCCTGCGTTTTACTGCTGCTGGACTATTGGCCGCTCCAAAGAGTGACGAGTGACAAGTGGCAGGTGGCAAGCATTTGGCGATTGGTCCGGGAGAAAATCCCGTTCTTTGGCCTGGCAGCAGTGGCGAGCGTCGTGACTTTCGCGGTGCAGAAGCAGGCAGGCGCTGTGGAGACGGTTAAAAGTCTGCCAGTTGGAGCACGCGTAGGGAACGCCTTGATTTCCTACTGCCGCTATCTGGGGAAGCTGTTCTGGCCGACGGACCTGGCCGTCTTGTATCCGCACCCCGGGTATTGGCCGATGGAGCAGGTGCTCCTGGCGGGTATGTTTTTGTGTAGCATTTCGGTGCTGCTATGGGTGAAGCGGTGGCGTTATCCCTTTTTGCTAATGGGGTGGCTCTGGTTTATCGGGACGCTGGTGCCCGTAATTCAACTTGTGCAGTCAGGCGTACAGGCGATGGCCGACCGTTTCACTTATGTGCCGTCACTTGGGATATTGATCCTCACAATCTGGGGTATGTATGAACTAACCAGGCGGTGGCGTTACCATCAGATTGGATTGGCGGTAGCAGGATTGGCGGCGATTATCTTGTGCATGGCGTTAACGCGGCAACAACTTGGCTATTGGAAGGACAGTGAAACACTATTTCGGCATGCGCTTGCTGTCACGGAGAACAATTCGATGGCACGCCTCGACCTCGGCATGGCCCTTGAGACGAAAGGCCAGTTCGACGAAGCGATCCGCCAATATCAGGAAGCCATCCGCCTGAATCCGGATTACGCCGATGCCCACTTCAACCTCGGCACCGCTTTCGGTCTGAAAGGCCAACTCGACGCGGCGATCGGCCAATTCCAGGAAGCCATCCGCCTGAATCCGGATTACGCGGACGCCTACTTCAACCTCGGTGCCGCCCTCGACAGGAAAGGCCAAATTGACGAGGCGATTATCCAATTCCAAGAAGCCATTCGCCTGAAGCCGGATGACGCGGACGCCCACTTCATCCTCGGCGAACTCCTCTTCAACCAAGGCCAACTCAACGAGGCGATTATCCAATTTCAAGAAGCCATTCGCCTGAAGCCGGATTTCGCCCAGGCACAAACCAGCCTCGCGCGGGCACTGGAAAAGAAGAATGTTCCATCAGGCCGTTGAGCCATGGGTGGGGCAGTTGGAAAAGCCAGGCACCTTTTTCGCCGGACCGCTTGCTCTGACAGAGCAAATCTTCAATGGAGCGAAGCTCGCGGAAACATTTTGCCAATGAGTTCCTCCAATATTTTGCGGATGACTCGACCCATTCTTTGCCACGCAGGATCTAGTTACAAAGTTGTACGCTGACTGCAAGCGCAGCGGGTGTGGCGCAGAAAGGACGGCGTGCCCCTGGCAGCGATTCACCTTGTCAACGTGGCGCGGTTCCGGCTACAAAAATGGACGTGGCCAGGTTTTCGACCTCCCGAAGTTGAGCAGTAATTGATGGAATGTTATGCGCCCACCTGCGGTCCAATCCAAACCCACCCCGACGAGCCGAGCCACCACGGCCTCGGCCCGGCCGCGGTTTCCGGTATGGCTGATGGCCGCCTTGCTGGGGTTGGCGACCCTGGCCCTTTACTGGCCGACGATGCGCCATGGGTTCATCAATTACGATGACGATATCTATGTCACCGCGAATCTTCACGTCCAACAGGGATTGACGTGGGAAAACCTGAAATGGGCATTTGTCACCCCGGTCAGTGATAATTGGCATCCGTTGACGATGTTGTCGCACATGCTGGACTGCCAGTTGTTTGGTTTAAAGCCGTGGGGACACCATCTGAGCAACGTATTGCTGCACGCGCTTAACACCGTTTTGGTTTTCCTGTTTCTGCGCGGTCTGACTGGTGCGTTCTGGCGGAGCGCGCTGGTGGCGGCATTGTTTGGGTGGCACCCGCTGCATGTGGAATCGGTCGCTTGGGTGGCGGAACGAAAGGATATGTTGAGCGGCTTCTTTGGTCTGCTCACACTCATTTTTTACAGCCGGTACGCGCAAAAGCGGTTGAGGAGGGAGTGGCGCGAGCCAACCGCAAAAGCGGCTCGAGTTCCGCCCTTTGGCCCTTGACGATTGACTACGGGCTGGCCCTGATTTTCTTCGCGCTGGGTTTGATGAGCAAGCCGATGCTGGTGACGTGGCCGTTTGTTCTGTTGTTGCTGGATTACTGGCCGTTGGGCCGTTTTGAACTTTCAACCCGCAATCCGCAGCTCTCAACCCTTTGGCGATTGGTGCGGGAGAAGATTCCGTTCTTTATTCTCGCGGGGCTGTCGAGCGTCGTGACCTATGTGGTGCAGCAACAGGGTGGTGCCGTGGTGTCGGGTGAAAACCTGCCACTGGCTGCGCGCGTCGGGAACGCCTTGATTTCCTACTGCCGCTATCTGGGGAAGCTGTGCTGGCCGACGGATCTGGCGGTGTTCTATCCTCCCTACACCGGGTATTGGCCGCTGGGGGAGGTGCTGCTGGCGGCTGCTTTGCTGGCGGGTCTGTCAGTGTTTTTTTTGGGGCAGCGGCGGTATCCGTTTTTGCTGATGGGATGGTTGTGGTTTATCGGAACGCTGGTTCCCGTAATCGGTTTGGTTCAGGTTGGCGAACAAGCGATGGCGGATCGGTACAGTTATCTTCCGTCGCTGGGGGTGCTGATCCTGGCAGTCTGGGGCGCGTACGAACTGACCCGGGGCTGGCGGTATCAGGTGATGGCGTTGTCGGTGGCGGGTGGGGCGGCGATTATCTTGTGTATGGCATTGACGCGGCAACAATTGGAGTATTGGCAGGACAGTGAGACCCTTTTTCGACATGCACTCGCAGTCACACAAAACAATCTTCTCGCGCACCTCAACCTCGGCTTCGCCCTTGAGGAGAAAGGGCAAACGGACGAGGCCATCCGCCAGTTCCAGGAAACCATCCGCCTGAAACCGGATTCCGCCACAGCCCACTTCAACCTCGGCGTCATCCTCGGAAAGGAAGGACAAACGGACGAGGCGATTGGCCAATACCAGGAAGCCGTCCGCCTGAACCCGGGTTTCGCCGACGCGCACAACAACCTTGGCAACGTCCTCTTCAAGCAAGGCCAGCTCGCCGCGGCGCTTGGCCAATTCCAGGAAGCCGTCCGCCTGAACCCGGGTTTCGCCGACGCGCACAACAACCTTGGCAACGTCCTCTTCAAGCAAGGCCAGCTTTCCGCGGCGATTGGCCAATACCAGGAAGCCGTCCGCCTGAACCCGGGTTTCGCCGAGGCACACAACAATCTTGGCCAAGCTTTCTTCAACCAAGGCCAATTCGACCGGGCCATCGGCCAATTCCAGGAGACCATCCGCCTGAATCCGGATTTGGCCGAGGCGCACAACAACCTCGGCAATGCCCTCTTCAGCCAGGGCCAGTTCGACGAAGCCATCGGCCAATTTCAGGAGGCCATCCGCCTCAATCCAGATTACGCCGAGGCCTATTGCAGCTTGGGTCTCGCCCGTTTCAACCAAGGCCGGCTCGACGAGGCCATTAGCCAATTTCAAGAGGCTGTGCGTCTTAAACCCGATTACGCTGAGGCGCACAACAACCTCGGCAGCGCCCTCGGAAGGGAAGGGCACACGGACGAGGCGATCCGCCAATTTCAGGAAGCGATCCGCTTGGAACCGGATTTCGCTGAGGCGCGCAATAACCTCAATCGCGCCCTGAGAATACAGAACGCTGCGGCGGGACACTGATCCATGGGCGGGGTAGCAGGAGAAGCCATACACCCTTTCCGCCGGAACGCATAGGAGCCGTATGCAGGTTGGCTCGGCGACGCGACTTTGCCTTTGAACCAATTGTTGTGGATTGATAGCGTAAATTTAATCGTCTTTGCCGGGAGGCTTTTCATCCTGATTGAGTTTGATTTAATTTGTGAGAAACGCCATTTTCACGAGTGATTTCGATTGGTTGGGCCGTCGGTTGTCGGAACGCTCCGCTGGGATCGTTGCGAGAAAATCACCGCGGAATTAAACACATGGAACCGGTTCAAACCTGGCACCCCGATTGGAGGTAATCATGGAACACGAACAACTCATTTCCTTAATCCAGAAAATCATCGCCGCGGTTGAAAAGCGCATCCCGGAATATATGGCTGAAGCGGCAGATCGGCGGATCGCCGACGGGAACACCGCCGTCTGCCTGATTGACGCCGGCGGTGAAGTGCATGGGAAAATGTTTGGCACCGACAAAATCCGGCAACGCAATTCCTTCCGGATTGCCTGGCTCAAGGCCAGCTAGGTATGGATTACCGGCCTGAAGACCGGCGAATACGAGAAGCAGGTTTTCGCTGGCACCATTGATGAGCACAAATACGGCATTATCCGTCCGGAGTTTATCGGTTGGGAAGGCGGGCAACCAATCATGGTTGACGGCCAGACGAAATTATCGGCGGGGTTCAGCGGCTTCCGGGGGATCAGCGATCTGAGAATAGTCCAAGATGCCGTCGCTGAGGTTGTCCCGAAAAGATGAAAGGCGACAGTGTCAGTGTGGGGATTGCCCTCCCTTGGTCGTGCCATCAACAGCTGCGGATTCCACGCGTGCCAACTCTTCCTGAGCCGTAAAGCAAAAAAACCACCCGATTTTTCACCGGGTGGCTTGATGTTAAGAACCAAAAAACCAATCAATTTATTTCCGCCGACGGATGAAGAAGAGCGGCAAACCCAGAGCCAAGAGCGCCAAGCTGGCTGGCTCGGGCACTGCTTGAGCAATGGAAACACCATCAAAATAAAATGCTAACGGAGCCGGGTTACCATTATCCTGCGCCATGGTATACACTACGGCGTCTGTGTATCCTGCGGGCGCGGTCGCCGAAACAGAATATTGGGTCCACACACCGAGTGCCCCATTTATCGTTATCCCAACGGTATTGCCCGGGTTCTCCACGGTGCTCGCACCACCTAAAGCGGCCGTTTCAAAGCCAAGCTGAAGAAGCCCACCCGCCGTTGTGGCAGCCGCTGTCTGGTAAACCCACGCACTGACCGTATACTTTAGGCCCGGAGTGACGCCGCTGTCTATTTGATAGGCGCCTGGAGTGGCCCAGCCATCGTTGGCAGCCAAGGCCAAGCCCAAGGAAGTCGGAGTCTCCATTGTACGTGGGCGATGTTGCAATCAGTCCCGCACTGAACGGTGCCCAACCTTGGTTGACGCCCGCGACGGTTATCGGGTTTGCCGTATAGGGACCGCTAAAATTTGGATCCACAATGACCTGGGCCTGTGCGCTGAGTGCGAGTGCTGCAGTCACGCCAACAACACCGGTGATGACTTTAGGGAACATTTTCATAATAAGTTTTACATTTGTTTGGTTGCTCTGTTTACAGCTTGCGCTGAATTGTGATGCATTTTTACTACATTGAGTTGATTTTGTCAAGACTTTTTGATAAAAAAAGGTGTTTGGCATGTCCCGGAGTTTGGCTTAAAATGGGGTGGTTTTTACTGGATTAACTCACATCTTGTTTGGCTATAGGTAGTTACAATTATATTATCATTCTTCGATGAATGACCGGTAGGCTGTAAAGTCCAATTTATCTGCCCCAACCAACTTTATGACCGCCACAAATCCGATTTCCAAGCGTCGCCTGTGGGGGATGCGGATTTTTGCAATGGTTTTCGTTCCCCTGCTCATTTTAGGCGGCCTTGAGCTTGGCTTGCGTTTGGGGGGATACGGTTACGACACCGGTTTTTTTCGGCGAATTCAGATACGCGGGCGGGACTATTACGTGCCAAATGAAAAATTCAGCGACCGATTCTTCCCACCCGCCATCGCCCGCACGCCGGCAGTGTTTCGATTTCCCGTCGAGAAAGCCACCAATTCGTACCGGATTTTCCTGTTGGGCGAATCGGCGGCGGAAGGAGACCCGGATTCCAGTTATGGGGTCGGCCGATATTTACAAGTGCTGTTGCGCGAGCGTTATCCCGGAACCCATTTTGAAGTCGTATGCGTGGCCATTACGGCGATTGATTCGAACGTGATTCTGCCGATTGCGCGGGATTGCGCCCGGCATCAGGGCGATTTGTGGGTCATTTACATGGGCAACAACGAGATGGTCGGTCCGTTTGGCGCCGAAACCAGCTATGGATTGCCGGCGCCGAGCCGGGCCGAAATCCGAACGCTGCTGGCCGTCAAGGCGACCCGGCTGGGACAGTTGCTGGATGCGACCATCCGACGCCTGGCCAGGAACTCTTCAACTCCCAAGGCTTGGGGTGGCATGGAGATGTTTGCGAAAAATCGCCTTGGTTATGATGCCCCCGCCCGGCTGCGGGCTTATGCCAATTTCAAAGGAAATCTGGCGGACATTTTGCGAACGGCGCGGCAAGCCGGCGTGCCCGTCATTTTGAGCACGGTGGCGGTCAACCTGAAAGATTGCGCGCCATTTGCTTCAATGCACCGGCCCGGTTTAAGCGCAAACCAATTATCCGCCTGGAACCAAAATTTTGATGACGGCATTACGAATGAGGCCGCCGGTTCTTATGAAACTGCTTTGGCGCTGTACCGCAAGGCGGCTGAGATTGACCCGCAGTACGCCGAACTGCAGTTTCGCATGGGGGATTGTGATTTGGCGCTGACAAATTACCCGCACGCACTGCAGGATTTTAAACTGGCGCGAGACTACGACGCTCTCGATTTCCGGGCAGATTCGCGGATCAATGCAGCCATCCGACAGGCGGCGGAACGGCACGCCCAAAGGGGCGTTTATCTGGTGGACGCAGCCGATACGCTGGCGAAGGACTCCCCCGACGGCATTCCCGGATTGAACTTTTTTTATGAGCACGTGCATTTGAATTTCGCCGGCAATTACTTGTTGGCGCTTCACTTTGCCGAAAAAATCCAAGGGCTGCTTCCAAGTACCATTACCACCCGCGACACCGGAAACTGGGCATCGCAGAAGTTGTGTGAACGTCGGCTCGCCGTGACCGTGTGGGACCGGCAGCGGATCTGGCAACCCATTTTTGCCCGCATCACCGCGCCGCCGTTTACGGGGCAGTTCAATCACGCCGCCTTTGTCCAGCAATGCCAGGCCCAATGGGACGCGACCAAAGCGCAAATGGATACCCAAACGCCTCAGCAGGCCCGGCAGGAGTATGAGCAGGCCCTGGCCCTGGCCCCGGACGACAATTCTTTGCATGTGAATTTTGAGGGGTTTCTGGAGGCGGCGGGGGACCTGGCTGGAGCCGTCCGGGAGGCCAAACGCTCTTGCGAACTGACGCCGCAGAGCGCAGGAACGTTTTGGTACACTGGCACATTGTTGGTTCGCGCAGGGAAAATCAGTGAAGCCGCCGATTATTTTACCCGCGCCTTGGCCATCCGCAGCGATTATGCGGAAGCCCAGGACGCGATGGGAGAAATTCTGGCGAATCAACAAAAAAACGCCGAGGCCATGTCTTGGTTCAAGCAAGCAATCCGCTCAAATCCCGACTATGTGGCCACTTATCTGAACCGGGGATTTCTCGAGCAAAATCAGGGGGCAACGGATGCCGCCATGGCGGATTATCAAAAAGCCGCGAATCTACAGCCGGAGGGTCCGGCCGATTATTTCAATCGCGCCAACATTGCCGCGGCTGCCTATCAGTGGGAGGAGGTCATGGCCGACTTGCGCGGTGTGGTTAAAGCCCAACCTGACTTCTGGCAGGCGCATTACCAGTTGGGAATCGAATTGGCGGCCAACGAGAAAACTGAGGAGGCTCAAAAAGAATTTGCGGCGGCAGTCCATTATCGTCCGGACTTTGCGCCGGCTCATTTATATCTGGGAATCGCCCTGGCCGCACAAAAGAAGCCCGACCAAGCACTGGCCGAGTTTCGTGCCGTTTTGCAACTAGACCCCGCAAACCGGACGGCCCAGCAAGAGATTCAAGCCATTCAATCCGCAGCCAAACGCAACTGATAATCCGAATCGGGACTGCCCTCGCATGGTTGGTGGCACAAATGAAAACGGGGCGCAATCTAAAAGGACTGCGCCCCGGTATTTGGTTGAAAGCAATTATTTCCGGCGCCGGGAAACTATCAGCGCGGCAATGCCAAGCCCGGCCAACGCCAGCGTCGCAGGTTCGGGCACCGCTTGGATGTCATAGACAAACCCGCCGACTTGGCCCTCAGTAGCGCTGCCAACTCCGCCGGCTCCGTTTAATGATCCCTGCACGGTGCCGCTGCCATCCGCCGTCGCGGTACCGATTAATGTTGCCATAAACAATGACTCCGCCCCGTCCATTCCCGTCCCAAGCCGCGCAGGCATAAAGCGCCACAGTTTCGCCTGGGGTCAAACCGCTGAAGGTAAAGTTGTGATCATTCGCGTTGTTGCCAAAAGTGTAGAAGCCGGATTGGGTCAACGGCTCAAGGGTGTTGCCGTTATCATAGACACCAACATTATCAATGGAAAAATCGTAACCCTGCCCGTTGATGTTGTTGATGCTTGCCGTCGGGGTGTTGGCCAAAAAATTGCCAGTCAGGCCGACCCATCCGGCGGGGACGACATTACCAGTATTGTTGAAGTCGAGTTGGACGTAAACGTCTGCCCTGGCGCTGCTTGCGGCGAGAAGTCCCATGATTGCTGCGGCCAGGAAAAAATTCATTTTTGTTTTCATTTGAAAATTAAGGTGACAGCTAATTTGTGCTGTTTTTACTACAAACACGGGTGAATGTCAAGGCTTTTTTATCGTTGATCCGAGAATAATGATGCAAATCGTACTGAAAGCACCCACAAGCAACTCTATCTACGCGATTCCGCCATTTACGCGGATGTTTTGGCCGGTGACCCACCCGGCCGCTTCACTTGCCAGGAAGGCGACCACTTCGGCGATTTCCATCGGTTGACCGAGCCGGCCAAAAGCGGCCATTTGCGCAAATTGCTGAATCTGCTCCGGCGTCTTGCCGTTCTTAAACAACTCGGTTTCCGTAGGGCCGGGCGAAACGACGTTGACCGTGATGCCCCGCGGTCCCAATTCCTTGGCCAGCGAACGTGTGAGTTGCTCCACCGCCCCCTTCGTGGCGACATAAGCTCCGTAGTTCGGCATCACTCTCGCCGTGGTCGAGCTGGACAGGTTGACGATGCGCCCGCCTTCGCTCAACCGGATCGCTGCCTGTTGGCACGCGAAATAGGTGCCCTTGACGTTCACGGCGAAAATCCGGTCGAACTCTTCTTCCGTGACGGCGCTGACAGGATTAACGGACATGATGCCGGCGTTGTTTACCAAAATGTCGAGCTTGCCGAGCCGCGCGATGGTCTCGTCAAACAACCGGACAATTTCCCGCACGCGCCCGACATCCGCTTGAATGGCCAGCGCCTTTCCGCGGGACGATTCAATTTGGGCCACAACTTTTCGCGCTTCGGTGTCGTTACTGGCGTAATTAACAACGATCGCCGCGCCCTCGCGGCTGAGGCGTTCGGCAATGGCGCGCCCGATCCCGCGCGACGCGCCGGTCACGAGCGCGACTTTCCCTTTCAAAGAGTTGCTCATGTCCTTGATGATGCCAAAGTTGCGGAGCAAACGAAACGAAGAAGTCAAATCAGTTGCCTGAAGGCATTTCAAGCGGGACCAAGTTGGACCGGATTCGCGCTGGCGGGGCTTACGGCGGCTGCAGGCGGAAGAACTGGCTGGTGTTGGTCGCGGCGACCACAACCTGGTTTTGGCCGTTCATCACCACCGGCACCGGATTATTCGTGCTCCAAACGACAGGCGAAGTCAGATTGGTCGCCGAGGCCAGCACAAACCCATCCGGGTAAATTGGCCATGAGAGCAACAGGTTGCCGCCGGAGGGCGCGAGTTTCAGGAATGTTGAGGAAAATTCCCAGGCCAGGGCGTAGGTTTCCGAATAGCTGACAATGGTTGCGTTGGGAATGCCACCGGCCTTCCAGACCTGCAAGTCGTAGCGGCCGGGCGCGAGTTTCGGAACAAAAATGTGCTCAACGTTGTCCACGAGGCTGGTGCTGCTCGCAACGAGGTTGCTGTTGGCGGCGTTGTATAAAAACAGATTGAGATTGTTGATGTTTGTCTGGTTCTGCTGGCGGTTCCAAACCAGTGTCGCCGTGGCGGTGAAGGCGGCGTTGTTGAAGCCGTTGGTGACGTTGAAATAATAATGATTTATCTCGTCGGAAGCGCTGCTGCTGGAATTGGTGTTAAAATCCCAGCCGCTCAACTCGCTGATGGTGCCGCTCGCGCCGGCAGGCGGATGCGGATTGCCGGTGGGAACGCTGGTGGCAACGATATAACCGTGCTTGCCGCCGGCGAGTTGTTCGTAGGAATTCAAGACATTTAGTATGCCCGCCCCATAACGCGTGTCGAGTGGCGATGGAGGAACGTTCGTCCACCCCACGGGTTTGACGGCACCGTTGAGGAGCAATGCTTTCACCGTTCGGATGTCAGCGGCGGAATTGGTCGCGGCGCCACCATCCCCGCGCAATCCCGCCTGGATCAGAAGCGCCGCCGAGCCGCTGACTTCCGGCGTGGACCAACTCGTGGCGTTTTGGGGCGTGGTGATGTCTGGTTTGGCCCGGCCATTGTCTAATGTCGGCCCGTAACTCGACCCGCCGCCGTAATCACCGACGCCGATGCCGTTGTAACACGTCGCCGGCGGACACACGCGCGCCGGAGTGGCCGGAATGTTGTTGCCCGCGCCCGAAACAAAAAGCGTGTTGTATTGAGCAGCGTAGTTATCGTACGCAGTGTCAATTGCCTCTTGAATGTTCGTTGAGACGCTATTGGTGGCATCGGCAAAAACGAAACTCTGATTCACAACGGAATCTTCAATATTGGAAGAAGGCAGTGAAGCGGTATAATTTGTCACGCCGGGAAGAGGCACAGAATAAAAAATCTGAATGAAATAGTTCGCATCATAATTGTCAACGTGCGCCACATTGGTGGCTACGCCGGATGGCAATCCATAAAAATTCGAGGCTACGTCGTCCGCGTGTTGTGATTCATCGCCCAAGGCGTTAGGATAATAATTCGTGGAGCCGCTGCTGGTGATGTAGGTAAAAAGATTTGTCGGTTGCTCGACGGTATTGGTTCCAGGATTTACTTCAAAATACGGCGCGCCTGCTTCCGTTTGCGCGACACGAATGCCGGCGCCATTCAGGTTTGTGGTTACCGTCCGTAATAGCGTGACGCCGATGCTGTCGAGATAGGACGCGCGGGCAGTCGAGCCTATTTGTATCCCTCCCGAGAGAACAAGCAAAACCCGGATCATTCGCAAACAACGCGCTACTTTCATCGGTTTTCAAACACCATATGAGCACGTTTCATGCTCAAAAGTCCAGCTTTTTAATCTGAATCCCGATTTTCGCCGGGTTCTATGAGTCTGGCTGAAAAATAAAACTGGCGGCACAGTTTCCTTTTTACACCAACGCATTACACTTCAAACGATGTCCGACACGCTCGTTATCAACGAAATCTATCTGAGCCTGCAGGGGGAGAGCACCTTTGCCGGCTTGCCCTGCATTTTCATCCGGCTCACCGCCTGCAATCTGCGCTGCTCCTATTGCGATACCGCCTACGCCTTCACTGAAGGTAAAAAAATGTTGCCGACGGAAGTCCTGACGAAAGTCCGCGAATTGGCCGAGCCATTCAAAAACTCGTCACTCGTCACTCGTCACTCGTCACTGCCTTTGGTCGAACTGACCGGCGGCGAGCCGTTGCTCCAAAAAAATTGTTTACCGTTGATGCGGCAACTTTGTGACGACGGCTTTGCCGTGCTGCTTGAAACCAGCGGCGCGCACGATATTTCTCAAGTGGACCCGCGCGTCCGTCGCATCATGGATTTGAAATGCCCCAGCAGCGGCGAAGTGGAACGCAACCATTGGGAAAATCTCAAGCATCTCAAAGCCACCGACGAGATCAAATTCGTCATCGGCACGCAGCGGGATTACGATTGGACGAAACAGGTAATTGCCGAGCATAAACTGGCTGCGATTTGTCCGTTGCTGATTTCGTGGGTGCATCCGCTGTCGCCGGAGCAGCAGGACCAATCGTTGAAAAGAGTTCCGGCGGGACAAACGCCGATTTCGCGGCGCGAGTTGGCGGAAAAAATCATTGCCGACGCCTTGCCGGTGCGTTTTCAAATTCAGATGCACAAAGTAATTTGGCCGCCGGAACAACGCGGGGTTTAGAAATTTACGATTTACCATTCACGATTTACGATTGACCGACACGGCAGCGCGTGAACCGTAAATCGCAAATCATAAATTCGTGACCGAAACCAAACAAATTCTGCGACGGCTGCAAGACTTTGAGTCGCGTAATGTCGTTTTCATCGAGCAGGACGGCACTTGGCCAATCGTTTGGGACCGCGCCAGGGGTGCGCACGTTTGGGACGCCGACGGGAAAAAGTACCTTGATTTGACTGGGGCGTTTGGCGTGACCGCCGCCGGTCACGCCAATCCGCGCGTGGTGAAAGCCGGGCAAAGACAACTGGCCCGGCTGCCGCACGCGATGGGCGACGTGCATCCCCACCCGCGCAAGGCCGAACTCGCGCGCGAATTGAGCCGCCTCACTTTCGAACGGTGGACAAAATCCCCGAATGCCGGACGCCGGACGACAAACTTGATTCGTGGCAAAACCATTTTCAGCAATTCGGGCTTCGAAGCCGTCGAATCCGCCCTCAAAACCGCCGTGCTGGCCACGCGCAAGCAAGGCATCATCGCTTTCACCGGCGCGTATCACGGACTCGGCTACGGCGCGCTCAACGTGACGCATCGCGATTTTTTCCGCGGCCCGTTCCATAACCAGCTTCGCGAGTTTGGGCGTTTTGTCCAGTTTCCGTCAAAGACCGGCGAACTTGCCGCTGTCGAAAGGGCGATCCGACGCGTTTTGCGACGCGAACGAACCGGCGCGATTCTGGTCGAACCGGTGCAGGCCCGGGGCGGCATCAACGTTCCGCCGAAGGAATTTCTGCCGATGCTCCGAAGGCTTTGTGACGACCACAACGCACTGCTGATTCTCGACGAAATTTACACTGGCTTCGGCCGGACCGGCAAAGGGTTTGCCTGCGAACACAGCGGCGTGGTGCCCGACCTCATCTGCCTGGGCAAGGCGTTGACCGGCGGCTTTCCGCTGTCGGCGTGCGTCGGGCGCGCGGACCTCATGGACGCCGCCTGGCCGGAATCGCGCGGTGAAGCGATTCATACCAGCACGTTTCTGGGCAATCCAGTCGGCTGCGCGATGGCGCTGGCGCAAATCAAGGAAATTGAGCGGCTTGACCTTTGCCAACGTAGCGCGCAACTCGGGGAGTTTTTACTCGGCGAATTGTCCAAAGTCCAAAGTCCAAAGTTCAAGGTTGAAGCGCGCGGTTTGGGTCTGATGGCCGGCCTCGAATTGCGGTTGCCCAACGGCAAACCGGCGACCGAAGCCGCGATGCAGGCCGTCAAAAACATGTTGCATCGCGGTTTCATTCTTTTGCCGGAAGGCGAACACGCTAACGTCATCAGCTTCACGCCACCGTTGACCATCACCAAGACACAATTGCAACTAACCGTAAAAACGTTGGCCGACGTGTTAATATGAACCGTGAATATTGTTGGGTAGCGCCCGCGTCTCGCGGGCTGATTTCGGCGTCGCGCCGAAATCGTTTTGGACGGCAAAATGGTTCAGGCGGGACGCCTGAACCCACCCGCCGGAGGCAGGTGCCACCTCAAATCCTTTGATGAAACTGTCCGAGATGCGGGAGCTGCTGGCGACGCGCGGGATTCAACTGACGAAATCCCTCGGCCAGAATTTTCTGCACGACGGCAATCAGTTGCGGCGGATCATTGAGGCCGCGGCATTGACCGAAAACGACAAGGTTCTTGAAATCGGGCCGGGGTTGGGACCGCTGACCGAACTGCTTCTGGAAAGCGCGGGCGAAGTTCTCGCTATTGAGAAAGACGCGCGGATCGTGGAGTTTTTGCGCGAACGATTTGGTTCGGAGTCCCGGCTTCAGCCGGCCAGACCGCCTGAAGGCGGAACTCGAAACTTGAATTTGCTTCACGCCGACGCGCTGGAATTTCTAAAACGCGAGCCACGGGACTGGAGCGGCTGGAGACTCGTTGCTAACCTGCCGTATTCCGTCGCTTCGCCGATTTTGGTGGAACTGGCACAAGGCGGTCGCGCGCCGGAAAAAATTATTGCGACGTTGCAGCTCGAAGTCGCCCGGCGGCTCATGGTTAAAGCCGGCGACAAAGATTACGGCGTGCTGACGCTGTTGATTCAACTCGATTACGAGCCGCGCGACTGCTTCAAAATCCCAAAGAGTTGCTTCTTCCCTGAACCGGAAGTGGATTCGGCTTGCGTGGTTTTGGAACACCGTGCTGCACCGCTTTTGCCGAATAACCAACGCGATATTTTTGTGAAAATTGTGAAGCGCGCTTTTTCACAACGGCGGAAAATGATGCTTAAATTACTCCGCGAAGATTGGCCGACGGAGAAATTGGAGCGGGCGTTTGAAGAATTGAAGATCTCGCCGCAGGAACGCGCAGAGAAATTCAGTTTGGAACAATTTGTTAAATTGGTAAAAAACCTGGCGGACTAAAACACCCGGGAGGGTTGCGGTGTCGGCGACCCTGATTTTTGGGGACGGCGACACGCCGTCCCTCCCAAAAAATGAGCGAAGAAATTTTCGATGTCGTCAACGAGCGCGATGAGGTAATTGATGCCAAGCCGCGCAGCGAGGTCCATCGGCTGGGCTTGTTACACCGCGCCATTCATGTGCTCGTGTTCAATTCGCGCGGCCAAACCTTTCTTCAGAAACGTTCGATGAGTAAGGACCGCGAGGCGGGCAAATGGGATTCCGCGTCATCCGGGCACGTGGATTCCAGCGAGGATTACGACGCCTGCGCCGTGCGCGAATTGCGCGAGGAAATCGGCCTGCGGCTCGTGCGTCCGCCGGAACGTCTGTTCAAAATAGATGCGTGCGCGGAGACGGATCAGGAATTTGTCTGGGTTTATCGCTGCAAAGCAGAAGGGCCGTTTCGGTTGCATCCGGGCGAAATCGAGCGCGGCGGATGGTTTGCGCCGGAAAACGTGACGCGCTGGATTGCCGAACGCCCGGAGGATTTCGCCGGCGCGTTCCGGTTCATCTGGCAAAAGTATTCAGTCACGGATGGAAAATAAATTTCTTAGGGAATCTCTCAGGTCTCTGCGCTTTGGCGTGAGGTTTGCTTCTTTACTTGCGGTGAAAATGGAGTAGTTATAGTGCCATGCAAAATTTTTTAGTTCCAATTGTGGTCGAGCAGACCGGACGCGGCGAGCGGACGTGGGACATTTACTCGCGCCTGCTGGTGGACCGCATTATTTTTCTCGGCACGGCGGTGGATGACACGGTGTCCAACATCATTATTGCCCAGTTGCTTTTTCTTCAGATGTCCGATGCCAAGAAAGACATCCATATTTACATCAATTCGCCAGGCGGCAGTGTCACCGCCGGGCTGGCGATTTACGACACCATGCAATATCTGACCTGCGACGTGAACACCTACTGCGTCGGGCAGGCGGCGAGCATGGGGGCGGTGCTGCTGGCGGCGGGTGCCAAGGGCAAACGCTATGCGCTGCCCAACGCGCGCATCCTCATTCATCAGCCGTGGGGCGGCGTGCAAGGCCAGGCCAGCGACATCAGCATTCAGGCGAAGGAGATTTTAAGGCTCAAGGACCGGCTCAACGAAATTCTCGGCAAGCATTGCGGGCGCAAAGTTGAGGAACTCGCGCGCGACACCGACCGAGACCGCTTCATGTCCGCCGAGGAGGCGAAGGAATACGGCCTGGTGGATCACGTGGTGCAATCGCAAAAGGAAATTCCCGGCGCGGTGGAAAAAACTTCGGTGGGCACATGAGGGATAAAATTATTTTGGAGTTTAATTCCGCCGGGTGGGATGGTTCATCGCGGAACACGTTAAACGTGAACTTTTGCGAATATCGCCAATCATAAATCGTAAATCGTAAATTCACATGGCTCGCCCAAACAACCTCACGATGTGCAGTTTCTGCGGCAAGTCGCACGCGGAAGTTCGCAAGCTCATCGCCGGGCCGGGCGTTTACATCTGCGACAACTGCATCATCCT
Organism: uncultured Verrucomicrobiae bacterium; assembly: GCA_963789335.1. Classification (GTDB taxonomy): domain Bacteria; phylum Verrucomicrobiota; class Verrucomicrobiia; order Limisphaerales; family UBA11358; genus UBA11358. The sequence continues at coordinate 327,368 of CAWBKH010000005.1, forward strand.
TTGCAAGAACGTCCTCGACCGCGAACTCGAGCTTCAGAACCAGAAAAAACAGCCGAAATTCACCATTCCCAAACCCGCTGAAATCAAACGGTTGCTGGACCTGCATTGTGTTGGCCAGGAACACGCAAAAAAAACCCTGGCCGTCGCGGTTCACAATCATTTCAAACGCATTCAGCAGGACCCGGAGGCGGGATCTGCCGCAGGCAAGAGCAAGCATTCCGGTGTGGAAATTGAGAAGAGCAATATTTTGATGATCGGCCCGACCGGCTCCGGCAAGACATTGCTGGCACGCACGCTCGCCAAAATTCTCGACGTGCCGTTCGCCATCGCCGACGCCACGACGCTCACCGAGGCCGGGTACGTGGGCGAGGACGTGGAGAACATCATTTTGCGATTGCTGCAAAACTCGGATTACGACGTGAAGCGCGCCCAGCGCGGCATCGTTTACATTGACGAGATTGACAAGATTGCGCGCAAGGCCGACGGCCCGTCCATCACGCGCGACGTTTCCGGCGAAGGCGTGCAGCAGGCGCTGCTGAAAATCCTCGAAGGCACGGTTTGCAACGTGCCGCCCCAGGGCGGCCGCAAACATCCACAACAGGAATACATCCGCGTGGATACGACGGACATTTTGTTCATCTGCGGGGGGGCGTTTGTCGGTCTGGAAAAAGTCATTCACCGGCGGCTGGGCCGGCACGTCATGGGTTTTGGCGCCATTGGTGAGATGCAAAAGAACGGCCACGCCGCCGCGCGCGATCAAATTTTGCAGCACGCCGAGCCGGAGGATTTGCTGGACTACGGTTTCATTCCCGAATTCATCGGACGGCTGCCGGTGGTGACCACGCTGACCGAGTTGTCCGAAGATCAACTGGTTTCCATTCTCACCGAGACCAAGAACGCGCTGACCAAGCAATTCGCCAAGCTCATGGCGATGGAAGGCGTGGAATTGGAATTCACACCCGACGCGCTGCGCGAACTGGCGGTGCTGGCGCTTAAAAAGGGCACCGGCGCGCGCGCGCTGCGCGGTTTGATTGAGCGGCTGATGCTTGATGTGATGTACGACGCGCCCGGAAGCGGCGACGTAGTTCACGTGAAAATCACGCGGTCTGTCGTGCTCGGTGAAACTCAGCCCATTGTGCGACGCAAGCCGGATCTGGAAGCGGCGTAATCGAGTCGCATAAAAAGCCGGGGCGCTTTTTTCTTGCCGGTCGAAACAATTTCGGGAGTTCTTAAGGTCACTCGAATGAATTTGCCGTGTACTACCTTGGCTTCGAAGAATGTGCCGCTCACGGAAAGTCCGCTGCGTGATTTGGAGGCGATCATCCGTTCGCGCACACCGCTCATCGCGATGGAAAGCAATGAGGAATCTCGTCGGGCTGACGGCGACTGACGCGCGGCGGCTGGCGTGCAAAGCCATTAGTTTCTCGCGCACGTTCTTCGGCTTGATTGGGATTAGAACAAAGAACGGACTCTAAAAAATCGTGTGCCGCATTGATACGTTTGAGTTTTTCCTCATATTCCCGTTGTATTTGGGGAGCGCCAGGAAATAAATCGGGGTGCAATTTCTTCGCTAACAGGCGGCAAGCTTTTTTAACTTGGTGAAACGTAGAACTTAACGGCAAACCGAGAATTTCGTAGCAAGTTGCCGAATCAAAGTTCATTTCCGGAATGCCCGTTTTTATGGCCGCATCTTTTTTGAAGGCGACCAAAACGCGAAAACCGCAAAATTATTTCGAACACCATTTCGGATTTCGTTACTCCGCTCCGGCCAGCGCCATGTCGCGGGTGTAATACAAAATCCGTCCGCAGTTGATGCAGGCCACGATTTCCCTCTGTCCCTGGCAGGTGACAAGAACCTGCGGAGGCAATCTCATGTGGCAGCCGCCGCAAACGCCGTGTTGCACGCCGACGACAACGTTGTCGCCCTTGCTTTTGAGCAGCCGTTCGTAGCGCGCACGCGCCACTTCCTCCACCCCTGCCGCCAGTTCCGCGCGCCCGCTTTGTAATTCGGCGAGTTCCTTCTTTAAATTATCCTCGCGCTGATCCAGTTGTGCGACTTGATTTTCTGCCAGCTTCTTCGTCTCGCCGGCTTCCAGGGTCGCGCGGGCAACTTCCTTTTGTGCCGCCTCGCCCTGTTCCATCAAAGCGATTTCCTGATCCTCAATTTTGACGATGGCTTCCTTGCAAAGCTCGATTTCGTGGGCGAGCGCGCGATACTCCTCGTTCTTGCGCGTTTGCAGTTGCTGGTTGGCGTATTTCTCGATCTGCGATTTCTTCTCCTCAACGTCAAGTTCGAGCCGCTTGCGTTCGGTCTCGATTTGTTTGACATGAAGTTTGGCGGCGTCCATTTGCGTTTGCGCCGTGGCGGCCTTGGCGCGGAGAGTTTCGCGTTCCGGCCCGATGTGGCCCAGCTCCTCCTCGACGCGGCGGATTTTCCGGTCGCGATCCTGCAGAATCAGAAGTTTCTCAATCGCATCGAGCATTGAACTGTAAAGACTAACAACCGCAGGCGTTCAAGTCAATGCGGGCAAAAGGCGATGGTGGGCTACTTTGGACGGCAGAAACCGAAGAACAAACCGCCCAAAGCAAACAAACCCAAAACGCTTGGTTCGGGAACTGACGAAGGAGAAAATTGGATGTCATCTATGTTCCAAAAATCATTGCCTCCGTCCTTTGGTGCAGAAAACGTCACTTGTTCACTTTGGCCAGCGAAAGCTGAAGGAATATTGCCACCATACAAAGTATAATTTGCTCCAGTAGAGAGCGCAAAGAACGGTATGTTTTGCCCACCCAAAGAGACTAAAAGTGGCCCCCCTAACGCCCCGCCTTCATTTTGCGCCTTAAACAGTATGGATTGTGTGGAAACAGGTACTATGCCAGTTTGGCTGATGGAAGCGGCGGCGGCGGTGCCCCCTCCATATAGATAAAGACTAAATGCTCCATCCAGAGCGGGGGGATTTCCATTTATGTCAAGAATGGATACGCTGGTAGAACCGAGAGAGGCGGAATTGTATAAAACATCGGTCGGTCCAATAAAGCCGGTGGCCGTCCATCCGGGGATGGCATCACTGGCATAAACAGCGTATGGATAGTAGGGACTTGAAGGATCTGGAACGATAGTGGCATCCTCGAAATCGAGATTTACAAAACTCTGCCCCGATGCACTTCGCAAGAAAGCGAACGAAACTACAAATATCCAAACAATCGAACGAATTTTCATGGGGCATGCAGTACTGACCCGTACCCATATCCTCAGGTATAACCGAATCAAAATCAAGCCTTGAGTTGCACAATTTCTCCTAGACTCAAAATGTGGCCAATGAAACCCGCGCTGATCGCCTTGGACTTTAGACGTTGGATTCATCAATTTCTGAGCGTGGAATTTTCGTGTGGCAAATTCATTTTGCAGTTTCCGGTTTCGCGGCTAACCTGTTGCCATGCGTTTCATAGGTAACGTCATCGAGAAGTTGCAGCGGCATCCCAAGCGGGTGGTTTTTCCCGAGGGCGAGGAGCCGCGCGTCCTGCAGGCGGCCCGGCAGTTTTACGCCCTGCGGCTGGGCGCCCCCATTGTGCTCGGTGACACGGAAAAGGTGAAAGCCATCGCGGCCGGATTAAACATTCCTCTCGAAGGCATCCGGGTGATCAATCCGCCGGTGAGCGAAGACCTGGAAAACTTTGCCAACCGCTTTTTCCGGTTGCGCCGGGAAAAGGGCGTGAAAGCGCCGGAAGCGCGCGAGGCCATGCTGCAACCGAATTATTTCGGCACGATGATGCTGGCAATGCATCAGGCCGACGGCCTGATTTCCGGCGCCTCACACATCACCAGCAGCCTGCTGCGGCCGCTGTTTCAAATCATCAAGCCCGCGCCGAGCATGACCACGGTGTCGTCCTGCATGGTGATGGAAGTCGAGGACACGCGCGTCGGCGAGGAAGGGGTGTTGTTCATGGCCGATTGCGGCGTCATTCCCGATCCGACTGTGGACCAACTGGCTGACATCGCCGTTTCCACCGCGCAGCTCGCCCGCCACATGCTCGGCGTGCGTCCGCGTGTGGCGTTGCTTTCCTTCTCCACCAAGGGCAGCGCGGCGCATCCGTCCGTCGGCAAGGTTCAGGCGGCCACCGCCATGGCCCGGCGCAAGGCCGAGCAATTGTTTTTGGAGGCCGACTTCGACGGCGAACTGCAGGTGGACGCCGCGCTCGTGCCGGAAATCGCCGAACGCAAACTGCACGAGAGCAAAGTGGCCGGGCGGGCGAACGTGCTGATTTTCCCCGACCTCAATTCGGGCAACATTGCCAGCAAACTCGTCCGGCTGGTCGGCCACGCCAACGCCTACGGCCAGATTTTGCTGGGTTTGAACCGGCCCGCCGCTGACGTTTCACGCGGTTCGAGCGCGCACGACATTCTTGGCGTCGCCGCGATTGTTGGCGTCCAGGCGATAGATTACCAAAAACTTTATCCGGGCGCGGATGCAAAATTGCCGGGTGAGTGATTCGTTGAAGGGTTGAAGCGAAACGGGTCGAACGCTTCAACGCTTCAACGCTTTAACGAATGAACACTTCAACGCCCAGAGTTTTCATCGCCGCCACGCGCCAGAACGACGGCAAAACCACCGTGTCGCTCGGCCTGATCGCCGCGTTGCAGGATCACTTTCCGCGCATCGGCTACATCAAGCCCGTCGGCCAGCGCTTCGTCGAAATCGAGGAGCAGAAGATTGACGAGGACACCGTGCTCATGGACGCGGTGTATCAGATGAACTGCCCGCTGGTGGACATGAGCCCGATTGCCGTCGAGCCGGATTTCACGCGCAAATATCTTCAAGCAGCAAACAACGAGGCGCTGGTCAAAAAAATCCAGAAGGCCTTCGACCGCGTCGCCTGGGAAAAGGATTTTGTGTTGTGCGAAGGTTCAGCGGGCACGCCGGCGTCGGCTCGGTGTTTGATTTGTCCAACGCGCGCGTGGCAAAACTGCTCGGCGCAAAAGTCATCATCGTCACGCCAGGGCGGCATTGGCAAACCAATTGACGAAATCGCGCTGAACCAGGCGCTGTTTGAAAAGGAAGGCGTCGAAATCATCGGCGTCATCCTCAACAAGGTGCTGGGTGAAAAGGTGGATTACGTCACGGATTTTGCCCGGCGCGGCCTCAAGCGCAAAGGGATTGGATTTGCTCGGCGTGTTGCCGTACGAACAAATTCTTTGCGATCCAACCGTGGATTCGATTCAGCGAGGAATTGCGCGCCGAATTGCTCAATCAACCGCCCACGCTGAACACGCCGGTGGACGATGTGATCGTGGGCGCGATGGGCGCGCATAACGCCATGCAATTTTTCCGGCGCGGCGTGTTGCTCATCACGCCCGGCGACCGCGAGGACATCCTGCTGGCCGCTGGTGCGACCATAAACCCGCAAAGCGATGACAGAATGGCGGGCATTGTCTTGACCGGTGGTCTTCGGCCATCCGAGAACGTGGTGAAGGCTCTTCAATCCATGCCCGTTCCCGTGCTTCTGGCCAAGGCCGACAGTTACAAAGTCGCATCCAAAGTACACAATCTTACTGTTAAAACGCGACCGACCGACGCGGGGAAAATCTCGCTCATTCGCAACATCGTCGCTCAAAACGTGAACGTGCGGAAAATCATCAGCGCGCTGTGAAATTTTTAGTTTTGATTTTTTGATTTTTAATTGCAGCATCCCCAGCATGAAATCCAATCTTGTCAGAGACAAAAGTTATGCTTTTGCCTTGCGAACCATTGGATTGGCAAAGTGGTTGAAACGACAAAAGGAATTTGAAATCGCCGGGCAAATTTTGCGGTCAGGAACGGCCATCGGTTCAAATGTTGAGGAAGCTCTGGCTGGCATTAGTCGCGCGGATTTTATTGCCAAAATGTCCATTGCCTCCAAAGAAGCGCGAGAAACCCACTACTGGCTTCGTCTGCTGCGTGATTCTAAAATTGTGGACGGCTCAAGAATTTCGCCTTTGGAAAATGAAAACTTGGAGTTGATTAGAGTTTTGACGGCAATCGTTAAAACGTCGCAAACGACAGCGGTTAATTCAAAATTAAGAATCCAAAATTAAAAATTTGTGCTGCCACTTTCTCCATTTCTTAAAACACTTCCGACGTACCAGCCGGGGCGGCCGATTGAGGAGGTGGCGCGTGAACTCGGGTTGCCCGCCGCGGACATCATCAAGCTCGCGTCGAACGAAAACCCGTTCGGTCCGTCGCCGCTGGCCGTTGCCGCGATGCAAAATGCCGTCGCGGGTGTGAATCTTTATCCCGATGGCAACGCGTTTTATCTCAAACAAAAACTTGCTGCCAAGCTTGGCGTTGAGCCAGCGAATTTGGTTCTCGGCAACGGCTCGAATGAAATCATCGAATTTGTCGGGCACGCACTGCTGACGCCTGGCGCTGAGGTGGTCGTTTCGCAATACTGCTTTGCCGTTTATCCCATTGTTACCAAATTATTCGGTGCGAATCTGATCATCGTTCTGGCAAAGAATTACGGCCACGACTTGTCCGCGATGCTCCGCGCCATCACGCCGCGCACGCGCATCGTTTTCGTGGCAAACCCGAACAATCCCACCGGCACACTGGCGCCGCGCGAGGAAGTCATCCGGTTCGTCAACGAGGTTCCCGACGACGTGCTGCTGGTGATGGACGAGGCTTACATTGAATTCATGCAGGACCCGCTGGATTTGGTTTCGCTCGTCCGTCTGGGCACGAGACCGAACCTGTTTTTGATGCGGACGTTCTCGAAGATTTACGGGCTGGCTGGACTGCGCATCGGCTATGGCATCGGGAATCCTGAATTCATTGCCGCACTGGAAAAAATCCGGCAGCCGTTCAACCTCAACCTGCTCGCCCAAACCGCTGCGCTGGCCGCACTGGACGACACGGAGCATGTCCGCAAAACCCGCGCGAACAATTTTGCCGGATTGGATTTTTTTGCAAAAGCCTTCCGCGAACTGGAGCACGAATTCATTCCGTCCCACGCTAATTTCATTCTGGTCCGCGTCGGCAACGGCCAGCGCGTGTTTGAGGTACTGCAAAAACAGGGCGTGATTGTGCGCCCGATGGGCGGCTATCAATTGCCGGAGTGGATCCGGATTTCCATCGGCACGCCACCGGAAAACGAGCGCTGCCTCGCGGCGTTGAAATCCGTTTTGGGCCAGAAATAATTATTTGATTCCGGCCGAAAACCGAATACTTGTTTGCGTTGTGATTGAATGATTAGCCAAACGTGAAACCGACCGACCTGCGGGGCATCCTGCAATATATTCCGCAATTCCGTGACAAGACGTTCATTCTTGCGATTGATGGCGCGATTGTCACCGACGAGAACTTTGCCACGCTGTTGCTGGACGTGGCGGTGTTGCGGTCGTTGAACATCCGCGTCGTGCTTGTGCATGGCGCGTCGGCGCAAATCAAGGCGCTCGCCGAGGAGCAAAACGTCCAGCCGTCCAATCTCGACGGCTCCGGCATTACGGACGCCGCCACGCTCAAGCTCGCGCTTACCGCCGCCAACCGGCTCACGCACGAAATTCTTGAAGGCCTTTCCGCCAACGACCTCCGCGCCGCCAGCACAAACGTCATCATCGCGCATCCGATGGGCATCCTCCAGGGCGTGGATCATCTGTTCACCGGCAAGGTCGAGCGAGTGGATGCGGCACTGTTGCAAACGTTGCTGGCGCAGGACGTTATTCCTGTCATTCCACCACTTGGTTTCGATGGCGACGGCAAGACGTATCGGGTGAATTCGGACGGCGTGGCGGTTGCCGTGGCCGAGGCGCTCAAGGCCATCAAGTTGATTTTCATCACTTCGCAGGACGGTTTGCGCTACAACAGCCAGCTCATCCGCCAGATGCTCGTGTCGGAGTTGCAAAACCTGTTGCAACAAAACAGCTTGGGGTTCGTGCCGGAAATCCTGTCCAAGGCGCAGCACGCGGCCATCGCCTGCCGCGCCGGAGTGCCGCGCGTTCACATCATCAACGGCCGCGTGGATGAGGGGCTGCTCGCCGAGGTGTTTTCCAACGACGGCATCGGCACGCTCATTTATGCGAACGAATACCAGCAAATCCGGCCCGCCAGAAAGAAGGACGTGCGGGCGATTCAACTGCTGACCAAGAAGGCGGTGGAGACGGATGAATTGGTCAAGCGCAGCCGGGCGGCCATTGAAAAAAATCTCGGCGACTATTTCATTTTTGAAATTGATAAAAATCCGGTTGCGTGCGTGGCGCTGCACGTTTATCCCGAACAGAAAAAAGGCGAACTGGCGTGCCTCTACGTGGACTCGTCGCACGAAAACCAGGGCATCGGGCGGAAGCTGATCCAGTTTATCGAAAACAAGGCGCGCGAAATGGGGTTGAACGAACTCATCACGCTCTCGACGCAGGCGTTTACCTATTTCCAATCCAAGGGCGGCTTTGCCGAAGGAACGCCCGACGATTTGCCGCCCGCGCGCCGCGAAAAATACGAGCAAAGCGGAAGAAATTCAAAGGTGCTGGTGAAGAAATTAAAATGACACGGGCACCTTGCCCGCAATTATCCGATGTTGCACCCGCTGAAAACATTTTTGCTCGCTTGCGAAAGGCAAGGCGTGATGCCGACGCGATTTGCGCTTGTCGTCAACCTTGCGAACCAGACGCTTTCACTTTTTGAAAAATTCTCCCGGTCCTGGCATTTTGGCAGCCAAGTGTCCTGCTCCACTTCGCGTTTTGGCATTGGACAGAGGCAAGGCTCAAATTGCACGCCGCTGGGATTGCACCGCATCGTGGAAAAAATTGGCGGCGGCTGGCCGGCCGGAACGGTCTTCAAGGGCCGCAAGCCGATTGGCTATAGCTGGCAGGGAATGCCGGATGCAAAAATCACCACGCGCATTTTGTGGCTGGAAGGACTCGAACCCGGATTCAATCGCGGCGGGAATGTGGATTCACACACGCGCTACATTTACATTCACGGCACGGCCGACCAATTATCCATTGGCAAACCCACGTCCTGCGGCTGCATTCATCTCGCCGATGCGGATTTGATTCCACTTTTTGATTTGTTGCCCGGTGGCACGTTGGTGTGGATTGCCGCCTCGTGAATCATTGAATTGTTTTAAGTGGTTTAATCGTTTCTTGCTTGCGACGGCGCAAATTGGGGTTACGCTTCGTATGTGTTGAAATGGGTTGGCAACCTTTTCCTGATCGTCGCGGTGGTCGCGGCAACGGACGCGCAATGGATTGTACTGCAATCGGTCGCGTGGGCGGGCATGATTGTCAGCTATTCGGAAAAGGCACCGCTCAAAATCGGGCTGACCAAAACGTTCGACGGCAAACATCCGTGTTGTTTGTGCAAAGCCATCGCCGCCGCCAAGAAGTCGGAAAAGAAAAATGAATTCACGCTCGCATTGAAGAAACTGGAGTTTCCGCCCGCGCCGGAAAATCTTGTGCTCGTTGCGCCATCCCATTTTGAGCTTTTGCCGATGGCAAATGCTTTCGCTGAATCCATCAGCCAACGACCGTTGATACCTCCTCCCCGCGACTGCTTCGTTTGATTCTGTTGATTGGCAGAGACACCGCGCCGCGGTGTCCGGTCGGCGTAGCGCGCCGACCCCGCCTGATTTTCCGACAATAATTTTAACCTTGGGATCCGCCGTGTGGCGGTGTCTCGCAACTTTTGAAATTTGAAAATGAAGAAGAATAAAAAGAATTCGCAGATGATAAAAATTAGCAGTGGTTTGCTGGCAGGTGTTCTGGCGCCGGGTGTCGTCCATGCTTGCGCGTGCGGCTGCGGTGTTTTCGATGTCGGCGGCACTTCGATGCTTCCGACCGGCCCGGGCGGAATGGCTTTTCTCCAATACGATTATATGGACCAAAATCGGAACTGGAGCGGCTATTCGCAGGCGTCGGCGGCGAACAATGGCGACAAGGAGATTGTCACGCATTTCCTCACCGGCGGTCTCCAATATATGTTTAACAACAGTTGGGGTGTCAGGACGGAGATACCTTATGATTATCGTTCCTTCAAGACAACCAGTTCCGCTCCTGGCAATCCCATAACCACGATCAATTGGTGGGCGCTCGGCGACATCCGGCTGGAAGGTGTTTATTCCGGTTTTTTCCCGGATATGTCCGCCGGTGTCATCTTCGGTTTGAAGCTGCCGACCGGCGATTGGACCCACCAAAATGCCTTTGGCGACGTGGATCGCGACAGCCAAATTGGGACCGGCAGCACGGACCTTTTGCTCGGCGGATATTATCGCGGCAATATCACGGAAGATGGAAAATGGGGCTGGTTTGGGCAGTTGATGCTGGATGTGCCGACGTTGACGCAAGCCGGCTATCGTCCGGGCGTCGAACTAGATTCCGACGCCGGCATTGCTTATCAGGGATTCTCGCTCGGCAACGTGCAGATTTCGCCGCTGGCGCAGGCGATTTTTTCCGAACGGACCAGCGACAGCGGGTCAAACGCATCAAATCCGGTGAGTTCCGGCTATCAGCGGCTCATGCTTTCGCCGGGATTCGAAATCCACATTCATCCGGTGATCATTTATGCGGACGCGGAATTTCCCGTGCTTCAACATTTCACCGGCAACCAACTGGCCGCGCCGGTGCTGTTTAAAGTGAGCGTGAGCTATATGTTTTAACCGGTTCAGCCGCCGCGTGACTGAATTGCGCGGCGGCCTTTCCTGGCCGAAAACAGAACAAAGAAAAGAACATGAAAAACTTGCTGACGCGAGACCAAATTGAAACGTGAATGATATGCCAGACCTGTTTTTGCCAGGCGTTCTATTCCTTTGCCTTCGCTGCCGCCGTCACGCGTTTGAAGAATTCGTAAATTCCGGTGTCTCCCATGTTTCGTGCATTGGCGAGTTCTCCTTCGCGTGTGACATACAGCACCTTGTTCTTGGAGGAGAGGATCGCGACGGCAGGGATGCCTTTTGCCAGAGGTACTCCATACGACTTGGCAATATCAAGATTCTTGTCGAAACGGCCAACGTTGACTTTGACAATCTGGAAGTCCCGTGCCAAGAGCGACGCGCAGGCCCCGTTCTTCATGGCGAGATCCAACATTCTACAGTCTGGGCACCAATTGGCGCCAAAGACAACGATGACCGAGGTGTGGGTGGCGGCGGCCCGAGTCAACGCCTGTTTGATTTCGAGTCTGGCGTTCGCAGTCTCGTTGTAAGGCTGGTCCGCAGCAGTGGCATTGTGCGTGGAAGCGCAACCGGCCAGAACCAACGTGCTGGCTGTCAATATGAATGGAATATATTTTTTCATAGCGCAGTTTTTTACGCTGTGCAATTTGTCAACTAACGAACCAAAGCCAAACCACGATCCGCGGAGCCTGACTGAGGCCTGCAATAATGATAATCGAATTTCATCTCAATGTCGAGACTGAAGGCGCGGTAGCCATTGTATGTCTGCTGGGCAGTTTGCCGCTGGCCATTCATTAACGTTTGCTTTGCCATGCCCAAAACCTCCGCCAAACCAAGACAACCAAATGCAGAACGCCAGATTTTCTGGATGATCATCACCTTCTCCCTGTTGTTTAGCATCGGTTATTGTCTGTTTCTGTTTGTTTTGAACAACCACGAAGACACAGCGGAGTTGCCCTTGGGCGATTCGCAGCCGCTCGTTTTCCCGCCGGATCATTCACGAGAACTGGTCAATTTTTCCCTGACCGACCAGAACGGGCGCACCATCACGCGGGCGGATCTGAACGGCAAATTTCTGGTGGTGAGTTTCCTGTTCACCAGTTGCTCGCTGACCTGTCCCATCGTGAGCGGTCAAATGGCGCAAATCCAGCAACTCACCACAAATGAACCGGACGTGCAACTGGTGTCGCTGACGGTGGATCCGGACGACGACACCGTGCCGGTGCTGGCGAAATACGGTAAACGTTTCGGCGCGGAAACCAACCGCTGGTTGTTTCTCACCGGCGACGACGCGGTGGTCCACAACCTGATTGGCACCAGTTTTCTGTCGCCCGATACGAACGACGCCTTCGCCTACATGCCTGGCAATTTTGCCAACATCGAACGTATCGCCCTGGTGGACCCGCAGGGCCGTGTGCGGGACTATTTCGATGGTTTGGGCAACGGTGTGCCGGAGGCCGTGGTCAACGAGATCAGACAACTAAAAAATGAACTCAAAAATTAAACGTTATGAAAACGAAAATAAATATTATGAAATCAACCACACTGAACCACCTGCGCCTATGTTGCGCGCTGATGATATTGGCAAGCGTCGGCGGCGGCAACTCCGCCTATGCCGATGACCAAACGCTTCATTCCTATCCGGCACGCGGTGTCGTGGAACAGATCGCAACCGACCGGAGTCAAGTCACCATCCATCATCAGGACATTCCCGGCTACATGATGGAAATGACGATGGATTTTCCCGTCAAGGATACCAACGAACTCAATGGCGTCTCGGTTGGCGACCAGATCACCTTCACACTGGTCGTGGGCCAGACCAATGACTGGGTGGAAAACATTCATCGCGTCGGACACAATGACAAAATGATGCCTAACTCCATGCCCATGGCCGGCGGCATGTCTGCCAAACTCAAACCGGGCGACCTGCTGCCGGATGGCGAACTGGTGACCGAAGACGGACGCCATATTCACTTCTCCGATTTTCGCGGAAAGGCCGTGGCCTTCACGTTCTTTTTCACGCGTTGTCCGCTGCCCAATTATTGTCCGCTGATGAACCGGAATTTTGAGCAGGCGCGGGCATTGCTGCTTTCCCAACCCAGCACGCCGACCAACTGGCAATTTCTTTCCATTTCCTTCGATCCGGAATTTGACACGCCACAGGTTTTGTCGGCGTATGCGGATGCGTATCGCGGCACCAACACCACAGGCTGGCTTTTTGCCGATGCGACCACCAACACGCTCGCCCATCTGGCGCCGCGCTTGGGGTTGATGGTTATGCGTCAAGGCAATAACATTTCACACAACCTCCGAACTGTCGTACTTGATCCACAGGGTCGTATTTACCGTCAATTTAACGGCAACCAATGGACGGCTCAACAACTCGCCAATGCGCTGTTGGAGGCGGCGCGGCAAAAGAACTGAACGCAGGAAGGATTATCGTCCGCCAATTGGGCAATGAAATTTCCCATTTTTCACTTAGGCTCTTTTGGCGTATTGTCCTGTCCGTGACCTTGACGGAACAAATGACGCGATTGGCCAAACAGGCCAAAGCCGCGTCGCGTGAACTCGCGAAGCTGACCACGCGCGAGAAGAACGATTGTTTGCTCGCCATGGCCGAGGCACTTGAGAAAAATTCCGCCGCGCTCAAGGAAGCCAATGCGCTGGACATGGACGCCGGAGCAAGGCTGGGCCTTTCTTCGGCCATGCTCGACCGGCTCAAGCTGGATGACAAACGCATTGCTGGCATGGCCAAAGGATTGCGCGAAGTCGCGGCGCTGCCTGACCCCGTCGGCAGAATTCTGGACGAGCGTATCCGGCCCAACGGCTTGAAACTCCAAAAGATTTCCACGCCCATCGGCGTCGTGGTCATTATTTATGAATCGCGGCCCAACGTGACGGCGGACGCCGCAAGCCTGTGCTTCAAATCCGGCAACGCCGCGATTCTGCGCGGTGGAAAAGAAGCGATGAATTCAAATCAACTCATCGCCAAGACAATGATTGAGGCGGGCAAAAAGGCACTCGCCAAATTTCCCGAACACGCGATTCAAGTTGTGCCCGTGACGGACCGCGAGTCGATCCCGGTTTTGCTCTCGCTCACGCAATACATTGACCTGTGCATGCCGCGCGGCGGCGAGGGATTGATTCGCGCCGTGGCCGAGTGCTCGAAGGTGCCGGTCATCAAACATTACAAAGGCGTCTGCCATGTTTATGTGGATTCCGACGCCGATTTGAAAATGGCCGAGGCCATTGCCATGAACGCGAAGGTCCAGCGCCCCGCCGTCTGCAACGCGATGGAAACGCTGCTGGTGGACAAAAAAATCGCGGCGCAGTTTTTGCCCGCCCTCGGCCAGCGACTCAGCGAAAAGAGGGTGGAATTGCGCGCGGACGCTGATGCCGAAGCCATTTTGAAATGCTCGATGCACAACACCAAGTCCGCCATTAAACGGGCCGCGGAACAGGATTGGTTCACCGAATACAACGATTACATTCTAAACGTGCGCGTCGTGGACGGCGTCCAGCAGGCGATTGACCACATCAATTACTACGGTTCGGCGCATTCGGACAGCATCGTGACGAAAAATGAGGCGCATGCAAAACAGTTCCTCAACGAAGTGGATTCGGCGGCGGTTTACTGGAACGCTTCAACACGGTTCACCGACGGCGGCGAATTCGGCATGGGCGCGGAAATCGGCATCAGCACCGACAAGATCGGCGCGCGCGGGCCGATGGGCTTGGACGAATTGACCAGCTACAAATGGATTGGCTTCGGCAACGGTCAGGTGCGGGTTTAAGAAACGAAAAATTGGATCATGAAATGCGCGCATAAAAGTTGCGCACGCTTATTTTTCGATGTATTCTGAAGGGTCATCATGAGTATACTTGAGAAGCGACTCGCCCTCTTTTCGTTGATATTTTTAACCACCTTTTCGTTCATAGCCAAGGCGGATCAGATCGTTTACGACAATGCTCTTGAAAACGGATGGCAAAACTGGAGTTGGGCCACGGTAAACTTTTCCAGTGCCAGCCCGAATCCGGTACATTCGGGCACCTACGCAATCAGTGTGAGTTGCACAAACTACCAGGCCCTTTATCTGCATAATAACCCGTTTAATTCAAGTTTCTACACCAACCTGACTTTTTGGATTAATGGAGGCAGCGGCGGCCAACCCTTGAAGGTGCAGGCGACGACCAATCAGGTTGCACTCAGTGCGTCTTACACGTTTACTGCGCCAGCGGGTTCTTGGCAACAAATCACCATTCCTTTGAGCGCGTTAGGCGTGGCAAATCAACCCGACATGGACGGGTTTTGGATTCAGGGCAATTCCCAAGGGCAACTCGCCACTTTCTATGTGGACGACATTTCGCTGGTCACCAACGCCATCACGCCCGGCACCAACGCACCGGTGGCCATTACGGTGGACGCGCTGGCCAACCGGCATTCCATCAGCCCGTTGATTTACGGCACGGCCTTTGCAACATCGAACCAGCTTTCTGACTTGAACTTCACCATCAACCGGTCGGGCGGAAACAACGAGACACGCGACAACTGGCAAATCAACGCGCACAATTTGGATGCGGATTGGTATTTTGAAAGTTACCCGGATTCCAGCAGTACGACTCCCGGAGCTACGGTGGATGCGTTTGTCGCCAACAGCAAAAACGGCGGGGCGCAACCGATGATCACTATCTCCATGATTGGCTGGATGCCCAAGCTGGGACCGGGTCGCAGCATCCTCTACAGTTATTCGACGAACAAATACGGCCCGCAAACTTCGACCGACCCCTATTTGCCCGCCGCCGGCAATGGCCTCGGTACCAACACCACCACCCACACCGGATGGCTCATCACCACGAATGGTCCCATTGACCCGGTCAACGGAGCTATCGTTACGAGTGGGCTTAATGGATTCAGCACCACGAACAATCCCAATGACGCCAATTTCCCCACTAACGCCAATTTTGAACAAGGCCTGGTGCAGCATCTGATGAACCAGTGGGGTTCGTTTACCAATGGTGGAGTGGGTTTTTACATCATGGACAATGAGGAAAGCATCTGGTTTTCAACCCATCGGGACGTTCATCCGGTCGGCCCGACGATGCAGGAGATTCGCGATGACTTTTTCACTTATGCCAGCATGGTAAAATCGAACGACCCCAACGCACTGATTTGCGGGCCGGAGGAATGGGGTTGGAACGGTTACCTTTACAGTGGTTACGACCAGCAGAATCCGGGTTACACGGATCGCGCTGCCAACGGCGGATGGGATTACATGCCGTGGCTGTTGAATCAGATTCACCAGCATGACCTCAGCACCGGCTATCGGTTGCTCGACTATTTTACCCTCCATTGT
Organism: uncultured Verrucomicrobiae bacterium; assembly: GCA_963789335.1. Taxonomy (GTDB): domain Bacteria; phylum Verrucomicrobiota; class Verrucomicrobiia; order Limisphaerales; family UBA11358; genus UBA11358. The sequence goes on from CAWBKH010000005.1 coordinate 343,360, forward strand.
TACCCGCAGGAGAGTGGCGTGAGTGGCAATGATGTCTCTCCCTCGACCGAACTGCTGCGCAATCAGTCCACGCGTGTGTTCTGGGACACCAACTATGTTGACCCAAGTTGGGTCAACAACATTATCATGCTGATCCCGCGCATGAAAAGCTGGGTGGCCACCAATTATCCCGGCACAAAGATCGGCATCACCGAATACAACTGGGGAGCCGAACCGTACATCAACGGCGCGACCGCCCAGGCCGATCTTCTTGGCATCTTTGGCCGGGAAGGACTAGATCTGGCCACGCGCTGGACCACGCCTGATGCGAGCACGCCGACCTATCTGGCCATGAAGATGTATCGCAACTATGACGGCAACAAATCCACTTTCGGCGACACCAGTATTCTGACCACCGTGCCCAACCCGGATGATCTCTCGGCCTTCGGCGCCGTGCGCAGCAGCGACGGGGCAATGACGCTCATGGTCATCAACAAGGACATCAACAATGCCAACCCCATTGTGGCCACCATCACCAACTTCAACGCCACCGGCGCTGTTCAGCGCTGGCAACTGACCTCCGGCAATACCATCAATCATCTTGCCAATATCGCTCTTGCCAACGAAGTCCTCAGCGATATAGTGCCATCGCAGAGCATTACGCTTTATGTTTTGCCGGCGACAAACTCTTTCAATCTGCAAATAGGCAACAACAGTTCACCGGGCCAGCTCGGCATCTGGCTTAACGGTGAAGCCGGACAAACCTACATTCTCCAATCTTCACTCGACTTGGTTCATTGGTCGGCTGTCAACACCAACCAGTTGACAAGCAACTCGTTTGAATTTTCCGTGCCTGTTAGCGACGCCTTGCAAATGTTTTATCGCGGCCTTCTGAATTCACCCTGACCATACCAAATTTCTCTCGGAAACCTTTCTCCGTTCTTTTGACGAACCGCCGAGAATGTTCTATGCTGACATCGGCATCGGCAAAATTGGTGCGTGGCCGATGAGTTTGTACAAATGGGCAACCACAAATACATTGGCACCTATCGCAGGCGGATCAGAGTTTAGGTGTTGTGAAAATTTTCGGACAAATTTGTGCCGCATTTTGTCTTCTGGGAGTTCTTGCAAGCAATTCATTTGCGATTGCTGATGCAGGCGGTCCAGCAATCGGCGATATTCCCCCGCCGCTTACGTTGAGCAAAACCATCCAAGGCCCGCCTGCGGCACAAATCAGTTGGGACAAATTAAAGGGCAAGGTGGTGGTGCTGGAATTTTGGGCAACTTGGTGCGGCCCGTGCATCAGGGCCATTCCACATTTGAACCATTTGGCGGAACAATTCAAAAGCAAACCCATCGTCTTTATTTCCGTGTCCGACGAAAACGAAGACGTGGTGCGACGTTTCTTGAAAAATCATCCGATGAACTCGCGGGTTGCATTGGACGATTATGACGTTTTGAACAAAGCCTTTCACGTGGCGGCCATTCCCCACGCGGTCATCGTTGACGCCACCGGCCACATCGCGGCAATTGCGAATCCAGTCAGCATCAAACCCGAAAATTTGGAAGAAGTTCTGGCCGGGGAAAAATGCTCTTTGCCTCCGCCGGCAGTTTACACCATTAGTCGTTTTTCGAATGAAGTCGTTCCGAATGAAGCCCCGCCGCTTTTTGAAATTTCCATTCGTGAACATAAAATGCCTCAAAGGTTTGAAGGACCGGTTTGCATGTGGTCATCCATTCCAAGCGGCTGCGGATTTGAGGGTAAAATTTCCACGGTGGAATCGGCCTTGGATTTCCTTTTCCATAAAAGTCCCGCTCGCACCATTGTCAAATGCAAGTTGCCCGATGGATTTTATGATTTTGAGTTGAGGGCGCCTCCAGGACAAGTAACCGAGCTAAAAGACCAATTTATAGCCGCGCTCCACACAGTCTTTGGCCTTGAAGTGAAACAAACCGTGAAAATGATGGACGCCTATATCATGACTCAAATCAGCACAAATGCTCCGGGCCTTAGTGAGGTTGAAACACCCGGCGGCGGCGGTTCGATGCGTGCAGGTTTCCGGTTCCACGGAAGCAACATGAAAACCGTAACAGAGTATTTGGAATTAGCTCTGGGAAAACCTGTTGTTGACAAAACCGCTTTGAAGAGCCTTTTCAACGTGACTGTGAAATGGAAAATGTCAAAGGCAGAACAACGAGGAGAGTCCACTCCTGATCCAAAAGCTGTCATTGCCGGAGCACGTGAACAACTCGGATTGCAACTGAAACTCAAGCGGCAGCCTATCGAGGTTTTAGAAGTCAGCGAAGTTGCACAATGATTGACCTGACAACAGAATCAGGAACTCCTGAGCGCAAGTCGCGATTCATCCGCGATCAAATTCCTGCCAGCGGTCTTTTTGCCGGACTCAACTGGCAAATTTCACCGGAGCCGTTTCCACTTGGCGAAAAACTGGCGAAGGAAATCGAATCGCTGGGCCGTGTGCTGCTGCAATTTTATCGTGCAATCAACTTGCTTTACCGCCACAGCGTGGAAGGAAAACAACCGGCATGGATTGCAGAAGCGCTGGATCGCGGCAAGCCCGCGGAATTGATCGAGCTTCAGCGTTCGCCCGCATTCAAAAACGACGTGCCGCGTGTTATCCGGCCCGACATTTTGCTGACGGAAAACGGCTTCAGCATCACGGAACTGGATTCCGTCCCCGGCGGCATCGGCCTGACCGCGTGGCTCAATAAGACTTATTGCGGAATGCGGAATGCGGAATGCGGAATGACTGGCGCGCCGAATCAATCCGAAATCCGAAATCCGAAATCCGAAATTATCGGTGGCGCGGATGGCATGATTCGGGGCTTTGAAGGCATTTTTGGCAACGCGAAACAAGGCCACATCGTCGTTTCCGAAGAAGCCGCGACGTACCGGCCGGAAATGGAATGGATTGCGAACCAGCTTGGGAACTCAAAATTCAAAATTCAAAATTCAAAATTTGACGGCTTTGCCGATGGCGACGCGGTCTATCGTTTCTTCGAGTTGTTCGATCTGGCAAATATTCCGAACTCGAAGAGGATTTTTGAACTGGCCGTTGAAAAACGCATCCGGTTGACGCCGCCGCCGAAACCGGTTTTTGAGGAGAAGATGCTCTTCGCGCTGTTGTGGAATGGGAATCTGCGCGAATTCTGGCGTCAGGAATTGGGCGAAAGCTTCTTCACCCGGATGAAGAAGTTGGTTCCTTACACCTGGCTGGTGGATCCGACGCCCTTGCCGCCGCATGCGGCAATTCCCGAATTAAATCTGACCGACTGGCAGCAGCTTAAAAACCTCTCCCAAAAGGAGCGTGAGTTGATTTTGAAGGTGTCCGGTTTTTCCGAACACGCCTGGGGCGCGCGGGGCGTGTATCTCGGCAGCGACTTGTCACACGCGGATTGGAGCGCGGCTGTGGACCGGGCCATTTCCAGCTTTTCGGCCTCGCCGTTCGTCCTGCAACGTTATGAAAAGCCCAAAATTGTCGAAGCCCGATGGTTTGACTTTGAAAAAAACGTGGCCGTGCCGATGAAAGGCCGGGTTCGTTTGTGCCCGTATTTCTTCGTCGCTGGCGAAGGCGACGCGGCCCGCCCGCAACTGGGCGGCGTGCTGGCGACTGTTGTTCCTGCCGATAAAAAAATTGTCCACGGCATGAGCGACGCAATTCTCGCGCCCTGCGCAATTTAGTCCGCGTGTGGATTTTATTGACTGGCGCGGCGCTTTTTCTTTAACGTCAGGAAAGCCACATGCCTTCAAAAATCCAGAGTGGTGATGCGAAAGCGGCGTCGCCGGAACGCCGCCACGCCGCGCTGCTGAATCTGCTGGGCGATGAGAACGCGGAGGTTTATCAAGCGGTGCGCGAGCAAATTCTGGCCGAAGGCAGCGCCGCGGGCGAGTGGCTGCGGCCCCACGCCTTGAGCGACGACCCGCTGTTGCGCCGGCGGGTTCAGGAAATCATCCGGCACGTGGACCGGCAGGCGACCGACAACCGTTTTCTCTCGTTTTGCCTGAATCACGGCGAGGAGTTTGATCTGGAACCCGCCGCATGGCTGCTGGCGCAGACGCAATTTCCCGAAATCAACGTGGAGGCGTATCAGGCGTTGCTCGACGGGTACGCGAACGCCTTGCGCGAGCGCACCGACCGTCACGGACGCGCCAATGCGATGTTGTGCAAAATCAGCGACTACCTTTTCGGCGAGCTTGGCTTCAAGGGAAACGAACAGAACTATTACGAACCGGACAACAGTTACCTGAATCGCGTGCTCGACCGGCGGACGGGCAATCCCATCACGCTTTGTTTGTTTTACATGCTGCTGGCGCGGCGGCTGCGGCTGCCCATTGTGGGCATTGGCTTGCCGGGACATTTCATCTGCCGCCACCAATCCGCGTCCGGCGAGATCTACGTGGACGTCTTCAACCGCGGGCGCCTGTTGACCAAAGCTGACTGCGTGCATTACCTCGTCCGCGGCAACTACGACCTGCGCGAGGAATATCTGGCCCCGGTCAGCCCGCGCCGGATTTTTTTGCGGATTTGCAGCAACCTGCACCAGGTTTACCTCGAACTGGGCTTGAGGGACGACGCCACGCGCCTGCAACGCTACCTCGTGGCCCTCGCGCGCTGACTTGCCAAACGTCCGTTGCCCTCGAAGCCGTCTTTGCGGCCGCAGCGGAGCCTGACTATTCGATTTAGGAAATCGTCTTTGGGCAATGGTGACCACCAACGAATGATGGAAAATAAATGGCTTATCCCAGTAGTCCATCTCAAAATCTATTCAGCAAAAAAGTTCATTTTCCTCTAATTCACCCGCGCACGATTTCAGCACAACCAGTAAGCCCATTGTGGCGGTGCTGGTGCTGGCCTGTTGACTGCCGCTTCGGTCGCGCCAGCATCGGGTCTGCGCAAAGTCTTTTGGTGTAACCGTGAAGCGAGTCAGCCCAAAAGTCTTTGCGCCAGAGGGTTGACCCGCCATGTTTTTGGGATTATTTTCGCGTGTATGGCAACCGCAAGTCAGGTTCAAAAGAATCTTCGTGACGCGATGAAAGAAGCGTTGCGGATTCAGGACCGTTTCACCGCCGAACCGCTCTTCGCCAAGACCGGGCGCGGTTCTCTTAAAAGCGAAGGCGTTGTCACTCTTCAAAAGATTAAATCCAATCTTCGTCGTCACGCTTCGGGCAAGTCGAAATGAAGCAACCTTGGCTGAAGGATTGGCCGTGGGAGACGGTGGTGGCCATCAACGCCGCACTGTGCAAAGAAAAGAGCGCCTTGCACAAGCCAACCGCCGACGGATACAAGCCTGCGGTAAAACTCTGGGAAGAATCGCGCCAGCGCGATTTGACGCTCCGGGAAACGCTGGATGTCTGCCGCCGGTGTCACCAGCTCGCGCCTTTTTGCTTCTACAACGGGAACACTTTCGCGGCGATTGGACGGACGCTGATCCAAAACCTGCTTCACAAAATGTCGCCGGTGAAAGCTCACAGTCTGCGCAGCGTGGTGGGTCACTACATTGCAGGAACGGCGGGCGCTGAAGAAATCAGCAAGGCACTGGACGATTTGGAATAATCCGCGACGGAAGCGTTGTTTGCGGTTCGCGGAGCAACGGAGCATGGCAACGGCGCTTCGGTCGCGCCATCATCGGGTTGGCGCAAAGTCTTTTGGTGTGACCGTGAAGCGAGTCAGCCCAAAAGTCTTTGCGCCTGTGGGACCATTCTTGCCTTCACGCCCTGACTTGCCAAACCGCCGTACACCGCGTAATAAATGACCTTGGCGCCAGCTTAGCTCAGCGGTAGAGCAACGGTTTCG
>CAWBKH010000006.1:0-194708 GCA_963789335.1 uncultured Verrucomicrobiae bacterium
TTGCCAGCGGCGGGGTGTTGAACATTACCGGGAGTGTCACCTTGTGGAACGTGCTGACCAATGCAGGCACGGTGACGATGACCGGGAATAGCGCGGTGACCATGTATAACAACAACGGGACGTACAATGGCGGGGTTTATAATCTGGCGGGCGCATTGTGGGACATTCAAACCAACGCGAACATTTACTGCTACTGCCTCGGCGACGAGTTTTTCAACAATGCCGGTAGCTTCCGCAAGTCCGGGGGTTCAGGCACCACCACGATTTCGGTGAGCTTCATCAACAACGCCACAGTGACCAACCTCCTGGGCACCATGACCTTCACTGGAGGCGGCACCCTGACGGGCACCTACGACACCGCTGCGGGTGCGACCATTGATTTTGCCAGTGGGAGTTTCACGATGGGAGTGCCGCCGGTCATCAGCGGTTCAGGCATTTGCGAATTCACCGGGACCACGCTCACGCTGACACAGAATGTGCCGACCAACCTGGTGCTGTCGGCCGGCAGCCTGATATTGGGACCGGCCTTCCAGAATAGTGGCGGGATTACCAACCTGACGTTGAGCGGGTCCACGCTCAGCAGCACCAACACCGTGACCGGCACGTTAAACTGGGCCAGCGGGACCGTGTCTGGCCGCTTGACCATTGCCAGCGGCGGGGTGTTGAACATTACCGGGAGTGTCACCTTGTGGAACGTGCTGACCAATGCAGGCACGGTGACGATGACCGGGAATAGCGCGGTGACCATGTATAACAACAACGGGACGTACAATGGCGGGGTTTATAATCTGGCGGGCGCATTGTGGGACATTCAAACCAACGCGAACATTTACTGCTACTGCCTCGGCGACGAGTTTTTCAACAATGCCGGTAGCTTCCGCAAGTCCGGGGGTTCAGGCACCACCACGATTTCGGTGAGCTTCATCAACAACGCCACAGTGACCAACCTCCTGGGCACCATGACCTTCACTGGAGGCGGCACCCTGACGGGCACCTACGACACCGCTGCGGGTGCGACCATTGATTTTGCCAGTGGGAGTTTCACGATGGGAGTGCCGCCGGTCATCAGCGGTTCAGGCATTTGCGAATTCACCGGGACCACGCTCACGCTGACACAGAATGTGCCGACCAACCTGGTGCTGTCGGCCGGCAGCCTGATATTGGGACCGGCCTTCCAGAATAGTGGCGGGATTACCAACCTGACGTTGAGCGGGTCCACGCTCAGCAGCACCAACACCGTGACCGGCACGTTAAACTGGGCCAGCGGGACCGTGTCTGGCCGCTTGACCATTGCCAGCGGCGGGGTGTTGAACATTACCGGGAGTGTCACCTTGTGGAACGTGCTGACCAATGCAGGCACGGTGACGATGACCGGGAATAGCGCGGTGACCATGTATAACAACAACGGGACGTACAATGGCGGGGTTTATAATCTGGCGGGCGCATTGTGGGACATTCAAACCAACGCGAACATTTACTGCTACTGCCTCGGCGACGAGTTTTTCAACAATGCCGGTAGCTTCCGCAAGTCCGGGGGTTCAGGCACCACCACGATTTCGGTGAGCTTCATCAACAACGCCACAGTGACCAACCTCCTGGGCACCATGACCTTCACTGGAGGCGGCACCCTGACGGGCACCTACGACACCGCTGCGGGTGCGACCATTGATTTTGCCAGTGGGAGTTTCACGATGGGAGTGCCGCCGGTCATCAGCGGTTCAGGCATTTGCGAATTCACCGGGACCACGCTCACGCTGACACAGAATGTGCCGACCAACCTGGTGCTGTCGGCCGGCAGCCTGATATTGGGACCGGCCTTCCAGAATAGTGGCGGGATTACCAACCTGACGTTGAGCGGGTCCACGCTCAGCAGCACCAACACCGTGACCGGCACGTTAAACTGGGCCAGCGGGACCGTGTCTGGCCGCTTGACCATTGCCAGCGGCGGGGTGTTGAACATTACCGGGAGTGTCACCTTGTGGAACGTGCTGACCAATGCAGGCACGGTGACGATGACCGGGAATAGCGCGGTGACCATGTATAACAACAACGGGACGTACAATGGCGGGGTTTATAATCTGGCGGGCGCATTGTGGGACATTCAAACCAACGCGAACATTTACTGCTACTGCCTCGGCGACGAGTTTTTCAACAATGCCGGTAGCTTCCGCAAGTCCGGGGGTTCAGGCACCACCACGATTTCGGTGAGCTTCATCAACAACGCCACAGTGACCAACCTCCTGGGCACCATGACCTTCACTGGAGGCGGCACCCTGACGGGCACCTACGACACCGCTGCGGGTGCGACCATTGATTTTGCCAGTGGGAGTTTCACGATGGGAGTGCCGCCGGTCATCAGCGGTTCAGGCATTTGCGAATTCACCGGGACCACGCTCACGCTGACACAGAATGTGCCGACCAACCTGGTGCTGTCGGCCGGCAGCCTGATATTGGGACCGGCCTTCCAGAATAGTGGCGGGATTACCAACCTGACGTTGAGCGGGTCCACGCTCAGCAGCACCAACACCGTGACCGGCACGTTAAACTGGGCCAGCGGGACCGTGTCTGGCCGCTTGACCATTGCCAGCGGCGGGGTGTTGAACATTACCGGGAGTGTCACCTTGTGGAACGTGCTGACCAATGCAGGCACGGTGACGATGACCGGGAATAGCGCGGTGACCATGTATAACAACAACGGGACGTACAATGGCGGGGTTTATAATCTGGCGGGCGCATTGTGGGACATTCAAACCAACGCGAACATTTACTGCTACTGCCTCGGCGACGAGTTTTTCAACAATGCCGGTAGCTTCCGCAAGTCCGGGGGTTCAGGCACCACCACGATTTCGGTGAGCTTCATCAACAACGCCACCATTGATGCGCTGGTGGGAACTCTCAGTTTCAGTGGAAAATTCACCACGGCTGGCGGCACGCTTGCTTTTGGCGTGAGCGGCTTGAGCAGCTTTGGGAAAATCAATGTCTCGGGCAGTGTGGCCCTCGACGGCACAGCCAGTGCCGCCTGGCTCGATGGATTTACGCCGGCCGTCGGCAATTCGTTCGCCCTGCTTGACTACGGCTCGTACAGCGGAACCTTTGCGAACATAACGCTTCCTCCCGGAAGTCTTGGCGAGGGCATTTACGGCGCCACGGCTTTCAGTGTGATGATTACAAACGTAACCGCGCAGACCAACCTGCCCGTCTTCCTGAGCATCAAGCTTGTAAACCCAAGCAACGTCGTCGTTTCATGGCCATCCTCGGCTATGAATTATAATTTACAATTAAATACCAACCTGTCCTCTGGAAGCTGGAGCACTGTCATCAGTGGGATCACTACGGTCAGTACCAATTATGTGCTCACCAATAATGTGGACGGCAAAGCCAGCTTCTTCCGTCTCCAGTCGCCGTAACGGCCTCTTGCGCTGCTGAACCGGCTTTATGTCCCATTGGCGTCTTGGGCAAAATCCACGAATACACCAGGCTCACGACCAGCTCAGGACATGTACAAGAGCCAGAACAATACCCTTCACCTCGCGGGGGGGTCTGAGCCAAATGGGCAGCGGTGCCGATCCACGGGGCCGTGTCGGATTAGGATAATAGCCGGCAAGATTCCGGCATTTCCACGAACCGCGTAACTGTTTGCAGACAAGGCCGACTGTCTCGAATTGCCGGTTGGCAATTTCCGCCGCTCTTGCTACCTTCCGCGCGCATGTCCGACGCGGCTGCGGCAGCCAAAACGCCCTCAAAGGCCCAGGTGTTTCTCCGCCGGTTGATCACCACGGTGATTCTCTGGACGGTGATTCTTGCCGGTTTGTTCTCCACCAACGCGTTGATTTCTGACGGGCTCTTCCTGCTCATCATCTTCGTTCTCGCCTTGGCCGGTCTTGCGGAATTTTACGGACTGGCCGAAAAACGGGGCCTTGCCTGCTTCAAAGGGTGCGGACTGCTCGGCGGCGCGTTGCTCATGGTCGGAACATTTCTAAATCTGACCGGCCACATTGGCATATCCGGTTCGCCCGCGCGCGTGAATGATTTTGAAACGAGTTTCATCATTTTATTCGTGCTCGGCCTGTGCGTGCGGCAACTGGTTTCGCGCAACGGGGCGACGGGAATGGTCGCCATCGCGACGACGCTTTTTGGTCTGATGTACGTGCCGTGGCTGCTGAACTTCATCCAGAAAATCAACTTTTTCCCCGGCGTGGATGGCCGATATTTCCTACTCTACTTTGTGTTGATTACCAAATTCAGCGACACTGGCGCGTATGCCGTCGGCTCGCTTATCGGGCGTCACAAGATGATTCCGCGGATCAGCCCCGGCAAAACCTGGGAAGGTTTCGGCGGCGCAGTTGTCCTTTCAACGGCGGCGAGCCTCGTCTTTGTGCATTTCTTCGGCAACAAGATGACGGGGATGAACTGGTTCCATGCCATCGTTCTTGGCATTTTGTTGAGCGTGACGGCGGTCATCGGCGATTTGATTGAATCGCTGTTCAAACGCGAGGCGGGCGTGAAGGATTCCGGCAAATTCTTTCCCGGCATCGGCGGCATTCTCGACTTGCTCGACAGCCTTTTGTTCAATGCCCCCATCATGTATCTCTATCTGCGACATATTCTCACGCCTCCATGAAGAACGTAGTTTTGCTTGGCTCGACCGGTTCCATCGGCACCAGCACCGTCAAGGTCGCTGAAGATTTGCCGGACCGCATCCGCTTGGTTGGTCTGGCCGCAGGCAACAATGCCGAATTACTGTTCGAGCAAACACGCAAGCACCGTCCAGATGCGATTTCGATTTCCGATCCAGCGAAGGCCCGGGAACTTGGCAATGCAACCGGCATTTCTACCAAGGTGTATTCCGGCTCGGAAGGCTTGCTGAAACTCGCCACCTTGCCTAGCGCCGACATTGTTTTGATCGCCATTGTGGGAACGGCAGGTTTGCAGCCCGCGCTGGCCGCGATTCGCGCCGGCAAGGACATCGCCGTCGCGTCCAAGGAAATTCTGGTGATGGCCGGTGAGATCGTTATGGCCGAGGCCCGCAAACATGGCGTTCGCGTGCTTGCCGTGGACAGCGAACACTCGGCCATTTTTCAATGTCTCGACGGCAAGCCGGTCAGTTCTATTCGCAAACTCTGGCTGACGGCCTCCGGCGGACCGTTCCGCAACACTCCAATGGAAGATTTTCCCAACATCACCGTCGAGCGCGCGTTGAAACATCCGTCGTGGGTCATGGGCCGCAAAATCACGATTGATTCGGCCACGCTGTTCAACAAGGGGCTGGAAATGATTGAGGCGCGCTGGCTGTTCGGCGTGGAGATGGCGCGCGTTGGCGTGGTGGTGCACCCGCAGAGCGTGGTTCATTCGCTGGTCGAATTTGTGGACGGCTCGATGCTCGCGCAGCTTTCCACGCCCGACATGTGCCTGCCGATTCAATACGCGCTCACGTATCCCGACCGCGCGCCGAGCGGGCGCGTCCAGACCAGCCTCGCCAAATTGGGCAATCTCACATTTGAAGAGCCGGATGCGGAACGCTTTCCCGCGCTCAAGCTTGCGCGGCTCGCGGGGGAATCCGGCGGCACACTGCCGGCGGTGTTGAACGCGGCAAATGAAATCGCCGTCGAAGCCTTTGTGAACCACAAGATCAATTTCCAACAAATCACGGAACTCGTTCAACACACGACGGACGCGCACAAAGTCGTTCCGCATCCGACGCTGGATCAAATTCTGGAGGCCGATGCCTGGGCACGACGCAAAGCGTTGGAGCTTAACCTTTAGTTTGTCAGACGGAAGCACGCTAAAGCGCGAACTCCAACCAATTCTCATTCGCTCTGTGATTGCAGCTTAACAATTCTCTGATATAATCATCCTGTTCCTTTGCTGGGACTGATTTTTTGCATGACTATTTTGACCACCATCTATGTCGTCGCCGCCGTGCTCGTGTTGTTCGGCGCAGCCATTTTCATTCACGAGTTCGGCCATTTTTGGGTCGCGCGCAAGTTGGGCATGAAGGTCGAGGAATTTGCCATCGGATTCGGCCCGAAAATTTATAGTTGGAGACACAACGGCATTGAATACTCGTTACGTTGGATTCCCGCCGGCGGATTTGTGAAGCTGCCGCAAATGGTCACTGCGGAGGCGCTCGAAGGCCAGACAACCGCGGAAGTGCCGCCCGCGCCGCCGCTGCACAAAATTCTCGTGGCCTTTGCCGGGCCGTTTATGAATGTGGTGTTTGCTTTCACCATAGCGACGATTATTTATTTCGTTGGCCTGCCGGTTCCCGTAAATCCACCCATTATTGGTTATGTCGAGCCAGGCTCGGCGGAAGCCAAGCTCGGCATTCACGAAGGCGACGTCATCAAGGCTGTGAATGGCAAGGAAGTAAATTCATGGCAGGACGTGAATCTGAACACCATCGTCGCGCGCAGCGATGTCATACCGGTGGTCATCGCGCACGATGGTCAGGAACATTCCTACCAACTCAAGGCAACCACGGACAACGCCGTTGGCCTCAAACTGTTGAATCTTGATCCGCGCGACCACCCGGAAGTGATGGAAGTCCTTTCCGGCACGCCGGCGGAAAAGGCGGGACTCAAACCGAAGGATGTCATCATTTCATTCGCGGGCGTGCCGGTGGCGAGCCGCGAACAACTGATTGACCTGATTCGCAAACGCGGCGGGCAGCCCACTGAAATGCGCGTTCAGCGCGGCACGGAGAAAATCGCCTTGAAGATTACGCCGATAGTTGATCCCGGAACGAAATTCGGCCAGATCGGCGTCATGCTCGGCGCGGATTCAACCCAGGTGTACATCGTCCAGAAACCGGGGCCAACGCCCTGGGAAAATGTAAGCGGGGTGATGGATCAAACGCTGACGGTCATCAGCGCGCTGGTCCATTCGCACGAGACCGGGGTGGGCGCCAAGGATTTGACCGGCCCCATCGGCATTCTCACCCTGCTCGCGCTCTGGGTGAAAACTGACTATCGCCTCGCCCTCAATTTCCTGGTTTTGTTAAACATCAACCTGGCCATCATCAACCTCCTGCCCATTCCCGTCCTGGACGGAGGCCACATTTTGATGTCCGTGGTTGAAAAAATCCGGCGCCGCCCGATGAACGTGAAATTTGTGGAATACGTCACCACCGCCTTCGCCGTCATGTTGATTTCCTTCATGCTCTACGTGGCGTTCTTCGACATCAAACGGCTGCCGCTTTTCCGCGCGATGTTCGACAGCAACGCTCAAATTGAGCAAACAACAGCACCCGCTGCGTCCAGCCCGGCGCAGTCCGAATAATTCATGCGCTACTGCGAATCACCGTATTTCTTTCAGCGGCGAAAGACGCGCGAGGTCGTCATCGGCGATCCGCAAGATGGTGGTGTCATCATCGGCGGCCATCATCCCGTCGTCATGCAATCCATGCTCACCTGCGACACAATGGACACCGCCGAAAGCGTGAAACAGACGCTCGAACTTGTTGCCGTCGGCTGTCAGCTTGTCCGCATCACCGCACCCACGGTGAAGGACGCGGCGAACCTGCGGCACATCGTCGCCGAGCTTCGTCAACGCGGCTGCAACGTGCCGATTGTGGCCGACATTCATTTCAAGCCCGAAGCCGCAATGGAAGCGGTAAAGTGGGTTGAGGTCGTGCGCGTCAATCCCGGCAACTACGCCGACAAAAAGAAATTCGCTGTCAAGGAATACACAGACGCGGAATACGCCGCCGAATTGAAACGCTTCGAGGAAGCGTTCACGCCGCTGGTGCTGGAGTGCATCCGGTTGAATCGCGCGCTCCGCATCGGCACGAACCACGGCTCGCTCAGCGACCGCATCATGAACCGCTACGGCGACACGCCGCTGGGCATGGTGGAGAGCGCGCTCGAATTCGCCCGCATCTGCCGCCAGCACAATTTCCACAACTTCAAGTTCTCGATGAAGTCGTCCAATCCCAAGGTGATGATTGAGTGTTACCGGCTGCTGGTCGCGCGGCTGGAACAGGAAGGACAGGATTGGAATTACCCGATTCACCTTGGTGTCACGGAAGCAGGCGAGGGCGAGGACGGCCGCATCAAATCCGCCATCGGCATCGGCTCGCTGTTGTGCGATGGGCTTGGAGATACGATCCGCGTTTCGCTGACAGAGGATTCACCGCGCGAGATCGAAGTTTGCAACGATTTGCTGGCCCAGATTCCTTCGCTGACCTGTTCGGAGTCCCGCCTTCAGGCGGCCTCCGCGGAACCGGCTAAAGCCGGGACTCCAAGCGATTTTCCTTTCGACCCGTTTCACTTCGAGCGCCGCGAGACGCCGGAGATTGAGTTGGCCGATGGTGTGCAATGCGGCGGCGAACAACTCATTCGCGTGGTTGTGACCCGCGCCATGTGGGACAAAGTCGCGCACAAAATTCGTCCGAAGGACGACGTGAAGCCGGAAGCGATTTATGAAGATTTGAATGTCGCGGAGATTGACCCGACACAGGATTTTGAAATCAACTGCGAGACGCAGCTTGTGACCGTGAAGGACGGCATAAATTTGCCGGCAATCACTGCGTTCCGACTGCTGGCGGCGAAGTTGAAAGGACTGGGTCGCAACAATCCGATTCTGCTCAAGGATTGCATCAACTTCGAACCCGTCCCGCTGGAGCCAAAGATTGCCCTGCTCCGCGCGTCGGTCGTCATCGGCGCGCTGCTGGCGGACGGCATTGGCGACGCAATTTTGGTGCGCGGCGAAGCTGGCGGCGGGCAATCGCTGCGACTGGCTTACAACATTTTGCAGGCGGCAGGCTGCCGTTCAGTTCAAGACCGATTACGTCGCGTGTCCGTCGTGTGGGCGGACGCTGTTCAATCTCCAGACCGTGACCGCGCGAATCAAGGCGCGGACGGAGCATCTCAAGGGCGTGAAGATTGCCATCATGGGCTGCATCGTGAACGGTCCCGGCGAAATGGCGGACGCGGACTTTGGTTACGTGGGCGGCGCTCCCGGCAAAATCAATCTCTACGTTGGCAAGCAGGCCATCAAATTCAACATCCCCGAAGTCGAGGCCGTGGACCGCCTTGTGGACCTCATCAAGGAACACAACAAATGGGTCGAGCCGGAAGCCAAAGAAGCTGTAGCGACGCACTGAGTGCAGTTCCCTGTTCGATTCTCCGAGGCAAACACGCGAAGCATCCGGTTTGCACTCATCCCATTGGCTGCACCACCACAAATTGGAGACTCATTTCCGGCACGAAAACGGCTGTAAGAACCGGAGTTTTATGAGACGAACTTTTGCGTTCTTGGCCACCATAGTGATTTTACTGCTGGCCACGAAACCCGCCGCCGCCGCTCCCGGCGTGGGAGACCGGCTTTCCCTTTCCATCACGAATAAATACGGCGACGTTTTGGCCAATCCGACCGTGGTCCAAATCCTCAGTGACGGGCTTATCCTGCAACGTGGCACCATGGAAATGAAGGTCAAATACGAAGACCTGCCTCCGGCCATCGGTCAAAAATATCAATCGTTGGCGGCAGGCGTTATTAAAAAGGAGGAAAAACAAGACGCGGCCAACGCGGCCTACGTCGCGTACACTCAACAGTTGCAAGCCCAGCAGGCGCGGGAATTGGCGGCCCAAGAGCAGCAGGAAAATGAACTGGCGAAGGAGGAACAGGCCAAAAGCCAAACCACTGCCGCCCTGAAATACTTGAGCATCCCCATACCCAATCAGAACTGGAAACTCACGATCGCCGACCTGGGATTCGGCGATTGGAAAAAACAGGAAGACAAAAAACAATTTGTTCTGCACGGCCAGACGGGGCCGGGCGGTTTTAATCTTGTTCTGCTGGTCGAAGGACCGGTGAATGATCTTGGTGGCAATGATCCGGTGTACGATTTCTATTGGTCACACATGGCGCATGATTCGCTGATAGACGCGCAATCGGTAAGAGTCGAAAGGACGGACAAGTTCGTCAAAGTCTTCTATAGCGCGCAGGGCCAGCCCAACGTGAATTACTTCTTCGCCTGCCAAGGCAAATGGGTGGACGTGCATCTCTCGAAGGGACTGGTTGAGCCGGGGGACGACAAATTGTTCGCCGAGTTCGACAACGGTCTTTCCTACGGCGAATAGCGCGGTGGATTCGGCATCGCGCGCCTCCGTGAATTCCAGCCGATAACGCTTGCCCTAACGTGCGCACTTGCATACAGTGTGCGACCACTTTTCAGGATATGCACATAAATCATCTGAATGGAATTCTGGCATTGATGTCGCCGCCCTCATCGGGACAGGGTAATCAACCGCAACAGCCGGTCTGGATGACGTTTGCCCCAATGGTCCTGTTGATCATTGTGTTTTACTTCATCCTGATCCGTCCGCAGCAAAGACGTTCCAAACAACAGGCCCAGTTGATCAAGAATCTCAAGTCGGGCGACAAGGTGGTCACCTCCAGCGGCATTGTAGGCATGGTCATCACTGTAAAGGACAACACCGTTTCAATCCGCTCGGCGGACGCCAAAATGGAAGTCACCAAGGCTTCGGTGACGGAAATCCTCGAATCCAGCGGCACGCCCGACTCTTAGTAGGTCATTCATGAAAAAAAACGATTTCTGGAAATTCATCCTGGTGGTCTTCATCGTCTGCTGGTCGTTTTATGAAATGTACCCGCCGACGAGCCGGGATTTGGTGCAGCAATTTGAGACGCGCGCGGTGAACCGGGACACGACGTTCAAGGGCATTGTGGCGCGGCTGGGGCCGTTGCAACAGGCCCGGCCCGACCGCGAATTCAAGGATTTGCAGGAGGCCATCGGCACCAATGATATTCAGCCTTTTTTCCCATTCATTGACGCGAAGGCCGAGTTGTATCCAAACATTTTCATTTTGAACCAGCTTCAGCGCGACGCGTCGGGCAAAATCAAGCTCGGCCTCGATTTACAGGGCGGCACGTCGTTCCTCGTCGAGATGGACACGAATAAACTGGCCAATCCGTCGGACGCCAGCGGCGCGTTGTCACAGGCGGTGGAGGTCCTGCGCAAACGCGTGGATGCCTTTGGCGTGGCCGAGCCGGTCATTCAACCGGCGAGCGGCAATCGGATTTTGATTCAGTTGCCCGGCTTGTCGGAGACCGACAAGGACAGTGCCCGGTCGCAAATCACCAATGCGGCGTATCTGGAATTCCGGATGGTCAAGGAGGACAGCCAGCAAATCATTGACAATCATCTGCCGATTCCGCCCGGTTACGAATTGCTCAAACACATCGAGCCGCAACCCAACAACAGACCGCCAAAGGTTGAGGTCGCTGTGGTAAAGAAGCGACCGGAAGACGGCCTGGCCGGCGACATTATTAAAAGCGCGATGCCTGTGCGCGGCAATCTGGGTGAACCGCAAATTGATTTCACGCTCAACGATAATGCCGCGAAAAGGTTTGCCGAGGTCACCCGCAACAACGTAGGCCGGCAACTGTCCATCGTCCTGGACGGTCAGTTGTATTCCGCGCCGGTCATTCAAAGCCCGATCGAAACCGGCAACGGCCAAATCACCGGCCAATTCACCATTCAGGAAGCGCAGGAACTGGCGAACGTTCTCCAAAATCCGCTGCGCGCCCCGCTGAAAATCGTCTATTCCAGCGACGTTGACCCGACGCTGGGCAAGGATTCGATTCGCAGCGGCATTCGCGCGTCCATCGCCGGCGTCATCCTGGTTTCCGCGTTCATGCTGTGTTACTACCTGCTGGCGGGCATCGTGGCGAATATTGCGCTCGTCACCAACATCATCATTCTGCTCGGCGTGATGTGCTCCATCGGCGCCACGTTCACCCTGCCCGGCATCGCGGGCGTGGTGCTCACCATCGGCATGGCGGTGGACGCGAACGTCCTGATTTATGAGCGCATCCGCGAGGAATCGGCCAAGGGCAAATCGCTGCGCGGCGCCATTGCCACCGGCTATGACCGCGCGTTCGGCACCATTTTCGATTCGCACGTCACCACCCTCATTTCGTCCGTCATTCTGATTTTTATGGGCACGGGCGACGTAAAGGGTTTCGGCGTCACGCTGACCATCGGTGTGGCAGCCAGCTTGTTTACCTCGCTGGTGGTGACGCGGCTGATTTTTAACTGGCTCCTTGAGCGCGACTGGATCAAATCGCTTCCCATGCTGCACATCATCCGCAGCGTGAAACTCGATTTCATGAAACTTGCCAAGCCGGCGTTTATCTTGTCGTGGACCATTATCCTTGTCGGCCTGAGTTACGGCATATTTGACCGGGGCACAAAATTGTTCAGCGTGGACTTTTTGGGCGGCGACAGCACGACGTTTAGTTTCCAGCAACGGGTCGGGGTGGACCAAATCCGCGAGGAACTGACGGCCATCGGCCAAAAGGATTCGCAAATCCAGTACCAGAAAGACGTGACCGGCGGAAACGAAACGTTGCGCGTCACGACGGCTTTCGGCTCGGCGAAGAAGGTCGAACAGGCGCTGGCGGAAAAATTCCCAGCGGCACAATTCAAACCCATGCAGGAAGAACACGTCGGCCCGATCATCGGCTTGGAAATGCTGCAATCGGCCATCATTGCCTGTCTGCTGGCGCTCTTCGGCATTCTGGTCTATGTGGCGTTCCGCTACGAATTTTCGTTCGCTGTCGGCGCGGTCGTGGCGGTGATCCACGACGTGCTGATGACCATCGGCTGTTACTGCATGGCCAATGGGTTTTCGGGACGCGAGTTTAACGCCACCGTCGTTGCCGCCCTTTTGACCATCATCGGCTTTTCCATTAATGACACCATTGTTATTTTCGACCGTATCCGGGAGAATTTGAAACTGGGCATGCGCGGCTCGTTCCGCGAAGTCATCAACCAGTCGTTGAACCAGACATTGAGCCGGACCCTGATCACCAGCGGCACGGTGTTTCTGGCCACGTCCGCGCTTTACGTGTTTGGCGGCGGCGTCATCAATGATTTCGCGTTCACGTTCCTGGTCGGCATCCTTACCGGCACGTATTCGAGCATCTACATCGCCAGCGCGCTGGTCTTGTGGTGGCACAAGGGCGAACGCCCGAGCATCGGCGCCTCGCAGGTAACCATGCAAACCAGCGCCGCTCCGGCGAAGGCGTAGAAATTTGCGATTTGCGATTTGCGAATCCGTTTGCAGTCGGCGCGCAAATCGTAAATCGTCAATTGTAAATGGACCCGGCTGTAATCACACCCTGGCATTGGTTCGGTTTCATCCTTTGCGTCCTTATTTTTCTCGCGCTCGACCTCGGCCTGTTCCACCGCCGGGCGCGCGTGGTCAAATTCAAGGAAGCCCTCTTTTGGACGGCGCTTTGGTTCGCGCTGGCCATGCTGTTCGCCGTGGCGCTGGCGCATTGGCGCGGGCGTGAGCTGGCAATTCAATTCACCACCGGCTATGTCATCGAACTTTCACTCTCACTGGACAATGTCCTGGTCATCGCGCTCATCTTCGCGTGGTTTCGCGTGCCACCGGCATTTCAGCATCGCCTGCTCTTTTTGGGCATCCTCGGCGCACTCGTCATGCGCGGCGCAATGATTGCTGTCGGCGCGGCCCTCATCCACCGATTTGCATGGGTGCTTTATGGGTTCGGCGCGTTCCTCGTTTTTGCCGCTGTTAAAATGCTCTTTTCGCGCAAGGAAATGGTTCAACCGGAAAAAAACCTTGCGCTGCGCCTCACGCGCAAACTGTTTCCTGTCTCGCAACATTTCGACGGCCTGAAATTTTTCACCCGGCTGGACGGCCGTTTCGTCCTCACCCCGCTCGCGTTGGTGCTGGTGCTGGTCGAAACGACCGACCTGATTTTTGCCGTGGATTCCATTCCGGCGGTGTTTTCGGTGACGCGCGACGCCTTTATTGTTTTCACCTCAAACGTCTTTGCCATTCTCGGATTGCGTTCGCTTTACTTTCTGCTGGCTGGCGCGCTCAATTATTTTCGCCACCTAAAAATCGGGCTGTCAGTGGTGCTGGTTTTTGTGGGCCTGAAAATGCTGGTCGAGCCACACGGCCCGGCACCGCATTGGTTTCAAATTAAAATTCCCACCAGCGTTTCGCTGCTGGTCGTAGCCGTGATTCTGTCTTTTTCCATCGCGCTGTCCGTCATCGCCGCGCAACTGGAAAAGAGAAAATGAACCGCGGATTACTTGTATAATGCGGAGGGAATGATTTCCCAACGCAACTTCATTTTTGTTTTTAATCCGCGTTCATCCGCGTAATCTGCGGTTAAACGAAAATGAAATTCCGCTGGTCCCTCGCCCCGCCGCAGCCGCTCCTGGCCGGCCAACTGGCGACGCAGCTCAAAATCCCGCCGCTGCTGACGCAGTGCCTGCTTAATCGCGGATTCAGCGAACTGCCCGCCATAGAACATTTCCTACGCCCGCGGCTGAAACATCTTGCGGATCCTTTTCTGCTGCCGGACATGGCCGTTGCCGTTGAACGATTGCTTCGCGCCCGCGAGCAAAACGAACCGCTCGTCATTTTCGGTGATTACGATGTGGACGGCGTGACTTCCACCGCCCTGCTCGTCGAGGTTTTCCGCGCGCTCGGCTGGAAGGCGGATTTTTATCTGCCGAATCGAATGGACGAAGGCTACGGTCTGAGCAGCGACGGTGTTGAAAATTGTCTTAAAAAGTTTCCCGTCACCCTCCTGCTCGCAGTGGATTGCGGCTCGACCGCCGTGGAAACCATTCATGGTCTGCGGGAACGCGGCGTGGATGTGATTGTTCTCGACCATCACCAGGTTTCGTCGCCGGTGCCGGAAGCCGTTGCGCTCGTAAATCCGCAAATGCAATGTCGAGAGTCGAGGGTCGAGGGTCGAGGGCAGGAAGCCGGTCAACCCTCGACCGAGTTATGTTCCGCCGGTCTGGCCTTCAAGCTGGCGCACGCCTTGGTCAAACGCGGACGCGAAATCAATCTGCCCGGCGCAATGGAATTCGATTTGCGTCCGTTGCTTGATCTGGTCGCGCTGGGCACGATTGCTGACCTCGTCCCGCTCACCGGCGAAAATCGCATTCTCGTCTCCGCCGGTTTGCACCGGCTGAACTCAACGCAACGGCCCGGATTTATCGCATTGAAAAAGGCCGCGCAATCACCTCCCGTGCTGGGCACCTACGACGTGGGGTTTCAACTGGCGCCGCGCCTCAACGCCGCCGGCCGGCTTGAAACCGCCGAGGAATCGCTGCATTTACTGCTCGCCGAGAATCTGGCCGAGGCGATGCCGCTCGCCCAAAATCTCGACGCGCGGAATCGCGAACGCCAGAAAATCGAGCGCGGCATCGTTGAGGAAGTCACCGGCGCGGTGCGCGCCCGGTTCAATCCGCAAACCGATTTCGTCATCGTGGAAGGACAATTGCTCTGGCACATCGGCGTCGTCGGAATCGTGGCGTCGCGGGTGTTGCAGGAATTTTACCGGCCCACGGTTATCATCGGCGGTGAAGGCGATGAATGGCGTGGCTCGGGCCGCAGCATCGCCGGTTTCGATCTGGCCGCCGCGTTGCGCGAATGCGACGGTTTGCTGTTGCGCCACGGCGGACACGCGATGGCCGCAGGCTTGAGCATTCAGCCGGATAAAATTGACGCATTGCGAAAAAGGTTGAACGAACTGGCGCGTCGGGCGTTGAAGCCGGAGGATTTGCAGCCGCCATTGCGCCTTGACGCGGAAGTCGGGCTGGACGAAATGACGCTGGAAATGCTTGGCAAATTGTCCTGTTTGAAACCGACGGGCCAGGGCAATCCCGGCCTGCAATTCTGCGCGCGTAATCTCACCCACGCCCGGCCGCTCCAGCGCCTCGGCGCGGACAAGCAGCACGTCAAAATGTGGATGACGGATGGCGCAGCCACGCTGGAGGCGCTTTGGTGGAACGGCGGCACGGCATCGTTGCCCGTCGGAAAATTTGATCTCGCCTTCGTGCCGCAGGTCAACCAATTCAACGGCAACCGCTCGGTGCAATTGAAAGTGCTGGATTGGCAACCCGCGAGTTAGTGGAAAGTCCAAAGTCATGGGCGGGAGGCTTTGCCCGCAACAGCGGAAATTGTGACGATTCAGGACCCGGCCCGTCCTGCGCGACTTCGAGCAATTCGCGATTCTGGATTGCCGGTGATGCCGTCCTGGTACAAACTCCCTTCGTGAACGCGGCTGAAATTCTCAACACCCTTCGCGAACTTACTGCACGGAAAGAAATCGAATTTCTCCCCTTCGCGAAAGACCTTGAGAAACTCCCCCGGTGGCAGCCAGCCGCCAGATATATTCAGGTTCTGAGTGAAGGCACAAAGCCTGAAACCGCCTCGGAAGACCTCTTCACTGCGCTCTTTAAGGAGCTTTTAAAAATCGAGCCGTCCCGGCAGGTCACGGTGCGCGACGGCTGGGTTGATTTCCGCGTCAAGGAACCGAATGCGCGCCCCATCCCCTTTGAACTCAAGGCCCTTTTCAAACGCGACACGCCCGATACCTTGCGGCGCTATGACGCCAATCCCGATCACTACAAGGACCAGATCAAGAATTACCTTTCCGAGCATGAATACCTCGTGCTCACCGATCTGCGCATGACCTGGCTTTGTTCCGCCCGCGATTATTTTTTTGAGGACAAGCCGTTTGCCGAGGTTCCCTTCGCAGACTTCCTGCTGCGTTGCATCGAATGCCGCAGCATCACCGACGCGCTGCGGCGTTTTGAGGATACGGTGGACAAACCGGAACTGGAGCAGCAGTTTTTTGAGGACTTGAAAAACTGGTATGGCGAATTCGACAAAATCCATTGGCAATCGAAGGACCAAGCCGCCGAATTCATCATCCTCCTCATCAATAAACTCATTTTCGCCAAGACACTCGAAGATTTCGGCCTCGTCAGCTATCGTTTCATCCAAAATGAATTCGCCGTCCAGAAAGACCGCTGGGAAGCCAAGGGCGCGGCCAAGGTCACGCACTATTTCCTGAAAAACTTCGAGGATTTCTTCGACGAATACTACGACACGGAAATTTTCGAAGCGCGTATCTGGGACAAGCTCGTTGACGACGAGGCGAACTTTGACCGGTTCTGCAAAAAACTCGAATTCATCCTCGGCCTCGACCCGTGGAACACCGCCATGGGCCGCGGCATCGTCAATTACAATTACCGCCGCATTGACGAGGACATCTTCGGCAAGAGCTACGAGATGTTCCTCGCCGCCAACCGCAAGGATGAAGGCATCTATTACACGCCCGCTGGCATCACCGGCCCGATGGCTGATTCGCTCGTCAATTCACTGGCGGGGCAGCTCGTGGATGAAATCTGCGCCGCCGTCGGCAGCCAGAAATGCGATTTCGCTTCCGCCGACAAATGGATGGCGCAACTCGCCGAAATCCGCGTGGCCGACACCGCCTGCGGCTCCGGCGGCTTCCTCATCAAAATCCTCCGCGCCTTCTGGCAGCAATACAAACGCGTGGATGACGCCTGCGCCTGGGTCCACAAAATCCTGAAACCCGACAATGGCGAAATGTTGCTGGCCGAACTGCCGCCCAACGTCAACGCCGCAGTCGCCTTCCGCCGCCATTGGAATTTTGACAACAAGCGAAAACTGATGCTGGATGTAGCCGAACATCACATTCGCACAGTGATTTCAAATCCGATTGCCAGAAGCGTGGCGACCCTCATGTTTTGCAGGGCAATCATTCCATTGTGCCATGAGCAATTGCATTTTCGTTGCCTTCCGGGCGCAACCCAAGCCTTTCCAAAATTTCAAACGGTTTTTGGTGTTGCGCTTTCCGCAAATGAGGCTGCCGGTTCTTGTCGGGAAGAGCTAAAGCACTGTGGGTTTCGTGAGAGGCGCCACATAAAGCGGTATGGCCGACGTGTTCAACAAAGTTAAGCGTTCGCAGGTAATGGCTGCGATCAAGTCAACAGGAAACAAGGACACCGAATTAAAGCTGATTGCGATATTCAGATCACGCGGCATCACCGGCTGGCGGCGCAAGCAAAGCGTGATCGGAAAGCCGGATTTTGTTTTTCGCAAGCAGAAGATTGCCGTGTTCGTGGACGGTTGTTTCTGGCATGGTTGCCGGTGGCACTGCCGGATGCCCCAAGACAACCGGCGATATTGGCAGCACAAGATTTCGCGAAACGCGGAGCGGGATCGCGCCACAACTCGGCTGTTGAGACGCGCTGGCTGGCGAGTGATTCGACTCTGGCAACATTCACTAAAGGATTCGGATTTTGTAGCGCGCAGAATTAAATCCGAATTGAGCATTGGAAGCTAATTGCGCAGAATTGGTGCGCATAATTATGAACGGCAAAACAGAAAAGACATTTGCGGAATTCTTCGCCGGTATTGGTCTGATGCGCATCGGACTGGAGCGCGCCGGCTGGCGCATCACATTCGCCAACGATATTGATATCAACAAGTGGCAAATGTATCGTGACCACTTTGGCGACACGGGTGAGTTTGTTGTCGGGGACATTCATCATCTTGACGCGGACGCCATTCCTCGCGTCGCTCTTGCGACTGCGTCATTTCCCTGCAACGACCTTTCGCTTGCCGGAGCGCGTCAAGGGCTTGCTGGTGCCCAATCGTCAGCATATTGGGGTTTCATTGACATCCTTACAAAGATGGGGCGGCGGCAGCCGCCAATGATCCTTTTGGAAAATGTTACCGGCTTTTTAACATCGCATGACGGCGGCGATTTTAGAGATGCGCTCCTTGCTTTGAACCGGCTCGGTTATGCCGTTGACGCATTTATCATTGATGCAGTCCGCTTCGTGCCCCAGAGCCGCCAGCGCCTTTTCGTCGTTGGCGTCAAAACACAGATTATTCCGGCGCTAAACGACAAGACGCCCAAGTTCTACGAGACGGAATGCAGACCGTCTGCTCTGGCTGATTTTATTTATTGGCATGGAGACATTACCTGGAAAATCCGCCCGCTGCCGCCGCTGCCGGCTGCGACGCGCGAGCTGAAAAATATTATCGAAGATTTGTCGCCGAATTCTCAAATGTGGTGGAGCCGGGAGCGTTGCGACTACTTGTTGAACCAAATGAGTTCGAAACATCGCGCGGAGGCGGACGCGATGATTCGTGGCAACCGCGTCAGTTATGGCACTGTTTTCCGGCGGATTCGAAATGGAAAATCAATGGCGGAACTTCGGACGGACGGAATTGCCGGTTGCCTTCGGACACCGCGCGGCGGCAGCGGGCGCCAAATTCTTGTTGCCGCTGGAAAAGGCCGCTTTGCAGTCAGGTTGCTAACGCCACGCGAATGTGCGCGGCTCATGGGCGCGGATGAATTCGTCATTAAAGCTTCGCTTAATCAGGCGCTTTTCGGATTTGGTGATGCCGTGTGTGTGCCGGTAATTGAATGGATTGCGCGCAATTATTTTAACCCGGTCTGGGAGGAAGAATTTGCTCCTGTGGTGCCAAGCCAGCGTCAAAGGGAAACAGTAAATTATCGGAAGGCTGCCAGAAAATCTTAAAATAAAATGAGCACAACAACTAAAAGCCTCGATGCCCTGTGCAAACAGCATCCGAAATTTCTGAAAAAGGGCGGCCTTTGCGTTGCGCTCGTTGTGACCCAAACGGCACAGGAAAAGGGTCTGCCGCTTGATCCTGAATCGTTGCGAACCGAAGAAGGCGGCCAAGTCGCCGGGCTAGGCAAGGCATCTGTGCAGAAAATTCTGGAGGCGCACGGGATCTCAAAAGTTCTGGCCGAGGAAGGGGGACGGACAAGCCGGGGCAGTCTTGGGTTAATGGAAGCGTATGTCGAACTGTTGAACGAATTGGCCGGAAAGAAAGCCATCAACTTGGAAGAAGCCCAAACTTGGTGGATAGAAAAAGTCCGCGCTCATTTTTCCTCGGAAGGTCCAAAATTCCATTTCGACCCCGGCAAATCACTTCACGCGAACATACACGATTTGCTCCAGCAAGCCGACGATCTTCAGGAAAATTCCGGTGGGACCAACTATGTCGGCGCAATGCTCCAACATCTGGTCGGAGCCAAGCTCGACGTGGTGCTTGGCGAAGGCAAAATCCAGCACCACGGCTCCTCTGTTGCTGACCATTCAACAGCTCGTCAAAGTGATTTCCAGATCGAAACGGTTGCAATCCACGTAACCACGCATCCCAGCGAAGCACTGGTTAGAAAATGCGCCGAAAATCTTCGCGCAGGGATGAAGCCGCTGATAATCACCCTTGGCGACGGGGTGGAAGGGGTAGCATTTCTATTGAAAAATGCAAATCTGACGGATCGGGTGGACGTGCTTGACGTTGGTCAGTTTCTGACTGCGAATGTTTATGAACGCAGCTTGTTCAAAGCCGCCGCCTGCAAAGCGACTTTCTCCAAGCTGCTCGACCGTTACAACGAAATCGTCGGTGTTTGCGAAACCGATCCTGCATTGCGTATTGCGCTCAAAGCAGATGACAGATGAACCTCTGGTTTTTATTGCCCGCGAACTTTACGGCCTGTCGCTGGACGACTGGAAACATCTCACTGGCACCTTCACCTTCGGCAGTGGTGAAACCAAGGCGGAATTGGACGAAATTATCTGCCAATCGTTCAAACTCTGGACGGCATGAACTTTACGCCATTGCCCTTCTTTAGACTAAAAAAATGAACGCCGCCATTCTTGTCGCCGCTGGCAAAGGCGCCCGCATGGGTGCCAGCGTGGACAAATTATTCCTCGAAGTGGCCGGCCGCCCGGTCGTGGCCCACACTTGGCAAAGATTCAACGACGCAAATTGCATCGGCGAAGTCATTCTTGTTGTGCGTGACGGAATGCAAACGGCGTTCGCGGAACTGGCGTCACGGTTTCACCTGCAAAAGCCGTTTCTTATCGTCGTTGGTGGAGCGGAACGGCAGGATTCGGTGTGGAACGGCCTGGAGGCTTTGCCGGTAACAGCGGAGATTGTGGCGATTCACGACGCGGCCCGCCCCTGCACCAGCGGGGAATTAATTGCTGCCACGGTCCAAGCGGCGGACGAAACCGGCGCGGCAGTGGCGGCACAGCCGGTAACGGACACCCTCAAGGTGTCCGCCGACGGCCGGACGATTCAACGCACGCTCGACCGCGCGAAATTGTGGGCGGTGCAAACGCCGCAAACGTTTCGCGTCGAAGTGATTCGTCGCGCGCTGGCGGAAGCGCGCCGCCGCCGCCTGGTCTTCACAGACGACACTGCGACGTGCGAGTTGATCAGCCAGCCGGTCCGGCTGGTGTCCAGCATCGCGCCCAATCCCAAGGTCACGGTGCCGGGTGATTTGCCGTTCATCGAAACGCTGTTGCTCAACAAAACTTGATTCGTAATTTTCCCGGATTGTGATAGTTTTCATCCGTTTATGAAACGACGTTTGATTTATGGACTGGTCACTGCGGCGCTGTTGCTAAATCTGGTCATCGGTGCGCGCATTTATTTAAGCTCGGCGCAAGCCGCGGAGCAGAAGGATTCAGTTTACCCAAATCTCGAACTGTTCGCCAACGTGCTGGAAAAAGTCCGCACGGAATACGTGGACGGCAAGAACCTGACGTATCACGACCTGGTTTATGACGCGCTCAAGGGCATGATTGATTCGCTCGACCCGCACAGCGAATTCATGGACCCGGAGGAGTATCAGGAATTGCAGAGTGACACCGAGGGTGCTTTCGGCGGACTCGGCCTGGTGGTTTCCATGAAGGACAATTATGTCACGGTAGTCACGCCGATGGATGGCACGCCGGGATTTCGCGCGGGCATCCTGGCCGGCGACCGCATCGTCAAGATCAACGGCCGGAGCGCGGAGAAAAAATCCTTGCAGCAAGTGGTGGAACAACTGCGCGGCGACCCGGGCACGAAAGTCACCGTGACGATTCAACGTCCGTCGTCCGGTTTGACCAAGGAGGTCACGTTGACCCGCGCGGTCATCAGCCTGGACATGGTACAAGACATCAACGGCAAGAAGGAATTCCCGCTTGGCCCGGACAAGATTGGCTACATCCGCATCACGCAATTTGGCGACAACACCAGTGACGAACTCGAAAGCGCCTTGAAAAAATTGAAAGCGCAAGGCATGAAGGCGTTGATTCTCGATTTACGCGGAAATCCCGGCGGTCTGCTCGATGAGGCGGTTGACGTTTGCAGCAAATTCCTGCCGCGCGGACAACTCGTTGTCACCACCGAAGGTCGTGATCCGACTCAAAACACGGTCCGTCGCGCCGATGGCCACGGCGACGAATTGAAGGGCATGCCCATGGTTGTGCTGGTCAATCTCGGAAGCGCGAGCGCGTCGGAAATTGTCACCGGCTGTTTGCAGGATTTGCATCGCGCGGTCATTCTCGGCGAGAAGACTTTTGGCAAAGGTTCCGTGCAAAGCATTTTCCCGCTCGATGACGGTTCGGCGCTCAAGCTCACAACCGCCAAGTATTACACGCCCAGCCACCGGGTCATTCAGGAACACGGCATTACCCCGGACATCATCGTGCCGACCACCGACGAGGAGGAAGCCGCGTTGATCATCAAGCGCTCGCCCGGCGGTTTGGCCTCGTTAAGCCCGGCCGAACGCGCCCGCGTCGAAAACATCCAGGACGTGCAACTGGAACGCGCCCAGGACCTGCTTAAGGGCATTCTACTTTACAGCAAACTTTCATCGAAACCGGAAAAAGTCGCGACGAAATGAAATGACTCGTCGAACCGTTGCATCGTCGAATCGTTAAAACGACTTCAACGAGCGGCTGGCTTCACGGTTCAACGCTTTAACGGTTAAACGATTCAACGTCCCATGATCCTGTTAGCCATTGAAACTTCCTGCGACGAAACCAGCGCCGCCGTGGTGCGCGACGGCAAAATCCTCTCGAATGTCATCTCCTCGCAAATCAAACTGCACGCCGAATATGGCGGCGTGGTGCCGGAACTCGCCGCGCGCGAACATTTGCGGAATGTGATTCCCGTGACGCAAGCGGCGTTGCGGGAAGCGCGGGTCCAACCGGAGCAACTCGACGCCGTCGCCGCCACCCAAGGGCCGGGATTGCCCGCCGCATTGCTCGTGGGATTCAAGGTTGCGCAGGCCGTCGCGTTTGCCCTGCAAAAACCGTTCCTCGGCATCCACCATCACGAGGCGCATCTCTATTCACCCTGGATTGCGCGTGGTGGCGACGCCTTCGTCGCCGACTTCACCGCATTCCAACCCAACGTTTCGCTCATCGTCAGCGGCGGACATACCCTGCTCGTGCTCGTGGAATCGGAGCTGAAACATCGCGTGCTGGGTTCGACGATGGATGACGCGGCGGGCGAATGCTTCGACAAGACCGGCAAATTGATGGGGCTCCCCTACCCCGCCGGACCCGAAATAGACCGGCTGGCGGAACACGGAAATCCCAAGGCTTATGATTTCCCGCGCCCGCTGCTCAATGACACGAGCGATGATTTCAGTTTCAGCGGCTTGAAGACTTCCGTGCGCTATTTTCTCCGTGACCATCCGGGTTTGTTGAACAACACGCAATCAATTCACGATTTGTGCGCGAGCGTGCAGACGGCGATTGTTGAGGTGCTGGTGGCCAAAGCCATCCGCGCGGCGAAACGCAACGGCGTGCGCTGCGTGACGGCGTCCGGCGGCGTGACGTGCAACCGCGCGTTGCGGCGCAAACTCGGACGCGCGTGCGAGAACGAAGGTTTCACCCTGCGCCTCGCGGAGAAAGGTCTCTGCACCGACAACGCGGCGATGATTGGCATCCTGGCGGAACGAAAATTGTTGGCCGGCATTCAACCGACGATGCTCGACCAGGAAATCACGCCAAGCTGGGTGTTGGCGTGAACCGAGGGCGGCGAACATACATTAAAACTCCGCTGCCAAGTAAAAGCAGGAACGCCGATGACGGTTCGGGAACGGGTGAAAACTGGATGTTGTCAATAATATCGCTATCAGCAGTAGGTAAACGATCCGAAGTAAAGAGTAATTGCCCTGTTTGTCCGGCGAAGGCCGAGATGTCGGCTGCGTAAATATTATATTGTGCTGTCCCTCCGATAATTTTAAAAGGCAATGTCTGGCCGTTAAATGATAAGACATCCGGTCCAGCCCCCCACCAGGTTAATGACTGTGCTGTTATCGGGACGGTTCCGGTTTGACCAATCGAAGCAGGTTGACTTAAAGTTCCAGATAAAGTGATATAGTAATTGCCCTGTAAGCTGGATCCACCAAAAATATCAATACCAGATAGGGGGCTAGTGTCATAATTTATATTTACCAAAGGCGTTCCATCCAGATAAGCTGTCCAACCGGGTATGGCATCAATCGCAGGAACTGAACCGGCGCTGTAACCCGAAAGATTTGCATTCTCGAAGTCGAGATTCACGAATTGTTGGGCTAAAGCAGCATATCCGCGAATTAGTATCAGACTCAATATGACTATGTATCTTTTCATAATGGTTTCGTTGTTAAATTTATCATTTAATTGTCATTTCACCAAACCCCCAAAATAGCTGTAGGCATCCTCGGCTCCCCACCCGTAAACTTGAACTTCAATCGGTTGCGAACTGTTGACGGTATGCACGCCATTTGTCACTGAAATCTGCGCACTATAATAACCGCTGTTAAGTATTGGCACAAAATTCGTTGCTGTTACTAACACACCGTCCATTAAGGTGACGTTTGTCGCTGATTGTGGCACGATAATGTTCACGAAGTTTTCATTAAAATCTCCTGTGACATTGTCATTAGGAGGAGAATAAATCGCATACGAGGTCGAGTAGTAACCAGTAGGCGGCAGTAAGGTTTCACAAGGATCACCTTCTTCCGCAACGGTGTAGTCGAAAAAGTTTCCATTGGCAAATTGGGCGACTTGGATAGGTTTGGTGCTTTGAAATTGCACCGGCCCTTGCAGTTCCGCCTCGTAATTACTGCCCGCCGCCAGATTCGTGACCACAGTGCCGTTGGCGCTGATAATCGCCACCATGTTGCTTTCCGCCGTCAACACCCGATACAAATCTATGTTCGTGCGCCCGGCAAAGGACATGGCCACCACATTGGTGCCCCAAGATTCAACCGGCAGTTGCTCCTGCACCAGCGGATTGCCGGCTTTAAGTTGAATGCCGCTTGCGAACATAAAAGAGAACTCCGCTGCCGAGCAAAAGCAGGAACGCCGATGAAGGTTCAGGAATCGCCGTGGCGGTGATGGCAAATTGAGGATAAGCCGCTGAAATTGGAATCCAAGATAAACCATTACTTGAAGTATAAACACGCCCTACACTCCCACTCCAGCCGTCACTTGGATTATAGGAATTTGCGCCAGCGAGGCTCCACTCATAAGCACCCTCGGCTATGGGTGTTTCAGCAGTGAGCACAACATAATAGTCAGTATTTGGAGATAACACGATGTTTGAATCAGGAGTGTAATTATAAGTCCCAGCGTCCACCGGGTTCAAAGAACCATCAAGAGTGCCAATGCTGTTTCCCGGAAGAACGGCTATTTCAGGATTGATATTTGCGTAAACCATGGCCGTAAAGCCGCTGGGATTGCCCGAGGCACCCGTCACTGCCAATTGAATGATGTTCAGTTCATACCCGCCGATATTGTTTCCTGCTTTAAAAAATGACGCATACCATGAATCACTCCCCACGGCATAGTTGCCAGTGGAGGTTTGTCCTAAGTTGGACACATAAAGCGTCTCCTGTGCTTGTACAATTTGTTGGATCAGTAATCCAATCGCCGTCGTGATGATCAGTTTTTTCATAAAAGGTTTTCTTTTGTTATTTTAGCACTAAATTCTCACTTAGTCACACCGCTGGAATAGCCATAGGCGTCACTAAGACCAAATCCATAAACCTCAACTCCCACTGGTTGGGAATTAATCACAGTGTGTGCGCCAACATTCGTTATGGTAATTTGAGCACCATAATAACCACTTGTGCCTATCGCCACGAAATTAGTCGCCGCCACTAATGAGCCATCCACCACTATGGCGTTGGTCGACGATTGGGGAACGATGAGATTAATGAAATTTTCGTCAAAGTCCCCATTGACATAGTAAGGAGGATCATTGGTAAGTGTGACGACGACGGTTGATTCCAAATAATGATCTGTGGACGGCAGCAAAATCTCACATGGGTTACCCTCACCAACAATACCCTCTGTGTTAGTGACGTTATCAAACTCCGTTCCATTGGCAAACTGAGCCACTTGGATAGGTTTGGTGCTTTGAAATTGCACCGGCCCTTGCAGTTCCGCCTCGTAATTACTGCCCGCCGCCAGATTCGTGACCACAGTGCCGTTGGCGCTGATAATCGCCACCATGTTGCTTTCCGCCGTCAACACCCGATACAAATCTATGTTCGTGCGCCCCGCAAACGGCATGGCCACCACATTGGTGCCCCATTGCTCCACCGGCAGTTGCTCCTGAACCAACGGATTTGCAGCTTGAGTGTTTTGATCGGGCACATCAGCTTGATCCGCGCCCGCAAAGACCGCAATGGGTTTGTCCGAGGTGATCAAGGTTCCAGTAACGTCGTCGTAAGGATCACGGCTGTTGATCTGATAGGTGTCGCCCTGATTCAGGATAAACGAATTAGTCCACATTGACCCCGCAAGATTGGCGTTCGTCGAGGGAGTAACGGTAACGGTGGTATTATCCCCTGTAGCCAGAATCGCGAACTGAGAATAATAGCCTGGCTGATAAATATTGCACGGCCGGGCCATAGCACAATAATTGGTGCCCAGTATTGGTGTCGGATAAGCCGTGAAGGCGGTGCTAAAATTCACGTTGGAAAGCGCGGCGAACATACACGAAAACTCCACTGCCAAGTAAAAGCAAGAATGCCGACGATGGTTCAGGAATGGCTGTGGCGGTGATGGAAAATTGAGCGATGCCCAAATATGGAGTGTAGGACCAACCGGAGGTACCATTACTGGAGCCGAGAACCCCATTTATAGCGGCACCCCAACCACCGCTTGAACTAGGAGGGAATGCACTCTCACTCCAGCTATAGGCGCCGTTGGCAACAGTTGTCCCAGCGGTGAGCACAACAAAATAACCCGTGTTTGCCGACAAGAAGATGTTTGCTGTTGGGGTATAAGTGTAAATACCGGCTGTAGATGGATTGGCAGAGCCATCCAAAGCACCCAAGCTATTGCCGGGAAGAATAGCACCACCAAATGGGCTTTGCGAATAAATCATGACCGTAAAACCATTGGGACTACCTGAAGCATCAATCATCCCCAATTGAACGGAGTTAAGGACAAAGCCGCCAACATTGTTTCCAGTCCCAAATCCTGCAGCCAGCCAAGAATCACTTCCTATAGGGTGACTGCCAGTTAAGGTAAGATTCAAACTAGAAAAATAAACTGTTCCCTGTGCTTGGGTGAGTTGTTGAGTTAGCAACCCAATTACCATTGTGATAATGATTTTTTTCATAGAGATTCCTTTTGTTATTTTAACACATAACTTCTTATTTGACTATGCCACCCAAATAGCCGTAGGCATCAGCGTGTCCCCACCCATAAACTTCAACGCCCGCCGGCTGGGAACTGGTCACTGTATGCACCCCGCTGTTGGTAACAGCGATTTGCGCGCCATAATAACCGCTTATTCCTATCGCCACGAAATTCGTCGCAGAGATTAACAAGCCGTCTATCGAAGTAGCATTAGTTGCCGACTTCGGGACAATGGTATTCAAATAACTTTCATCAAAATCTTGATTGGTGTCATCGAGAGTAAAGAAGACGTAAGAAGTCAAATAGTGTCCAACTGGCGGTAATAATATCTCGCAAGGATCGCCCTCATTGTTGGGTAAGAAGTCAAAGTATGTCCCATTGGCGAACTGAGCCACTTGAATGGGTTTGGTGCTCTGAAATTGCACCGGTCCGTCCACAATGACGTCAAAAGGCACGCTATTCGTCAGGCCTATCGTCAGTGTTTCATAGACGGACTTGACCGTCCAGGGCGGTCCGCTGCTTTCATCCACATTTGTAATAACCGTGCCGGTAACGGTTACCTCCGTGTTGCTGTAAGCCGCCAAAACCCGATAAGTGTCCCCGTTCGTCCGTCCGGCAAAGGACATGGCCACCACATTGGTGCCCCATTGCTCGACCGGCAGTTGCTCCTGCACCAGTGGATTTAAGGCTTGAGTGTTTTGATCTGGTACATAAGCTTGATTTACGCCGGCAAATACCGCAATGGGTTTGTCTGAAGTTATCACCGTTCCGGTCACATCGCTAAAGGCGTCACTGCTGTTTATTTCGTAAGTGTCTCCTTGATTCAGAACATTGGTATAGGTGGCGGTTCCAGGATGTCCCGCCAAATTGGCCGTCGCTGAAGGTGTGATCCTAACGGTGGTATTCGCCACCGTCCCTACAATCGCGAACTGAGAATGGTAGCTCGGGTCGTCGTAGGGTGTCAGACCCGACCGGGCCAAGATGCAGTAATTGGTGCCGAGCATGGGAGTCGGATATGCCGTGAAGGCGGTGCTAAGATTCACGTTGGAAAGCGCGGCGAACATAAAATAAAACTCCGCTGCCAAGCAAAAGCAGGAACGCCGATGTAGGCTCGGGAATTGCTGTGGCAGCCAAAGCATATTGACAATAAGTTCCTAGTGGATGCCAGTTATCCAAACCGTCATTGGAATGGAGAATAGCCCCTCCTCCAAACCAGCCATCATTTGAGTTGGGGTAAGACGTGCTTTCAGTCCACCCGTAAGCGCCATTAGCTACTATAGTGTCAGCGGTGAGCATAATAAAGTAGATACTATTTGGTGACAAGAAGATGTCTGCAGTGGGGGCGTAAGTATAAGTGCCCGCTGTGGATGGATTGGCAGAGCCTTCCAGATTGCCCAGATTGCTCCCGGGAAGGACAGAAGCGCCAATAGCGGCTGTGTAAAGCATGACCCTGAAGTCGCTCGGATTACCCGTGGCATCCGTCATTGCCAGTTGGATGGAATTGAGTTCGTATCCGCTAGAATTGAATCCGGTGACAATTGACGCCGCCAACCACGAATCGCTGCCTACAGTTGCGCTACCGGTTGAAGGATCGCCCAGATTGGACAGGTAAACTGTCCCCTGCCCTTTTGCCACTCTCGACGCTAATAAGCTAGCCACGATAATACTGAAACTAATTATCTTTTTCATATACGTTCCTCTCTTACAATCATTGACTCGAACCGCCGGAATAACCATACGCATCATAATATCCCCATCCATAAACTTGAACCTCAATCGGCTGCGGATTGCTGACCATATGTGTGCCCGGCAACACTGGAATTTGGGTCCCGTAATATCCACTGGAGCCAATCGGCACGAAATTACTCGCATTTATTGACATGCCGTCAAGTAATGTCGTCCCAATTCCTGCTTGCGCAACTACCACATTCATGTAGTTCGTGTTGAAATTCCAATCCGCGTTGGTCGGAGCGTACACAATATAAGAAGTCAAATAGTGGTTGATAGTCGGTAATAGTATTTCGCAGGGATCCCCCTCATTGGTGAGCTCGAATTGTCCTCCATTAGCGAAATGCGCGACTTGAATAGGTTTTGTGGCCTGAAACTGTGCCGGCCCCTCAAGGACGGTTTCATAGTATTTTCCGGCATCAAGGTTTGTGACCACCACTTCATAGTTGGTCGTTGCTCCATAGCCGTATCCCGTAACTACCACGCCGCTGTTGGTCACCCATGTATTACTGTAGGCTGCTAACACTCGGTAAGTGTCCCCATTTGTCCGCCCAGCAAATCCCAAGGTTAGCACATTGGTGCCCCAAGATTCAACCGGCAATTGCTCCTGCACCAACGGATTGGCGGCTTTAAGTTGAGGGCCAATTGCGAACATAGAACAAAACTCCGCTGCCGAGCAAAAGTAAGAACGACGTTGAAGGTTCGGGAATGGCCGTTACTGTTATGGCAAATTGGGTATAAGCACCCAAATCAGATGGCCAATTCAGACCATCACTGGAATAGAAAACACCTCCCCCTTTTAAATCACTATTTTGTGTTGGATAGAACGCGCTCTCGCTCCACTCATAAGCACCATTGGCAACAGCCGTTCCGGCAGTGACCACAATAAAATATAGGTTGTTTGGCTTTAAAGTGGTGTCCGTAGTGGGGACATAGGTGTAAATGCCCGTTGTAGATGGATTGGAAGAACCGTTTAACGTATCGATGCTGATTCCCGGATAAGCAGCAACACCATTATGGGCTGTATAAAGCATGACTGTGAAACCTATGGGATTGCCGGAAGCGTCCACCATTGCCAGTTGAATGGAGTCAAACAAATATCCTCCTACATTGCTTCCTGTTTCAAAAAATGGTGCAAGCCAAGAATCGCTACCTACTGCTGCGGCGCTACCGTTTGGAGGGTCATTTAGATTTGACAGGTAAATCGTACCCTGTGCGTGGATAATTTGATGCGCAAACAATCCACCTACTAATCCAATAACAATATGTATTCTTTTCATGTTGTTTTCTTTTCCATTTGATTATGGACTCCAGCCGCCGAAATAACCATAAGCGTCCTGATATCCGAGCCCATAGGTCTGAACTTCAATCGGTTGGGAGTTATGAATTGTATGTGTGCCAGGTGCCACTGGAATTCGTGCGCCATAATATCCACTCGAACCAATGGCGGTGAAGTTGGTTGCCGACAAGAGATTGTCATCTAACAATGTCGTCCCGATCCCTGTTTGCGCAACTATCAAATTGACATAGTTCATGGTGAAATCCCATGCTGAATTGGCCGGAGCAAACATAATATAAGAGGTCAGACAGTGGCCAGCGGGTGGCAACAAGATTTCGCAGGGATCTCCTTCATTGGCATTTGGCGGTGAATCAAAAAAGTTTCCATTTTCGAGTTGCGCCACTTGGATGGGCTGGTTGGCTTGAAACCATACCCATCCATCAAGATTTGTTTCACAATACATTCCGGCGGTCAGGTTCGTCACAATGCTTACTCCAAAGGTGTTTGTGATTGTCAGCACCGTATTGGTGTAAGCCAACACCCGGTAAGTATCTCCGTTCAGCCGTCCCGCAAAAGGCATCGCCACCACGTTCGTTTCCCAATCCTCCACCGGCAGTTGTTCCTGATCCAACTGGTTTGCGGCAGAAATACTGTTGTTTGGCACATTCGCTTGGTTTGCACCAGCAAATACCGCAATGGGTTTGTCCGAAGTGATCAATGTTCCAGTCACATCGCCATAGGTATCACTGCTATTGATCTCATAGGCGTCGCCTTGATTCAGGGTGAATGAATTGGTCCACGTTGACCCAGCTAGATCGGCGTTCGTCGAGGGCGTGATAATAACGGTCGTGTTGTCCACCGTTCCCACGATGGCGAACTGAGAATGAAAGACCGCTGCCCCCGAGGGTGATTCAGAGGCACGGGCCATGACACAGTAATTAGTGCCGAGGATCGCGGTCGGATAAACAGTAAAGGCGGTGCTGTCGACTATAGAATAACTAAACCCATAAACCGACACCGGCTGGCTGGCAGTGACATGGATGCCTTTGCTCTCAATGGCATCATATTCATCAAGCATAACCCCCAACGGAAACGATACGTTAGTGACCATTCCCGCAGCCACGGAAAAAGGTTGGCTGGCTACAACCTGCGGGCACGAACTTGTCACCCCTTGTCCACTTCCATAGCTGATCCAGTCCCAGTCAATCCCATTTAGGTTAGAATCGGGTTTGCCATAAAATAATTTGTCGCCATTGATGGGATCATAAATCCAAATTTGCCAGTACACGTAGCCACCGTAGTTGCGGAAGAAGGTCACCTGCAAATTCGTATTCGCTTCATTCACATAAATGGTGGGGCCAATAGATGGATACTCGTTCGTCTCCGATTCCGGGGTGTTCGTCAGGATATATGTCCCACTCACAGTTGGGTCGCCCGTGATGTTCAAAACAGGTCCGTAGGCTGGATAAGTTACCGTTCCC
This sequence comes from uncultured Verrucomicrobiae bacterium, assembly GCA_963789335.1. GTDB lineage: Bacteria > Verrucomicrobiota > Verrucomicrobiia > Limisphaerales > UBA11358 > UBA11358. Next base: position 31,793 of record CAWBKH010000006.1, read on the forward strand.
ACAGTTGCCACCGGGCTAGAGATATAAAGCGACTGGTCAAAGTAAACTTCTGATTCCGGTTCGCCTTGGGTTGAATAAAACGCCAGCCAGAAGTCGGTACCGGTGGAATCGTTGCCGGTGATCTTGTAATGATAGCCGATGTCCACCGGGCCGGTGTCCGGCGTTTGATTGGTCAGAATGGTATATCCGGTCAGGCCCGCAGCATCCACACTTTCGCTTCCCATATCAATGAGCGGGCTGTCGGTCGGCTGGTAAAAAGTCCCCAACGGCCCCGTCTGGTAAGCGGGAGAATTGGTCAGGATAACATCGCTGGCATTGGCCGGCTGCAACCGCTGATAATTGGTCACATACGCATTGTAACCGGTATAGGTGCAGCTTGGGTAATAGTTCACGATGCTGGTCCGGTCGAACATGTTGTCGGCCACCACCGAACGCCCCACCACAAACGGCAGCAAATCCAAAGTCCCGCCATAAAACAGGTTGTTGCGCAATGCCGGCACGTTACCGTCGTAGGGCCACAGGTCCACCGTCACCCGTTCAAACAAGCAATTGGTCAGGTTGAACGTCGGTCCAAAACCGCGCACGACGCCCCCGTGGAACTGGCAATCCCGGAAATTGACCGGATCAGAATGTTCCAGATACACGTGCACCGCGCTGGGCGGGCCAATCAAAGACCAGTCGGTAAACCGGAAATCAAACGTGCCGTCCTAGTCGCACAGATAATCATTGAGCGAGGCTATAGGCGGCTGCCAGCCGCCCGCCTGTTCCTGAACTGTGTTGTAAGTGACGATATGGTTCAGGTCGTAGGCCAGACCTTCGCAGACCAATTTTCCGCCGGGACCGATGTCGAGCCCATTTCCGAAAGTGGCAATGACTGTTCCGGGACTGACGGTCAGGGTCGCATTGGTTACAATCACACCGCCGATGGCATAGTCAATCGGGTCATAATGGTACCCCAAATCCGGTCCCGGCAGGCAGGTGTCGCGCGGGGCTTGCGGAGCGAGCGTCAAATCAGTGGAAATCGTTTGGGACGCATAAACCACCGGCGGATAGGTGGTCTTGGTCTGGAGGTCGGCCAATAACGCGGGATCAATGTTGGTCGTGCCCGCGCCCCGAATCCCGTCCGGGCAGTTGGTGGCCAGATAATCCGCGCCTCCTCCCACAGTCTGGAAAATCCCGGCGTCACTGGTACTGGTATAGTTAGAGGCCCCATTGTAGTTCGTTCCCAAGTTTGTGCAGGCAATCAACAGACTGTTGGTCAGACCCAAGGAGCTATAAAGGACGCTGTAGAGAAAGGTGTTGGCATTATGCACCGTCAGGTTCTGGGCGATGCAATTGGCGCTGGCCGCCAAGTAGAGAGCCGTGCCCGACACGTTATCCATGAGCACATTCTCAAGATTGAGACTGCCTCCCGTCAGTCTGACGGGGTTGACATCATTGACGAACTGGCTGTCTTTGACGGTCAGGGCGCTGTATCCACCCATGACGCCTTGGCTGGCATATTCAATGCGCAAATGCTGCAATTGCACGGTTCCAGCTTGATTGAATAACAGCGCCGGGCTGGCGCAATAATTGGTTGGGGTTCCGGTCGAACCGGCGATTTGCTCGCCCACACTGTCATCGTTCCAGGCCGTGAATATTACCGGCCGATACGCCGAAGCCAGGCAATTCACCGAACCTTGACCCAAGAGCATGGAAACGCCGTTGGTGTATTTGATCACCGCTCCGCCCTCGAAGGTTTTCGTGCCAGTCAGACTGAGTGTCCCGCTGATGTAATACGTGGTATCGCCTTGAAATGTTATGTTGTTCGTATATGAATTGATTGTCACATAATCCAGCACCAGCCCCCAGCCGGGCGGCGTGGCTTGAGCCAAGAACCGGGTTTTGGATGCTGTCCCGGTCAGTCGTTGCGATGGTAACGGAGGAACTGGACTACTTGAAGCGAAAGTCTTTGATCCAAGACTGGTCTTGGCGGCGAAAAGGGGCAGAGCGTCAATTTGTTTGGCGATGGAGACGATGGGAATCTCTTCCACCAGAAATTGCCTCCCGTTCAAAACGAGCCATTGCTTGTCCACCTCCACGGCCGGCGAATTGGCACCCAATAGAAACGCCTTTCCTGGCGCCATCTGCATTGCTCCAAAATTCAAACTGTCATCCTCCAGATTACCCGCCGCCGTCGGCACAGTCGTCGCGGTTACAGTCGGCTGCGGCGAATTGAAAAATTCGGTCATCATATCCAAGGTGGTGGATTGAGGTGTTAAACCGAGGGCCGCCGGCTGAGGCGGTTGTTGCCGTAAAATGACGTCTTGTTCAAAGCCTGCTTTCGTGTAAGAGTACAACAAATCGGCATGCAAACCACAGAAGGCGTTGGTGTAAATCACCTGGTTCCCGGAAGGCAGAATTGCGCCGGCCGAGTTGGTCAATGCGGCAATCAGCACACTGTTGCTGCCGTCGAAATAACTCAGTCCAACGGGCTGGCTTTGCAGTAATCTCCCATCCGGTGTCACCAGCTTGATCACCCCGTTATAGATGTCGCCGGGAAAATAAGCCTGATGCTGGCCGTTGGTGGCCGCCGCCGAACTGCCGTCCGGCGAGATGCTGATTTTTTCAGTGCTCGCCACCCATTGACCGTTGACCAAATGGTTCAGCCCGGAGGCCAACTCCACATAGGCCCGGTTGGTTTGCAGCGCCGTATCGCCTTTGGCGTCCGCCGTTTGGACGACCTTTTGCCAGACGCGGGAATCCGCCCCCTCTTGGCCGATTTGATAGCCGACTACGGCATAGGAAGCCGGGCCGGGCAACGCGGACGGGTTGGCGGTTGGAATGGCTTGATTTGCAGTTTGCGCCTGAAGCAAGGAACAAGCTGAAAAAAGCCCTAAAATATAAATCGTTTTCATCGGATTAATTCTGGTTGGAATTTTGGAAATGGCAGAAAATGAGGCGCCCGCCTTGCGGCTCCTGACTGGATATAATCCCTCCTTTTTGTGAACAACCGTTACAACCCAATGTAAGGCGCCAACGGACATTTTCTGACCGGTTTCAAACTTTCCTCGCGCAGGCTCAACCAAACGGCACCAGCCCAATGACTCGCATGAAAGTTCTAAAGGCTGTTTTACAATTCTATTTCAATTGAGTCAAGCAGCTTTTTTTATGTTTCCAATTTGTAACAAGACAATCAGTTTCAGTCGAAAAGACAAGCTCCACATCCGCCAAATGCCGGTGGAATATGACTCCAAGCAGGCGCGTTTGGCCATGAAAGGCTTGGAAGTGCCTCATTTTCAGCGTCCTGACAGGTATGAGAAAACCCTGAACCTAACCCAGAAACCATTTTGTCCAGCGGAAAGATGTCTTCGCGCCCCGAAGATAACCTTCTTCAGGGCGAAAATGGTTTTCTGCGGCTTGAACAAATGTCTCTACGTCACCAACAAAACCTTTTGTGCTCCGATAAAACGTCTCTACGTCACGCAGAAATCCTTTTGCGTTCCGACTAAATGTCTAAGCGCCGCGCAAAAAGCCTTTCGCATTCCAATTAAATGTCTCTGCGCCACGCAGAAAACTTTTTGTGCCACGCAGAAATGTCTCTGCGTCACGCAAAAGGTTGTCTCCGCCAGCGAAAAGGTAATCAAAATGGTTTTGGAACGGGCCTTCATGTACCGAATCAAGACAGTCCCGGAAAGAGCGGATGAGGCGCCGGGGAAATTTTGTTTTCGACACGGCAACGTCAGCATCAATTGGCGCGGTGCAAGTGCTTGATTTCGACAGCAAATGAAAAACGACGGTAAATAAGTTCATTAATATTTGTTAATCTTATCAATTGTTACACATACATTAGCAGTTATGGTATTTCTTATGCGGAAAAACCCGGCTCTTGGCAAGCGATCCGTGAGACCGAGTGGTCTCCGCCAGACCGCCCCAAACCTAAAACCAAACAGAAAGGCAAAAAATGAACAACAACTACAGGGTCTATATCGGATTTACCACCGATACCGACCAAAACATCAACAGCCTGGCCTTGGGAGTGATTGATTCGCTGACTGGTCATGCGGTCTTCACCGATCCGCCGGTGACGGTGGCGCAACTGACGACGCTGCAAACGGACTTCAGCGACAAGCTGATTGCCACGCGCAACAAGGGCATTGACCGGACACGGGCCAAGAACGCGGCGAAGACGGCCCTGTCCGACGCGCTGGTGCAGGACGCCCTCTACGTGCAGGGGAAAGCGCGGCATGATCTGGACGCGCTGCTTTCGTCGGGCTACGACGTGTGCAGCACCAACCGCTCGCGCACGCCGCTGGATAAACCAGTTATCCACGCCATCACCAATGGGGTGAGCGGCCAGTTGGTGGTTCGGGCTTCCGCCGTGCTCAACGCCCATGCCTATCAGGCGCAGGACAGCACCGATGGCGGCAAAACGTGGACGGACCTGGGCGATTTCACCGGCGCGCGCCGGATTGCGCTGACGGGGCTGACCCCGGGCACGGTCTATACGGTCCGGCTGCGGGCGGTGGGCGGCAGCACGGGTTACAGCGAGTGGAGCGAACCGATCAGCCACATGGCGACGTAAGAAAGAAGCTGAAATTCTGGAAGCATAAAGCTGAAATCAGCCGCCGGAAAGGGAAATTGTTCCGGCGGTTTTTATTTTGACGCAGCGACACCGCGACGCGAAGACCGCAAAGTGCGTGAAATCGTTCCGGGTTGGGCCTTGGCGTAATGCGGGCACTTTGCCCGAATGGCTCAACTCAAGAGACTATGCCAGGGCAAAGGGCGGGCGGGAGGAGTGTAACGAACGTCCTGACTGTAACCGCACAGGCGACGCAACCGGGCTTCCGGGGATTCAACCAGCAATTCCTGGATCGTTTTCAGAAGTTGGGGCACGTCCAGCGGCTTTTCCATCAAAGCCCCGACCCCGGCCGCCACCGCCATGTCATATTGATTCTCTTTCCCCGTGATAATGATGATGGGAACCGCGGGCGCCCGGCTGGTGATGCGCTCAAAAGCGTCCCAGCCATTCCTGATTGGCAGGCCAATGTCCAGCAGCAGCAAGTCAACCGTCCCGGTCTCAAACCGTTCGAGAGCTTCACCACCATCCGCCGCCAACGTTACGGCGTAACCCTCCTCCGTCAGAACCTTGCCCAAGGCTTTGCGCACACTCCCGTCATCATCCACTATCAGCACGTTCTTCTTCATGTGAAGCCGACTTTTGCAAAAAAACCGCCCGCGAACGAAAACAGCAACGTTCGCGGGTGAAACCGCAGTGAACCGGCAACTTTCCCAAGCGGTTCACTGGTTTGCAATCATACTCAAACCAGACTTCGGTTCCCTAGCCTGCCGCCCGGCCGATTTCCAAGGCGTCCTTGGATGCCAGCCAGTCTTTGAATGAAAACGGCAATCTGGAATTTGGGTAGCTGGCGGGACCCCATTCTGTCAGGACAGATACTCGCTTTGGTCGTAATTGCAGACTGGGAGCTGGCGGGAAATTCCAGTTGCCGTCGCTGTCATTGTCATTGGTCCGTATTTCCGGTCGAAATCCAAAATCGGACGAAGAGTTATCAGTACCGGCCATGGCTTGCGCTTTCATTTTTCCTGGGTGTAAGCTTATTTTTGGTTTGTCATATGTTCCGTGTTGCTCGTACAAAAGGTCTAGCGGTTGCTATGCCAGTATGGACAAACGGCGATTTTCCGCCGAAATCCATGAATTTTGAAGGCAATCCGCGTGAAAATGAAACAATCAGGTGAAACAATTGATGCCACAGGTGGCACGACGCGTGCCACCCATCCCCCGCCAGCGTCGAGATTGCGCCTGGCCGGTTTGATGCTGACGGCGCTGGTCGGTTCCATTCTGGTCATCTGGGTCAGCCGCACCACTTGGGAACGGGTGAACCATTTGCAACAGGAGTTCGCCGGGTTAAGGGCGAAGGACTTTTATCTGGCCGTTCACCTGAAGAGCGGCATCCAACAGTTAAACAACACGCTGCTGAGCTACCGGCTTGGAGGCGAAAGTGATACCAACGACTACAATCAATTTCTCAACGATTCACAAGAATTGGCCCAGTGGTTTGAAGCAAACCGGACCAATGCCGTCACGCCCTTGGAACGCGATTTTTTCAAGCGAATGAACGTCTCCTTCAACAACTACCTGACGGACAGCAGCAATTTGCTCACGGCCAAAACCGGTTTTCTGGAGACAAAAAGCGTCGCCTTCCTGGCCAGCTACGAGAAAGTGCAGCAGCAATCCCAGTATTTGCTGGGCCTGTGTGACGCGTTTATCCAGGGTCAGAGTTCGGCCTTTGATGAGTTTCTCCAGGAGTCGAACCGCACGCTGGCCACCTTTCAGCGATTGCTCAAGCTTTCAGTGGCGCTTTTGCTGACGTTGATCGCCGCGCTGGCGGTGTTGGTTTATCGTGGCACGATTGCTCCGCTCCGGTACCGATTGACCGAGAGCCATGCCATCATCGCGCGGCAGGAAAAGCTCGCTTCGCTGGGGGAACTGGCCGCCGGCGTGGCGCACGAGATCCGCAATCCCCTGACGGCGATAAAATTCCGCCTCTACAGTCTCAAGAAATCCTTGCCCAACGGCATGGCAGACAGCGAAGATGCCGTCGTGATCGGCGACGAACTCAGCCGTTTGGAGCGCATCGTCAAGGACTTTTTGCAATTTGCGCGCCCGTCCGAACCGGAGCTGATTACGATCCCGACCCAGCGAATTTTGCAGGAAGTGCATGATTTGCTGAAGCCGCAACTAAAAAAAGCCGCAATTGAGTTGAAGCTGGAACCGTCTGAACCGGTCTGGGTGCGTGCCGACACCCAGCAAATCAAGCAGGTCTTGATAAACCTGATTCAGAATTCTGCGGACAGCATCGGACATGACGGTGCCATCACCCTGCGAACGCGCAATGGCGCGAGCAATTTTGCGATTATGGAGGTAAGCGACAACGGCAAGGGGATTCCACCAGAAGTTCAAACGCGGCTGTTTGATCCGTTTTTCACGACCAAGGAAGGCGGAACCGGGCTTGGTCTTCCCATTGCGGCACGAATTGTCGAGAAGCATGGCGGTGAACTCCGCTATCAAACCCAGCTCAACCGTGGCACCAGCTTTTCAATTGTTCTGCCACGGGTCGGCGAACATGAAACCTAGAATTTTATTAATTGAAGATAACGCCAGCACCGCCGCCTCCCTGCAAAAGGTGTTGCGCGAGGAGGATTATGAGGTGGACATTGCGGGCCGGGGCGATGTCGGCCTGGAACAGGCATGCCGGGAACAATACAATGTTGTCATCACCGATTTGCGGTTGCCCGGCCTGGGTGGATTGGAACTGGTTGCCCAGCTTCACATCGCCAAACCGAAACAACCCATCATCCTGATGACCGCTCACGGCACAACTGAAACGGCCATCGAATCAACCAAGCTGGGCGCGTGCGATTACCTGCTTAAACCGTTCGAAGCCGATGAGCTGCTGGATTTGGTCGCCTCCGCCGTTGCCAGCAGCCGGTTGATGTCCGAGCCGGTGGCAATGGGCGAGGCCCGAATGAACCGCTCGGCAATCATTGGTCAAAGCCGCGCCATGCAGGCGATTTACAAGGAAATCGGCCGCGTCGCCGCCACACCCACCACTGTGCTGATTCGGGGCGCCACCGGCACCGGCAAGGAACTTATCGCCCGCGCCATCTATCAACACAGTGACCGCGCAGACAAACCCTTCATTGCTGTCAATTGCGCCGCCATTCCGGATACGCTGCTGGAGAGCGAATTGTTCGGGTATGAACGCGGCGCGTTCACCGGCGCCCAGGGCCGCCGGATTGGCCGCTTCGAGCAGGCGGATGGCGGAACCATCTTTCTCGACGAGATTGGCGACTTGAACGCAAACACGCAAGGCAAGCTGCTGCGTGTGCTCCAGGAACACAGCATCCAACGGCTCGGCAGTGAAGTTGACATTCCTGTGGACGTTAGGGTGTTGGCCGCAACTCACAGGGATTTGGAGACCGCCATCAAGGAAAGAGAATTCCGTGAAGATTTGTTCTACCGCTTGAGTGTCGTTACCGTCACCCTGCCGCCGTTGAGCCAGCGTACCGAAGATATTTCAGAGTTGGTGAAATACTTTATTCATCGCTACGGAAAGGAACTCGGCCTCCATTCTCCATCCATCCAGCCTGAAGCTATTTCATTTCTGCAAAGCCAGCCGTGGCCCGGCAATGTGCGCGAGTTGGAAAACGTTGTCCGCCAGGCATTGCTGGTCGCAAGGCCGTTCGGCATCAGCTTGGAGCACGCGCAGCGCGTGCTGGCAAAAGCCCGAAAGCCAACCGAAGCCGCCAGCCAAACCCACGCCACTTACATCGCCGAGCTGCTCAGCCACGCGCAAAGCGGCGACCTCCAAGACGCCTATTCACGCATGATTGCGGATTTGGAACCTGAACTTTTCGGGCAGGCGATTCAATTGGCACAAGGCAATCAATCCAAAGCCGCCCGCTGGCTGGGTGTCAGCCGGATGAAAATCCGGGAGAAGCTGCGTCAGTTTGGATTAGGCCCCAAGCGCGAAGAATAAGATAAATACCCGCGACAACCGTTTGGGTTGGCAGGAATTATTCCATCGTTGGTTTCAACCATTCCACTCACAGACCGGACGAAGTCGAACTTTTCGTCAGAAATTCCCATTTTGCGTGATTTTCACGGAAGGCATGGAACTTGCCAGTTGTGTGGCAGATTCATGAACGGGCGGCCATGCGAAGATTTGGAGACCGGTGTAGTTAAAACGGAAATTTATGCTGCAGAAACAAATGGAAAAATGTGATGAAAGCGGCGTTGACAGAGATTGCTGTGGTTGCGCCGAAAAAAAAGCGCTCAAGCTTGTATGAACCAACCTGGTTCTCGGCCATGAGACGGCAAATTCGCGCTTCATAAAGTCAATCGAACGAAAGGATCGAAATTATGAAAAAAATCATTCCGCTTTTTGCCATGATGCTTCTTGCCGGATGTGGAAAGAATTCCAGTGGGAATCAATTGAATCAAGCTGCGCCCCCGGCGAGCGAACAGCCACCAAATTCCGGCGTCGCCGACAAGCCGGCAACCAATTCCAGTGGGATGACCACGAACGGCCCAAGGGTCACGAACCCAAATTAGGGCTTTTGTGTTGACCTTGTAAAATCTTCAAGGTCAAAGGAATGCGCGATGAAAGTGATTAGTCATTCCTGAACCGTAGTGCGCCAACCGAGATGCCAGATGGGTGAAAACCCGAAGATTACTGGAAAATACGCATGAAAAAAGTATTGATCGTAACAATATCTGCAACATTGCTCGGCCTCGCTGCCCGGGCGGCGAATACGGTGTCAACCAATGCCGACACCAACGTCACCACCAGTGCTTCCACGATGCCGATGGGGAATTACCACGGGTACGACAGTTACGCCCGCAAGTTCGGTGTCGGTGTCACATTTGGTGAACCCATCGGAGCGGACTTGAAGTATTGGTTCAACGACACCATGGCAATTGACGGAGCCATTGGCTGGTCGTCCCACGATGACACGGATTTGTATCTGCACAGCGATGTGTTGTGGCATGATTTTCATTTGATTCCGGTGTCGCAGGGGCAGATGCCGCTCTACTTCGGCGTGGGCGCTCTGGCGAGGTTCCGATCTGACAACCAAGACAATCAAGTCGGCATTCGTGTGCCGGTGGGTGTGTCCTACATGTTCGACAACGCTCCCGTGGACATTTTTGCGGAAATTGCGCCGGCTCTTGACGTCGCGCCATTCACGCGCGGTGAAGTCACGGGCGGCGTCGGCATCCGGTATTGGTTTTGAACAATTTGAATACGCCAAGGAGGTGGATTCACTCAAGAGACAAAAGGCTCTCAAGACGGGCGGTTGGCCCGTCTTGAGACCACGTTGGTATGATATGATACGTTTGGTTGGAATTTTACTGAGCGCACTGGCGGTCGTTATGCCTTCGTTTGTTTTTGGCAGCCAGAGTGTAACGCTGGCTTGGGATCCGGTCACCAACGCGGATATCGCTGGCTACAACGTTTATTACGGTTCCGCCAGCCAAACCTATACCAACATCACTTCGGTCGGCAATGTGACGAACGCGACCATATCGGGTTTGGTGGAAGGTGCGACGTACTACTTTGCCCTCACATCTCTCAGCACCTCCGGTTTGGAAAGCGCCTTTTCAGCCGAAATATCCTATACGGTTCCTAATGCGGTTCCCATCATTCAGGTGACGCCCGGGAGCATCGGGTACGGGACGATCCTGAACGGGACAAGCGCGACGAACAGTTTTGTGGTGCAGAACGTCGGAACCGGGACGTTGAGCGGTACAGCGAGTGTGGCGGGCGGGCCATTCAGCATCGTGTCGGGCGGGAACTACAATTTGGGGGCCAATGCAAGCCAGACGGTGACGGTGGCGTTCAGTCCGACGGTGGCGAGCAATTATACTCAGAACGTAAGTCTAAGCGGCGGCGGTGGCGCCAGTGTGACCGTGTCTGGGATTGTGACCAATACTCCCTCGCTGGTGCCGCCACCTCCCGCCATTATCACCAAAAAAATTACGGCGGATATAACCAATCTTATCACCTTGCAGCTCACAACCAATTTGTCATCTCCAAACTGGCAGACCATCGGGGTGTTTACCGGAACAACAAGTCTCTCCTTTACGAACCTGCCTGCGGTTTTCATCCGGGGCATTTGCATCAATCTCACCGCCTCGGTGAAGCTGACTTGGCAGCCGAGCACCGATCCAACCATTGCGGGCTACAAGATTTACTATGGCGTGGCGAGTCACACCTATACCAGTGTGGTGACTGTTGGCAATGTGACCCAGGCAACGATTTCCAACCTGATTGGCGGCGTGGTCTATTATTTTCAGATTGACACATATTACTCTTCGGGTCAGGTAATCCCGTACTCAAATGAAATCAGCGCGGTGGCTCAAGTACCCAGCTTCTCACTGATAATCGGAAGCCCTTGACAAGCAAACGTGTGCATCTGACAGGTTCCCCCGGTTACTGATTCCAGAGGGCATGCCCTTGACCGTTCTGCCGGGCTTCGATGAGGGCGCCCAAATGGCGCAGGCCGTGCGGCGTCCAAAACTGGCCACGGCGTTTGAACCGCCCTTGCCGTTGCCGACACGCCGATTCCACCGCCCCGGAACCAATCGGCCAGCCACGCTGGGCAGCCGCACGATAATCCAGGCGTCGGGCATGTCCGGCAAAATAGTTCTGTTCCCGCCGGATGACTTCGCCAGCTTGGCGCCGACTGGTTTTCAGCCCCCACCGCTCGCGCAGTGGGCAACCCCAGTGCCCTTCGCCGGGGTCTTGCCCGTGCCAGGCCCGGACTTCAATGTCGCCCGCCCCGGTGGCCAGATGAAATCGATCCGCGTGCCGATGGATCAGCCGCCGCTGGCTTTTTTGGGGAAAATCACCCCTGGGGCGTCGGCGTATTCTTGCAGTCGCGCTTGCAGTCGCTTCCTCGACCATTCCCGGCCTTCGGCCATCACTTCGGCTCCAATCTGGGCCAGCGACCGGACGGATTCCCCGGGGTGTCTTCTTGGTGCTTTGGCTCTGGCGGGGTTGTGGTTCATTTCGTGCGTGAGGTGCCTATGACCCGCTGGCCTTCTTCTCAGAGGAACTGTCAAGATGCATACACCTTGTCCGGAATACGCTTTGCGCTTGCTGCGCTGTCTCGTTGCGACATAATAAACTCCGCTGATTTTATGCGCCCGGCTGAGATCCTGGGCAACTTGAAGATGAATTCGGCCACGGGCGAGTTGATGAAATTAACCTTTAAATTACGCTTTCACACAAAGTTCGGGCAGTCTCTCTGGCTCGTCGGCAATCATGAATCGCTGGGCAGCGGCGAAGTTGAAAAAGCGATTCCGCTCCACTATCTCAACGAGGAATTCTGGCAGGCTACGATCCCTCTGGCCCGGCAGGCTGTGCCGGGCGTTGAGATTGCGTACAATTATATTTTACGCGAAGCGGATGGTTTCACAATCCAGGATCGCGGGAACGGCCGGACCATTAATCCCGCCGCTTTTGCGCAAGAGGAATTGTTAATCATTGACGCATGGAATCCTGAGGGTCAGTTTGAAAATGCGTTCTACACGGAACCATTTCAGCAGGTTTTGTTGAAGAAGAATCACACCGAGGTGCATGTGCCCGCGCCTCAATTCGCCACCCACACATTCAAGGTCAAAGCTCCGTTGCTGGCAAAAGGTCAAACGCTCTGTCTGCTAGGTGAAGCCCCGGCTTTGGGTAATTGGAACACAACCGCTCCCACCCTTTTGAACCGGACGGCTGGTGTGGATTTCCTCCAGGTGCAACTGGACCTGAGCCTTCAGTCATTTCCCATCGCCTACAAATACGGCGTGTACGACGTTGAGAAAAAGGCGTTCGTCCGCCATGAAGTTGGCGGCAACCGGATTTTGCGCGATACACTCGCGCCGAACAAACATACGATTGTCAACGATGGTTTCGCCGCGGTTCCGGCAGCCCCTTGGAAGGGGGCGGGCGTGGCCATTCCAGTTTTTAGTCTGCGGAGCGAAAACAGTTTTGGGGTCGGCGAGTTTGAGGATCTGAAGCTGCTGGCCAACTGGGGCCGGCAGGTGGGATTGAAACTCATTCAGATTCTTCCCGTCAACGACACCACCGCCACGCATACCTGGATGGACTCCTATCCGTATGCCGCGATTTCGGCGTTTGCGCTGCACCCGATTTATCTCAGTCTCAACCGCGTCGCCGCCGCACGGAACAAAAGTCTGTTGAAACAATTGGAGCCGGAAAGAAGACGATTAAATGCGCTCGATGCGGTGGATTATGAAGCCGTCCTGAAGGCAAAGCTCGATTTCGTCAAACGAATTTTTCCGTCGCAGAAAGCAAAGACGTTTGCGAGCAAGGCTTACCAACAGTTTTTTTTGCAAAACCGGCATTGGCTGGCACCCTACGCAACCTTTTGTCATTGGCGCGACAAATATGGAACTCCAGACTTCAGCCGGTGGCCCGCCGGCCATAGCTATCAGGCAGAAGAAGTCGCCGGGTTGGCGGCGGAAAATTCCCCAGCACAGGATGACGTTGCATTGAGCTATTTCATCCAATTTCACCTCCACCAGCAATTAAAAGAAGCGGCAGACCACGCCCATGAGCGCGGCGTAATTCTGAAGGGCGACATTCCCATCGGCGTTTGCCGCCACGGCGCAGACGTGTGGCAGCAGCCCGAACTCTATCACTTGGACGTCCAGGCCGGCGCGCCGCCGGATGCCTTTGCCGCCAAGGGACAAAACTGGGGCTTCCCGACTTACAATTGGCCGCGTATGAAGGCGGACGGCTTCGCCTGGTGGAAACGGCGATTCGAACAGATGGGTTGTTACTTCGACGCGTTTCGCATTGACCACATCCTTGGGTTTTTTCGCATTTGGAGCATTCCCGACCATGCAGTGGAAGGTATCATGGGATACTTTGTCCCGGCAATCCCGGTGGAGGCGGACGAATTTGCCGCCCGCGGCATCGCGTTCGACCGTGAACGTTTCACGAAGCCGTTCATCACCGACGCCGTATTATGGAATATTTTCGGCAACGACTGCGGAATCGTCCACCGCGATTTTCTGGACGCCGACGCCAGCGGAGTTTACGCGTTGAAACGGAAATTCACAACCCAGCGGCAGGTGAAAAGCCATTTCGCCGCACGCGAAACAAACGAACGCAACTCAAAAATCAAAACAGGCCTGTTCGATTTAATCAGCAACGTCATTCTGTTCGAGGTTGAAGGAGAATACCACTTCCGGTTCGCGATGGAGCAAACGACGTCGTTCAAATACCTGCCGCCGGAAACGCAGGCCAAGTTGAAGGCGCTTTACGTGGATTATTTCTTTCGGCGTCAGGACGACTTTTGGATGCGCGAGGCGATGCAAAAGCTGCCGGCGTTGAAGCGCGTCACCAACATGCTGATTTGCGGCGAGGACCTTGGCTTCGTGCCCGCCTGCGTGCCGGACGCGATGAAGCAACTGGGATTGTTGAGCCTGGAAATCCAGCGCATGCCCAAGCGGCTCGGCCAGGAATTCTCCCGCCCGGCGGACGCGCCGTATCTAAGCGTGGTTTCGCCTTCGACACACGACATGAGCACCCTGCGCGGCTGGTGGGAGGAAGACCGCACACTGATGCAGAAATTTTACAACCTGGAACTGGAGCAGCCCGGCAACGCGCCATCGCATTGCGAGCCGTGGATCGTCCAAGCCATCATCCGCCAGCATCTCGCCTCCCCCGCCATGTGGAGCGTCTTCCAGTTACAGGACCTGCTGGGAATGGATGAAACCCTGCGCCGCGAAGATTTTGCCGCCGAGCGAATCAACGTGCCAGCCATTCCCAATCATTACTGGCGCTACCGGATGCATCTGACCCTGGAGCAATTGCAGGAGGCCGACGCCTTCAATCGGGAACTCCGTCGGCACATCGAACAAGGCGGAAGATGACCGGAGCATGGCGGCGCGAGTTGGCTGACGAGATGTGAAATAAAAAAGCCCCGCTCTTGCGCGGGGCTTGATGAAATACAAGGTTGGCTTACTTCCGGCGGCGTATCGCCAGCAACGAGGTCAAACCGGCGAAACCGAGCATCACCATGCTGGCCGGTTCAGGAACCACAGTGAAATACTCGCCGGGAGTGTTAGCGAAGTTAAACACTCCTCCACCCGGCCCGTAAGACCCACCACCGCCAACGTTGCCCGTTCCGACTGCCAAACCCGGTGTGAATTGGTTCGAGAGGTAGGCGTCACCGCCACCATTGATGTCGGCAAGAACCATGATACTTCCACCCGTATATCCGATTGCGGAGAGCGGGATGGCCAGTTCGAGTCCGGTGGTCGTGGCGGCACCACTGGTGGCCCCGCTCAAGGCTGTGCCGCTAGCCCCCATTGTGCTGGCGTGGTTGTTGTTGAGGTAATACGTTGTAACACCGCCCGAGCTGCCGGCTGCAATTCCCAAGGAGGTCTCAGCGAGCGCTCCGACGTAACCGCCGGTGTTTGCCACAAGGTTGTATTCTTCGGTGTACAAGGTCCCCGGAGTGACACCCTCGCTCGGCGAGTAAACGTTCATGTCCAAGGCGAAGGTGGCATTGAAGCCCGGACTAAAAACGGAGCCGTTTGCGGCCGCCAGTGTGCCACCGGAGGTGTTCAAAACGTTTTGACCGGCCCCGCCGCCAGCGATAAATATATTAAAGTGATTGCCGTTGGATTCGAGGTTGCCCGCCAGGAACAGCCACAGATCCCCGCCGGAGATCGTACCATAAGCCGCATCCAACTCAGAACCGCCGGCTGAATCGGCGCCGCCACCGGCAAGGCCAAAGCCGGTATTGATGGTCTGAACGGACAAGGGAGCGCCGCTATAGAAGCCGTTGTTCACGGTTCCGTCCATGTTTTGAGCGCTCGCACATGCAGCCGCGCCTAAAAACGCCGACACTGCCCCACACGTTAAAACTGCGGTTTTGTATTTCATATAGATGCTTGTTGCTGATTTTTGTTTAACTGATTACACAACACTACCAAAACCCCCGGAGGGTGTCTATCGCATGTTTATGCGGTATGCCATCGAATTTGCCTTATATTTGCTCATTTTCCTCATGGCACGATTTCAATCTCATAAAACTTCTGTGGCGCGGACGGCGACGTGTCGTAGAAGGAAGCGGAGAAGCCGTTCGTTGTGACAACTGGGCCAATGGGTTCAAAGGGCTGGGTCAGGTTAGTCGTGGCCAGGACCTGATAACTGACGCCCGGCGTGCTGCCCCAAACGATCAACGAATTGGAGTTGGCATTGGCCAGGCTGGTGATTTGGAACGGCGGCGCGACAATCACGGTCTTGGAGTCGCTGGACACCAGGCCGTTGGCATAGGTGACCTGGATAACGTTCGTGCCGGGCGCAGTGACGCTCCACTGATAAAGCAGGGAGTTCATGCCGGGGCAACCCGGATAGGAGCCCATCGGGCGGATGATATAGGAGGATTGCGGCTGCAGGACGCCGTTGATGGTGAGGTCAAAATTGGAAACGTCGGAAGCCAAGCCGGTGCCGAAACAGGTCTGGATCAGATAGACGAGATTACTGCTCCAAGGAATGACTGTATTGTTGGTGGCCGGGCTGGAAATTTGCATGGTCTGGTCCGGCGCGAGTGTGTTGACGGTGCGCGTCAGAGTCGTGAACTCGTTGGTATAAATGCTGGTTGCGTAATCGTTCAGGCGCACGGTAATGGTGCCCGTGCCGGTAGAGGGAACGCCGGTGTAATTAAACTGGTACTGCTCTGAATCGTTCGGGTACTGCAAATTCAGACTGGGATCTGGAGCAACCCGGGTGGCGTTGACAAAAACGGGATTGCCGTTGGTGTCGTTGCCGATGCCGTTGGCCTGCCCGGTATAAATGTCCCAGTTGTTGGTGACGGTGTTCTGAATGTTGTACTGAACGCTGGTAACCGTGCTGTCGGCGCGGATGGTGCAGGCGTAAGTATAGTTTGAAATTGAAAATCCGTCGTTCGGCGGATTAATGAACAGGCCGCCGGGCGGGTCGCCATCGTAGTAGAACGTTTGCGCGAAGGTGTTGTACACTTGCGCCTGATTGGCATAGACGTAGTTTTGATTGGTGTAATTGATTACCGGCAGGAAAGTCCGGGCGCGGAGGATGTGGAACCCAGATTGCAAGCCGGTGACGGTGTTGGCCGGGTTGAGGTCGTCGTCGAGCCAGACCACGGCAGCGGCCGGATTGAAATTCGTGATGGCCGCCTGCGTCAGACCGAAGACTTTCGAATCGGAAGGCTCGTCGTAGGAAATCGGCGGGATACTCGCCAAATTCGGGTCGTTGGTGACGCCATTGGCAAAGGCATAGCTGCCACCCCGGAATAAACCGATTTTGTAACGGACCTGACCATTGGACTGGCCGGGTATCGTGCCCTTCCACCAGTCCACATTGCCTTGCGCGCTGTCATAGTTCACCCAATGCGCCTGCACCACCTGGGTCGTGGCCTTGCCCATGCCGAACGCGCCTTCGGGATTCGAGCCGTCGGTGGTGTAGTAAATGTAGCAGGTGTTGATCTGCAGCGAATAGCCGACCTGTACCCAGATGTCCACGGACTGGTTGGGCGCAGGATTAGTCGGCACCATCTGCGTGGCCGGATCCACCGGCACGGTGGCATTGGTTATAACTGTCACCGGTGCCATCGGGTCATGATAAACCCAGTCCGCCGTTTGGTTGGTGATGCCCGCGCCAAAGCCAGCCCCCGAAATGACCATGTTCGCGCCGCCGATGGTGTAATAATATGTCTCCGCGCCGAGCGAGACAGTGTTGTTGCTGGCAATGTTCCGCGCGGCGAATTTTTCCGGGCCGTTGCGGAACTGGAATGCCGTTTGTTCGTAGCCGAGAAAGCGGTCGTCAGCGTAACCGGGTTTGTTGTCGCGCAAATCGGAATTACTGGGCGCAATCCGCCCAAAGGTCGAACTCAATCCCATCTGGCTGTTGAGATCCATGCCGCCGTCCAGTTTGACCAGGGTGTTGGAGGTCGAGGCGTCGCTGCGGACCAGGATGTCAAACGGCGCGTTGGTCACCACCGGGATGTTGATGGCGTAGGTGAGATTGGAGACATTGCCTTCGCCCGGCGCCATGACCGGATTTCCGGTATAAGGGTCCACGCTGCCGCGCATTTTGAAGGGGAAGGCCGGATCATAATTTGGATCGCCATTGGTGCCGTCCGTGCGATAGATGGTGATCTGCGGCGCCTCGACGCCGCCTTGACGGAAGATGATGGCGTTGGTGGCGGGGTTGGCGCGACTCGGTTCCGGCCATTGTTCACCATACATCACCCAGCCGCCACTCGGAATTACCAGCTCAATCGCGCCGCCGCCCGCAGGCGGGGTGGTGTTGACATAAATCAAGCGGTTCACCGGATTCGGATCGTTGGCAGTTGCCTGGGCCTGGCTGGAACTTGTGGTCGCGCCATGGACCAACAGCCGATGATACGCGCGGCCTCCGCCCCAAACATCACCGGAACTGGACAATTGCGTCAGCAGCGTGCCCGGCGGAAAACCGACGATCAATCCGTAACCTCGCGAATTGGAAAGGGACGTATCAGCCGTGGGTGAGCCGTTGGTGGCCACGCCATAAAAACCGTCGCTGGTCCGGCTGACGCCATCATCGAAGGTGATGTCGCCGGGATAGCCAAAATTGTCGTTCATGGCAAACAACACCACGGTTGCCGCGGGATTGGTAAGGGCATTCCCATAAAGCGAAGGCGGGTCAACGTCGCGGTAATCATAGCGCTCGAAGGCGATGATGTTTTGGTCGCTCCAGCGCGAGCGCGTGCCGCCGCGGGAGAGCTGGTTGTGCGTGTACATCGTGTCCGGCATGGTGTTGTCGCCAAATTCGCCCAGATAATTCGCGTAGGAAACAATCGGCGTGCTGCCATTGGTCAGGCTGGCCAAATTATGATTGAACCCGTCGGAATAAACCATCGGCAGCCCTTCGTGCATGAAATAATAGGCGTCCTGCAATTCGGGATGGACCGGACAACAACTGCCGCCGTCCTGCGTTTGGGGAAGATTGACCGCCTGCGCCCCGCTGAAATTGCCGTTGGCATCGCAGTTGGCCCCCGGCGGAATGTAGTTGAGAAGGTCCATGCCGGACAGGCCGGGCAAACCGCCATAGTTGTTCAAGGCGTTATTGAACTGGCTGAACAGCGGGAAGTTCAACAGGCGCATCCCCGATTGCAAGTAATCATAATAGTCATTCCCCGCATCCAACGCCGAAGGCTCATACTCGCCGAAAATCATCGCGTCGTTGCGCGGCGCCTCGGTGTCGAACAGGCTGTTGCGATTGCCATCCGTTTCAAAATAGCCGTTATTATCGTCATTGCTGCCGTAGCCGTGAACATAATCGTACATGGCTTGGATGGCTCCGGTGTAGCCGCCGAACGCCGGGTCGTCCGTCTGGCCGGTTTCATTGCCGAAGAAGTTCACCGGCACATGCTTCACCGCATCCAGCCGGAAGCCGTCGCATTTGGTTGTATAAAGCGTCCACGCCACCGCGCGGCAGAGATAGGTTGACACATCCTCCGGCACCGGCTGGCCATGGCCATCAAAAGGACGCCAGCCGTTCAGCGGCCCATAGCCGTTCGCCGGCGACGGCCAGCCCGTGCCTGTGCCCGCGCCTAGGAGAGAACCATTTGTGTCCATATACAAATCCGACCGGCCCGGAAAGCGGGTGAATACCGGCTTGACGGTCGTGTCACCGACGGCTGGGCCAAAATTCAAATTGGCCGTTCCCGGTTCCTGCGCCAGATCGGCCAGACCGAGCAACGGTTGATGCTCCACCACCGTGGTGGTGCACCAGTAGGGGTCGCCAATGTTCGGCCAGTTGGTATATCCGCCCGCAACGGTTTCCAGGTGGAAGTCCTGCGGAACCAGACCGGGATAATAGTCCGTCGGGACTCCGTCTCCCGGCACGGTCGAAGAGCGATGGTTCATCACATTGTCGAAATACACCCGGATGCCGAAGCGATGCGCCGTCTCCACCATCGTGATCAACTGGTCCTCCGTGCCATACTTGGTGGCAATTGTCCCCTGTTGATTGGTGCTGCCCAGGTCGAACGGGTCAAATACGTCATACCCGATTGAATACGAGCCGGCGTTGCCTTTGGCCGGATTGGGCAGCCACAGACTGTCATAGCCCGCCTCGGCAATCTCCGGCATCTTTTGAGTTATCTCGGACCAAGGTGTCTGGAACAGCTCCAGCATCGCCTCACCCCGGACCCGGTTGACGTTTGCCCCCGACAAACCCAGCAACAAGACGGCCCAGGTCGTACCACAAAGAATTCGTTCCAATAAAATTGAGGGTGGGAAGATATTTGGTTTCATGAAGGGTTGCCGGGCGAAAAAACGTTTGCGCACGTTTTGTCAATAGCTGCACAAGATAAGTCTGTTTTAAGCATCAGTCAAACAACACCACCGCCCATGGGTCGTTCCAATAATCCCGGCAACGATCCTTAAGCGATGGTGTTACCGAATAATATCAGCCCTAATTTCCCACGTTTCCACCGCATATTTGTGCGGTGGGCCGGCCCCCCTTAAAATCCGAAAATGAACCAGCCGGGTTACAACCATACGACCAGAGGGCGGCTATTCGGCTACAAATTACGATGGAAATGCGGTCACATGCCCAAAATCCTTACGACGCCAGTTCGGCAATTTATACAAGGTCAAAAAAGTTCGTAACACGCACCCGCTGTCAATCCAGAAATCCATCATTACGCGGGACCGACCCCTTTACGAGTTCGGGCGTTTGAAATTTCGTCTGACCGTAACAACTCAAATCGCCATAGCCGAGGCCGTCGCATTGAACGAAGATGATGCTGGGCCGGCGCGGCGCGGGCGCAGCCGGCATCAGGCTGAAGGCGGTGGCGGCGAGCAACGCGCGGCAAAGATGGGTGAAGCGAATTCGTTTCATCACAAACTTGGATTATGGAAAACCTGGCGCGTTCAATGCAATTCTTTCCCAGACTTGAGTTCAACCGGATTTTGCCGCGGAAAATCCAGCCGATAGAGGCAGAGCCGCATCGGCAATTTATAACAGATCGTTGAACCAGTCGTCGTGGCGGCAACAACTGCCATTGATGTCACCTCCAGATTGCTTAACTTGTGTTCTCCACCAGCGAGAGCCAATGCCACGAAGGAGGCATTGTCGGTGATTACCGGCGACAAAAGAAATCCATCGCGAGCCATACCCGGAACCAAGCTGTAAGCAAGGCGCCGACCCTTGGGCAGATAGACAACCAAATACAAATCCGGCGGTTTGTAAAAAGTGCAAGCCAAGGTTCCCCACAAAGTTTTATCTATTTTTATTTCCGCCCAAATAGGCACATGGGTTGTGACGGGTAATTCCACCCGTTCTCCAAAATGGATTGAGACATTTTTGAGCGGAACCAGACGATATTTTCGTGGTGTGGCGGCGCGTTTCAGCAACACGAAGTTCGGCGTCACATTGTTGATGTCATACCGGGTCAGCAGTTCCGGCCAGGAGCGGCCGTCGTCAAGCGAGGGGTACTGCATGCAAAATGATTCCACTCTAAACAATATATTTTCAGCGGATTGCCCGTCGCGGAGAAAGGCAGCGTTTATCTCAGCCAATTTTGGCGTGTAAGCCGAGTAGCTTTGAATAACCGGGCGCGGATGGTAATGCAACCCATAAGCAAAGACGACGTCTTGTTGCCAAGGATACACGTCAACGTCACCGTTCAGTTGAGGCAGCGGAAATTTTTTGCGGATTTGGGCCAGGTAACGATGGTATGCCGTGCGCAAATCATCCGGTCCGGTAAGCAAAGCCCCGGGAGACAGATGGCGGGGCGGGTAGAATGACTCCGCAAACTGGGCCAACAAACCTTTCCCTGGAACGCACAAGCTGAAGGTAACGGTCGTGTAGAGCAAGGCGACAACCAGCAGCAGCATCTCCATCAACGCGGCTCGTGGACCGTGGTGGCGCAGAATCGGCCATGAGACCGCCAAGGACATCAACGCGATCAACATCACCGAAAGCGCCGCCACGACTACATGGTAGTTGTCGCACAGGACAAATCCGTGCTTGAAGACAACAAGGGTGATCACTCCCAAACCGGCCGAAGGTGCAACGTCAAAAAAGCGACGTTGGGCAAGCCCGGCATAGACAAGCGGCAAAGACACCGTCACAGCTACCAGTAGAAAAACTGCCACCAGCATGGACTGATCGTCATTTCTCCACAACATGCCTTGGGTATAGCCGACAGACACCTGCCATGAGCCGGAAAGATATGGCAAGAGTAAACCCAACTCCTGTCCGGCAAGCAGCCAGAAACAGACCACACTGGCGGCAAAAATAAAAACGATCCAGGGAAATCGGCGACGATGCAATATGTCGTCACCGCCAATAGCCAGAACCACCGCTGCCGCCATCATCATTCCGGTGAACTTGGTCAGCGCCAGCCAACCTAGTGACACCGTTATCAGGACTTTGGGAACGGAAAACGGCCTGTCATCTACGAAAAAGTGCAGTGACAGCAAAATCAAAGCCCAAGCAACCTGGCGGACGTCAATGACAATACTTTGTCCGGTCGGCAATCCGGTCATGCCGACAAACACCATCATCCAAAGCCAGACGCTCCATCGGCGGCGAAAGGAGTGAATCGCCAGCCGCCAGCATCCCAACCAAAACACAATGGAGAGCGTTGACCAGGCGATTATGGAAGTCAAAAACGTAGGTGGATAATATCCGCCGCACAAGAATCCCCAAGGACCATAGCCGAAGATGATATCACGACCAAACTGCCAATGATGTTCAAAGGCTACGTGCAACGTCTGTATCCATGAGTTGTCCAGGATGAAGCGTGGATTGTAATTCGGAGCCGAATGAGGCACGAAACACCAGAGCACATAGGCGAGCGAACTGGCGATGGCCAGGATTCTCCCGAACTTCCAAAGAAACAGACCGGTCGAGGCGCGGCCGCCTGCGGCGTCCCGCGTCGGGTTCGCGGTTTGGGCAATGGCTGTGGGCGGCGTGGTCTCCCCGCTGGCGGCAGTCATCATGCCGCCCAAAAAGCAAATTACAGACCAATTGTACACGCTCAATTCGTGGTTTTCCTTCCAAAGTCTGTGTCCAGCGGGATGCGTGCCGCCACGATAAAGCTGGGAATCGTTGCCAGAATCACCCAGACAAAAAAATGCGGATAACCAACTTGTTCCTGCAACCAGCCGCTCCACAGGCCCGGAATCATCATCCCCAGCGCCATGAAGCCGGTGCAGATGGCGTAATGCGCCGTGCGATGTTCGCCACGCGCGAGGTAAATCATGTACAGCATGAACGCCGTGAAGCTGAAACCGTAGCCGAATTGCTCGACGGCGACTCCCGCCCCGATCACGGAGAGTCTTTGGGGCCGCGCATAGGCCAGCCAAATGAACACCGTGTCCGGCAGATGAATCGTCAGCAACATCGGCCACAGCCAGAATTTTAATCCTTGGCGTGACATCACAAATCCGCCAAGCAGGCCACCGAGCAGCAGCGCGCTTAAAGGGGTCAGTCCTGCATATTGCATACTTTTCCCTTCTCATTGGAGTCGCGCGGCATTGGCGGCGTAACCGGCTGTCCCCATCTGCAAATGACTGGCTATCCAACCCCAAGTCATCGTCATCTCCGAGCGCATCCGGTGAGCTATGTTCAGCTTTTCCCGATCCGCTTTTCGTCGCCGCATCAACTCCTCTTCCTTCCACCCTCGTTGCTCCATTTCCTCGCTTACGCATACACCTGCCAGTCCGCCTTCGCGCACGCCTCCCCAAGCGTTTTCAGAAACCGCGTCCGATCCCGGTTATCTTGATAAATGGGTTCCCGGCGATCACCACGATTCATCACATGATAAATCGCGCCAGCATATTCCAACCTCAACTTCCGGGCCATGCGCCCAATCACGAATCCGCCGCACCCGCTGCCAATCCAGAAATCCATCATTATGCGGGACTGACCCATTTACGGACCTCGAACGAGATTCCTCGCTCGCGGAAAACTCCGGCCGGCTGAAAATATTCTCCGATTGTACGCGTGTTGTCCGGGCGGACGTGTTATTTTGCGGGTTCATGAACATCCTTATCGAAGACACGGAGAAGCTGGAATATCTCACCAGCAACAACCAGTGGACAAAAAATGCCGCCGAAGGCAGAAGTTTTGGAAACTCCGAAGCTGCCCTTGCTGTTGCCAGACAAGAACCGATGGGCAAATTCAACATCGTCGGCTACATCCCCCAAACGAATCAACTCCTCAATATGAACCACGGACGGGGCAAACGGATTGCAGAAATCGGCGCGGTTTAGCGGTGGCGGACTTGCACACCTTTCATCCGCAAATTGGCGGGATGGCGGCAGCCATCTCGCTTTGCTTAAACCAGGACGGCCTTGTTCGCTTTCAGATAT
Source organism: uncultured Verrucomicrobiae bacterium (assembly GCA_963789335.1). Taxonomy (GTDB): domain Bacteria; phylum Verrucomicrobiota; class Verrucomicrobiia; order Limisphaerales; family UBA11358; genus UBA11358. The sequence goes on from CAWBKH010000006.1 coordinate 55,731, forward strand.
TTCTCGATGGTTTTTATGCCATTGCATGAATTGGCGACCCGCACGGCATTTGGCTTGCCCAATTTGTAATGCACCAACAGTTTGCCGACCATTCCCACCTGAAGGTTTGCATGCGCCATGCTCCAGAGTTGACCCGCTTCCAGGGGTTGCTGGCGAATGCGGCCCGGTAACTTAATTTTTATCATGGTTGATGGTGCGCTTTAACTTCCCATTAAACCAGTTAAATCGCCGCGCGATTGAAGAAAAGAAAATTTCCCGATGACCGCAGATTCCGGCGTTGTGCTTTTGCCGGGTTGTCCATCGTTCAGTTCCCGCATCTTCGTGCGGTGAACCGGCCCCATAGAAATACGAAAAAAGCAAGTTGGCCTGGGCGCCAGCGCAGGCTCACGGCCATCGGTAAACCAGCGTCGCAAAGACACTGTTCGCGGTGAAGTTGTTCAGGTTGCCGCTGCTGGGTTCGGAATATTCGGAAACCCCGTCAGACATATCGCGACATGAACGATGGAGAGTCGAATGCAACGCCGGAATGAGCAAGCATTCCAGCGTTTCGCTTTTGCCAAGTTCTTCCCCCGTTCAGTCCCCGCATGTTCGTGCGGTGGTTAAAACTGGAATTTCGCCGTATTTTAAGGCGATCACAAGTGTCCGGTTATTGATTGAACAGCAGCAACTGGTTATGGGAATCATTCGACAAGGTTTGCAGTTCTGCCTGCGCAAGCAGTTGTGGCAACGGGGTTTTGTCGAACGCGCTGACACTCAGGATTTGGAGAATCGTGAACATGCTCGCCTCAATTTTGAGTTGCTTGCGGATGATCGCCACCAATACATAAACGCTCACCGCGATCCAGCAGTTGTGTGCGCACCGCATTGGGCGACGTGCCGTAAAACGCCTTGATCCGCAGATGCTGTTTGATCCATTTGAAGAACAACTCCACCCGCCAACGCAGGCAGTAGAGCCGCGACACCGTCAACGCGGGCAGGCCAAAGTGATTGGTCAAAAAGACCAGCGCCCGTTCCTGCTGCCCGTCGTAGAAACGCACCCGCCGGAGTTTGTCGGGATACGATCGGCGCGGATAAAAGCCGGTCAACGAAATGGTTTGGTCGCTGCGCAGTCCGGTATCCCTGGCCACGGGATGCGAATGCAGCCGGCAATAGTTGAGCCGTTCCTTGGCGCGGATGACGAAGAAGGCTTGGGCCTGTTCGATAGTGTGCAGGCGCGCGAAGTCCAGATAGCCCCGGTCCATGATGTAAATCGAGTTGGCTTCGAAGGCCAGTGCGTCGAGCCAGTTGACCTCGTGAGTGCGGCCATCGCTCACGCTGACGGTGGTGGGAATGGTGCCGCGCAGATCCAGCAGCGTGTGCATTTTGACTGCGCCCTTGGTACGGCGGAAGCGCGCCCAGGGAAACAAGCTCAAACACAAATCGATGGTCGTGGCATCCAACGCATAAGCCGTCTGCTCCAGTTCGATGCCCAAATCGTCGTGGGCGTAAAGCTGCCGGGCTTGACGGATCAAGCCGTGCGCCAGGTCGGCGTAGATGCGCCAGTCGCGGGCTTCGTTGGCGTCGGCCAACGTGGTCCGGGAAATCTCGCCGCGCAGTCCCAGATGGTAGAGCTGCGGGCGACGCGAACGCAGGCAGGCTTCGATGTCGCGCAAACTTTCGCGATAAGTCAGTTGGGCGAAAGCCAGGCAGAAGAACTGATCCCAACAGGAGAAACGACGGACTTTGTAGTTGCCGCCATAGCGGGCGACACAGCGTTGGAACTGCTGCGGATGAATCCAGTCGAGGAGTTGAGCCAGAACGAACTTGCCAGAGTGCATGGCCGCAAAATAGCGGCCAACCCCGCAGCAGCAGAGTCGGCGGATTCAAATCGCTCACACTCTCGGACTGTCGTTTCATCCTCATGGAACAATGATTTTATGACTTTCCATCAACCGTTAACCGGACACTTGTGAAGGCGATAATGAAGTTCATTAGCTGTGCCACCCGTCTTTACCTTTGCCTTTTGCTCCCACAGGTCGCCGCGCAGGCTGATCCCAATACCGGTGTCCATACAACCTGGCTTTGGCACCTGCACCAGCCGATTTACTGGCCCGACCGCCGCGATTACGGCGTGGACCATTACGAAAATGCCTGGGACACCATCCAGCAGCAGAACGCTGGACGCCCGCATCCATCGCCGGAGGTGTTGAGCACCATTTTTGGCGAAGCCGACCGGGTGAACGTTTATCAGGGCGAAATTGAATCCGTTCTCGACGGTTTGCGCAGCAGCTATCCCAACGCCGGCGCGCAGGTGAATTATTCCGGCGCGCTCATGGAAAATGTCCAGAGCCTCGCCGCCGCCAGCCAGCTTGGTTACGCGAGCGGCTGGAATGACAGTTTCCAGACTGCGCGTTCGTGGGCGACCAGCGGCGGCTTTCCCCGGCTTGACCTCGTCAATTTCACCTACCATCACGCCATCGCGCCGCTTCTGGACGACGCGACGCTGGAAATGGAACTGCGCCTCCAACAGCGCCAGATGCAGATTTTCTGGGGGACCAACGTGCCGCTCTCGCGCGGTTATTTTCCGGCGGAAACGTGCTTCTCCGAGCATATCATTCCGATTCTCAATAAAGTCGGGATTGCGTGGTCGGTGGTGGCCAACAATCATCTCGCCCGCTCGTGCGCGGATTTTCCGCTCGCGCTTGGCAGCGGGGGCGAGAACTGCGACATTCCCAATCCCGCCGACCAGATTGACCCGGCTCAGGGCGTAACCAATTACCAACGGGTTTCCATCGAACGCGGCTGCGCTCCAACGCAGGTGATGCCGTTCGGCTTTCAATTGCATTATGCACGTTACGTGGATCCGAACACCGGCCTTGCAAGCACCATCATCGTCGTGCCCTCGGACCAGGTTTTGAGCTGGCGTGACAGTTACGGCACCTGGGACCTGGGTATGATTGCGCCCATCGCCGCGCGCAACAATCCGGCCCATCCGTCGCTCGTGTTGTGCGCGCATGACGGCGACAATGCCTGGAGCGGAGGTTATTCCTACTACAACGAGTGGGTGCCGCAAATGGCCAGCACCGCCGCGGGCGACGGCTATGAGCCAACGACCATCGAGCAGTTCATTTCTGATTTTCCGCCAAATACGAATGACGTCGTTCATGTCGAGGACGGCGGCTGGGTTTTTGCCGACGGCGATTTCGGCTCGCCGAGTTTCATCAACTGGAACTGGCCGCCCAGCTACACCGATGGCAGCGGCCACAACGTGGTTGACCCCAGCATCGGCACCAGCGACAAGGACGACAACTGGCGCGTCATCGTCGCCACGGAAAACCGCGTCGAAACCGCGCAACAAATCTCCGGCATCACGCTAACAAACATTGACCTTGACCAGGTACGTGATCCGGGCAGCTTCGGTGGCACGCCGAACGCCGTCGAACTCGGCTGGCATTATTGCCTCGCGGGCCTCGACAGCGGTTTTGTTTATTACGGCTGCAACGGCGACGAATGCCTTCGCGCCATCGTCGCGCAGTCAAACGCCTGCCGGAACGTGGACGCCGTCATCGCCGCCAATCCGACCGCCGACACCACGCCGCCGACGGTTTTCCTGCCGCAACGCTCTCCGTGGAATCCCGGCGGCACCAACTTCGGCGTGCAATACGGCTACCAGGCCGCCGTCGCGCCGAATTCCGATTTCTGGGTTTGGACTTACGCCTACGACGTTTCGGGCATTACCAACGTCAGTTTGCTTTTGCGTGTGGACGGCACGAATCCGCCGACGAGCGATCAATTCAAGACCTACGCCGGCGGCTCGCTCACCGGCGCGTGGCAGACGAGCAACATGACCCGGCGCGTCACTGCCCCGGTCAGCGGTTATACGCCGGAATACATCGCCGACTATTACTACGACAACGTCACCGGCATCTCGAATGCCTTTGTGGATTATTACGTCAGCGCGAGCGACGCCTACGGCAACACTTTCAGGACGCCAATCCAACACGTGTGGGTCGCAGCCGGCTCCGGCGGCAGCAGCGGCAGTGGCGGCACTGGCCCCGTCACTGTCTCCCCTGCGCCGCCGGTGGCAGGCAATCCGGTGACGATTCAATACGTCGCCACCGGACGGATTCTGGCGTCGGCGAATCCGGTTTATATCCATCTTGGCTGGAACAATTGGAATCCCGTCGTCTCGCCTGACGCCGCGATGACGTTCAACTCCGCGTCGAACTGGTGGCAATACACCGTCACCGTGCCGACCACCGCGACGAACCTGAATTGCGTCTTCGACAACGGCGGCACCTCGCCGACCTGGGACAACAACAACGGCGCGAACTGGAACTTTAATGTCAGCACCAATCCCAATCCACAGCCGCCTTCGCAGCCGCAGAATCTCACCACGACGCCGGTGCAGACCAACCAGATCAATTTAAGCTGGTCGCCCTCCGCGAATGCCACCGGCTACATCGTGGACCGCGACGATTCACCCATCACAACGACCGCTGGCACGAGCTACCGGGACACCGGCCTCGCGGCAAACAGTTACCATTGCTACTCCATCGTCGCTTCCAACAACGTCGGCTACTCGACGCCGAGCGCGACGGTTTGCACGAACACGCCGGCCACCGCGCCGACCAACCTGCCGCCGTTCACGCTGGACGGCGCGTTTGATTATCCTGGATATTTGCTGGCTTCCAACAGCCTGGCGCTATACGCCGCCTTGCGCGGAACAACGCTTTACGTGGCCACTGAATCGCCCGGCACAAGCGGGCCGAACGATTATTTCATTTTTGTTTCCGACCAATTATTGTCCAGCGCCAGCGCTCCGGCGCCATGGGCCAAGTCCGGTACAGTTGCCGTGGCTACCACCAAGCCTTATCTCGCCACGGAAAGCCAGAACACCTACATCAGTTGGTATGTGAACGGCGTGCAAACGAACTGGCCGTGTGTCAAAGCCTCGTCCGCTTCCGGCGCGATGGAAGGCACGATGGATTTGATGCAGGCTTTCGGCTATATGCCGACCAATCTTTATCTGTGCGTGGCCGCTTATCAAACCGCCGATGGCGGCGCGCTGGTGGCGCAATGTCCTGCCGGTTCCGGGCCGAACATAGACCCGAACGAGTTTCTGGTGATCCCCGTGGCCGCGCTGCGTGATTCGCTGGGCAACGGCACGTTTGATTTGCTGGATCCGTCGCGCGGCTTCAAAATCCTTTCAGTAATTTCGCAATACACCAATTGCGTCCTAAACTATGCCGCGATGCCGGGCCGGGCTTATCAGGTGCAATTTGCAAATCAGCTTGGCGAAATCTGGAGCAATCTTCTGGGCGGCTCGAATTATGCCGTGCCGCCGCAAATGCTCTTGAACTTCACCGACGCCCCACCGACGGGGACGCCACAGCGCTACTATCGCGTGGAGCTGCTGCCATAACCTCGCCCTGGGCCGCTTTCCCGGTGGTGTCTTGCGCCTCCGTTTTGCGGAGGCATAAAGTTTAGTTACGGACTGGTTTTGGTGCTTGACATATAATTATGGTTTATCCAAGTTGCTCCTGCCGCGTTGTGCAGTCCATATGTTTACATCGCTCTTAAAGAAAATCGGGGCGGGCGGGTTGTTTTTTTCCGTTGTCATCGGTTTTCCCAGACCTTGCAGCGCGGAACCCGGCAATTTGATTTCTTGGTCGCGCAACGCGCCGAATGAGTTGACTTTCACCTGCCAGGCTGCGGTGGTAAAACTGGACCTGCTGGACACGGATGTCGCCCGCGTGCGCGTGGCCGCCAGCGGCGTGCCCTTCTCGACCAATGCTTCCTTCACCGTCATCCGAACCTGGCCGCGCCCGCACATGAGCGTGACCGACGGCAGCACGTTGGTGGTGTCCACCGCCGGCTTGCGGGTGAAGATCAGCAAGACGCCGTTCCGTTTGACGTTTTGCCGACCCGACGGGACGGTGTTGTTGACTGACACGAACACATCCGGGCTTGACTCCGCCACGGCGAATTTCCAGATGCCCGCCGGGGAACAATACTACGGCTTGGGCTTGGTGCTGGGTCAACCCCTGAGCTATCGCGGCCAACCATACCGTTTGCTGTACAACGAACGGGCGGGATTTCAAGGAGGCGCAATGACGGACATGGCGGTGCCGCTAGTCGTGTCCTCGCATGGTTATGGAGTGTTCGTGGACAACACGTATCCCCAGGAATGGGAATTTGCCAATGCCAACAACACGCAATGGGCGGCCTTCGTGTTTGGCGGGGAACTGAACTACTATTTCATTGCCGGCGGCACGCCCGCCGCCGTGCTCGATCAATACACGCTGATGACCGGCCGCGCGCCGGTGCCGCCGCGATGGGCGCTCGGTTACATACAATCCAAGTATGGCTACGAGAATTGGGGCCAGGTGTTTGCCGCCAGAGACGGCTTCCGAACCAACGATTTGCCCTGCGATGCGCTGGCGCTCGACCTCTATTGGTACGGCGGCGCCTTCCGGATGGGAGCGCTGACTTGGTACACCAATAATTTCCCCAATGCCGCCAGCAACCTCACAGCGCTGGCCGGCACGGGCATCAAAGTGATGAACATCCAAGAGGAGTACATCAACCGCGACAACGCGCCGGCCAGCACCAACTTTGCGGAAGCGGCGGCGGCGCATTACCTCGTCGCCACCGACGCCGCCATGACCTCGCCGAGCATCATGCAAAACCCGGGCTTTTATGGCAACGCCGGCTACATGGACTTTTTGAACCCGGCGGCGCGGAGTTGGTTTTTTGGAAAACTCCAGCCGATCATCAACGACGGCGTGGCCGCGCATTGGACCGACCTGGGGGAGCCGGAGGAGGATAATTGGAATGATTATTTGTTCGGCGGGCGCAGCGAATTTGAGATTCACAACGTTTACAATTTGCTCTGGCACCAGGGGCTGGCGGAAGGTTACGCGGCACATTATCCAAATCAGCGGCTTTACATTCTCAGCCGCTCGGGTTTCGCCGGCGATCAGCGTTTCGGCGCGGCCCATTGGTCGAACGATACGGCGGCAAACTGGCCGACGCTCGCGGCGCACCCGACTGCGCTCTGCAACTACGGCTTTTCCGGCATGAGCTATTTCGGCAGCGACATCGGAGGTTTTTCGGGACTTCCCAGCGATGAATTATATGTCCGCTGGTTTCAGTTCGGGGCTTTTTGTCCCGTCTTTCGGGCGCACGGCACTGGCAAACCGGTCGCGCCTTATGAATTTGACGAACAGGTGAAAGAGCTTTGTCGCTACACGTTGAAGCTCCGCTATCGGTTGCTCCCCTACATCTACACCGTGGCGCGGCAGACATTCGACACCGGCCTGCCGATGTGCCGCGCGCTGCCGCTCGCGTTCCCCGGCGACACGAACAGCCAAACCAACGGCAATGAGTTCATGTTTGGCCCGAACATTCTGGTGGCGCCCGTCACCACGCAGGGAGCAACAAGCTGCAGCGTTTATTTGCCCGCGGGCACTTGGATTGACCACTGGACCGGCCAGAAGCTCACCGGCCCGCAGACGATCACGAACTGGCCGACGCCGCTCTCGCAGATTCCGTTGTTTCATCTCGACAACTCCATCACCCCGCTCGGACCGTATGTCGCCTCCAGCCAGTTCGATGACGGCACGCAGCGGGGTCTGCGCATCTACTGCGATTCGGCGGCTTCTTACAAGCTGTATGAGGATGACGGCATCTCCACCGCCTATCTCAGCGGCCAATTTGCCACCACCACCATCAACGCCACGGCTTCCAGCACTCCACCAACCGGGTGCTCAACTGGCAGGTCAGCGATGACCCACGGCGCAACAACAAGAATCGTTGACCCTCGGCACGAACCGTTTCGCATCCATCCGGATCGAAGCGCTGACTCTCAGGTTGTCACCGTCAACATCGGCGGTGCGGTGGGAACGTATGCCGGCCAGCCCGTGCAGCGCACGTGGGGAATTGAACTCTATTGCACGAACGCTTTGTATGGCGTGACGGCGGACGGCATCTCACTGAACAGCCTGCCGGACGTTGACACCTTGGCCGCCGCCGCTTCGGGATACTACCTTGACGGCGCCGAGCATCTGGTGCGCATCAAATTGCCGCTTGCGCCGACCGCGCGATCACATCAGGTGCAAGTGCGTTTGAACCTGTTTGCGCCGCCGCCCTGCGAAGTCCGCGTCAAAGCCGTGAGTCTTCCCTACCTCGACCACAGTGGCGCCACTTGGGCGCAAGATTGCGCCTACACGCCGGGAGGTTTCGGATTTTCCGGCGGCAGCTCCAATGTGATCCTCAATGCCATCGCCGGCACCGACGACGCCCTGCTTTATCAATCGGAGCGGATTGGTCCCGCATTCAGTTATCTCTTCGACGTGCCCAATGGCGTCTATGAAATCCAGTTGCTGGACGCGGAGACGGATGACAACTCCGTCGGCGACCGGGTCATGAATGTGTTCATCGGCGGCCGGCAGGTGCTGACGAACTTCGACATCCTGGCGGCCGCTGGCGGCAAGAACATCGCCCTTTCGCTCACTTTCACCAACACGGTCGCCAACGGCCAGCTCGCCATTGCCTTTGCCGCCGTTGCCGGCCACACCGATCCCAACGCGCGCCTTTCCGCCATTGACGTGCGAAAAATCGCCGACCCGGATTCCGATGGCGATGGGATTCCCGACTGGTGGACGCAACTTTATTTCGGCCACCCGACCGGTCAAGCTTTTGACCATTCTCTTGCGCAGGACAGCGCTGCTGGCGACGGGGTCAGCAACCTGCAAAAATATCTTTTGGGCAAAAACCCGCTAATCTGGGACAACCTGCACGTCGTCGGCGGACAATGCCTGTCCAACGGGCGGTCCAACGTCACCATCTTCGGCCAGGTGGGGCATAATTACACGCTCCAGGCATCCACGGATTTGGTGAACTGGGTTCCCGTCCTCACCTTCGGCTGCACCAACGCGAAGATGGACGTGCCCGATCCCACCGCGATGAATTTTGTCCACCGTTTCTACCGGCTGGTCAGCCCGCCATCGGTAACGGGAATGATCATCGGACCGGGTCCGGACCAGCCTTTTGACGGTGAGGGATTCAACCTGGTATTGATGGCCCCGCCGGGTCTAGACTACCGCATTGACGCATCCAGTGATCTGGTGACCTGGACGATGCTGACGAACTTCTTCAGCACGAATGCGGCAACGTATCTCATAGACCCGGAGGCGACGAATTACCACCAGCGGTTTTATCGGGCGGTTGCGCCGTAAATTCAAATCAATCAACGATTCATCGGTGTTGCGAAAGAAATTTCCACCGACTGGCTTTGCGAGACGGGCGTCGCCGGCAAGCTGATTTCAAAAACATCGCCATCCGGCGCGCCGGATTTGTCGCCAAAGGGCATGGCGGTTTCGGCGCGGACGAGGCGGCGGACTGGTATGTTGGTTTTCTGGCCGTTGACCTTGATTTCCGTCGGTGCCAGATTTTTCAGCCAGTCCACCGGCAGATGAATCCGCAGCGTCCACGCGCGTTCCTCCATTGCGCCTTGGAAATTTCCGGAGGCTGCGCCGATTTCCACACGTACAATTTTATCCATTTCGTTCGCCGACGCTGAAACCGGCGTCGTGCGGAACTCGCCGCGCTGGTAGGCTGTTGTCAATGTGTCATCCTCGTACAAGGTCGCCCGGCTGATTTCATCCGCTGCCGGATACACATCGAGCGTGATCGGATTCCACGGTTTCTGGCCGGTGTATTGCATCTGCGGCGCCAGCGGCAAAATGGTTCCTGACTTGATGTAGATCGGCATTTGAGCCAGCGCCACTTCGTTGGTCACCGTCACCGGCCCGGAAATGGTTTCACCCGTCCAAGCGTTGATCCAGTTGCCCGGCGGAATCCAAGCGACCCGGGTCGCGTTGCTGGCCGAGGCCGGATACCATAGCAGTTTCATCTCAGCATTGTAACCCAATTGCAAATACTCAATGCGCACTTGATGCGGCCTTCCGGCGGTCAGGACCGTTGAAGCCTCCGTGGTGGTCGCCGCGTGCGGCCCCCAGGCGTCAATTATCAGCTTGTCGTCCACCCACACCCGCGCGCCGTCATCCGCCAGGCTCGCCAAGGTAACGTCACCGTTGGCCGCCGGCACCTCGATGGTTCCGGTCCAGCGCGCCGAATAATTTTCATCCGGCAGGTCCGGCGCGGGGCTGTTCATCCCCCAATCGAAATCCACGTTTGCGTCCGTCCTGGTCAAAACCGGCGTGCCGGAGAGATCTTCGTTCGTAAAAAATTGCGCCTTCAATCCCGGCTGACCTTCCGGCGTCTTCAGCCAGTCGGCCGGGACGACTCGCGCCGAGCCTTGCAGCACGGGGGCGACAAAAATTGATTTGCACAAGAGATATTCGTCATTGCGGCTGGCTTCGGCGAATTGCGGATAATCCAGGTCCAGCCGGCGCAAAAGCGGCGAGCCGGTTTCATAATTCTCATGCGCGGCGGCGTAAAACACCGGCAGCAGCCGGTAGCGCATGTCCAGGAACCGGCGCGCGACGCTTTCGGCTTCCGGGCCAAATACCCACGGCATCCGTTCCAGGTTATGCGTGCAATGCGGGCGATAAACGGGTGAGAGCGCGCCGTATTCGATCCAGCGGATGTATTCTTCGGTCGTTGGATTGGCCACGTGCCCGCCCAAATCATCGCTCTCATAAGGAAACAGCGACTGCACCCCGGAATAAACCGCGTTCTCCACAGCGCGCCGCAGAAACTCATAGCCTGGTCCGATATCGCCCGTCCATTGAATGGGAAAGCGATGGGAAGCGACATCCATCGGACGTTTGCGGATGCCGTTGTCAATGCCGTCCACGTTGGCCATGATGAGCGGGCGTTGCTCCGGTCGGACACGTGCGGTGATATCGTGGTAAAGCCGCATCCCCCAGACTTCCTTGTTCAAATTTGGCGCCGGCGTCAGCAGATGGACCATCCAGTTGCGGTCGTACCACCAGAAATCCAGACCGTCATCCAACAAACCCGACAGGCCGTCGTAACGATAATTCAACTCCTTCGGGGCCAGGGCCGTTTTGGCCACCGGTTCCGGATGGTCGTTGAACATGACATGCACGTGTTTAGCATGCGCTTCCCGGAAAAGCCGGCGCAGATTGGGAAACAAATTGGTGTTCGGTTGATAACCCGTGGAAGCGCCCTGTCGCCAGCCCGTGTCAATCACCAGCACGTCCAGGGGAATTTTGCGCGCCCGGTAATCGTCAATCTGTTTCAACGCCGTCGCCTCGCTGTAATCGTACCAACGGCTGTCGAACGCGCCCAGCGCGAACAGTGGTGGCATCTCGGTCGGGCCGGTCAGCTTGAGAAAATCCTTCCGCAGCGTGAAATAATTTCCGCCCGGCACAAACACATAAACATCCGGCGCGTCGTTGCTCAAATCCCAGCCGCTGGTTTCGGGCCGCTTGGCTCCCGCGGGCGCGGGAGTCAAACCCCACGGCGGCGGAACGATTCGCGGCGTGTCGGCAAACCACCAGACTTGCGGCTTGTCTTCCGGGCCGGGCAGCCAGCGGTTGTTTTCCAGCTTGCCGTCATAGGTGTAAAGCGTCCGGCCATCGGCGGATGCGACCCGGACACCGTCCAACGATTCGGCATTCTGTGGAAGTCGAACCGTGTAATTCGCTGTGCGGACGACCACCTCGCCCGCATCAGTATTGGTGGTGAATGTGGTTCCCGGCCAATCCCGGTTTACGGCATGAAACGTGACGCGGTTTTCAAATCCTTCGGGACCTCTCAATTCCAGCCGGACCAGCGAATCCGACAGCAATTGGACGCGAACATTTCCCACGATGATGTTCGGTGGCTCGGCCAAGGCAATGTTCAGGCAAAAACCCACAATCCACAAAAGAACCAACCACGTGGCGGCGATTTTCAAGGAAAAAACCTCTCCAAAAACTCTTCGGCGGGATGGATTCATAATCCACATTGATTGCCAGAGCATTTCGCCGCTGGCAACCGCATAAATGTGCGGCGGCTGAAGGATTTTACATCCAATGGTTCGCTTGTGTCGGAAGGGGCATGGCTGCATAATCATCCCATGTCGCGGTCGGTGGTTGCCCAATTGTTGGCAGTGTCGTTGCTGTTGCTGGTGGCGCCGGTAATGCCGGCAGGCGCCACCATTTTGTGGAGTGACCCCGGCTCGCGGGTAATTCATGCCACACCGGATGGAACGGACACTTTAGGTGGCAAGGTCAAGCGTGACGACACGGCGAACGACGCGCTCTATTTCCGGTTTCGCGTGGACCCGCTGTCAGACCCCGCCGACGAGCCGTATTACGCGTTGTTTCAATTGGTGGAGAGCAACCAGATGCGATTGGGCGTGGGCAATGCAATGGAGGCGTGGGGATATTCCGCGGCTTATACTGCGGAAACCGGGCCATCCAACAAGCCTCCAAGCGAGTTAACCTATAACGACGGCTGCGAATACAACTTGCGTTCTTCCCACCCGGAGGCGGCCGGCATGGGAAAGTTTTTTCCCTACGAATTGCCAAGCCATAATCATCCGCGCACGATTGTCTTCAGGGTGCAATACGTTCCCCGCGGAGATGATTTGGTGACGGTGTGGTTGGATCCAAATTTGACCCACGGCGCGACGGCGGAAAATCAGCCGGAAGACATCACCACGAAGTTCAAGGCCAACGCTTCTTTTGATCAAATCCGCCTCCGTCACGGCGGCAACGGCGGCCCTCAACATGACGGCGGCAACGGCTGGATTTTCAGTGACATGGCAATTGCAACTTCGTTTGAAGATTTTGTCGTCGTGCGTTTTTGGCAGACGTGGTGGTTCCTTGGACTCCTTGCCTTGTTTGTGCTGGCGGGCGTGGGTGTCTCCGTGCGCCTGGTGGAGAGGCAAAAGTTCCAGCTTCAGTTGCGGCAGGCCGAACAGGAGAGCACGCTGGAACGGGAGCGGGCGCGCATCGCGCAGGATTTGCATGATGATCTTGGCTCGTCGCTCACGCGGCTGTCGCTGTTGAGCGGACTGATCAAGGCGGACAAGAACAACCCGGAACAGGTGGAGGCGCACGCGGGCAAGCTCGCCCAGTCCGCCGACCAAACTGTCCGCGCCCTTGAGGAAATCGTCTGGGCGGTGCGACCGGGCAGCGATTCGTTGCAAAGTCTGGCGGACTACATCGCGCATTTCGCGAATGAACTCTTTGACGGCAACGCGACCCATTGCCGGCTCGATTTGCCGCATGACCTGCCCGCCCTGCCGCTGCCGCCGGACATGCGCCATAACATTTTTCTCATCGTCAAGGAGGCGCTGACCAACGCGCTCAAGCACGCCGGCGCCCGCGAAGTCCAGGTGCATGCGAAGGTGTCCGGACCTACGCTGGAAATTCTGGTGCAGGACGATGGCAAGGGATTTGATCCGGCCTCGCTGGTGGAGGGCCTGCGCAACGGGCTGGGAAACATGCGCCGCCGCGCCGAGACCATTGGCGGAAAACTGGAATGGCAAAGCGCGCCCGACTGCGGCACGACGGTGAAACTTTCCGTGAATTTGCAAAACGAAACCCACAGCCGAAGGACTTGAGCGCAGGTCTTTTCTATCGCATATTCATGCGGTTGAAAAATGACCCCGTTCTGGCAATCAGTAGGATGTGGTTGCAACCGTTGCCCAAGATATGCAGATTAAAGTAGCCATCGTGGACGATGACGAGGGCATCCGCACCAGCCTCGCGGCGCTCATCCGCCGCGCCTCAAACCTCAAACTCGCCGGCGATTACGCCAACGCGGAGACGGCGTTGAAGGAAATCCCGCGCCACCCGCCCGACGTGGTGCTCATGGATATCAATCTGCCGGGGATGAAAGGCCACGAATGCGTCCGCCAATTGAAGGCCGCCTTGCCGGAAGTACAATTTTTGATGCTCACGGTCTATGAAGACAGCGACTCGCTGTTCAATTCCTTCAAGGCCGGAGCGAGCGGTTATCTGCTCAAGCGTACCGCGTCGGCGCGGTTGCTGGAAGCCATTCGCGATGTCCATTCCGGCGGTTCGCCGATGACGCCGCAACTGGCGCGCCGGGTCGTCCAGTTCTTTTCCAAACCCGCCGAAGGCGTTTCAACCAAGCCGCAGCTGACACCGGGGGAAACGGAATTTCTCGATCAACTGGCCAAGGGTTATGCCTACAAGGAAATCGCCGACCGCATGAAAATCAGCATAGACACCGTGCGCAGTTACGTGCGGACCGTCTATGAAAAGCTGCACGTACACTCGCGGACCGAGGCAGTGGTGAAATACTTGCATGGCTAGGATGGATTGGGAGCTTCCGCACGCAGAAGCTCCAACCCAATGATTTCAAAACGATTGCAACAACTGACTTTTCTCGCAGAGCCTAAAGCGTTTCCAATTATGACGTAGCGCAGGCTTTCCAGCCTGCGGGTTTTGGCGACTTTCCAGTCGCCATGGTTACGCGGATGAAACGCGGGACAGGAAAGTCCCGCAAACCCGCAGACAAGAATGTCCGCGCTACATTAAAGATCGAATCGCTCTAAAATCCGGCTCCAAAGCGATAGAGCATGACCAGTTTGCCCACCCGCACAAACATGCGGTTGCGCGATTAGAGCCGGCTCGGTACTGTTTAAAAAATGACCTCCATAGTTTATTGCCGTTGAAACACTAAGTTGAAACCTTAATCGTATGAAAAATATGAAAAACATGTTTGTCAAATCACAGAAACGCGCGCTTCTGGCCGGACTGCTGTTAGCTGCAGCAGGCTTGGCCACGGCAAGCGCCCAAAGCACCTACGAAGTCTTCAGCGTGGACATGTCCTCGAATGTTCTGAATGGAAGCTTTGACCCGGCCACGATGACCGTTGAAGTCCGCGGAACCTTCAATGGCTGGGCCAACTCCGGCGGACCGATCGGCAATGGCGGAGTGCAACTGATCGAGCAAGGCCTCACTGCCCCGTACATTTACACCAATACCGTCCAGGACACGGTCAATGCCAACCCCGGTGTGGTGACGTATAAATTTATTTACACGAGTAGCGGCGTTAACACCTACGAGACCCTGAACTCAGGCGATAATCGTAATTACCGAACTCCGAGCACCAGCGGCTCGACCTTGGTTTTGCCCACACCCTATTTTAGTGACCTAGGAGCCCCGATAGTGAGCAATGTCACCTTCAGTGTTGACATGGCAGAACAGATATATCTGGGCAATTTCAATCCCGCAAACGGAGACGTGGCTACCGTTGAGGGGATGTTCAATGGTTGGACGCATGACGTCTATGTATTGACCAATGATCTCACGCAGGTGATCACTGAACCAGGCGGATCATTGCAGACCAATGTTTACACACAAACTTTCCCGGTCACAAACTCCCCGGCGGGAATCGAGGAATATAAATTCGTCATCTACAACACAGTCAATTCGACAGCCAATTATGAGAGTCCCGGAACGCTGAACGCGGATCCCGACAGCGGCAACCGCTTTTTTGCTTTGGCTACCCCCGCCCAGCCTCTGCCGCTGGTGTACTTCTCGGATGCAGCATACTCACCAGTTATCGTCAGCAATGTCACGTTCAGCGTGGACATGACCGTCCCGTCCATCACGGACACCAATTTTGACCCGACCACGGTTAGTGTTGACGGCACCTTCAATGGCTGGAGCGATATTTCTTGCACCAATAATCCAACGGCCGCCGACACCAACATATACACCAGCACCGCGGCTTATTCCATGGGTTTGGGATCCGCGCAGCAGTACCAATTCAGGTATAAAACGAAAGACACTGGCTCTTACGAATATGACCATGCTACTGGCGGCGGCAACCGGTTGTTGACTGTGATCAACACGAACCCCAATGGAACCAATTATGCCTCGCTCTGGGACGACGCTTCTTTGAACGATTACTTCCTCACGGCACAGCCGGTGACTTTCAGCGTGAACATGAAGAATGCCAACGGTCAATATGTAACGGCTACGGACGGGCACCAGTTCGATCCGACCGCGGATAACGTTTATATCAACGGCGTGTTCAATGGAGGTTGGTTTGGCTGGGAAAGCATTAATCCGGGATCCTATCCGGCGGGATACCAAATGATTCAGGAGGGTTCGACTTCGATCTATACCAACACGATCATAATTAACCCCGATTCGGTGGACATCACTTACAAATACGGCATAGACGAAGGTGGCTTACTTGGCGGCCCTGGGGATAATGAAGCTGCATCTGGAGCTAATCATAGCCGCGTGCTCCGTGCTCTACAACTCATGCCTTACCAATTCCCTACAGACACATTTGGCAATCCGTATAACGAGCCGTATTTCAGTTCCGGAAATGCCGGCGCCGCCTATCTGTCTGTTGGCGCGGCATCCGGCGGTAATGTTCCCGTGTCATGGCTGGGCCGCCCCGGTGCCCATTTGCAGACCAAGTCAAGTCTGTCGAGTGGCTCCTGGCAGGACCTTTGGGTAACTGACGGCACCAATTGGACCACGGGTGCGTACGGGACCAACGGTTTCGTCAGCGAAACCAACTTCCCCACCGCCGGCGGAAACACGTACTTCCGGGTGGTAAAACCATAAGTGACGTGCTAGATTGAATGAACACCCGCCCAGCCGCAACAGGCGGTTGGGCGGGTGATTTGCAATATGAAATTGAAACGATTTCAACCATCAAGGGAGTTGAGGCCCTGTCGGGCGGGGTTCACGCTGATTGAATTGCTGGTGGTGATCGCCATCATCGCCATCCTGGCCGCCATGCTGTTGCCGGCGTTGAGCGCCGCCAAGCAGAAGGCGCTGGCCACCGAGTGCATGAGCAACAAAAAACAGCTCATGCTGGCGACCATCATGTACACGGGTGACAACAACGAAAATATGCCCTACAACAGCGATCCCCACGTAATTCCCTCCTATCTTTTCAAGGGCAGCCCCTCCTGGATTACCGGCACGCTGGACTGGACCACCGGCGCGAACAACACCAATACGGATTATTTGATAAACCCCAAATATTCCCTGCTGGGCAGTTATCTGGCCAAGAACTTCAATGTTTTCCAGTGTCCGGCTGATCGTTATGTCAGCGCGGTGCAAGGCTCACGGGGCTGGACGCAACGCATGCGGAGCGTTTCTGAGAGTGGTGCGGTTGGAGACGGGGATAAGTATCAAGAACCCGGCAACCCGTTTGGCTGGAGCCAGTGGTTTGTGGCCAAGAAATCGTCGGATTTTATCAATCCGGGACCCAGCCGGAGTTGGGTTTACTGCGATGAGTTTCCAGACAGCATTGACGACGCCCTGCTGTATTGCTCCTCTTATCCAACGACCTCCTTCACCGAACTGCCCGGCAACCTGCATGGCGGCGCGTGCGGGCTGGCGTTTGCCGATGGCCACGCCGAAATTCATCTGTGGACGGGGCCGGTCATGACCTCACACAAGACCGTGCACTACACGACAGCGGACCAGATTGCCTGCTCCATCACCGACCCGGACATGGGCTGGCTGGCGCTGCACACACCACAGAAATAATCCTCCGTGGACTAAGGAAACGCTGATTTAATCTGTCTGCCTTGCGATTTAATACAGACGCGGTGGGTGTGGTTTTCTAAACTTCAAGGCATGACGCATCAGCCCAGTTTTTCCCAGGCCGAGTTTGCCAATAAAAAGAAAATCACCCGCCGTGAGAAGTTCCTCGCACGCATGGAGGCCTTCATTCCGTGGGGCAAGCTGCTGGCCGTCATCGAGCCTTTCTATCCCAAGGGTGAACGCGGACGCCCACCCGCCGGGTTGGAGCGCATGCTGCGGGTGTATTTCCTCCAGCAATGGTATGGCCTGGCGGACGAAGCCCTCGAAGACGCGCTATATGATAGTCAGGCACTGCGGGGCTTTGCCCGCATTGATCTGGCGGCCGCGGGCGTGCCTGATGCCACCACCCTCTTGAAATTCCGGCGGTTGCTCGAAACGCACGACCTGTGCAAAGGCCTCTTCACGGCCATCAACGCCGACCTGACCGCGCGCGGCCTGCTCCTGCGCGAAGGCACGCTGGTGGACGCCACACTGATTGCCGCGCCGTCCTCCACCAAGAACCGGGAAAAGAAACGTGACCCGGAAATGCACCAGACCCGCAAGGGCAACCAATGGTATTTCGGGATGAAAGCGCACATCGGGGCCGATCGGGACAGCAAGCTGGTGCATACCGTGGTCGTCACGGCGGCCAACGTCGCGGACATCACCAAAACAGCGGAGCTGCTGCACGGCCAGGAGACCCAAGTCCACGCCGACGCCGGCTACACCGGCGTGGCGAAGCGCGCGGAGATCGTGGCCCTGAAGCGGCCGATTGACTGGCAGATCGCGTGCAAACGCGGCCCGATCAAAACGATGAAGGAAGGTGTGGAAAAAGAAACGCTCAAGGCGGTTGAGAAAGCCAAAGCCGCAGTGCGTGCGTTCGTGGAACACCCCTTCCACCTCCTGAAGAATATCTTCCGACACCGGAAAGTGCGTTATCGGGGACTGGCCAAGAACGGACATCAACTCCACACGCTCTTCGGTCTGGCGCAACGTAATCATCGGTGCGCGGCAGGCCACGGCGTGAAAAACCCGCCCGCGCACCAGGAAAATCGATGGAAAAAGGCGGGCGGCACCCTCGACTGACCTCCAAACCAGAGCAACCAGTCGCAACTTACTGTAGAAAAAATCGCATTCCTGGGCTTCAATAATCGAAAATTCAAAAACGGCCTTTATTCAGCGTTTCCCTAAGGTCCGTGTTTCTGCAGGAATTGGGTCTGCTTCAGATACTGCTCGGCCAAACGGTTGCCTGGATCCAAATGGAGTGTCTCCTGAAACTGGCTGGTCGCCTCGTCCACTTGATTCTGTTTCAGGAGCGCCACGCCCAGGTTCAAATGCGCCGGCGCATAGGCGGGTTGCAGTACAATGGTGGTTTCAAATTCCTTTTGGGCCGCAGGCACGTCGCCCTGCATGGCCAGTTCTCCGCCAAGACAATAATGCGCCTCCCAGTAGCCCGGCTGGAGTTGAACCGCGCGCCGGAAACATTTGAGGGATTCAGCCGTACGCTTTAAAAGTGAAAACGTCCTGCCCATTTCATAATAGACACCGGGGTCATTCGGCTGGAGTTGCCGGGCTTGCTCGTAATTTTTCAAGGCCGGTTCATACTGTTCTTCGGCAAAGCGCGATTTGCCCAATGCCAGCCAGGCTTCAAAGTACCGGGGATGCAGGGAAATGGCTTTCAAAAGAGCGGCTTGCGCGTCCGCCTCCTGACCCGCTCGCGCCAGCATCCGGCCGGCCTGGCAAAAAGCGAAAGGATTGCAAGGGGACAACTCACACGCTTGCTGCCATTCGGACGCCGACCGTTTGAAGTCACCGATGTATTCGAGGAACTCCGCGAAGTTCTCATGCAGCATGTAGTCGCCAGGCGCGTGATTCAGGGCGTCCCGGTAAATCGCGCGGGCGTTGGTTTCAGCGTTGGTCGCGCTCATTCGTTCGCGGCATTCTTTTATCTGGTCATTGAGCGCCTGCATCCGTCGTTCATTGTTAAACTGCGTGCTTAGAGGCGGCTGCTGCATTCGCGGAATGATGGTTTCTTGAATCACCAGGCTACGGTTCCAGTCCGTCAGCCCCAACAAGCGTTCACAGGTTCCCTGCGAAGCCCAGCCGGCGGTCGCGCGGTTTCTGACCGCGTCCGGCAGGAAGCGTTCAACCTGTCCGGCCCAGGCCCGGCCCAGATGATAGCTTCCGTCGAAGTTGAAATGTACGTGCTCATAAAAGGTTTCCTGTCCCAGAATGTGTGCCGGCACGCTGGATTGCAACGCACTCACGGCATCAAACAGATCAAGATCAGGGCTGGAGAATTGCCGTCCGGCCTGCTCGATCAGGCCGTTGATTCGTGAGTCGGTGCGAAAGGGAAGCGCGTCATCGTCGCAGGCGCGCTGGAAGTGTTCGCGCGCGGCTGCAATGTTGGTCAGTTGCAGCAAACTAACCCCAAGTTGATATTGCAGGTTCGCCGACCCGGAATCCAGTTTGGCGGCTTGCCCCAAAAATTGAACGGCCTCGTCAAAATGGCCTTGTTGTTCAGCCGCGGTCCCTTCCGCGTAAAAATTGTCGCAGGCGGCACGGTCGGCGGCGGGGAGGTTGGTGTCGGGCCAGGAAGCAAACGGCGGACAATCTTTGAGGTTCACCGCAACGGTGTTCAGAATGATTTTGGCGCCCGAATCCAATCCCACCCGCAGTATGTCCTGCAGGTTTCGGTGAAAATTCCGATAGACCACCTCCCGGCGGGGATCGTCCGGCGCGAGTTGGTTGCCCACAAACATTTCCATGCCGCCCCAGGAAGCGTCCGCGGGTTTGCCTCGCAGTTGGCGGACCAGGGTGATGAGCAACTGCCCGACGCGGGTTTTCTGCACTTCAAGACTCAGCCGCACCAACCACCACGGCGGCGCTTTGGCGCCAAACACGGTCGCCGCGCCGAAAGGGCCGACCATTTCGTTGTTGCCCATGTAAATGATCCAGAGGTCGCCCTCCTGGCGGGCGCACGCGCGAGCGATGGGGAGGATGACATTCGAGTTGATGGCCGTGATTGCCACGTTGACGATTTCGAAGTGTATCCCCGGATAGCGTTCGCGCAGCAGCACCTCAAGGTAACGCCAGGCGCCATAAGCCGGTTCCGGATCCCCTTGCGCGGCGGATTCGCCCAGAATGAAGATGCGATAGGTGTTGGTCGGCTTCTGCGCCGGCATAAGAAAGGAAGTGGGCCAGCGGATTAACTGGGGCGGGAAGAACCTGAGGCTGAAGCTCTCGTTATCCACCAGAAATTCCTGATGGCCGATGCGAATTTTGTTGAAGAAACTGGTGCGATAACCATAGCCGGCCAGACGCAAAGTCGCTTCCAGTCCGCCGAGCAGCAGCAGCGGCACGCACACTAGGGCGATCAGGCGGAAAGCCCACCGTCGGCGCGGAGAGAGAACCGGAGTTCGCTCATCGCGGGCAGGCGGTTTATGCAAATCATCCCGCTCGTTTCGTCGCCGGGACTTCCCTTTGTGGGGGTGTCGCTTCACGCTGGCAATTTAGACATTACGGGAATTTTCGCAATGTCAATGCCCCTGGGTTCTTCAGGAGATTACCGCTTTGGGGGTGCAACGAACGCGACGTCATCCTCGCATATATGTGCGGTAGCATTCGACTTAAGACGGCGATACAATTTGTTGTTTATGTCAAAATCAAGCGACGGCGGCTTTTGCGAACAGTTAATTGATTTGCATACGAATGTCTTTTACGTTCACATTTAAAACCCATGTGTTCACCCGTCCGTGTCCTGCGCCTTTGCTTTATCGCATGTATTGCGGTCGCGTACGGCATTCTTGCAGCAGATTCATACGCACAGACAACCAATCTCTTCTGGCAGAAACAAAACATCTACCAAATCATCACCGACCGATTCTTCGATGGCGACCCTTCGAATGACAACGCCGACGGAAATTACGATGACAGCGCCGCCACCGGCGCCACCTCGGTGCATGGCGGTGATTTCAAGGGCATCGAACAAAAGCTCGATTACATCAAGGCGCTGGGCGCGACGGCCATCTGGATCTCGCCCGTGGTGCTGAACGGCCACGGCCAGTTTCACGGCTACGCAGGCCGTGACTTTTACAAGGTGGACCCACACTGGGGTAGCCTCGCGGATTTGCAGCAATTCACCGCGGCGGCGCACGCGCGCGGACTGCTCGTGATTGACGACATCGTGTGCAATCACGGCGATGACCTCATCTACAGCACTGATGCCGGCTGGGACGCTTTTCTGGCTCCACCGGCCGGCTACACGCTCAAGTACCGCAGCAGTTCGCTCACCTATGCGTCGCCCTTTGACATTTACAATTCAACCTACACCCCGGCCAACAACGCCTTGACCAATCTCTTTCACAACTATGGCGCCATTCCTGATTACAACACCCCTCAACATTACCAATTGGGCGAACTGGACGGGCTGGATGATTTCCGCACGGAATCGCCTTACGTCCGCTCGAACATGGTGGCGATTTACGATTTTTGGATTCAGCAGGCCGGCTTCGATGGTTTCCGCATTGACACGTTCAAGCATGTGGACACCGGCTTCTGGCAATACTGGTGTCCGCAGGTGCATCAGTTCGCGGCGACGAATAGCGCCAAGCCGAACTTTTTCATGTTCGGCGAGGTATATGACAGCAGCGAGTCGCTCTGCGGTTACTATACCGGCACGGAAAGCGGCGGGCCGTTCCTGCTGGATTCGGTGCTCGATTATCCGCTTTATTTTCTGGTCAGCAGCGTCTTTGGCTCACGCCAGCAGCGCCACCTCCCTGATCGAAAATCATTACAATTCTGTGGACAGCCTTTACGACCCCGTCTCGCGCATGCAACTGGTAACATTTCTAGACAACCACGATCAGCCGCGCTTTTTGAACTCCAGCACCACCAATCGCCTCGCCGTGGCGCTCGTGTTTCTCTACACGGCGCGCGGCATTCCGTGCCTTTATTACGGCACCGAGCAGGCGTTCAACGGCGCCACCGATCCCTATAACCGCGAGGATATGTTCGCCGGGCAGTTCAAGGACGCCGGCCTCGCGGGCGTGGACAGCTTCAACATGACGCACCCGCTGTTTCAACTCGTGGCGAAGCTGAACAATTTCCGCCGGCTTTATCCCGCGATTTCGCTCGGTTCATACGCCAATCAAACCAATGATTCCGCCGGGCCGGGGTTGTTCGCCTATTCCCGCGTGTTGAACACCCAGGAAGTATTCGTGGTTTTCAACACCGCCGGTGCGAGTCAAATATTGTCTCCCTGCACTCTGACGTATCCCGGTGGCACGCTGCTGGTGAATTTGCTGAATACGAATGAGACCTACACGCTAAATTCCAGTTCGCAGACGCCGGCCATCACGGTGCCGAGCACATCGGCAAAAATCTTCATCGCGCAATCGCAACTGCTGCCACTCGACCCGGTCGTCGTAAGCAATTCGCCATCGCACGCCGCCGCCAACGTGCCGATCAACGCGCCGATCATTCTTCAATTCAGCAAGCCGATGGATACCAACAGCGTCCAGTCGGCGTTCAGCACGACGCCCGCCGTCGGCGGCACCTTCGCGTGGTCGGCGGCGCGTGACACCATGACGTTCACTCCCGATGGCGCCGGGCTTCCCCCGCTGACCACTGTTTTTGTCAACGTCACCAACTCGGCAGTGGACGCGGTTTCCGGCAACACGATGTTCGCGCCGTATCAAATGCAATTTCACACGTCCGCCAGCATCGCGGATGTGACGCCGCCAACCATTTCGTTGCTCACACCAACCAACAGCGCGGTGATTTCCGGAACCTTGCTGATTTCGGGAACGGCGGGTGACAACGTCGCGGTGCAGAAGGTTGAAATTGCTTTGGACAACGGAATTTGGGTGACCGCCACCGGGACGAATTCTTGGAGCATGAATCTGAACAGTTCAAATTTTCTCAACGGTCCGCACCTGATTTCCGCGCGCGCGACGGACACCAGCGGCAATATTTCGGCCACGAACACCGCCAGCGTCCTGTTTTTCAACGCGCCTGGCAACTACCTCCAGCGCATCAGCGGCGGCAATCCTGCAAACGTCACCGATTGCAACGGCAACGTCTGGTTGATGGACACCCCCTACAACTTCGGCGCGTTCGGCTATGTCGGTGGCACCAACGGTGTCCTCGCGAACAACATCAGCGGCGTTTGTTCTGGCGCACAATCGCTTTACCAGCGCGAGCGTTACAGCACGTCCAGCGACGGATTTTATTACGAGTTTGACTGCCCCGAAGGTGTCTATGAAATCACGTTGCTCGAGGCGGAAACCTATTGGAGCGGCCCCGGCGAACGCGAGTTCAACGTCTTCATTCAGGGCCGGCAGGTGTTGACCAATTTCGATATTTACGCGGCCGCCGGCGGAATGAACGTCCCGATTTCACTCGTCTTCACCAACGCGGTGACGAACTCGCAGTTGCAGATATTGTTTACGCCCGGTGCGGCAGACAACGCGCGCGTTTCCGGCGTGCAGGTCCGCAAAATCGCCGACGTGTTCAGCGACACGGACGGCATTCCCGACTGGTGGCGGCTGGCTTATTTCGGGCATGCACTCGGTTCCGCAGCGGACAAATCGCGCGGCTCGGATGACGCAGACGGCGACGGCGTGTCGAACCTTACGGAATATCTTAATGGCACGGACCCGCTCAATCCGGCTTCCTTTCCGACGCTGCCGGCTTTCAACCTCGGGCCGATTACGGTGGCGGACGGCAATGTGCAGGTGAGTTTTTCCTCGGCAACCAACTGGAGTTACCAGCTCCAGCGCCGCGCCAGCCTCGACCGCGCTTCACCGTGGGTCAACGTCGGCCCGGTCCTGTCCGGTACCGGCAGGATCATTTTATTGAGCGACACCGGCGGTGCCACCAATGCCACTCAGTTTTATCGCGTGCAGGCAGAATAGAACCGGAATTGCAACTGAAGCAGCCAATCCGCATAATATCCGGAAACAAAGAGCACACTGCTTATGCTCAGAGGGAGATGGAGTTGAATACTGCGCTCCCCATCCAGGCTGGTGGCATTGATTGAAAGGACATGAAAGTTGTCTGGGATGAGATACCATGCCGCATGTTTGTGCGGTTGTGGCAGTTGTGAATACGTTCATAATGAACACAATGATTATTAAACCTTTGTATACCGACCAATCTCATCGCGCGTTTCGCGCGGTTAAATTCTTCATTTTGCTTGGCGCTTTGCTATGCTTCGTCGGGCCGGCGGCGCGGGCGGACGAGAATTTCTCCCAGGCAACCGCGCAACGCGGCCCGGCGTGGCTGCGGGATGGCGTCATTTACGAAATCTTCCCGCGCGACTTTTCTCCCGCGGGTGATCTCAAAGGTGTCACCGCGAAACTGGATGAATTGCATAATCTCGGCGTCACCATTCTCTGGGTTATGCCAATTCAGCCCATTGGCGAAAAATTCCGCAAAGGAAAATATGGCAGCCCCTACTCCATTCGGGATTATTACGCCGTCAATCCCGATTATGGAACACTGGCCGACTTTAAGCAGCTTGTGGCTGGAGCGCATCAGCGCGGGATGAAGGTGATCATGGATTTGGTGGCCAACCACACCTCCTGGGACAGCGTGATGATGACGAACAAGGATTTTTACAAACAGGACGCTCAGGGAAACATCATCGCACCGGCACCCGGCTGGACGGATGTGGCCGGGCTGAATTATGCCAACCCGCAACTCCGCGCCTACATGATCAAGATGATGGAATACTGGGTTCGGGAGTGTGATATTGACGGATACCGCTGCGATGTCGCCTCCATAGTGCCCGTGGATTTCTGGATCAAAGCGCGGGCCGCGATCGCCAAGATCAAGCCGGATTTCATGTGGCTGGCCGAAGCCAGCGAACCCGGTCTGCTGGCAAAGGCCTTTGACATTGACTACGACTGGCCCCTGATGGCCAGCCTGAATAATGTTCTCATTGACAGTGCGCCGGCTTCCGATCTGGAGGCCACTTGGGAAAATATGCGCCGGGAATTTCCGAAGGGTGCATTGCACATGCAGGTGTCCGACGACCACGACGAGGCGCGGGCAGTGGCGCGTTTTGGTATCAACGGCGCGCTCGCCGCCTCGGCCCTGATGTTCACCCTCAATGGCGTGCCTGTGCTTTATAACGGTATGGAGGTTGGCGACGCCACCGAATCCGGCGACCCGGCGCTGTTCTCCAAGCTGACAATCTTTTGGCAGCCCAAAGGCCGCCCGCCGTTGCGCGAAATTTACAAGAGCTTGATCAACCTTCGAAAACAATATCCCTGCTTCGAAAACGACCGCGTGGCGTGGCTGCACAATTCGGATGAAAAGGATTTGGTCAGTTTTATACGGTCCGATGGCACGGATGAGTTTGTCGTGCTCATCAACTTTTCCAACCGGCCCGTGGCGGGTCATGTGGAATTGGAGAACGACGGGTATTTCAAGCCGGTGCCGATTGCCGGACAGTCGGGTGCGCCCGCTGGAGAACTGCCTCAATTCCATCTGAACGGCTTCGAGTGGCGGATTTACCACCGCGTGCTGCCGAAGTAGAACCGCCATCAATTGGGCGAACGGGGGTGCCTGTGCCCGTTGGCAAAATTCGCAGAACAGAGCTTTGACCCGTGCTATTATCTCACCGCGCGCGGCACATTGTTCCGGCACCGCTTAATGGCCGCCCGGCGCGATTCCACGAGAAGTGGTAATTGAATGCCTTCAGCCGGAACCATGCAGCAGAAAAGCGGTGCCAGCGCGTGGAGAGCGCGGCGTTCACGCCGCTTCGACTCCCGAACCTCCTGTCGCCCTCGCCCGCCAAACGGTTGCCCACGTTGAAGCGGCATCAATGCCGCGCTCCCTTGCGCCACGAGTCACGCGCCGTTTCCCCACCCGTTTCGACGGCATGGTTCCGGTTAAGGAAACTCTTCAGCCCCGCCAAGTACGGCTCAAGATACTTCCAATATCACCTATCGGTGATAGCTCAGTCGGACTATTGATTTGGGAGGTATGAATCTGATTCACTGACTTGCCTGCGGACGATGTTCTTCCATGACAAACACTTTCTGAATCGCTAAAAGCTCTGTTGATGTTGCGCAAGATAATTATCATAACGAGCCTGCTGATGTTCAGTCTTCTGCGCGGCGGGGCGGCGGATACAAATGCCCCGTTTTCCATTGAGCAACGCGATGGAATTTCCTGGCTGGCCAAACCCAACGGCCAGCGTTTTTTTTCGCTGGGCGTTTGTTGCGTCAACCAAGGCTTCTCGCCTGAAAAGTTTAACCCGACAAATCCTGGCTATACGGCGTTCCAGCATTATGCGGATTCAAATCGCTGGGCCGAAGCCACGCTGAGGCGGCTCAAGTCGTGGGGATTCACCACCGTGGGCGGATGGAGCGATTATCCGGCTTTGCGGCATTGCCGTGATGCGGACGTGGCTTTCATTCCCGTGCTGGCCGTTGGCATGACGGCTGGCGCGCCGTGGCTGGACATGTGGGACACGAACATTATTGCGCGGATGTACCAGATCGCACGCGACCAGATTCTGCCGCTGCGCCACGATCCGCGGCTGCTCGGTTATTACAGCGACAACGAAATGGGTTGGTGGAATGCGACGCTTTTCAAGATGACCTTGGAACAGCCACCGACGAGCGGCCAGCGCCAACGGTTGGTCCAACTGCTTCGCAAGACGTACCACAATAACTGGCCGGAACTGCTCAAAGATTTCGAGCCTGAAGGCGTCTCGAGTTTCAAAGAACTCGACCAGCACGGCATGCTTTATCTTCGGCCTGGCGGCAGCGGCATCCGGGTTTACCGGCGTTTTCTCGGCCTGATGGCCGGGCGTTACTATTCGCTCGTGCGCAAAATCATCCACACCTACGATCCGCGAGGTTTGGTTTTGGGCGACCGTTACCAGTCATTTTACTATCCGGAAGTGGCGCGGGCTGCCGGACCGTTTGTGGACGTGGTCTCCATGAATCTGAACGCCGCGTGGAACGACGGCACGTTCCCCCGCTTCTATCTCAGCACACTCCACGCGTTGACCGGCAAGCCCGTTTACGTCAGCGAGTTCTATATGTCTGCGGAACAAAATCGCAGCGGCAACAAAAATGACGTAAGTACCTTTCCAGTTGTGACCACGCAAGCGGAACGCGCTGCCGGATTCCGCAACACGCTGGAAGCGCTGCTGCGAACGCCCTATGTCGTCGGCGCCGACTGGTTTCAATATTACGACGAGCCGACGCATGGACGCTTCGACGGAGAGGATTACGATTTCGGGCTGGTGGACATTCATGACCAGCCTTACCGGTTGCTCACTGCAACAGCGCAATCGCTCAATCTGATGGCAATCAAGGGTGAGCCGCACCCCGCGCTTCCCGACGCGTCGCTCGGTGTTCCCCCCGCACCAGGCGATCCGTTAGGCCATTTTACCATCCGGCTTGCGCTGGCGGATTGGGACCGTGCGCGCGGCTTCGTCAAACCGGTTTCGAAATTTCCCGTCGCGGACCTGTATGTATGCTGGAACAAGCGGGCCGTTTATCTCGGATTGTACGCGCAGGACTTCGCCGAAGCGGATTATTATCGGAACAACGTTGTGCCAGAAGTAGATCGCGCCCAGTGGATCGTCTCTATTGACGAAACCAACAAGCCAATCCACGTCCGTCTTGGCCCGGGCGGGCCGCCAATTTGCGATGAGCCGGCCGTGCGCATCGCCAATCTCGCCGGCCAGTACATGAACACACGAAACATTGCCGCCATGGAATTGCCGGCGAAGCTGTTCGGCAAAACGGAGTTCAAGCCGGGCGACACGATTGAATTCGATTCCACATACTTCACGCAAGCGCGGGCCGACCGCGTGGAATGGAAAGGCAAATTCACCTTGCGCAACCAAAAGACCGGGCGTTAGAGCGGTTAAACAAATTTTGTAGCCGTTTTGTGCAGGGGCGCGGCGTTCACGCCGCTTCAGCGTCCTCTTGCAAATGCACATTGAAGCGGACTGAAGCCCGCGCTCCACTCATGGCTACAGTCTAGATTGAACCGCTCTAGCCGCAATCCGCATGGCGGCAACACCAGCAATATCGGAACTGAGCCGTCAGGTGAGACACATTTGGACACTTCCTTCCCCGCCTGCCCGACCATCGAAATTCCCTTTAAAACAAGGGAATTCTGGAAAACAGGGGATCGGACTTATCAGGGAGTTGAGTGAGACCTGAGTGGGAGTTGAGTGGGAGATGAGTCGGATGTGTGCCATTGGACACTCAAAATCCGGCCGCTCCAGCCAGCCAAATAGGACACAATGGCACACTACATTAAACCCCGTTAAAGTTAGGTTTCCAGCAAGGCCGACGTGGCAGGTTTCCGGTAGGAGCCGAGGTCACGAGGCTCTTGTCTTCAATTCCGAATTCGGAATTCCGAATGCCGCAGGAGCAACGGGGCGCGTGACTCACGCACGAAGCTTGGCGATGAAGGAAATCAGATGAAGGCGGACGGGGACTCTTTTCCGGTATTCATTTTGGGATGGATGATTGAGGCAAATGGAGTGGAGTTTGAAAGTATGCGTCTGACCCGGCACGTCCGTTTCAAATGGGAGATTCGTTGCTGCCCGCGACGCCAAACCCCGCAAAACGACGCGACCCGCATACGGTTTTACGCCCTCAACTTTCCACTTCTCACTACCATTTCAGCCGGTAGAAGAAGGTTGGCGCGTTGGCGGGCAGTCGGCGGCGGGCAGGAAACTGCCCGCCGCATCTGCCTTCCCTGATCACTGCATCGGCGGCAGCACGGTCAAGGCCCGATAGTAACCCTGCGGGCTGCTGGAAAACGGCATGGCATTCGTTTGCCCGTCCTGCCAATCCGTGATGGCCGTGTTGATCCAGTTGGGGGCGCTCAATGTGCCGCAACTTTGCAGGGTGTAATTCACATAAGGTTCGCCGTAGAGGAGCAGCGACGGTTTGTTGCTGACGCTCAACACCTCCAGCGCCGGAGGCGGCGTGTTGGTGGTCGGCACATACGCGTCGTTGAGCAGATTCAGCAGGCGCAGGGTGTGGCCGACTAGGCGCGGGATTTCCGGCTGGCCGGTCGCTTGCAGGTTGGTCAGGCACGTATTGAGTTCGTTTGCAAAGCACACGTAGCGGAGCGCGCCCTCATCCGTGAGCGCCTGGGGCGGGGCGTCGGCGTTGGTCTGGAGTAGAGAATTCTGGGCCTGTAAGAAATCGGTGGCAGCGCCGGTGTCCACCAACGATTCGCTGCCGTAGAGGAAACCATGCAGGACATTGTCGCGCTCCAGGGTGTAGGGCATTCCCAGTTCCAGCACCGCCGTCAGCAACACCTTGGCACCGGAGAGTGACCCGGCGGCGTTGTCCAAACCACTGCCAGTGTAGCCCAATTCAGTAATCATGCTCGCGTTGCAGTCTTGGATCAAGGTCACCACCCGATCCGGAATCTCCGCCCGGACAAACGACAAGCCCCCGCTGCTTTCTGACCCTCCGGAATCGGTGGCCGTCAGGAAGAGACTTTGAAAACGGCCTGCTGCAATGGCCACTACGTTGGTCAAGCCGGCTGGAATGTTGGTCTGGCCGTAGTTATTGACTCCCCATCCGACGACCGTGCCGTCGGACTTGAGCGCCAGACTGCATCCAGATCCCGCCGATATCGCCACCACATTAGACAATGTTTGCCCTGCCAGAGTAACAAGGCCGGAAGAGTAGTGTGACCCACCGGTAGTCGGCACGCCCGTAGCTTCGCCGTAGTAGTTGTCTCCCCAGCCGAAGACCGTCCCGTCGCTCTTGAGCGCCAGACTGTAGTATTGGCCAGCCGCAATCGCCACCACGTTATTTAAGCCGACAGGAATATTGGTCTGGCCTACGCTGTTGGTTCCCCAGACGACGACCGTGCCGTCGGCCTTGAGGGCCAGACTGTGTTCGTAGCCCGCCGCAATTGCCACGACGTTGTTTAAGCCAGCGGGAGGGATGGTCTGGCCGTAGGAGTTGTCTCCCCAGCCGACGACGGTGCCGTCATCCTTCAACGCCAAACTGTTCCATGCCCCAGCGGCAATCGCCACCACGTTGCTTGTGCTGGCGGGAATGGGGGCTTGGCCGCCGAAGACGGTGCCGTCGGCCTTGAGAACGAGACTGTGGTAATAGCCCGCAGCAACCGCCCTCACGTTCGCCGCAATGGCGGGCATGAAGACGTATTTGTAGCTTCCCCAGCCGACGACCGTGCCGTCGGCTTTGATTGCCAGGCTACACGACACATCGGAGTCACCGCTTGCAGCAATCGCCACCACGTTGGTCAAGCCGGCGGGAATGTTAGTCTGGCCGGCGGTGTTGAGTCCCCAGCCGACGACCGTGCCATCGGTCTTGAGCGCCAGACTGTGATAATAGCCCGCCGCAATCGCCACCACGTTAGTCAAGCCAAGGGGAACGTTGGTCTGGCCGTAGCCGTTAAATCCCCAGGCGATGACCGTCCCGTCGGCCTTGAGCGCCAGACTGTGGAACCCGCCTGCCGCAATCGCCACCACGTTGGTCAAGCCTGATGGAACAATAGACTGACCGTAATCAACGCCATCAACTGGATTGTTGATATTTCCGGCACCCCAAGCGACGACGGTGCCGTCGGATTCGAGCGCTAGACTGTGGTAGCCGCCTGCCGCAATCGCCACCACGTCATTCAAGCCAGCCGGAATGGTGGTCTGGCCATAGTTCGGAAATCCCGATGTTCCAGGGCCTCCCACGCCCCATCCGACGACGGTGCCATCGCCTTTGAGCGCCAGACTGTGGAAACCGCCGACCGCAATCGCCACGACGTTAGTCGCGCTGGGGGGAATGTTGGTCAGGCCGTTGTAGTTGTTACCCCACCCGACAACGGTGCCGTCGCCCTTGAGTGCCAGGCTATACGACTCATCGGAGCTACTGCTTGCAGCTATCGCCACGACGTTAGTCGCACTGGCGGGAATGCTGGTTTCGCCGTAATTGCCGTCTGACCAGCCGATGACCGTGCCATCAACATTGAGTGCCAGTCCTTGGTCCCAACCCGCCGCAATCGCCCCGCGCCAGGTGAGTGCTGGCGGCACGAGGCACTGGCGTTCGTAGATTCGGCCCCAAGCCACCACGGTGCCGTCGGCTTTCAGCGCCTCACCATGGCAAGCGCCCGCCGCAATCGCCACGACGTTGGTCAAGCCAAGGAGAATGGTGGTCTGGCCGTAGGAGTTGTCTCCCCAGCCAACGACAATGCCATCAGCCTTCAGCGCAAGACTGAAATAATCGCCCGCCGCAATCGCCACCACGTTGGACAAGCCGGCAGGAACATTGGTCTGGCCGTGGTCGTCCAAACCCCAAGCCACGACCATGCCGTTGGACTGAAGCGCCAAGCTGTGCCAGGCACCCGCCGCGATCGCCGCCACGTTGGTCAGGCCAGGAGGAATGGTGGCCTGGCCGAATTCGCCCCAGCCAGTCACCCAGGTCGGCGGCGGCGTGCCTTAGCGTACCGTTGTAGGCACTGCCGGTGGACGCGCTATTGGCGGCATTGGTGCCGGAGCCTTCATCGAATTTCCAATACGCGACCAGGCCCGGCTCCGAGCCGGTCAACGGATGCATCATGTCGGCCTGAATGTCCGCCTGACTGCGGGCCACGCTCCAGATGCGGACTTCGTCGAAGATGGCATTGGCGTAGGAGTTTACCGACCAGTTGCTGCGGCCGATATAGTTATTGGTTCGAGTGATCAACGCGTTGGGTGCCGCCACCGGGCCGGAGACTACAGCCACGCCGTTGATGTAAAGTGTGGCGGTGCCGTTTTCCAACGTGGCGGCCAGGTGGACCCATTGATTGGTTGGAATGGCACTGGGCGCAGTGATCTGTTGACCGTTTGGCACGCTGGCGCTGAAAACATCTAACGACGGAAGACCGGTTGTTACCGAGCTAAGCGCAAGCACCACGTTGTCTGAAGGCGCACCGTTGCCAAAATCAAGCAGACGCGACCACGAGTTGTAGCTTCGCACATAAACCCAGGCTTCGATGGTGAAATTGGTGTTGAAGTAAATCCCAGCCGGGGCTTGCACATAATCGTTCGTGCCGTCAAGTGACAGGGCATATCCGGTAGCTCCCGGGCCGCCGGCTCCCCAGCCGACGACCGTGCCATCGTTCTTGAGCGCCAGACTGTGGGCCGCGCCCGCCGCAATCGCCATCACGTTGTTCAAACCAGCGGGAATGTTGGTCTGGCCATCGCTGTTGTCTCCCCAGCCGAGGACGGTGCCGTCGGCATTGAGCGCCAGATTGTGATCAAGGCCCGCCGCAACTGTCACCACTTTGCTCAAACCAGCGGGAGCCTCGTTCTGGCCGTAGGAGTCGTCTCCCCAGCCGAGGACAGTGCCGTCGGCCTTGAGGGCCAGACTGTGGTAACCGCCTGCCGCAATGCTGGTGGCGGCCTCTCGTGGAAGAATCGTCGGAACCTCCGGTGCGCCCAGCACGGCCGTGTTCGTGGTGGTGACGCGCGGGGCGGCGGCGTCCCATTGACGCCAGGGGCCCAGGTTGAAATTGGAAGCGGTGGCGGTTGTCAACTCGAAAGCCGAGACTTGGGTGTTGAAGGCATTCAGATTGGTGAAATAGTAGTTCTTCAGCGCGTCGTTCCAGAGATTCCAGTTGATGTTGGTGGTGCCCGGGCTGAAGGTAAGGCTGCTGAAGAAGCTGTTGAGGTTTTGCCCCTGACTCTTGATGGCGGGAATCACATATCCTTTCTCGCGATAAAACATCGGATGCTCCAGGTTCAATTGGAGGTAGGCGTAGGCGCTGGTGAACCAGTCCCGGGGGTTGGCCAGAGGCTCGGTTCCCGCCGTGCTTACGCCGAGATGAGGAAGGCATTCTTTAATGTAATTAAGGCTGTTGTCCAATGTGTTAGTAGGTCCAAGGGTAAGTTGGTTCACAATACCAGAGCCGCTAAAATCCGTGAAGCCTTTGGGAGAGCAGGGGGCGTTTTCCGCTTGCTCTGTGGCATAATTGTAGAAGTCACCCTCCATCTCCAGGTAGTTATACTCACCCAGCGAATAACCCATGGGCGTGTTTGGGTTTTGCATATTCCAGAAAAGACAGTCGTTCATCTCATCCACCAAAGGCACACGCACGGACGCAAGGAAATCGTCAAAAATCTCTTGTTCGAGACCGGCGAGGTCGTCCTGCACGGTCACCAGACTGCTGCGGATGTCGTCCACGCTGCCATTGAGAGTGGCGATTTCTTGGCCTTGGGCGTTCAGTGTGATCTCGATGTCGCTGAATTGCTGGTTCATCGTGTTGTAAATGGTGGTAAGTGACTGGTCCACGCGATCGAAGCGGTAGTTCATATTGATGCTTAAATCCCCAACCATCGTTTGGATGTTCTGGATTTGGTCCGCCATCTTGTCTTGGGGGGATTGAGCGCCAGTAAAAGCGTTGAATATATCCAGGCCGGCGCCAATGATGTTGTCTCCGGCCACCATTTGCGCGATTCCGGTGGCCTTGTCGTCCGATAATTTGTCAAGGCCCTCGGAGATCTCGTTTACACTGCTTACAACCGTCTGTATTTGCGCAGGAAGCTCAATCGCGGGATTCTCGGCTTGAATGAGTTTAGACTGGACCAGGACGGCGGCGGTGGCCGAAGCAATCTTGGCCGGCTGGCCTTGTTGCACTTCGGTTACAAGCTGTATGTTGGCATCCATGGCGGCCTGGTTGGTAAGGTAAGCCGCGAGGTCCGGCTGGCTTTCGTTGATCTGCGCTTGCACCGCCAGATTGGTGTTGATGGTGTCCCAGAGGGTCTGCATCTCGGTGCCGAACAGGCTCATCAATTGGTTGCGGAGACTGTCAGGCTGCCGTTGTCGCTGGCCTGGCTCAACGCCAGCAACGTCTGCATGGTCGGGCTGTCGTTGAGCGGCGAGTTGGTGTCGCCGATGATTTTCGCCGGGGAGTCTTGGAGCGATACACCCGTTTCCGGCAACAGCAGCCAGTCCATGGCGGCGGCGAAGGCGGCGTTGTCCTGCGCGCGGGCCACGCAGTCGTTCACCAAGGACTGGAGCTTGATCGCCTCGCCTTCGGACGAGAACAGGCGCTGGTTGCCCGAATCCGCCAGCGAGCAGATATAATCGCCAGTCGTGTTGGTCGGGTTGTAATCGGCCGGGCCAAGCATGAAGTAATTGAGCATGGTCAGGTTGGCCGGAACGAAGTTGGTGTGCGCGAGGATCTGGCGCATGGCGTCCAAATAGGCCGCCAGGATTTCATCGGGATAGCCGCCGGTGCGAATGTAAACCGGCTCATTGGTGCGGTAGAACTGGAGGGCCTGGCGCGACACGTCGGCCAGGGCCATCGGGTCGGCGTTGGGGTTGCGCCGCTGCATTTCGAGCATCGTCTGGAGGCAAGCCCCCAGTTCGGGCTTCAAGTCCAGTTGGGCTTCCAGTTGGGCGGAGTACACCATGCGCTGAAAATCCGCCGCGCTGATGGTCACGTTGTTGTCCTGCGCGCGCGCCGGCAGGGCGGTGAAACACAAGGCCAAGGCCGCCAGAAATGCCAAGGCTGAATGAATAATGCAGAATGAAGAATGGAGTTTAGTTTTCATAAAGTTAGTCTTTCAGGTGGTGACGGTGAGAAAATAGAAAGCAGAAAGCAGAAATGGGATGGAGCCTCGTGACCTCGGCTGCTACGGGGGAATGGATTTCAGGCGCGCGGGTTGCTGGCCGCGAATCAAGGTTACGAGCGTTGCGCCCGGCGCTTAATGAAACGGCGACGCGAATAAAGAAACCACGCGCAAAGCGCGTGGTTTTGAATCTGCCCCCTATAAGGGGGCAAAGCCCAGCCCCCACAGGGGGCTGGGCCACGCGCGTCATCCCCGGTTTTGTCGTTATCGGCTAAACCGAAACTCTTCCTGTCTCTGTTCCTGCTGTTCTTGATATTTTACATACTTCCGTATCTTTTCTTCATCCAACCCCACCGTGCCCACACAGTAACCCTCCACCCAGAAGTGGTTGCCCCAATACGGTCGCCGCCGCAGGTCGCGGAACGCCCCAAACAGTCGGATTGCGCTTTTGCCCTTCAACCGCCCCATGTAATCCGAGATCCGCACCTTCGGCGGAATCATCACCACCAAATGCACGTGATCGGCCTGCACATTCAACTCCACCACCTCACACTCCATTTGCCGACTCTGCTCCCGAATACACAACTCCGCCTCCTCTTTTATCTTCCCTGCCAACACCCGATACCTATACTTCGGACACCAAACAATGTGATATTCGCAATACCAGATCGTATGCGATTGCTTTCGGAATCTGCTCATGTGTTCTTCCTTTCTCGTTCGTTGTGGGGACAACGCGAGAACCGAATTACCATGAGCAGTTCCTTTGGCCTAGCCTTTGCCTCTAACCATGTCCACAGGACATGGTTTCTGAATCATCAATGAACTCCCGAATGGAAATTGAGTTTGGCAGAAATGCCTTCCGATCTGTTTTTCATTGCCTACAACGTAATTCGTTTTTCGGATGGCACCCAACCACCCGATTGACGTTCAAGGGCACAGTGCCCTCGAACCCTTTTCAACAAATACGATTATGAACCCGAAATGAAATCTGTATAGAGTCCGAAAGTTTGGAAAAGCGGACGTTTGTTTAGGTTTTGAGCGGAAAAGGAGCGCGGACAGCCTTGTCCGCTCGTTGAGGGAGCTTTTATGGTCATGCCGTGGCGGATTTATTCTTCGGCGCTTTTGACCTTCCAACTGGCGGACTCGGCGGTCCGCGCTCCGGGTCATTGCGGATTCATCCGCAAGGTTTCGCGCCACAGCTTGGGCGAAATGCCGGTGACGTTATGGAACGCGGCGCGGAAGGGTCTGGCACTGGCATAACCCACGGCACTGGCGACGGCGGAAATGTTTTTGGCCGGATCGCCCAGCAGCACCCGCGCCTTTTCCACGCGCACCTCGGTGAGACAGGTTTTGAAAGGCAGGCCAACGGCGTGGGAAAAAAGATGGGACAAGTAGGCGGCGTTCACCCCCAGGTCGCCCGCGCACCGCCGCAGCGTGAGCGGCTGCGCGTAGTCCCGTTGAATGCGGTCCAGCACCGCCTGCACCATCCGTTCGGGGCGGGATTGCCGTTGTGCGACCGGGGGAATCTCGCGGATCGCCGGCATCAAGCCATTGAGTTTTTTCCGCAGCCGCTTCTGGACATTTTCAAAAACCCCCAGCACCCGCTGAACGTTGCCGAGTTCCCCCTTCTGCAAGTCGGCCAGGCTGGAAGTCTGCAAATGCTGGACGATGAACCGCAGGAAGCGGGCGGCCCGGGCGAATTTCAAACGGCTCATCACTCTGGCGTCCTCCCGGCCGCGACGGGGGTGCATTCCGCGGGCAGGGCGTTTCCAGACAGGACGCCTGGGGGTGAAGTGCTCCAAGGCCTGCAAATAGGCAAGACCGAGCATCTCGCCGCGCAGCCGGATGGGAAACCAGTAATTGCGAACCCCGAGACGGCAGGTGAAGTGGTGTCCGTCCCCGTGCGCGCTCAAAGCGCGGGCGAGTTGGATTGGCCCGCAAGTCCGGCAATCCGGCAACAGGGGCGAGCCGCTTAACCGGCAACAGACGGAGCAGGCGGTCGGCAGGGTCCGGGCATCCCACTGCCGGGGCGAGGCCGGCGTCCAGGCAATGTGGAAATGAAGCCCTGTGAATTCGGTGAAGAGTTTGTCGAACAGTCTGCCGAGATGCCTCCGGGTCAGTTCACGGTATTTGCTGGAGCGGAGCCGTTCGGCGAATGGCGTGGTCCGGCCCGAAACGAGTGCGTTTCCTGCCCGTGAGACGATGTCCTTTTCGGCATTCGCCCTAGTTGACACTGTTCGCCTGTTCATGGTTCCCCAGGCCGGTGTGAACTGCTCTGCCTGTTCCTTCTGCGCGCACTGGCGGTCACGCCTCAAAGCCATTCGACAGCCTTGATAGAACATTGACCACGATAAGCGGAGTATAACAAACAACCAGCCGTTGCAAAGGAAAAAGCCAATCGGCAATTGAAATTCGCGGCAAACGCTCCGCCGCCCTTGCCCCGTGGAGCTTTCGAGTCTAATCCAAATCCTTGAGCATCTGCTCGATCGTGGCGAGCAAGCCCGGCAAATCCTTTTGCACCGCGTCCCACAAGACTTGATAATCCACGTCATCGTATCCGTGGCTTAAGTGGTCGCGGGTGCCGGCGATTTCCTTCCACGGCACTTCCGGATGCTGCGACCGCAAATCCATCGGCAGCCGCTTCACCCCTTCGCCCACGATTTCCAGAAAACGCTCCAGTGCGGCGGTCGCCAGCCAGTCGGCCAGCAACTGCTCCTTGGTTTTGCCCGCGCAAATCGTCTGGAGACGGCGGGCCGCGTCTTGAATCTGCCGCAACGTCACTTGCGGATCATGTGCGCTCATAAATCGGAATCGCTTCCCGGCGGACCGCCGCCTCAATGTATTGGTTGAGCCGCGAACAAAAATCCACCTTGCGGCCAAGGATGGCGGCCAGTTCCTCGCCATAGCCGAAGTAACGAAACCCGACGCCTTTCAGCGCGTCCGGCTCGAACTCCGCCAGCACGTCCACGTCGCTGCGCGCCGGATCAAAGTCATCGCGCAACACCGAGCCGAACAGGCTCAACTTGCGGATGCCGCGCGCGCGGCAGAAGGCCGCGATTTTTTCGCGGTCAATCGGGATGGGCAGTTCGGCGACGCTCATGGCTCAAAGCATCACGCAAAACCGTAATTCGCGCAATACTCTTTGCGTCCTCATTCCGCCGCGTCGGTGAAACTCCCGGCGCGGTCATCTGCCTTCTCTCAGTGTCCGTTTACGGCCATTTCAGCCGGTAGAAACCTGCGGGGGCTTCGCTGGCAGTCGGCGGCGGGCAGGAAACTGCCCGCCGCATCTGCCTTCCCTGATCACTGCGTCGGCAGCACCACGGTCAAGGCCCGATAGTAACCCTGCGGGCTGCTGGAAAACGGCATGGCGTTCGTTTCCCCGTCCTGCCAACCCGTGATGGCCGTGTTGGTCCAGTTGGGAGCAGTCAACGAACCACAAGATTGCAGGATGTAATCCACATAAGGTTCGCCATAGAGGAGCAGCGACGGTTTGTTGCTGACGCTCAACACCTCCAGCGCCGGAGGCGGCGTGTTGTTGGTCGCCGTCCACGCGTCGTTCAACAGATTCAGCAGGCGCAGGGTTTGGCCGACCAGGCGCGGGATTTCCGGCTGGCCGGTCGCTTGCAGGTTGGTCAGGCACTGATTGAGTTCGTTCTGAAAGCACACGTAGCGGAGCGCGCTCTCGACCGTGAGCGACTGGGGCGGCGCGTTGGGCGTGGCTTGGAGCAGGGCATTCTGGGCCTGTAAGAAATCGGTGGCAGCGCCGGTGTCCACCAACGATTCGCTGCCGTAGAGGAAACCGTGCAGGACACCATCACGCTCCAGGGTGTAGGGCATTCCCAGTTCCAGCACATCCTCCAGCAGCAGCTTATCGCCGACGAGTGACCCGGCGGCGTTGTCCAGAAGACTCCCGGTGCCGGCGAGTTTATTAGCTGTGTTCTGGTTGCAGCTCTGGAACAAAGATACCACGTTGGCGGGAATCTCTGCCATGGCAAACGATAAACCCCCGCTCCCGGTGGACCCGCCGGTGTCGGCGGCTGTCAGGAAGAGGCTCTGCCCACCGCCCGCCGAAATCGCCACCACGTTGGTCAACGGATACCCTTTAATGGTCACGATCCCGGAAGAAATGTAAGGCGAAACTCTATTCGGCACGCCAGTAGCCTGACCATCGTAGTCCCATCCCCAGCCGACGACCGTGCCGTCGGCTCGGAGCGCCAGAGTGTCATGCCAGCCCGCCGAAATCGCCACCACGTTGGTCAGCGGTAGCCCATCAATGGTCACGGTCCCGGAAGAAATGTAAGGCGGAACGTAGTTCGGCACCCCCGTGGCTTCGCCGTCATAATTGTATCCCCAGCCGACGACCGTGCCGTCGGCCTGGAGCGCCAGACTGAAATCATCGCTCGCTGCAATCGCCACCACGTTGGACAGCGGTTGGCCATTGGGGGTTACGATCCCGGAAGAAATGTAAGGCGAAACGGTGTTCGCCACCCCCGTGGCTTGGCCCTCACCATTGTCTCCCCAACCGACGACCGTGCCGTCGGCTTTGAGCGCCAGACTGAAATCACCGCCCGCCGCAATCGCCACCACGTTGTTCAAGCCAGGGGGAATGTTGACCTCGCCGTACGTATTGTCTCCCCAGCCGGCGACCATGCCGTCGGCCTGGAGCGCCAGACCGAACTCATCTGCATATCCTGCCGCAATCGCCACCACGCTGGACGGGCCGGCTGGAACGTTGGTTTCCCCGTACGTATTGTCTCCCCAGCCGACGACCGTGCCGTCGGCCTGGAGTGCCAGACTGAAACCAAAGCCCCCCGCAACCGCCACCACGTTGTTCAAGTCAGGCGGCACAATTGATTGGCCAAAGTCGTTGCCGTCACTTGGGTTATTGGTTTCTCCCGCTCCCCAAGCCACGACCGTGCCGTCGGCGCGCACCGCCAGGGAATCCAGAAAGCCTGCCGTGATGGCCACCACATTGGTCACGGGCAGCCCGCCTACGGTCACCTGCCCGGCCGGAGCATTGGGCACCCCGGTGGCTTGGCCGAAGTCATTCCGTCCCCAGCCGATGAGGGCGCCATCCGCCCGCAGCGCCAGACAGTGCCAAGCCCAAGAGGCGATGGCGACGACGTTGGTGATTTGCGGGGGGACATTGGTCTCACCATAACTGTTATCGCCCCAGCAAACCACCGAGCCGTCGGCTTTGAGCGCCAAGCTGTGCCCGTGCCCGGCCGCAATGGCGATCACATTGGTGGCGCCAGCAAGGATGTTGGTCTGACCTGAGGTGTCCAAGCCCCAAGCCAGCAGTGTGCCGTCGGCCTTGAGCACGAGGCTGTGGTAACCCCCCGCCGCGACGGCGATGACACCGCTGGTGGCACCCGACGGAACCACGGATTGCCCATAATTCCAGTTGGCGCCCGAGTAGTTAGTTCCCGCCCCCCAGGCGACCACGCAGCCATCGCCCAGGAGCGCCAGACTGTGATAGTAACCTCCCGAGATGGCGACGACATTGGCCGCGCTGGCGGGCACGTCGGTCTGGCTGTAGGTGTTATCTCCCCAAGCGGCGACCGTGCCGTCGGCTTTGAGCGCCAGACCGTGGTAGCCCCCCGCCGCAATGCTGGTGTTGGTTTCTTCTAGTTGAATATTGGACGGAACTGCCGGTGCGCCCAGCACGGTCGTGGCCGTGGTGGTGACGCGCGGGGCGGCGGCGTCCCATTGGCGCCAGGCGCCCAGGTTGAAATTGGCGGTGTTGGCATACGCCGTCTCGGTGGCCGAGACTTGGGCGTTGAAGTTAAGCAGATCACCAGAGTAGTTGGCCTTCAGCGCGTTCCAGAGATTCCAGTTGATGTTGGTGCCGGTGAGCGTGAGGCTGCTGCAGAAATTGGCAATGTTATGTCCCCGGCCGATGATGTTGGAAACCCTCTGCTGGGATGCGTCTTTGCGGAAATACATCGGATTTTCCCCGGCCAGTTGCAGGTAGGCATAGGCGGCAATGAACCATTCCTGGGGATTGGACAAGTAGGAGGGATTACCGGGTGTTCCCACCGTGTTCACGCCCAGCGTATCTGTCAAAAACTGTTGGATGTAGTTCAGGTTGGCGTCCAGAGGTCTGGCCGCGAGCTGTTGCTGAAGATCTGAAGCTGACAAATCCAGGGAACTGGAGGGAGAGCTGATGGCGTCGTTGGCATCATTCAGGGCATACTTGTAGAAGAGACCTTCGTCTGCTTCGTAACCACCGCCACTGCTGCCAAAACCCACCTCAGGCAAGGTTCCACGAGTGGCGGGGTATTGGACTGCATAGAGGAGATCATTGTCAATTGGTCCGATGATTTGGTCTTGCTGCGCGGCACTGAAACTGGCGAAATCTTCGGCTTCGATGCGGTCGAGGCTGGACTGGACGGTCACCAGACTGCTGAGGATGTCGTCCGCGCTTTGTTGGAGATTAGCGAGTGCTTGACCATTGTCTTCGTTCTGCATTGTAATCTGGCTGAATTGCTGATTCATCGTGTCGAAAATGTTCGTGAGTGACTCGTCCACCTGGTCGAAGCGGAGATTTATGTTGGTGTTTAAATCCCCCATCAGGGTCTGGATGTTGCTGATTTGATTTGCCATCACGTCCTTTTGGGATTGAGTGCCGAAGATGTCGTTGGCGACATCCATACCGCCCGACACCGTCTCCTCAATACCGCCTGCTGGATTATCATCAGAAGCCAGTTCGCCAATCCCGACGGCGAGTTCCGACGCGGTGGTCACATACCCTTCGATTTTAGCCGAACTCGTGTTTACCGGCAGGAGCTGGGACTGGACCAAGACGGCAGCGGTGGCACAAGCCAGCTTGGCC
This sequence comes from uncultured Verrucomicrobiae bacterium, assembly GCA_963789335.1. GTDB lineage: Bacteria > Verrucomicrobiota > Verrucomicrobiia > Limisphaerales > UBA11358 > UBA11358. The sequence continues at coordinate 97,639 of CAWBKH010000006.1, forward strand.
GGCTGGAGTTGTTGAACTGTGGCTTGAAGTTGCACTTTGGCGTCAATGGCGGCCTGGTTGGTCAGGGCGGCCAGGAGGTCCGGGTAGCTTTGGTTGATCTGCGCCAGCATCGCCAGATTGGTGTTGGCCGTGTCCCAGATGGTCTGCATCTCGGTGCCGAACAGGGTCATCAATTGGTTGCTGGAGACCGTCACACTGCCGTTGCCGCTTTTCTCGCTCAAGGCCAGCAACGTCTGCATGGTCGGGCTGTCGTAGAGCGGCGAGTTGGTGTCGCCGATGATTCCCGCCGGTGTGTCTTGGAGCGAAACCCCCGTTTCCGGCACCAGCAGGCTGTCCATGGCGGTGGCGAAGGCGACGTTGCCCTGGGCGCGGGCCACGCAGTCGTCCACCAAGGTCTGGCGCGTGATCACCTCGCCTTCGCACGAGGACAGGCGCTGGTCGGCCGAGTTGATCAAATCCAAAACTGAGGAGCTTACATTGGTAGCGTCAAGGTAATTCGTATCAGCCGGGCCGAGCATGAAGTAATTGAGCATGGTCAGGTTGGCCGGAACGAAGTTGGTATGCGCGGAAATATTGCGCAGGGCGTCCAGATATGCCGCCAGGATTTCATCGGGATAGCCGTTGGTGCGGAGGTAAACCGGCTCATTGGTGCGGTAGAACTGGAGGGCCTGGCGGGACACGTCGGCCAGGGCCATCGGGTCGGCGTTGGGGTTCCGCCGCTGCATTTGGAGCATGGTCGAGAGGCAGGCCTGCAGTTCGGGCTTCAAGGCCAATTGGGTGTGCAGGTTTGCGCCATACACCATGCTCTGGAAAGCGGCGGCGCTGATGGTCACGTTGTTGTCCTGCGCGCGGGCCGGCAGGGCGGTGAGGCCCAAGGCCAGCGTGGCCAGCAGGGCGAATGTGAAAGGCTGAAAGCTGAAGGCTAAAATGAATTTGGTTTTCATAAAGTCAGGTTTTTAGGTGGTGATGGTGAGAGAATTGGAAAGCGGACCCGCTGCGACGGCGCGACAGCGCGGCGAGAAGCAGAAATGGGATGGAGCCTCGGTTTAAAACGAAAAGCAGAAAGCGGAAAGCAGAAATGGGAAAACAGAAAGCAGAAGTCGGTAGGACGCGTCACTCCGTGCGCGCCGGGCTGCGGCAGGCAGAGGACTGCCCGCATTACCTGGGATGCTCCGTGAGAATAGAATTGAAGCACGCGGTTTTCCGACCGCGAATCAAGATTACGAGCGCCGCGCCCGGCGCTTAATGAAACGGCGACGCGAATAAACTCCCGAATGGAAATTGAGTTTGGCAGAAATGCCTTCCGATCTGTTTTTCATTGCCTACAACGTAATTCGTTTTTCGGATGGCACCCAACCACCCGATTGACGTTCAAGGGCACAGTGCCCTCGAACCCTTTTCAACAAATACGATTATGAACCCGAAATGAAATCTGTATAGAGTCCGAAAGTTTGGAAAAGCGGACGTTTGTTTAGGTTTTGAGCGGAAAAGGAGCGCGGACAGCCTTGTCCGCTCGTTGAGGGAGCTTTTATGGTCATGCCGTGGCGGATTTATTCTTCGGCGCTTTTGACCTTCCAACTGGCGGACTCGGCGGTCCGCGCTCCGGGTCATTGCGGATTCATCCGCAAGGTTTCGCGCCACAGCTTGGGCGAAATGCCGGTGACGTTATGGAACGCGGCGCGGAAGGGTCTGGCACTGGCATAACCCACGGCACTGGCGACGGCGGAAATGTTTTTGGCCGGATCGCCCAGCAGCACCCGCGCCTTTTCCACGCGCACCTCGGTGAGACAGGTTTTGAAAGGCAGGCCAACGGCGTGGGAAAAAAGATGGGACAAGTAGGCGGCGTTCACCCCCAGGTCGCCCGCGCACCGCCGCAGCGTGAGCGGCTGCGCGTAGTCCCGTTGAATGCGGTCCAGCACCGCCTGCACCATCCGTTCGGGGCGGGATTGCCGTTGTGCGACCGGGGGAATCTCGCGGATCGCCGGCATCAAGCCATTGAGTTTTTTCCGCAGCCGCTTCTGGACATTTTCAAAAACCCCCAGCACCCGCTGAACGTTGCCGAGTTCCCCCTTCTGCAAGTCGGCCAGGCTGGAAGTCTGCAAATGCTGGACGATGAACCGCAGGAAGCGGGCGGCCCGGGCGAATTTCAAACGGCTCATCACTCTGGCGTCCTCCCGGCCGCGACGGGGGTGCATTCCGCGGGCAGGGCGTTTCCAGACAGGACGCCTGGGGGTGAAGTGCTCCAAGGCCTGCAAATAGGCAAGACCGAGCATCTCGCCGCGCAGCCGGATGGGAAACCAGTAATTGCGAACCCCGAGACGGCAGGTGAAGTGGTGTCCGTCCCCGTGCGCGCTCAAAGCGCGGGCGAGTTGGATTGGCCCGCAAGTCCGGCAATCCGGCAACAGGGGCGAGCCGCTTAACCGGCAACAGACGGAGCAGGCGGTCGGCAGGGTCCGGGCATCCCACTGCCGGGGCGAGGCCGGCGCCCAGGCGATGTGGAAATGGAGGCCGATGAACTCGGCGAACAGGCTGTCGAGGAGCTGGCCGAGGTGTTTGCGGATCAGTTCCCGATATTTCTGCGGCAAGAGCGCATCACCGTGCGGGGCGGATGTCGCGCGCAATCCGGCGGAGGACGTTTTCACCCGGCGGGCAGCAACGCCGTTTCCTGAACTTGTTTTGCCAGATGCACTTCGCTTGGTCACGGCCCGTCCATTTTTGCACAATCCGCCCGGCCCGTCGAGAGATTATGCATCGCCTCGCAATTCTCGGTTGGTTGCCGGCGGGGTCGTATGGTGCCAGGAGATCGAACATGACGGCCAAAACTATGGGCTGGTTTGGCGTGGTGTCAAACACGGTAATTGGCCAGAACTATCGCAACTTATTTTATGCTCCAGGTTTTCCCCAGCATCAAGCTGTCCAATCTGCCGCACAATCCGAGTTCAACTTCTGACAATTCAATTTCATCCGAAAATCCAGCGGCGAGCGGCACGGTGTTTTTCATCACGGACGATGGTTATTTGATTTTCAATTATCAGGTGGTGAAGGATGCGACGAAGGTTCGTTTGCGCACGGGCGCGGGTTTGATTGTGCCAAAGTGGTTCAGGTGGATGCGGCCAATGATCTGGCTTTGTTGAAGGCGGGACGAAGGCGCAAAGGTAGGGCGGGCAGTCCCCTGCCCGCCGCTGACTGCAACCAACGCATTTGATTTCACCACCACGGCGCGCACGGAGTGCCGCGCCCTACCGGATGCATCGGCACGCTAGCAGGAGCGGGGCGTTGCCGGAGGTCCTTGCGGACGGCCACCAATTGAATTACGCGGGCAAGAGCCGGGAGGGACGGCATGTTGCCGTCCCCAATTTCAGGGACGCCGACACGGCATCCCTCCCATTTCTGGAATCGGTGCCAGACGTGGAGGCCAAGCTCAAAGCGCCGAAGTCTATGCAGACGGCCACCCTGAAGTTCCAGGATGTGGTGAAATCTGCTCAAAACGCCGCTGTCCTTGTCCTCGTCTATTGATTGGTAGTGACGGCTGGCCCAGCCGTCCGCAGTCGTCTCGGCGAGACGACCCTACCTCGTAGCAGCGGACGTGAGTCCGCTCATTATTCCTTTCTGAAGTTAGAGCGAACTGACGTTCGCTGCTACACGCGGCGGTGCTGGTGCTGGTGTATTGACTTGCCTCGAATTTGGTTTCAACGCGTCTCGATGACAACGGCACCCGATTTGAGACCCGGTGAGTCGGCTTGAATTGTTATCGCCCCCGGTGTGCGGGACGACTGGACAATGGCCAGGCACAAGCCATTGAAGGCGCTGCGCTGATTGCCCTTGTCCGGTTCGTGGCAAGCCGGGTCGCCATTGCCCAAGCCGAGCAAGTGGCCTGCGCCGGTGACTTTGAATGTCACTGGGTTGTTCGCCACGGGAACGGTGCGACCCTGAGCATCCACGATTTTCACGGTGACGAGAGAAATGTCCGTGCCGTCGGCTTTGAGGATTGTCCGATCCGGTTCAAGTGCGATGGCGGCGGGCGCGCTGGTGGTTTCCACCTTGGTTTCGGCGATGACTTTGCCTTCGTCGTTGTAGCCTTTGGCGCTCAAGGTGCCCGGTTCGTATTTGACCTCCCATTCCAGATGCGAATATTGCGGCATTGTTTTTTTGCCAAGGCTTTGCCCGTTCAGGAACAATTCCACCTGCTTACAATTGCTGTAACACCAGACGTCAATATCCTTGCCTTCCATGCCGGGCCAGTTCCAATGCGGAAACAAGTGCAACACCGGTTGATCGGTCCACCAGGATTTGTAGTAATAATACACGTCCTTGGGAAAGCCGCAGGTGTCCATGATGGCGTATTGGGAACTGACTGCGGGCCACTCAAACGGCGTCGGCTCGCCCCGATAATCAAAGCCCGACCATACAAAGCCGCCCGCCATCCACGGTCGTTCGGCGACCGCCTGCCACGCCTCTTCGGCAGTCTCGGCCCAATCTGGCGCGTTCACGTCATACGCCGCCACCTGGCAAAGCGCGGGATTGCCTTCGTAGTTGGCTGTGTCTTTGGGCACCGTAAACGGCTCGCGGGCATAACAACCGCGCGTGCTGACGGCTGCCGCAATTTCCGTTGCGATTAATGGCTTGTTCGGAAACTCGCGATGCACCTTGTCATAATTTTCCGGGTGATAATTGAAACCCTGAACGTCTATCACTTCGGTCAGGCCGTGGCCGATGCTGTTGTTCATCGCGGCGGTGATCGGCCGGGTATCGTCCAAACGCCGGATCAATTTCACCATGGCGCGCCCTTGCTTCGCGCCCAATTCGCTGCCCTGTTCCTTTTCCTCGTTGCTGATGGACCAGATGACAATGCAGGGATGGTTCCGATCCTGCCGCACGAGGCTGTCCAGTTCGCCGAGAATTTCGGGCGAATCACCCAGATGACGATTTTCCGCCATGACCAAAATGCCGAGGCGGTCACAGGCGTCGAGAAGTTCGGGCGCCATTTCATTGTGCGAGAAACGCATGGCATTGGCGCCCATCTCCTTGAGTTTCTGCACGCGAAATTCGTACAGGCGGTCCGGAAGGGCAATGCCCACGCCGGCGAAATCCTGGTGATTGCAGGTGCCTTTGATTTTGACGGGTTGGCCATTCAGAAAGAATCCGTGGTTTGGGTCGAAACGGATGGTACGTACGCCAAAGTGTGTGGTGACTTGATCCACCGTCTCGCCGCCAACCAGCACGCTGGTGCGAAGGCGATAAAGATAGGAGCGCTCACAGGACCACAGATTTGCCTTGGGCAACGCGAGCGACTGCTGAAAATGAAACTTGCTGTTGGCCGCAAGACGATGACTCGTTTGTTTTGTGGCCACCACTGCGCCATCGCCGTTGAGGACCTCGCTCAACACGGTGGCGCGGTCGGCAGTGGCTGCATTGTTCGCGATGGTGGTGGTGATTTGCAGCCGCGCATCGGCCTGAATGCCGTTACCGGGGTTATTCACCTTGGCAACCACACGGACGCCCCAAGGCATCACGTGCGTCGGCGCGACGGAAATCAGGCGAGTGTGCCGATAAATACCGCCGCCTTCGTACCACCAGCCTTCGAACTGGGTTGGATCAACATGCACGACCAGCAGGTTGTTCGTGCCGGGCTTTGCTGCATCGGAGATGTCGTAGCAAAAACTGGTGTAGCCGCTGGGGTGGCGGCCTAGAAAATGACCATTGAGCCACATCTGGCTGTCGCGGTACACGCCGTCGAACTCAAGCCACAGCCGGCGGCCTTGGTCGGCGGCGGGAATCCAAATCGTCCTCCGATACCAGGCTGGTTCAACCGGCAGGTAACCGTGCGCTTCGTCAGCCTTCGCGTCAAATGTGCCTTCCACAATGTAATCATGCGGAACGTTGACTCTTGGCCACGAGGAATCGTTGTAGGCCGCACTGAGAAAATCTGGCGCTGGGGACAAATTCGCATTGGTCGAATCGCCGAGCAAAACGCCGGAGATGTCGCCATGATGAAATCGCCAGTCGAAGTCGAGTGACGTGATTTGACGCGGAGTGGCGGACAAGCCAGTCACAGAGGCAGCAAGGGTGAGAAGCAAAACTTGAAGGCGATACATGCAGAATCATTGTATTCACGGCTTGGTGCTGAAAGAATAGTCCAATTGAGCTATAGGGACGCGGCAAAGAATCATGTATAAATACGATGGTTCATGATTTGGAAAGCGTCCTTTCAGTTGCCGCCCTCCCTGCTGCGCCTGCTTCCGGTGGTGTTGGCCATCGCGACTTTGGATTCCGGCGGTTTGAAGGCGCAGACGACCAGCCGCTACGATTCTTTTCACTTCGGTGTGTGCTATTATCCGGAGCAGTGGCCGGAGAGCTATTGGGAACAGGACGCGCGGCGGATGCAGGAGTGCGGCGTCAATACGGTCCGCATGGGCGAGTTCGGCTGGGCACTGATGGAGCCGCGGGAAGGACACTATGATTTCAGCCTGTTCGACCGCGCCATTGCAACGCTTGGCCGTCATGGGATAAAGACCATTTTCGGCACACCCACCGCCGCGCCGCCCAAATGGCTCACGCACAAATATCCGGAAGTTCTCAACGTGCTCGACGATGGCCAGCGGGTGAACGACCAATCGCGCCGCCAATATTCTTACAACAGTTCCATCTATCGCCGATTTTTCCGGGAAATTGTCGAGGCGCTGGCGCGGCATTATCGTGACAATACCAACGTCATCGGCTGGCAGATTGACAACGAGATCAACAACGAGGACCCGGAAGATTTCAGCGACAGTGCCCGCGCCGCGTTCCGCACCTGGTTGCAGAAAAAGTACGGGACGCTCGATGAGTTGAACACGCGCTGGGGTACGGTGGTCTGGAGCCAGATTTATTCCGACTGGGACCAAATTGACCTGCCTTTTCCCACGCCGGCCTATCACAATCCGGCGCTGATGCTGGATTACAGGCGGTTTATCTCAGATTCAGCCACGGATTACTTGAACGAGCAGGTCAAAATTCTCCGCCGCTATTGTCCCAACGATTTCCTCACACACAACGGCGTCTTCCAGAACATCAACTATTACACCTTTAGCCGTAATCTCGACATTTACGCGTTCGACAATTATCCGACCTTCGAGGATTCACCCGAATATCCGACCGGCGCCAAACTGACGTTGGTGCGCGGTTTCATGGGGCGCTTCATGATCATGGAGCAACTAACCGGACCCGCCGGCCAGACTTATCTACTGCGCACGCCGCGCCCGGGTCAGATGCGCCTTTGGGCGATGCAGGCAGTGGCGCTTGGCGCGGACAGCTTGCTGCACTTTCGCTGGCGTTCGGCGCGGCGCGGCGCGGAGGAATACTGGTTTGGCGTGCTCGACCACGACAATGTTCCGCGCGAGCGATTCCAGGACTTCAAACGAGAAGGGCTGGAGATGCAAAAAATCGGGCCGCAGGTCTTCGGTTCAAAAATCATTTCGAAGATCGCCGCAATCAAAGACTTCGAGGATGAGTGGGTGTTCGATTATCAATTTCTGACGAAGGAAGTAAACGTCGGCGCGGTCTATACCGCATTGTTCCAGGCCGCCTCGGAGCAGCGGTACAACATTGATTTTGTCAGTCCGACCGCCGACCTGAGCCGTTACAAGCTGGTATTCGCGCCCCAATTGGCGCTGATGGATCCTGAACTGGCGAATCGGCTGCGAGAATTTGTTGAGCAAGGCGGCACGCTCGTCATGTCCGCCGAAAGCGCCATTAAGAATCGGGACAATGCGTTCACCATGGACACCATTCCCATCGGCTTGACGAATCTGTTCGGCGTTGAACTGGACTCGTTCCAAACCTATCAGCCGCCGTCCGACACCAACAACGCCATCCGTTTCGACGACGGCAGCGCGGTGCCGGTACAGGTCTTTGCCGAGGTGCTGCATCCCACGACGGCGCGGGTAATTGGCCGGTGGGAATGCGATTATCTCAAAGGCTCGACGGCAGCAACCGAACAACAGTTCGGAAAGGGAAAGGCGGTTTATTACGGCTCGCTCTTCAACCTGGACGCGGCGCGTTACCTCATGAAGCGATATGCCGGCGAAATCGGGTTGAAGCCTTTGCTGCCTGACGTGCCGGAGCAGGTCGAGGTGACGCGCCGCACGAAAGGCACGACGGATTTTTATTTCCTGCTCAACCACGGCGACTCGCCAGTGATGGTGAACGTGGGGGACGGTTTTAGTGATATTCTTGCTGGCGAGGCGACAACTGCAAATCTAACACTTGCGCCCTTCGGCTATCGCGTGCTTAAACATGAGCGACTGGCTGAGTAGGTGTGCTATGATATAATCACTTTGAGACCTCTGCAAAAGGTCGTTTGAGTTGCTGATTTGATGTCAAAGTCATTATTCAACGAAAAATGGGTTTGGCGGCACGCCACGGTCGGCGATGTGAGCCACCGTTTTGAACTTTTTTGTCCGCCGCGCGGGCGTTCTGAATGTTTTGCTTCATGTTCCGGTCAAACTCACCAGCCGTTTCAAGTTCCAACAGATGCTCTTGAACTCCAACTCCAGCCGATTGGGATCGCGCCCCACATACCGCACTCGCCCGTAGCCCGTGCTGCGCTTCCACCAGCCAAAGATTTTCTCAATCCCACACCGCACCCGGCTCATCACCGCATTGAACAGCACCGTCGTCCGGTCCAAGGGCTGTCCCCGAAACGCTTTGCGCAAAATGCCGTTGCCGATTTTCCGGCGCTCACACCAACGAGCGCGTTGAGCGCTCCAATAGGCTTTGTCGGCCATGACCATTTCCTCATCCCCTTTGACCACGGTTTCAAATTCCTGACTGTCATGAACGCTGGCGTCCGTCAAGGTGACGCAACGAATCACCGTCTGATCCCGGTCAACGGCCACGTGCGCTTTGTAGCCGTAGTGGGGTTGACCGCCCTTGACGGTAAAGCCCGCGTCGTCATCGCCGCCTCCTTTATCTGCCCGGCTCGGGGCGCGACGCGCCGCCTGCAACAGCGTGGCGTCCACCAGGGTGCAGGTTTTCAGGATGAACCCTTTTTGTTCCAGTTGATGGTTGACCAGCGCCAGCAGTTTTTCCTGCAGACCGTAACGGATGAGCCGCTGGCGAAAGCGCACCAGCGTGGTTTCATCGGGCACGCTGTCCTGCAAACCCAGCCCCACAAACCGCCGCCAACTCATCCGGTCGGCGACCAACTCCTCGCATTGCGGATCCGACAGCCCGTAGCAATGCTGGAGCAGGCTCATTTTGAAGAGCACCAGCGGCGGGTGCGGCGGATGGCCGGTGGTGGCCGGATACATCCGGTGCAGCACCGCTTCAATCGGTTTGAAATCCAGCGCGTGATCCAGCCCTTCCAAGAAATCGTTGGTCGGCACCGCAGGCATGAGGCTGTCCAAAAGTCCCAATTGAGGATTGCTCATCGTTTCCATGTCTCTCTGACTTCGATTCAACCGCCCTGTTCAAATGAGTTTTGCAGAGGTCTCACTTTATGAAGAAAACAGTTATGTTCCCTTCACTCGAAATTTCCCGCAGAAGATTCCTGCAGTCGGTTTCACTCGCGGCTGCAGGCATGGCGTTGCCCGGCCGTTCGCTCGCAGGTACTTTCGCCGCAAACCCGGCATTGCCACCGCTCGCGCAGTTTGATTACGGCGACGTGGAACTGGCGAGCGACCTTCATGAAAAGCAACTGGAAGAAACGCATCGCGTCCTGATGGGGTTGAGCGACGACAGCCTGCTGAAACCGTTCCGCCAAATGAGCGGCCTGCCGGCTCCGGGCGAGGATTTGGGCGGCTGGTATCATTACGATCCCGACTACGAGTGGGGCAAAGACACGCCAGGTTTCGCTCCCAGTTGCACTTTCGGCCAGTGGGTTTCGGCGCTCGCCCGCTGGTACGCCATCAAACGGGACGGAGCGACCCGAGACAAAGTACTGCGTTTGAACCGCCTGTATGCGCAAACAATTTCGGGCGAGTACTATGACAAAAACCGTTTCCCAACCTATTGCTATGACAAAATCGTCTGCGGGCTGATTGATTCGCATAAATATGTTGGCGACCCCGACGCCTTCGTGATTCTCGACCGCACCACCGACACCGCCCTGCCCCATTTCCCGAAGCATGCGGTGGAACATGGAGTCGCCTGGCGTCCAAACAAGCCTTTCTATTGGAACTGGGATGAGTCCTACACGATTTCAGAAAATCTCTTTCTGGCGTACAAGCGCAGCGCGGGGAAGCGGTATCTTGAACTCGCGCGGCGATATCTGGACGATGTCTATTACGATCCATTGGCTGAAGGCCAAAATATCCTGGCGGGAAGGCACGCCTACAGCTATGTGAATTCCTTGAGTTCGGCGATGCAAGCCTATATGACTCTGGGTGACGAGAAGTATCTGCGCGCCGCCAGGAACGCTTTTGACATGCTCTCGGAACAAAGCTTTGTCACCGGAGGCTGGGGGCCGGATGAGACACTCCGCGCTCCTGACAGCCCGGACGTTAATGCCAGCCTCACCAACACCCATGCAAGTTTTGAAACACCGTGCGGCTCCTATGCGCACTTCAAGCTGACGCGCTACCTGCTGCGGGTAACCCGCGACTCGCGTTACGGAGACAGCATGGAGCGGGTGATGTACAACACCGTGCTGGGCGCGAAACCGCTGATGCCCGATGGACGAACCTATTATTACTCCGACTACAACTTCAAGGGACGCAAGGTTTACCGGGCCGATCAACACTGGGCTTGTTGTTCGGGCACGCTGCCTCAGGTCGCAGCCGATTATCGCATCAACACCTACTTTCGCGATGCGCATGGCGTCTGGGTGAATTTGTATATTCCTTCCACATTGCGATGGAAACAAGACGGTGCCGAGGTTGTGCTGACGCAAGAAAGTCAGTACCCCTTTGACAGCGTGGTACAGTTTACTGTGAAAACTTCCCGGGCCGTGGGTTTGGCCTTGAATTTCCGGATTCCCGCGTGGGCCAAGGGCGCTTCGATTTCGGTAAACGGCCGCCGCTTGCGGACAGAGACAACGCCCGGAACTTTTGCGGCGATTCATCGCCAGTGGGACACCGGCGACCGCGTCGAATTGGATTTGCCAACACCGCTGCGGCTCGAACCTATTGACCCGCAGCATCCACAGACCGTCGCGCTCCTCTCCGGGCCGCTCGTGCTGTTTGCTATCACGGACTCGCAACCGGCGTTGACCCGCTCAGACCTGCTGGCTGCCAAAAGGCTGGACCGGCAAAGCTGGCAGGTAAACACCGCTGCCACGCCACTCAAGCTGCTGCCGTTTACCGACATTGGGGACGAGCAGTATTCCACCTATCTGCGTGTCACATAGCTTATTCTTTTTCCAAATGGCACTCCACCGTTTTCCCAGAGGAGTTCAATTGCCTTTCCGTCGCAAGGCGATTGTATTAGCGTCTTCATTGCATCAAGCCCGGAAGATTGTATGACACGCAGTGCGCTCAATTTTCGCCGGCAGACCATGGTCGTCTCCATCGCGTTTCTGGTCCTGGCCGCCGCTTTCCAAGGCAGGGCTGCGGAGTCTGTGGCAACCAATCCGTTCGCACCGCCGGCCGTCGTGTTGTCATCTCCGGCACTGACGAATGCGGCACAGGTTCATGGGTTGACCCGCAAGGAAGCGGCAGATGGCCGACAGGTGCGAATCCGTGGTGTGGTTACGTGTGCCTTGCCTGGATTCTCTGCCGCCGTGGTCCAGGACCACACCGCAGGCATCTACATTGAAAGCTGGAATCCGTCGCTCGGAGAACCGCCGCAGGTGGGGGAGTTGGTGGAAGTTGAAGGCGTGACTGATCCGGGCGAGTTCGCCCCGCGGGTGGATGCCGTCCGAATCAACCGGCTCGGAACCGGGGAATTGCCGCCGCCGGTGCATCCCTACTGGGACCAGTTGATCAACGGCAGCCTGGACACGGAGTTCGTGGAGATCGAGGGGGTTGTCACCACGGTTCGCGCGGACGGCGTCACGCTGCTCACGCACGGCGGCAAGATCAATGTTCTGGTCTATGACGCCAATGGCATGACGAACGGGGCCGCCTTGAAACCCTGTGAAGGCGCGCTCATCCGGCTGCAGGGTTGTTTGTTCGCATCTTGGGATGCGCACACACACGAAGTCAACGTCAACGAAATCCGCATGTACGCGCCGGCGGTGACGGTGATTGAGCCGGCACCGGCGGATCCGTTTGCGGTGACATCAAAACGCGTGATGGATTTGCTTCAATTCGATCCCCAGGCCAGCGCGCTCCGACAGGTCAAAGTCTCCGGCCAAATCGTCACCGAACGCGGAGGGGAGTATTATGCGATGGAGGGAACCAATGGCTTTCGATTCATCCCGAAAGAAAACGTGAATCTCGGCGCGGGCGACCTGGTGGAAGTGGTCGGCTTTCCGAGCCTGACCGGACCATCGCCGGTCTTGCAGGAGGCTCTCGCGCGGAAAATCGGTGTGGCCCCGGTGCCCGCCGCTCGCGCGCTGGAAGCAACCAATCTATTCCAGCCCGAAAACGATGCTGTCCGAGTGCGCGTCGAAGCCGTGTTGTTGAATCTGAGCGGGGATGGCCGCACGCTGGAGTTGCAGGCCGGTTTGCAACGATTCGTCGCCCGCCTGGATGGTAACGGCAGCTACGTTGCAGCCCGACGCGTTTCGCCGGGACTCGACCTTAATTTGCCGCCGGGAAGCCGGCTGCAGTTGACGGGCGTTTACGCGGGCAACGGCGGAAACCGGACGACCGGCACGGATGTCGCCAACTTCGAGCTGTTGTTGAATTCCCCCGCGGACATCCGGGTGCTGGCGCGGCCCCCGTTTTGGACGCTGCCGCGATTGCTGATCCTGGTGGGCGCGCTGCTGGGCGTGCTGGGCCTGGCTTTGGTTTGGATCCGGCTTCTCCACCGCCGGGTGCAACAGCGCACGGCCCAACTTCAAAAGGAGGTGCATGACCGCGAACAGGCTGAGCAGCAACGCGCTTTGGCGCAGGAACGCGCCCGCATCGCGCGCGATTTGCACGACGATCTGGGCAGCAGCCTGACCGAGATCGCCATGCTCGCCACCATCAGCCCCGGTCTCAAATTGCCCGCGGATGAAGCCACCGAACGCATGGAAACCATCGCCGGAAAATCCCGCACGTTGGTGAACGCCTTGGACGAAATTGTCTGGGCCGTGGACCCGGAGCGCGACACCCTGGCTTCGGTGGCCCGGTATCTGGCCAGCTACGCGGAGGAGTATCTGGCGGGTTTGAAGGTCGCCTGCCGCGTCCAGATTTCAAATTCGTCTCCCGATCAGGTGGTTTCCGGCGAGGTGCGTCACCATCTCTTTCTCGCGGTCAAGGAGGCGCTCAACAACGCCATCCGCCACGGCGGCGCCACCGAGATCGGCTTCCGCGTGCGCGTGCTGGAAGACCGGCTGTTGATTTCCATCACCGACAACGGAAGCGGTTTCGACATCTCCGGGAGCTCCAATGGCTACGGCCTGTTGAATCTCCGCAACCGCTTGGAACACTTGCACGGTCACTGTGAACTGGAATCCGCTCCCGGCCTTGGCACGACCGTCTCCCTGCAAGTGCCGCTGCCGGTCTCGAATAACCTGTCATGAACACCGTCGCCATTGTTGAAGACAACGCCGTGATGCGAAACACGTTCCGCCAGTGGATTGATGCCGCGCCGGGATTTCGCTGTGTGTTTACCTGCGCCACCGCCGAGGAAGCGCTGGCGGAAATCCCGCGACTCAAGCCGGACGTCGTGCTCATGGACATTCATTTGCCCGGGGAATCGGGCATCGCCTGCACGGCTCAACTCAAGGAAAAGCTTCCTGACGTTCAAGTCATCATCGTGACGGTCTATCGCAATCACGAATTGATTTTTCAGGCACTGCAGGCCGGCGCGTGCGGTTACCTGTTGAAGCGGTCCAGTCCGGAGGAACTGCTGAAAGCGGTCAGCGAAGTGCTCTCCGGCGGGGCGCCGATGACCAGTGAAATTGCCCGCATGTTGGTGGAGGCGTTCCAAAAGAAGCCCGCCAGCGTGGTGTCTGGCGACGGACTCACCCAGCGTGAAACCGAGATCCTGGTTCTGCTTTCCGAGGGACTGAGCAACAAGGAAATCGCCGATCGGGTCAAAATCAGTTACGATACGGTGCGGGCGCACCTGCGGCACATTTACGAAAAACTTCATGTCCGCGGGCGCACGGAGGCGGTGAGAAAGTATCTGAAATCTTCCAGCTCCGTGACTGCGGGATTGGGTGGTGATGGACGCTGATTGGATTTTATCTGTGTGGAAGCACAACCGACGCAATGTGACCTGCATGTCCTTCGTTAATAATCCAGCGCGCAAGGCCAATGATAAACCAGCCTTACTGAATGCGCAGCCCAGTCTGAAGCGCGCGCTGGGGCTTTCCGCGCTCGTCTTCTACGGCATCGTTCTCATCCAACCGACTGCGCCTATGCCGTTGTTCGGCGCGGCTGCGGTTGAAGGCAAGGGACATGTCGTCACTGCTGTGCTGATGGGCATGGTGGCCATGCTTTTCACGGCCATCAGTTACGGGCGCATGGCCAACGCCTATCCCAGCGCCGGTTCGGCCTACGCCTACGTCAGCCGGGAGATTCATCCGTTGCTGGGCTACTTCGTCGGCTGGAGCATTATATTCGATTATGTGATGAACCCTATCATCTGCGTCATCTGGATCGGCATGGCCGCGAAGAACATCATCCCGGAAATTCCCTTTGCCGTTTATGCGGTCATTTTTGCGGCGCTGTTCACCGCCATGAATTTGCGCGGCATCGAGGCGAGCGCGCGAACCAATACCGTCATCGCCTCCGGCCTCGGCGTGGTGATTGTGCTCTTTCTCGGCGCGGCGGCACGATATTTATGGTTGAATCCGCCTGGAAATTTCGCGGATTGGGCGCGGCCATTTTACGATCCGCAAACTTTTTCCGTTCAGACCGTGTCGCGCGGGGCGGCGCTGGCGGTGCTGACTTACATCGGGTTCGACGGCATTTCCACGCTCTCGGAGGAGGCGCACAATCCGCGCCGGAACATTTTGTTGGCAACGGTGCTGGTGTGCGTCATCACCGGTGTTCTGGCGTCCATCCAGGTCTATGCCGCGCAACTTGTCTGGCCGGGGACGAATTTCCCGGACGTGGACACAGCATTTTGCCATGTAGCGGGCAAGGCCGGTGGACATTGGCTTTTTCAAACCGTCAACTTTGCGTTGCTCGTAGCGACCATTGGCTCCGGCTCTGGCGCACACCTTGGCGCGGGCCGTTTGCTTTACAGCATGGGCCGCGACAACGCGATTCCCCGGAAATTCTTTGGCGCGGTCAATCCCCGCACCCGGATTCCCAGCAACAACATCATTCTTGTCGGCGTCGTTACGTTGGTAGGCGTGTTCACCATGAGTTACCCGCTCGGTTGCGAATTGTTGAACTTCGGTGCGCTCATCGCGTTCATGGGGGTCAACCTTTCCGCATTCCTCCACTATTATATCCGTTGCGGGCGCAAATCGTTCTGGAATTTGCTGTCGCCGTTGATGGGCTTCGTCGTGTGTGCCTACCTGTGGTGGAGCCTCGGAACGACCGCTCATATTGTTGGCACAATTTGGCTGTTGACGGGCATCCTTTACGGCGCCTGGCGCACCTCATTTTTCACAAAGCCAATTCAGTTTGCCGCCATTGACAGCGATGAACCCGCCGCGAAATGACCGTAGTCACAATTTAGAGGTGTTGCTCGTGACAACCATTTGAAACTTGACGTTCCAACCCTGCAATTTCAGTTCCGGCTGCTCGCCGGTTGGAAAACGAGCATGAAAGGTCCTGGTCGCGTGCGGCGGCAGCGAAACGTAATTATCGTCCCAGAACACCGGCGTCAACAATTGCTGCGATTTCCTGCCCACGATTCGCATTTCAATGAAGAACGCCAGCGTGTCGCCGGTATTTTTCAGAGTGACTGTGGCGTCTGTTCCATCGGCGGCGGGCGCAAAAGAAGCATTGGCCTGGACGTTTGCTTCCGGCATCTGATTGAGCGCAGTGAAATCGGCAAAGGATTTGTTCGGCGTCACGAACCACGTGCTCTTGTTTTCATCGAGCACATCAGGTTTGGTCGAGAGCCAGTAGAAGTTGTCCGCGCTGGCGCTCGGATCGGAGTTGCTGACGGTGCGGAGGTCGAGAAAATAAACCGGTGTAGCCGGCGCAAGTTTTGAGAGATCGAAGATTTTTTCCGAGCCGTAGGCCGGGACAACATTCGTCACGGTCTGTTCGAGAATTTTCCTCGAGTTCAAGTCATAAACTGTGATGGTCGTCCGGCAGTTGCCGAAATTTCTCTGCGTTTGGTTCACGAGATAAACGCCCTTGTCGCCGTAGTTGTAAACGATTGCGAATGGCGCGGCGCCTTTCTTGACGCCGAAAAACGCGCCGCCGGGCACGAGATAATAATCGTAAAGTTGCCAGTTAAGCTTAGGCCACGACGGATTAAGCATCCATTGGATGATACCGGTGGTATGCGGCAGGTTCGCGGCAAATGCCTCGAACATCGCGCGAATCGCCTCGTAATTCGCGGCCTGGCTCTTGAAGGCGAACACCGCGACGTTTGTGGGAGCGCCATAGCGGTTCGTGAACGCACTCCAGTAGTGGTTCATCTGGCCGAACGTGAAGCGCGCGTAGTGGAAATCCCAAACATCGTCAATCGGCCAAAGATGGTTCGCGGGAATCATGCGCCGCAGGCTTTCCAGCGGCGGCGGTTCCGGGCCGGGGCTGGTCTCGGTGTTGAAGCCGAACGCGCCGCCGTGATTCGTGTCGAGATCCCAGTAGTTGGGCGTGACGTAATCGTAGGGGCCGTTCATCTTGACGCGGGACGGACCGCTCACGGAACTGACGCCGTCACCGCAGGTTTTGAGTGTGGGCCGCGTCGGGTCAATCGTTTTGAGCAGCGCGTCGTAGCGCCGTTCCAGTTCGGGCCGCGGCAGTTTGTCGCTGCCGAGCACCCAGGCAAAAATGCTCGGATGATTCCGCAGCCACAAAACCTGGTCGTGGAGATAATTCGTTGCCAGCGTCATCTCCGCTTCGGATTCGAAGCCACCGAACTTGTCACACGGTTTTCCGAGGAACGCGGTCCATTCCCACTGGCAACTCCAGCCCGCCATGATGAGCAGACCGTATTGGTCTGCCAAATCAAAGAGGCGCTGGCTTTCGCCCCAGATGCCTTCCATGCGAATCGTATTCAGATTCATCGCCTTGATGTATTGAAGTTGCGCCTCCAAATTGGTTTCGTTTTCGCGCAATAAAAGTTCATCGGCCCAGCCGCCGCCGCGAATCAGAATCTTCTTCCCGTTAACTTTGTATCCACGGTAACCGTCGGCGTTGGTGTAGTCGTCTACCTCGCGGATGCCGAAACGGACCCGCCGCGTGTCCGAAACGCCTCCGTCCGTTTCAGCGGTCAGTGTCAAATGATAAAGATGCGGTTTGCCCAATTCCCACGGCCACCACAGTTTGGCGTTTTTGAATTTCAACTGAGGATGATTTTCCGGTGTAAACGCCACGGACCGTGTTTCTCCGGCTTGCAGAGCGAATTGCCCGCTGAACAAAACATCGCCAATTTCGCCTTTGACTCTTGTTTCAACGGCGCGAGTGGAATGGTTCCTCAAGTCGGCGCGGATCGTCAATTGCGCGTCTCGCCAATTGCGGTGGTCAATGCTGCTTTCGACGAAAACATTTTCCAGCGCGACGGTCTTGTAGAAATGCAGTTTGACCGGGCGGAACAACCCCATTTCATGATCGGGGGAGATTGGATTCCAGTCCACGAACCCCATCGTGAAGTCGCCGGGTCGGGGCGGAAAGACTTCCGCGGCCAGAACATTTTTCCCGGATTTGAGTTCGCCGCTGACGTCAAATTTGAAGATGCGGAACGCCCCGAAGGTTTTGTCTGCGTGGGCGATTTGTTTTCCATTCAGCCAGACGTTGGCCCGATAGTTGATTCCGTCAAAAATCAAATCAGCGTCTTCTCCGGCTTGCTGGCGGCCCAAATCAAATGTCTTGCGAAACCACCACGCATTCGTGAACGGAGCCGTCGGAATCGTTGCCAGATTCGTGCCGAAGAAAATGTTGGTATAAATCCCGTCGTCCACGAGCGCGGCCAAAACCGTGCTCGGAACGGTTGCCAGGCGCCACTTGTGAGCATCAAAGCCTGCGGTCGAAATCGCCGCGCCGTCCACCGGCACCAGCACCGACGATTGAATGCGCCAGCCGTTTTGAAGTTGAACAAAATTTCCGCCTCTTTGCGCCAGCTCCCCGGACGAATGGCCGATTTGGAAAATGGCCAAAAGGGTGCAGGTTAAAAATGAGCCGATGGCATTTCTGTGTTGTTTCATGCCCGAGGTCGGCAAGGTGACAAATGAGGCCGGATAGTGCAAGAAAATGCGGCGCCAACGCCCTCCAAAAAAGGGGGTTCCAGTAGCATCGGCAGCCGGCTTAATATAGTCCAATTGAGCAATAGCGGAGACGATTTAGGTCTGCTATTTTGGCGACATATCCTCATGAAGCTTTGCGCGAAATAATAGGACGAAAAATCGCTCCAAATCAAGTATGAGAAGCCGTTTTCCAACCACTCAACAAGCGTTTGCTGTGGCCTGTGCCACAATTGGTGCCACAACCCTGTTGAACGGCCGGTGTTCGGCACAACCCTTTATCGCCGCCGACTACGCCACCAATGGCATTTACGCCAGCGGCTGGTCAGCGGGGCAAAACGGCGGGTATGGCTTCACCGCCTGGGACTTTGATGGGACCAGCACCAATTTCCCCGTTGAACAGGGGATGACCTTTGACCACTCATCGCCGTTCGACGCGCTGGGAACGGCGTGGACCATGTTCAACCCCATAGGCCCGGGATATGGTTGGATATCTATAGCCGGGCGCGGCTTCGCTCCGTTGCAGCCCTTCCAGACGTTCGAAGTGGTCGTAGATAATCCCACGAACGTCTATTATGGCGACGGATATACCGTCGGGCTCGAATCCGGCACCGGTAACGGATACACTGGCAACACGAGCACGGTTGGGCAAGTCGCGGCCTATACCTACGGTTACTACGCCTACGGTTGGCCCACGAATAGTGAATGGTTGGTCAGTGATCACTATAGCGGTAATACTTACATTGGGTTTAATTCCTCTGACACCGCCCCGGCGGGAGTGAAAATTGATTTCACCATCCTGCCGGCGGGCAATTTTCAAGTCACCATGACGCCGCTGGACAACCCGACCAATGCTCAAACGTATGTTGGAACCTTGGAGAACCCCAGTCTGCCGACCGATTGGATGCAGTTCGAGTTTTACAACAACGAGACCAACTCTGTAACCAATGAGTTCTTTATCAGCCACATGACGATCGCGGGCCCGACGTTGAATATCCAGCTCGTGGGCACAAACACTGTTTTGACGTGGCTCAATATGTCCAACTATCTGTCCCCATATAATATGGAATTGAAATCCAGCACCAACCTTGGTCCAACGGCGGTTTGGAATGTTGTGCCCACATCGCCTGCCATCGTCAACGGCCAAAACGTGGTGACCAATCCCATCGCCAGCCAGCAGTTTTACCGGCTCTATTATCCCTGAGCCTCTTTTCCTTATCGCGCCGTCGTGTAGTTCAGTTGAGCAATTGTAACGCTGATGGGCCTGCTTAATATAGTCCAATTGAGCAATAGCGGGGGTAGTATATTTACGCTAAACGAAATGAACAGTACTTCATAACATTTTAACATGACTAAAAATCCTCATTCTTTGAAATTAATCACTAACCTCACGGTTGGTTTAACACTGGCGTTTTCCAATGTTGTTGGCTCGGAGGTTTCCAATTCGCCGACCGCCGTTACGGAGGAAGCGCCATCGGTAGCGCCTTACCCAAGCCAGAGCCAATCGCTCCCAGGCAAGGGTCCGATGCAAACTTGGGCGCCGTTTCCTGAAATGTGGATGCAGCGACGAACGGAGTTTCAGCAACAACGGCAGGAAGATCGTGGCGCAATCGTTTTTCTTGGGGATTCAATCACACAAGGCTGGGACAATCTTGCCAAGGCTTTCCCGGATTTTAAGGTGGCCAACCGCGGAATCGCGGGCGATACCACGCGTGGGGTGCTTTATCGCCTCAACGAAGATGTAATTGATCTCAAGCCGAAAGCCGTGGTGCTGTTGATTGGCACGAACGACATCGGTTTGGGCGCCAAACCGGATGACGTGGCCGATAACATCAAAGCCATCATTGCCGCACTACAGAAATCCAATCCCCGGATGCCAATCATTTTCTGTGAAATCATGCCCAGCAATGGCGCCGAATGGAATCGTCCGCCAGCTACGATTGAGAAGGTTAATGCGCTCGTGCTAAAAGCGATAAAGGATGATTCGCAAGTCGCCGTGTGTAACACCTGGAGCATTTACGCCGATCAAAACGGCAATTGCAGTCAGTCTGAGTTTCCTGACCTGCTGCATCCCAACGCGGCTGGTTACGCCCTGTGGGCGAAGGCCTTGCAGCCGATTCTGAACAACCTGGGACTGGCTGCTAGTAATCCAAAATAGTCGAGCAGGTGAACTGAATGGGGAAGAGGAATTTTCAGACACGCGCCAAAACTGCTCTCCGGGCTTTCGTTTCGGCTGCCGGGCCTGCTTAGTATAGTCCAATTGAGCAATAGCGCGGCTGATTGGCTTCTGTTAGTTTTCTTTTGTTCCATGAACATTTGTACGAAATCGTCCGGTCAAAAAATCAATTAAAATAATTATGAGAAGTCATTTTACCCTCAATCGGAAGGCGGCCGTGACCTGTGCCGTGGCCGGCGCCTCATTCATGTTGAATGGCAACTGTCCCGCTGGAACTTTTATTGCCGCCGACTATGCCACCAATCCCACCTACGCCAGCGGTTGGTCAGCGGGCCAAAACGGCGGGTACGGCTTCGGAGCTTGGAGCTTTGATGGAACCACTTCAACTCTGACAAACGCCACATATCCGGATGGCATCCCCGATCCAGGCGATCAACAAGCCATAAGCAGCGGGTCAGCAATTGGGACGGCTTGGACGCTGTTCAACGCTACAGCGCCGGCCCAGAACACAGGTCCGGGCATCAGCGATGTCGGGCGGGCCATTACCGAACCCGGCGGGTTGCAGCCCGGCCAAACGCTCGAAGTGATCTTGCAGAATCCCAGCAGCTACCATTTTTATCGCGGATGGGACATTCTCTGCTTCAACGGCACCAACAACGAACCCGCCGGCGTTGGCATATACGCAATCAGGACGCAAGTGTTCGCTTATTTTGGCTCCGATTGGAATATCCTTGATGGCTACAGTGATACAGGCACCGATACTCTCCTCGCTTCTTCGACCACCGCGGCAGCGGGCATGAAGTACGATCTGACGCTGACCTCGACGAACACCTATGTGACCACCCTGACGCCGTTGAGTGACCCGTCAGCCGCTTACACGCAGTCTGGACCGTTCGTCGCGACCAACTCGCCCATCAATTATATCAATTTCCGGTTATACTGGGGCCTGACCACCGGGCCGAACGATCCGGCTGACAACTTGGAAATTAGCAGCATGACGATTGCAGGGTTGACGTTGAATATCCAGTTGGCGGGCGCAAACGCGATCTTGTCTTGGACAACCAATTTTCCTGGCTTTAATTTGGCATCCAGCCTGAATCTTGGCGCGGGCGCGGATTGGAGTACGAACGGTCTGCCTGCACCCGTCGTCGTCAACGGCCAAAACGTCGTGACCAATCCCATCGCCGGCACCCAGCAGTTTTTCCGGCTCCAGCAATAACTTTCTATGCTCGCAAAACCACTCAATATTCTGCCGCGTTTGAACCCTGTCCCGGGTAGGGACGGCTCGCCGAGCCGTCCGTGCCGCGTTCAGCGGCGCAACCCTTGGACGTCGCTTCCGCCCGCTCTGCGCGGGCGGGGACGCCTCAGCGAGGCGTCCCTACCAGGACCGTGCGATGGTTTCACGCTGATTGAACTGCTGGTGGTGATTGCCATTATTGCCATCCTGGCCGCCATGTTGTTGCCCGCGCTGAGCGCGGCCAAGGTCCGCGCCCAAGCCATTGAATGCATGAGCAATACACGGCAACTGATGCTGGGTTGGATTCAATATGACGGCGACAACAACGACCAACTTGTCAATAATTACCAGGGCCAACAGGTGGCACTGGAGCTACAAAACAAGACCTACCGCAGTTGGGCGAACAACTTTGAGAGTTGGGCAGCCAACGCTTCGGTGACTAATACCGATGGCATTACCCAGGCGCCGTTTTTCCAATACACCCGCAACCTCGCGATTTACAAATGTCCCGCCGATAATTATCTCGGTCCAGCGCAGAGGGCGGCCGGCTACATTTCCCGTCCCCGCTCCTATTCGATGAGCTGTTTCTGTGGCACTCAGTTGCCTCCCGATTCTCCCTTTTATAATGGTGTAGATACTTATAATCGTACATTCACAGGGTACCGCCAGTTTTTAACCTCGACCAGCATTCTGCGTCCATCAAAAACCTTTGTGCTGATAGATGAACATCCCGACAGCATCAACGACGGCTGGTTGCAAACCGATCCCACTCCGACACCTTCGGCGTGGAACGATCTGCCGGCCTCGTATCACGGCGGCGCCTGCGGCATCTCTTTTGCGGATGGACATTCAGAAATCCACCAATGGAAGAGCCACACCTGCACCATTTTGCCGGTGAGGTATGTAACCCTGCAAAACAATCCTCCGCCCCCATTCAGCGCCGATCCGGCCGGCTTGCAGGACGGCCTGTGGCTTGGGCAACGCGCAAGTGTGCCACTCCAGTAACATCGCGCCTTTTCGTTATCTGTCCTCAGTCGCTTTCAAACCGCGGATCAACCGCGGCTGAACGTCTGAAAAACCAAGACGCGGACACCCCATAAAGGCAGGACCGTTTGCCGGGACGACCGCTGGACGGCTGGACCAGTCAAGCACACGCCGCAGATGAGTTTGGGCGCGGCCCGGTTGCCCCGTGCTGACCATCCGGTCGGAAAACGCCATCGGGATGCTGGCGGGAACCGACGCGAATCAAAGCGCATCGCCAAGATGCTTCGTGGGGTTCGTCGCGCGATAAATGCTCCTCGCAACGCGAGGAGCACCACCATCCCAAAAACCGACGCCCGTCATGGAACAATTCGTCCAGTTCCTCAAACCGCCGGAGCCGGAGGAATGTAAGCGTCACGTGGAGCACCTTCTTGACAGAGCAACTGTAGTGGAGTCGTAAGTGTCATACCATATACGGTATGACGTTTATGATGCGAGCCGTTGCACCGGCAGTTGTGCTTTGGCCCAGGTTTGGGGCGTCACTTCCGGGATTTGCCAGTTGGTCATGCTGGGCAGCCGCGTGAGGACTTCGCGCAGGTAGGTGTAAGGATCAAGGCCGCGCCGACGGCAACTTTCGATGACCGTGTAGATAATGGCGCTGCGTTGACCGGCATCGGCATCGCCGATGAAGAGCCAGTTTTTCTTGCCGATGGCGGTGGGGCGGATGGCGTTTTCGACCAAGTTGTTGTCCAACTCCACGCGACCGTTTTGCAGATACACTTTCAGCGTTGGCCATTGGCCCAGCGTGTAATCAATGGCTTGGCCCAGCAAGCTCTGCGGCAGGTAACGTCCGCTGGCTTTGAGCCGGCCCAAGGCGCGTTGGAGGCGTTCAACGATGGGGCGGCTTTGGCTGGCGCGCACGGCCTGGCGCAGCCGGGGACCGGTGCGGTGTTCGCGCAAAGCAGCTTCGATCCGGTAAAGGTGTTGGATTTGCCGCACGAGCCAAGCCGCGGTTCGGGGCGCTTGTTCCATCGCTTCATAAAACTTCCGCCGCACATGTGCCCAGCAGCCGGCCAATTCAATCGTTCCAGCGCGTCCGTTGGCAAAGGTGCGATAAGCCGAGTAACCATCGCATTGCAGCGTACCGCTAAAATTCAAAGGGATGACGTTATCCAGGCAGGCCGCAGCACGACTGGTTTCCCAGCGGTAAAACACGTCGCCGCCAGGACGACTGCCCGTCCAGAGATAACCTTGCTTGGTCTTGCCGTTGCCCGGCTCCAAATAATCAATCGGTGTTTCATCCACCTGCACATAGCCGCCCGCCATCACGCCGGTGCGGATGTGTTCATAAATCGGCTTGAGCCAGTCGGCGGCCAACGCCACCCACCGCGCCAGCGTTTGCCGGGGCAGGTGAACCCGGTGGCGTTGCAGAAAGATTTGTTCCTGCCGATACAACGGCAAGTGGTCGCAGTATTTGCCGACCAAAATCTGCGCCAGCAGTCCCGGCGCGGGCAGGCTGCGATCCAACAGCCGTTCGGGCAAGGGCGCAATTATTGGCGCGCAGTCCGAGTTGACGCGGTGAACGTATTTGCGGCGAATGGTCCGGCGGCGCAGAAAACGCGCCGGCTCAAAGTCCAGTTGCTCGCTGACTTCCTGGCCGATACAACGCCAGTCTTGGGGCGTTTGCTTCACCGGCTCCGGGTCAATCACTGCTTCCACCACCGGCAGGTTCGCCGGCAGACGAAGCGTGCGTTGCCGGCAAGAACGTTTTGGAGAGACAACCGCCGGCGGCGGAGTTTCTTCCAGAGTGATGACCGAACTTTCCGGCAGTTCCTGTAAGAGGAGTTCCAGTTGTGCCCGATCCAACCGTTCGCTGCTGGAACCAAACACACGCCGAATGAGCAAGTCGATCTTCTGCCGCAGCAGTTCATTCTCCCGACGGCTCTGTGCCAATGCCTCCTGGCATTCTGCCAACTGGCGGGCGAGTTCTTTTTCGCGCGGCATCATCGGTTGCGTTCTCTGACGCTCTAGCCCGCTGCTTGTTCAAACTTTGCGGGGAAATTTTCGCGCAAGGTTTTTTACATCTCGCGCTCGTACCAGGGCCGCAGTTTGGCTCCACGCAAATCCACTCCGTCGGTCAGCATCGCCAGCGCCTGCGGCGTCAGCTTCAACTTGGTTGTCCCCGGCTCCACGTTCCGGGGCCAGGAAAAAGTCCCTTGCTCCAACCGCTTGGTCAACACCCACAAACCCGTTCCGTCCCAGCACAGGATTTTGATCCGGGTGCGCCGCCGATTGCAAAATACAAAGAGCGCCCCGGCGCGCGGCTCTTCACCCAATCGCTCCGTCACCACAGCGTGCAGACCGTTGAACCCTTTGCGCATGTCGCAGGCTTCCACCGCCACGAACACTTTCAGGCTGCCCGAAAAGCTTAACATGCATTTTGCAGCGCCCGCAGCAGCACTGCCGCTAAGGCTGCCTGTTTGGCATCGTTGATTTGCGTCTTCGCTCCACCAGGCAACTCTAACACCAGCGACAACAGATTTTTATCATCACGGCTTCGCGCCTCTTCCACCACCGCTTCTAGCCACTTCACCTGGTTCGTTCTCGGGGCCGGCGCTTTTACCGGATACACGCCGCGTACCCGCCGCCGTTTCTGCGCCCAGGTCGCAAACGTTGGATATTTGACGCCGACCAACTCCGCAAACTTCTGCCCGCTCAATCCACTCCGCTCAAACTCGTCCAGTAACTGCTCGCGCCGCGCCAAGGGCATCTTCACTCGCCCCAGCACATCGGTTTTCAAGATCATTTCATCGGTGGGTGTCGTATTCATCGTAGCCCCTATGCTACGACGCCTAGGACTTCATTGAATAGAGGTGCTCCGCGTGACGCTTACGGAGGAATAGGTCTAACCGCAAATCTCCGCTAACTTCAGCCTTCAAAGTTCAGTCATCCAGAGACAAGCGGAAGAAGACAAGGAAGCTGAGGATTTTTTGATCAGGGTTTGGACGTGTAAGCCTTGATGCGCCGATACAGAACGATAATCCAAAAAAGCATAATGAGAATGACTGCAAGTAAGACACTGATGGTGGGCCAGATGCCGAATTGCATCCAAACCGGCGGCGTGCTCTGAACCACCACATCTGCAGGTGATCGGAGCAGCAGTCGGAACGATTTGGCCCGCCAGTCCGCTCCGCCGCGCCAACCGCTGCCGCGTTCAATCAGGCAGATGCCGGTAACCAATACGTCGCTGCCATTCTTAAAAGCATCAAAGCCAACGCCGCTTCCAGCCTGTCCGAGGTACGCGTTAAACGTGAACCCGTCCTGTTCCAGCACCAGGAATTGTTCGCGCCCATGCAAGGTGCGATCGATGATTCTGCCGCGGGTCTGGATCAACTGGCAGTCATTACTGCCCGATAAAATTTCATCCAAGTTTAATTTCACGGGCGCGGGGGCCGCGCCCTCGCCGACTTTGCGGTAAATGGCATCCTCCAGGATGGGACTGTATTCGCCTCTGGCTGGGAAGCCTAGCACCTCGACCTGATCACCCGGTTGCAACGGGGTACGTAATTGCGTTTGGCAATAGACCCCGGCTTTCTCGTTTTGAATGAACACCGCGGCGCCCGGCTCAGCGTACACGACCGTGCCGCTCAATTTGACCCGATGGCCAAAATTTCCCTGTGGCGTGAATTGCAGCAGGCTGCTGACGTCTTGCTCCGGAATGTCAAAGGGATGGGCGGGCGCAGGCTGCTCGACCATCAAATCGGTCGCGCGCGGCGCAAGCAATCGGATCCCAAACAACTGCCGCTGGCGGTTGAACAGCGTGACGCAAACGCCTTGAACCTGGACCACGCTGTCCACGAGTCCTTCCGGCGTCGTCGCCGGAATTTGTCTGACGAAGGCGGAGAATCTTTCGCCGTCCACCACCAGGTCAATCCAATATTGCCTCGTCACCGGGTCAAAGCTGATGGAGCGCACGATGCCGCTGACTTGGACGAATTGGCTGTCCTCCTGGCCGCTCACCAACTGCTGGCCTGTAACCGGTTTTGCGTCGGGAAGGTTTCCCTCGCCCATCACTTTTATGGAACTGGGAATGATGACTGGCGCGTATTCACCTGGACTGGTCACGCCCTCGATCTCCACCCTCTGGCCCGCTGTCAAGTCAGGCATGTTGGTGTTCAGGTCGCGAAAATAAATGCCTGCCGTATCGTCTTGAACAAATCGCGTGTTAAGACTTTCATCGCAATACGTCACCACCCCCTTGAGCTTGACCGGCAGTGCCTGGGCGGCCTGCTGCGGCGTCAGGCTGCGCACCTGCGCCGCCGTGAGCAGTTCCCCGGCGGGCGGGTTCTGCCCTGCCGCCCACCGCGCCGATACCACCAGTGTGCATAAAACCAACAGGCAGGTTTTGATCGGATCAATCTTGGTTGACGAAATAATTTTCACGCTCTGCTGCTGTTGACACGGGATTTTAACCCCTCGCACCCCGGGCATAACACGGTCACGCACTGGATGGCATAGTTCCAGATGGTTCGCCTGCATTTGATTGAGCAATTATTATTAAGGTTCATGACCGGTTATCTGTGATACTGTGAAATCTTTTAAGGGCAACTCGGATACGCTATTCCGGCAATCATTGAAACACAACTCAGTTCTTTAAGATGGAGGCACAAGGTCGTTCGGTTATGTTTTTTGACATATATCATGGATCGGTTGCTGCTCGCTATAGCTCAATCGGACTAAACGCGCTCCCGGTTCCGTCGCCATGACTGCGAGTGGGAGATGCCGCATACGACACTGAATTGGTTGGAACACTTCGCAAAAAAACCGGGGCCGATCTACGTTTGAATCGGCCCCGGCTGCTTGAGGACATTCGTAATTTTTACTTCCGACGGCGGAAGAAAAGGAGACCGCCAAGCCCCAATCCGAGAAGCGCCATACTGGCCGGCTCAGGGACGACTTCCATGTATTGGATCCCGAAATTGTTGGCCACGTCGGTCGGCCCAGTGGACGGGGTGTTGTATAACCGATAGTTGACGTAATTGATGGGCAGGCTGCTCGCGAAGGTTCCAGTCTGCGTGTATGCGCCGGACCCATTCAACGGCGTCATGGTGAGCGAATAGGTAGTCGCCGAGGTGAGCGTGAGATCAATCTGCAAACCTGCCGCAGCGGTGGTGGCAGCCGTCAGTCCGGTCGAAGTGCTGCCAGTATCGTTGACATTCCAAATACTTCCAAAGTAGTTGAACACCTGAATCCGGATTGCCGACGTGCCGACACCGGGGCCATCGTTATCGGTGAGATTACCCAGTAAAAGATCGTACCCGCCATAAAAATGGTATCCGGTGGGATTCTCGATGACCGTTTCGAAGGTCTGGCCGGACTGTAATCCGCCGGCTTCGGTGATGCTGCGTCCGACATCGCTGATGCCAGAACCTTGTCCGGCTGCGGGTGTCAGGTTGAACAGGGTCCAAGCTGGTCCCAAGGGCGCCACATTGGCCAGCGTTTGTTGATCACCCGGATTAGCAGTGCCATCCGGATCAGTGGTCCCGTCAAAGCTCCAAGCTCCGAAGCCGGATCCGCCGGTCGAACCCGCGGTCCAACTCGAGTAGGTGGATGCCGAGTCGTAGGCGATCTGTGCGGCACCAATGTTTGGCATCAATGCCGTCGCGCCGGTGACCGCGCATACGACAGCCGCGCCACTGATAAAGTGGCTTCTCATGGTTTTCTTCCCGACGGAGGCCGGTGCGAAATGACTTCTCATATTTTTACTCCTGGCTGATGGGTTTTTTGTTCAATGTTGCTTTTTCTGTTCTAGGTTCCAAAAGGTTTCAATGGGAACGCTTTATTTTTATCATAAATTAATCGCGTCCGCTATAGCTCAATTGGACTACGCGGCCAAGGATGTTCCATGTGCCTGAAAAACAAGAGAATACGGCAGTTTTATCAAGTACAAGCCCCCATCGGCCTGCAACAGCTACCCAAAATCGGCTCCAAGATTTGAGGATTGTTAGATCCGACTTGACCGTCCGCATTCGACGCCCGCTGAAGGTCACTGGTAGTTGAAGGCTTTGACAAAACGTTCCAGCCCTGGCAGGTACGGCTCCAAGTATTTCTGGTAATTCCGCCAGCGGCCAACCGCCGTCCGGTAAAGCGGCTTTCGCACGTCCGCGTGGGATGGCGACCGCACACGCTTCGCGCTCGCGTGCTCGTAAAACTTCAAGACGTTCTCTTCGAATCCCACGCCAAGAAACTCCAGCACCGACCGGGCCACGGCAGGAAGGTCTTCCACCATCTCCTCGTAGCGGATATACATCCATTTATCTCCCATGCGCGGGAGCATCTCCAGCCAGAATCCCATCACGTTGGCGTACTGGTTCACCGTCCCCTCAAGGCTCAGGTAAGCGGAGCTGATGGGGGTGGGCGGCAGGGCCTGCATGAAGCAACTTACGACCACATCGCGCGGGTCGCGCAGCGCGATGAGAAATTTCGTTTCCGGGAACACCCGCACCACGATGGGGATCATCAAATTCAACGACGGATTCTTGTCCACCAGCAGACGGCTGCCAATTTGACGGCGCAGGAATAGTTCGGTACAGCGGAAATAATTTTCCCGCGCGAGACGGATGACGCTGGGCGGAACCGAATCGAGGGCCTGAAGGATGCTGGTTCCTTCCGGAAAATCACGAATCACAGGCAGGTACGCGTCATCGTGCATCACCTTGGTCTCTTCAGCGCTGGTCACGTCGCTGTGCGCATCGAGCACCTGCTCGAGGAGGGTGGTGCCGGAACGGGGATGGCCGCAGAGCAGCGCAATGCGCCGGAGCGGCTGGAGCTTGTCGGCGTCGGCGCGCCAGCGGTCCATGACGGCGGCGGTGATGGTCTGCTCCATTTCCTTGGCGCGGCTTTGCATGTGCTGGAGAATGGCCGCGTGCGGTCCCATGTGGGGACGTAGAAGCGCCTTCGCTTCCAACAACGCGGTCATGGCCTCGTCGTATTTGCCCTCGTTGTCCTTGATGCCGGCCAATTCATAAAACGCGCGTATCCGCACCGAAGCGCCGGCGGTGGGAATCGCAAGCAGTTCGCGGAAGAGTGATTCGGCCTCAGGGCCAGCGCCACGCAATCGCCCGAGCGTCCCTTCTTCAAGCAGCACGCGCGGATCCTTACGATCCATTTGTGCCGCCCGCGCGACCAGCTCGGCTGCCTCGTCAAGACGCTTGTCGCGGATGTAAATGTCCGCGAGGTTGATCAGCGCGCCGATGGGGACGCCCTTCTTCTGGCTGGCGCGCTGGAAATAGGCGATCGCCATGTCAATGTTGTCGAATTCCAGACAAACCTGGCCCGCCTCGCCAAGCGTTTGGGCGCGATCCCTTGAAATTTGCACCGCTTTCTCGATGCAGCGTTCAGCAGAGGGAAAGTCATAACGCTTCCCGTAGGCGCGCGCGAGGTCGAGCAGCAGGGTCGGGTTGTACGGCACTTTGCGGGTCGCCTGCTCAAACAAGCTGATACTCTTCTGGTAATCCTGCTGCACCCAAGCCTCGTCGGCTTCCCGGTAGAGCCGCTGAATCGCCGGATTCGGTTTATTCGGGTGTGGCTGGGTCATGTCGGCAAAATGAAGTGGTCGTGTGTATTTAGTTTACGGTAGATGCAAATTCGTTCATACGGTGACGCCTATGGCAGCTTCAAATCTGGCTGGTGTCAAAACAAATTCGTTGGCGGCCAATAGCTCGATTGGACTATTGATGCGGCAGGCACGGCTTGGTTCACTGGCTGGCCATTAACACCGCAAGAAATGGTGCGAAGGTTGCAGCTTGAATTTACCGAATGAAGATCAAACTCAGACTGACTCTTTTCGCCGCGTTCTTTGCTGTTTGCCCGGTGCTCGGCCAGAACCCGGCACCCCGCTTCTTTGACGCAGCGCCGTTCGGCATTCCATTGCAGGAAGGGCAAGGACTGAAATGGGATGACCCGCGGGAAATACATTCCGTGATTGTGGACTTCACTGATCCGGTTCCCGCTGGTGTGAAAATCCACATCGAATACTGGGGTAGCCAATGGCCCCAGCAGCATTTGCCCAAAGACCGCGAATTGGGAAGTGGCTTTTCCGGCTGGATGCAACTGGGGGATTGGTACAACGGCGGCTGGCGTGTCGCTGATACCGAGCAGACGATTTCCGGCAACTCCATTCATTTCACCTTCCGCCCCGTCAATGCCCATGAGTATCCGAGCCTCACAAATTATTCTTCAACAGGCCGGTTCACCCTCAAAATTCGGATCGTCAGTAATCACCCTCTGCCAAAAATAGTTCGCATCCGCGCGCTGACGGATTCTACACTTGCGGATCGCTCCGTCCGAATCACCTGGGAGCATCCATCCGCATCCAACTTCCGGGCCACAGCCTTCAACGGGCAAATTTTGAGCGCGACGGCAACAGATAGGCACACCACCATCCTGCGAGTTCAAAGCGCCGTCAACAGCGACCCCAATACCTTCGACCGCACGCTCGTTACGCTCAGGAACGCCACCAATCTGTTCACCTTCAAGGTGGATGATTTGAAAGACGGCGCGCTTTACCTGCCCGAATACGGCGCGGCGATACTCCCCGGCAGCGATCACCGCGATTATTCTACCGTCGCCGAAGACAGGCGGCGCGCCGGACAAAAGACGCTCTACGAACGTATTGCCGAGATGCCGGAGCAAACCTGGGTCTCCGCCTGGAACGGCATGCCGCCGAAAAAATCACGCATTCCCTTCGTGCTCGGAATTGATGGCGGTCGCCAGAAATTCCGCCTGGATGCAGATGGCAAGATTTCCTTTCGCATGGACGACCGATTTGTAAAGGCAGTTCCCGGAAGAGACACGCCCCGGCTCGCTTCGGAAAAGCCACCGATTCAAGTTCAGTTCGGCCTGCCGGAAAAACCGGTGGAACGCCACATCGAGGACGAGTCCATCCCGACCTGCATCACAACCTGGGAACGCGATGGGGTGCGCATCGTGCAAACGGCCTTTGCCACAACGCTTGCTGGCACCAAGGCGGATGCCCCGCCGCCCGCCCCCGATGCCTGCGCCGTGGCCATGCTCCGCTTCGATTTTACCAACAGCACCAGCCGTCCGCGCGTGGCCGAGCTGCCAATCACGATCCTTAGTGACACAAACTACGAGCATCTCCGGCTTGATGAACAGGGTCGAATTTGGAATAGCAACCTGTTGCGCGGCCAGGTCATCGCGGATCATCCTCCGGTTGTCTTGACGAATCAATTAGATTGGAGCGTTCCGCTCGCGGCCCATGAAACGAAATCCATTATTGTCAAATTGCCCTATCTGCCGCTTATCGAACCATCCGAAGTTGCCGCCCTGGCCGCGCTGGATTTTGAACGGGAGCGAAAAGCAACGGGTGACTATTGGCGTCGTGTCTTAAATGAGAGCGCCCACCTCATCACGCCAGAACCTGCGCTCACTGATTTCTATCGCGCCGTCGCAGGACATCTTCTCATTAATTGCGAAGTTGCGCCAAGGAGTAACCTCCGTTTTGCCCGTGTCGGTTCGTTCAAGTACGGCGTCTATGCCAACGAATCGTGCATGATGGTGCTGGATCTGGATCGGCGCGGCTACCATCAGATTGCTCAGGACTGTCTTGATACCTGGCTTCATTACCAAGGAACAGTCGGCCTGCCGGGCGATTTCGATTCAACGAACGGCGTCCTGTACGGAGCCGGCGGCTATGAAGCCGGCGGCTATAATCAGGACCAGGGATGGATTCTGTGGACGCTCGCTGAACACTACCGCTTCACGCGCGATAAGGCCTGGTTGCGCCGTGTGGCGCCCAACATCGTTGCCGGCGCGGACTGGATTATTCGTGAAACCGCGCGCACCGCCGACCGGCACGATCTGGGCCGGGGCCTTCTGTCGCCGGGCGACCTCGAGGACATCAGCGATTGGTGGACGTGGCTTTCCACCAGTTGTTATACTTGGCGCGGTCTCGACAGTGCGGCCTGGGCACTCGAACAAATTCATGATCCCAACGCTTCCCGCGTCCGCGCCGCCGCCGATGCCTATCATAAAACCCTCGTGGATCATTTCCTGGCCGCTTCCGCTCTTTCGCCGGTCGTTCGTTTGCGTGACGGCACCGCGGTTCCGCAAATTCCCTCGTATGTCCAGCGCCGCGGCCGGAGCTTCGGCTGGATTTGTGAAACGCTGGAAGGCGCCATGCACCTGATTATCACCAAGGCCATTGATCCAAATTCGGTCCGGGCCAAGTGGATTCTTGAGGATTACGAGGACAACCTTTTTCTTTCCGACCAATACGGTTACCAAGTAAGCGATTTTGACAAATACTGGTTCGGCCGCGGCGGAATGACGATGCAGGCCTGCCTTCTTCTCGACGTCGAAGCTTATCTCTATCGCGACGACGTCAAACAAGCCTTGCGCGCCATGTTCAATGCCATCGCTCTGAATAATTTTCCCGACGTCCACATGAACACCGAGCACGCGCTGCCGGAAATGGGAGACTGGCTAGGAGACGTTTATAAAAGTTCCGATGAAGCCAACGTCTGTGGCTGGCTCCGCAAAATTTTTGTCCGTGAAGATGGCGACGTGCTTTTGGTCGGCCAAGCCGTTCCGCGCAATTGGTTGAAACCGGGTCAGAAATGCGGAATAGAAAACACCACCACCTATTTCGGAAACACTTCGATCATCTATCAGGGCGGATCAAGCAGCATTACCGCCAGGCTGCAAGGGCCGACTCGAAATCCTCCACGCGAAATCCGCCTCCGCTTCCGGACGCCGGAGGAGAAACCTCTCGCGAACGTCACGGTGAATGGCAAACCTTGGACAAGGCTCGACGGCGATTGGGTTATTCTTCCGGGCGACATCGGCACGGCTGAAATCATCGCGACCTATTGAGGCGTTCGGATGAAGCCGCCGTTTATCGGACGCGGTCTGACGGGTGCGGTTGACGCATCTGTCCGTCCCGAAGCCGGATCCAGAGCCGCTGCCAGACTTTGCGCATACCAGCGCGCGAAGTAATCGTTGGGGTGAAGTGGATCATTCATACAATCTTTCGGCTTCTTCGCGGCATAGACCCATTCGCTGATGGATGTCATGTCCACGAACTGCACGCCCGGCCCGGTCATCGCCTTCAGCTTTTTGGCGTACTCACCAACCACATTCCAATATTGGGAATTGGTCGTGTAAGCCGGATCGAATCGCAGTGTGGAAATCAGCAGGAACTCGGCCTTTGGGTTTTTCTGGCGAACGGTCTGCATAATGTCGGCGATGTTATCAGCGAAGGCATCCGCCGAAACACTCCAGAAATCATTTTGGCCAAAAGCAATGAGCACGAGGTCGGGATTCAGCGACGCCACCATGCGCTCCGCATAATCCTTTCCCCACTGCGAAGTCGTGCCACTTTGGGATGAATTGTAAAACTGAATTTGCGGGTCGTGATAAATCTGTTTCAGGCGATAGACAAAGAGTTCCGGCCACGGCGGCAGAAATGGCCGGATGTGCGACAGGCGGCTTTCGCCATAGCCGTGAGTGATGCTGTCTCCGTAAGCCACCACGGTCAGCGGCGCGTGTGCCTTCAATTTTTTCATCGTATTGGGCAGACCGTCGCCGACAAACCTGGGAAGTGGGTGATTCCAAGTGTCGTTGTGTTCGTAGGTCACCATCACCTGTTTGCCGCCAACGACATTCCATTTGAATTCGCCCTGGAGCAGGTCTTTGTCCCGCACCTGCGTCATGCGCGAGGACGGAGTGCAAACCAAAGTCCGGCCATCAACCGTGTAATCCCGCCCTTCGACATAATTGGTGACCAATCCATAGTCCCGAACCGAAAGAATCCGCGTGGGATGGAACATCAATCGCCCGGTCGCCGCTTGGCCGTCGTGCGAAAACATCAGGATCGCTTCGTTATAGACTTTTTTGCCGAGCCAAAATGGTTGCATGGCGTGGTCCAAATCACAGGCGGGTTTCAATTCCACAGCGTTTTCATCCGGCATGTCCAAGCCTACCTGATCAACGAGCACCGATTCCTTGGACGAGTTTTTGGAAATGACGATTTCGATCCACTTCGTCAATGGGTGGGGTTGCATGTAGTGGTCGAACTTTCGCGGATTCCCGCCTTTTTCTTTCATGTCGCTTAACGAATCCACCTTCATCACCTCGCGGCCATTCTTGTCCAGGAAACGAAGAGCAAACACCCAGCCGTTTGTGCGTTGCGATTGGATGGTTACGGACACCGTGATAGGGTTGCCGCTGCCGGTTGCTATGCGCTGTATCAGCGAACCTGCGCCCGGGCCAATGACAGCTGAAACCTTTCCGTCCAACGGGCTGTTCGTTTCCAGATGAACATCGCCAGTCGTCTGCCAGCCATCCAGACCGTCCTCGAATCTTCCGTTGACGACCTTGTCATCCTGACCGGCGACAAGCACCGTGCAAAACATGGTCAACAGAATCGCAACCACGACGAATAAGAACTTTTTCATTCAGAATACAACGATGTATAAGAGGATGAGCAGTAGTCAATTGTCGAATTCACGCGAACTATGCATTTACCACAAAGAGAAATCGTATTTGGCGGCAAATGCGCAGCAACTGGCCGAACAAATCGGCCACGTGGCCGGGGTTCTCCGGAAAAATGAGCACGATATTTCCGGATTGGAAACCAGACACGTCCGCATTGCCACGGACGAATGGAATTACTCGTATAGCAACAGCATTTATGGCGAACTCGCCGAGCTATAACTTGAAAAATGCCTTCGACGGACTGGAGTTTTGAACGAGTATTTCCTCAACAGTGACTTTTTCTTCATGGCCAATTACGCACAAACCTTGAACGTCATCGGTTGCGTCAAAACTACCCCAAAAACGCGGCAGATTTTGCAATCACAGGCCTGCCCCAAACAATAATGTATCACCATCTCATTATGGCGCCATCCCCACCCCGGCGGCCGGAATAGGCGCGGACTTCGACATCGCCGCGGTGGGACGGCTGACTGGAAGGTGATCAACTTCGCAGTCGTCAACCCACCCCTCACCCACAAACGGTGAAGGCGGATTTTGTCGGAACGAGCTTTGACTCCAATGCGACGCGTTGGGCCATGAAGCAATCCCGATCCCGACAGCGACAATGTGCCTGGCGAGCCGCCAAACGTCATCTTCAAACGGGAGCTGGTGACATTCGAGAATTCCACCTTTGAGTCACAGGCTTATTCCGTCAGTTTGTATCGTCTGACAGTTCATTGAACCACAGCCGTGGAGCTGATGTAATCGGCGGAGTTAGCACCCATGCGTGGAACCTTGTGCCCGGTGGCGGATTCATGATAGTTTCCTGGACTGTGGCCGCGCAAAAAAAGGCATTTAATCGGAGGAGCTTCCGGAAAGCGTGAAAGCCAGCAAGACAAAGAGCGGCGCGAGGCGGAAAAAATCCCCACCATCGGCCTCTTGATCGAGTCCTCGCGCGCCTCGGGTCGGGCGTTGTTGTGCGGCATTGCAAAGTGTGCGCACCACCATGGCCCCTGGTCGTTCTATTGGGAACCCGGAGGATTGGAAAAGGCATGGCCCAAGCTCAAGGCTCTGAACTTGAACGGAATTATTTTACGCGACGTGGACAAGCTGGAAGAAGTGCTCGAATTGGGCGTTCCCGCAGTGGTGGTAGGCCACAGCAAGACCGAAGTGGCCGGCTTGGTCAACGTGGTGACCGATTCGGCGGCAATTGGGCGGATCGCCGCGGAACATTTGCTGCAATGCGGTTTTAAGCATTTTGCTTTTTGTGGTTACGACCATGCGCCCTCCACAAACTCAAGCTGGAGGGCTTTCAACTGGTCGGCGGCACGCCGGGAATCCTTCGTTCGGTGCGTTCACCAGGCGGGATATGAAGTGCAGGATTACACGACGCCCGCGCCTGCACCCGGGTTCTGGGGCGAGGAACGCCGCAACATGGTGGCTTGGCTGCGATCTCTGCCCAAACCGGTCGGGTTGATGGCCTGCAATGACGACTGCGGCCAGCAAATCATGGAAGCCTGCAAACTGGCGGGGCTGGTCGTACCCGACGCAGTGGGCGTGGTGGGAGCGGACAACGATGAGGTGGTCTGCGGACTTTCGGATCCGCCGATGTCAAGCGTGGCCATCAGCTTTGAACGCGCCGGTTATGAGGCCGCGCTGGTGTTGTTCCGGCTGCTGCGTGGCGTACGGCGCGTTCCATCAAAAATTACTGTGCCGGCGACGCATGTGGTCGCCCGCCGTTCGACGGACTTTACGACGGTGCCGGACCCGGGTGTGACCAAGGCATTACAATTCATTCGTGACCACGCCCGAGAGAATATAATGGTCATGGATGTGGCCTCCGCTGCAGCCTTGTCCCGCCGCGCCTTGGAAATAAAATTCCGGCGGGAAATCGGATGTTCGATCCAGAAACATATCCGGCGCATGCGGACGGACCAAATTGTGCGGCTGTTGGTTGAGACCGAATTGCCGGTAGGGCAAATTGCCGAGTCTTTTGGCTTTTCCGACATCCGGCATTTCGCGCGCTATTTCCGCGCTGAAAAGCAAATCAGCCCGCTGGCCTATCGCCGGACTTGCGGGAGACGGGCGGGTTGAAAAATCCCGTTCGAGCCAAGTGCGCAAATTGGTGAATCATTTACGCAAAGTGGCGTTGTGTTTTTTCGCCCCCCCTGATACAAAGGCGCTTCGTCAAAAATATACACCGCCGCTATGATCGTTTTTCGGCATTCGCCTCGCCCAGGTTGGAGATGACTTATGGTTAATTTGAGACAATTTGAAGTTTGGTTTATCACCGGCAGCCAACATCTATACGGCCCCGAAACCCTAAAGCAGGTGGCCGTCCATTCGCAGGAAATTGCGAAGACGCTCAATACCGCGCCGGCCGTCCCGGTGAAGGTGGTGTTCAAACCCGTCCTGACCACGCCCGACGCCGTCACCGCCTTGTGCCAGGAAGCCAATAACGCGCCCAAATGCACTGGTCTCATCACTTGGTGCCACACTTTCTCGCCATCCAAGATGTGGATCAACGGCCTCAAGTCGCTGCGCAAACCCGTGGCCCATCTGCACACGCAATACAACCGCGACATTCCGTGGTCGTCCATTGACATGGATTTTATGAACCTCAACCAGGCCGCGCACGGCGACCGCGAACACGGCTTCATCTGGAGCCGCCTGCGCCTCAATCGCAAGGTCGTCGTCGGTTTCTGGCAGGATAGGTCCGTCCAAGAAAAACTTGGTGCCTGGTGTCGCGCGGCTGCCGCTTGGCATGACTGGCAGGGTGCGAAATTCGCCCGCTTTGGTGACAACATGCGCGAAGTGGCCGTGACCGAAGGTGACAAGGTGGCTGCCCAGATCAAGTTCGGTTACGCTGTCAATGGCTACGGCGTTGGCGACTTGGTCAAATCCGTGAACTCCGTTTCTGTCAAGGCCATTGACAAACTGGTCCAGGAATACCAGGACACCTATCTAGTGGCCGCCGACCTGTGCAAGGGCGGTGCCCGGCACGATTCCGTCCGCGACGCCGCCCGCATCGAGATTGGTCTGCGCACGTTTCTGAAGGCCGGCAACTTCAAGGGCTTCACCACCACGTTCGAGGATTTGCACGGGCTGGCCCAGCTTCCCGGCATCTCCGCCCAGCGGCTCATGGCGGATGGCTACGGCTTCGGCGCCGAAGGCGATTGGAAGACCG
Organism: uncultured Verrucomicrobiae bacterium; assembly: GCA_963789335.1. Lineage (GTDB taxonomy): Bacteria > Verrucomicrobiota > Verrucomicrobiia > Limisphaerales > UBA11358 > UBA11358. The sequence goes on from CAWBKH010000006.1 coordinate 136,106, forward strand.
CGGCGCTGTTGCGCGCGATGAAGGTCATGGCCGGCGGCCTGCCCGGCGGCACCTCGTTCATGGAGGATTACACGTATCATCTCGATCCGAAGGGCAAGAAAGTCCTCGGCGCGCACATGCTGGAAATCTGCCCGTCCATCGCCGACGGAAAACCCTCCTTGCAGCTTCACCCGCTGGGCATCGGCGGCAAGGCCGGCCCGGCGCGGCTGGTTTTCAGCACGCCCGCCGGCCCGGCGTTGAATGCTTCGCTCATTGACCTCGGCAACCGGTTTCGTCTGCTCGTCAACGAAGTGGACGTCGTCAAGTCCGACCAACCGATGCCCAAGCTGCCCGTCGCCCGAGCGGTCTGGAAGTGCCGGCCGGATTTTGAAACCGCCTGTGCCTCGTGGATTTACGCCGGCGGCGCGCATCACACCGGATTCAGCCAGGCCGTCACCGCCGAAATGCTCGAAGATTTCGCAACCATCGCCGACTTGGAGTTTTTGCTCATCGGCGAAAAGACCACGGTTTCCGAATTTAAAAAGGAACTTCGTTGGAACGAGGCTTATTACGCCCTGAACCGGGGCTGGACCGTCTGAGAAACAAACCGGGACAAAAACCATCAATGAGCGCGAAGTACACCATCGGCCTCGATTACGGCACAAATTCCGTCCGCGCCCTCGTTGTCAATACCGTCAACGGATACGAAGTCGGCACGGCGGTTTGGAACTATGAACACGGCGCGGCGGGTGTGATTTTGTCGCGCGACCCGAATCTGGCGCGGCAACATCCCGCTGATTATATCCAAGGCGCGGAAGTCGCCATTAGACGCGCTTTGGCAGACGCGAAGAAAAGCGTGCGCGGTTTCAATCCCGCACAGGTCATCGGCATCGGCGTGGACACCACCGGCAGCACGCCGTTGCCGGTGGATCAAAACGGTCAGCCGCTCGCCTTCAACAAAAAATTTGTTAAAAACCCGGCGGCCATGGCGTGGCTGTGGAAGGACCACACCGGTGTGGCGGAAGCCGCGGAAATCACCGAATTGGCGCGGAAAGTCCGCCCGCAATATCTTGCCAAATGCGGCGGGATATATTCGAGCGAATGGTTTTGGAGCAAGATTCTCCATTGTTTGCGAACCGCGCCGGAAGTTTTTGCGGCGGCGAATACATGGATGGAACTGGCCGATTACGTTCCCGCCGCCCTCACCGGTACGGAAGCACCGGATAAATTAACTGTTGGCATTTGCGCCGCTGGCCACAAGGCGATGTTCAATGAAGCGTGGGGTGGTTATCCCGACACCGAATTGCTGTCGCAACTTGACCCAAAACTTGCCGCGTTGCGCGGACGACTTTGTCCGCGGGTACGCGCGGTGGATTCCGCCGTGGGCGGTTTGACGGCAGCCTGGGCAAAGAAAACCGGTTTGAAGGCGGGGATTCCCGTGGCCGTCGGCGCCTTCGACGCGCATCTGGGCGCGATTGGCTGCGGTGTGGCGCCCGGCACGCTGGTGAAAATCATCGGCACGAGTACCTGTGATATTGCCGTGTGGCCGGGCACAGAAAAACTGGCAGACATTCCGGGCTTGTGCGGCATCGTCAACGGCAGCGTGTTGCCAGGCTTTTACGGGCTCGAGGCCGGCCAGTCCGCCGTCGGCGACATTTTCAACTGGTGGGTGCATTACATCCAGCCCGGCGGGAAAAAGCCGCTGTCGCACGCGGATTTGGACAAGGCCGCGGCAAAATTGCGGCCCGGCGAATCCGGCCTGCTCGCGCTGGACTGGAACAACGGCAACCGCACCATCCTGGTGGACCAACGCCTGACCGGCTTACTGGTCGGGCAGACGCTTTACACGACGCCGGTGGAAATCCATCGTGCGCTGGTGGAGGCGACGGCGTTCGGCGCGTTGACGATCATCAATCGCTTTGAGGAGTACGGCGTAAAGATTGACCAGGTGATTAATTGCGGCGGCATTGCGGAGAAAAGCCCGCTGACCATGCAGATTTACGCAGACGTGACGGGCCGACCCATGGAGGTGTCGCGCTCGGCGCAGACCTGCGCGTTGGGCGCGGCCATTGCGGGTGCGGTCGTGGCAGGCGCTCACAGGGATTTCGCTTCAGCCCAGAAAGCCATGACGGGACTGAAGCCAAAAATTTACCAGCCAGATCCCAAGGCGCACGCTGTTTATCGGGAATTGTATATGCTTTACAAAACGCTGCATGACGCCTTTGGCACGCGCGCCTGGAGCGGCAATCTGCACGATGTGATGAAACAGCTCATTGACATGAGAAATCGTGTCCGAAGATAATTTTGCGAAGCCTCCATGCTTGAATCATTAAAACGACAGGTTTGCGCGGCCAATCTGAAGCTCGTTGCCGAAGGTTTGGTTATTCAGACCTGGGGCAATGCCAGCGGCATTGATCGCGCTCGCGGACTGGTCGTCATCAAACCCTCCGGTGTGTCTTACGATAGTTTGAAACCGGTGGACCTGGCCGTCGTATCGCTCAAGACCGGCAAGGTGGTTGAGGGTCGGCTCAGGCCCAGTTCGGATACGCCGACCCACTTGGTGCTTTACCGCGCGTTTCCAGGAATTGGCGGCGTCGTCCACACGCACAGTCTTTATGCGACGGCTTGGGCGCAGGCGCGCAAGGGCATTCCTTCCTATGGCACCACGCAGGCGGATTATTGGTATGGGGACGTGCCCTGCACGCGATTGCTCACGGCAAAGGAAGTCAAAACTGATTACGAAGCGAACACCGGTCGTGTCATCGTTGAGACATTTGAGAAACTTGATCCGATGCAGCACCCTGCCGTTTTGGTTGCCAGTCATGGACCGTTCACGTGGGGCAAAGATGTCTACGACGCCGTTCACAACGCAGAAGTCCTGGAGTTTGTCGCGCGACTCGCCAGCGAAACGCTGTGGCTTAATCCAAAGACCAAACCAATACAATCCGTGTTGCTCAACAAGCACTTTCTCCGGAAACATGGACCTAAGGCGCATTATGGGCAGAAACAGCAAAGCAAAAATTGATATAAAAAAATGCAGCTCATCGTACTGAGGGTATCAGTGAGATGACCGCCAAGTTTAATCAAACAAAGGAAGCTCCCGGATGCACCCTCCGGGAGTCCGCCAATAAATGACTGAAATATGAACACACTCTTACTCGCAGCCGCCACCCCGGCCTCCAGCACACTCGTCCACCTCAGCCCGGTGGACATGGCCGTGATTGCCATCTATTTCATGATGGTGCTGGGCATCGGATGGTATCTGAAAAAATTCGCTAAAACCGGCGAAGGCTTCTTCATGGCCGGACGGGAAATGACCGCTTGGATCGCCGGCTTGAGTTTTTTGGCGGCGAACCTGGGTTCGCTGGAGTTGATGGGCTGGGCGGCGGCTACTTATCAATACGGCATTCTGGCCACCCATTGGTATTGGATTGGCGCCATCCCGGCAATGCTTTTTCTGGGGTTGGTGATGATGCCGTTTTACTACATCTGCAAAACCCACTCGGTGCCGGGTTATTTGCATTTGAGGTATAATAACGCCACCCGCGTGCTCTCCGGAGTCACTTTTGCGTTCATGACGGTGCTGACCAGCGGCATCAACATGTATGCCATGGCGCTGGTGATGAAAGTCGTTCTGGGTTGGGACATCAACTTCAGCATCTGGGTGTCCTCGATCACCGTGGCCATCTACGTCGTCTTGGGCGGTTTGCTCTCGGCCATCTTCAACGAGGTGCTGCAATTCATGCTGATCTGGCTCGGCGCGTTGCTCATCCCGATCCTGGGACTCATTCAGGCCGGCGGCTGGAACGGCATGATCGCCAAGATCCACGCGAATTTTCCCGCCCAGGACTACACGCATTTGTGGTCCGGCTTGGGCCATTTCAACACCAATCCGATGGGGATTAACTGGGTTGGGATCGTGGTTGGCCTGGGACTGGTCATCTCGCCGGGTTATTGGATGACGAACTTCCTGGTCGTGCAGCGCGTGTTGACGGCCAAAGACCTGCGTTCGGCCCAATCGGCCCCGATCATCGGCGCCGGCTTCAAGATGATGATCCCGATTATTGTCATCCTGCCGGGGCTGCTGGGACTGGCGTTGTTGCATCCGCATCTGCTTCCGGAGCAGGAGGCGCTCAAAACGGGCGGCAACAGTTACAACGAAGTGCTGCCCCTGTTGATGGGGCGCTACCTCGGCCCCGGCCTGTTGGGACTGGGCATCACCGCCCTCGTGGCCGGGTTCATGTCCGGCATGGCGGGCAATGTCAGCGCGTTCGCGACTGTGTGGACGTATGACATTTATCGGCCGCTGATCCGGAAGCAGGCCAGCGACGAACATTACGTGAGGGTGGGCCGGTGGTGGACATTTCTGGGCGTGCTGATCAGCATCGGCACGGCTTATCTGGTAATGCAGTTTAACAGCATCATGGACTACGTGCAGGCCTTGTTTAGTTGGTTCGTCGCCCCGATGTTGGGGACGGTGCTGCTGGGCATGTTTTGGAAACGAACGACGGGACCGGGCGGTTTCTGGGGGCTGCTGCTCGGCACGTTGACCAGCATTGGCCTGTGGGCTTGGGTGAAGGTTGTGCCCTCGGCGCTGGCCATTGTGGCCCTGTCGCCCGACGCCAAGCCCCTGGCCCAAGACATGTTCCAGGCGCTCTGGTCGTTCATCGTGACCGTGATTGTGACGGTGTTGGTCAGTTTGGCGACCAAGGCGAAACCGGAAAGGGAACTCGTCGGTTTGGTGCGCGGCTGCACGGACATTCCCGTCGAACATGGCATTCCGTGGTTCAAGAAGCCGCTCTTCTGGGGAGCGGTGGTGTTCATCGTCTTTATCATCCTTAACATCATTTTCTGGTAAAATTTATGCAAAAACATCGCATTTCCATCTGGTTTTTTATCGGACTCCTGTTGACAGTTTATGGCGTGTTGATTTTCGGGGCGGGAATTTACGAATTATGGCATCCGCAGGAGCACCCCGTGCAAATGGCCCAATACCACGCGGGCATCTGGTGGGGGGTGCTGTTGTTCGTGATGGGACTCTTTTACAGCATCAAGTTCCGCCCCAAAAAAGACCAATGACGCAACGGAGCCGTGTGTGATTGCACGCCTCCTGAAAACTCCGCGCGGTCGCCATTGTGTTTTGCTGATGTCTTCGGCAACAAATCGTTTCCAGCTTGCTGTTTCGACTAATGCAAAAGACTGACTTGGCGCCATGATCAACCTGGCTGTCCTTTTTGAAATGACTCTTTTTGCAATTCATTTCAACAAAGAGCCGTGAGTTTTGATGACGGATTTTGGCGTTGCCGTAGCGGGTTCAATTCTTACCATGCGCGAACATGAAAGTTAACGTTTCTGCCGGCCGGTTGCTCATCGCCATATCGCTTGCCCTTTCTACCATGAATTTGTTCGCGTCCGAGACCTCGTCGCCGCGTGAACGGCTGTTGATGGACTTTGGCTGGAAATTTCATTTAGGCAACAAGTGGGGCTTTGCACAAAGCTTGGCCAAGGCTGGCACCGGCAGCGGTCCAGCCAGTATGTCGTTCAGCGACGCGAGCTGGCGGACGGTGAACCTGCCCCACGATTGGGCCGTGGAATTGCCGTTCGATAAGAGCGCCGACCCCGGACATGGATTCAAGCCAGTCGGTCCGGGCTTTCCGCAAAACAACGTTGCCTGGTATCGCCGGACTTTTGACTTGCCGAAAACCGACCAAGGCAAGCGGCTCTGGCTCGAATTCGACGGCGTGTTTCGCGATTGCGACGTGTTTGTGAACGGCTGGTTCATCGGCCATCACAACAGCGGTTATGACAGCTTTCGCTACGACATCACCGACGTAGCGCGTTACGGCGGCAAAAACCTCGTTGCCGTGAAAGTGGATGCGTCACAGTTTGAGGGCTGGTTTTACGAGGGTGCGGGGATTTACCGGCACGTCTGGCTGGTGAAAACCTCGCCCCTGGCCATCGCGCCGGACGGAATTTTTGTTTACAGCAAATTCAAAAACAATGTGCCGGGCGAAAAGGTGGCCATCCAGGTCCACACCCGATTGCTCAATTCCGAAACCAACCCCGCCGACGCGACGGTGCGCTGCGAAATCATCAACCCGCAAGGCGAATCCGTCGCGGCCTTCAAGGATTCGGCAAAGTTGAAACCGTGCTCGGAACACGAAGTCAAATTGGACACTGCCTTCCGCTCTCCGGAACTCTGGTCGCCCGAGTCCCCCAGGCTTTACAAACTCATCACCATTGTCGAGAGCGGTGGACAAATCGTTGACCGAAAGGAAACCGAATTCGGCATCCGCACGGTGGCCTTTGATCCGGACAAAGGATTTTTGCTCAATGGCAAACCGTATGAATTGAAAGGCACGTGCAATCATCAGGATGCCGCCGGCGTCGGCGAAGCCTTGCCGGATGTCTTGCAGTATTTCCGCGTCAAAAAACTGAAAGAGATGGGCTGCAACGCCATTCGGACTTCGCACAATGCTCCCACGCCGGAGTTGCTCGACGCCTGTGACCGACTCGGCCTGTTGGTGATGGACGAAAACCGTCTGCTCGGCAGTGACGCGGCGAATTTGGCGCGGCTCAAGGGCCAAATCCTGCGTGACCGGAACCATCCCAGCGTCGCCATTTGGAGCATCGCCAACGAAGAGTTCACCGTGCAGGACACGCCTGCCGGCAAGCGGGTTGCCGCGACCATGCAGAATCTCATTCAGCGGCTCGACCCAACCCGGCCCATCACTTATGCCGCACCGGTTGGCGATGATTATGAGCAAAATATCAATTCCGTGATCGAGGTGCGGGGCTGGAATTATCACGTTGGCAAAGACATGGATGAATACCATGCCGAGCACCCCAACCAGCCGGAAGTTGGCACCGAACAAGGCAGCACCGTGAGCACACGCGGGATTTACGCAAACGATCCGGCGCGCGGCTACGTAAGCGCCTACGATACCAACGCGCAGCCCTGGTCGAGCACCGCCGAACGTTGGTGGAGTTACTTTTCGAAGCGCCCGTGGCTGTCGGGTGGCTTCGTCTGGACGGGCTTTGATTATCGCGGCGAGCCGACGCCGTACGGCTGGCCGTGCATCAACTCGCACTTTGGCATCATGGACACATGCGGTTTTCGCAAAGACCTCTATTACTACTACCAATCCTGGTGGACTGACAAACCGGTCTTGCATCTGCTGCCGCACTGGAATTGGCCGGGCAGGGAAGGTCGGGAAATTCCCGTGTGGTGTTTCAGCAATTGCAGAGAAGTCGAATTGTTTTTGAATGGCAAAAGCCTTGGCCGGAAAACGATGGAACCCAATTCTCATCTGGAATGGATGGTGCAATACGAACCCGGCGCGCTCTCAGCCAAAGGGTACGATAGCGACGGCAAACTGATTGCTGAAACAAAGGTAGAAACCACCGGATCACCTGCCGCTGTTCAGCTTGAACCCGACCGCGCGACCATCAATGCCGATGGCGAGGATGTGAGTGTTATCACCGTTTCCGTCCGCGACACGCAAAATCGCGTTGTGCCGGTTGCGGCCAATTTGGTGGATTTCGAGCTGGAAGGTCCTGGAAAGATTTTGGGCGTCGGCAACGGCGACCCGAGTTGTCATGAGCCGGATATTTATTTACCGAAGTGGCCGAGCCGGATGGTGGCTATCAACGATGACTGGCGCTGGAAAGAAGTCACAAACGTGTATGATTCGAATCTGCCTGAACTTAAAACTGATTATGACGATTCGAGTTGGGAAAAGGCCGATCCACAATCCGCCAGCGGGCCGTTGCAGGGTCGTGCCCAGGCAGTCTTCCGTGGAAAAATTCATGTCACCGGTCGGGAACTTGATTCGGAAAGCGTCGAATTGTGTTTCGGCATGATTGATGAGGACGGCTGGGTTTATGTCAACGGCCGGAAAGTCGGAGAATCTCACGATTGGCAGTCTTCACCGACTTTTGATGTGAAACGCTTCCTCCATCCGGGTGAAAACAACATCGCCGTCGCGGTAGCAAACTGGAACGGCGCTGGCGGCATCAACAAAGGCGTAACTTTGCGGCTGACGAGAAAGCCTGTATTGCCCCAGTGGAAACGCAGCGTATTTAACGGTCTGGCGCAAATCATCGTGCAATCCACGAAGGAACCGGGTGAAATCACATTGACCGCCCATGCGGATGGCTTGTCGCCCGCCACATTGACGATTCACGCTCAACCCTGCACACCGCGCCCGTCCGTGCCGTGATCGGAACCTGATCCTGTACTTTGTGATCACTCGGGTCGCGATCGAGTATTCACATATTACGGGGATGGCGATTTACCGCTCTGGGTTCGCGTGCCAAAGCGTGGGCATGTATTTTACTCCTCCCGTTCACGAGCGAAACCGTCTTACCGGACGTCCAAAAGGTTTATCCGATCTGTCTCGATTCGGGAACCCGGACGGATAAAAAGCATCCGAGTTTCTTATATTGCCAGCATTTTGGCGTTTAATGAGCGATGTGAAATGGGATCGAAATCCGACCTAGTGGATTTGTTGTTACTGGATGTTTTACTCACCTCAACATTTAACTAAACACATATAAAATCAAGTGGCGGAGAGAGAACAATGGTGTCCGTTTGGACTCCTCAACTACTCAATCCATTGATGCAAAAACAATTGGGAGTGGTGGCTGGGGTCCGAATCGGACATAAATTCCCACTACCTATTGTGTTGATACCACGTTTTTATTGTAGTTCAAGCGTGAACACGCGGTAACAAGTCGTGAACAGAAACCCGCAATCACTGGCAATTTCACTGGCAATTTTTTGAAGGCGCTAAATCTGAAATTCCATCTCATTTGGACTAAAAGGTCGGGCAATCCCAACACCTTGCTGGTGTTTTGCCGACTCCGAGGTGGCAGGGGAAAGGCATTATCTATTGAGACTTCAGGTTAAGTTCGCTCAACAAGGTCCGCAATGGGCTGGCAACTTTGCCCCGCTGCCAGACAACGAACAAATCCCAGTTTGCACCGGCGTCAGCGATGGGAACCATTACCACGTTCGGAACGTTCAGGTGAGAAATGAAGGCTGGTTGAATCGAAATCGCGTCTTCATTTGCCGAGAGGGCGAGCGATTCCACAAGACCCATTGCTCCGTCAATAGTGACCAGGCAGGGACGGAAGCCGCCATAATTGCGGCAGAACTGAACGATCCTCTGGTTGTATCCCGGCACCACATCGTCCGATCCCCGAACGAAAGTTTCATCTTTTAATTGTGAAAGAGACACCTGTCTTTCGGTCGCGAACCGATGGTTGACCGGAAGCACAACCAGGCTCCGAACCGTCGCCAATTTACGGGCATAGAAATCGCGCGAGAGCACGTCTGCACCGTGCAACGTCAATGCTAAATCAATTTTACCTTGCCGTAATGCGACGATTATCTCGCCGGGCGTTTGATCGAGCATTTTGACCTTCAACTTCGGATAAGCGCGGTGCAGCGCGGCCAGAGCCGGCCCAAGATACTCCTGGACCGCCGACGCAATATAGCCAATGCGCAAATGTTCACTTTCTCCGCGAACCAGCCGGCGGGCTTCGGCCATGGTGGAATCATAATCTGCCAGAAGCGTTTTTGCCCTTTCGGCAAGAGCATGTCCCCCGTTGGTGGGACGCACCCCGGCCGAGGTTCGTTCCAAAACCCGCCCACCGAGATCGTGTTCGAGCAATTGCAGTTGTCGCGTGATGGCGGACTGGGAAATGTGCAGACGGTCAGCCGCACGACGGAGGCTGCCTTCCTCAAGGACCACCAAAAACAAGCGAAGCTTTTCCAGCACGAGTGAAATAGTGATGCAAAATTCGCATCACGGCAATCACCAACCGGCATTATGCGCAAACATCTGAAGGTGTATGTTCAGGGCATGAATAATAATACGATCAAAACTATAAAATTATGAAAACTCAACATTTCTTTATTGATCTGACTCAGCGCCCGCCCCGGAGCTTTCGCGTTCGTTTGGGCAACTATGTGGTTTTGGCCCGCATGCTCGACAAGGGCCGGGCGACCCTCGCCGGGAAAAACGGCGAGTATAAATACAATTCCACAACCGACCAGCGCCTGGTGCAGTTTCTTGGCTTCGATCCCAATGCCCTGTTGAAGGAATTGGCAACTGGCAAAGGCGACGGGGAAATCCTTGAATGGGTCCAGGCCCATTCCAAAACCCCGCGCTCTCCGTGGGAAATCGAGGCCTGGTCCGCTTTCATGGAAAAGCGCGGACCGGACAGCGATGCCGAAACACTTGCGTTCTTTGCCGAATGCCTGGGCCAGCTTTCCAAAACCCGCGAAGATGTCAAAACCTGGTTTGAAGCCGGTGAACTCGACGACTACGTCAGCTTTGGAGTAAGAGCGTAAATTCAACATAAAAAACAACGAAAAACAAAAAGGAGAAAATATATGAGCATGAACAATGGAAAAAAATTGGCGGGAAAAATTGCGGTAATCACGGGCGGAAACAGCGGGATGGGCTTGGCCACAGCCAAGCGCTTCGTGGAAGAAGGTGCGCATGTAGTGATCACTGGGCGAAGAGAGAAAGACCTGAAAGAAGCCGCATTTTTCATCGGGAGAAACGTGACGACGGTCGCAGGCGACGTCTCGAACTTAGAAGATCTCGACCGGCTTTATGCCGTTGTGAAAGAGAAGCATGGTCACATCAACATTCTCTTTGCGAACGCAGGCGGAGCGACAATCGCTCCGCTTGCGACGTCGACCGAGGCTCAATTCGACAAGACATTCGATATCAACGTAAAGGGATTATTCTTTACCGTGCAAAAAGCTCTTCCCCTCTTTAAAGATGGCGGTTCGATTATTCTGAACTCTTCGAACGCAAACGTATTGGGAGTGCCAGGCTTGACCGCATACGCCGCTAGTAAGGCAGCCGTGCGCAGCTTCGCGCGTGGCTGGACGATGGAGCTAAAGGATCGCAAGATTCGTGTGAATTCGATGAGTCCTGGCCCAATCGAAACTCAGGCTTTAGAGAAGGCGGGCCTCACCGCTGAGCAGGCAGAACAGGCGGCAGCTCAGTTCGCCTCGCAGGTTCCGCTCGGTCGCAGAGGCAAGCCCGAGGAAATCGCTGCCGTCGTCGTGTTTCTTGCTTCCGATGAAAGTTCATATATCACCGGCGTGGATCTCGCCGTCGACGGAGGCATGGCGCAGGTCTGACCCTGGCGCGGTCCCGTGCCTGGCCCTCGCCAGTCGCGGGACCACGCTTCTCAAACTTTACAACAAAATAAAAAACAAAACACACAACGAAAGATAAAAGATTATGAAAAAGCTAGAAGGTAAGGTTGCAGTCATCACGGGTGGAAGCAGCGGGATTGGCTTGGCCACAGCCAAGCGCTTCGTGGAAGAAGGTGCGCACGTCGTGATCACTGGGCGACGAGAGAAAGAGCTGAAGGAGGCCGCAGCCTCCATCAAGAGAAACGTTACGACGGTCGTGGGCGACGTGTCGCGCTTGGAAGATCTGGACCGGCTCTATGCCGTCGTGAAAGAGAAACATGGTCACATCGACATTCTCTTCGCGAACGCGGGCGCGGGGACAATCGCACCGCTCGCGGTAGCTACTGAGGCCCATTTTGACCAGACCTTCGACGTGAACGTGAAGGGGCTGTTCTTTACGGTGCAGAAGGCCCTTCCCCTCTTCAAAGACGGTGGTTCGATTATCCTGAACTCTTCGGTCTCGAACGTGTTGGGGCTGCCAGGGTTTAGCGCCTACGCCGCGAGTAAGGCGGCTGTGCGCAACTTCTCGCGCGCTTGGACTCTGGAGCTGAAAGACCGGAAAATCCGCGTGAATACGATGAGCCCCGGACCAATTGAGACCCCCGCCTTAGCGACAACGTCGGGCCTTACCCCTGAGCAAGCCGAGCAAGCGGCCGCCCGGTTTGCCACACAGATCCCAATGGGTCGCAGGGGCAAGCCAGAGGAAATCGCGGCTGCCGTCACGTTCCTCGCCTCCGATGAAAGTTCTTTCATCACCGGCGTGGATCTCGCCGTCGATGGAGGCATGGCGCAGGTCTGACCCCGGCGCGGTCCCGTGCCTGGCCCTCCAGCCCCGCAAGTCGTGGGACCACGCTTCTCAAACTTTAGTTCTAACACAAGATCGGAGAAACATTATGAGCTATGGAATTGTAGGATTCGGTGAGATACTGTGCCACGAAAGCCGCATTGCGGTCCTTCGTCCGGAGTTGGGCTGCTGATTTCAAGGATCGTGGCATTCGTGTCAGTGAAGGTAAACTTGGCTGGCTGCCGACGGCTTCGTCGTCGTTGAGAATGGAGGAAGTATGAAAACCACGACATCGGATTCAGTTACAACGATGCATCCTGTCACACAGGAAGACAAAATGGCAATGACTGTGCTGCGGTCCATGGTGGAACCGAATAAAGGACGATTGGAGGGCACGGCTGGTTGGCGTCTGGCATTGTGGTGGTAACGAAGCACTTCTTCTTTCGGCATCCGTTCCACTGGCAATTTCCGCTTTGGCCACGAAACCCCTTGTTTTACAAGCCTTTTAAAATGGTGGCTGGGGGCGGAATCGAACGCATCCCGCCTTCCACAATCCACTCGAAATCAAGTGTCTATATCATCACTGACGCCCTGAAAATAAAAGCGTTTTCACGTTCTGTCAATCTTAACTTCAGCCGACTTTTGCCGGCTCTTTTTAACCCAATTTTACTCTCAACTTCTGAGGTTTGCTGGCACTTCTGCTGGCACTTTACCGCTTACGCAAGTTCCACGAAGGATATGTTTTGTGTAAGTTGCTGGAGTATATGGAAATACGCATCATCAGACGGCAATTCGTTGGGATTGATCGTAATCCCACTGTTTGTTTATTACGGGAGAGAGAATCCGTTGGACTTCGGCTACCAGAGTGGGGTCATATGGTTCCTCGTGCCAGGCAACGTTACGGCGAACTGATTCAGAACTAGCACTGCTGAACAGGGTGGTTGGGAGTTCCGGGTGTTGGCTAGAGAATTGGAGCGCGAGCTTGCTGATCGAAGTGCCGTGCTGCTCACAGAACGCGCTTGCAAGACGAAACAGGCCGCGTTCCGTTTCGGAAGCTGGATGCCAAAAAGGAGCCTCGCGCCCGGTAATAAGGCCACTGGCGAATGGCGAACCGTTGATGATGCCAACGCCCCTTTGCCGAGCCAGCGGGAATAATTCGACTACGCGCGTGTCAATCAGTGTGTAGTGATTATGCACCAATGCAGCATCGATCGGTATTTCTCGAAAAATACGCTGCCAAAGATCCATCGGATAAATACCGCAGCTGACGTTGCCAATCCTGCCTTCACGTTTCAGTTCAAGGAGAGTAGCCACGCCTTCAGTTAGTGCCAATTCAACGTGCTGACGATTCTCGTATTCAAAATCGTGAAGGTGAACGATGTCAAAGTAATCGCTTCCCAACCGAGACGCGCTCTCGTCGAGTGAGGAGCGAATACGACCATTTGAATAGTCAAATGTGTCTGCGCCGTAGGTGTCCCGCTCAGTATATTTGCCAACTTTTGTAGAAAGGTAATAGCGGTCACGTGGGATACCTTTGAGCGCACTTCCCAGCACAATCTCCGCCCTAGTCCCGCCATATGCTGGCGACACATCTATGTAATTGATGCCCAGATCCAGCGCGCTGTGAACGGCCTTGATCGCTTTGGACTCATCTACCTCGCCAAAGACGCCGCCTAAAGATGATCCGCCAAAGCTGAGCGCGGATACCTTTAAGCCTGTCTTTCCCAATGTTCGGAATTTCATAAATGCTGGATTGATTGATTTGAAGAATAATATGGTTCAACAAGCAACAGTCGCCAAAAGCTGCTGGCCACGTCATTCGCCCCATTCGTCACCCGCAGGGACATCATGGCGGCCGCACAGAGGCGACTTCGGCATGGATACGAGGCAGAGAGTGGAGGCCCGCTTTGATGACGAAATCGCCGTTTCTCCAGTTCTTCCCCAATGGCTGTTGGTGCCGGATTAAACTTTGCCGCTCGAAGGGCACCACCACGCACAGTGGCCCAGCGACTCGATGCCGACTTCCGCAGACCGGTCCTAGGCAAGGCTTTTTGTTTCTTGCCACATCGGCACAATTGAAGAGAATTAGAGGACAATTTCATCTAAACAAGTAATACAAGACGGTAACGGTTCCCAGTAACAGAAGCGACACAACCCGCGGGTCGCTCGCACCAGTCAGTTTGCCACTCAGAAATGCGAGCGGATGATCCCAGCAAACCTGTGCCACAAGCTGTTCATTCATTGCGGGAGTCAGCAGACTGACAACCATGTAAATCGCGGCGCAGAAAATCGCGATCAAAGCCCCGACCAGCATGAAAGGAATTCCCAACCCCTGCACCGGGTCCGTGATAAGTCCGCTAAAACCCTCATGCGCCCGACCCCCGCCCAGCAGGAATCTACCAACCGCCGGCATGTCCAAGACAAAATAGATGGTCCCGATGATCGTTCCGAAGTAGAGCGTTGCCATTGCAGCCTGTTTCGTTCCGCGCTTCCACAACACGCCAAAAACAAACACTGTGGTGACCGGCGGCGCAAAGATCATCGGAATCTTGTTGATCGCCTCAAAGATGGTGCCAAATTGGCCTCCTTGGGTGGACCAGAGCATGGCTAGAAGCATGATTCCTGCAGTGGACACACGGCCAACGGTCACCACACGCGATTCGGAGGTATTCGGCCAGATCCGTTTGACAATATCCAACGAGACAAGCGTCGCACACGCGTTCAGCGCCGCCGCAATACAACTCATGAGTGCCGCCGCCATGCAGGCCGCCAGCAGGCCCTTGAGACCAACCGGCACAAGATAATTGATCAACGCCGGCAGCATCGTGTTGTAATCGGGCACATTCGAGTGCGGCATGTCCTGCAAGTGAATGGCACCCTTTTGCCATAGCACGTAACCGATCACACCAGGAAGCACCATGAGAAAGACAGGCAAAATTTTCAGAAACCCTGCAAAGATCGCGCCGTTCTGGCCGGCAGCGCGGTTTTTTGCCCCCAGCACGCGCTGGACGTGCGTCTGATCAAAACACCAATACCAGATTCCGAGGATCGGGTAGCCCAGCAGCACTCCGAGCCAGGAATATTCACCCAGATGTCCCTGGGAATTTACAATCGGACGGAGCATGCTCAACTGCCCGGGTGCCACAGCGGCTTCGAAACCGGCCACACCATACACCCCCACCGAGTGCAAGGCGTGCCATCCTAGCACGGTAACAAGAGTGGCTCCGCCCAACAACATCCACACCTGGATGTTTTCAGTCATCACCACCGCTTTTAGTCCACCCAGCGCGGTATAGGTGACTGTGAAGAGCGAAAGCACCAAGATCGTGACGATCATTGGCACACCGAGAAAACTTTCAAAGAGAACCGCACCTGCATATAGACTGATGCCAATGTCAATAAGCAGCGCACTCAACAACGCGATAACCACGAGGAAGGTCCGTGCGGACTGGCAATAGCGCCGCTCCATAAACTCCGGCAACGTACGCACTTTGGAACTGAGGTAGAAAGGTACAAATAGCAGCGCCAACACAACAAGTAGGAAACAGGCCATCCACTCAAAATTGCCGATCACAATGCCATTCTTGGCACCGCCAGCAGCCAATCCCACAAGATGGATCGTGGAGATGTTGGACGTGAAAACCGCCGCACCCACCGTAAACCAGCCTAGCGATCGGTTGGCCAGAAAGTATTGGTCGGCGGAAGATCGTCGGCGAAAGCCAATCCAGATTCCGAAGGCCGTGATTCCCAGCAGGTAAACGACGATGACCGCCACATCAATCATGGATATATTCATATGGGTCAATTCTTCCCGATTTCCAACTGCACCTTCAACGCCTGATTTTTATCCGCCGCGAGCCGCAGCGCCTGGACAGCTTCCTCAAGCGGCAGCACGCCGGTGATGAGCGGTTCCAAATCAATCCGGTGCGCTGCCGCCAGCCGGATAGCCTCGTCAAAGACATCGCCGTAGCGCATTGAACCGACGAAGTTGATCTCGCGGTTCATCAGCAGATTCGCCGGCAGCGGAATGTCCTCCGTGCCCAGCGTGCCGATCTGCACAATCGTTCCGCCGGGCCGCACGAGATCAAACGCCTGCCGCAACGCCGGGCGCGCGCCGGAAGCCTCAAAGACGACATCAAAGCCATCGCCGGCAATTTCGCGAACCTGCTCCGCCAAATTCTTCGCCGACGGGTCGAGCGTGACATCCGCCCCAAGCTTGTGCGCTGTTTCGCGACGCGACGCGACAATGTCACTCAACGCCACTGGTGCCGCGCCAAAGGTTCGTGTGGTTATTGCCACGAGCAAGCCAATCGGTCCCCCACCCGCCACGAGCACGCGCCTGCCGGAAATGACACCGGCGCGTTTGATGGCGTGCAAGGCCACGGCAAATGGCTCCATCATCGCACCGAGCGAATCGTCCATATCCGACGGAAGTGCGTGGCATTGATCCGCGCGCACGGTCACAAATTCGGCGAACGCGCCGTTCGTCGGCGGCTTCGTACTGGCGCTGCCCAGCATGATGATTTTCCGGCAAAGGTTTGGACGACCTCCTTTGCAGTATTCACAGAAGCCGCAGGACCGGGCCGGATTGACCGTGACACGCGCGCCGACCTTCACCGAATCCACGCCACCGGCCACCGCCACCACCTCAGCCGTGAACTCATGACCGAGAATAAACGGGCACGTTGGCACGAACGCCGCGCAATAGCCGTGCTCGAAGTAGTGCAAGTCAGACCCACAGATGCCAGCGCGACGCACACGCAACAACACCATACCACCGGATAATTCCGGCTTTGCGGATTGTTCCAGCCGGATGTCCTTCGCGCCGTGGAGAATCGCAGCCAACATTGTCTTGCTCATGATATTGATTTGTTTTTCGTCATCGTGGAATCAAGCCCGTAGAAACGGGCGCAGTTACCACCCAGAATGGCTTCGCGCGTCGGTAGCGAAAATTGCAGAGTGTAGTCCATGACGATGCGCATCGTGGATTCGTAGTCGCCCGATAGCGTGCAGACCGGCCAATCGGAGCCGATCATCACCCGCTCGGCACCGAACGCTTCCATGACGACATCAAGGTAGCGATGGAAATCCTCCGCACGCCAACGCTTCCATTCGGCTTCCGTCACCATGCCGGAAAGCTTGCAGAAAACGTTAGAAAATTCCGCCAGCCGTTTGAGATCTTCCGCCCACGGTGAAATCTGGCCATGCCGCATGGGGGGCTTGGCGATGTGATCAAGAACGAACGGCTGGCTGGGAAACTCAGCGACGAGTTTCACTGCCACCGGCAGGTGCTTCGGAAACAGAAGCAAATCGTAAGTCAGCCCGAAGTCGTGAAGCCGGGCGATGCCGCGGCGAAATGCCGGCAACAGCATGAACTGGTCGTCGGGTTCGTCATGTACAACGTGCCGCACGCCGACCAGTTTGGAATGTTTCGAGAAGCGCTCCAGTTGCTCTCCGAGCGCGGGCGAACACAAATCCACCCAACCGACAACGCCCTTGATGATGCCGTGGGCGTCCGACAACTTGAGCAGCCACTCGGTTTCTTCAACCATTTGACTGGCCTGCACGGCGATCGTGCCGTCGAATTGAACCGCAGCGAGCAAAGGCTCCAGTTCATCGGGCAGATAATCGCGCCGCAGCACAGCCATCTGATCTGTCATCCAGACCTGATGAGCCGGATTGTAGCGCCAAAAATGCTGATGGGCGTCGAGACGGATCAATTTTCATCCTCCCTGGCAAGTGCGCTTAATCTGCCTTTATACACGGCCAGCCGGATATCGTCGCTTGGCTGGTCAAAATAGCCGTCCGGACCGTGATACATGAAGTACAGATCGTTCGTCATTTTCACAACGAACGCGTCGTGGCACTGGATCATCTGAGGATTCTGCACCTGCCAGTGCAAGCCATCTCGCGACGTAGCGTAGCCAGTCCAACAACCCACACAACTGGGACGGATAAACTCGCCGAAATACATGTACCACTGGCCTCCTTCCTGGAACACATTCGGGAATTTGTACATTGTGTTGGTATAGGGCACCCCTACCAGGTGAATTGGCTGGGCATCTGCGAAATCAAAGTTGGTCTCATTTGGCGACTGCGCGCAGTACAATCCCTCCGGTTCGTACTGCCGATTCCAGTAATACATGAAATAGCGTCCGCTGGTCGGGTCATGAACAACATGGTCATCCTCCACATGACCCAAGTTACTTAACTGACCACCCAGCTGCACAAAGTGCGTCCCGTCGGTGGAAGTCGCGTAGCCCCAGTTATCACCGTTCGAGCCAGAGCCCCCATACCACAATTTGAACAGGCCATCCTCGTAGATGGCCGAGGGATCCCACACTCCTTTTTTGTCCCAATCGTTGCCGGGTCCCGGTCGCAGAACCGGATTGGCCGGATCCTTTGTCCAATGCACACCATCACTCGAAGTCGCGTGGCCAATTTGAATGGCGCCAAGACCTCCTCCGTTGGGGCCCTTCGCCCATCCTTCATAATACATGTGGTACACATCGCCAACCCTCACCACCGTCATTGTCTCTATGGCACCAGCATCCCACGAACCCGACGGCCCAGGTGAAACGATCGGGTTGTTCGTATAAACCTGCCACCGTCCCGGCGCGGCCCAAGCGACGGCACGGCGCGCAGCCCTCACCGTAGCGCTCTCCTGGCCGCAAGCGAACCAACCCGGCAGAAAGAGGCCGATGGTAACGGCCACATGGCAGACCAAAGAACTAGATAGTAGATATGCGTGATTTTTCATGGCGATTATTTCAGTGCGTCCCAGCTTCAGGCCAGAAATTCTGCTGGCAATCCGTTCTCCTGCTTATTTGTAATAACAGGGGCTGAACCTCACGGATTGAAATAAACCCGCTTCATCATTGTCCAACCCTCGGCACCCGACAACGGAATCTGTAGAGGATCAGTCTCTTTAAGCCATGCGATGTTGCGAGGCTCTTTCGCTAGTTTAGCCATATCTGCATCATAATTGGTGCCTGTATATTCATAGTAACCGAATTCATACCACTTGCCATTAACCTGTTGTAGGAAGATCGAGAAATTATGCATATGGTATTTATCTAAGAGGTCGCGTACCCCCGGATTCGAATCCGCATGAAACCCCTCGTATTCGGCAATTTTATCAGGTCGGATGCCGATGACCATGCCAACCCGCTTGACATGCTGGGGAGCAGTGGTACATCCATTCGTCAGTGCAACGAGTACAAACGGTAAAACAAAAAAACTTAAGAGCAGTCTTATTTTCATATCATTAGTGTGTTGTTGGTTGTTGTTGATGTTTGGCGTGTTATTCGCATGTCTTCTTTCGGTTGAACTAAATCCTAATCATTGCCGTAAGTTCTTCGGGCAAATAATCGCAGCGCAGATCGTCCACCCGATCCGCCATCCAGAACTGACGAGTCATATTGTAGCGCCACAAATGCAAGTGCGATCATTTCCCGTCCTTTCCAATTGCGCTCAAATTACCTTTATACACCGCCAGTCGGATGTCGCATTTTGACTGGTCAAAGTAGCCGTTGGGGCCGTAGTACATGAAGTAGAGGTCATGGGCCACTTTCAGAATGAACGCGTCGTGGCATAGCATCACATGGCGTCCTTGTACCTGCCAGTGCAACCCATCCCGCGACGTAGCGTAACTGGTCCAACAGCCCAAACAACCCGGGCGGACAAACCTGCCAAAATACATGTACCACCGGCCTCCATCTTGGAACACATCCGGGAATTTGTACATCAAGCGATAAGGCAACCCGTCAATGTGAATGGGTCGCGCGTCGGCAAAGTCGAAATTGGTTTCATTTGGTGACTCAGCACAGAATAATCCATACGGCTCATATTGTCTGTTCCAATAGTACATGAAATAACGCCCGCTGGTCGGGTCATGGACAACATGGTCGTCCTCCACATGGCCAAGATGGCTTAACTGACTCTGCTTCACGAAATGCACCCCATCGGTGGAAGTTGCGTAGCCCCAATCACAGTGAGCGTCAATGCCTCCACCATGCCACAGCTTGAACAGACCGTCTTCGTAAATGACAGAGGGGTCCCAGGTTCCATTAGCGTCCCAATCATTGCCGGACCCTTTCGGTAGGACCGGATTCGCCGGATCTTTCGTCCAATGCACGCCGTCCTTCGAAACCGCATGCCCAATTTGCAGGGTGTAATAATCCTGATCTTTATTCCCACGCGTGCCCCATGCTTCGTAGTACATGTGGTACAAATCCCCAACTCTCACTACTGTCATCGTCCCTAAGGCACCGGCGTCCCAAGAACCCGGCGGGCCAGGTGAAAGGATGGGGTTGTTCGTGTAGACCTGCCACTGCCCCGGCGAAGCCCACACAACTGCTTCGCGCGCCGCGCTAACCGCAGCACTCTCTTGGCCACAAACGAACCAACATGGCAAACACAGGCTAAACACCATCACCGCTCGGCAGAGCAAGCAGTTAGTCCACAGACACGCTTGTTTTATCATATTAGATTACTTCTTCACAGTTTTCTACAATTGACTTTTGCCGTGCAATCTTTCATCTTGCCCATGCGGTAATGCCCTCTTCCGCATTTCTGCCGCCTCTATTTTATGTCTTAAGCATTTTATTTACCAATTCAGTTTTCAGCATAAGTCACTCTCTAACGCGGGGACTTTTTTAGCTACTGGCCAATGGCATTTTTGCTATACAGATCGATTCACAATTATTCCAAACCGGCTACCTAGTAGTCACCCTCTAACGTACTCATTGACTCCTCAGCCGATAGAACGACAAACTGTTTCCAATGGGCACGGTCACCGGACTGTTTGTCGCGTCAGGAACATCTACCCAACTCGCGCTATTCATTAAATTGGTGGTCTCTTGGAGAGTGAAACCGGTCCCGTTCCATGAAATGACAATCTCATTGCCAGATCGCCCGATCGATAGTGTCGGGTGCGGTTGTTGACTCAAGGCTGCTGCGTAATGGGCTTGAATTTCAGCCGCGGTAAGCGCATTGGTATAAATCGCAAACTCGTCAATCAAACCAGAGTAAGGCGGATCACCGCCATCGGTTTGCACCCCAATGGCGCCACTATTCAGGGATATCGGGTAGGTCGTCGAGTAATAGTTTGTGGCCACTGATTGTCCATTGATATACAGCGTCGAACTGGGCACCGAGTCGTCATATACCACCGCCAAGTATGCCCATTGCCCAACTGCAATCGCCGCGCTCGAAGGGAAATTGGCATCGTCCTGTGAACCGTTGACATTTACACTGTTTCCCACAGTAAAGCGTATGCTACTGCCGTTCACGAGAAGATGCACAATGCCATTCTGCCACGTGTCAACTGTGTAAATCGAGTCGGCGCCAGAGAGCTGTGCGGGATCAATCCAAGCCTCGATCGTGACCTGATGGTTCCCTGACCCACCCAAGCTCGTTGCACTGCCCAAGGCCGGCACGCCCACCAAACTGTTGGCCAAACCACTGAATCCGGCTGCCTGCCCCAACCCAGCGAACGCGCTGGGGTTGCCCAACGAAACATTGGTGTAACTGCCATTGTTGCCATTTCCAGAGAAGTCAGCCGCCACCGGCGACCCCGGACTCTCCTCAAACCGATAACACACCACGGGATGATCCGCCAAAACCGAATCCGCATAGCTCGTTCCCCCCGGCACCACCAACAGGAGCGCATTGCGGGTGGTGGCCGACAATGTTCCCGCAGTCACGATACAGTCATAATACGCACCATTGTCGGCGGGTGTCAGTGCTGGTGTGGTATAGGTCGCGTTGGTTGCTCCCGCAATGTCCACCCCGTTGGTCTGCCATTGGTAATTCCGCGGCAAACTGTTGGTCATGCCAACAACGGTTGCCCCCACCGTGAAGGTTGCTGCCGCTCCCACATATGCGCCTACATCTTGCGGCTGGTTTGTAATGACTACAGCCGGGATCACACTATATTCCGCCAGCCGGATATCGTCGCTTGGCTGGTCAAAATAGCCGTCCGGACCGTAATACATGAAGTACAGATCGTTCGTCATTTTCACAACGAACGCGTCGTGGCACTGGATCATCTGAGGATTCTGCACCTGCCAGTGCAAGCCATCTCGCGACGTAGCGTAGCCAGTCCAACAACCCACACAACTGGGACGGATAAACTCGCCGAAATACATGTACCACTGGCCTCCTTCCTGGAACACATTCGGGAATTTGTACATTGTGTTGGTATAGGGCACCCCTACCAGGTGAATTGGCTGGGCATCTGCGAAATCAAAGTTGGTCTCATTTGGCGACTGCGCGCAGTACAATCCCTCCGGTTCGTACTGCCGGTTCCAGTAATACATGAAATACCCGCCGCTGGTCGGATCATGAACCACATGATCATCCTCCACCTGGCCCAAATAACTCAACTGACCCTGCTTCACAAAGTGCGTCCCGTCGGTGGAAGTCGCGTAGCCCCAGTTATCACCATCCGCGCCAGCCCCCCCATACCACAACTTGAACAAGCCATTCTCATAAATGACAGAGGGATCCCAAGTACCGCCACTGTCCCAATCGTTGCCGGTCCCCGATGGCAGGACCGGATTGGCCGGATCCTTTGTCCAATGCACACCATCACTTGAGACGGCGTGTCCAATCTGGATGGCACCAAGACCATCGTTGGTGCCTTGCGTCCATCCTTCGTAGTACATGTGGTACAAATTTCCCGCTTTCACCACTGTCATCGTCTCTAAGGCACCAGCATCCCACGAACCGGACGGTCCAGGCGAAAGGATCGGGTTGTTCGTATAGACCTGCCACGTGCTACCACCTAAAAATGGGTCGGCGGTCTCCTGGCCACAAGCAAACCGACACGGCAGAAAGAAACCAATAGTAACGGCCACTTGGCAAAGTAAAGTACCGGATCGCAGACATGCTTGTTTTACCACTTCAGATTGTTTCTTCATTAGACAATATGGGTTATAGTAAAAGCGGCGGTCATTGCTGGTCGTCGGTTGGTTCATGCGGCAGCGCGGCAAGAGACTCTGAAGTTGTGAAGCCCGCACGCCAGGAGCATGACCGCGTCCTCAAAGCCTTCCCTGGTGTTGCGGTAAATATCGGCCACGATATGACAGCGTTTGATTCCGGCAATGGCATGTTCGACTCCCACCCGCAGACGCGAGATGCCGCGATTGATCATTTTCCAAACGGCGTCCAAGGGTTTGCCTTTGGGTTTTTTGTGGGGCATCAGCACGTCGGTTCGGTTCGGGGTGTAACCCGTAAATCCCGTGTCCATCAGCAACGTGCCGCCTCGGGGCCAGCGCCAGCGGGTTTGATCGGCCAGCTTTTTGTCATGCACACTGCCCGGAACCGTCCGGCTCAATCCCTTGACTTGGCCCCGGCAACTGACGACCAGGTTCTTGAGACCATGTCGCTTCTTTTTCCCGCTGTAGTTCCGCTTTTGCCGGTCGTTGTCCTTGGGGCGGCGCACCGGACGTTCCACCCCGTCCAACACAAATTCCAAACTCGGACATTCGGTCAGCACCCGCTGCAAGTCCGCCGGGCGCCGCGCCGGCAACGCCATCGTCCGCCCCAAGGCTTTCTCCAAAACCGGCGTGAGCCGATGAATCCACCGGTTGGCCTCCGACTGGTGGAACCCGAACAAAAGCCCCATGACTTCCTGCAACGGGTAAAGTTTGAAATACATCAAGATGAACAGCAGCTTGTGTCGGATGCTGGCCAGTTGCCCCTTGCGTCCAGCCCCCAGGACGCGGACGCGCTCGGTGCCCCGCTGGGTCAAGCTGCGCCGCTGCCGCCGGAGCCACTCCTGTTCAAAAGGAAACACCAATTGTTCCAGTTCCTTCCGATCCAGCGAGGTCGCCGCGCGCAGCAACCGCGGATTGGCCCACATCTTTTCAATGTTCATGCCGCCTTTTTACCCAAATCCGCCCAAAATGACAATAACCCATAATGTCTATTATTTTTCCAAATCGTCTTTCGCCGTTCAGTCTTTCGTCATGTTAACGACCTACATACATGACACCCTAAGTTCTGTTTGGAACCGTTTCTCATGCCAGCAAACAATAACATTGAAGAAACCTCAGGCATTGAAATAAATACTCTGCCGTCAAGGCCAGCCCGGGAATTGATAGCCTTGACGAACAAACACATAATCTGGTCCAGAGAATTTGGCACCCGGAGGGGGATATATACCCGGATTGCCTTCCCGAACAGTCTTGGAATCGGCAATAAGGCCTGCGTCCGTCCACGTGTGCGCCTGTGCATGACCATCCGCATAACTGAGTGTGCCGACCTCGCCGTGATACATGCCTGGTGGATCCTGCCAAATAAACGGAAGCCCAGGCAGACCCAAATTCCATTTCACTATCCAAGTCCCATTGTTGTAACCGCGCCAGTCACAGTCTTCAATAAAGACGAACGTCTGCGACACAGACCTTATCGCCGAAAGTTTAGTGTAAGTGGCAGCACAACCATAGTAATTTTGGCTTGGATCGCCCCCGACATTCTGGGTCTTTGAATAACTGTCGTAAGCGAAGCCATGACCTGGCACGTTCTGGATGCGATTATCGGCCGGACAATGGTAAATCCCGGCGTTAGGAGCATAGACAGCCAATGGATTATTCGTTCCGGTTAAGGCGGCGAACACCATCTTTTTGGCAGTTTCCGCCGAAACACCGTTTGCGTTCCACGGCGCGGTCACGCCGTTGACCACGGGATTCCAAAAGCCGCCACCAGCCGCATTAGGAACAACCCTGTCGTCATTGTCATTTGCATACATATTGAAGGCCAAGGAAATTTGCCTTTGGTTGTTGAGGCAAGCAGCAAGCATCGCCCTCTGTTTCGCGCTCGACAATGCGGGTAGCAGCATGGCCGCCAGTATTGCAATGATCGCAATCACGACCAGCAGTTCGATCAGCGTAAAGGCGGGGTTTGTCGCCGCCGCCCCTACGCTTTTCTTTTGCCCATTTATTCTTTTCATTTATGTTTACAAATGTTGAACCAGGGCAGCCTACCTATTGACTCCTCAGGCGGTAGAACGACGAACTGGTTCCAATAGGCACGGTCACCGGACTGTTTGTCGCGTTAGGAATATCCAACCAACTCGCATTATTTAATGAATTGGTGGTCTCCTGAAGAATGAAACCGGTCGTGTTCCATGAAACAGTAACCCCGCCGCCAGATTTGCTGATCGAAAGACTCGGGAGTGGGGCTAGTGCCGCCAGGTAATGCTCTTGGACACGGGCAGCCGAAAGCGCGTTGGTATAGATGGCAAACTCATCAATGAGACCGGAGTACGGCGGATCGCCGCCGTCCGTTTGCACCCCAATCGCCGCAGTATCCAGACTCACCGGCCCAGCCATGGTGTAAATGTTGGTGCTCACCGGTTCCCCATTGATATAGAGGGTCGCATTGGAAACTGTGTCATTGTAAACCACAGCCAAGTAAGCCCATTGGCCAATAGCAATCGCCGGGCTCGAAGGAAAATTGACATCGTTGGGCGTGTTGTTGGCTACAGAGAACCGTATGCTACTTCCGTTAACCAGAAAGTGCAAAATTCCTGTGTTGTACGTGTCAACAGTGTAAATCGAGTCGGCCCCTGAGAGTTGTGCAGGATCAATCCAAGCTTCAACCGTTACCTGGTTGTTGCCGCTGCCACCCAAACTGTATATCGCCGACCCCAATGGTGGCACCGCCACATAACTGGAACTGCTGCCGCTGAACCCGGCCGAATACCCGAGCATCGCTGCTGCACTGGGGTTGCCTAAAGAAATATTAGTATAGGAGCCATTGTTGCCAGCCCCAGAGGAGTCAGCTGCCACCGTTGCCCCCGGACTCTCCTCAAACCGATAATACACCACCGGATTATCGGCTTTTACTGAATCCGCGTAGCTCATTCCCGGTGCAGCCATGACGGTCAGGAGGGCGCTGCGGGTGCTTGTTGGCAGTGCTCCCGCTAAGGTCACGACGCAATCATAGTGCGTCCCATTATCCCCGAGCGTCAGCACCGGCGTTGTGTAGGTAGCATTCGTCGCTCCAGTAATGTTCACCCCGTTGGTCTGCCATTGGTAAATCGGCAAATTAGTCGTACCAAGAGCAGTTGCTGTGGTCTTAAAGGTGGTCGTGCCACCGGTAACTCCGAGCGCGTCTTGCGGCTGGCCTATGATAAATATGGTGCCGCCCGTTGCGACCGTACCCGCTGCCAGGTAATGCTCAGCGATGCGGTCGGCCGAAAGTGCGTTGGTATAAATGGCAAATTCGTCAATCAGACCAGTAAAGGGCGGGTCTCCGCCATCCATTTGGACTCCGATGGAGGCGTTATCTAAGGACACCGGGACCATTGTTGTTGTGTAAACGTTGGTGCTTACCGGCTCTCCATTGATATACAGGGTCGCACTGGGTACCGTTTCATCGTAAACCACCGCCACGTATGCCCATTTCCCGACCGCAATGGCCGGGCTGGAAGGAAAATTGACATCGTAGGGCGGTGTTGCCACGGTAAACCGAATGCTGCTTCCGTTCACAAGAAGATGCACAATTCCCGTATTCCACTGGTTCACGGTGTAAATCGCATCCGCCCCTGAAAGCTGTGCAGGGTCAATCCAAGCCTCAATGGTGACCTGCTCGTTTCCGCTGCCACCCAAACTGTATATCGCAGACCCTAAGGGCGGCACCGCCACATCACTGGAACTGCTGCCGCTGAACCCTGCCGCATACCCTAAATTCGTTGACCCGCTGGTGTTGTTCAGTGATACATCGTTATATGTGCCATTGTTATTCGCGCCAGAAGAGTCAACCGCCAACGTCGCCCCAGGACTTTCCTCAAATTGATAGAAAACAACCGGATTGTCGGCTTTGACCGTATTCGCGTAACTCTGCATCGGAGCCGCCTTGACGGTCAGGAGGGCACTGTGGGTCGTTGCGGGCAGCGTTCCAGGTACGGTAACGACGCAATCATAGTGCGTCCCATTGTCCGCGAGTGCTAGTACCGGCGTGGTATAGGTCGCATTCGTTGCTCCAGCGATGTTCACCCGGTTCGTCTGCCACTGATAACTAGGTGAGTTGGTCGTGCCAGTAATGGTTACCCCTGTCGTGAACGTAGCCCTGCTGCCCACAGCCGCAAGCGTATCTTGGGGCTGAGATGTGATCAATATAGTGGGGTTTGCCAGGACCGTACCTGCCGCTGCATAATGGGCTTGGATGCGGGCAGCCGAAAGTGCGTTGGTATAAATGGCAAACTCATCAATCAGACCTGTGAAGGGTAGATCACCGCCGTCGGTTTGCACCCCAATTGCACCACTATCCAAGGATATCGGGTAGGTCGTCGAGTAAATATTGGTGGCAATCGGCTCTCCATTGATATACAGGGTCGCACTCGGCACCGTGTCGTCGTAAACCACCGCCACGTACGCCCAGTATCCCACGGTAATCGCTGAACTGGAAGGAAAATTGGCATCGTTTTGTGAGCCGTTGGCATTCACACTATCCGCCACGGTAAACCGTATACTGATGCCATTGGTGCCGGGAGTTCCCAAAACAAGAAAATGGACAATGCCGGGATTCCACTGGTCCACGGTATAAATCGAATCGGCCCCTGAGAGTTGTGCAGGATTGATCCAAGCCTCAATCGTGAATTGGTCGTTCCCACTGCCGCCCAAACTGTACGCAGACGCTAAGGGCGGCACCGCCACATCACTGGAACTGCTGCCGCTGAACCCAACCGCATACCCTAAATTCGTCGTCGCGCTAGCGTTGTCCAGTGAAACATCGTTGTACGTGCCGTTGTTAGTCGCGCCAGAAGAATCAGCCGCGACCACTGCCCCAGTATTCTCCTCAAACTGATAAAATACGACCGGGTGGTCGGCCAGCACGGCCTGAGTATAGGTGTTTGTGGTTTGAGCGCCCGCAGTTGTTGACAAGCCAACACTTAGCGTAACGCATAGAATCTGACAGAGTATTTTTGTTTTCATGGTGTTTTTTTTGTATGGTTTAGTGGTTTGTTATAGATGGCTGCGGAACGATTCCCGTCCCTATTGATGTTGCGGACATTCGCTGCTCTTTTCCATCTGCCCCTTCTTTCGTGCCTGGCCCCGTGATGGACGGAAGATTGGCCGAACGCCAGAGAATTTCAGGTATGAACGCTCTCTTTGCAGGATCGTCACATTTAGCGGACTCATAGGATTCACAATTTTATGCCATAGAAGAAGCATTCCATCAACAACCATGTTGCGCTCAAACAATACCATTTTGCGTCGAATTGATTTACTCTTGCTAGTCGGCTGAACGTGGCAAACTGCACGCCTATGGCTAGGAATCCTCCGTAAAACTACTCGCTGGATCCGCGAAAAAATCAAAACGTAGGGCCAGTAGCGCAAGGAGGATTAAGGTGAGGAGCCGCTTCCCTCTCTTACTTCATCCCACCGAGCTTTTCAACTGAGGACAACGATTTTGTTAACCTGTGTGACAAGCCAGTTTACTTTTCACTAATTTCGAAATTCTGCGGAGAAGTCGCCGAAAGGCCCACCCAGATAATCAAGGTGTAACTCCCGTCAGTATCAATGTTAATGCCTTGCCGGAAATTCGGGCCGGGAGTCTGGGAAACGCCGTTGATCTTGAGGCCGGCCTTGGCGGTCCGGCTTGCCCAGTTCTTGATTTCAAAGCACAGGTTATGGATCGGATGGTCATCGGTGGCGGCAATTTGAAAGGACAGCGGCTCCGTGCCATAGGTGAATCCGTAGGCCCGGCTGGGCTGGAGGTAGCCCCGGCTGGTTCCCCCGGAAACGTTCTCAACCGCCGGGGCATTCAGCCATGATTTGGCCAGTTTCGTCAGCGAAGCGGCAGATTGATCGGTCATGCCTTCCATTAAAATGTCCTCCCGGTAAGGGATTGCGCCTTGCTGCTGTGAATACAATGGCCAAAACAAATGGGAGATGGAACTGTGCGCCGCCCGGTCGGGGAAGGTGGCGTTCCGCCCGGAGGAGTCAATCTGGGCGATGGGCCAATGATTCCAACTGGGGAACACCGAATACCAGGTGCGTTCGCCTTTGTAAATATTGCCGCCATTGAAATTCTGGATGGCAAACGGGCTGTAGGGGCCGGTAAAGCGGATCATCTGGATGATGCTGCCCGCGAATTTGGGCTTGGGCGGATTGGGGTTCCAGTCATAGTCCCTGGCCTGGCCGTCTCCATTGACCAGGGTCATCACTGGCGTCTTGCGAAGGACGCTTTCGGGATGTTGTCCGGGGCTTAAAACGGCAATTTGCTCGTCCCATTCGAGCCAGTCTTTCGGTTTTGAAGAATAGCAACGCATGAGTTTGGTCGCCACCCCATCAGGATAAATGTAGTAATACCAGTCAGCGATGTCGCCCCAGCCGGTGGTCGGGTTATAATTGGCCCAATGGTGATCCGGGTTTGCCAGCCGGTAGCGCCACTCGACCACCACCCGGGCCGGATTGTTTTCAATGACCCGCACATGGGAGTCATAACAAGCCTTGTCCGACATCGGTTCGCAGTCACCCGGCGCGTCGCGCGTGGAGCCGGTCTCGTTGAATTCTTCGGTGAACCATTGGTTCGATGCGACCATCATCGGGATGAAGCTGACGCCCCGCCAGAATACAAATTTCGTGGGCAACTGGTCGAAGCCCACCACCACGTCCGGATAAGGGCCATACCGAAACAAATTCTCCCAGGTTTCGTAATAGGGCAGATTGGTGTAGATCGCCCCGAACTTTCCGTGGGTGTCCGGAACGGGAAACCGGCGTGGCTGCATATCGGGCGCAGTGACTATCGCCGGACCGGGATTATAGTTATCAAAAGAGGCGGCCACCTGGCTTTGGCTCAAGGCGACGTTGTAAATCCTGGCTTCGTCAATCAGCCCGTCGAACCCAAAATTGCTGGGCAGCGTGTCGTGTGTGCCGTCGGTTGGCACTCGCAGGATGCCGGCTTTGCCCACCCGAACCTCGACATTGGTTGTCTGAATGCCACCCGTGCCGATGGCTTTGCTGGCCACCTCCCCGCCGTTGACGAACAGCCGCATCATCCCGTCATCTTTGTTGTAGGTTCCGGCCACATCATACCATTGGAACACCGCCAGGTGATTGGTGTCGGTGTAAGGCGGCTGATTGGGAACAGTGAGCTGTTCCCATGCGCCGTCCACTTTGACCATGAAGCCGGGATACCCGTGGCTGTCCACTCCCAGAAAATAGCCGGCATTGTCGCCTTGTTGGATCAATGGCGCCCAATTCCAAGGATACGCCCCCAGCGCGAACCAGGCTTCCAGGGTCAAACTGCCGCCGGACAGCGCCGGAGCCTTGGCGGCGGGGAGCGAAACGACGGTGTTATAGCCGTCGAATTCGAGCGCCGTGCCGGAGACGCCTTTCTTCCAATAAGTTTTCGGGCCGGCCACCGGCAATCTGGTCTGGGTGACGGCTTCCTCGGTGGCATCACCGGTTCCCTCGTCGAATTTAAACCACAAAGCCGGGGCAACAACCGGCGGCCCCTTTTGGGGATTGCCCGCCACCCGGGTTTGCGCTGTGGAATGTCCCGGGTTGGTCCGGCTGATCTCCACCACGCCGTCAGGATTCAATTGCAGCACCTGGGTGGTTTGGTTCAAAGGGTCGTTCCAATCATCTATTTTTGCCGTTCCTTTTTTAACCACCCGCTTGACCCGGCCGTCCGCCGCGATGGTGAACACTTCATCAACAAAATTGGTCGGGCTGAGGTTGCCATTGGGGTTGCCGGCGGTAATATTTGGCAAATACCGCCAATGCACCACAACCGCGGCGGGCGTGTTTTCAATCACCGCGACATGGGAATAGACATTGGCCCGGTCAGGCATAGGCTCGGTACCGTCGCCGCTACGGGGTATGATCTCGGTAAGGTTCCATTTTCCGTATTTGGTTTTCCAATACGGCAGATAACTGTTGCCCCGCCAGAAAACCAGCTCGCCTCCAGCCTGGGAAACACGTACGACCACGTCTGCATAGTTTCCGGTCCGGGAGTAGGCTTCCCATGGCTGGCCGGTGTGCAATTTGGTGTAATAACCCCCAAAGAAAACACCATCGGCCATTCCGGTTGATGACGCCAGTGCGATTGCACCGATAACAAGGTAACCACGTAACGACAATTTCATTAATGCTGGAATGCGGTTTGAATTTTATTGGCATTAAGTGATTACACAACCACCATGTTGCGCCACAATAATACCATTTTGCGTTCTTTTAACCTTGTCAGCCGCTTCTTTTTGGCACTAAGCTCCGCGCTGATGGCTAGGAAACGGACTGTACTTTTGGCACTCACCGATGCTCACCACGGCTTCTTCCAAGGTGTTGCTCGATATGCCCGCGAACACCCTTGGCATCTGGTGGCAGACATGATCTACACCGCGAAAATCCCTGTGGGTTGGCGTGGAGATGGCATCATTTCGTTCATCGGCTACCGCGACGATTTGGCGGAGTTCATCCTCTCATCGCGGCTGCCGACTGTGGAACTTTCCATGGTGCGTAGCGACATCAACCTGCCCCATGTCGAGGGCGACAACGACATGATAGGACGGTTGGCAGCCGAACATTTCTTGGAGCGGGGCTTCCGCCATTTCGTTTGGGCGCCGCTTTTGGATGACAACGTTAATGCTGAACGGTACCGCGGATTTGCCAATTGTCTGGTCAAGGACAAACTGACTTGCCAAGTACTGTCCCCAGCCGACACACGCGCAGCGAGCACCAACACGCGGGATTGGGCCGCACGGCGGCGGATGCTCATTCGCGAACTTCGCCGATTGCCCAAGCCGTTGGCGGCATTCTGCTACAATGACTGCGTGGCAGCCGACCTTATTAGTGCCTGCGAGGACGCCCGCCTGCCAGTCCCCGAAGCGGTTGCAGTAATGGGGGTAGATAACGACGCTATGCTGTGCGAGTGCATCAGCGTGCCACTTTCCAGCGTCTGCCACGACTTGGAAGGAATGGCCTACCAAGCAGCCGCGTTGCTGGACCGCCTGATGGCCGGCAAAAAGGCGCCTGCAGAGATCATACGTGTGGCCCCCAAGGGAATCATGACTCGCCGCAGCACTGATATCATGGCTATAGATAATCTGCAAGTAGCCCGGGCTTTGCGTTACATCAAGGACAGCTATGCGAATCCCTTGTTGAGTGTGGAGGATGTGGTAGCAGCTACCGGTGTTTCCCGTCGCCCGTTGGAAAAAGCCTTCCGCAAGGAACTTGATCGCTCGGTCAACAGCGAGGTGGTTCGCGTGCGCCTCGATAAGGTGAAAGAGCTGCTCACCACCACCAAAATGAAGGTCAGAGAAATTTCCGCGGCAACGGGTTTCTCGCGTCCTAACCACCTGTACCGGTTGTTCCACCAGGCCACCGGTCTTACTCCCAAAGCTTACCGGGCCAACCATATGCCCCATCAGCGCTGACATTGCTCCGTTGGAAATCTTGGATAAAATAGCGTGGGTAGCGGATCCGAACTCATGAGGCGGGCGTGAGGGTTATGTTCAGTGATTCCTTGGAAGGGATTCTACCCTTTCTGCGGTGGCGAACAGTATCCGCATGAAGACAAATCATCGGCGCGCTTTCGTCGGCGGCACGGCGGTGGTCCCTGTTGAGCAGAACCAAAATCATATCAACAATGCGGGCGATTTTTGGTGACAACAAGGTCAGCAAATTTTGCCAGTGTATTCTTTGAGGCTTCTCAATTAAGGGATGCCTAGGACTGCGAATCAACACGTTTGTTTGCCACAACGAGAATCTCTCGAATCCTCGGCGTTCAATAAAAGTTGAACCACAAAAAGTAAATTGGAGATGCGCGCAAACGAGTTCGTCGCGAAATTCGTTCCTTGCGCTGAATCCTACGGGCCAGCCCCGGAGCCGGGCGGTTTGTCACAGGTGGAGTTGCAAGGGTAACATGGGGCAAACAACCTTGACAATCCGCCCGGCGACATACAATCGAAACAAGATTCGCGCGCAACATGGTGGATGCCACAGTAAACTTCTTCCAGTGTCCAATGTCAGATTTCAGTGATGCCATACATAATGACCGATCAGCAGGGCGACGACACAGGCTGCCAACGTGCCAACAATATACCAGTGGACGCCGCGCAAATTGATGGCATCATCCAATTTTTGGCAGGCTTTTTCAAATCGCTGCCGTTCCCGCGTCAGAGCGTCCTTGCATTGGTTCCATTCGGCTACGGCGGCTTGCAGGTTTTTCTGAATGTTTTTGGCAACGTCATTCGCGTCAACCAGCCGGTTGCTGACGAACAACGCATCAAGTTTCACGGTTTCCGCATGTCTGAGAACGATGTCTTTCAATTCCCCGTTCCTTATGTCCACCACGCTTGCAAAATCGTTGGTTATCATGGCGGTTTGTTTTCGGTATTCGGCCAGATGTTGTTCCAGCCATTTGCGGCTATCGGCGATGGCACGCGGCACGCTGGCCGCCGCCCGCAATTGGGCGCATGTCAGCAGTGCGAACTGTACCGGAAAGCTATTTTCAGGACCAACACGCCATTGATGTAGCAGCCGGTGGATGAGGTCCACTTCCTCCTTCGACATATTGGCAGTAAGCACTGCCAAATCATCTTTATCCAGTTCCATACTCATTCCCCCAAATTGAGCATAGGCTGTTTTGAACGCGCGGGTTTCGCTTTTGGTTCAGGTTGGGGCTGAACTTCCGGCACTTGCTGTGGTGGGACCAGTAAATCGGCAACGGCATCGTATTGCCGGAACATCTGCTGCATCGCCCATTGCATTTCACCGGCCAGCATCAATTCCAAGTGTGGCGCATCGGGATACGCCACTTCCGCAAAGCTCAATTTGCGTCCAGCCTTGGCCTCGGCGCGTTTGATGGCCAGCAACGTGATGGATGTCACCACGGGCAAGGTGATTTCTCTGGCCCCGAACTTTTTCAATTCGGCTTCGATGTTGGAGTTTTTGAACAGATTGGTTCTGACCTTTGCTGGATTGTGGACGACGGAATAATCCACGCGGTCGCCCGCGAAGAAAAATAAGTCGAGCAAATTGTTCATGCTCTCGGTGTCCTCGCTGGGAAACAGGAAGAACGTGAAGCGGATGCCCTGGGCGGCTAGTGTTTCGAGCAATTGCAATGATTCCAGCGTCTGCACGATGAGGCCGTCGGCCTGCGCCCGGCAATCAATGACGTGAACCGGCGCGTCACTGCGCGACACGTTGCGAAACAATCCGAGCAGGGTGGATTTGCTGTCGTCGTCATTGCCCAAAACATAGGACTGCACCTGTTCGGGATGGCGGTCGGCAAAGGAGTGGTGCCGGTCATCAATGTCGGAACCGTTCCAAGCGATTTGGTGATAATCGAGCCAGGCGGTGCGGAACTCGGCTTCAAAACTTTTGCCGAGGCTGCCTTTGGATTGGGGATTGATGTGGATGCGTTTGGTGATGTTGGTGTTCATATGAATTCTTGGTCGGTGTTAATGTTTTTGATGTTTGGACGGTTGAAAGCGTTTTGTTGCGGCAACGGCGATTGGCGTGATTGCGGCCGGCTGGCCGCCGCGTTGGGGCGGGCGGGTTGGAATTCGGAATTATTTTCCGCATCTTCCCAATGCGGTTTGGTCGCCCGCTTCAATCTGCGCCGGTAAAATAGATACGGAGCATGAAACGTGACGCGGATACCCTTTTCACTCAACAGCAAGTCGGCGATTTCCTGCCAAGTCTTGCGCCGTTGGCGCAGCTCGCGGATGAAATCGTAGTGCGGTTCCAAAATGCTGTGGAACGGTTTGCCGCCGTGTTTTCGATGTGCCGTTTCAGTCATCGCCGGACAGGATAGCCCGATAATGAAAAGCGGTGGAAGAGAGCAGGTGAAAGTTAAAGTGAGATGAAATCACGCCGCATGTGGCGGCAAAGAGCGACGAATGGCGACAAATTCAAGGGACGAAAAGCGGCGAGTGCCGACGAAATTTCAGGAGTGGATGCGACAAAAAGCGACAAGTGCGTTGTCGCTTTTAGTTGCCTGGTTTCTGTTTGCGTTTTTCACTACCGATTTTGGTAGGGGATGGTGTCTCGAAAAAATCAAGGCTTTCAAGTTTCAGAAAGCCGTCAGAATCACGTTCGGTTGAACGTATCAAATTGGATGATGAGGGGCGCACTGAACGGGCGTCCTGAAACCGGCAGCGAAACGGAGCAGGTCGGGAGTGGCATGAACGGACGACGGCGGAGTGAAGCGCGGTTTCAGGAACGCTTGTTGAGTGCGCCACCGTCTAGGTTTGCGGTGAGGCGCTTTGTCTGCGCGGTTTGTGAGGCACGAGCAAAGCCGGGCAGTCAAAGCGCCGGACTGAATCTTTAATTTGGTGTTTTGGGCACGTTGCCTTGGCATCCTCGCCCTGTGCGTAAGATGAGAGAATGCTGGAACTTCATGATGTCAGAATATCTCGGCACGGTAATGATCTGGTGATCTGGGTTTGGGTAAAGCCGAATGGGTCGCCCGCCCAAAATTGAATCGTAGTCAATATCGGTTCCAGGCGCCCGGGCGATCCTCAAAAGCAGGTAATTGAACTGGACTACGAAGCAAAAGCTGAATCCCGAAAATATCTGACTTGGCCAGTATCGGCCACCGTTGAACGTTCGGAAACACTTTCCAATGCTACCGCCTACCGTGCTTAGTTGTGCGTATCCAAGATCAACCCAGCAATACTCAGGGATTTTGCCAATCGAAATGTTGGACGCGACATCCGTTGGGAAATCTAACTGGAGCTTTCCTTTCATCGCCGCGAGGTTGAATGTTACCGCCGTCTTCATCAACCACTGTGCAAGTTTCTGACGCTCCGGTTTGATGACCTCGATGAATTCATTGGCTAGTCGTGGCCAATTGGGTTCTATTAGGTAGCCGAGTTGCCTCTCGAACCACTCCTCCAATGCGTTCATCCAACCGTTGTTGCACTTGGCACATACGTGGCGAACTGTAAGCGTATCGAGAAGATGTTTCGGGCGATGTTTTGCGCCTTCACCCTCTGTGTAAATGCCTGCGACCACGGCCAGTTTTTTTGCCTGTGCCCGTTCACAAAGACGTTTTGAGAAAACATGCTCCCGGCTGTTCGCAGGCCCACCGCAAAAGACGCATTTACGCTGAGGTTCAGCCATAACCAAACCAAGACTTTAATCGAGCAGTCGCCTCTGAGGTCGGGTCAATGTGCCCAACCAGACGCGCGGGGTTTGCATGGCAATGCCGAATGGCTTTTCCAGCACTGTCAAATCCCGGTCGCGTGCAATGACTGTGCGTGCTTCTGCTGCCAGTGCTGCCTCAATGAATTTGTCATCCTTGGGGTCACGGCACACCTTTTCTTCAAACGGCACCGGCGTAACCCACAAGGCCGACGTTCGCAAGGTGTCCAGCCACGGCCCGGTTTCCGTTGTGAAATGTTGCTCCCGTTTCACCCGCTCCAGCACTGTTTCGTATTCCCCAAAAATTTCCTCGCTCATCACCGGCAGCAGGATGCCATGCAGCCAGGCTTTGAGGCACAGGTGCGGTTCGTGACGCCAGAAGACACCTGCCACGAAGACGCCGGTGTCAATGACGGCGGTCTTCATCGCGCACCTGGCGCAACACCTGATTCACAATGGTTGCCGCCTGACGGGGCGAATGCCTGCCGACGGGTGTCTGTTTCAGGAGTTTGGCGATGGCCTGTTTTCCGGGTGCTTTCACCGGGCGGATCAGCAAGCCATCCTTGCCCAGGTCGAACACGTTCAACGGACCGCCGCACTCCAACCCTTCCCGGCGGCACCAGTCCAGCGGGAAAATCGTCTGCCGTTTCTCGGTCAAGGTCATGGTCGTTGTTTTCATTGTAATAATTTATTACCTGAGAAACGCCCTTTGTCAAGGGTTTTGCACAATTTAGCCTATATGATTTTGTGCAATCTTTGCGCAAAGCAGGCGGAGCTTTATGTCAGACTCTTCAATTGCAGATGAGAAACGAGAGCCAGCGTAAAGCGACAATGCAAGTGGTGACGGTGATACACCGCATCACGGGCAATTCCGATAAAATTGCCCCATGAATAAATCCATGTTCATATTTTTGATTCCACTGGCCGCCGCTGGCGAACATTTGAGAACGCATTTTGCGTGTCTGGCACGCCTTTGCCGGTTCGCCGGCGGGTAAATTGGCAAAACGATGAATGAAGAAATTAACGATTGTTCCAAAATGGCACAAAGCCTTTTTGAAAACTGATAAAGTGACGCCTTATGTTCACAGCCGTGGCACAAAAAAATCTGGGCGATGCCGAAAGTTATTTCGACGAACACCTGGCGCAGAACGATTATTACGCCGCCGGTGAAATCCGTCCCGGCCAGTGGATCGGCGCGGGCGCGGAACGCTTGGGATTGAATAACGTCGTCACCCGCGAACAATTTCATGCGCTGTGCGAAAATCTAAATCCTGAAACCGGCGAACGGCTGACGCAGCGGCAACTGAAGGAGGGCCAGCGGCGGGTCTTTTATGACTTCACCTGTTCCGCGCCGAAATCGGTGTCGGTGCTGGCGGTGACGCTGGCTGATGAACGGCTGGTGGCGGCGCACGAGGAGGCCGCGCGCATTGCGTTCCGCGAACTCGAAACCTTCGCCGCAACACGGGTGCGAAAACAGGGTGGCCAGAAGGATAGGACGACCGGCAATCTCGCCGCCGCCGCGTTCACCCACACGAGCAGCCGCGCGCTTGACCCGCAGTTGCACACGCATTTCACGGTGTTCAACGCGACGTTTGATGAAACGGAAAGATGCTGGAAGGCATTGGAGGCGGGTGGCCTGTATGACGCCATCCGTTACGGCACGGCGGTCTATCGGAACGAACTGGCGAAACGGGTGCAACAAATCGGCTACCGGATTCAACCGTCCAAACATGGCTTCCAAATTGAGGGTGTCAGCGAGGAGGTGATAAAACAATTTTCCAAGCGGTCGCAACAACGGGACGCGGTAGTTCAGGAGTTGGAACAAAAGCTGGGGCGCAAACTTTCCAACAATGCCGTTTCGCTC
This sequence comes from uncultured Verrucomicrobiae bacterium, assembly GCA_963789335.1. Lineage (GTDB taxonomy): Bacteria > Verrucomicrobiota > Verrucomicrobiia > Limisphaerales > UBA11358 > UBA11358. Next base: position 174,067 of record CAWBKH010000006.1, read on the forward strand.
GCGGTGCATCAGAGCCGGGCGGAAAAAGTCAAAGGCATCTCGACTGCGGAAGTGCGCGAACGCCAGTTGGCGCAGTTGTCATCGGAGGAACAACAATCGCTGCAAAATCTCTGCTCGCCAGTCCAACCCGTCCGGCCAATCCGTGTCTTTGAACCGGAAAATCAAACCCTGAACCATGCCGTCGCCCATGTGTTCGAGCGCAAGTCGGTGGTGCCGGAGCATGAACTGTTGAACGTGGCCCTGTCGCAACGCCTGGGCGAAGTGGATTTACCAGCGTTGAAAACGGCGATGAAGTATTCGCCTGACTTGGTGAAGACGGAACGTGGATTTTCCACGCGGCAGATTTTGGCGACGGAACTGGATTTGATTCAGACGGTCAACGCGGGTTGCGATGCCGTCGCGCCATTGCATCCCGGCTATCGGCCTGCCGACTGGCTTGGCGAAGATCAGCAGCGGGCAATTTATCATGTGCTGCGCACCAGTGACCGCATCACCGGCCTGCGCGGTCTGGCGGGCAGCGGCAAAACCACGGCGTTGCGCGAGCTGGTCGCCGCCTGCAAGGAAGCCCGCGTTGAACCGCTGTTCTGCGCGCCGACGGCGGCAGCGACTGATGTTCTGCGAAAAGAAGGATTCGAGGCGGTGACACTGCAAAGTTTGCTGCTGACGAAAACGGCGTTGTCGTTCCGTCAGTTGGTGGTGCTGGACGAAGCCGGGGCGGTCGGGATGGATGACATGAAGCGGCTGTTTGACCTGGCGCGGGAAGCACGCATTGTGCTGTCGGGCGACACCGGCCAGCACGCATCCGTGGTGCGTGGCGATGCGCTGCGGCTCCTGGAACAACATTCCAACTTTCAATCCGGCCAACTGACCCGCATCCGACGACAACGCAAAGCCGAGTATCGCAAGGCGGTTGAACTGGCCGCGCAGAAAAATACCAATGAAGCGTTCGCACAATTGGAACGCATGGGAGCCGTAACAGAATTTTCGAGCGATCAATTGCACGGGGAAGCCGCGCAGTCGTATGTAAAAGCATTGCAGCAAAACCAATCCGTGTTGCTGGTCGCGCCGACGTGGAATGAGATCGAGTCGGTTACGGAAAAAGTCCGCTCCGCGTTGAAAACGTCTGGCCGGCTGGCGGGTGAGGAAAAGGAATTTCAGGTTTTTGATTCGCTGTCGTGGACGGAAGCGCAGAAGCGGGATGCGCGGCAATATCGTCCCGGCCTGGCAATTCGGTTTCACCGGCAAAAATCTGGTTTTGCCAAAAATGAAACGGTTGCGGTGGTCGCCGTCGAAAATGACGCTTTGAAAGTCCAACGCACGGACGGTTCCGAAAGTATTTTCCCATTGGGTCAAGGTGCCGACTTGTTTGATGTGGGGGAAAAACGGAAGTTGAAAGTGGCCGCTGGCGACAAGCTGCTGTTGCAGGCCAACTGGCGGAAAAAATTCGTCAATGGCGAACTGGTCGAGGTGCGGGCGATTCATGGTGATTCTCTGGTATTGGCTGATGGCCGGGTGATTCCTGAAAATTATCGCACGTTTACGCATGGCTATGCCGTCACGTCACACGCGGCCCAGGGCAAGACGGTGGATGAAGTGTTGGTCGTCGCGTCGTCGCGTTCGCTGCCGGCGATCAATCAGCAGCAATTTTACGTCAGCATCTCGCGCGGGCGCGAGGCGTGCCGCGTATTCACTGATGATGCCGAGATGTTGCGCTCGCACGTCACTCGTTCCAGCGCGCGGTTGGCGGCGGTGGAGGTGGTCCCGCCCGTCCACCGCCGAAAATTCATCCTGAAGGTTTTGCAGCGCGGTCATCGCTTTTTGAAACAGTTCCGCCAGCGCCTCACACCGCAACAAACCATTTTACCTGGCAACCGCAGTCCACAAATGAAAACACCCCGTTATGAACAGCAACGAACCTCCACCCACCGAATCGGCGTCTAACCCGCGCGACAATCCTTCTTACGGCACTGATTCCACGGTCGCCACTTTGAACGTGGTGACCGACGACGGCAAGAGTTACCAACTGCCTTACGCGCAATTTCTGTATGCCGAGATGATTTCCAATCCGGCGTTGGAAACGAAGCCGGATGCCCCGCCCGAAAAGCTGTTGCTCTGTTTTGCCGTGGCCGAAGTTGCGGTGCTGGGGAGCGGACTCAAGGCTGTTGAACGGGCGATCCAGAAGTATGAATTGAAATTTGTGAAGGCGGCTGACCGGCGCTACGCCGCCACTTCAAAACCCATGTTGCCGCCGTCGCCATCGCTTTTACCAAGGAGAAAGTATGAATCCCGAATCGTCATTGAAATTCCAGACGCTGGAAAAATTTCCGGTCTTGATGACCAAGGAGAAAGTGGCCGAAGCGCTGGGCGTTGCCACGCATACCATCCCGCCACTGGTGCGGTCGGGACTGCTCAAGCCGCTCGGCCATCCGGGGCACTATTGCGTGAAACACTTTTCGCGTGACGCGCTTGCCGAGAAATTCGCCAGCCCGGAATGGCTCGATAAAGTGGCGGCGGCCATTCACCGGCATTGGCGCAACAAGAACGCGCGGAAGCGGGCACGGCAGGCCCAACCGGCATGAGGACGGGTGACCACCTAACGGGCCGGTGGTTCCAAGTGGTGGTAGGCTGCGCGGGTCGCCAGCCGCACGTCTTCCCGTGGGCCGCCCACCGTGAAATGGTAAAGGCTTTGGAAGGCGTCGTCCGGGAGGCCCATTAATTCATGCACAGGATCGTCGAAGAAACAGCCGATGCCGGTTGCTCTCACGCCTTGGGCTTCGGCTTCCAGGTAGAGGACCTGTCCGATCATGCCGGTTTCCCAAAACAAACGGCGATAGCGGCAGGGTGCGGCCTCAAGCTCCTCACGGAACCGCGCGATCATGCCCAAAGAGAAAGCGCTCTCGCCAGCAATGGACTGCCCGCAGCTTACCGACGAGGCAGTGCCCTGGAAATCTCCCGTCTGGAGCAAAAAAAGAGGAAGCGCTTCATCCACTGGCCGCCAGAGGAAATCGCGAAGGCACTTTTGCTGCAAGGCGGGCAAATCCCGTTCGGCTCGCAGCAGGAAATACAAGCCCGGCTCCAATCCCGTGACGCGGTGGACGAACAAGAGGAGATGCACGCATGGGGCGGTCAGTCCGAGATCGAACGGCGCGCAGGCGCCGCGTGGAAGGGTTTTGTCCAGCATGGTGCAAAACTGGTTTTTGGTAATGTTGGTGATCCCATCGAAGGCCACCGCGCTTCGTCTTTGGCGTATGATTTGTGCGGCAGGGATTCTGGATTCAGCCGTCGCCATGAAAAACGGGCGCGCTGTGTCGGGCTGGCCCGGCCGGTCAGGCGAAGGGAACGCCCCTTCCTCGGACTGGGTTTTTGCCGTCGCCTTCGCAACGCGCGAAATGATCTCCCAATCCACATGATCCTCGCTCAATTGGTTTGGCGTTCCTTGGAACTTCAGTCCGGAAAAATCCAAGACAATTTCTGACGGAAAATCTCGCGGAATCCTCGGCTCCCCGGTGCGGTGGACGAGACACAGCAGTTCGGGGTGCTCCAACTCGAACTCCGGCCACTGCGTTTGATCGAAGCCCAATAACGTTGCAACCTCCTCGTCTGACACCGCGTTCAACCAGGTGACTGTCCAGCCGAGCAGATTAGCTGAGAAGCTGATGGCCGCCAAGGCATGTCCAACGTCGTGCTGGCAATATCGAAAAGCCCGTTCTCCGTATTTCCAAGCTTCCCGCCAAAAGATGCTGGTCAGGGCGATTAGGAACCCCTCCGTGTGAAGATGTTCATTGATGTGTTGCCACAGCGTTGCGGGCACTTCGGCTCTGGGTTCCAGAGCGTGCAGATAAGAGTTGTAATGAAAGATGCCCGCAGTGATTCCGGGCAGCGCCGGCAGGATCAGGTGGGCTTCGGTTGGATGAAGATTGCCGCTGGAGGGATTCATCCGCAAAGCCCACGTGCTTGCGGGAATGGATTTCCAGGCCGAGAGCCCGAGCGATAACTCAAGAAAGACGCCGATGGTTTCGCAGGTAAAATCCTGGAAGGCGTTGCGGCTCCTTTCGTATAGAGCCAGGTGCTTGCTCGCCGGGTCTTTGTGCAGCAACGGAAGCTTGGCTGCGGTCACCCCTTCATAGAAGCGGAATGGGTTGGGCTGATTGGCCCAGTCCAGGAACCCGGCGGACCTAGCATAGCGATGAAAATGATGCTTGGTCTGCTCGTGATAAAGCAGCGCCTCTGTGACTGCGGGATCGATCACGGCGTTCATTCATCTGGTTTATTCGGCTCTCCCTGAATTCGGCGGCCGCCAAACTTCAGCGTTCTTCGGCGGCCCAAGCCATGCTCGCCGAACTGCGGAACTGGGAATTCGCTTGGCGCATCCAGAATAAGATGGCACGGGCGGTCTTGTGCCGGTCAGCTTCTGCTCGTCGATCTGCCGGGTATTATTCATGGTGATGTGCGTCACAGGCCTGATTGGTCGGCGCGTCGGCGACGGTGGCAGTCGCCTCCACAAGTCCGGCTTTGATCAGGTAGGCTTCCACTTCGTCCCCGCTGACATCGGCCAGTATGCGCCCGTTGATTTCGACACAGGGGGAAAGGCTCTGCCCGCTCTTTTCAACCATCTCCGCATAGAGTGACGGGTTGTTGATGATATCGCGATCTTCGTAGGGCAGATTGTATTTTCGCAATAGGGCGCGCACGCCCTCGCTCCAGCCGCAGGTAGGTTTCAAGTAGGTAGTGATTGTCGGTGGTTTCATAGATGTTTTGCATTTCGCTTTGATTTTCTGGTTGTGGTCTGTCGTAACTTTTCGGTTTTCTTCCCCCGATAAACCGCCCTCACAAACGCGTCGGCTCGGAACCCGCCCGGCCCTTCCCACGGTTGAAGCCCTAGGCGCTTATCCGCGACGAAGTCGCCATGCCACACAACTTCATTCCACTTCAAGCGCCGAAAGCGTTTCGGAACACTGGCTCTAGCGGGTGCTTCTGGTTCGCCACTTCGCTGCGTTGGTTTGGCTGCGCAGTTCATTATCCTGGTTCGATCACACTCAGCCGTCGCCGTTGTTTCCAATCGCTTCGACCGGGCATCCCTCCATCGCCTCCCGGCAACGAGCTTCCTCATCCGGCGTCGTTGGCTGCTTATAGACATAGGAGTAACCTCCATCGTCATGGCGCTTGAAATTGGCTGGGGCAGTCTCCCGGCACAAATCACAGTCAATGCACTGGTTGTCCACGTAGAATTTCCCAGCCGCGTTTTCCGCATATTTGTTCGCAATGTCTGCCATAAACTTCTCCTGTCTTTCGTTCGCATCTTGTCTGTCGCCGGGCTGTAAACCGTGCTCCGCGCAGCGGTGCCCTCCAGTTCGTTCACCGGGCGCCTCGTCAGGCCGCGCCGAGTTTCTAAAGCAAATGCTTTACAAAACAAAATACGCGATGTGGCTGGCCTTGGCAAGTGGCTTGTTGTATGATGCGCTCATGAGCAAGCGCAGCAGCGCGCGCACGAAAGCAAGGCCGGTTGGCACGCGTGAAGGCATCCTGACGCTCCTGAAACAGCGCGGGCCAAGCGACTCGGAGGCCTTGGCGTCGGAACTGGGCATCTCCGCCATGGCGGTGCGCCAGCACCTCTACGCGTTACGCCAGCAAAAGCTGGTTAGTCATCGGGAGGAGCCGCGCCCTGTCGGTCGGCCTGCCAAGCTCTGGTTTCCGACCCCGGCGGCCAACCGCTTCTTCCCAGATGCCCACGCCAGCCTGACCGTGAGTCTCTTGAATGCCACGGGCGAGACCTTTGGCGAAGAGGGCGTCCTGCGCCTAGTGGCCCGATGCGCCGAACGGCAGATTGTGGATTACCGCTCACGCATCCCCGCGCGTTCCCCTCTCCAAGCGCGCCTGGCAGCGCTGATTTCAATCCGCAACGAAGAAGGCTACATGGCCGAAATGCAGCGCCAGCGTGACGGTTCGTTCTTGCTGATCGAGAACCACTGCCCGATTTCCGCAGCGGCCAGCGTGTGCCCCAAGCTGTGCGATGCGGAAATGGAAGTCTTCCGCGCCATTCTTGGCAAAGGCGTCACCATCAAGAGAACGGAGCACATGGTGGCCGGCGCCCGGCGCTGCGTTTACCGCATTCGGATTGGCGAGAGTTGAAGACAGCCACTCGGATCTGCTCAAGCCGCTCGGTCATCAATGGCGATGTTGCGTGAAGAATTTTTCGCGTGAAATCCTCGCTCGCAACATTGCCGATGAAACCTGGCTGGATAAAGTCGCGACGGCCTTCACCGGCACTGGCGCATCCAAAACGCGCGGAAGCGGGCACGCTAGGCCCTGCCGGCGTGAGGACGGGCGCGTCCGTTACGCGGCAGCGACCGGCGGCACGGCGAGCTGGTGGCTCGGAGCTTCCGCGCTGCCGCTCGCCCGTCCCCATCGTCACCCTTCACAGAACACCCGGTTTAATCCAGGCCATCATCTGGCGGGTGATATTCGTGGATGATGATTGTTGGTGGCGGTGGTGTGTGTGGCTGAATGACAATGCCGATGCCGGCGCTGACGTGCGGTTGATTGGGGAATTTCCGGCGCAACCCGCCGCTGAATATCCACGCAATCAGAATCAGGGACAGCCAGGCGAACGCGAGAAACAGATAAACACCATAATTCTGAATGATGGCATCCAAGAAATAAAGAATCCACGCCCAAAGGGCGTGGTATTGAGAAGTGGCCTCTGTAAGAGGCCAAAGCCCCGGCCCCCAAAGGGGGCGGGGCCGATGTGCGCTGTCCCCAATGGTTAATCTATTGGCCAAAACGAAACTCTTCCTGTCTTCGTTCCTGCCGTTCTTGATATTTTACATACTGGCGTATCTTCTCTTCGTCCAACCCCACCGTAGCCACACAATAGCCCTCCACCCAAAAGTGGTTGCCCCAATATGGCCGGCGGCGCAAGTCCCGAAACTCGCTGAACAACCGAATCGCCGCCTTGCCCTTGAGTCGGCCCATGTAATCGGCTATCCGCACCTTCGGCGGTATCAGCACCACCAGATGGACGTGATCGGCTTGGACGTTCAATTCCACTACCTCGCACTCCATTTGCCGGCTTTGATCCCGCACGCAGAGTTCCACCTCCTCTTTGATCTTTCCCACCAACACCCGATACCTATACTTCGGACACCAAACAACGTGATATTCACAAAACCATATCGTATGCGACTGTTTCTTGAATCTGCTCATGCTCTGTTCCTTTCTCTGGTTGTGGGGACAACACGAGCACAGGATTACCATGAGCAGGTTCTTGGGGCAGAGCCTCTGTTTCTAACCATGTCCAGAGGACATGGTTTCACTGTTCAACAATGAAACACGGGATTTAGTATGTCGAGCGGACTTAATTTCATAACGCCTCCTTCATGGGCATGTTGGCCACAATTTCTTGTGCGTGGATATTCAGCGGCACAATTTTCCGTTCATAATCTTCCAACGGCGGTAGAATAACCTGCGCATTTCTGGCATAAGCACGGTGGATTGCCTTGCTATTATGGCCCAATGCCATTTGCGCAAATCGTTCAGGATAACCGGCCACTTTTGCACGTTCCGCCCAGGCATAACGATAGGAATGAAGTGAGATGCCAGTGATGCCTTCGCGTCGGCAAGCCCGCTGAAATCGCGCCGCTCGGTGTTTCTCATCCATTTCTGCCAGTCGGGGAAATAATAATCCCTGTCCGGGCAAATCGCGCAGCACCTCGGCAAGCGCCACGCCGAAATGAATGATTTGCGCGGTTCCGGTCTTGGCGCGGAAAAAACTCACAACTTGTTTGCGCCAGTCAACGTCTTCCGCCTTCAGATGCGCCACGTCGCTTTGTGAACCCCCGATGTGCCAGCAGCACCACAGGAAAGCTCGCATTTCCGGGTTGCGTTCACGACTGAGAATCAATTCATGTTCTTCCCGTGTCACCGCCCGTCTTTCCTTGCAATGGATGACCGGCCACTGTCGTTTTGGCATCACCGGCCAGGGCAGCCACCCCATGTCCACGGCAAAATTGTGAAACCGCCGCAAATAATTGTTGGTTGAAACCTTGTTTGATTCGAGCACGCGCAGAAAATGTTCCGGGCGGGTTTCGATCAATTGCCGGTCCCGAATCGAATCAAACGCTTTGTCCATGACGGCGCGTTCCACGCGGGTCCGGTTGCTGCCGGTTTTTACTTTGACAAAATCAACCATGACCTCGCGCCAGGTGCGCTTGACAAAACTTTCATCCGTGGCCGCCAGATAAGCTTTGGCGATTTGCAGGTTGATGGCAGGTTGTTTCGCGGCCTCGTTTTTCGCGTGCAGAAGCCGGGTGGCGGTCACCCGGTCACTGGTGTGCAAACTTTCCTGTTTGCCGGTCAGTTCGTTGTGAAGGTAATACCGTCCGCCATTCTTGCGACGGTAGAGTCGGAATTTCTGTTTCATAGCTGTTTCATTCACAGCGATGAGGTTACGACAGAAGATTTCGACTCCGGTAGGGAGCAGGCGGAAGTTACGCGGAATCTGCCAGAGTTAAACTTTGCTGGCACTTCTGCTGGCACTTTTGCCTCTAACTTTCGCAAGTCTTTGATGTCCAATCATCAAAGAGTGGTGGCTGGGGGCGGAATCGAACCGCCGACACAAGGATTTTCAGTCCTCTGCTCTACCAACTGAGCTACCCAGCCTTTGGCTGCGAACGCATATTCAACTTGGGCTGCGGCTGCTTGGCAAGACGGAATTCAAAAACCAATTCAAATCAAACTCAACAGGGCAGGCTTCATTTGAAGCTGGATTTCTTTGTCCAGCAACGACCCCTTTGTGATGTTTTATGGCGTCATTACTTTCAAGGGTAACACCATATTATTATTGGTGCGCTCCGCTTCTGTAAACCTGCAAACAAATAACATGAAACTCCTCAGCGAGAATAAATCATCGCCAATATCCCCCTCTCCGGTACCAACCATGCGGTCCTCTTACCCAATAGGTGCTAACCCAAACGGCATGAGGATATGGTGGCTGGCCCCAATGACCGCCCACCCAAACCCATCCGCCGTTCCACACCCAGTAGCCACCAATCCATACATAGCCGGGTCCGGGCGCAAGAACCACCGTTTGCGCCGGCGGCGGTGGCGGCGCTTGCGTAACAACTGTCGTGGTCTGCGCTGGGGCAGCATCCCCAACCAAGTTTGGCGTATTGATCATGAAATTTATGACGTTCTCGCTTACACCGGCGTTGTGCAGATCAATGATGTCGGATGTACTGAGATGGAAGACAGTGTGAGAATTAACAATCTGGCTGATGATAACGTCATCGTTCACCTTCGCCTCGCTCAATGCCTTGATGTCCGAGATGCTCAACGGTTGCCGCTGCTCCACGCGCTCGTAGGTTTGGGGCGCTTGGGCGCGGAGTTGCGCCGCCTGCTGCCGATCCATCGAATTGCCGATGGCGCCGCCCGCCAGCGCGCCCACCGCCGCGCCAATCAAAGCTCCTTCGCCACCATTTTGGGGACCGCCAATCGCCGCGCCGGTAATGGCACCCATCGCTCCGCCAATCAAAGCGCCGGACGCCGTGTTGTTCGGTTCACCGTTGGGAGATTGGCATCCGGTCAACACCACCGTCGAAACCGCCGTTGCCAAAGTCAAAATTCTTAATCCCATTTTCATGTTTTAACCGTTTTAACCATCTGGTTACTTCGACAAATAATCATGCCTCACATTCAAGAAATTTCAACCAGAAACAGTGGCACGCCTACGCCCGCGGATGCGCCGCGTCGTAAGCCTTTTTTAATCGTTCGGTTGTCACATGCGTGTAAACCTGGGTCGTGACCAAATGGGCGTGGCCGAGCAGTTCCTGAACACTCCGCAAATCCGCGCCTGCGTCCAGCAGGTGCGTGGCGTAACTGTGCCGCAGTTTGTGCGGCGTCAGGCCCGGGTCCAGCCCGGCGATCACCAGATATTGCTTCAAGCGCCTGGACAATTGCAGTGGATTGAGCGGCGCGGCTTTCTTTGTCTCTGCAAAAAAGACCGGTGCCAGGGCGGACGGCGGCTGTTTCAACGTGCTCCAATAATTTCGAATCGCCGTCAACGCCGGTTCGCCAATCGGCACAAGCCGCTCCTTTTTGCCCTTGCCGCGCACGCGCACCAGTTGCTCAGTGCCATCAATATCTTCCACGCGCAGGCCGCATAACTCGCTCACGCGCAAGCCGCACGAATAAATCGTCTCCAGCACCGCCACATCGCGCAGGCACACCGCGGCTGAAATGGGGCGGCCCGGACCTTTCCTTTGTTTTTGCGTTTCGAGCAGTCTCACCGGGGCGGCAAGCAAATCTTTCATTTGCTGAATTGTCAGGAACTTCGGGAGACGCTTTTCAACTTTCGGCAAAGTCAGGTTTTTAATTGGCAGGGCTTCCACCGTACCTTGTCGGATAAGGAATTTGTAAAACGTCCGCAACGCGGAAAACCGGAGTTGCGTCGCCGCTCGGCTCAAATCATGACGTCCTAGATATCGCAGGTAACCGCGGAAATCATCGCGCTGCAGCTTGTCCCACGCGGGGGCCGATTTGCGCTCATCCAGATGCCAGCGCGCAAATTCGGTCAATGCTTGCTGATAATTCCGTTGTGTGTAAACCGATGCGCCGCGGTCCGTCGCCAAATGCGTAAGAAATTTGTGAGTCCACTTGTCGGTGGCGGGCGGCTTGGCTTCTGTGGGCTCGGTCATTGCGGCTCGCTTTGAGCTTCGCCTTTGCGCGGCGGGAATTCAAACGTGACCTTTCCCCCGTCGTCCATCACCAGATACGCCGGAAACAGCCGCCCGGCCTTGGAAATAAACTGTTCGAGCAAATCGGTTTTGTGCGCACTGAGAAGTTTCTGCAACTGCGGCGGTTCAATCGGCTGCTCCAATATCGTTTTGCCCACCTTGAATTTGCACGGCTTTTTGTCCGCCTGAGACTTTTCGCAAACGTAAGCGGCATCGGTCTCGAACACTTTGCCCCCACACCGCGGACATTTGCCCAGCGGTTCCTTGCCGGTGAAATCAATTTTTTGCGCCGGTTCCTTCGATTTTCTTTCCACACCGGGCCTGCCCTTGGATTCACGCGGCGGAAACTCAAACCCGACCTTGCCGTCCTTCCCGGCCGCCAAAAAGGCCTTGAAGGTGCGACCGGTTCGCTTGGAAACAAATTTTGTCAGCAAATCGGTTTTGCCGGTGGCCAGCAGCTTTTTCATCTGCTCCGGCGCAATTTCCTGCTGCAAAATGATTTTGCCGGAGCGGAAATCGCACGTCCTCTCCGCGCCCGTCGCCTTCTCGCACAGGTAATGCATCCCGGCGTCGAAAACCTGCGCACCGCACTTCGGACATTTGCCCAGCGGTTCCTTCCCGGTCAAATCCACCGGCGCGGCGACTTCGCCATTTTCGTTTCTCCGGTCATTGCCGAAATCAAATTCCAGCTTAAATTCACCGTTCATTTTCAACACCGCGGCAAACGGCTTGCCCATCTTGCTGCGGAACCCTTGCATGGGACCGATCTGCTTTTCAGTGATCAGCTTTTCCACTTCCTCGATCTCGAACATGCGGCCGCAAAGCGTCTTCCAGACCGCAAAATCACATTTCTCGCATTGAAACTGTTTGTATTTTTCGTGAACCTCGCCGCCGCACTTGGGACAGCGCGTTTTAAGCACACCAAAATCTCCGGGAATCGTGTCATGCTCGTATTTTTTGGCGCGCTCCACAATGTGCCGTGTCATGTCGGCAATTTCAGACATGAACTCATCGCGGCTTTTTTGGCGGCGCTGGATTTGGTGCAGCTTGAATTCCCAATCCCCGGTCAGTTCCGGCTTGGTCAACTCGGCGATGCCGAGGCCGTTGAGCAGTTCCATCAATGAAAACGCCTTGGCCGTCGCCTGAAGTTCGCGCCCGTTGCGATGCACATACTGCTCGTAAATCAATCCTTCGATGATGGCCGCGCGCGTCGCCGGCGTGCCGAGGCCTTTCTCGTGCATGGCTTCCCGCAGATCATCATCCTCAATCAGCTTGCCCGCGCCTTCCATCGCGGAAAGCAGCGTCGCTTCCGTATAGCGCGGCGGCGGTTTGGTGACATTTTGTTTCACTTCGATGGCGGTGGTCTTGACGGTTTCGTTTGGTTTGACCGGCGCCAGATTTGCGGCGTCCTCGTCCTGAGCCTCCTTGCCATAGACCGTCAGCCAGCCGGGAGTCACCAACACCTTGCCGGTGCTTTTGAACGGCTCGCCCTCGACGCGGGTGATGCGCGCGGTTTCAAGAAATTCGGCGGCGGGATAAAAAATTGCGAGAAACCGCTTCGTCACCATGTCGTAAATTTTCTGCTCCGGCTCGGACAGACCGCGCGGCGCCTGCGTTGTCGGAGTGATGGCGAAGTGATCGGAAACCTTGGCGTTGTTGAAAATCCGTTTGTTCGGACGCACCCAGTCATTTTTGAGAATTGTCTCGGCAAACGCCGCGTAACCGGTATCACCAAGCATCTTCAACGCGCTTTTGACCGTGCCAATATAATCCTCCGGCAACGCGCGCGAATCCGTGCGCGGGTAGGTCAGCACCTTGTGTCTTTCGTAAAGCGCCTGCGCGACACCGAGCGTGTTTTTGGCGCTGAAACCAAACCGCGAGTTCGCGTCGCGCTGCAAACTGGTCAAATCGTACAGCAACGGCGAGAGCGACGTGCTCGGCTTGCTTTCCTCGGTGACGATGCCGGGTTTGCCCAAGCATTTGTCGCGGATGGCCTCCGCTTTGGGCTTGTCCCAGAACCGTTCGGGCTTGAGATGATCGTCGCCATTTTTGTTATCGGCCTTGGAGAATTTTTCATCGAACCAACGCCCGGTGTATTGGCCCGCCGCCGCGTCAAATGTACCGATGACCTCCCAGAAATCGCGCGGCACGAACTTGCGGATTTTCTGTTCGCGCTCGACCACGATGGCCAGCGTGGGCGTCTGGACGCGGCCCACGGTAGTTTTGTAAAATCCGCCCGACTTCGAGTTGAAGGCGGTCATCGCGCGGGTGCCGTTAATGCCGACCAGCCAATCGGCCTCCGACCGGCTGAACGCCGCGTCCGCCAGCGGCAGCATGACCTCATCCTCGCGCAACCGCTCGAAGCCTTCGCGAATGGCCGCCGGCGTCATGGATTGCAGCCAGAGGCGCTTGATGGGCTGCTTTGCCCTCGTGAATTTGACGATGTTGCGGAAGATCAATTCACCCTCGCGCCCGGCGTCGCAGGCGTTGATGAGCGCATCCACATCATCGCGTTTGATCAGCTTTTTCAAAACCTTCAACCGGTTTTCATTCCGTTCGATCGGCTGAAGATCGAAATGCGGCGGGATGACCGGCAGGCATTTGAACGTCCATTTGCCGCGCGCGGCCTCGACGCCTTCGGGCGGCACCAGTTCCAGCAAATGGCCGACGGCCGACGAAAGCACGTAATCGGCGCTTTCGAAGTAGTCGCCGTCCTTCTTGAACCCGCCGAGCGCCTTGGCGATGTCGCCGGCAACGGAAGGTTTCTCTGCAATGATGAGAGCTTTGCCCATGTCGTGGGAGGAAACTTGCGGAGAAAACCAGGTTTGTCAACATCCGCGCGATTAACGCCGGCAACAAAATGGAAAAGAAATCGCTTTTACATCACCCAAGCGAAACACTTTGAGCCTTCATCACTGCGATTGACAGAAACAATTAGTTTTGGCGACAATGCTAAAAATCCAAAGCACATGACGACGCAAAACAAAGCCATTTCGACCGATTCGTTGCTTCAGGAAAGCCGTACCTTCCCGCCACCGCTGGAAATTTTGAAGCGCGCGCATCTCAACGCCGCGCAATACAATGGCCTTTACGAACGCTCCATTCGCGAGCCGGAGGCGTTCTGGCTGGAACAGGCGGACGCGCTGGATTGGTTCAAAATGCCAACCGCCGCCCGGAAATTCACATGGGACACCGATGCGCGAATCATCCGGCACACCTGGTTTGAAGACGGCCAACTTAACGTGACCGTCAACTGTCTCGACCGCCATTTGAACCCCAAAACGCGCGATAAAATCGCCATCCTTTGGCAGGGCGAACCGGAGGCGGAAGTTAAAAAAATCACCTACGCGGAATTGCACGCGGAGGTCTGCAAATTTGCCAACGCGCTGAAATCGCTCGGCGTCCAGAAAGGCGACCGCGTGGCGATTTACCTGCCGATGATTCCCGAAGCTGCGGTCGCTTTGCTCGCCTGCGCCCGCATCGGCGCGATTCATTCGGTCGTCTTCGGCGGTTTCAGCGCCGATTCGCTCGCCGATCGCATCAACGATTCCACGTGCAAGGTGCTCATCACCGCGAACGTTTCATTGCGCAGCGGCAAAAGCATTCCCCTCAAAACCATCGCCGATGAAGCCTTGCAGAAAACCCCCAGCATCAAAAAGGTCGTCGTCGTGAAACGCAACGATGAACCGTGCCATTATGATTCAAACCGGGACGTCTGGTATCACGATTTGATGTCGAAGGCTTCGGCCGATTGTCCGCCGGAAAAGATGAACGCCGAGGATTTCCTGTTCATTCTTTACACGTCCGGCTCGACCGGCAAACCCAAGGGCGTCGTCCACAGCACCGCCAGTTATCTGTTGTGGACCGCGCTGACGCACAAATACGTTTTCGACATCCACGACGACGACGTTTATTTCTGCACCGCCGACATCGGCTGGGTGACCGGCCACAGCTACGTCGTTTATGGCCCGCTCTGTAACGGCGCGACGACGTTGATGTTCGAGGGTGTGCCAACGTGGCCGGACGCCGGACGCTTCTGGAAAATCGTGGAGAAGTTCAAGGTCACCGCATTTTACACCGCGCCGACGGCCATCCGCGCGCTCATCCGGCTCGGCGAGGAATGGCCGAACAAATACGATTTAAGTTCGTTGCGCGTGCTCGGCACCGTCGGCGAACCCATCAATCCCGAGGCTTGGATGTGGTATCATACGCACGTCGGCAAGGGCCGCCGCCCGATCATGGACACTTGGTGGCAGACCGAGACTGGCGGATTCATGATCACTCCCCTGCCCGGCGTCCACACACTCAAGCCCGGCAGCGCAAACCGGCCGTTCCCCGGCGTTGAGCCGGTGGTGTTGCGCGACGACGGCACGGAATGCGCGCCGAACGAAGGCGGCAAACTGTGCATCAAGAAACCGTGGCCCGGGATGATGCGTAGCACATGGGGCGACCATGAGCGTTTTATCAACACCTATTTCACGACCTTCAAAAACATGTATTTCACCGGCGACGGTTGCCGCGTGGATACTGATGGTGATTACTGGCTGCTGGGTCGCGTGGACGACGTGGTGAACATTTCCGGTCATCGTATCGGCACTGCTGAAGTTGAGAGCGCGCTGGTGAGCCATGTGAAAGTGGCCGAAGCCGCCGTTGCCCCCATGCCGCATGAAATCAAAGGCCAGGCGCTTTACGCCTTCGTGACGCTCAAGGACGGCATTGCTGATAGCGAAGAATTGAAAGTGGAACTCGCGCAGCACGTCCGCAAGGAAATTGGGGCGATCGCCGTGCCGGACAAGATTCAATTTGCGCCCGGCCTGCCCAAAACGCGTTCCGGTAAAATCATGCGCCGCATCCTGCGCAAAATTGCCGAGGACCAGACCGATCAGATCGGCGACATCACCACGCTGGCCGATTCAGCGGTGGTGGAGGCACTGGTTAAGGGGAAACAGTGATTCGAGTTGCTTGAATCAATTTTTCGGCGATAATGGCATTATGAGCGCGGCAGAAGTTATTAAGCAAATCAAAGCGTTGCCGGCGGGTGAACGGGCGCAAGTCGCCAAGTTCGTTGTGGAAAACGACGATTCATGGATTCCAGATGAGTTCAAAGAAGCCATGAAAGACGCCGAGGCCGGGCGGTTTGTGGACATGGAAACCGCCCTGTATGAAACGCCGCCGCCGCGCCTGCAATGAAATATCGCTACCGCGCGGTTGAGCGGTTCTGGACGAGTTTCTACCGTTTGTCTCCCGCCCAAAAAGAATCCGCGCGCCAAGCTTGGAACATTTTCAAGGAAGACCCATTCGATCCGCGATTGCGGACGCATAAAATCGTGCGGCTGTCAGCGAACTACGGACGCAGGATTCACGCCGTTGAAATTGAAAACGATTTACGCCTGTTGTTTTATCTCGACGGCGAGACGGTGGTTTCTTTGATCGTTGGCACACACGATATTTACAGACGGTAACGGCGGGAGACTTGTCGCGCACTCCACATTCCGAACTCCGCAGGGGCAACGGGGCGCGTGGCTCGTCGCACGAAGCTTGGCGAAGACGGAAATCAGATGCAGGCGGACGGGAACTCTTTTCCGGTATTCATTTTGGGATGGACGATTGGGGTAAACAACGTTTGAATTTATTTCAACCAATGCCTTCGAGCCGATCCAAATAAACATTCACCAGCTTGTGAGTTTTCAACAGCGTCTCTATCTGCGACCAGACGCGGGCGAGCAAGGCGTGAAAATCATCCTTGCGAAGATTGCCGAATCGCAGATGCACCACTTTCGGCGGCGGCGAATTCGTAATAATCCGGTCTGAAAAATCCGCATCCTTGCTCACGATGACCAAATCATGTTTCCGCGCAAATTCCCAAACCTGCGAATCGCTCGGATTTCTGCCGGCTTTGGAAGCGGGAACAATCGGACGCCTCGGCGAAAACCGCAGCCGCGCGGGCAGGTTTTCATCAAAGAGAAAACCCTTCATGCCGCCTGCACCACGGAGAAATGATTGCCCATCACGCGCGAAGCGTAATCAAGACACGCCTGCACATCGGCGCGCGTGAGCCTGGGATATTCCTCCAGCACGTCCTCGATGGAATCGCCGGCAGCGAGAAATTCCAAAACCGTCTGCACCGTGATGCGCGTGCCGCGAACCACTGGCCGCCCGTTGCAAACATCCGCTTTGATGGAAATGCGTTCCGACATAGTTTTACGCTAACACAAATGACCAAAAAGCAAAAGAAAATCCGAATGCCGCAGGGGCAACGAGTCGCGTGGCTCGGCGCACGAAGCTTGGCGAAGACGGAAACCAGACTGGTCGCGCTGAAATCACATGAAAATGGATGCCGGCGGACTTGTCGCGCTCTCCGCAATTCGAAATTCGCAATTCGAAATTGTCATGGCTCTTTTCCGGTATTCAGTTTGGGATGGACGATTGGGGCATTTGGCGGTTGAATTCTTAAATAGATAAAAACCTGTGGCTTCAACTAAAACAGCAAAAGAAATTTGGATTGAGCAACTTGATTGCGAGTTGTTCCGTTATTCTGGCCCTGTCTTTATCGCTCCAGCACTAAAATCCTATCCAGAGCAAATGATTGGAAACGGAACCTACGCCTTGATTGATACCGGAGAAAAGCGCTTGCTCGTTACCTGTTGCCATGTTTGGGATGAATATGAAAAACATCACGACGCCAATTCGGAAGCGATTCTTGCCGTATCGCTTGGCGATGGTAATTCCTGCATCAAATTCAACAATCCAGAGAAGCACCGCATAAGCATAGACCGAGATTTAGATCTCGTCGTTTTGGAATTTGAACCAAAAGCAATTCCTGTTTCGCACAACAAAAGTTGGTTCAGAATTTCAGACTGGCCAATTCCGAGAATCGAGAAAGGAAGCCATATCGTAACTTTGGGCTTCCCCGGAGCTTGGAGGAAGACAGACGGCGTTAATTGTGTTTTTAAGCGTGTGGTAATTCCATTTGCTGTCACGGATGTCAGTAACAACGGCATTGCCGCCTTCTCTGACGGAAAAAATAATCAGGTTTTGAATGACATGATAGATTCCTTGGGCGGAATCAGCGGTAGTCCGGCATATTGCTTGAATGAGAAAAGGGAACTGTGCCTGGTCGGATTCGCTAAATCTGGCCCGGAAAAGACTGACGCGCCAAACAGAAAATATCAAAGCTCACCGGATTCGCCATTGCCAGCCGTATTTTTCACACACGCAAGTTTCTTGCAGCCAGATGGCTCGTTGTCTCTTGGTAGTGGAAACTCGGAACACTTGCCAGCCGTCTGAAGACAGCTACCATGTATGTATGAGAGTGAACAAATTTTTATGGCTGTTTGTGTCGTTTTGGTTAATCACCTCGGTTGTCCGAGGCGGCGTCATATTTACTTCTTTGTTTTCATTTAACGGCACCAACGGTGGCAATCCAGAAGCCGCCCTGATTCAGGCTGAAGATGGGTTTTTGTATGGCACTGCGGAATATGGTGGATCGAATTCTACTGCGACATTTACAGGAGATGGAACCGTCTTCAAAATTTCAACGAATGGCGTGTTCACCCCGCTTGTCTATTTTAATGGAGCCAATGGTTACAATCCTCGTGCTGGCTTGGTTCAGATGACAAATGGCGCTTTTTACGGAACAACATATTGAGACCTCTGCAAAAGGTCGTTTGAGTTGCTGATTTGATGTCAAAGTCATTATTCAACGAAAAATGGGTTTGGCGGCACGCCACGGTCGGCGATGTGAGCCACCGTTTTGAACTTTTTTGTCCGCCGCGCGGGCGTTCTGAATGTTTTGCTTCATGTTCCGGTCAAACTCACCAGCCGTTTCAAGTTCCAACAGATGCTCTTGAACTCCAACTCCAGCCGATTGGGATCGCGCCCCACATACCGCACTCGCCCGTAGCCCGTGCTGCGCTTCCACCAGCCAAAGATTTTCTCAATCCCACACCGCACCCGGCTCATCACCGCATTGAACAGCACCGTCGTCCGGTCCAAGGGCTGTCCCCGAAACGCTTTGCGCAAAATGCCGTTGCCGATTTTCCGGCGCTCACACCAACGAGCGCGTTGAGCGCTCCAATAGGCTTTGTCGGCCATGACCATTTCCTCATCCCCTTTGACCACGGTTTCAAATTCCTGACTGTCATGAACGCTGGCGTCCGTCAAGGTGACGCAACGAATCACCGTCTGATCCCGGTCAACGGCCACGTGCGCTTTGTAGCCGTAGTGGGGTTGACCGCCCTTGACGGTAAAGCCCGCGTCGTCATCGCCGCCTCCTTTATCTGCCCGGCTCGGGGCGCGACGCGCCGCCTGCAACAGCGTGGCGTCCACCAGGGTGCAGGTTTTCAGGATGAACCCTTTTTGTTCCAGTTGATGGTTGACCAGCGCCAGCAGTTTTTCCTGCAGACCGTAACGGATGAGCCGCTGGCGAAAGCGCACCAGCGTGGTTTCATCGGGCACGCTGTCCTGCAAACCCAGCCCCACAAACCGCCGCCAACTCATCCGGTCGGCGACCAACTCCTCGCATTGCGGATCCGACAGCCCGTAGCAATGCTGGAGCAGGCTCATTTTGAAGAGCACCAGCGGCGGGTGCGGCGGATGGCCGGTGGTGGCCGGATACATCCGGTGCAGCACCGCTTCAATCGGTTTGAAATCCAGCGCGTGATCCAGCCCTTCCAAGAAATCGTTGGTCGGCACCGCAGGCATGAGGCTGTCCAAAAGTCCCAATTGAGGATTGCTCATCGTTTCCATGTCTCTCTGACTTCGATTCAACCGCCCTGTTCAAATGAGTTTTGCAGAGGTCTCATATTATATTGCGGGTGGCGGGTCTGTCTTTCGTATGACTCCCAATGGCTCTCTGACGAACATAGTGTGGTTCAATGGAAATAATGGTGGGTCCTGCACAGCGAAACTAACAATTGGCGCGGATGGTAATCTGTATGGCACATCATCAACGGGTGGGGCAAATTCAAAGGGAGCAGTCTTCCGAACAACAACTAACGGGGTTGAAATAGTCCTTGCCTCATTCGATGCTTCAAACGGGCGCATACCGCAATCTCCACTTGTGCTTGCGACAGACGGAAACTTTTATGGCACCGCAGGAAGTGGCGGTTTGAATAATCTAGGCACTGTTTTTCGGGTTACACCGACAGGCACACTTTCAAATTTGCTTTCCTTTGCAGGCTCCAATGGAGCCAATCCTTACGCTGGCCTAGTGCAAGCAGTTGATGGTTATCTTTACGGCACAACGGAATCTGGAGGTTCTTTTTCGCTCGGAACAGTTTTTCGCATAGACACGAACGGTGTGCTAAACACTTTGGTTTCTTTCAATGGCACGAATGGTGCGAATCCGTGGAATGGGCTGATTCAAAGTAGTGACGGCAACTTTTATGGAGTGACAGCGTATGGCGGCACTGGATTCAGCGGAACGCTTTCTGGAAATGGAACTATTTTCAAAATGACAACCAATGGAATCTTGACGACTTTGTTTTCGTTTAATGTTACAAATGGTTTGCGACCATCTGGTGAATTAGTTCAAAGCGCAGATGGCAACTTTTACGGAACGACCGCAAGCGGTGGAACGAATCAAGGTTGGGGAACCATATTCAAGTTTAGCATCCCGCCGCCGCCAGCATTTCAAAGTGTCACGCAAATGAACAGTTCGCTGATTTTCTCTTGGCAAGCGGTAACGGGACAAACTTATCAAGTGCAATACAATTCAAATTTGAATACAACAAACTGGAACAATTTGGGCGGCGCATTCACAGCGACAAACAATGCAGTCACAAATACTGATAATAATTTGTCTGATAGCAGCCGATTTTATCGCATTCTCATGTTGCCGTGAAATTCCGCTTTCCTTCAATTCAAGGGGTCAGTCCCAAGTATTGATAAATGGCCACACCGGCACGGTGT
>CAWBKH010000007.1:0-158692 GCA_963789335.1 uncultured Verrucomicrobiae bacterium
GATAAATCTCCACTACGTCCAGCATGGCGTTCGCCGTTTCGCGCGGCGGGTCTGACGGTGCATTGTAAGCGGTAATCAATGCCGTCAACCCGCCGCCGAGCGCGGAGGAGGAAAACTGGTCGGTGTTGTCCTCGATCAGCGCCACGCGCGGATTGGCGCCGGCCAGCACCTTGCGCGAGAACTCCGGCGGGATGGTCACCACGCCGTTGATCCTGCCGTCGCGCAGGTCCCGCAGCGCCGTCGGCCTGGTCGGCGTAGGCAACCGTGTCGAAGGTGCGGGCGTTGGCGGCGACGGCCTGGAACATTTCCTTCAGCTTGACCGCCGGCACGCCGTGGTCCTGGTCCACCACGCCGATCTCCAGATTCTTGATCTTGCCGCCGAAGGCGTAGCCGAGCACCACCAGTTGCACCAGCGGCATGATCATCGAAACGACGATCAGCGTCGGGCTGCGCCGGAAGCGGCGCAGGTCGCGTTCGATGATGGCCCAGATGCGGTGCATGGCTGGTCACTTCCGCGTCGTATCATGAAGGCGCTGCTGTCGGCGGCGTCGGCGCTCTGCAGCGCGTCGCGCAATTGGTGGCCGGTGTAATGCACGAACACGTCGTCCAGCGTCGTGCTCTGCACCGAAAGCGAGGTGACGGCGATGCCGGCCTTGCGCGCGGCTTCCATCAACTCCACCGTCGTGCGCGGGCCGTTGTTGCGAGGAGATGCCGGAAGACATGGTCATCCGCCTTCACTTCGGCCACGTCCGGCAGCGCCTGCAACGTGTCCATCCCAGCCGGCGGCACTTCGGAAAAGCTGACTTCGAGGATGTTCTTGCCGGGAATCGAGGCCTTCAGCTTCAGCGGCGAATCCAGCGCCACCAGTTTGCCGTGGTCCACGATGGCGATGCGGTCGCAGAGTTTGTCGGCTTCGTCCATGTAATGGGTCGTGACGAGAATGGTCAGGTCGCGCTCGCGTTTCAGCCGCGAGAGCATGTCCCAGACGGCGACGCGCGAGACCGGGTCCAGGCCGGTGGTCGGCTCGTCGAGGAAGAAGATCTTCGGCTCGTGCACCAGGCCGCGGGCGATTTCCAGCCGCCGCCGCATGCCGCCGGAGAACATCTTCACCGGCTTGTCCGCCCACTGCTCCAGGTCGACCGCCTCGAGCAATTCGCTGGATGGTCGCGCCGCCGCTTGCTCGCGCGGGATGCCGTAGAGCTTGGCGAAGATGCTCATGTTCTCCTCCGCGCTCAAGTCGAGGTCGGACGTCATCGCCTGCGGAATGACGCCGATGGACTGGCGCACGTCGTTCGGCGGCGCGGACGATGTCGAAGCCGTTGATGCGCGCCGTGCCCGAGGTGGGCGGCACCAGCGTCGTCAGCATGCGGATGAGCGTGGACTTGCCCGCGCCGTTCGGCCCGAGCAGGCCGAACACTTCGCCGTGCTCGACGGTGAAGCTCAGCGCGTCCACGGCGCAAAAATCGCCGAAGCGCTTGGTCAGATTTTCCACTTCGACGTCGAACATGCGTCACGGGTCTATCGTCTGGCCAGCGGCAGGGTCACGTAGGCCGTCATGCCCACGGCCAGGCTGCGGTCGCGGTTGTCGCAGCGCAGGCGGATTTCAAAGGTCTTGATGTCCCGCTTGGTGCGGCTCACGTCCCGCTGCGTGGCGTAATCGGCGTCCACGCCGCGGTAAAACACCGTGCCCTCGCGCGCCGCGCCGGAGGGCAGGCGCACCGTCAATTTGTCGCCCAGATGAATCCGGTCAATGTAGGTTTCCTCCACATCGGCGCGCACCCAGAGATCGTCCGGATTGATCAGCGTGACGATGGCCTGGCCGGGATTGACGACCTCGCCCTGCAACGCCGCGCGCGTGTCCACGATGCCGTTGATCGGCGCGTGGATTTCGGTGTAGCCCAGTTGCACCCGCGCCTTTTCCTGCTGCGCGCGCGCGGCCTGGATTTGACTTTCAAGGGCCTCGACCCTCGCTTCGGCCGCGTCATACGTGGTGCGCGCCTGGTCATAAGCCTGGACCGATTCGACCCTGTTGCTGTACAGACCCTCGATGCGATTGAAATTCAATTGCGCGTTTTCCAGATCGGCCTTGGCCTGGGCCAGTTGCGCGACGGCCTGTTGCTCGCTGCTTGTAGAAATCCAGATCGGCCTGCCAGTTCCTGCGGCTGAATCACCGCCAGCAACTCGCCGTTGGTGACCGTGTCGCCGCGTTCACGAACAAATGCTGCAACCGCCCCTGGATCTGCGAGCTGACGATCACCTCGTCCGTCGTCACGATGCCGGTCAGAACCAGTTGGTTTGAGTGCCGCGCAAGGTTGTAATAAACGACGGCGCCCACCACGGCCAGAATCAGGATGACAATGGGAATTTTGCGTTTCATGTCAGTGGCATTTCAGGATCAACAAACAACCCACGGACAAAATCTTCCTGTTTGCGGCATTCAGGTGGTTTGAACATGGCCTCATTAAATCAACCGGACGGTGAAATTGACAGGTTGCCCCTGCCGGGTCAAGAAAACCGGAACCGGCTGGCTTGACGGAGGGGAAGACCGTGTTGGGTGAGTCCAATAATGGGGCAGCTAACCGGATCGGATCGGCCTGAAGGCAGGCTTAGAGGGGTCAGCCAGCTCCCAGCCAGCTTTTAAGCACCTTTCTTGGACTTTCTACGGAGCGGGTACGGAGCGGGTACGGAGCGGGTACGGAGGAATTAAGGCTGTTTTGGCTTGCCGCGGGGCAGGTTTTCGGGCGTCAGATGGTAATAACAAGCGCGCGTAGCGATGGAAATCTCGGATTTTTTCCAGGTCCGGGCTTTGCGTTGGCAGACCCGTTTATGGGCAGCATGCACGGCCGAGGCAGCCTTGGCAGCCACAGTGAACCGGTCCACCACGGCCTGTTGCTTGGGGCTTAGAATCCGGTGCGAGAGGTCTGGCGCCTTTTGGACCCGTGGCGTGCGGTACCAGTGACGATAAAGCCACTTCCCGACCTTGCCGCGCAAGGCCTCAATGGCAGGATTGAATCGGACTAAGGCCATACACCAAGGTAGGCCCCGGCGGGGGGAGGCACAATAGGCGGAATAACTCTCTTTGAATAGGAACAAAGCTTAGGGCGGTTCTAGTAAAACTGTAGCCGTTCTTTGTCAGGCAAACCGCCGGCGGAGCGCGGGCTTCAGCCCGCTTCAACTTGAATTTGCATAACGACCTTGAAGCGGCGTGAACGCCGCGCTCCGGCTACAGTTCTATTGAAACCGCTCTAGGGCAGTGGACGGGCAAGGTTCCTGCCCCGCATCCGCCAGTACCAATCCGAACGGGAAAGGTGAAGTTGGTCGCGCGGCGACCAATAGGTAGCCGTCGGCACGGACCTCGCAGCGCGAGGAGCACCACCATTGAATGGGTTCAACGGGGCGTCGAACCCGACAGCCGAGGGCGGCTGCGCTCCCCATTCCAAAATCCGCATTCCGAATGCTGCAGGGGCAACTTGCCGCGCCGCAATCAGATGAAGGCGGGCGGGTCGCGTGGTTCAACGCACGAAGCTGGGCGATGACGGAAATCAGACTTGTCGCGCTGAAATCACTTGAAAGCGGATGCCGGCGGATTGTAGGAGACGACGTGAGGAGTCTCTGACTAAAAATCCAAAGCCAGAAATTGAAATGAGTCTCGTGACCTCGACTCCTACTAAACGAAATTCGCAATTCGAAGTTGTCAGGGCTTCTTTTCCGGTATTCATTTTGGGATGGACGATTGAGGCAGATCGGGTTGGCGAGTTTGCAAAAACCTTGCCCGTCGGTTGAAACTAATTAACCTTCCGCCATGCCCGAATTAAGCCGGTTCTAGGGCATCATCATCCGCATGTTTTATGGCGACCACGCGCCGCCGCATTTTCACGCCGTCTATCAAGGCGAGGAAATCAAGGTCAACATCAATACGCTGGAAGTCATGGAAGGTGACATGAGCCGGCGCGCGGGCGCTCGTCCTCGAATGGGCGGCGCTGCATCGCGCGGAATTGCGGCAGGCGTGGGAACTAGCCAGCCACAATCAAGAGCCTTCCAAAATCGCGCCGTTGGAGTAGAATAAAACCATGATTCGGATTATTTCCGCCGAACCGCTGCCGCAATGCCGGTTGAAGGTCACCTTCAACGACGGCGTAAGTGGGATTTTTGCCGTTGAAGCCGAACGGCGCGGCGGCGTGTTCCTGAAATTGCTGGATGCAAAAATTTTCAATGCTGTCACCGTTAATCCCGATTTTGGCTGCGTGGAATGGCCCGGCGGCGTTGACCTGTGCCCGGACACGATGCATCAGGCGATGACCGGCTCTGAACCCGAAGAGGAACTCACCGCGCCGATGGCCTTGCGCGAGGAAAAGAAAAAATCGTAACTGTCGTAGCACGTCTCGGCGGAGCGTGCAAACGGGGACGGAATTTAGAGGGCGGCTTTCTCCCGAATGCCGCTACGCCGAAACGGACTGGTCGCGCTCTCCGCAATTCGCAATTCGAAATTGTCAGGGCTTCTTTTCCGGGATTCATTTTGGAATGGACGATTGGGGCGAATGGTGTTTGGCCGTCGCGGAGCAACGCGATGACAATAGCCCAGCCATTCATGGCTGGGTCAAGCGTCAACCAAATGTAAAAGTCCCGCGAGGGACGGCAGAACGGTTCTTTCGTCCCTGACGGGACTTTGGACAATTGCGGATCACGAGTCCCAGCCATGAATGGCTGGGCTATTTTCGACGGAGCGTGGACTTGTCGCGCACGCCGCAATTCGAAATTCGCAATTCGAAATGGTCAGGGCTTCTTTTCCGGTTTTCATTTTGGGATGGACGATTGGGGCAATTGACGTTTGAATGTCTCTGCTGCGTGAAAGTTAAAGCATACAACAAACCGCCGCCAAATCACCGGCCAAGCTGAGACACAACGAAAACCAGTTACAGCAATGAGTAGGGCTAAAAGTGTCTATTGGATTCAGACGAAGCATGGCTCTTGGGGGCCATTCGATTGGAAATTATTGCGCGATTGGTTCGCCTTGGGCTGGCTTGTGCCGGAGACCTTGGTTTCCGAAGAAATGGGAGGCAATTGGCAACCTGCTTCCGCAGTCGAAAGATTTTGGGTGAAAACAAAGGGCACTGCCGACAAATTTCAAGCATTTGAATCGCTAGATTTAATGTCAGAAAAAGTGCCGCTGTCGCCTGCGCTTGGTGCGAGGATTCAATCTCTTGGCTGGCCTGGCGATGTCGGGCGATTGAAGAACTATTACTGGGGAAACAAATTGAGGGAAACTTTGGAAAATCTTTTCCCAGACTCACAACGGCCACTTTTTGACGACCCGGCTTGGCCTTGGTCAGGCGGCAGCCCAGCAGAAGCCGAACGACGGGCTGACCAGAGGAGACATGAACGTTTAACCGGCCCTCCGACAAGTAAGCAGAACGAAATCCTTCAATTCTTCCTTGGCCCGCATCACGGAATCACCTCGTTTCGTGAAGCCTCACTAAAGACAGGGCAACTGCTCAATGATCCTCAAAATAAAGAACGCTGGGAGGCGCAGCCAGCAAGTCCCCATCAAATTGCACGACTCCAGTGGGCTTCAACCCGTTTGCACAGACCGTTACCCAAATCGCTCACCAGAGGCGAGGCGCATGAGTTGATTGATGAATGGTTTGTCAAATTACCCGAACTGGAAGAAGAATTTCCCGATCTCGAAGAGGAATGGCAAGAGAAAAAGCTTAGACGCAGGGAGGAGCGGGAAGAAAAGGAAATGGCTGAAATGGAAGTTTCCGTAATTAGCGAGGACGTGGACGATTGGCGCGCGTTCTACAATTGCAAAAGGGTTCCAAAGAAAAAGGTAACAAATGTGTTGGAACTAATTGGTTCACGAAAGCAAGGTGAACCGATCAATCAGTTTATGAATCGGTTCTTTACCGAACTTCGTTGACAAGACCCCGCGCTATTCAGTGGCCAACCGGCAAGTGCCAACAAACGTCCAACACGGAGTGGGACAGGCTGCATGGTTATACTGTCTGCTGGCCTTTTGATTTTCATTTGTTGCGCGCTTTGTATGCTTTGAGACCTCTGCAAAAGGTCGTTTGAGTTGCTGATTTGATGTCAAAGTCATTATTCAACGAAAAATGGGTTTGGCGGCACGCCACGGTCGGCGATGTGAGCCACCGTTTTGAACTTTTTTGTCCGCCGCGCGGGCGTTCTGAATGTTTTGCTTCATGTTCCGGTCAAACTCACCAGCCGTTTCAAGTTCCAACAGATGCTCTTGAACTCCAACTCCAGCCGATTGGGATCGCGCCCCACATACCGCACTCGCCCGTAGCCCGTGCTGCGCTTCCACCAGCCAAAGATTTTCTCAATCCCACACCGCACCCGGCTCATCACCGCATTGAACAGCACCGTCGTCCGGTCCAAGGGCTGTCCCCGAAACGCTTTGCGCAAAATGCCGTTGCCGATTTTCCGGCGCTCACACCAACGAGCGCGTTGAGCGCTCCAATAGGCTTTGTCGGCCATGACCATTTCCTCATCCCCTTTGACCACGGTTTCAAATTCCTGACTGTCATGAACGCTGGCGTCCGTCAAGGTGACGCAACGAATCACCGTCTGATCCCGGTCAACGGCCACGTGCGCTTTGTAGCCGTAGTGGGGTTGACCGCCCTTGACGGTAAAGCCCGCGTCGTCATCGCCGCCTCCTTTATCTGCCCGGCTCGGGGCGCGACGCGCCGCCTGCAACAGCGTGGCGTCCACCAGGGTGCAGGTTTTCAGGATGAACCCTTTTTGTTCCAGTTGATGGTTGACCAGCGCCAGCAGTTTTTCCTGCAGACCGTAACGGATGAGCCGCTGGCGAAAGCGCACCAGCGTGGTTTCATCGGGCACGCTGTCCTGCAAACCCAGCCCCACAAACCGCCGCCAACTCATCCGGTCGGCGACCAACTCCTCGCATTGCGGATCCGACAGCCCGTAGCAATGCTGGAGCAGGCTCATTTTGAAGAGCACCAGCGGCGGGTGCGGCGGATGGCCGGTGGTGGCCGGATACATCCGGTGCAGCACCGCTTCAATCGGTTTGAAATCCAGCGCGTGATCCAGCCCTTCCAAGAAATCGTTGGTCGGCACCGCAGGCATGAGGCTGTCCAAAAGTCCCAATTGAGGATTGCTCATCGTTTCCATGTCTCTCTGACTTCGATTCAACCGCCCTGTTCAAATGAGTTTTGCAGAGGTCTCGCTTTGTATAATGCGATGAAAAAGAACGAACCTCACGCCGGTGGTGCTTGGGAATGAAGAAGCCAAAACACAAAAACAAGCCGATACTTCTGAAACCTGTGTGTCTCTCTCTAACAGAGATCAAAGCACTCCCGCTCGAAGAAAAGCGCCGGTTGCAATTGGTGCCACAAGAACCAAACGAGGAGATGTTGACAGTTCGCGGAGATGAAGTGATTGAGGCGCTCTTTCTGGCCAAAGACCCTGATCCCCGGCGCAAAGACATTCTCCTGCTGCGTGCGAAATGGGCTGCAGGCTATGCCAAAGCCACACATTTTACGAACAGCGAACTTCGAGCGGTATCATGGTTTGCGCACTTGCCTGAAGTCTCAGGCGATCTGGAACAGATTGTCTTTGATGAGCGAAACTTTTTGGCGAGCAGCTTTTGGCGCATCTGGAAGCGCGAACCGACAAAAGTGTTAACGTTGGCAAGAATGATTCGCAATCGCCGAACGGCCAAAGGGCACAGGGATGTTGAAGAAGTTCTCACAAACCCGCAGAAATATAGCGGTTCCGGCGATGCCGTTCGAAAGAAGGCAACGCAACGTGCGCGGCGGCATTTGAAACCACCTGAGCACATCGCTAAATTCGCGGCTCGGCTCCGCGGCGAGTAAACCAATCGGACAAAACGCCAGCCAGATTTGTCCCCCTTTCGGCGTTCCGGGATAGCCTCAAGTCACGGTAATCTCACTCCATGACTGAACGAATTTCAACATCGGACCTGGCGCTGAAACCCGCTGCCGAAGAATTGCTGACCAACGGGCAGGCTGTCGCGGGACACAGCAATGCCTTTGGAAAACCGCTGGTTTCGTTGGACAGTTCCATTCGCAACCTCAAACAAGAATCGCGCCGGAATAAGAAATTTCGCAAATCCGATAAACGTCGCCGCGCTGAAACGTGGATTTCACCTTGTTCAGTATGACAGTTGCCCCACCGGCAAGGTGTTCATCACGGACGATGGTTATTTGATTTTCAATTATCAGGTGGTCAAGGATGCGACGAAGGTTCGTTTGCTCACGGGCGCGGGTTTGATTGTGCCAAGGTGGTTCAGGTGGATGCGGCCAATGATCTGGCTTTGTTGAAGCCGGACGGGCGGTTTGCGTGCTTGCCCATTGCCGCCAGTCGCACGGGGCTTCTGGGCGGCACGGTGGCGACGGTCGGTTTTCCCGACATCGGTTTGCCAGGGATTTAACGCAAAGGCGCAAAGCCGCAAAGGCCGCAAAGCAAACACCATTTATTCTTTGCGCCCTGGCATCTTTGCGTCTTTGCGTTGATTTTTCCGGAGCGTCGCTGTCCGGGGCGGGGGATGACCCGCGGTATTTTCAAATCAGCGCGGTCTTTGCAGACGGCCACCCTGCAGCCGGGCAATTCGGGCGGGGCGCTGGTGGATGAGCGGGGCAACGTGATCGGCATCGTGTCGGCCAAGCTGGATGCGGGGGCGGCGCTGGCACGAGCGGGGCGTTGCCGGAGGTCCTTGCGGACGGCCACCAATTGAATTACGCGGTCAAGAGCAGTCTGCTGTTGAGCTTCCTGGAATCGGTGCCGGACGTGGACGCCAAGCTCAAAGCGCCCAACACGGCGGATGAGAAGTTTGAGGATGTGGTGAAATCGGCGCAGGACGCAGCGGTGCTCGTCCTCGTTTATTGAACAACAAAGGAACGAAGGAACAAAGTTTTGCCGGCTTGGTTGCTTTGTTACTTGGTTGTTAAACATAAATCTGCGGCGGTGCTGGTGTTGGTTTATCGAAGTTTGGAGTTCCGGCTTTAGCCGGGCCGGGCCGCCTGAAGGCGGGACTCCAAACGGGCGGTGGTGCTGGTGCCTTGATTTTCTACTGCGAAGGCGAAACGGGAGGCGCAACCGTTCTTTTCTCCCCGCGCGCAAACCGCTAGGCTGCGCGTGTTCATGCCCGAACGTCTGCCCATTTACGACATTGAACGCGACCTGGTCGCCCGGTTGAAAACCGATGGCAGGCTGATTTTGTCCGCGCCCACCGGCTCCGGCAAATCCACACAGGTGCCGCAGATGCTGCTGCACCATGACTTTCTCCGGGACGGCCAGGTGGTGGTGCTGCAACCGCGCCGGCTGGCCGCACGTCTGCTCGCGGCCCGCGTCGCGCAAGAACTGGACGTCAAGCTCGGCCAGGAGGTCGGTTATCAAATCCGCTTCGAAAATGTCACGTCGGCCCGGACGAAAATCCGGTTTGTGACGGAAGGCGTTTTGCTGCGGCAAATGATTGACGACCCGGAGTTGAATGGCGTTTCCGTCCTGATTTTCGACGAGTTTCACGAACGCCACCTCTACGGCGACATCACCCTGGCCTGCTCCCTTGATTTACAGGAGCAGCAGCGACCGGACTTGAGCCTGGTCGTCATGTCCGCCACGTTGAACGCCGGTGAACTGGAGAAATATCTTTCCGAATGTAGGAGCCGACGTAAGGAGGCTGAACTATCCGAAGTCCGAAAGCTGAAATCCGAAATCAAACAGGGACTCCTCACGTCGTCTCCTACAAACCATTTCCGTTGTTCCGTCCTTTCTTCCGAAGGCCGCGTTCATCCCGTGGAAATCGAATATGCCGCGCAGCCAAGCTACGTGGACAAGCGGCCGGTGTGGGAACAGGCTGCCGATGCGTTCAGCCATTATGTCCAGTCCGGCGGCGAGGGCGATGTTTTGATTTTCATGCCCGGCGGATTTGAAATTTCGCAAACGATTGAAGCCATCCGCCACACGCCGGAATCGAAAGGTTTCATCCTGCTGCCGTTGCACGGCGAGTTGCCGCCGCGCGAGCAGGACGCCGCCGTGGCGCGCTACGGCCAGCGCAAGGTCGTTGTGGCCACGAATGTCGCGGAGACTTCCATCACGATTGACGGCGTCCGGCTGGTGATTGACAGCGGCCTGGCGCGGATGGCGCGGTACGATCCCTATCGCGGCATCAACACGCTGCTCATCGAGAAGATCAGCCAGTCGTCCGCCGACCAGCGCGCAGGCCGCGCGGGCCGGACAGCGTCGGGCGTTTGCATGAGGCTCTGGTCGCGCGAAGAACACGGTCATCGCGCGGCGCAGGAATTGCCGGAGGTCAAGCGGCTCGACCTGGCCGAAGTCGTGCTCACGCTCAAGGCTGCGGGGGTTGAGGACCTGGGAAATTTCCGTTGGCTGGAAAAACCGGAAGAACAGGCGCTCACACATGCGGAGGAATTGCTGCTGGATTTAGGGGCGCTGAAATCTGTAGCGCAGGCTTTCCAGCCTGCGAGTTCGGGCGACTTTCCAGCCGCCAATTCCAACGCCGGACAGGAATGTCCGGCGAACCGGCAGACACGAATGTCTGTGTTACGAATCACGCCCATTGGCCGCAAGATGCTGGCGTTTCCGCTGCATCCGCGGTACGCGCGCATGTTGCTGGCGGCGCAGGAATACGGCTGCGTCCACCAAGCCTGCCTCGTGGCGGCGCTGACCCAAGGCCGCGACTTGCTGCTGCGCAACGTCGGACGCGAGGTAGCGTCCGCGCGCGAAGATTTGCTGGGCGACAAGGCGTCGTCCGATTTCTGGATTCTGATGCGCGCGTGGAATTACGCCGCGAACAATCAATTCCGCGTGGACGCCTGCCGCCGGCTTGGCATTCACGCCGTCACCGCGCGTCAGGTCGGACCTTTGTTCCAGCAATTTCTTCGCATCGCCAAGGACGAAGGTCTTGACGTGAAATCACGCGAGATCGAGGACGAGGCGCTGCAAAAGTGCATTCTCATCGGGTTCAGCGACCGGGTGGCGCGGCGGCTGGACCAAGGCACGTTGCGCTGCGAACTCGTCCATAATCGGCGCGGCGTGCTGGCGCGCGAAAGCGCCGTGCAACACAGTCCGCTGTTTGTTGCCACCGAGGTCCGCGAGGTGGAAGGCAAGGATAGGGAAGTGAACACGATTCTTTCGCTGGCCACGGCGGTTGAACTGAACTGGCTGCGTGAATTATTTCCCGAAGACATGGCGTCCGATTTACATGTCGAATTTGACTCAACCACCAAGCGCGTGCAAGCCGCCGAGTTGGTGCGGTTTCGCGGCTTGGCGTTGTCGGCCAAGCGGGTTGAACCACCGCCCGCCGAAGCTGCGGCGCGATTGCTGGCCGATGAAATATCTGCGGACAGACTTCAGTTGCCGAACTGGGACCACGACGTCGAGCAATGGCTGGCGCGGCTACGGCTGCTTTGCCAGCATTGCCCCGAACTCCAGCTTCCGCCCATCACCGAAGAGGACCGCAAGCACATCATCGAACAGCTTTGCCACGGCGCGGTGAGTTACAAGGACCTCAAGGAGCGCGAAGTCAAACCGCTGATCATGTCGTGGTTGTCGGCGGCGCAGCGCGAGTTGCTGGACAAGCACGCGCCGGAGCGGCTGACGCTGCCGAACGGACGCACGCCCAAGGTGGTTTACGAAGACGGCAAACCGCCGCGCATTGCGCTGCGGATTCAGGAGCTTTACGACGTGAACCAGACGCCCAAGATTGCGCTGGGCCGCGTGCCGGTGCTGGTCCACATTCTGACGCCAGGCATGAAGCCGGTCCAAATCACGCAGGACCTGGCCAATTTCTGGCGTGAGCATTATCCGCGCATCAAATCCGAGTTGCAGCGGAAATATCCCAAGCACCTGTGGCGGTGAAATTCATTTCGCCGAGGCGTTCATGCCGACGTCCTGACTCAGCTTGTCGGCCGCTTCGGCGTTCACCCACTTTACCAGCGAGATAAAGTTTACCAGCGCCGGGCTGTCGGTTTTGACTTTGAACAGGTTGTGCAGGGCATGCACGACCTTGGTGTAGGTGTCCGCATATTTTTCATGCACGAGGCGGGAGACATAGGATTCCATCACCGCTTGGGCAATCGGATCAGTTTGTCCGTCGGGCAGATAGGGCAGCAGGCAAAAGATACGGACAAACGCCATCGGGTCGGCTTCCGTCAGCGCCAGCCAGCTTTGTTTGACCTCGTCGGCGTCGTACCTGGCATGGAGCCGGTCACGAATGGCGGCGGCAATGTCATTGGGGGAGGTTCGTTGTCCGATGCGGGCCTTGATATTTTCCCAGGCCATCTGCTTTTCCTGTTCGGGGGAAACCGCGGCCTCGGGCCTTTTCAGTTCCGACTCAAGCCCCTTCAAACCGAGTTCCTGGCCAATGGCCAGGCCGAGGGCTTCCGCTTCGTTCTTGCGAATCCGGGTCGAGGCCATGATCGCCTTCAGCACTTGCCGCTGGAGTTCGGGATTGATCAATCGCAAGACGGCGGCGAGAGGTTGAGGCGGCGGCGCTTTTTGATTTGGGAGGAGATGTTTGATGAACCCGGCAATCACTCCCTCGAGGTCGGGCACTTTTTCCGCCCGCAGCGTGAGCACAAACTTCAGCGTCCTGCCCGTCCGGCCGCCTTTTCCGATGTTGTTGACGATCATCTGGCGTTGGTCGTGACCGGCGACAAAAGCCAGCAAGCCTTCCGCCTCTTTGATTAACTTCTCATCCAGCTTGTCCGGGTCGCTCGTGACCGCCAATTGTTCGATCACCGCGGGCAGGCGCTGGGCAAAAATGCCTTCGGGCGATTCCGTGCTCTGATTGTTGTAGTAATGGAGCAATTCCAGGATGAACGAGAGTCTCAGAAAGGCGTTTTTCTGCGCGTGGGCTTCAGCGGTGGGCGCCTTGCTGCGCTGGATTTTCTGGTGCAAGGCCTGCAATTCCTGCCGTTTGCCCGGAAGCAGGGCCGGGTCCTGTTGGAGCATGGTCTCGAAATCATTTTTAAAACACATCACGATTTCCTCCGGCTTGGGATGCGGATTAAGCTTGGAGTCGGTGGTCAAATCGTTGAAGCAGACCAGGGCCGCCTCGCCAAATTCCCGCACAATCCGTTCCCGCGGCAGCTGTCCCTTGACGAAGCAGCGGTTCGCCCGGACAGTTTCAGGGGAAAAGAATGATTCGGGTTGCTCGACGAGGGTTTGGAGCATCCTGGTTTCGAGCGGCGTGTTCAGACGGGTCAATTCTTCCACAGTGGGCTTCACCGCCGCCGTCAAGTTGCGTTTGGTTTGCTCCAGAACCTTGAGGATCGCCGGTTGGAGCACGTTTCCCTCGACTTTGCCATTCACCAGCGCGGCGCAGACCTCGGTGACGTGCGCGTTGTGTTCGACCAGCTTTGAAACCACGACCCCGATGTCACCAATCGGCAGTTTGCTCACCAAACCGGCGAGCAGGTTCACCAGTTCGCCGTGCGACTTCTGCCGGTGTTCAATGGCCTTTTCCAGGAGCGACCGCAGCGCCTTGTTCTCCTGTTCCAGCACGTTGCGCTCGGCCTCCAGCTGTTCGACTCTTAACCTGAACTCGTGCCATCCCTTCTGGATTTCTTCCATTGAACTGACCGTGTGATCGCCGTTCTCTGTCTGTGCCATGAGTCAATATTCCACAATCTTGCCTCTTATTTCCATTCAAATTTTACGTGGTTGAAAGGAGAAAAACAGCCGGGCGTTTCGGCGCGGGGCAAAAAAATATTTGCAAACCGGTGCAATGCGTTCAAGCTTGTCCGTATTGTAAACATGAGCAGGAGATAATATGGCACATGTGGTTACCAATAAATGTGTGAAATGCAAGTTCACCGATTGCGTGGAAGTATGCCCGGTGGCGTGCTTTTACGAGTTGGACAATCAATTGGTCATTCACCCGGAGGAGTGCATTGATTGCACGGCGTGCGTGGCGGAATGTCCGGTGGAAGCGATCTATGCCGAGGCGGATGTCCCGGCGCAGTTTCAAGCGGACATCGCGTTCAACGCGGCCCAAGCCAAACAGATAAAGGAAGCGGGTCGCGAAGCCATCCTGAAGAAACAGGAGCCGTTGCCAACCGCGGCGGAACGCAAAAAGGAACTCGGTTACTGACTTGGCTTTCGAATGGCGCTCCCAAGCCGCTTTAGGCATTGACGGCGTGCAGCGGCAGCCGGTCCTGAAAATAAGGAATGGCGGCGGCGGGCGCGTCGAAGCCGTGGCGCTCCTGCTTTGCCGGTACGCTTGCGAAATCACGGTAAAGCGTGATGGCCACGTGCTCATTGCGGCGGATGCAATCCTTGATGGCCCCGGCATCCTTCTCGCAATAAATCAGCGTCTTCCACGAATAAATGTGCTTGGGCTTGTGGAAATCGCTATTGGCGATGAATGGCAGCCGCTTCAGGCCGATGTCGTTGAAGATGTTGTTGCGATTGGCGATTTCCCAGGCGTCGAGCAGCGGCGCGAATTTTTCCTGGTTTTCCCAGAGGTAAAGCGTGTTCTTGCCCCACTCGCTTTTCATGATGTGTGGGTGCGAGGCCACAGCCAGCGCGCCTTGCTCGTGGATATTTTCGATGATTTCGGGAATATCAAGCGACGGGTCCACCGGCGCCTTTAAATCAATGCCCAGCAGGTGCGCGGAGGTTTTGCGCGTGTAACCATCCTTGTTGAATTCGATGCCGGTCATCACCAGCATCTTGTAACGGCGCCACGCGCGCTGGCGTTCGCGCTCAATCACCGCGAAGTATTCTTCGACCTGTTCCTGGCCGAGCGTGCAATTGGCCAGTTCTGACAGCTTGCCTAGCAGACGGCTCGGATCCGCGAGATGGTCGGTGATGCAGATGCAATCGAAACCGTGCTCACCGTAGAAATCCACAATCTCCGGCACGCTCAGTTT
Source organism: uncultured Verrucomicrobiae bacterium (assembly GCA_963789335.1). GTDB lineage: Bacteria > Verrucomicrobiota > Verrucomicrobiia > Limisphaerales > UBA11358 > UBA11358. The sequence goes on from CAWBKH010000007.1 coordinate 14,898, forward strand.
GCCGTCGGAATAATTCGAGTGGATGTGAAAATCGCAGAGCAACATCTGTGCGTGGCCGCCATTTCCGTTTTGGCGTGGCGCGGAGCGCATGACACGCTCAGGCACGGTCTCGAACAGCTTGACGGCTTTGCGGCCGGGCGTGTCATGGCCGGCCTCGGCCAGGATGAGTTCGGCGATGCGCAGCGCGGCGTCGGGGTGGCTGACCTTTTTGAGGTTTTCGCGCCATTCCGACCAGAGCGCGGCCCGTTTGGCAAAGGCCTTTTCAACCAGTTCAGCCACCTCGCGATTTTTTTCTCCGATCGCGCCAAGATTATAGCGCCAGATCAGTTCTGCGTTGCCTTCCTCTTGGCCCGGGATGACCTGATTGACGATCATGGGGCAGCGCGCGGCAATGGCTTCCTGCACGGTTGCGCCGCCGGCCTTGCTGATGACGAGATGGTGCGATATCATCAGTTCGGGCATCTGGTTCGTCCAGCCGAGCACGCGCACGCGATCGGAATATTTGCGCGTGCGCTCAATCAATTCGGCGCGCAACTTCGCGTCGCGTCCGGCGGTAATGGTGAGGTGTACGTGGTCCAGTTCGAGCAGCCGGTCAATCGCCTTGCCGGCCTTTTTTTTGCCGGTGTTGATGAGGTAAAGCACGCGGCGCGGTTCGTGTCCGACGGGCGCCGGCAGTTCCGCCAAGGGTTCTGCGAACACCGGGTTGACGGGAAAGCCGAGCACCTTGATTTTTTTCTCCGGCACGCCGCTTTTGCGCAACACTTCGGCGGAGGCGTCGTTGGCCACGCAGAAGAAATCGCTCGGCGCGCGGAACCACGCCGAATTGATGGTGATCGAATCGGTGACGACAGTGATGAACCGGAACGGACGCTCGTGATGGTTCCGGTAAATTTTCTGGATGACGTGGCCATAAACCGGATAGGTGGAGATGACGCAATCCGGCTGCGCCTCGGCCAGGATTTTTTCAAGCGTCCCCTGCAAGCGGGTGAAATTGCCGAGCTGTTTTTCCACGAGCGGTGATTCGAGCAGCGAGTAAATGCCGCCCCAGAGTTTGGGCGCGTACTGCACGACACCCAGATAAGTTTTCCGGGCGAAGGTATTAAACACGCCGTAGCTGTCGGCAAACAGGTCGAGCACCTCGGTACGCGCGTTCTCATCGAGCATTTCAATCGCGTCGCGCAAACTGCGGGCGGCGGCGTTGTGCCCGTCTCCAAATCCGGCCGTCAGAATCAGGATTTTTTTCATGGTCTTCTTCGGACACTTACACGGTATTCTGGATGTGTTACAATCATGTTACGGACAGGTTAACTTTTATTCACAATTTTATTCACAAGGTAACGCGGGAAGGCGCCATCGCTTTGTCGGCGAAACGGTTATGAATATTGCCGTTGGGTGAAGTGATTAACGCCGTTTTTTACGGCCCAGCAAATAGACGGACAAAGCACCCAGAGCACAGAAAAGGCCGCCCGTCTGCAAGGCATGACCCGAGCCGACCCGTTCAGCGACGATGCCCATCCAGAAGCTTCCGATGGGCAGGCTCCCGCCGAAAACCAAAGCCCAAATTCCCATCAGCCGGCCCCGCAGGTGATCTGGCGATTGGGTTTGGATGATGCTGTTGCCGATGGAAAAAAACAGCGTGATGCCGCAACCGGCGAAGAACAATAGAAACGCCGCGCCGACCGGTTGATGCATGAAACCGAAAAGAATGATAAACGCGGCATAAATCGCGGCGCCCGCATAGAGCGTTTTTGCGCGCACGATACGTGAGCCTTGGGCGGCGACGAACAGAGCGGCGACGCAAGCGCCGAGGCCATTCAGGGCCAGCAGCCAGCCGTAGCCTTGGGCGTCCATCTTCAATTGGGTCACCGCAAACGCCGACAGTTGGGAGCGATAGGCCCAGCCGCCCAGGCCCATGATGAAAAGCATGGCCACCGCCTGTGCGATGGCGGAATTGGCTTTCAAGTATTTGAATCCCTCCAACGTGTATTTCCAATCCGCCTTTACTTTTTTCGGCGCGTAATGCGATGCGGGCAATTGAATTTTGTGCAGCGCGTACAGCACCCCAAAATAACTCATCGCATCCAACAGGAAACACCAGGCGGCCCCGACGGACGCCAGCAAAAGACCCCCGATGGCGGGACCGATGACGCGGGTGGCGTTGACCATGGCGCTGTTGAGGGCGATGGCATTCACCAAATCCTTTTTGCCCACCAGTTCCACCATGAGCGTCTGCCGGGACGGCATCTCAAAGGCAATGAACAGCCCCCACAGGAAAGCAAAGGTCATCAGAACAGCGATGTGAACCGGTCCGTGAAACAACATGACGGCCAGCGTCAATGAAGACAGCAACGAACACCAACTGGTGAAAGTGAAAATCCGGATTTTGGGAATGCGATCCGCTAGGGAACCGGCATAAACGGCAAAAAGGAAAATGGGCAGCGAATTGAGCATGAACACCACGCCCAACAGAAATTCCGAATGGGTGTACTGAAAGGCAATCCAGCCCAAGGCGGCGGTGCGCGTCCAGGTCCCGATCAGGGAAACGGTCTGGCCCGAATAAAAATAGCGGTAATTCTGATTGCGCAGGGCGGAAAAGGCTTTGCGCCATCCCTGCGATGGGGGTAACCCCGCGTCATCCACTTCGGCTTGCTGCAATCTTTCCTGCGACTGATCGGAATTCAATCATCCCCCTGTTCTGCCATGAAAGCATCCACCGTCAGGACCGTGGCCTGTCTCGGAAAAATCTTCTCAGTGAGAACGCGATGCACTTCTTCATCCGCATCGTAACAGGCGTCTTTGAGGACAAAGCATCGGTAATCGAGGTCAAAGGCGCGCCTCAAGGTGGAGAGAACGATGCCGCTGGTCGAAATGCCAAAGAACACCAATGTCTCGATGCCACGGCAGCGAAGAATCAAGTGAAGCTGGTTTTCGGAAAACGCCCCGACCCGTTGCTTGTACACCACCAGTTCTGCGGGGCGGAAAATGGAAGCATGGAATTCAGCGGACGGCGTTCCTTTGACGAAGAGATTGTTTTGCTTCACCCGCTTGAACGGCGAGTCCAAATCCGTGTCCGGAATTTCCGGATGGCCTTCGGCAAAGCCCAGCCCCACGTGAATGATGTGGAATTTCTTCTTTCGGGCAAATTCCACGGCCTTGGCGGCATTGGGGACGGCGCTCTCCGCGCCGGGCACGAAATCCAAAATCCCTTTTTGAAAATCGAGCGTCAGCAAAGCGGTTTTCTTTGGATCCAGTTTCATTTGTCTTCCTTTTTGGTTTGTTCAATCACTTTGACAATCACCGAGATGCCGTTGACCATTCTGCTTCGGTCGTCAGCGGAGAGCATTTTGATGGCATCCACATACTTCTCCGCCGCCTTGCGGCGGACGCGCTGGGTCATGGCGATGCCTTTGGGCGTCAGGCTCAGTTTTATCTGCCTGCGGTCCGTGGGATGGGGACCGCGGCGGACAAAATCAAGACTGATCAGCCGGTCCACGATCTTGGACATGGCCGGTTGCGCCACCCGGGCGCTGCGGGCCAGCTTGCCCACCTGGTTTTTCCCGTATTGAATCGCGAGCAAAATTCGCAACTGGGTAAAGGTCAGTTCTTTGATGGCTGGATGGGAACGGTCCTGGGAGTGCGCAGGATTGACCTCTTCCTTCAAAGACACGAAAACGGGGCCGGCAATCTCGTAAAGGCTCAAGGCAATGTCCAGCGGCGTACTTTTCATAACTTTGATTATTGTATATCAAAAGATATGTATTCGTCAAATGCGGTTTAAACCGCGAAATACACAAAACACACGAACCGACCACGAAGAACACAGCGCGGCCATGCCGCAACCATAGGAGCGCGGACAGCTTTGTCCGCGTGTAGCGGTCCCCAAGCCAGTGTCTCGCGGACAAGGCTGTCCGCGCTCCTGGAAAATCTTTGCAGGACGCAACGATATTTGGACATAGCACTACAAAGAGCACAAAGAAAATGAATTTCTGCGTTCTCTGTAGTTAAATTTAACAAACGCGCGTCACCGCCGGCCTGAAGAGTTCAATCCTTTCAGGATTGCTTGCCTCACAGCCAATTTGACTGGCGGCTGGAAGCGCTATATTTGGTTATGAAACTTTTCGGGTGCATTTGCATTTTGCTGCTGGAGGTGGCACTGGTTGCCCGGGCGGATGACAACACGGTTACGCTGCCGGAGCTGATTCAAGGCGCGCAACAGTGGGCGCAGGAGAATCTCGATACGAATGTTCTCAATGCTTTGCCAAGCGTCACTGACCCCGAAGTGCAGCAATTCTTGCGTGACCTGCAGCAGCGTTATCAAGGGGATTACGTGGTGGATCTGGCGCCACTGAAGCAGACGGCCCAGACGGTCCTGTCTCTTCTGGATAGTAGCGAGGATACCCGTCCCTACGCCGCGTGGCTCAAAGCACAGATGGATTACCTGGTTGTTGCCGACGAAATCCAGCTTACGATTCCGCCGCCCCAGGCTGAAACCAATCAAACACCGCACTCCCTTCCCAATCCTTCCGCGCAAAAGGAGCGCGAGCTTTGGATGAAGGAGGTTTCCGCCGTTCCCTGGCCGGCGGCGGCCAAGGAATATGTGCCGGAATTAAAGCCGATTTTTGCCGCGCAGAAAGTCCCGCCGGACTTGGTCTGGGTGGCGCAAGTGGAATCGGACTTTGACCGGCGGGCGCTCAGTCCGGCGGGCGCGGCGGGACTGTTTCAATTGATGCCGGACACGGCCAAGCGGTTCGGCCTTTCCTTGTGGCCGCGCGATCAACGTTATCAACCGAAACCGAGCGCGGATGCCTGCGCTCAATATCTGAGGTACCTGTACGACCATTTCAAGGATTGGCGGCTGGCACTGGCTGCTTACAACGCCGGTGAGGGCACGGTGCAGAAACTTCTGGATCGTTACCAAACGCACAGTTACGACGCCATCGCCGAACACCTGCCCGCGGAGACGCAGATGTACGTGCCGCGCGTCGAGGCCATCCTCCATCAGCGTGAAGAGGTGGACCTCGACCAGCTTCCCGCACCGCAAAATTGACTCAATTGCCGGTTGCAGGGGCAGCCTTCCGCCTTTGGCTTTTAACCTTCAGGCTTTCTTTTCCGTCCACGGCAAAACTTTCCCAAAGAAATGAAGCGTACATAAATCATCATCCATATCACGATGGAGATTCATTTCAACGGCCAGCCGCCGTGCTGTTGAATGCTCGCGTCTAATCCTCCAGCAGATTCAGAATCCATGGATGCCGGTTCTGTTGGCCGAAATTGGAGTAAGGCGGATTGCCGAGGACGACGAGGACGGGCTTGTGTTTCTTGACTTGGTAGGCGCTGTTGGCCTCGTTGCTCAAAATGCGCAGCGGGCCAAGCTGCTCGGCGGTGTGTTCCAAGTCCTCCAATGTGTCGGTAAGAATGCTGCGCTGGCAGATTGGAGACTCGCAGAAATCGCCCCTCTAAATTTACTTCACAAGACTTTTACAGAAACGCTCAATGCGCTCCAAGCCCTTCTCAAGGTTCGCCATGCTGGTGGCGTAGCTGAGGCGGATGTAATCGTCCGCGCCAAAGGCGATGCCGGGCACGGCGGCGACTTTTTCCGCTTCCAGCAGCTTTGCGCAAAAGTCGGTGCTCTTGAGGCCGGTCTTGGAGATATTCGGGAACAAATAAAACGCGCCTTTCGGGTTCACGCAGGAAAGTCCGGGGATGCTGTTCAATTTTTGATGCGCGAACCGGCGGCGTTTGTCGAATTCCGCCAGCCAGACCTTCAAATGGTCCATCGGGCCGGTAATGGCGGCCAGCGCGCCTTTTTGGGCGAACGAAGTTGGATTGCTCGTGCTGTGGCTTTGCACGGCGTCAATCGCCTTGGCGATCGGCTCCGGCGCGGCGAGAAAGCCCAGCCGCCAGCCAGTCATGCTCCACGCCTTGGCAAAACCGTGGACGATGATGGTGTGTTCTTGATGCGCTGGCGAAAAACTGGCGACGCTCTTTACCTTTGCACCATCATAAAGGAGGTGCTCGTAAATCTCGTCGCTCATGATGAGCACGCCTTTCTCGACACAGATGTCGCCGATGGCCTTGGTTTCCTCGGGCGTATAAACGCTGCCGGTCGGGTTGCTCGGCGAATTCAGGATGAGCAGCCGGGTGTTCGGCGTGATGGCAGCGCGGAACTGCGCCGGCGTGAGCTTGAATTCGGTCTTGTCAGTAGTCGGCAGAATTACCGGTTTGGCGCTCGCGAGTTTCACCATCTCGGGGTAGCTCAACCAATACGGCGCGGGGATGAGCACTTCGTCGCCTTCCTCGCAGGTGGCGAGGATGACATTATAACATGAGTGCTTGCCGCCGCAGGAAACGATGATTTGCGACGGTTTATAAGTCAGGCCGTTCTCGCGTTTGAATTTGTCGGCGATGGCCTGGCGCAATTCCGGAATACCGCTGGACGGCGTGTATTTGGTGAACCCGGCGGCGAGCGCCTTGGCGGCGGCATCTTTGATGAATTGCGGTGTATCGAAATCCGGTTCGCCCGCGCCGAAACCCACGACGTCCTCGCCCGCAGCCTTCATGGCCTTGGCCTTGGCATCAATGGCGAGGGTGAGCGACGGTGACAGCGACGCGGCACGTTGAGAAATTTTGTAATTCATAATTAACGAGACAAGGAATCTACGAACGCTGCGCCGAAGTTCAAGAAAGGAATTGAAATGAATTCACGCTTTCCCTCATCCTGACCTTTTCCCCGGAGAGACGGAATAGCTGCCGACCAGTTTTGTTTTTGCGGATGAATGACCAGGAAACCCAGACGCAGCTTTTCAAGAAGCCAGCGGATGATTCTCCCTCTCTACCAACCAAGTCGAGGAAGAGATTTCGTGGCCTGCGAAAGGTCGGGATTTGTTCCCTCTTCGCGAGTTGGCAAGGAATATGCTACACCGCGATTGATGGACACAATGCTTTGGGAAATTCTTGCCGGCGTCATGCTCTTCGCGGCTGGCAACATGGTTTACTTTGAAATCCGAAGGTTGATCCACTTTTTACGGAGCGATTTCAAAAGGTCTAAATCTTTGCAAGACGATTAAGTTGCCACAGAGGTTCTAGCGGGAATTTGTACGCCCTAAGCGACTTTAGTTCTGGACGTTCCAACTTCTTGGCTGTCCGCAGCTTCGCTTCACCGGCAGATGGCCCGCGGCCTGCGCCTGCCGGTTTATTTCGCCAGATAATACCTCTGCGCGTATTCCTTGACCATGCGGTCGGTGGTGAAATGCGGCACGAGCGTGAGAGACAGCGAAAACAATGCGGTGTGTTTAGAAATTGCGTAATTCATATTAAAACGGCGGAAAGATTACGAGAGGGGCAGGGGAGCGCAGGAAAGGAATTCTCGATTTGGCGATCACGATTGAATTATTGACTCGGCTGATAATCTTTGCTAAATCTAGCATGTCGTTTATGAAAAATTGCTTCAGAAAGCGTTCACACCTTCTTCTTAAGGCATTTGTCCTCCCGCTGTTATTCAGCCTGCAAACCCAAGGCCGCATTTACGTTGTGACCGACACAAACGACACAATCCGGATCACAAGCCTGCGGGGTGCCATCATTGACGCGAACCGTCATGGTGGACACAACACCATTATTCTTGGTCAGTCTAGTTTCACCGGTTTCCACGGCCAACAATACAATCACCGGACAGTTCAACAATGGATTTTCTGTCTGACAATTTCCGGTGCGGATGAGGACGCCGCCCGCACGGGGGATTTGGACATTACCCGCGGCGATCTGACCATCATCGGTGCTAGTCCGAGTGTAACAATTGATGCGGCTGGCTTGGGCGACCGAGTGTTTCAAGTTTTTCCGCGTGCCAGCCTGACGCTTGAGAATCTTGTTATTTCTGGTGGCAACAGTCCTTCAGGTGCTGGTGGTGATGGCGAGCCCGGCGGGGCAATATTCAATGCCGGACGGTTGGCAATGAATCATTGTCTTGTGAGCGGCAATTCCAGCGGTGCGGGAACCGATGAAAACATTTTTGGCGACACCGGTGGAGATGGAGGCGCGATTTACAACGATGGCTTCGCAACCTTGAACAGTTGCACAGTTGCCTACAACTCCGGTGGTGCCGGTGGTCATAGTTTGGGTATTAACCAGTATGCCGCGGGAAGCGGTGGCAAAGGTGGCGATGGTGGTGGCATCTATAACGCAGAACAACTTTTGCTAATCAATTGCACTGTGAGTGGCAACAACGGCGGTAAAGGCGGCGATGGCGGTGGTGAAATTTTTGCTTCGGGTTCGTGGCAAGCCGGGGTCGGCAGCAGCGGAGGGACAGGCGGTGGGGGTGGCGGCATTTTCAACGCGGGCACGGTAAATTTAATCAGTTGCACTGTCGTTGGCAATTCCGGCGGTGCTGGCGGTGCTGGCGGTGCAAGGGCTTATGACAATCATGGAGCAGGAGGCTTTGGCGGCGGTATCTCAAATGCGTCCAGCAATGCGCTGGCAACTTTAGGTAATACTATAATTGCCACCAACACGGCGGGAGCCAGCAGCGCGGATAGCGAATCAAGTATCTTCATTCCTCCCAATGATATAGAAATAATTGATGTCCCCCCTCCGATTGTTTCTTCCGATGTTGATGGAAATTTTATTTCTCACGGATTCAATCTAATTGGCGTAGCCGATGGCAGCACCGGCTTTGTCAACGGCGTCAATGCTGATCAAGTCGGCAGCAGCGCTTCACCAATTGACCCGCTCATCGGCCCGTTGCAAATGAACGGCGGACCAACTCCTACGCATGCATTATTGTCCGGCAGTCCGGCAATTGACCAAGGCAACAGTTTTGGAATTCACACGGATCAACGTGGTCGCTATAGGCCGTATGATTTCCGCAATATTCCCAACGCACCGGGCGGCGATGGCAGTGACATTGGAGCATTCGAGTTGGATAGCCGCTAGTTAGATATCTCACTCACTTCGCCAGATAATATTTCTGCGCGTATTCCTTGACCATGCGGTCGGTGGTGAAATGCGGCACGAGCGTGACCATCGCGCGGCGGATGCGTTGGACCCATTGGCGCGGAATACCCTGTTCGTCACGCTCGAAGTACATCGGGATGATCTGCTCGGTGAGCGTCCGGTAAAGGTTCGCACTGTCCAGACGGTCCTGTTCCTCGACGTTTGCCGGATGCGAATCCTCGCCGATGGCAAAACCGTTGGTTTTATCGTAGCCTTCGCGCCACCAGCCATCGAGGATGCTGAAGTTCAAACAACCATGGCAACCGGCCTTCATGCCGCTGGTGCCGGAGGCTTCGAGCGGGCGGCGTGGATTGTTCAGCCAGATGTCGCAGCCCGAAACCATTTGGCGCGCGACATGGATGTCATAATTTTCGACAAACACCAGGTAGCCCGCCAGATCACTGTGTTTGCTGAGGTGGATGATTTGCTGGATGAAACGTTTGCCTTCGTCGTCGCGCGGGTGGGCCTTGCCGGCGAAGATAAACTGAATGGGCCGCTTCTTGTCGTGCGCGAGTTTCACGATGTTGTCGAATTGCTGGAAAATCAGCGGCGCGCGCTTGTAGGTGGCAAACCGGCGCGCGAAACCGATGGTGAGCGCGTCGGGATTCAGCAGATGGTCGAACCGGATGAAGTCGCCGGGCCCGAGCCGCTGATGCTGGAGCAACAGGCGGCGGCGGATGAACTCAATCATTTCCCGCCGCAACTTGTAACGCAACGCCCAAAGTTCCTCGTCGGAGACGAATTCGGGGTCGGTCATTTTCTCCCAGAACTCCGCCGAATTAACTGCTGCCGCCCAGTCCGAACCAAATTTTTCGCGGCAGCTAATCGCCGTCGGGTTGTCACCATTGTTCAGCTTCTTGCGCCAGAACTGCCGGACTGGGCCTTTCATCCAGCCAAGAAGGTGAATGCCGTTGGTGATATGGCCGATGGGAACTTTTTCGACGGGAAGTTTCAGGTAAAGGCAGCGCCACATGTGACGGCTGACGTCGCCGTGCAACTGGCTTACGCCGTTGGCGGCGCGCGACGCTTTAAGCGCCAGCACGGTCATGCAAAACGATTCCTGCTCGTCCTGCGGCTGCACGCGACCCAGCGCCATCACGTCGGCAAAGGACACGGGCAGTTGCGTGTGAAAAAGTTGAAAGGCGTAGTCCATCAATTCCGGCGTAAAACGGTCGTGCCCGGCTTCCACCGGCGTGTGGGTCGTGAAAATACATTGTGACTTCGTGGCGGCGAGCGCGTCGGAAAAGTTTTGACCGGCGGCCATTTTTTCGCGGATCAATTCCAGCGTGAGGAAGGCCGCGTGGCCTTCGTTCATGTGAAAGACCGACGGCTCCACGCCGAGTTTGCGCAGCAAACGCACGCCGCCGATCCCCAGCAGGATTTCCTGCATGATGCGCATGGTGCGGTCGCCGCCATAGACGCGCGTGGTCATGTCGCGGAAATGCTGGGAGTTCTCCGGCAGGTTGGTGTCGAGCAAATACACCGGCACCCGCCCGACGTTCACGCGCCACGCGCGGAAGAGGACGCGGCTCATGTCTATCTCCACCTCCAGCACCAGGGGCTGGCCGTCCGCGCCCAGCACCGGTTCCAGCGGCACATTTTCCGGATGAATCAGATTGTAGAAATCGGTCTGCCAGTTGTTGCTGTCAACGGTCTGTTGAAAATAGCCTTCGCGGTAAAACAGGCTGATGCCGACCAAGCCGAGGCCGAGGTCGCTGGCCGATTTCGCGTGGTCGCCGGCCAGAATCCCCAAGCCGCCCGCGGAAATGGGCAGGGATTCGTGAAAGCCGAATTCAGCGGAAAAATACGCGACCGGATTTTTGAGCAGATGCGGCGCGTTTTTGCGTCCCCAAGTGTTCTGGTCGGCGAGATACGCCTCGAAATTGGCCAGCACACCCCGCGCATGGCACTCAAAGTCGGCGTCCTGCAGCCGCACGCGCAATTCGTATTCCGAGACCTCGCGCAAGACGGCGACGGCATTGTGAAAAAGATTCTGCCAGCCGCGCGGGGAAAGCTGGTAAAAGAAATCCTGCGCTTCCTGGTCCCAGCTCCACCAGAGATTGCGGGACAGTTTTTGCAGCCCCGCAACCAGTTCATTCAACTCCGCAACCACCAGGGGTTTTTTCATCATAGGCTTTGAAATTCCTTAATGAACCGGCTCCAAGGCCGGTTGCGCGGTGAGACTAAGGACGCGCGCGCGGTTCGGCAAATAAAATCTGAATTCACCAACCGGCGGGCTGGGGAGAGGCGCACTCTGAAAAGTATTTAACAAACCTCTTTCTCGAGCTCACAGCGGGCGATTCAACCGCGAAGATTCTTGAAACATGCCGCTGCCGCGAAGTTGGCCCATTCGTTGGGGAGGTTCGGCTTTCTAAGACCCGACCGGACTAGACGGCTGTTTTTGCTTTGACCGCAGTAGTGGCTGCGGGCACTGGCTTGGGCCGGCGCCAGTAAACCACCAGACGGTATCCGAGCAGGATGGCCAGCACTGCCGCAAACACCAGCGGCTGGCGCACGTCGGCTTTCACCTGCATATAATAATGAATCACGCCAGCGACGGCGGCCACATAAGCAAGCCGGTGCAGCGCCCGCCAGCGTTTGCCGCCCAAGCGCTTGATCATGGCGTTGGTGGAGGTGACGGCCAGCGGCACCATCATTAAAAGCGCGGTGCTGCCCACAATCAGGTATTTGCGTTTCAACATTTCCGTCAACGTGCTGGAAACGCTGAACTCCCGGTCGAGGCTGAAGAAACACAGAAAATGCAGGCAAGCATAAAAGAAGGCGTAAAGGCCGAGCATCCGGCGGAATTGGATCAACCAGTTCCAGCCGGTGATTTTGCGCAACGGCGTCACGGCCATCGTCAGCATCAAAAAAGTCAGCGTCATCATCCCGGTCGTCAGGATGAGGAAGTTCTGCGGGTTCGCGCCGAGCCGGTTATGCGCCTGATCCCACACCAGCAATACCAGCGGCACCGCGCCGTTCACGAGAATCAGCAGCTTGATGAACCGGATATCGTTTTCCCTCATGGCCGCTAGAAATTCGCGCGCAAATCCATGCCGGCGTAAAGATGGCCAACCTGTTCCTCATAGCCATTGAACATCAAGGTGGGGCGCCGGCCCGATTCTCCGATGCGCTGCTCGGTGGCCTGGCTCCAGCGCGGATGGTCCACGTGCGGGTTCACGTTGGCGTAGAAACCATATTCATTCGGGGCGAACTGGCTCCAGGTCGTTGGCGGTTCCGTCGCCACCAGCTTGATTTTGACGATGGATTTGATGCCTTTGAAACCGTACTTCCAAGGGACCACCAGCCGGATGGGCGCTCCGTCCTGCGGCGGCAACGCACGGCCGTAAAGTCCGCTGGCCAGAATCGTCAACGGATGCATCGCTTCATCCATCCGCAAGCCTTCAACGTAAGGCCAGTTAAGCACGTCGCTCCGTTGTTCAGGCATCCGTTTGGGATCGTATAGTGTTTGGAAGGCGACATATTTTGCGTCATTGAGCGCTTCGACCAGATTGAGCAGTTTGGAGAGCGAATAACCCACCCACGGAATGACCATGGACCAGGCTTCCACGCAGCGCATCCGGTAGATGCGTTCTTCCGGCGGACTGATTTTCAACATATCTTCCAGGTCGAAAATCTTCGGCTTTCGCACCAAGCCTTCGACCGAGACTTGCCAGCCCGTGGTGTCAAAATTGGCTGCTGCTGGCGCAACCCCTTCCTTGTCGGTCGAGAATTCATAGAAATTATTGTAATGCGTGATGTCCTGGAGGGAGGTCTCCTTGTCAGAAACGCGAAAACCTTCGGCTTCCGCCGTCGCCGCGGAAGGTGTTTGGATTCCTTGGATCAAGGGTGTGTCAATCTTGCCCGTGGCCACGGGATTGAGACGCCGATAGACCAGACCGGTGGCCACGGCGCTGGCCGCGAGGATGCCAGCCCGGATGAACATCCGGCGATTGAAATAAACAGCGGGGTCGGTTATCTCGCTGGCGGATATTTTATTTGGCTCTTTCACTGGACAAACAACAGCCTAAACCATACGGACAGAATAGCAGAATTTCAAAAATAATTTATTAGATTTTGGTATCAGGACCAGCGGCGGCCACAACACGCCTGGCTTTTTGCCCAATACTTACGGTTTGATGGAAGGGCGTTCTGAGACCCTCCGAAGAAGCGGTCTAAACGCGCTAAATTACATGACGCGATATGGTCGCCACGCGGTCGAGCTATCGGCTTAAACTGGTGAGCCATATGTTTACATCCATCCCCTGATTAGGTCATAGTGATTGGAAGTTGTTAATCAAATGCAATCAACACGATACTTGTCCGGCAAATCGGCGCTTATTCACAAATCATGGACTTACTGCCAACTGTATTATTAAAACCGGGCGAGGCCGACCGCATCGTGGCCGGCCACCCGTGGATTTATCACGGCGAAATCCTCCGGCTGACCACGCAACCCGCCGACGGCGAACTTGTCCAGGTCAAGGACCATCGCCAGCGGTTGCTCGGTGTCGGCTTTTTCAACTCAAAATCCAAAATCAACGTTCGCATTCTTTCGCCGGAGCGCGTGGAAATAAATGAAGGTTTCTTTGAAGAACGCATCCGCGCCGCGCTCCCCGTCCGGCAAAAACATCTGCCGCAGGCCACTTCCTTCCGCGTCGTCAACGCCGAAAGTGATTTCCTCAGCGGCCTCATCGTGGACAAATATGAGGATGTGTTGGTGGTGCAAATTTCGTCGCTCGGCATGGACAGACGCAAATTGCAAATTGTCGCCGCGCTGCAAAAGATTTTCTCGCCACGAGCCATTCTCGAACGCAGCGATCTGGCTTCACGAAAATTTGAAGGTTTGGCTGAAGCCAATGGAATTATGTTCGGTGAACTCAGTGGACCGGTTTTGGTCCATCTGAACGGGCTGAAATTTGAAACCGATCTGGTTGCCGGCCATAAAACTGGTCTCTATCTCGATCAGCAATTGAATTATCAGGCCGTGTCGCGATTTGCGAAAGGCGCACAAGTGCTGGACTGTTTCAGTTTTCTCGGCGGATTTGGCTTGCACGCCGCGCGGTCAGGTGCGGCGCACGTTCACTTGCTCGACCAAAGCGCCGAAGCGATTGCAGCGTCGCAAAGGAACGCGGCGGCAAATGGGTTGGCAGATAAATGCTCTTTTGAAGCTATAAATGTTTTTGACTGGCTCAAGGCGCAAACCGCTGTCAAACCGCATGAGAAGGTCATTCCGCGATTTGATTTAATCGTGCTTGACCCGCCGTCGTTCACACGCAACCGCGCCTCGGTGCCGGACGCCTTGCGCGGCTACAAGGAGATTCATCTGCGCGCGATGAAATTGCTCAAGCCCGGCGGCTCGCTGGCGACTTTCTGCTGTTCGCATCATGTGAACGCGGCGACGTTCCAGGACGTGATTCTTTCCGCCGCCTACGACACGCGCAGGATTTTGCGCCGCGTTGCGACGTATTCCCAAAGCCCGGACCATCCCATCATCCCGATGATTCCGGAAACAGAATATCTGAAGGGCTTCGCGTTTGAACTGGTGCGGTAGGACAAACTTTTCCTTCCGGCGAATGCACCGGAAAAACCGGCCGCGCATTCGTGTTTCACGGCTTGTGCAGGCGATAGAACCGGGTGCCTGACGGTGATGGCTCGGTGACGTAACAATCCGTGGCATTGGTTGCGTAAGGCGGCGGAATCTGCGTCCAGGCGTTTGTGTTGTTGGTCAAGGTGGCGCAGTATTCCAGGTTCCAGCCCACTGCGGTCTTGGACCACGAGAGGGTGACGCTGCCATTGGAGCGGGTGACGGCAAGCCAAGGCACGGCCTCGGTACCCGGGCCATAGAGCAATCGAAAATAACGTTGCAGACCATTAATCCCCATGGTCACGCGGTTTGTCCCGCCTGACACGATCACGGTATTGGTCACGTTCGACCAGGCGAATGGTTGGAGATTGGTGGCCTGTTGCAACGCAAAACCTGTGGCGTAGGCGGGCCATGACAAGACAGCGTTCGTTCCCACTTTGGTGATGGTGAGGAACGGCAGCGGGTTGACCACGACGGAGAAGCTCTTCTGATCGCTCATCGGCGGTGTGCCGTTGTCGGTCACGCGGACGATGACCTGATTCGTGCTCGGGACTTGTGCAGCGGTGGGCGTCCAGCTCAAAACGCCGCTGGAGGGATCCACGCTCATGCCTGCCGGAAAGGCGACGAGGTTAAACGTGAGGATATTGGGTGGGAAGTCCGGGTCGCTGGCGGAATTGGTGTAGAGCAGCAACACGCCCGGAAAGGCGGTCAGGTTGGGAATGGCGGCGAGCACCGGCGGGGAGTTCGATTCCGACACATAGACGGTGAAACTGTCGGTCGTGCTCAAATGCTGCGCGTTGACCGCGCACGGATTATAGTCGGTGACGGCCACGGTGATGGTGTTGGTGCTCGGTCCTTGCGCTTCGGTCGGCGTCCAGGTAAGCACGCCGGTGTTCGGATCAAGATTTACGCCTGCCGGCGCGGAGACGAGGCTAAAGGTCAACGTGTTGGTGGGAATGTCCGGGTCGGTGGCAAAGTTGGTGATGGTGAGTGTCGTCAATTCGTAGAGCGTCTGGGTCGGCGGCACTATGATCGTCGGCGGAAGGTTCACTTCATTGACGATGACCGTGACGCTTTGGCTGTTTGTCAACGGCGGTGAACCGTTGTCGGCAACCTGCACGCTGAACGTATTTGTGGACGGCCCCTGTGCCTCGGTAGGCGTCCACGAGAAATTCCCGGTCGTGGGATTGATGGAGGCGCCGTCCGGCTGGCCAAGCAAACTGAACGTGAGCGTCTGGCCGACATCGGGATCGCTGGCGCTGGCGGTGAAGGCGATAGCGGTCAGTTCGTCGCCGGTCTGAACGGGAATGGCCGCAAGCGCAGGCTGCGCGTTCAGGACGGTCAGGGTCACCGCGCTGGCGCCGTAGATGGAACTGTTCGTCTGCCACACCGCGACCGGTGGCAGTTCGAAGGCAGTGAACACCCCGCTGTGAGCCGGGTAATAGCTGATGACGGCGAACGCGTCGCCCATTTTAGGTTGGAATCCTCCCAGGAGATTGACGCCGAGCGTGCCGGTCAGGGGCGCGCTCTGGGAAAATTGCACCTGGCCGAAGTTTGTCAGGCTGGCCAACCCGAACTGGAGTCGCCCGCCGGTTTGGGCGTAGGTGGACTGTAATCGAACAATTCCTGTTTGCACGTCCACTGTCCCATAGTTCATGAGCGGCACAGTGTTGGTGGCGGTGCCGCCGCCGGCGCTTTTGCGAATCGTGCCGTAGTTGGTGATCGCGCCCACGTTGTAGCTGGATGTGATGGGCAGGTCGCCTTGAATCTCCAGCAGTCCGCCGGTTGCGTTCTGCAGTGCGGCGCCGCCCTGGACATGTAGCGCGCCGCTGATGAACTCGATGATGCCGAAGTTGGTCAGCCCGCCCCACAGCAAATGGTTCGTGGCGCCGGAGAGTTGCAGCGTGGCCGTGGGAGCAATTACCAGCGACAGAGTTCCGCCTTGCCCGAGTTGGCTGGCTTGCCACTGAGCCGTTCCCAACAGGGTGCCGGTGCCGGCGACACCGCCTGAGCCCAGGATGAGATTCTGCGAATTGAACGTGCCATTCAAAGTGAGACTCCCGTTGACGAAATTGGTGCCGGCGCCGCTCAAGACTGAGCCGTCATTCAACGTGATGGCTCTGCTGTATTGAATTTGCCCGGACTTCGCATCGAGCGTGCCGGAGTTAATCAACGGCACAGTGATGGTGGCGGTGCCGCCACCGGCACTTTTGCGAATCGTGCCGCTGTTGGTGATTGCGCCCACGTTGTAGCTGGAAGTGATGGTCAGGTCGCCTTGAATGTCCAGCAGCCCGCCGGTTGCGTTCTGTAGCACGCCGCCGCCTTGGACATGTAGCGCGCCGCTGATGAACTCGATGATGCCGAGGTTGGTCAGCCCGCTCCACAGCAAATGGTTTACGCCACCGGACAGTTGCAGCGTAGCCGTGGGCGCAATCACCAGCGCCAGAGTTCCGCCGTAGCCGAATTGGCTGGCTTGCCACTGCGCCGTTCCCATCAGAGTGCCGGTGCCGGCGACACCCCCTGAACTCAAGACGAGATTCTGCGAATTGAACGTGCCGTTTAATGTGAGATTTGCGGAGACGGTGTTGGTGCCGGCCCCGCTCAAAACCGTGCCGTCATTGAACGTAGTGGCGCCGTTGTATTGAATCTGGCCCGACTGCGCGTCGAGCGTGCCGGAGTTGATCAATGGCACTTGGTTCGTGGCCACACCCGTCCCGGCGGACTTGCGCAGCACACCGGCGTTGAGGATGCTGCCCACGTTATAATTGGCCGTTATCAACAGGTCGCCCTGGATGTCGAACACTCCGCTCGCGAGATTGTTCACCACGCTGCCGCCTTGGACATACAACGTGCCGCCCTTGAAGCTGATCGTGCCGGCATTTGTCAACGGCGCCCACAACACATGGTTGCCGGAGCCGACCAGTTGCAATGTCCCCACCGATGCCACAGTGATGACCGGGTGGAGAATGGAACTGTCCGACAGCAACCGGCCGTTGACCGTCAATGGTCCCACGCTGCCGACGGTCGCGCCGCTGCTCAGGGCGAGCAACCCGCTGCCGTTAATCGCACTGTTGGTGTTCAGATTCAGGATGAAACCAGCGTTGGTGAGTGTCTGTGTGCCGCTGGCGCCACCCAGCGTGAGGCTGTTAACGGTGGCGCTGACGTTCTGAGTCACTGTATAACTGCCCGCTGCGGTGATGAAGACGTCATCGCTCGTGCCCGGAACCTTGCCACCACTCCAGTTGGTGGCAACGCTCCAGTTGCCGCCGTTGGGGTTGGTCCAGTTGATGACGGCAGCCGGTGACGTGGAAGCCGCGAACAAGGCTGCGAGGATAAGTGAAGTGCGCATAAATTGATGCGGTTGGATTCTTTATTGTGTCAGGGTCAACACCCGGTAAAAGCGAGCTGCTTGGCCACGTGTAGAATCGAAGATGTAAATGTTCGAGCCGGTGCCTTGGATTGGGTCGCCGAGATTTACCCAGTCGTTGGTGGCGAGCTGCGAAATCCATTGCACTTGGTATTGGCAATTTGTCTCAGTGTGCCAGCCAAGTTCCACGGCGGTGTAAATGCTGAACTGAAGCAAATGGCACAAACCTGCGCTGCCGGCGGTGTAGATGGCTTGAATTTCGCCAGCGGAAAGCGCGCGGTCATAGACCTCCACCTCGTCAATGGCGCCGTTGAAATACCGTCCGCCAAACACCGCGTTCCAGCCGATGGAGAGTGGATCGGAGTTCGCGCCGCGTGTGAACGAGATGGCGTTGGTCCCTTGCCGCGCGCCGTTCACGTATATCTCCATCCGGTTGGTGGCCTGGTAAATGGCAGCCACAAAATACCAGACGCCGGTTTGCAGCACGGTGGTGGAACCGACGGAAACGCCGGGGCCGGCGTAGAATCTGACACGATTGTCCGTTTCCACTTGCAAGTCGAGATCGTTGCCCGCCTGCGACTTGCCCATGACGTGCATGAAGTGTCCCGCTACGGAGGGTAGCTGGCTTAAATTGATCCAGGCGGCGAACGTGGCGGCCGGGCGCAGATCCAGGTTCGGGCTGTTGGGCACGAGAATGTAACCGGTGACGCCGTCAAACTGGAACGCGAGGTTCACTTCGCCAGGTACGAACGTGACGCCGCCATAGAGAGTGCCGTCATTGTAAGTGGCTAGGTCGGTCGCGTCACCCTCGCCGGGCCACCAGCCGACCAGACCAGCGGGCGAATCCAGGCAATTGGTCGTATCGGCCCGCGCGGGCGCGACGGCGAGCGCCGCCAGCAGCAGCGCGGCTGAATAAGCGGGATTGAATTTGGTTTTCATGGTTTGCTCCTTTCAGGTTTCACTGAGTTGAATTGACGATTAAACGTTGAACGAAGGGACGAAAACGGGAAGACTTTCCACCGGGAAGCCCGGCGCGAAGAGATTACACCGCCACCCACAGCGGAACAATTTTGAACGGCGTTGGCTCCGTTGCGTTCTGATTGACAGACTGTTCGGGCCGAGTTCACAACGACCCACGAGAACGAGCCTTGAAAAAACAAACTCGGAAACGGACGTTTGCTGATTTCGACGCTCTCTTGTTGGAAAATAACCCGACCTAATGAAGTTTCAACCGCTGAAACTCAAGTAAAAGCTCTGCTGCTTAAATTCATTAACGCGCGGGGCAGTTTGGGTTGGAATGCGGCGGCTCGGCGCCGCTTGGCTCGGCCCGACGCGTCGCGTCAAAACAACCCCTCTTGTCGGAATCTGACAAAGGCGGCAGCACGGACTCGTTCACGGAGTTCAAAATCGTAGGAGCCGACGTGAGAAGGCTCATCTCAAAAGCCGAAAATTGAATTTGGAATCATTGCTGTACGCCGACGCGATAGAAGAACGGGCCGTTACCTCCCGCGTTGGTGTCTGTGTAACTGGTCGTGCCGGCCCGACCAGTAATGTTGCTTTGGATGGTGGTGAACGCCGGTTGCATTCCCGAGTTGGTGCCGCTTTGAAGGAAGTAGGCGCGGCTGTCCACACTTTGCCAGCTTATGACCAAGCCCTCCGGATTGTTCGTCGGCGCCGGCGGCAGCAGGGTTAGAACAGACAAGGCATTGGTGGGATTGGTGCCGGCGATCCATTCCTGATAATTGTTCAAGCCGTCCCCGTCCGGGTCGGTCGTGTCTGTGCTGCTGGTGATAGGCAGACCATATTGCTGGAGCCAGGCGTATGAAATCATGCTGACCGGCGTTTGATACTCGTAAGCGCCGATGTCCACCGTGCCACCGACGACGCGCGGATTGCCGTCCAAATCCGTGGCGCTGGTGACGTAAGCATTGTTGCCGGAGTTGATGCAAGGCGAGTTGGATGACAGACAAAAGTCTTCCACGGCTGGGTTCACGAACAGCGGTGCGTTGGTGATATTGCCCGTCCCGCCAGGGTCTGGCGCCGTGCAGCAGTACTGCATTCCGCTTGAATAATAATTTGAGCCGTTCGGCGCGGCGTTGTTGTACACAATGCAGTTGAAAAGCGTGTCGTTGTAGGAACCGCCGCCATTGCCCCCGTGGCCGGGCGCTAGGGAATTGGCCGCGACGGTGCAATTGACGAGGGTTGAGAAACCCGAACCGCCGCCGTAATTGGTGGCGGAGTTGTCCGCGATGACACAATCGGTCGCGTTGCAGCCAAGCATTCCCGCTGCCCAGCCCGCCGTGTTGTTCGTGATGACGCAGCCGGCCAGGTTGGCGCTGCTGGCCGCCCCGCCGCCTTCACCTTGATTGCGCGTTAACACACAATCCGTCAAGGTCACGCGGAACGCCCCGCCACCGGTGCCGGCACAGAGGTTGCCGGATAGCACACAGTTCGAAACCACAGCCCCGGTGCCCGCGCCTGAGACGCCACCGCCATTGACGTAGTTTCCCGTTCCTGCCTCGCCACCGGTCAGCGTGAATCCAGAAAGCATGGCGCCGTTACCGAGGTAAGCACAACGTACGGCGTTGGTGGCGGCGCTGGTGTCGGCGACCTGATACCCTTGAATCACCGTCATTGCCGGACCATTGACACTTTGCACCAGCACGGCATTGGTCACGGTCACCCGGTTCGTCACGTCAGCCCTGCCCAGCGCCCACCCGCCGGTCGCATAGACGCCGTTGGTGACGAGGACCGTATCACCCGCCGAGGCCGCATCCACCGCATCCTGGATATTCGTCGCGGCGATACTCCAATCGGAATACGGGAAGATAGGATTGGTGCTGTTGAGACTCACATAGCGGACATTGCCTTGATACTCATACGCGCCGATGTCCACCGTGCCGTTGACGATGCGCGCTTTGCCGTCCAAGTCAAAAATGCCGATGACATAGGCGTTGTTGCCGGCATTGATGCAGGGTGAGTTGGATTGGAGATGAAAATCGCTGGCCGCGGGATTCACGAAGGCCGGGTTGCTGGTGATGTTGCCGGGTCCATTGGTGGAGTAGGGGACCGTGCAACAATAGTTCACCGAACCGTAAGCATTGAAGGAACCCCGATAGTAGTTGGCATTGGTGGGGGCGCTGTTGAAATAGACGATGCAGTTGTTCAGGGTGCCATCGCTGCTGCCGTCGAATCCGCCCCCGTAAGTGGCGGCGGAGTTGCCGGTGAGGGTGCAATTGTTCAATGTGCCGCGCGCGGCCCCGCCGCCGGAGCCGGAAGCTGTGTTGTCCATCACCCGGCAGTTGTAAAGTTTGGAGAGATAGGTGCCGCCACCTGAATTGGCGGAATTGTTTTGAATCACACAATCATAAAGAGACCCATAGATGGCACCGCCGCCCCAGAGATAGGCCGCGTTGCCAACCAGCACACAATTTGAAATCACGGAACCGGAGGATTCGCAATAAGCTCCGCCGCCGGGCTGCTCCAGCTTGGGATCTCCGGCCGCGCCGCGCGTGGCGCCATTGGTCAGGGTAAATCCAGACAGGATGGCCGAATTGGTCAGAAAAACGCACCGCACCGCTGCATCTCCCGTGACGCTGCCGGAAACTTGGTAGCCTTGGATTATAGTGACAGATGGGCCGTTGATGCTCTGCACAGTTACGGCTTTGTCCATGACCACGCGATTCGTGAGCGCGTATCCATTCACCGTCCGCCCGCCGGTTGCATATACGCCGTTGGTCACCAAAATCAAATCGCCATTGGAGGATGTGTCAACTGCGTCCTGAATGTTCGTCGCGGCGGTGCTCCACGAGGCAAAAGGCGGCACGGGATTGGTGCTGGCCAGGCTCACATAGAGCGTCGCCGCTGGGACGTGAATGGTCATCGCCACCAATAAAGGAATGGTGACAGAAAGCGCTTTCATAATGTTTCCTCTCATTGCTGCACGCCGACGCGGTAGAAATAAGGACCAACATTCGTAGCGCTGGTGTCCAGGTAAGTTGTCGTGCCCGGCTGGCCGACGATGTTGCTTTGGATGGTGGAGAACGGCGCTTGGGCGGACAAATCCTCGCTGCGTTGAATAAAGTAAGTTACCCCGTTCACACTCTGCCAGCTTATGGTGATGCCGGATGAATTGTTCGTCGGCGCTTGTAAATAGACGTTGAAGATTACGGAATCCGGTGATTGAAATTCGTAAGCGCCGAGGTCCACCGTGCCGCCGACGATGCGGGGATTACCGTCCAGGTCAGTGCTGCCGGTCACGCTGGAATTATTTCCGGCATTGATACAAGGTGAGCTTGATTGCAGATGGAAATCGCCGCCAGCCAAATTCACAAAGACCGGCTCGTTGGTCATGTTTCCCGTGCCGGGTGGTTTTGGAGATGGTGTCGTGCAGCAATAGTCCAAAGCAATCAATGACTGGTCGCTCTCAAAGTTGGGATAAGTCTGGCCGGAGTTGTAATAGATGATGGAATTGGTCGCGCCCCCGCCATACATGCCGCCGCCGTCGCCAGTGGCCGTGTTGCTAACGACGGTGCAATCAACCAGGGCGCTGTTGTAAGAGCCGCCGCCATTGAGTGCCAAGTTCCGCTGCAGGAGGCAATTGTTCAAAGCATTCGAGAATGCGCCACCGCCGACATAGAGCGCGCGATTGCTTGAAATGAGGGTGTCATTGGCCACGCTCATAAAAACTCCGCCGCCACCTTCACCGGCGACATTGTTGCTGACAACGCAATTGAACAGCACGCTGAAAGCCGCTCCGGCGCCATAGCCGCCGCCAGCGACGGATTGATTGCCGACGATCAGGGAATTGTTCAGCGTGCAGGCATAGCCGCCGCCGCCGTAGTTGAGGTTTTGAAACAGCGAACTGTTGCGCGCGAGTGTGCAATTAAACAAGGCATTGGAGGCCGCGCCGCCGCCGTAGCTGGCCGAGTTGTTGGTAAAGGCGCAATTGAATACCGTCCCTTGAAAAGCGCCGCCGCCATACCGCGCGGCAGCGTTGCCCGCAAATACGCAGTTAGACAGAACGACCCCGCTGGCAGCGCACCAAGCGCCGCCGCCGCTTTGTTCCTGAGAAATGTCTCCCGTGGTGAGAGTGGCGCCGTTGGTCAGGGTAAAACCCATCAACGCCGCGCCATTGGTCAGGTACACGCAACGAATGCCGGTCGGCGGAAGGTTTGCGTTGCGGAACCCGGCGATAGCAGTTGACGCCGGACCGTTGACGCTTTGGACGGTTAAAGTTTTGTCTATCACCACGCGATTGGTCATCGCGCCGAATACGACGCGTCCGCCGGCGTTGTAAACGCCATTGCTCACGACAATGAAATCGCCCGCGTTTGCGGCATCAATGGCGTCTTGAATATTCGTGGCCGCCGTGATCCAGTTCGTGAACGGCGACACGGGCGTGGCGCCAAACAACGTTGCTTTCACGTAATGTACCGGCGATTGAAATTCGTACGCGCCGAGGTCCACGATTCCGCCGACGATGCGCGGGTTGCCGTCCAAGTCGGTGCTGTTGGTGATGAAGGAATTGTTTCCGGTGTTGATGCAAGGCGAAGCAGCGTTCAAATGATAATCGCCGGCGGTCAAATTCACGAACATCGGCGGATTGGTGAAGTTGTTTGCGCCGAAGGATGGCGACACCGGGAAGGACACACAGCAGTTGGAAAATGTCAATCCGCTGCCGGTTTCGGCGTTGGTATAATAATTGTAATTGTAATAGACGATGGAATTCTTCGCCGTGCCATTGAGCAGCGAGCCGGCGTACGCAGCCGTTGAATTGTTCACCACCGTGCAGTTGATCAAATTACAAAAGCCCGCCGCGCCACCCACGTATCCGGAGAAATTTCTGGTCAGGAGGCAATTAACCAGCGTGCTGTAGTAAGCGCCGCCGCCGTTGCCGATGTTGATGGTCGGTGCAGAGTTGCCAATCAGAATGCAGTTGACCAAAGTGCTTTGTTGAGCCCCGCCGCCAGTATAGGCGGCCGTATTGCCCTTGATGACGCAATTATTCAGCGTTCCCCCAAAAACCCCGGCGGCGTAAGGCGCTGCATTGCCGGCAATCACGCAATTGGTCACAAAACAATTCGTGGCAGTGCAATAAATCCCGCCGCCGTAGGCTGCCGCCTGCGTCGCCCCGCCGGTCAACGTGAAACCGGACAACGTCGCGCCGCTGAAAAGATATGCGCACCGCACCGCACTGCTGCCGTTTGTCGTGCCGGGAACTTGATAGCCTTGGATGGTCGTGAAGGCAGGCCCGTTCACGCTTTGTACTGTCAGCGCGGTAAAAAGCGCGATGCGGGAATTTGCAGTGCTGCCATATTGATAAAGACCGTTCGTGACCAGAACCGTATCGTCGGTCGCTGAATGCAGAATGGCGTCCTGAATGTTCGTCGCCGCCGTTGCCCAGCTTGTATAGGGGGCGATGGCATTTGTGCCGTTTGCGTCAACATAATGCACCGTCGCCAAAGTGGTGTTAGCCAGAACCATCAGAAGCGTGGCTACCGGAATTATCTGGTGAGTCTTCATAGCATCCTGTTACTGTTGCACGCCGACGCGGTAGAAGAACGGGCCATTGCCCAGCGCGTTGGTGTCCGTGTAACTCGTCGTGCCGGGTTGGCCGACGAGATTACTCTGAATGGTTGAGAAGACCGGTTGCATTCCCAAATTGGTGCCGCTTTGCCGGAAATAGGTCCGGTTGCTCACACTTTCCCAACTTACGACCAAGCCTGCCGGATTATTCGTCGGTATGGGATTCAGCATTTCCAAGAGCGATAGAGGATTGGTGGGATCAGTTCCGGCAATCCATTCCTCATAATTGTTCATGCCGTCACCGTCCGGGTCGGCGGTATCCGTGTTTGTGTCTATGGGCAGGCCATATTGTTGGAGCCACGCATAGGAAATCATGCTGACCGGCGTTTGATACTCGTAAGCGCCGATATCCACCGTGCCGCCCACAATGCGCGGGTTGCCGTCCAAATCCGTGGCACCGGTGACGTAATCATTGTCGCCGGAATTGATGCAGGGTGAATTGGATTGAAGGTGAAAATCGCCAGTAGCAAGATTCATGAAAAAAGGGCTATTCGTGAAATTTCCCACGCCGCTCACTGGAAGGGGTATCGTGCAACAGTAATTGAATGTGATTTCGCCAGTGAAGGCATAATAATAGTTCGAACCGTTTGATGCGGTATTGCCAAAAACGATGCAATTGGTGGCGAATATGTGGGACGGCGCAGCCGTCTGAGCACTGATTAACCCTCCGCCTGTTTGTGAAGCTGAATTGCCGTAGATGGTGCAATTGTTCAAAATTGTTGGAGGATTATACAAATACGTAGCAACCGCCCCTCCTGACGCAGCCGAATTACTCACAAGCAGGCAATTATTCAATGTGCCGCTATTAAAACTGCCACCACCCGCGCTTTGCGCAACATTATTTGAGAGGACGCAATTATCCAATGTGCCTGAAAATGCACCTCCTCCATAAGTAGCAGAATTCCCAACCAGCACACAATTGGACACGACCGCACTGGTGGATTGACATCTAACGCCACCGCCTTGGCTCGGCCATGTCGCGCCGTTGGTTAATGTAAAACCAACAAGGGTCGCATTGCTGGCCAAATAAACACAGCGCTCTGGGCTAATAAAACCATTCGTACTAAAAACAGGATTACCTTGAATTAAGGTTAATGCCGGCCCATTGACACTGTGCAATATGGCTGTGTTGGTCAGCACCACGCAGGTTGGAATGCCATCTCCATCTGGGGCTAACCGCCCGGCACTCTGATAAACACCATTGGTCACCAGAATCAAATCGCCATTGGAGGATGCGTCAACGGCGTCCTGAATGTTTGTCGCGGCGGTGCTCCAATCGGCGTAAGGCGGCATGGGATTGGTGCTGTTCAAGCTGACGTAGAGAGTGGCGGTTGGAGCCTTGAAGGCTAGAAGCACTAAAACAACAAGCGCAGACAGCAGAGCACACGATTTCATGGCTGACTTTCTAAAGTCCTATTAAGACTGCTCAATTATTCATTAAGTGTCAAGCAGAAATACTTGTTCCTGCCGGCTGTTTTGAAGGTGGGGATTGCTGACCCAGCCATCCGGTCGCCTCACCATGCCGGTGTCGTGTTGTCAGTGGCGTGTTCGCAAACGATTCTCGGTACACCTGTTTGTGTGAACGGGCAATGCTCATTGAGTTTTGCAAGGGCTATGGCTGGCGTCATTCCAATAAATCGAGGTGTTTGCCCAAACTTTGGAAAAAAATGCTCGACAACGATTGGTTCTTTATGGTAGAGGATGTACGCATCAGGCTGCTAAGAACCCTATGAAGCCAAATTTTAGATTCTTGTTTCCGGGCGCGCGTTTTCTCTTCGGCAGCGCGCTCTTTATTGGAACGGTCGCACTACATGCCGTCACCCTGCCGGTGCAAAACCTGTATGTGTCGGCGGGGGATGGCTCCATTTCCCAAATCACGCCGGGCGGAACGAAAAACATCTTTGGCTTCGGGCAATATCCGGAGGGACTCGCCTTTAACAGCACGGGCAATCTGTTTGAAGCCGATTTCGGGACCGGCAGCATCAATGAATTCACCCCCGGCGGCGCGGAAAGCACTTATGCCACCGGGCTGGATCATCCCTTGGGACTGGCCTGTGACGGTGCGGGCAATTTGTTTGTGACGAGCAGTTACGCCAACACCATCACGGAAATCACGCCCGGCGGCGCGAAGAGCACCTTCGCCTCCGGGTTGGGTGAACCGTTTGGACTGGCATTCAACAATGCCGGCAATCTGTTCGAGTCGGATTGGGCCACTGGCAACATCTATGAGTTCACTCCGGGCGGCGCGAGAAGCGCCTTCGCCTCCGGGTTTCTGTATCCTGAAGGGCTGGCCTTTGACAGCAAAGGTAATTTATATGTGGCTGGTGAGGTAAACGGCACCATCACGGAAATCACGCCGGGCGGGGTGCAAACCACGTTTGCCTCCGGGCTGAATACCCCCCTCGGAGTGGCCTTTAACAGCGCGGACGATCTGTTCGTGGCGAACAGTTTTGCCGGGCAAAGCTCCGGCACCATCGTTGAAATCACTCCCGGCGGGGTGCAAAGCATCTTTGCTTCAGGATTCCCGAATCCTCAAGGACTGGCCATCCAACCCGTGCCGGAACCGTCGGTTTTGTTGTTGTTGGTTCCAAGTGTCACACTCCTTGTCCGCCACCGACGGACTTGATGCGTCGTCCCGCGCTCACGCTGTTCCCTCCGCGTCGGGTGCAAAGGGGAAGTTCATTTTGGGGTTTCTGAATTCGTGTTGAGGGGAATTGAGTAGCGGTTCAATGCTCCGGCTCCGCGCTTTTCAAACCAGCAATTCCCGCTGCCAGTTCATCAAGTCCGGCGCGTGCTGGTTCCAGTCGCGGGCCAGTTCGCTGAGGGTGGCGCGGCTGGCGATGAGCGTGGGGTCAATGCCGAGTTCGAGCGCGCGATGGTTGCGGCGGTTTTCCAAGTCTCGGTAGCGGTGCATTTCGGATTCAGTCGGGCGATGAAATTTATGCCGCACCATTTCGGGCTGACGGTCGGCGGGCAGGGCCAGCGCCGTCTTGATGGCCTGACTCAAATCCGCACGGCGGCGCGGCGACATGCGCAGTGACAGCAGGTGATCAACCGACCGGTGCGCGGCGGCGGTCGCGGCGATGTTTACGAGCTTTTCGTGGTTGAGAATGAAAAACGGCGGACGATTGGCGGCAATGGCTTCGTCTTCGCGCCATTGCCAAAGCCCGCGCAGAACAGCCAGCGCCCGGCGATTCAATGCATGACTGCCTTTGATGCGCCAGACGGAGTCCGTGTCCGGCGTGGAGGGCTTGGAACTTTCCGCGATCAGTCGGGTACACGATTCCTGGTGCCACGCAAGCCGGCCTTTTTGCTCAAGTTCAAATTTTAGCTTGTCGGAAAGTGGCTTGAGATAATGCGTGTCGTTGCGCGCGTAGGTTTCCATCCGCTCGGTCAGCGGCCGCCGCGCCCAGTCGGCTTTTTGTGAACCCTTGTCGAGTTTCACGTTGAGGCATGTTTCGGCCAGCGAACTCAGGCCAAATTGCCGCTCGCCCAGCAGCCGGGCGGCCAGCATGGTGTCGAAGATGGCCGAGGGCACGAACTCGTGATGCTTGCGCAGCAACCGCAAATCATAATCCGCGCCGTGCATGATGATTTCGTGCGCGTTGAGGGCGTCCAGCAGCGGATCGAGATTGATTCGCGCGAGCGGATCAATCAGTTCGTCACCGGCGGCGGTGCTGATTTGGATGAGGCAGACCTTTTCGGGATAGGCGTGAAGACTGTCGGCTTCGGTGTCGAGCGCCAGCCAGGAGGCGGATTGGATGGCGGGTAGGAGAAGGGCAAGCTTTGCGTCGGTGTCAATCACGCGAGAAATATATTAACGGCGCGCACAAGCAAAAGGCGAAATGTGAGACATTTCGCGCGTTCCGGCCCGGCTTCGGATTTAACGTTGCGGATTCCCTTCGAAAATGGGATTGAATGTTTCACGCAATGTGCCTGTCCATTAAATACAGTTATTTACAAAGAGGTGCGCTGATGCGCTAATCGTTGCGCACGGGGACAATGTGCTGAATGATTTTGACGTTCTATGGCTGAACCGATGTTTACTGTAGCGCCGCGGCAGAAACGGCGGCACCGCTGGTTGAGACTCTTCGCGACGCTGGCGGTGATGTTGCTCGCTGCAATCGTCGTGGCGTATTTTATCGTAACCAGTTCGGCGTTCCTCCAGAGCGTCGTGTTGCCGCGCGTGGGCGACGCGCTGGACGCCAACATCACCGCCAGCGGCATTTCGCTCAATCCTTTCAAGCAAATCGTGCTGCGCGATTTCAAGGTGCAGGCCAAAGGCCAGGCGCCGGTTTTCACCGCCTCGGAAGTGAATGTTCGTTATCATCTCTGGGCCATTCTCGGCGGCAACATCCACGTGGATGAAATCGCGCTCAACTCGCCGACCGTGGAACTGGTCGGGAACCCGGACGGAAGCAACAATCTGGACCCGCTGCTGAAAGCGTTGCAGGGAAAACCAACCAAGGCCGCGACGCCCAAACCGGCCACATCAACGAAGGCGCCGCAGATTGATCTGGGCAGGCTGACGTTGCGCAACGCGAGTCTCGTGGAAATAAAAAATTACGGCGGCGGCCGGAGCAACGTGCTGGCGTTGACGAATCTGGATCTGACGCTGTCGAACGTGAAGAACGGGCAATCCGCCGCGCTGCAATTGGCGGCTGCTCTGCGGGTTGACGAAAATCCGCCCGGCGGCACCAATGGATTTTTGGCGGCGGCCATCAAGGGCAATTTCAATTTTGCCCTGACGCCGGATTTGAAACCGGCCTCCGCTTCCGGCACCGTGCAGTTGGCGGTTTCCAGTGCCGGGGGCGCATTCGGGGACTTCTCCGCGTTTGGCGCCGGACTGGACTGCGACGCGACGCCGACGGAAATCAAGCAACTGGATTTGCATTTCCAAAACGCCGGCGCGTCGCTGGGCGAACTGACCGTCAGTGGCCCGTTGGACCTGGAAAAAATGGAAGGGCAGTTGCAGGTGAACTTGCAGGGCATTGATCGGCGGCTGTTGAATCTGATTGGGGTGGCGCACGGCATTGATTTCGGCTCGACCGCGATCAATTCCACAAACGAAATCAAGTTGACGAACGCCGGCATGGTCATCACGGCCGCGGGCCAGTTCAACGCGGACAAGGTCCAATTGACGCGCGCGGGGCTGACGACGCCCACGTTGGATTTCAGCGCCCGGTACAATGTCACCGTGGATCGGACGAAGGAGAATGCATTGCTCCAAGAACTGACTTTGACCGGTGCCCAAAATGGCCACCCGTTGCTGGACGCGCACCTGACCCAGCCAATGAATGTCGCCTGGGGGAGCGGCGCTGGCGGCGTGGGCAATGCTGCGCTCGACCTGGACGTGACGAATTTGAATCTTGCGGATTGGCGGCCTTTCCTCGGCAACACTGTGTCGGCTGGCGACATGAATCTGCAAATGAAGCTGTCTTCGCAGCAAAGCAGGCGGCAGCTTGGATTTGATCTGAATTCGCAAATCAACGATCTCGCGGCTGAAATTGGCAGCAATCAAACTTTCCAGGCGACGATTGATTTGCAGGCGCAGGGCCAGGCGGCGGATTTCAAGCAATTCAACCTGAGCAAATACCAGTTGCAAATCGTCCAGCAAAACCAAACGTTGATCACCGCGTCGGGTTCCGGCACGTATGACCTCCCGAACGCAACTGCGGACGCGCAGGTTGCATTGGAGGCTTCGCTGCCGGCACTGAGCCGGATCATTCCCCAACCGGATGTTGGCATTTCCTCGGGCAACGTCCAACTGAACGGGCATGTCACACAAAAACAAAACGCGCAAACCCTCACCGGCAATCTGGCGCTGACTGACTTCACGGGGCAGATCGGCAAGAATGCCTTTCACGACTTCGGCAGCACTCTGACATTGGATGTAGGCAAAACGCCGGAACAAATCCAAATCCACAAAGTCGCCGGCAAATTGACGCAGGACGGAAACGCCGGGGGCGCTTTTGACCTTGCGGGAACTTACAAGCTCGCCGACAAGTCGGCGCAATTGACCGCCAACCTGTCGGATTTCGACCAGAACGGCTTGCGCCCGTTCTTGGAGCCGCTTTTGGCGGACAAGAAACTCGTCTCGGTTCTCCTCAACGGCAACGCCGCCGTGCAATACCAACCCGGCGGCAGCGCTTCGGTCAAGGCCGACTTGCAGGTGACCAATCTCGTGGTGAATGATCCGAAGCTCCAAATTCCCAAGACGCCGCTCGCCGCGGGATTGAAAGTTGATGTCGCCTTGCAAAAACAGACGGCGGACATTCGCCAATTTCAAATCGAATTGACTCCCACCCAACGCGCGCAAAATCAAGTCCGTTTGCAGGGCAACGTGGATTTCTCAAACCCTAAAGCCATTCAAGGCCAGCTCAATTTGGCGGCTGATTCGCTCGATCTGACAAGTTATTACGACCTGTTCGCCGGCGGCGCGAAGGCCTCCGCAAAAACCGCTCCGGCAACCCCGTCCGCCAGCCCGGCTCCCGCCCCGGCCAATCAGGAACCGCCGCCAGTGAACCTGCCGCTGCAAAACTTCACCGTGGCAGCGGACATCGGACAACTTTATCTGCATGAGATCGCCGTTACCAACTTTCAAACCACCGTGAAAGTGGACGGCGGCCATGTCGTGGTGAACCCCTTTCTGCTGGCACTCAATGGCGCGCCGGTGAATGCCTCGGTGGACCTGGATCTGAGCGTGCCCGGCTATAAATACAATCTGGCCTTCGGTGCTGACCAGGTTCCGTTTGCGCCATTGGTGGACACGTTCGCGCCCGATCGTCAAGGCCAGTTGGGAGGAACCTTGACCGCGCACATGCAGATCGCCGGCGCGGGCACGACCGGCGCGGATTTGAAGCAGAACCTCACCGGCCAGTTCGAGGTGGATGCCGCCAACTTGAATCTGTCCGTGATCAATGTCCACAGTGCGCTCCTCAAATCGCTGATCAACGTGGTGGCGACGATACCGCAGCTTTTGAGCAACCCCGAAAGCGCCATTGCCTCGCTGCTCAGCCGGGTGACAGGGCAGGGCAGCAGTGGCGGCTTGATGAATGAGCTTCAGCAGTCGCCGATTGAGACGATTAATGCAAAGGGCAAGGCGGGTGATGGCCAGATCAACCTGCAATCCGCCATGGTGCAAAGCGCCGCCTTTGAAGCTGATGCCTCGGGTGCCATTAATCTGGCGCCGGTCTTGACCAATTCCACCATCAACATTCCCATCACCGTTTCCCTCAGCCAGCCCATTGCCAGCCAGCTCAATCTCGCTGCCGCCAACACTTCCACCGGCGGCGCGTACGTGCCGTTGCCGCAATTTCTGACGATGACGCAAACCTTGGGCAATCCGAAGGCCGACATCAACAAACTCGCGCTGGCCGGCATTGCGGTTAAATCTGTCGGCAACAGCCTCACCCAACCGGCGGGTAACGGCAATTCATCGCCGGTTGGCGGTTTGCTGAATCAATTGTTTAAGCACGTGAAATAATTGCCGCACCAAAGTAAAAACCGCCGGAACGATTTCTCATTCCGGCGGCTGATTTCAGCTTTTTCTTACGTGCACATGTGGCTCACCGGATCGCTCCAGTCGGAACTGCCGGTCAAACCGCCAATCGCGCAGGCTTGAAGGGTATAGACGATGCCCGGTGTCAGACCCGGAATCACCACCGAACGCGCCTGTGTCGAGTTGACGATCTTCAACTCTTTGCCATCCGGATTCATCACTCTGACTTGATAGGAATGCGCGTTGGCCACCGCGCCCAGGATGATACAAGAGCGTCAGGACGGTGGGTTTTGTCGCCCTGTGAGCAATGGTGGCCGTCCGCAAGGACCTCGCAGCGCGAGGAGCACCACCACCAAGCCCGTCAGGGCTGGCATCTTTGTAGATCGGATCGGAAAAATCCCAAAGCTCCGTAGGAGCGACATCACCGGAAGATACCGCCCCAACGAGGCTGGATTTGGTCTTGTGATTGGGTTCTATAATGATGCCGCGCCGACGGCGCTGGTAGGGTCATCGCGCTGCGATGACCGGACGGCGCAGCACGCCGTACCTACCAATGCCCCCCCAGGGCAATGACGGCCCAGTTCTCAAACTCAAACGGCGGGATGACGCGCAGCTTCTCCACCACCCATTGCCGGTACGCCTGTTCCGTCCGCAGCGAATAATGCTTGAACCGCATGACCTCACTCATCTGCTCCAGCAGCTTGAGCTTGGGATTGGGAATCAACTTATCAGGTATCATGATGTATTTGCAGTTTCAATATTCAGACCCATTTTGGCGATAAAAACTTATTGACAAGCCATTTGGCAAGCACGACTTTCCCCCCATGACGCCTTATAAAGCGTCCGATATGATAGATACCTAAAGGTTAGGCGGTTACAAAAACATTATGGAAAACATTATGAAAAATATAATCATTATAGGAATCATGGCAGCCTCTACATTACTAGCCTCCAGCAAGGCAGAAGAACCACAGACAGTAGCTATTTTAGAGCCGCATACCGGGGTTGCTTCTTCAAAGCGGGTGGTAGTTGCCTATGCCGTCGCCGATACAAACAGGTCCACAAATATGACTTTTACCATTACGCAGATTTGGAAAGGTTCGGAAGAAGGCTCCGCTCTTGGTATCACTAATGGAACCCAGATTCGATACCAGTATCCCAACGGGTCCACGGCATATTTACCAGATGCCGCAATCGTGACAATCACGCAGGATTTCAGCCCATCAGACACGCAAGCCATTACATTTGGGCCAGGCATTGGCATGGATTTCGTTCGACAGGGTAAAGTTGAAGGGATGACTGTTCAAGAGTTCAAGAAAAAGAGGATGGGATTATGAAGTTCCCGCCGCCTAACACCGCGCTGGAGCCAACGCCGACCGCCCCTTGAGTTTATGGATGGTTTGAGTTGGAAAACGATTATCGAGTTTGCGGGGCCAATCGCCCGTCGGCGTGGTTTAGCCTTGTATCGTTAGGCCACTCGCTTAAATACGGCGGACTACTGCCATGGACAGTTGGAAAAGTCTTTCAGCACACAGATCTTATGAACGACAAGAACCGAACAGGATTGAACCGGAGGCCATATAATTGGCGCCTTCTGGGCGTTTTGGTCGTTGCCATATTGGTGAGCATCATTCTGGTTACGCCCTACGCGCTGGCCATCCAGGCGAATACCCTGAAAAACGTCAAGCTCCCTTTGCCCTTGCCTTTGCTCATACCCATTCAGTTGGTGGCAGCCACTGTGTTTTATGGAATGCTAGCCGCAATTGGGCTGGCGATTGCCAACCGGATCGGATTGGGACTGTCCTTTCTTGAAGGGTGGCTGGCACACAAACCTGACTGGCTTTATTTGCGTCAGTTTGTGTGGCGTGCTTGTTTGGCCGGCGTGCTTGTGGCTGTAGCCGTGGTCATCATCCAAAATACCGTGTTTGATCC
This sequence comes from uncultured Verrucomicrobiae bacterium, assembly GCA_963789335.1. Lineage (GTDB taxonomy): Bacteria > Verrucomicrobiota > Verrucomicrobiia > Limisphaerales > UBA11358 > UBA11358. The sequence continues at coordinate 48,861 of CAWBKH010000007.1, forward strand.
TTGGTTGTCGGCAGACTTCAAACAGAAACTACCGCATGGTCATGTGTCCAAGTGGAAATGGTTTCTCGCCTCGTTTTATGGCGGCATTAGTGAGGAAACGGTGATGCGCTTGTTCCTGTTGTCAGTGCTGGCCTGGTTGGGGCGGTTTGCGAACCGGACGCCTGATGACCGTCCCGGTTTGTGGGCGCTGTGGACGGCGAACATCGTGGCGGCCGCCTTATTCGGTTTGGGCCATCTACCCGCCTTCATCTCAATTGGAGTGCCGATTGACGCGGTGGTCGTAGCGCGGGCCATTGTCCTGAATGGATTGGGCGGAGTAGTGTTTGGCTGGCTCTACTGGACGTATGGGCTGGAGGCAGCCATCGTGGCACATTTCAGCGGCGACATCAGCTTGCATGTATTGTGGCCTTTGCTGGCGGGCCAGTGATGCTGTATTGCAAAGAGAGAACGTATGAGCGGATGGCCTCCGCGCTGGAGCCAACGCCGACTGCCCCTTGAGTTTATGGATGGTTTGGGTTATACAACGGTTATCGAGCTTGCGGAGCCACTTGCCCGTCGGCGTGGCTCAGCTTTGGATCGTTAGGACGCAGCATGAACTCTTGCAGCGCAACGTGACGGTACAGAAAGAATCCTTTGTGATGAGCGACGACTTTTTTAATGTTTCTGGTGGAGTTCTCTTTTCGTACGCGGCAGTGGGTTCATTTTTTGCCGGTATCAGATTGCTTACCAGCAGGACATTCCTAGCGTTCCACCAGCAAGCAGTGGGCGTTCCATGGGGCGAGATTCCTGAGCGAATTCGCTTACTGATCCTTGCACTGATGCGCGTTGCTGGAATAGGTGCGGTTTTGACAGGGGCGTTGTGTGTGTTGGACTGCTTCCCCTCGTTCTTTGGTATTAATCGTCATCTTGCAGTTGGAGTGGGTGTAGGAATCGTCATTTACTGGTATATGATCCACAGCATAACACGGTATGTCCACAGACGAACAAACGCGGACACGCCATTCAGAGCGTCATTTTCCGTATTCGCCGCCAGCCTGATAGGCACAATCATCCGTGCCTTTGTGTGAGCAATAGATTGGATAATCCTATGCTGCGTCCTAACACTGCGCTGGAGCCAACGGCGAGTCCGCCGTTGGCCGAGGGATTCACCCGATTTGGCGCTTGCCGTCATTCGCGCTGTGGGTCAGCTTTGGGACGTTAGGCTGCGTGAGCCTGGTTATTAGTTCGGAAATCTTCTCATAAGAAATGTGTTGACTAAACACGCGGTTGTGTATAAAGCTTATGAGCGACAAACCAATAACGCACAAATGTAGGAACCACCATGAAGCTCAAAAAGATTTTCTTAACCCCCACCTTGGCAATCGCTGCTTTGGTCGCATCTATCGGGATAACCTTTGCTCAAACTGAAATCCTGACGTTCGACGATTTATCTTGGAGTGGCTCATACTACGAGCAAATTCCGAACGACTACGGAGGGCTTCAATGGAATAATTTCTTTGTCGTGAACACGGTGCAGGATTTAAGCATACATGGCACCACCGACGGTGGAGTTAATGGGGTGGTGTCTCCCCCCAATTTGGCCTTCAACGCTGGCGGGACTGCCGCCTTTATTAGTGATGGATCATTTAACCTAAACTCGGCGTATCTAATGGCTGTGTGGAATGACGGCTTGCAAGTGGAGGTCCAGGGATTTGTGGGTGCCACATTGATCTACGACAACACTTACAGTGTGAATACGCAAGGTTCGACGCTGATTAATTTCAATTACATTGGAGTGGACGAAGTGAATTTTATTTCCTCCGGAGGCATGCACCACCAGGGTTATATTGGTAACGGCACGCAATTCGGGATGGACAATGTGAGTATTACCCTCGTTCCTGAACCCTCCACGTACGCGCTAGTTGGGCTGGGTGTCATTGTTCTGATACTGCGCAGCCTAACACCGCGCTGGAGCCAACGCCGACTGCCCCTTGAGTTTATGGCTGGTTTGGGTTATACAACGATTATCGAGCTTGCGGAGCCACTCGCCCGTCGGCGTGGCTCAGCTTTGGATCGTTAGGCGTCATTCAGCCCACAAACGCTATGACAAAGTGTTTCAAATGTGGCGGCACGGAGATTGCAAAAGGCAAAATTGTCAGGTCCAAAGAGGAGTTTATCTCATCGCTTTTCTCAGACATCGTGTTCGGACCAGATGGGATTCGTCTTACGGCGCTTCTCTCAGGACACGGCACTCCGCTCCAGCCGGAGAGTTATGCTTGTCTTAGCTGCGGTTCAGTCTCGTCTGAGACCGACCCGCAGGCGCTCAGAAATTTCATCCAGAAGCATTGTAAGTAAGTATGACCATGACGCCTAACACCGCACTGGAGCCAACGCCGAAGAAAGTGAAAGGTGACGAGTGACCGGTGACAAGAATCAAAATCGCGCTTGCCGTTCTCCGCGCGGTGGTTCAGCTTTGGATCGTCAGGCGTACATCACCTATGGCTTTTGACCTGAAAGTTGAGAATGGCGTCGTTCGCGTGACGTTCGAGGGATACCTTGATTCCAAGGACCTCGAACGTTTGGATGAGATTGTCTCCGGGATGGAAGCTGAATATGATGTGTCTCCCGACCGGATAAGTGATCTTTCGTCCATTGAAGGCGTACACTTGGACTGCGCCGCGATGGAGTTTTTTGCGGACAGACGGCGCCATGCGCCCCTAAAAAACAGGGTGAAATCAGCCATCGTGGTCCCGAGGCCGTTGCAATACGGAATTGCGCGCATGTTCCAAACGCTGAATGACAACCCCAATATCAATTCGCAAATTTTTACTGACCGGGAACGTGCTTTGAACTGGCTCGCTACGGGCAAAGGTAGCGGTGCCGACGCCGCTCCTATGAAGGTTGAGGAGTCAAGCCCTGAGTAAACGGTTTCGTATTGTTTCCTTAAATTTTCCTTAAAAGCGCGCGCGCCAACACCACACTGGTTTTCACCTGTGCGAACCTTTAGCGGTTGCGTCTTGGCGGTTGATCGCGCTTCCGATTTCCTGGCTATGAGTGGAGGCTAAACAAGTCTTAGCGCCCGTCAATTCATCGAACTCAGCCGCTTGGGAACTCCCGCCCCGGCCCGTTGGCGAAGAGTGTCTGCATCGTCGCTTGCAAAGGGCCGTGGGTTCTTCCTAAAATTTCCCAATGAATCTGGCCAGCGCCTTCGCCGCTTCGGCACAAAAGCGGCCTGATAAAATCGCCTTGTTTTGGGGCGAGGATGAGTTCAGTTATGCCACCGTCTGTGCGCAGGCCTGCGCGGTGGCGGCAGAGCTGGCCGGCCGATTCGGCGTGAAACCCGGCGACCGCGTGGCGTTGTGGGTGAAGAATTGTCCGGAGTTTGTGCCGGCGGTGTTCGGCATCCTGTCGGCCGGCGGCGTGGTGGTGCCCATCAACAATTTCCTGAAACCCGCCGAGGTGAGTTACATCCTGAACGATTCCGGCGCGAAGGCGCTCATCACCGGCGCGGAACTGGCGGCGCATTTTGAAATCTTGAAAGCGGCGCGACCATCGCTCGAAATCCTGCGGGTCGAAGAGTTCTCTTCTGAAATCGCCAATCGCCAATCGCCAATCGCCAATCAGAACGAGTCAGACCTCGCGGCGCTGCTTTACACGTCCGGCACGACCGGTTATCCGAAGGGCGCGATGCTCACGCACGGCAATTTTCTCCACAACGTGGCGAGTTGCCTCGAGGCGCTCCAGGTGAAGGAGGACGAACGCGTGGTGGTGGCGCTGCCGCAGTTTCACAGCTTTATGTTCACGGTGGGCACGTTGCTGCCGATGCTGTGCGGCGCCGGCATTTTGCTGCTGAAGACGCTGCATCCATTTAAGCAGGTGCTGGAGGAGATCGCGCGGAATCGCGGCACGATTCTGCCAGCGGTGCCGTCTTTTTACCGTGCGCTGCTGGCTGTGCCGGAGTTTGGCAAATTGCCGCTGCGCCTGTGCGTCAGCGGCGGGGCACCCTTGCCGGTGGAGGTGTTCAACGAGTTCGCGCGGAAGTTTCCGTTTCCGCTGCGCGAAGGCTACGGTCCGACCGAGAGCAGTCCGGTGGCCACGGTGAATCCCATCTACGGCCTTAATAAACCCGGCTCGATTGGCAAACCGATCCCGAACGTGGAATTGAGCATTCGCGATGATGCGGGCCAGGAATTACCGGTCGGCGACGTCGGCGAAATCTGCATCCGCGGCGGGAACGTGATGCGCGGCTATTGGAATCAGCCGGAGGAAACGGCGAAGGTTTTGCGCGACGGCAGGCTTTACACCGGCGACGTGGGATATTGCGACGCCGACGGCTATTATTTCATAACCGATCGCAAAAAGGACATGTTGCTGGTCAATGGCATCAACGTCTATCCGCGGGAGATTGAGGAAGTGATTTACCAGTTTCCCGGCGTGAAGGAAGCGGCGGTTGTCGGAATGCCGGACCCGCGCAAAGGCGAGCAACCGGTGGCCTTCGTGGCGGCGCTGGAAGGGCAGACGCTGGATGAACGGGCGCTGTTGCAGTTCGTCCGGGATAAACTGGCCGATTATAAAGTGCCCAAACGCGTGATTTTCATGCCTGTCTTGCCCCGCAACACGACGGGCAAAATCCTCAAAACCGCCCTGCGCCAGCATCCGCTGAATTGATATTGTGCACTAAACAACCAATTGGTATTCAATTGGTTATAATGCCGGCTTTTCCGGGTTGACGCGGGGGGATTATCAACAGTAAGCTTATATGACGGTCCGGCGCATGGTGCGCAGGGCGGTAATAATCGTATGGCTGAAGGATATTGCGTTAAATGCAAGGCCAAAAAGGAAATCGCTAATGGCGTCGAAGAGGTCATGAAAAATGGGCGCAAGGCCATCAAGGGCAAGTGTCCGACCTGCGGCACGGTCATGTTCAAGATTTTGGGGGGCAAAGCGACGCCTTCAAGTGCGGTTCCCGCAAGTCCGTCAACGGTCAATCCGCCGGTCACGAGCTGATATGTCGCAGCAGCTCGCCTATGTCATCGTCACCCCCTATTCGCTCTACAAATCGCGCACGGGTGGAATTTTAAGCCGGCTGATTTCCCGCACCAGTCTGGACTTGGCGGCCATGCGAATGTTTGCGCCCAGTTCTGAACTGGTCAAGCAATACGCCGAGACCATCGTGTCCGCGCAGGATCCACAAGATCGGAAAATTCAGGACTTGCTGCGCCAATACGTTCTCAAAAACCTTTCACCCGACCCCAAAACGGGGCGATGCCGCCGTATCTTGATGATGGTTTTTCAGGGTGATGAAGCGGTGCGCAAAGTCCGTTCCGTGATTGGCAATTTAAGCCCCGACCGGCGCGGTGGCGAGACCATCCGTGACACCTATAGCGATTTAATCATGGATGATGACGGGGAAGTCCGCTATTTCGAGCCGGCCGTGCTCGCCGCGCCAAACGAGCGGGAGGCGGAAGTGAAATTAAAAATGTGGGCGCGCTATTCAGACACGGACGGCGGCATATTGGAAAATGTCATCGCCCATCCACCGGGCCAAGTCGGCGAACGCACGCTGGTGCTCATCAAGCCGGACAATTTCAAATTCTCCACGGGGCGGCCCGGCAACGTGATTGATTTCTTCTCGCGCACCGGACTTTACATTATCGGCGTCAAGGTGCTGCACATGAGCCTGGCGCAGGCAATGGAGTTCTACGGCCCGGTCCGCGAAGTTTTGCGCACGAAGCTCAAGGAGGGCATCAGCGAACGCGCCAAACTGTTGCTCGAAAAGGAGCTTGGTTTCAAAATTCCGCCGGAACAACAGCGGGCACTCGGTGATATTCTTGGTCCGCTTCATGGCGACAACCAGTTTGAAAACATCATGCGGTTCATGACCGGCTTCACGCCGTCCGAGCGTACGACGGAGGAGGAACGCCGGCTGCCTGGCACGCAAAAGTGCATTGCGCTCATGTACGAGGGCGTAAACGCCATCCGGAAAGTCCGGGATGTGCTTGGTCCCACGGATCCGTCCAAGGCGCCGCCCGGTTCGATTCGCCGCGAATTTGGTTCGAATATCACGGTCAACGCCGCGCATGCGAGCGATTCGGTGGAAAATGCCCAGCGCGAATTCGCCATCGTTAATGTGGGTGAAAATAACTTCCGCCAAATCATCGAGGAAGCTTACGGAAAAGTATAAGCACGCAGTTTATCCAGCAGGCGGGCATCAGCGGCAGGAAAATCATAATTGGCCAGTTCCGGTTTGCCCACCCACTTGACCGCCGCGCACCCAAGCGGTTGAGGTTGGCCACTAGGCAATTCGCAAAGGAAAAATTTCAGGCGGATGGTGTTGTCCGCGTAAACGTGCGTGATTTCCTCAAACAACCCGCAAACTTTCACCTCAATGCCCAGTTCCTCACGCAATTCACGGAACAGGCATTGCTCAAATGTTTCACCCGGTTCGCGCTTGCCGCCGGGAAATTCCCAAAGTCCGCCGAGGTGCGCGCCCGGGTGGCGTTGAGTGATGAGAATCTTGCCTTGGCGGAAAATCAGTGCGGCGGAAACGTCAACTGGTTTTTTACCGTCCGACACTTTTGTAAATCCAGCCCAGGCGTTCCATTTCGACGCGGTCGAAGAGGTTCCGGCCGTCAAACATGATCGGATGTGTCAGCGACGTGCGGGCACGTTCGAGGTCCAGCTTTTTAAATTCATCCCATTCCGTTGCCACGACCAGCGCATCGCAACCATCTGCCACGGCGTTCATGTCATCCACGTAGGTCACATCTTTCAGGATCGTCCTGGCTTTGTCCATGGCCTTGGGATCGTGGACGCGCAGCACGGCACCTTCCTTTTGCAGGCGTTGGCAAAGCTCAATCGCCGGCGACATGCGCACGTCGTCGGTGTTTTGTTTAAAGGCCAGACCGAGGACGCCAATTTTTTTGTCCTTGAGAACCCAAAGCGTATCGGTGAATTTTTTCAAAAAACGGTCCATCTGCTCGCCGTTGATGCGCTGCACTTCCTTGAGCAGGCGAAAATCGTATCCAATCTGCTCGGCGATTTTGATGAACGCGCTGAGGTCCTTGGGAAAACAACTGCCGCCAAAACCGATGCCCGCGTTGAGGAACCGGCGGCCAATCCGTTCGTCCATGCCCATGCCCGCGGCCACTTCCTGCACATTCGCGCCGGTAGTTTCACAAACCGCAGCAATGGCGTTAATGTAGGAAATCTTCAGCGCGAGGAACGAATTTGAGGCGTGCTTGATGAGTTCGGCAGAATTGATGTCCGTCACCACAATCGGCGCGTTGAACGGCTTGTAAATTTCCTTCATGGCCGCTACCGGCCGGGGCGAACGCGTTCCAATGACAACGCGGTCGGGTTTCATCAAATCGCCGACGGCAAAACCTTCGCGGAGAAATTCCGGATTGCTTACGACGTCAAAGTCCACCTTCGCGGGGCAGTACCGTTTAATGGTTTCAGCCACCTTTTCACCGGTTTTGACGGGCACGGTGCTTTTATCCACGATGATTTTGTAATTTGTCATCGCGGCGGCAATGTCGCGCGCGACCCGCTCGATAAAACTCAAGTCCACCGAGCCATCTGGTTGCGGCGGTGTGGGGACAGCGATGAAAATCACGTCGGATTTTTTAACTCCTTCGGCGGTGCCCGCGGTGAACGACAGCCGTCCGGCCGCAGTATTCGTTTTTACCAGTTCATCCAAACCCGGCTCGTAGATCGGGATGCCGCCCGCCCTGAGTAATTTTATTTTAGCCTCGTCGTTGTCCACGCATACAACGTGATGGCCGACCTCGGCGAAACAGGCGCCGGTGACCAGACCTACATAGCCGGTGCCGATAATCGTCAATTTCATGGTTTCGTGCTGAGATTAAATGAAGTCGGCGAAGTGCTTAAGGTGCTTGGAGGCGTGGTTGACGGCAACGTCGCCCTTAGTTGAAACGCGCGAAATGCGGCCTCCGAACCGAGTGGGGTATTGGCATTGTCGCGGGCAACATCCTGATAAAGTTTTTCGGCATCCATAAGCTTACCCCGCTGCTGGTCTATTTTTGCCAGTGCGAATTTTGCTGCGTCCACTGCGTTTGGATCCGAAAAACCGTTAACGACGCGTTGGTAGGCGCCAGCAGCAGAATCTATTTTTCCTTGTGCCTCAAGACTGGCGGCCACGCCGAGCGCGGCGGGTGCGGAAAAAGTTTTGCCCGGATAAGTTTCGAGGTACTTTTGGAACTGAACTTGGGCCTCTGCGTATTTGCCGCTCTCAAACAAAGTCGTCGCTCCCAATATCAACGCCCGTCCCCCCGTCTGAGTGTCAGGATAATCCGCGGCGATTTTTAAATAGGAGTCGGCCAGTTGCCCGGCATCGGAATTGGGCGGAGTGGAAATGATCACCTGCGTCAACGCCTGTCCGGCAGCAAGCTCCATCTGATTTTGATGCCAGAAATAATAGGAAACGACAAAGGCAGCGACGACGACAATTCCGGCGCCAAGGGCAACAAGTTTTAGATTAGCCTCAACCCAGGACCATGATTTAAAAAAATACGCCGTTGCGGCGTCTTGCGCTTGCATAATGAGCGGACAATCTTTGGGGTTGGTCACAAAAACGCAAGCTTGAAATCTGTGCCTCGGCAAGCACACCAAGCGCTCAGTTGAGTGCGGAGCAGGGGCAGGTTGCATGAAAGACAGGGGAAGCCAAACCAGACCTCGGTGCAATCCGCGTTGATAATAAGGCGTCCAATCTTGACGCCACCCTGATCGAGCAGGCGGCGGATTTTAGTCTGAAATACCTTCAGTGGCTTTGAACCTTGCCCAGTTGGTTTCGGCATCAGAGTGAGGACGAATCTTATCTAATCCATTGCCTTCACTCGTGGGTATGATGATGCGAGCGCAGAACAAGTCCCAAACGATTTCGGGGAAGATTTCGCGCGCTTCGTTCTTCAAATGACACGTGATAACATGGACAGGTTTTAGTCCTTCCCGTGATTCAAGAACGTAAGCAACGCATTGCTCAAGGCTTTTGACGCTGGAGAGATTTCCGTTCCTCGGGCACGCCTCCTTGCCGAGTAAAAGATCGGCAGTGACTTTTAAGATATTTTCTTTCAGCGCATTCATGGCTTGTCCAGCGCATCTTTATGTCACAAAGTGTCTCTGTCGAGGAAGAAACACTGCGGTGGCCGTTGGCTTCCCATTGATGGCGCATGGGTGATGCCGCAAAATTCGTCATAGCGCTCGCTAACCGTAAAATGCCAACCGCCATGAGAAGGTATGATACAATGCGCATTGGCGTAGAGTCGCCAGCGATCCGCAGCAGAGCGACTGTAATGGGATGCCAAGTTCCAGATACAATGTTGACTTCCAAATTCCATTACTCAACCAAAACTCAAAGGGTGGTCGCCGTTTGCGAAAGTGCGGTTTTAGACGGCATATTACTGGAGTGTGTAAATAGCCTTGGTCAACCCGGCTTCACTAACGACACAGCCGGGGTTCGCCTCGTAATGTGCCCGTGGTAACTGGCAGACAAATTTGTCCGTTGAGTGTTGAGCTTGAAAGTCGAGTGTCGAATAAAAAGCGGAGCGAGAATGCGAAGATTCAAATATTATGAGGCCGTGACAAGCGAAGGTTCATCCGAGCGATTACGGCTTTTTGTGGCGATTGCGATCCCGGACGCAGTGCGGGAGGAAATGGCCCGCGTTCAGGACGAATTGCAGCCACTGGTGTCGCACGAAGCCGTTCGCTGGACCAAACTGGAGCAGTTTCACCTCACGCTCAGGTTTCTCGGCGATTTTCCGTCCGACCACGTGTCCGATTTGCAGGAATCAGTCCGTGGGGTTTGTTCCAGCAGGGCACCGTTGCATTTGCGAGCGCAAGGCGTCGGCTTTTTTCCCAATGCCCGTTCGCCGCGCGTCATTTGGGTCGGAGCTAATGGTGACGATAATCGTCTGATGGATTTGCAAAAGAAAATTGAAGATGCAGTCCGCGCGTTCGCAGTTCAGAAGGGCGGTGAATATTTTGCCGGGCATGTGACCCTGGGGCGATTCAAACAGTTTAACCGTCTAGAAATCAGGAAATTAACAGCGTGCGCAGAAACGATGAAAGACCGGACTTTCGGCGAATGGACAGCTCGGGGAATTGAAATTGTTCAAAGCGAATTATCGCCGACTGGGGCGCGCCACACTTTGCTTGCCGCCCTTCCATTGGGCGAAAATTGAACCAGCTTGAAACTTTTTCAGTCTTACTTACGTCTTTAAACACGTATGCTTAAGGCGCTTTCAGCGGATCGCTGGGATTACGACACGGCGGCGCATTTGTTGAGCCGGGCTGGGTTTGGCGGCCCGCCCGCGGTCATTAAAGAACTGGCCGATCTCAATCCCGACGACGCGCTTTCCACGCTGCTCGATTATGAGCGCTATGCTGATCCGACGCCCGACCCTGATTGGGCCAAACCCGACCCGGAAGGGGTGAGGCAACTGCGCGAGCAAGCGAGGAACGCATCGCAGGATGAACGCCGCAAATTGTACCGGGAGGAAATGCGCGTTCAGTTTCAGCGCCTGATGGAACTGCGGGGCTGGTGGCTGAATCGTATGGCCAAGGGGCCGCGGCCGTTTCAGGAAAAAATGGTCCTGTTCTGGCACGGCCATTTCGCCACCAGTTTCGTCAAGGTGCGCAACGCGTATTACATGTGGCGGCAGAACGAACTTTTCCGCCGGCTGGCGACGGGCAACTGGCAGGAGATGCTCACGTTCGTCGGCAAGGACCCGGCAATGCTCATCTGGTTGGATCAGGCGGAAAGCCGCCGGCCGCACGCGAATGAGAATTTTGCGCGTGAAGTCATGGAACTGTTCACTTTGGGCGAAGGTCATTACACTGAAAAGGACGTCACCGAGGGCGCGCGGGCTTTAACAGGCTGGTCACTGGATCGCCTCAATCAGGAGTATGTTTACCGTCCGTACTTCCACGATGATGGCATTAAGACCTATCTGGGCCATACCGGGAACTTGAACGGTGAGGACGTGATCCGGATAATTGTCGCCCAGCCGCAAGCCGCTCGATTCATCACTGGCAAACTCTGGACTTACTTTGCGGGGCAGGAACCGCCCGACGAATTGAACAACGCGCTGGCCACCGTTTTTCGGGAGAACGGGAACAATTTAAAACCGTTCCTGCGCGTCATGTTCCGCAGCGAAGAATTTTACGACCCGGCCATTGTCCGCAACGCTGTCAAAAGCCCCGTGCAATGGCTCGTGGGTACCGCACGAATGCTGGAATGCGATTTACCGCCGACCATGATTTGCGAGGGCATCACGCGCCGAATGGGGCAGGATTTGTTCGCACCGCCGAACGTGAAAGGCTGGGACGGCGGAATCTCTTGGATCACCACGAACACGCTTTTGGATCGCGACAACGCTGCAGCCATTCTCGTGCAGGGCGCTTATATTCCCAAGGCTCGTTTGGAGGCCATGCAGCAAATGGCACCCGTGGCTGGCAATCAGCCGGAACACCGGGGAGAACGGGTCCGCGTCGGTGGGGTCAACCTGGCTAAAATTCTTTCGCCGAACGAACGCACAGACAAGGACCGGCTCGTGGCCGCGTTGCAGCATCGGCTTTTGCAATCGGCGCTCAAGAGTGATCAGGAACAGGCCTTGCGCGGCTTTCTTAAGGCGCGGGGTCGGTTGAACGATGCCGATATTAATGCAGCCATCCGTCTCGTGATGTGCACGCCGGAATATCAAGTGACATGAGGCAGCCATGAAAAACGAAATCACACTCCAAACGCGCCGTCAGTTTTTGCGCACCACCGTGCTGGGCAGCGCGCTGACTTGGACGGTCCCGGCGTTCCTCGCGGACACCTTTTCCGCCTTGCACAGCGAAGCCGCCGATTCTGCCACGCAAATCGTCACTGGCAAGGACGCCACGATTCTGGTAGTGCTGCAAATGGCTGGCGGCAACGACGGCATCAATACTGTCGTACCTTACAGCAACGATTATTACCGTAACGCTCGCCCGAAAATCGGTCTGACGGCGCAACAGGTCCTGAAGCTGGACGGCAACATAGGCTTTCATAGCGCCTTGACCGGCTTCAAAAATCTTTATGACGCCGGGCATCTGGCTGTGGTCCAAGGTGTCGGCTATCCAAACCCCAACCGATCGCATTTCCGCTCGACGGAAATCTGGCAGACTGCCAGTGACGCGGATAAAGTGGAGAAATACGGGTGGCTCGGGCGCTATTTTGACAACGCCTGTGCGGGCTGCGATCCGACGGTGGGTGTGGACATCGGCGGCCAGACGCCGCAATCGTTTTTTGCCAAAACGCCCACCGGCATCAGCCTTACCAATCCGGAAAGTTACCGGTTTCTGTCGCCGGGACGTTTCCGGCCCGGGCAGGTGGATTTGCTGGAGGAATCCTACGAAAAAATAAATGAGATGCCGGACACCGCTCCCGACGTAAATTCCGGCGGCAGCATCGGCGCGCTGGCTGCTGGCATGCCTCAACCGGGCGGTTCCGTGCTCCACTTCATCGAACGAACGGCGCTCGACGCGCAGGTCAGTTCCGACAAAATCCGCGCCATTGTCGCGCGCGTCAAGAACCAAGGAAGCTATCCCGCCACGAAGTTGGGCGAGAATCTCAAACTTGTTGCCCAACTTATCGCCGGCGGTCTGCCTACACGGGTTTATTATGTCTCGCAGGGTGGGTACGACACGCACGCTAATCAGTCCGGCACCCAGGAACGATTGCTCAAGGAACTGGGCGACGCCGTCAACGCCTTCGTCGGCGATTTGAAGGCGCAGGGCAATTTGCAGCGCGTGCTGGTGATGACCTTCAGTGAATTCGGCCGTCGCGTTGCCGAAAACGCCAGCGGTGGCACGGACCATGGCGCCGCGGCTCCGATCTTCATCATGGGCGACAAAGTAAAGGCGGGATTGCTCGGGCGTTATCCAAGCCTCGCGCCGCAGGATTTGTTCGAAGGCGACATCAAATACAGCGTGGACTTTCGCAGCGTCTATGCCAGCGTGCTGGAAAAGTGGCTCAAGACGAAAAGCGCGCCGATTCTCGGCCGGCAATTCGAGCCGCTACAACTGACTTAACGCCCCGATTCTTTGCCCTTTGGCGCGGCGGCGGTGGTGGCTGTTTTGGATAGCGCGGTGCTTTTGCGTTCGATGAGTTCGGCGGTCAAACGTTTGGTTTCAACGGGCTGGCCGCGGAGCAGACTGGTCATCATGTCCATCGCAGCGATGGCGAGCCGGAATTTGGGTTGCCGAATGGTGGTCAGGGGCACCCGGAAAAACTCCGCCACCAGCACGTTGCCGAAGCCCACGAGGGAAATGTCCTCAGGAATTCGCAGGCCTTGTGAAAACATGGCTTCGGCGCAGCCGATGGCCACAAGGTCGTTGACCGCCTGCACGGCAGTAGCATTACAGGATTCGTTGAGCAGTTGCAGAGCGGCCTTGGTGCCGTCTTCGATCGTGCTGCCGGCCTGAAACACCAGGCGGTCGTCCACGTCCAATCCGGCTTCACGCAACGCGCGGCGGTAGCCCTCAAAGCGTTCATGTGCCCATGGCGCAGATTGTGGTCCGGTAAGATAGGCGATCCGTTTGTGGCCGAGTTTGAGCAAATATTGGGTGGCGTTGGCGCTGGCCGCGAGTTCCTCAACTTCCACACTGGGAAACGATTTGCAAAACGGCGCGGGCGGACCCAGCAGAACCGTCGGAATTTTGCGCGCCGCCAATTCCACATAAATCCGCGCCTCGGCTTCAAACCGATAGACGGGCGAAATGAAAAATCCATCCACACGCCGCGACATCAGGCGCCGGATGCAGGTTTCCTCGCGCGCCGGCATGTTGTGGGTATGCGCAAGCAGAATATCGTAGCCGAGTTCATGCGCGCGTTCCTCGATGGCGAAAACGATGCGCGCGTATATGGGATTGGTGATGGAAGGGATGACCAAGCCGAACAACTTGGTGGTGCGATTGCGCAAGCCTTGTGCGGTAGAGTCGGGCACGTAACCCATTTGTAACGCCAGTTGCTTGATGCGAGCCTTGGTCGCGGCCGAAACGTCCGGCTCGTTGCGCAACGCTTTCGAGACGGTCATCACGGAAACACCAGCATATTGGGCAATGTCTTTTAAGCGTACCATGCGAGTTTAAACGTAGGCGCCGCGCCATTGCAGTTTGCGACGCAGGGTTTCCAGAAATGAACTGCCCGCCAGGTGCATCAAACGGACGGTCCGGCGGCTGCGGCGAAGTGTCACTGTGTCGCCCACGTCGAGTCCGGCGACTACCTGGCCGTCCACGCTCAAGATCGTCGAAGGCATGGGATTGGTAGCCTTGACGCGGATGGCCGAGCCCAGCGGTAAAATGATGGGGCGGTTGGAGAGCGCGTGCGGGCAAATTGGCGTGAGCGCAAACACTTCTGCCGTTGGGAAAACCACGGCGCCACCCGCCGATAACGAATAAGCCGTGGAACCGGTCGGCGAACTGATGATCAGGCCGTCGCAGCGGTAATGCGTGACGAGTTCGCCGTCCACGCTGACGTCCAGTCCGATGAGGCGCGAAACGGCGCCGCGACCGACGACGATATCGTTCAATGCCCTTTCAGAAACCGGCTGGCCATTGCAACGTCCGCTCACTTCGATCAAGGCACGGGATTCGTATTTGAATTCGCCGTTCCAGACGTGGTTCAGCGCACGGGCCAGTTGGTTCGACGGCACGGCGGTGAGAAAGCCGAGACCGCCGATGTTGATGCCCAGCAGGGGAGTGGCGGAGCCGGCGATGTCGCGCGCGGCGCGCAGCATGGTGCCATCGCCGCCGAAAACGAGCAGCAAATCCGCTTCACGCGCCAGCGCAGCGATGTTCGGGTTGATAACTGCCTTGCGTCCGGCGCGTGAGATCAGGCGCGAAGCTTTACGAAGAATGTCGGCGCAGGCGGCCTTTTCGGAATTGCCGATGAGGCCAACCCGCTTGATTTTGTCAGCTTGCTTTTTCAATCAGCACCAAAAATTCCTTGTTGCCGGCGGGGCCAAGCAACGGCGATTCAACGACGTCCCGCCAGCACAGACCGGACTGCGCGGTGACAAAGTCGCGGAGTTCATTCAATACCCGTTCATGCACCGCCGGGTCCTTAATAACACCCTGACCTTTGTCGGCTTCGATCTTGCCGGCTTCAAACTGCGGTTTGACTAACGCGACAATTTTGCCGTTTGGTTTCAATAAAGCAATGCCGGCGGGCAGAATTTTTCGCAGGGAAATAAATGAGCAATCAATCACGGCCAGATCGGCAGGGACGAATGGCTGGGGAAATCGCGCGGCGCTCAAGTGGCGCGCGTTGGTCTTTTCCATGACCACGACTCGGCGGTCCTGCCGAAGTTTCCATGCAAGCTGTCCCTGGCCGACGTCCACGGCAAAGACTTTGGCGGCGCCGTGTTGGAGCAGGCAATCGGTGAAGCCGCCAGTGGATGCGCCGAGGTCGAGCGCAACAAGTCCGGCAACGTCCAGTAGAAAATGGCCCAAAGCGCATTCGAGCTTGTGACCGCCGCGGCTGACGTATTTTGCGCCGGCTTCCAACGTGAGGGCGTCGTCCGATTGAACGGGATCGCTGGGCTTGCGCGCACGCTGGGTGTTGACGCGGACCTGTCCGGCAAGGATGGCGCGTTTGGCGCGTTCGCGGCTTTCGCAAAGGCCGCGTTCAACCAAGGCTTGGTCGAGGCGAGTCATGAAAGATCCTGCGGGAATCTATCAAAAACTCGTGGGCATCACAAGCGATCGCCGGTGGCGTAGAGCCGATTCTGAACCTCGCGAAAGCTGTGGAGGAAGAGCGCGTTGTCCGCCACGGCCTTTTCGACGAGCTGCTTGAGCAAAAACATTTCGGAACTGTTGATCACAGCATGCACACTGTGCTTGAAGGCCTCCATGGGCATAAATGTCTGGAACGAATTGCCAAGCAAAATGGTGGTGGCATGGCGGCGCTGGTTGACGGGCATGTTTTGCAGCGCCTGCAAGGTCTGGTTTTCTTCGATGGTGTTTGCGCCGAAGAGTTCCTCGATGACGACCACCTGATAATGCACTTGGGTAAAACGCACAAGAAAATCACTGTGCGTGGCGGCAGTATGGACTTTGTAGCCCAATTCGGTGAGGGAGGTCTTTGCGGTCTCCAACCATTCCGGCGTGGAAAAGGCGATCAATGCCGGTTTATCCTCGTTGCTGATAAAATCAAAAGAGCCGGGCATAGGTCATTTTAGTTTGAGCACGGGTGGTGCTGAATTTTCGAATGATTTCATGCGTAGAGTGCCCGCCGTGGAGCTTATGTCCCCGCGGGTTTTCTTGACGTTGTCAATGCCGCGCGTAACCACACTGCGTTTGGTGCAATAGAGCAGGGCGGTTTCCTCCGTGATCTGCCCGCGTTCATAGGCTTCCAGGCAGGCTTGGTCAAATGTGCGCCAGCCGAACGGAGTGCTGGCCTCAATGATTTCGTAAAAGGTTTTGCCCTCGCTCTCGCCGAGGCGAATCGCTTCCTGGGTGCGGAGATTGGCACCCATTAACTCAATGAGGGCGGATCGTCCGCCACCAATTCTGGGCACCAGCCGCTGGCTGACCACCCAGCGTAACGAATCGGCCAGACGGATGCGAATTTGTTCCTGCTCCTCCGGATCGAACATACCGAGGATGCGGTTGATGGTTTCGCCGGCGTTGATGGTGTGAAGCGTGCTGAGGACCAAATGGCCGGTTTCGGCCGCGCTCAAGGCAATTTTTACGGTTTCTTGGTCGCGCATTTCACCAACAAGAATGACCTTGGGCGCCTGGCGCAATGCCGCCCGCAAACCATTGGCGTAGCTGTCAAAATCAATGCCCAACTCGCGCTGATTAAAAGTCGCTTTCTCATGTTTGTGAACATACTCCACCGGGTCTTCCAAGGTGACGATGTGAACGGGCTTGGCGCGGTTAATTTCATTGAGAATGGCGGCCAAGGTCGTGGATTTACCGGAACCGGTTGCGCCAGTGACCAGCACCAAGCCGGTCTTTTCCTTTGGAATTTCCTTGAAGATATCTGTGAATTTCAGTTTTTCCAGTGTCGGAATCAGCGCGTTTAACTGGCGACAAACGATCGAAAAGTTTCCACGTTGTGAGAAAATGTTGATCCGGAAGCGTGCCTGGTCCGAAAGCGCATAGGAAGCGTCGCAGGAACCGTGTCGCAACAAGTCTTCGATGTGCCAGAGGTTGTCGCCGATGATATTCATGGCAATCGTTTCGACCTGGAAGGGGGTGAGTTTGTCAATCGGCGGGTCGAGCATCACCGGCTTGAGCTCACCATAGGCTTCAACCTGTGGCGGACGATCCACGGTGAACAGGAGGTCCGACACTTCCGGCTGGGAGGCCAGCATGGCGGCCAGCATTTGGTCCAATTCGGCGCGTCGCATAGTTACGTGGCATCGTCATCATCCGGCGGATGGGCCAGCAGCGGACGGAATTTCTTTTTATCCAGCGCTTTTTCGTAGGCCTGTTCAGGCGAAATGCGTTTCATGCGCACGTGCTCCATGATGTGGTCATCCAATGGCTGGTTGCCAATCTTTTTGCCCACCTGGATCATGCCGTTGATTTGATGCGTTTTGCCCTCGCGCACGAGATTGGCGACGGCCGTGTTAAAAACAAGAATCTCGAAGGCGGCCAGACGACCCTTTTTGTCCGTGCGCTTGAAGAGCGTTTGCGCCACGACGCCCTTCAACGCCTCGGAAAGCGTCTGGCGGATTTTGTTCTGCTGCTCGGCCGGAAACACGTCAATCACACGGTCCACGGTTTTGGCGGCGCTTTGTGTGTGCAAGGTCCCAAAAACCAAATGTCCAGTCGCTGCCGCCGTGATGGCCAGCTCAATGGTTTCCAAATCGCGCATTTCACCCACGAGGATGATATCCGGATCTTCGCGCAATGCGCCGCGCAGACCGGACGCGAACGATTTGGTGTGCAGGCCGATTTCGCGGTGGTTGATCAGGGAACTTTTGCTTTGATGGACGAATTCAATTGGATCTTCCAGCGTGATGATGTGATCTTTGCGATTGGCATTGCAGTAATCCACCATCGCCGCCAGCGTGGTGGATTTGCCGGAACCGGTCGGGCCGGTGACGAGGATCAGGCCGCGGTTCAGCATGGAAAACTTTTTAAGCACGGCGGGCAGCGGGGAATCGAGCTTTTCAAAATCTTCAAAGGACAGCACGCGGCTGGGAATCTGGCGGAACACCGCGCCGATGCCGTTTTTTTCGTTGAAAA
This sequence comes from uncultured Verrucomicrobiae bacterium, assembly GCA_963789335.1. GTDB lineage: Bacteria > Verrucomicrobiota > Verrucomicrobiia > Limisphaerales > UBA11358 > UBA11358. The sequence goes on from CAWBKH010000007.1 coordinate 67,086, forward strand.
AGTTAACGCGGAAGCGCGAGACGTTCGGAATCTCATAGCCGAAGTCCACGTCGCCGGTCTCTTCGAACAGTTTGATTTTGTAATCCGGCGCGATTTCATATAACAGGGTCTTCAGCGTATCGTTTTCGAGCGGGGGATAATCCACGCGCTGAAGTTCGCCGTTGATGCGCAACATGGGCGGGTTGCCGGAGGCCATGTGCAGGTCGGACGCCTTCTGTTCGAACATCAGGTTGAAAAACGCATCTATTTTGGCCATAAATTGTTTTCTCTTGCGCGCTCAATAAGCTAGAGCCGCGCCAAAAATGGGATATGCAACCGCTTATTGAACTTATCCGGCGCAAAATTGCCTCGGACGGCGTTTTGTCTTTTGCGCGGTTCATGGAACTAGCCTTATATTGTCCAGTTTATGGATACTATGAAGTACAAAAAGACAACCCCGGCCGGCGCGGTGATTTCTTCACAAGCGTCAGCGTCGGCAAACTTTTCGGAGAACTGCTCGCCTTCCAATTCGCCGAATGGCTGGAGCAGCTGCGGAGCGCAGAGTGCAAAGTGCGATTTGTCGAGGCGGGCGCGCATGATGGAACACTGGCCAGGGACATTTTGAACTGGCTGCAATTGTCGCGGCCAGGACTTTTTGAGCAAATCGAATACGACATCATTGAACCCTCACCGCGTCGGCAATCGTGGCAAAGGGAAAAACTGGAAAAATACGCGCCGCGCGTTCGGTGGTTCAACAAACTTCGGTCTATTTGTTCCCCAACTCCGAACTCCAAACTTCAAACTCCAAACCTTTCCGGCGTCATGTTTTCCAACGAACTGCTCGACGCTATGCCGGTGCATCGTTTCGGCTGGGATGCTGCCGCGAAAAAGTGGTTTGAATGGGGCGTTGCCCTTGAAGAGGATAAATTCGTTTGGGCGAAAATCCAGAAACCGGAAACCAGAGGTCAGACGCCAGACGCCAGATTCCAGATGCCAGACTCCGCGCTCTGTGAGGTGCTTCCCGACGGTTACACCATAGAAATTTCTCCCGCGGCCGAGAACTGGTGGCGCGAGGCCGCGGGTGTTTTGGAACGAGGACGGTTGATGACGCTGGATTACGGCTTTGGTGCCGACGAACTGTTTTCGCCCAGCCGCCCACACGGCACGGTGCGTGCTTATTTCCGCCAGCATATTGCAGACGACATTCTCGCCAATGTCGGCGAACAAGACCTCACCGCGCACGTCAACTTTTCCGCGATCCAAGCCGCAGGCGAATCCGCCGGCCTGACAACGGAAAGCTTTTCGACCCAGGCGCAATTTCTGACGCAGATTTTGGACAAGGCTACGAGGGATAAATCCTTTGGCGAATGGAACGCGTCCCGCACGCGTCAGTTTCAAACCCTTACACATCTAGAACACTTGGGCCGGACCTTTCGCGCCTTAATTCAATTCAAGGGGCCGTCTGCAGCTCGTAGTTAAGGATCGAAAGGCAATAGGTTGCTGCGGTTTCGACGCGTAGCACCAGCCGGCCCAGTGAAATTGGCAATGCGCCGGCGGCTTGGATGGTTCTCAGTTCGTCGGGCGTAAAATCACCTTCCGGTCCGATCCAAACTCCGATGCTTTGAGGCAAATGTCCTGTCTTCGCGTGAAATTCCTGAAAACATTCACGGGGATGACGGCGGTCGGTTTGCAACGAACCAACGAGCGACAGGTCAAATCTTCCCTTCTGCGCAAGAAATTGCGAGAGTGTCATCGGCGTTTCAATTTTCGGCAGCCAGGCTGCGCCGCATTGCTTGATGGCTTCAATGGCGACCAGTTGCCATTTCTCTCGTTTGTTTATCTTGTCCTTCTCGCCGAGATGAGTCACGACGCGCTCGGTCAGCAACGGCACTACGCGGTGTGCGCCGAGTTCAACGGCTTTTTGAATGATGGACTCGATGATTTTTCCCTTCGGGACGGCCTGCAACAGGGTGATTTGGCAGGGTGGGGGCGGAACGGAAATTTTATGTTTTACCAGCAACGTCACCGTATCGCGCGAGGCATCGTCAATTTCACAGTGGAATTCATGGCCGGCACCGTCGAGTACGACCACCGGTTCGCCGCGCTTCACGCGGAGCACATGCAACGCGTGGTGTGCCTCGCGTTCGTCGAGTTGGAGTGCGGCAGCGGTGCAGCGTTCGGGCGGCAGGTAAAAACGGTGCATAACTTATTGGCAGGGATTTCGCGACACGTGTCGGTCGGCGCGGTGCCCGACCTTGCCTTATTTGAAAAATGTTTTTTTGGCCTTTTCAAAAAGGCTCTGGGCCGAGGAATTTTCCTTTCCGTCGTACAGCGCGGCGAATTCACGGAGCTTTGCCTTTTGCTCCGCGGACAGATGTGTCGGCACTTCAACCTGGAGGCGCACGTGCAAATCACCGTGGCCATAGCCCTGCAAATTCTTCATGCCCTTGCCTCTCACGCGAAATACAGCGCCCGGCTGCGTGCCGCCCGGGATTTTGACCGTGACGTTACCGTCAATTGTCGGAACTTCAATTTCCGCGCCGAGTGTCGCTTGAACGAAACTGACCGGCACTTCGCAGAGCAAATCATCGCCGTCGCGGCGGAAAAAGTCATGTGCTTTGACGTGCAGGATGACATATAAATCGCCTGCGGGTCCCCCGCGAAAACCGGCTTCGCCGTTGCCCGATGACCGCAGACGCGAACCGGTGTCCACGCCCGGCGGGATGCGCAGTTTGATTTCCGAACTTTGTTCATGCCGACCCTCACCGTGACAAGTCTTGCACGGTTTTTCCAAAATTCGCCCGGAGCCTTTGCAATGCGGGCACGTTTGTCTCAGACTGATAAAACCGCGCGAGGTGAGCACCACGCCGTGTCCGCCGCAGGTGGAGCAGGTGCGCGTCTTGGAGCCGTGCTCCATGCCCGATCCGTCGCAGGTTTCGCAGCGGACGGATTTCGAGACGGAGATTTTCTTCTCGCAACCGAGCGCCGCCTCTTCAAGGGTGATCTCCAGATCGTAACGCAAATCGTCGCCGCGCTGCGGCTGTGAGGGGTCGTGCCGGTCGCCGAAGAATTCCTCAAAAATGCTGCTGCCGCTGAAAACTTCGCGAAAGATTTCGAAAGGATCGTGAAAACCGCTGCCATAAAAACCACCTCCACGGTCGGCGCGGGCGCGGGGATCGAACGCCGCGTGACCATATTGATCGTAGGCTGCGCGTTTTTGCGGGTCGCTCAAGGCTTCATAGGCCTCGCCAATCTCTTTGAATTTTTCCTCGGCAGACTTGTCATCTGGATTTTTATCCGGATGAAGCTTCACGGCCAACTTGCGGTAAGCCTTTTTGATTTCCTCATCATTGGCGTTGCGGTCAACGCCAAGCACCTCATAGTAATCGCGTTTGGCCATGACTCAGGCAGCCGGAGGGGTGGCGGGCTTTTTTGCGACAACAACTGTCGCCGGCCGCAACAGACGATCGTGCAGTTTATAGCCCTTGCGAATTTGTTGGACCACTTGCCCTTCGGGCGCGTCGGCGGTTTCCAATTGCGAGACGGCCTCGTGCAGCGTCGGGTCAAAGACCTGGCCGTTGGCATCCACTTCTTCGAGGCCAATTTCGGTGAGAATGCCTTTAAGCTGTTGTTGAATCATGGCGATGCCGTCCTGCAAGGCTGTAATTCCGGTTTGTGGGGCTTGCGCGCTTTGCGTGGCGGCCTGAGCCATTTCAAAATGGTCGAGCACGGGCAACAACCTGTAAATCAGCGCGGCGGTGGCCGACCGCGCGGCCTCGTGCCGTTCGCGCGCGGCGCGCTTCTTGAAATTCTCGAAGTCGGCGGCGGTGCGCAGCAAGCGGTCCCAATGCTCCTCGGCCTTGGCCGCACGCGCTTTGAGCTCGGCCAATTGTTCCGGCGTCATTTGATCTGCGGGCACGGCCACTTCCGCAGCGCCGGTGGCGGCTGCATCCGTATCCATTTTCTTTGTGTTTGAATCTGCCTTCTTCATGCTTTCGTGTTGGTGCCAAAGTCGTCTTGAAGCCATCAAACTAATGCATAGGGCGGCAACCGGCAACTGGGATATATTGCTGACAACGGCGCGGTTCAAGTCTGCTGGCAGGAGCTCCGGTTTGGGAAGTCCGGACGCAGTTTTATTGGGGCGGGACCAGTTTTGGGAATTCCGGCAGGCCGCGCAGCGGGTCAAACCGGCGGTCTTTACGCACTTCAGCCAGCAGGTCGCGCGCCTTGGGGGTTTGTTGAAGACGTCTGGCGCTCAGGTTCAGCGACGTGCGCAAGTCCTGGAGGGATTCGTTGGTCTTGCCCAGCGTAATGTTGATCGCGGCCAGGTCATACCACGCTTCCGGATCGCCCGGCGTGATGGCAACCAGCCGTTCCAACGTGCCTTCCAGCTTGGGCAAATTGCCCGTTTACGCGTAAAACTGGGCGATGACACCGTTTTCATTGATGATTCAGAAACCATGTCCTGTGGACATGGTTAGAGGCAAAGGCTAGGCCAAAGGAACTGCTCATGGTAATTCGGTTCTCGCGTTGTCCCCACAACGAACGAGAAAGGAAGAACACATGAGCAGATTCCGAAAGCAATCGCATACGATCTGGTATTGCGAATATCACATTGTTTGGTGTCCGAAGTATAGGTATCGGGTGTTGGCAGGGAAGATAAAAGAGGAGGCGGAGTTGTGTATCCGGGAGCAGAGTCGGCAAATGGAGTGTGAGGTGGTGGAGTTGAATGTGCAGGCCGATCACGTGCATTTGGTGGTGATGATTCCGCCGAAGGTGCGGATCTCGGATTACATGGGGCGGTTGAAGGGCAAAAGCGCAATCCGACTGTTTGGGGCGTTCCGCGACCTGCGGCGGCGACCGTATTGGGGCAACCACTTCTGGGTGGAGGGTTACTGTGTGGGCACGGTGGGGTTGGATGAAGAAAAGATACGGAAGTATGTAAAATATCAAGAACAGCAGGAACAGAGACAGGAAGAGTTTCGGTTTAGCCGATAACGACAAAACCGGGGATGACGCGCGTGGCCCAGCCCCCTGTGGGGGCTGGGCTTTGCCCCCTTATAGGGGGCAGATTCAAAACCACGCGCTTTGCGCGTGGTTTCTTTATTTGGAGTGATGTGCGGGTTGGCCAGGGCCTGGTCAAACAGCGCGCCGACCCGGTCGGTTTGGTGCATTTGAAAATACGCGCTGGCCAGCGCAAAGATGTTTTGGAAATTGGTCGGGTTGGTGCGTGCTTCATTCTCCATGTTTTGGAGTTTGGTCTCGAACTGGGCACGGCCGGCGAACTGTTTTTTCATTTCCTTCAGTTGCCTGACCAGACTGGCCACATAAGTGTTGTACGGATCGAAATCCGAGCAGGTCTGCGCCACCAGGATGGCATCGTCGAGGCGGTTGAGCATGACCAAAAGGTTGACGTAACGTTGGACCACCTCCGGGCTGTAGGGGCAGAAGGCGAAGGCTTGTTTGAAGGCGAAATCCGCTTCTTTGATCAACGCCTGCCGCTCGGCCTCGGTATGAGGCAGGTATTCGGGCGGCGTGGGCACCTGGCTTAACGCGCCCAGGCGCCACGCGTACAGGCCGGCGATGGAACTGCGGAGCTTGGAGAACGACTTTTGGGCGTCGTCATCGCGGATGAATTTCTGGCTGCCGGTAAAACCGCTGGTATCGCGGTGCAGGTAAACCTTTTCCGCAAAGTCGGCAATTTGTTTGACGGTGGTGTCATAGGTGATCCAGTTGCCGATAAGCCGCGCGGAGTATTGGCTCCAAAACTCGTGATCTTTCTTGAAGACCTCCGGTGAGTACGACGGCACCGGCTGCCGGTTGATTTTCATGATGACGCCAAACGGCGTTTCATAAGGAAACATCCAATCCAGCGGAAAACTTTCCTCCACGTAAAACTCGTTGGTAGGATTGTGATCAAAGATGACTTTGCACAACAAACCGTTGATTTTCATGACCGCCACCTCGCCGGCCACCTGGACGCTCACCTGGCCGTTGGCATTGGTGACCGGGGTGACGATTTCGCCCGGCTGAAGCTCGTGCAGTTGCGCCCGGCGGGCAACATCTTGCGTGTATTCGGCGAAGCAATTTTGCAAATCATCCGGCGATGGTATGTAAATTTCACTTGGCGGATAAACGCCTTCCTTGCGCCAGCGAGCTTCGATTCTGGCACCGCGCCTGGTCAGCGGTCCGTCCAAAATTACGCCAGCGAGCCGTGCAAGGATATTTGTGTAGTAATTATCGGCGCGCTCCTGGGGTCCACGAAGCAGCTCCTGAAAGAACAACGGGTCTATTTGATGGCTGCGAAAGTATTGGGCGCGGAGATACTGCAGATAGGTTCCGTCGGCAAGCGCGTTTTGGGTGATGAGATAAACATCGCGGCGATTGAAATCCGGATCCATCGGCTTGCAACTCGGCGGCACAAAGCTTTCACAAAAGATCATGTAAGTCGGGACAAAGCGTCCGGGATCGGTGCCGCCGAACAAAATCGCGTCGCGCGCCATGTCCGGGTAAATGCCGTAGGGGGGGCGTGAACATGTCGTGACCGAACCAGTAGCCGAACCAGTGGTTGCGCTGCTCATTGTCGGACCAGTGCATCAATACAGAATAACCTGGGATGGCGGCAAAAACGGCGAGGGCAATTCCCAATGGAACTTTTCTGCGGAGTAACCATACTGCGACAAAATAAATCAGAGCCATGCCCAATAACATCAATGCAGCGTAAACCGGCAGCCCGTATTGATGCGGACGAAAGGCTTGGGCAAGGTTGTGGAAGAAACCAGCAAGAGCACTCAGGCTAAGTTGATCTTGAAAAACAGTGGCAACGGTCAGTCCAAACGAGCACAGCACAAACAAACCCGGCAGCCCGAAGGACAACAAACGGTCGCCCTGTAACTGGTATTTCCGAATGATCATGATCGTGGCAACGGCAAGGATCCAGCACACCATTTTCAAAAATCCATAGCGTGTGGCGATTTCGTCATCCAAGTTTCCGATCAGCGTTTGACAATTCCACGCCACTGTGAACAACGCAAAGTCCAGGGCGCAAAGGCCGCCCACCAGCAGCCAGGGGCGCATCGTTGCGTATTGCGTGGCCATGTACGCGCAGGCAATCGTCAAACCATAGGCGACAAACATGGAGATAAACACGTGCCCGGAAGTAAATAGAACCTGTGCGATATCAATTGATTGACGGTCGGGAGCAAAGTTGAGCAGCAGGACCAGAAACGGTCCGATACAAATATAGATGGCACCCATTCCAATAATCCACACCCGTTCACGCCGTTTCAGCTGGCGATAGATCAGAAAAACTACCAGGGCAAGCAGCAAAAAGAGCAGGTTGAATTCAATAGCCATTTCCTCGAGATAACGCCAGAGTTGCAGCCCGTAGGTGGCAAAAAAGCTGGTAACGATTTGAACAGCGTTGTTGCCGGTGCCGGCGGTAGGATTAATGGGTGAGTATTGGCCGCGGGTGATGGCGTGAACGAAACCTTCAACTGTCCGGGGGTAAGCCCACTGCATTGGCGGATCGGTCATGCACGCGATGGGTTCGTAGAAATAAAATGCCGCACCCAGCAGCCAGACCGCACCACAGACCAAAACGATGAGCCACTCCTTGGATAAATGTATGTTTTTTTTGACGAGTCGGATGAAAAAGCCACCCGCTACAATCGTCACAATCAGGACCAGAAAAAGCTTCGAGCCGCTGTTGAAAGCGGGCAGATAATCGGTGATGCCGAGGAAGAGCAGCCCCAAGCAGCCGATAAGCGCGAGCATCGCCGCGTCACGGGCAAATTCGATGGCCGTCTTTTTTGTTTTGATGACCAGCCAGATCCAAAGCAGGGCCGACGCTATGCCAATCACATTGTAAACCACCAAAACGGTTGAGTTGTGGATGAGCAAGCCAGGTTTGACGAAAAATTCACAGACCAGGAAAATTACCGTGTTGCCGAAAAAGAACTCGCGCCCCAGCTTCGGCTCGGCCATCCACGCTAAAACCTGCATCCCCATCACGACGGGGAGAAGCGACTGGTGATTGTTGAAACAAATTCCGTAAAGAAAGAAAGCGCCGTAAAGATACCGGTGTTGGTGGGGCGCATAAACCCAGCGCAACAGGCAGATTACCACCCCCAGCAGCGAAGCCACGCTCAACGGATAAACTTCCACGATCACTGCCTGGCTCCACAAAAAACCGTTGAAGCCAATCAAACCGCCGGCGACAATGCCAGAAACGAAGCAAATCAAATTTTCCCAGCGGCGGCTGATGTCTTTGAACGCATCAATGCTTTCAATCATCATGCTGCTGCTGCGCGAAGCCACCAACGCCAGCATGCCCGAAGCCATTGCCGCTGCGAAAGCCGAGCTTAATCCAACGCGCCACGCAACACTCCCGAAGGGAATTTGAGTCCACAGCCACGAATAAATGCTCCAAATCGGATAACCGGGCGCGTGCGGAATGCCGGCGTAAAACGAGGCTGTGGCCAGTTCACCGGAATCCTCCAGCGTCACATCCGGCGCCAGCGTCAGAAAATACGCAACAAATAGCACCACTGCGGTGATGCCCAGTGCCAGCCAGTCCACTGCACGAAACAACGGTGGCACACTCGGGGGCGGCGTAGCTGTAGGACGGAAATCAACTTTGGTAGGTGGTGGTGGCGGCTTGGATTTTGGATTTTTGAATATTCCGGGAATTTCATGGCTAACAAAGGAGGCATTTAGCTGAAGCATAAATGAGCGACGTGGTTTCAAATTGTCGGCGGGCGGGTTGGAGTTGGCTTCCATCGCTTCGCGCCGGACAGAGCTTCGCTCCGCTGCGCTCTGCCGGGCCGGTGTTTTGGGTTGGCCTTGACGGCGGTGGTTGGCAGGCTTTTGGCATGAGCATGGACAACGAACTGCAGAAACATTACGCGTTGCTTTTGGGCATTGGCAGCCCGTGGGAAGTTAAAACCGTGGAATTGAAACTGGCCGAAAAAAAAGTTGAAATCGAGCTTGGCTGGCAATGGGGATCGGCGGCCAAATGCCCGGAATGCGGGTGCGAATGTTCGATCCATGACAGCGCACCGGAGCGGACGTGGCGGCACTTGGACACGATGCAGTTCACGACGTTGATTCGGGCCCGGACGCCGCGGGCAGAGTGTCCGGCACACGGGGTCAAGACCATGCAGGTGCCGTGGGCGGTGCCGCAGGGACGGTTCACGCTGCTCTTTGAACGGTTTGCGGTGGACGTGCTGCTGGCCTGCGCGAGTGTGAGTCAGGCTTGCGAACTGTTGGGCATTGGCTGGGACGCAGCGCATGAGATTATGAAACGAGCTGTGGGGCGCGGATTGGAGCGGCGGCAGCTGGATCAACTCGCGCATCTGGGGATGGATGAAAAGAGTTTCAAGCGCGGGCACTCCTATATCACGTTGTTGACGGACTTGGACCAGTCGCGGGTGCTGGAGGTGGTGGAGGAACGAACCTGCGAGGCGGCCGACCAGTTGTGGGCGACGCTGACACCCCAACAGAAGTCGGCGGTGGAAGCGGTGGCGGTGGACATGTGGGAGCCATTCATCCAGACGATTGCCAAGCAGGTGCCTGAAGCGGACATCGTGCATGACCGGTTTCATGTCAGCAAATACTTGAACGAGTCGGTGGACAAGGTGCGGCGCCAGGAACACAAGGAATTGCTGGCCGAGGGGGACGAGACACTCAAAGGGACGCGGCAACTGTGGTTGTATAATCCGCGGCATTTTAATCAGGAGCAACGGGAGGAATTTTCCGGGTTGAAGGATCAACAACTGAAAGTAGCGCGGGCGTGGGCGATGAAGGAACTGTTCAGCAAGTTCTGGGAATATCAGGAGGCGGGCTGGGCGCGACGATTTTTCAAGGACTGGTTTGGTTGGGTGAGCCGCAGCCAACTCAAACCGATGGCCGACGTGGCCCATCTGCTCAAGCGGCATTTGGAAAACCTGCTGACGTATTTGCGTCATCACATCACCAACGCCGTGACGGAGGGGTTGAACTCGAAAATCCAGAGCATCAAATCGGCGGCCCGCGGCTTCCGCAACTTCCAGAATTACCGGATACGCATCCTGTTTTTCTGCGGAAAGCTCAATCTCTATCCACTATGAAGTTCGAAGAAACGGATTTTTAAGTTTATTGACGCTCATTTATTAATCACATTCAATTCATCCTGCTTCGCGGCAAAGAGCACATACTGGAAGTGGCTCCGCTGCGGTTTGTTAAATCAAAAGTGACAGACGACAAATCGTTTTGCCCCTTCAAAAAACCATCCGGCACGCACACCAGATAACTTTGGTTGCTCAACAGCGTGGCCACCATCGGCTCCCGGCGGGATGATCGGCTTGGAATTTCATTCGCCGAATTAAAAACGGAGAAGGTGAACAACGCGCAGGCGGTCGCTGGCATCAACCAGCCCACCCACCACGCCACTTTAGGCGTGCGGCTGGCGGGCGTGGCAAACAGACGCCGTTCAAGAGCCGCCGACGGGCGGCGCGGCTGCCAGGATTGTAACTGTGCCTCCAGTGCGTTCATCTCTTTCATAATCCACCTCTTCCAGTTGGAGTTTTATTTTTTGCAAACCGTAACGATACCGGCCCGCGGCGGTATTCGGTGAAACCTCCAGCAACTCGCCAATTTCTTCGAAGGTACAGCGGTGCCAGATTTTTAGAACGATCACTTCCCGTTGTTCGAGCGGCAGTTCGGTGAGACAACGCATGGCGGCGTTTTCCGTCGGTCCTTCCGCAGCCGATCTCTCAAACCATCGTCGCGCCTCCAGCTCGCGTGCCAGCCGACGCCACAACGAACGCCGGTAATTCAGGGCATGATTTCTAAAACTGCGCACGCAGTAGTGCTCCGGTCGAAGGGGAATCTGTGCTTTCTGCATCAGTTTGAGGAAAGTTTCCTGCAAGACGTCCTCCGCCTCGCTGTGGCTCAAGCCCAGCGCCCTGCCGTAAAGAATAAGTTCGGCACCTTTTCTTTCATAAAGTTGCCGACACCAACTGAATGCCGGTTTACCGTTCACGGTTTTATCCCATAGACACCAACCGAGGCAAATTTGTATATGTTTTTCGGAGTTAATTTGACGGTCGGCAAAGCATACTTGGAGGCATAACGATCCCATTTGTCCATAAAAAACGTGTCCTGAATAGACGCGGAGATTGCCGAGCTGTTCAATTAATTTAATTTTTCACTTTTGAGTGACTATGCGTTCATGCAGCATGAAATGGCAATATTCACTATGTATCGCGGAAAGAAAATTATCGTGGTGATGCCGGCTTACAATGCGGCGCGGACACTGCCCCAAACCTACACCGAAGTGCGCGAGCAAGGTATTGTGGATGAGATTATTCTTGTGGACGACCGCAGTCGCGATAACACGGTGGCGGTGGCGCGTTCGCTTGAAGGGGTGCGCGTGTACGAGCATGAGACCAACAAGGGTTATGGTGGCAATCAAAAAACTTGCTACCGACTCGCGCTTGAGGCGGGGGCGGAAATCGTCATCATGATTCACCCGGATTACCAATATACACCGAAACTGATTCCGGCAATGGTTTCGATCATCGCCAATGAGTTGCATCCTTGTGTGTTGGGCAGCCGCATTCTGGGCGGTTATGCGCTGAGAGGCGGGATGCCTTGGTGGAAATACGTCTCCAACCGGTTTCTGACGCTGGCGGAAAATATTTTGCTCGGCGCGAAACTTTCGGAATATCACACCGGCTACCGCGCCTTTTCACGCGAAATCCTGGAGACGCTCGACCTGACTAAAAATTCCGACGATTTCGTTTTCGACAATCAGATGCTCGCGCAAATTCTCTGGCACGGATTCACGATTGCCGAGGTGAGTTGTCCTACAAAATATTTTGCGGAGGCGTCTTCGATTAATTTTCAGCGCAGTCTCAAATACGGTTGGGCGTGTCTCGTGGTTGGACTTAAATTCCGGCTGGCGAAAATGGGATTGCTGCGATCGGAGCAGTTCAATTCAATGCCGCGGCAAGGCGGGACTTCTTCCGGTTGACCGTGGGGCGGGGCAGGGCACCGGCTTTGACGGCCTTGTCGAACGCGGAATGGACGCCGGGCAAAAGTTTCGCGGCTTCATCCTTCTTGCCAACCACGAGCAGCGCACGATAATCCCTTTCCAAATGCCGCAGGTGCGATTTCACACTGCGATTGTGCTGGTGTTTGCGTTCGTTGGCGCGCATCCGTCGTTCGGCTGACTTCGTATTCGGCATAGATTATTTTTTGTTTCGTTTGAAAACGACTGACTTTAGTCAAAGACGCTTGGATGTCAACGGGAAACCATTCCCTCCCGGCTATACTTTGGCACGTTTATTGTTGTGCAAGGGTCTGCGATGTTTGCCCGATTTCATGTAGCGACCGCGCGCGAAGGGAAAATGAACAAGCCGTTGCACATTCTGCATCTCGAAGACGACCCGGATTTTGCCGAACTGGTTCGGACGCTTCTTCAACAGGATGCTTTGGACGCCGAGGTGAAACGCGTGGCCAGCCGCGCGGAATTTGAAGCGGCGTTGGACAACGAGCAATTTGATGTCATTTTGTCAGATTTTCGTCTGCCCAGCTTTACAGGATTGGAGGCGTTGGCCTTTGTTCGCAAAGAATATCCCAATGCACCGTTCATTCTCATTTCCGGCACCATCGGAGAACATGCCGCAATAGAAAGTCTCAAGGCAGGCGCAACCGATTATGTGCTCAAACAAAACCCGGAACGACTGGCCTCGGCGGTTCGCCGCGCCGCGCAGGAAGCCGGCGAACGCGCCAAACGACGGCAGGCGGAAATCGAATTGGGCCGACGTGAAAAATATTTTCGCACGCTCACGGAAAGCTCGCTGGATATTCTCTGCATTTTAAGCCGGGAGGGACAGTTTCTCTACGCCAGTCCTTCGATGGAGCGTCTGATGGGTTATACGCCGGAGGAATTGGACGGGACGGATTCTTTCGCGCATGTGCATCCCGAAGATTTGGCGCCGGTGCTGGAGACACTGCAGGAGGCAATCAAACATCCGGACCGCACAGTAAAAACTCAATTTCGTTATCAAAAAAAAGATGGCACCTGGAGACGTCTGGAACTTATTGGCCAGAACCGCTTGGATGATCCGGAGACCGGCGGCTTGGTCACCAATTGGCGGGACGTGACCGACCGCTGGCAGGCCGAGGAGGAATTGCGCCGAAGCGAAGAGCAGTACCGTCTGTTGTTCCAGGACAATCCCAATCCGATGTGGGTTTTTGATTTTGAAACCCTCACGTTTCTGGAAGTCAACGAAAGCGCCATTCAGCATTACGGATACTCGCGGAAAGAATTTCTGACGATGAAAATGTCAGACCTTCGGGTGGCGGAAAAAAGTGGCCGCACAAAAGTTACCGGCTTGAACCATGCGGAGCATGGCTGCCTTTGGAAGCATCGGCGGAAGGACGGCACGTCTCTGGACGTGGACGTGGTCTGGAGGCCAATGGCCTTTCGCAACCATTTTGCGGCGCTGACCATGGTCACGGACGTGACCGAACGCCGCCGCAACGAGCATCGCAATCAGGTGTTTTCCAAGCTCAGCCACCGGTTAAGTTCGGCCACCACCGCCGCTGAAGCGGCGACCATCATTTGTGAAGCATCCGATGCGTTGTTCGCGTGGGATGATTTCGCGCTGGATTTATATTCCTCGGAGAAGGACGAGGTTTTTTCGTTGCTCAACATCACCACGGTGGATGAACAACGGGTGAAGATTCCCGAATCGTCACAATCCAAAAGCGCAAACACCCTGATCCGGCGCGTCGTCAGCAAAGGCGCGGAACTGGTGCATACCCCCGGCCCCAAAGGTCATGCCACCGATACGATGCTCGTGCCCGTGCGCAAAGGCGCCAGAATCATCGGTGTGCTGTTCGTCCAGAGTCATTTGTCCGGCGCCTACACCGGGCAGGATTTGGAAACACTCCAGACGCTGGCCGATCAATGTGGCGGCGCGTTGGATCGCGTTTACGCCGAGGAAGCATTACGCGAAAGCCAGCAACGTTTCCGCGATCTCTTCGAAAATTCACCCGATGCCATTTTTGTCGAAGATCTGAATGGCACCGTGCTGGACGTGAATCTCGCCGGTTGCCTGCTAAACAGTCTGACGCGCGAACAACTGATCGGCAAAAATATTTTGACCGATCTGGTTCCGGAGGCCCGCCGCGAGGAAATCCGCCGTGATTTTGAAAAAATGGCGAGCGGCAAATGGGCCCAAGTTGAAAGTGAAAGTCTGAACGCCGAAGGCCGGGTCACGCCGGTTGAAGTTCGCGCCAGTCGCATTGAATACAGTGGTCGGCCAGCCCTGCTGCTGCACGTGCGCGATATCACCGAACGCCGCGAAGCCGAGGCCGCCTTGCAAAGTTCGGAAACACTCTTTCGCTCCGTCTGGCAAAATTCCGTGACCGGATTGCGGCTGGTCAATCAAGAGGGCATCATTGTCGCCGTCAATGACGCCTTTTGCCGCTTGGTCGGCATGGAAGCGCAGGCGCTGCAGGGCCAGCCTTTCACGGTGGTTCACGCTGCGTCCGAGGACCGGGAAAAAATGCTTGAGCAGCACCGCGAATCGTTTCTTGCCCACAACCTCCAGCGCAAGCCTGAGCGCCAGTATGTTTTGCACAACGGCAATGCCGTGACCTTGGAGATTATTGATTCGTTCATTGAACTCCACGAACGGCCGCTGTTGATGTTAAGTTTGTTTCGAGATGTTACGGGGCAGCGGCAACTGGAGGAACAGTTGCGGCAATCGCAAAAAATGGAAGCCATCGGGCAACTTGCCGGCGGTGTCGCACATGATTTCAACAACATTCTGACAGTCGTCCAGGGACATGCCTCGTTGCTCCTGGCGGCTAATCTTGGCGAGTCGGCGGGAAAATCGGCAGCGCAAATCGTCCAAGCCGCCGAACGCGCTGCCGGTTTGACACGGCAATTGCTCACCTTCAGCCGACGCCAGCTTATCCAACCCAGGCAGTTGGACGTGAACAAAGTTGTCGGCAACATGACGAACATGCTCGGCCGGCTTTTGGGCGAGGACGTGGCGCTCCAGTTGAACTACTGCCAGTTGCCGCCGATGGTGGAGGCGGACGCCGGCATGTTGGAGCAGGTGTTGTTGAACCTCGCCGTCAACGCGCGCGACGCCATGCCCAAGGGCGGCCAGCTCGCCATCCGCATCGCCATCGCGAATGTGGGTGAAGCGTACGGCAGGGGAAAATCCGAAGTCCGCGCGGGTTGTTTTGTTTGTTTGAGCGTGACGGACACCGGCACGGGAATCACGCCGGAAAACCTGCGCCGGGTTTTCGAGCCGTTTTTTACAACCAAGGAGATCGGCAAAGGCACCGGGCTGGGATTGGCCACGGCCTATGGCATCGTTAAACAGCATCAGGGCTGGATTGAGGTGGACAGCCAGGTTGGGAAGGGCACGACGTTTAGGATTTATCTTCCTTACATCGGAGCCGGGCAGAGCGCGACGGAAAAACCTACCACCCAAATCACCGTGCGCGGCGGGAGTGAAACCATTCTGCTCGTCGAGGATGAAGCACCCGTCTGTGAACTCGTCTCGCGCGTTCTGAACAAATACGGCTATAGAGTTTTGCCCGCGGGCAACGCCGTCGAAGCCATCGAAGTCTGGCGAAATAACAAGGAACAGATCGCCTTGTTACTCACCGATCTGGTGATGCCCAACCACATGAACGGCCGGGAACTGGCTGAGAAATTGTGGGCTGAAGAGCCCAATCTCAAAGTCATTTTCACCAGTGGTTACAGCGCCGATATCGTCGGCAAGGACTTCAAACTGGAACCGGAATTAAATTTTTTGCAAAAGCCCTACCAACCGCAAATGCTGGCCACCACCGTGCGGCGCTGTCTCGACGGCAAACAAAATTGAACCGCGGGCATCTTACAACTTTTCTTTCGTGGTGTGCTTCGCTTAGACTCCGCGCATGATCATTGCGCCTTCGTTGCTGGCCGCCGACCACACCCGTTTTGGCAGGGAAACCGAGCGCGCCGACCGATCCGGTGCCGACTGGTTGCATCTCGACATCATGGACGGGCATTTTGTGCCGAACATTTCCTTTGGGCCTGAAGTTGTCCGTGCTATCCGGCCGCTGACAAAGCTTTTCTTTGATGTTCACCTGATGTGCTCGCGTCCGGAGATTTTACTTGAATCCTTTGCGGAAGCCGGCGCGAACGAAATCATCATTCATGTCGAGCTCGGCGAACAGATCACGCCGCTCATCTGGAAAATCAAATCGCTCAACAAAAAGGTCGGCCTCGCCCTCAATCCGCCCACCGCCATCGCCGAAGTCCAACCGCATCTCGACCAGATTGATTTGCTGCTGGTGATGACCGTGAATCCAGGTTTTGGTGGGCAGCAATTCATCCACGAATGTCTCCCCAAAATTCAGCAAGCCGACGCCTGGCGGCGCGAACGAAAATTATCCTACCGCATCAGCGTGGATGGTGGCATCAACTTCCAAACCGCCGCCGAATGCGCGCGCGCCGGGGCGGACACGTTCGTGAGCGGGACGACCTTGTTCCGCGCGCGCAACCTGCGCGCGGCCGTGAAAAAGATGCGTCAGATCGTGAATGCCCACGACCCCGCGCTGGCGGACTTGAAGGTCTGACTTTCACGGTATGAACGTCAAATTCGGCACCGACGGATGGCGCGCGGTCATCGCGGAAGAGTTTACGTTTGCAGGTGTTGCACGGGTGGCGCAGGCCACAGCGGATTTTTGGAGTGCCAATCCCGACCCCGGAACGGACCGAAAAATCATCGTCGGCTTCGACCGTCGGTTTTTTTCCGACCGCTTCGCCCGGACCGCCGCCGAAATCTTCGCCGGTAATGATTTTCAAGTTGTGCTTGCGCCGGAGCCAACGCCGACGCCGTCCGTTTCATTCGCCGTCAAGGCGCAACATGCCGTTGGCGGGGTGATGATTACCGCCAGTCACAACCCGCCGATTTTCAACGGTTTTAAACTAAAATCGTCCTATGGCGGCTCGAGTAATCCGAAAACCTGCAAGGCCGTCGAAGGCTTTATTGATCGCAATCCCATTCGCTCCGCGAAATTCGACGAGGTGGTTCGCACGGGACAAATTTCCATTCACGACGTCCGTCCGGCGCATTTTGCCGCGCTGAAGAGGCTCGTGGATTTTAAACTAATCGCCAAGTCAAAATTACGATTTGCCCATGACGCCTTGTTCGGCGTCGGCGCGGGTTGCTTCGAACGATTGCTCGCGGGTACAACCTGCAAGGTCACCACGCTCAATGCGAAGCACGACGTATTGTTCGGCGGCATCAATCCTGAACCGATCGACAAGAATTACGCGCGCAGCCAAAAGTTTCTCAGCGGGCATCCGCACGATATTTGCCTTGTGACAGACGGTGATGCCGACCGCGTAGGCGGCATGAACGGCCATGGCAAGGCGCTCACGACACACCAAATCATCTGCCTGTTGTTGCATCATTTGGTTGTGAACCGAAAGGGCAGGGGACGGGTGGTCAAGGCGCTCACGACCACTTCGATGGTGGACAAGATGTGTGCCGCTCATGGCCTGCCGCTGGTCGAAACCGGTGTTGGGTTCAAATATATTTGCGCGGAGATGCTCAAGGGCGACGTGTTGCTCGGTGCGGAGGAAAGCGGCGGTATCGGTTTTCCGGGACACATTCCCGAGCGCGACGGCGTGGCCGCCGGTTTGATGTTGCTCGAATTGCTTGCAACCGAACAAGCGCCTGTTGACAGAATTCTCGCGAAACTGGAGAAGCAATTTGGTCCGCATCGTTATGGAAGGGTTGACACTCACTATCCGCTGGCGAAACGCGCGTCACTGATGGAATCCCTGAAAAGCAATCCGCCGGCGAAATTGCTGGGCTCACCATTGGCGGAAATGAAAACATTCGACGGCGTCAAACTTATCGCCGAAGACACTTCGTGGCTCATGCTGCGTGGTTCAGGCACGGAACCGGTTCTACGGATTTATGCTGAGGCGAAGTCGGATACCGAAGTGCGGAAATTGTTAGACCTCGGTTTGAAGTTGACACGGTTCTGAATATTGAACTTCGCGTCTGAAGCCGTCCATCCGGATTCTTTTTCCCCGATGAATTTTTAGTGGATGGCCACTGAGATGGATTGCAGAAAGGAGCATGTCCTCCGCTGTCGTCACTGTCAAAAATTATCGCTTAGATCTGGCAGAATTCTGGATGTTCCTATGCAAGACAGTTATGTATTGAAAACCTCCAGCCCCCATTGATGACCTGTTTTTTTGCAATTCCAATTATAGACGCAATTCCCTTGCTGCGCCTCTAAATTTTGCATGGAGGAATTCACACAAGTTATTGAAGTCAAAGCGAATCAACCAACAGTGCTTTTGCGGGCGCGCTTGGCATGGCCCCTAAGAGCAGGATTTCTCCCGGCTCATAAGGTTTTCTTGGCAAGAATCATGCGAAGACGACTGCCAAGATGTATTTTGTTGATGTTCGGATTGTAACAAGACGTGCCTTTTTTGTTGGGGTTCTATTGATCGGACTGGTGGTTGCCATTCCCTCGTCTGTTTTTGCCCAAAGCGTAACGCTGGCTTGGAATCCAGTCACAAACGCCGCTATCGCAGGCTACAACATTTATTACGGTCCAGCGAGTCAAACATATACCAACGTAACTTCAGTTGGCAATGTGACGAATGCGACAATTTCGGGTTTGGCGCAGGGTGCTACCTATTACTTTGCCGCCACGTCTCTCAGCACTTCCGGCTTGGAAAGCGCCTATTCAACCGAACTTTCTTATACGGTTCCCAACGCGGTTCCGATTCTGCAGGTGACGCCCGGGAGCATTGCGTACGGGACAATCCTGAACGGGACGAGCGCGACGAACAGTTTTGTGGTCAAGAACGCGGGGACCGGGACATTGGTGGGGACGGCGAGTGTGGGGGCGCCCTTCAGCGTGGTGTCAGGCGGGAGTTACAGTCTGGGAGCCAACGGGAGCCAGAATGTGGTGGTGGCGTTCAGTCCGGGTGGGGCGACCAATTACAGTCAGAGCGTGACCTTCACAGGCGGGAGCGGGACGAACACGACGGTCAGCGGCAGCGCGACCAACGCGCCGGTGCCCGCGCCGGTGCTGCAGGTGACGCCCGGGAGCATTGCGTACGGGACAATCCTGAACGGGACGAGCGCGACGAACAGTTTTGTGGTCAAGAACGCGGGGACCGGGACATTGGTGGGGACGGCGAGCGTGGGGGCGCCCTTCAGCGTGGTGTCAGGCGGGAGTTACAGTCTGGGAGCCAACGGGAGCCAGAGCGTGGTGGTGGCGTTCAGTCCGGGTGCGGCGACCAATTACAGTCAGAGCGTGACCTTCACAGGCGGGAGCGGGACGAACACGACGGTCAGCGGCAGCGCGACCAACGCGCCGGTGCCCGCGCCGGTGCTGCAGGTGACGCCCGGGAGCATTGCGTACGGGACAATCCTGAACGGGACGAGCGCGACGAACAGTTTTGTGGTCAAGAACGCGGGGACCGGGACATTGGTGGGGACGGCGAGCGTGGGGGCGCCCTTCAGCGTGGTGTCAGGCGGGAGTTACAGTCTGGGAGCCAACGGGAGCCAGAGCGTGGTGGTGGCGTTCAGTCCGGGTGCGGCGACCAATTACAGTCAGAGCGTGACCTTCACAGGCGGGAGCGGGACGAACACGACGGTCAGCGGCAGCGCGACCAACGCGCCGGTGCCCGCGCCGGTGCTGCAGGTGACGCCCGGGAGCATTGCGTACGGGACAATCCTGAACGGGACGAGCGCGACGAACAGTTTTGTGGTCAAGAACGCGGGGACCGGGACATTGGTGGGGACGGCGAGTGTGGGGGCGCCCTTCAGCGTGGTGTCAGGCGGGAGTTACAGTCTGGGAGCCAACGGGAGCCAGAATGTGGTGGTGGCGTTCAGTCCGGGTGGGGCGACCAATTACAGTCAGAGCGTGACCTTCACGGGCGGGAGCGGGACGAACACGACGGTCAGCGGCAGCGCGACCAACGCGCCGGTGCCCGCGCCGGTGCTGCAGGTGACGCCCGGGAGCATTGCGTACGGGACAATCCTGAACGGGACGAGCGCGACGAACAGTTTTGTGGTCAAGAACGCGGGGACCGGGACATTGGTGGGGACGGCGAGCGTGGGGGCGCCCTTCAGCGTGGTGTCAGGCGGGAGTTACAGTCTGGGAGCCAACGGGAGCCAGAGCGTGGTGGTGGCGTTCAGTCCGGGTGCGGCGACCAATTACAGTCAGAGCGTGACCTTCACAGGCGGGAGCGGGACGAACACGACGGTCAGCGGCAGCGCGACCAACGCGCCGGTGCCCGCGCCGGTGCTGCAGGTGACGCCCGGGAGCATTGCGTACGGGACAATCCTGAACGGGACGAGCGCGACGAACAGTTTTGTGGTCAAGAACGCGGGGACCGGGACATTGGTGGGGACGGCGAGCGTGGGGGCGCCCTTCAGCGTGGTGTCAGGCGGGAGTTACAGTCTGGGAGCCAACGGGAGCCAGAGCGTGGTGGTGGCGTTCAGTCCGGGTGCGGCGACCAATTACAGTCAGAGCGTGACCTTCACAGGCGGGAGCGGGACGAACACGACGGTCAGCGGCAGCGCGACCAACGCGCCGGTGCCCGCGCCGGTGCTGCAGGTGACGCCCGGGAGCATTGCGTACGGGACAATCCTGAACGGGACGAGCGCGACGAACAGTTTTGTGGTCAAGAACGCGGGGACCGGGACATTGGTGGGGACGGCGAGTGTGGGGGCGCCCTTCAGCGTGGTGTCAGGCGGGAGTTACAGTCTGGGAGCCAACGGGAGCCAGAATGTGGTGGTGGCGTTCAGTCCGGGTGGGGCGACCAATTACAGTCAGAGCGTGACCTTCACGGGCGGGAGCGGGACGAACACGACGGTCAGCGGCAGCGCGACCAACGCGCCGGTGCCCGCGCCGGTGCTGCAGGTGACGCCCGGGAGCATTGCGTACGGGACAATCCTGAACGGGACGAGCGCGACGAACAGTTTTGTGGTCAAGAACGCGGGGACGGGTACGTTGGTGGGGACGGCGAGCGTGGGGGCGCCCTTCAGCGTGGTGTCAGGCGGGAGTTACAGTCTGGGAGCCAACGGGAGCCAGAGCGTGGTGGTGGCGTTCAGTCCGGGTGCGGCGACCAATTACAGTCAGAGCGTGACCTTCACAGGCGGGAGCGGGACGAACACGACGGTCAGCGGCAGCGCGACCAACGCGCCGGTGCCCGCGCCGGTGCTGCAGGTGACGCCCGGGAGCATTGCGTACGGGACAATCCTGAACGGGACGAGCGCGACGAACAGTTTTGTGGTCAAGAACGCGGGGACCGGGACATTGGTGGGGACGGCGAGCGTGGGGGCGCCCTTCAGCGTGGTGTCAGGCGGGAGTTACAGTCTGGGAGCCAACGGGAGCCAGAGCGTGGTGGTGGCGTTCAGTCCGGGTGCGGCGACCAATTACAGTCAGAGCGTGACCTTCACAGGCGGGAGCGGGACGAACACGACGGTCAGCGGCAGCGCGACCAACGCGCCGGTGCCCGCGCCGGTGCTGCAGGTGACGCCCGGGAGCATTGCGTACGGGACAATCCTGAACGGGACGAGCGCGACGAACAGTTTTGTGGTCAAGAACGCGGGGACCGGGACATTGGTGGGGACGGCGAGTGTGGGGGCGCCCTTCAGCGTGGTGTCAGGCGGGAGTTACAGTCTGGGAGCCAACGGGAGCCAGAATGTGGTGGTGGCGTTCAGTCCGGGTGGGGCGACCAATTACAGTCAGAGCGTGACCTTCACAGGCGGGAGCGGGACGAACACGACGGTCAGCGGCAGCGCGACCAACAAACCTCCAGTTTTACCAACGGTATCGGCAATCAGTGTGAATGCGACCGATGTGGATTCGAGCACACCAGGACTGCAAGTATATGTAGGGACAACGGTGCAATTTTCGGCAACGGCGACCAATGCGCAAACATGGCAGTGGAGTTACACCGTCAATGGTGGCGCTCCGGTGGTTTATACGAATAGCACGAGTCCGATAACGAATATCAGCTATTACTATGACGCAAGCACAGCTAACAACAGTTATGTTTGGACGCTGGTAGTGAGTAATGGCCAGGCTTGGGCGGAATCGCAAACGAAATTGGCGGTGGAGAATGTCACGCAAGGCCAGACTTTTGCGGCAACGTCCGGTACTCTGAACGGTTTGTTGACGGCCAACACTGTCATTGATGGTGTTTCCAGCAGTTACATCTATCAACCGTTGCCATCAATCGGAGACGTAAGCGGTGGAACGGCTGCTTACAATTTCACTATCGCCAATGCTGGGAACTATGAAATTGAAGCGCTGGTGGATGCGCCGACTACGGATGCAAATTCATTTTACGTGAACATTGATAGCGTGCCTCAAGACTCAAGCATGATCTGGGACATCATGCCAGTCACTTCGGGATTTGAGCAGCGCATTGTCAGTTGGCGTGGTGGTGGCAGTGAGAACAATGACCAGATTGTTCCAAAGGTATTCAGCCTCAGCGCTGGTCCGCATCAAATTATTTTTGTGGGGCGAGAACCGGGGACAGCGTTGGCAAGCTTTACCCTGCTGCAAGTGGCATCAACAACGCAAGCCGTATCGCAGTCAATGCAAACAGCGTCAGTTCAGTCGCAGGCGACAAAAAACTTGATCAATGACGACGCCCAGGCCTCAATAGCTTCTGCTCCACTCATAACGAGCACGCCCACGAATTATGTGGCGGTGGCAGGTCAAACTGTAACGCTTAACGCCGCGGGCATGAATGTTTCCAGTTCGTTGGCATTGGTTTATCAGTGGCAATTCAACTCCGTCAATTTGTCCATGGCGAACAACGCCACTTTGACGCTGAACAATGTCACCACGAACCAATCCGGAACTTACACCCTGGCCGTATCGGATGCGGGTGAAACTACCATTAGCGGTCCCGTCATTTTGACCATCTATCCCACGTCTGCGGCCACGTTGGCAGCGGTAGCCCACACGGCGGGGCAGTTTAGCTTATCTGTAAGCGGAGTGCCCGGATACCGATACGACGTCCAAGCGTCCACCAATCTGGTGGATTGGGTTCCGTTGCAAACGAACACGTCCCCATTCTTGTTCATAGATTCGGACGCGGGCAAATTCAAACAACGGTTCTACCGCTCGCTTTACGTGCAATAGATTGAGAAGTTCGGATTATCCGCGTGCCTGTTTGAGACTCTCATTAGCCCTTAAATCGAGCAGGGACTCTGCGGCCACGGAAGGCTTCCGCGCTAGAGCATCGTTTCCCTTCGCGGCAGTTTTTGGAAGTTCACTGAGCAAAAATGTGCTTGGGAAAGTGCGTCGAAAGTTTAATTCGATCGGCATCCAAGCGAAAGAGCGCTTTGAGAGCTGAATTCCGAAAATGTTCGGAAGAGGCGTTGCGAATGGAGCGGGATGCTTAACGAATTTGTCCCAAACGGAGACACAGTGTCCTCGGCCATACCGACACAATGTGGTGACCACCTCGACTTTAAGAGGTCGTTTTTTCCAAATCGGCGCTCAATTCGGGTCTTTTTGCTCGGTCTGCACGCCGAAATGAAACCCGGTTTCATCTTGATAACCCACAGGAATTTGCCACTTTACAAGGTGACGCAATTTTGAAAGGATTCCGGTTATACGCGCGGTCGGAACACCGGTATGGAGCCATGTTTTCTGTGTTACTGCTTGTCCGTGTGTCATGCTTCCTCTAAAGCAGTGACGATGCCAAGACTGGGGAAGGAGCAATGGCTGGGTTGTTAGCTCGGTGGAGACGGCTCTGACAAACGGTCTGGACAATAATGATTAATTCTTGTGCCGTGAGGAATGTCAGTTGGCACTTTCTTTGAGTGCTCTGAAGAAGACGCGTATGGCAGGATCGTTTGGAACAATCCTAGCTGTTTTATTTGCTCATGAAACTTGATTTTGCCGATGGTAGATTTCTGGAGTCGGACATAACGAACCGCAAGACCGCAAAATATGAGTGAACCTTGCAATCATTTACACGATCGGACCCGCGTCCTTATTGTTGACGACCATCCGCTGGTGCGGGAGTCGTTAAAGCGCATCATCCAACAGGAACCGGATTTGAGCGTATGCGGTGAAGCAGATAATGGCTGCGAGGCTTTCAAGTTGGTGACCGAAACCAAACCGCGGCTGGTGATTCTTGATCTCACGTTAAAGAATTCCCATGGCTTGGAGCTTATCAAAAATCTGACCGACAGTTATCCCGAAGTCCTGATCTTGGTCTTCTCAATGCACGAAGAGACTTTACATGCCGAACGGGTGATTCGGGCGGGCGCGCGCGGATACGTAGCCAAAGAAGAACCGCCCGCGAAAATTTTGTTCGCCATCCGCAAGGTTCTAAGCGGGGAAATCTATTGGAGCGAGAGGGCGGCTAGTTGGGTTGCGTCACAAATCGCCTCCCGCCCGCGCCCGTCGTCCAACTTCTCAGTGGATCTTCTGACGGATCGCGAATTGCAGGTTTTTGAATTAATGGGCGGGGGCCAAAAACACCCGGGAGATTGCCGCAATGCTGAACATTGACGCCAGCACTGTGGAAACCTATAAAGCCAGGATCAAGGACAAATTGAACCTGAAAAGCACCTCAGAATTGCTCCAATATGCCATTCGGTTTCAGATGCTCCCAAAAGAGAATAAGTTGTAGGCTAATAGGTTAGAACGACACTGTCAAAGGTTTAGTTCCAAATGTCAGAAGGATTTTAGACTTGTAGCCATATCCGCTACATATAAATACAGTAATTAGCTTCAACAAAATACAGCTTGGCGCTGTAGATAAAATGCCTCTGATGTGGTTAATTAGTAGCGAGTTGAGTTTTAACAATTTGCCAGTCATTTTCAGATGGAGGGGCTAAACAAGATTAATCGGAACCAAAGCGGCGGCGGTTGCACTAACGGCTTGGCAGTGCCGCAGTTTGGATTGACGAACGGCACGGCGGATTTCAACATATTCACAAGCCGTTTTGCTGTGGTAGGTTTTGGTTTTCCCGCCGAGGCTCAATACAACGAACACTCTGAGAAATAAACGCGATGTTGAAATAAACGCGATGTTGTTCAACTCGACAATTCAAACAGAAGTTTCGGCTTGGTACTGTGCCCGGACGAAACCAAAGCATGAGCACATCGCCGCGGCAAATCTGCGGAAGAATCTCAAGCTGGAGGTTTTCCATCCCCGCCTGCGCATTGAGCGCGCGACGCGGCGCGGCGTTGTGAGAGTCAGTGAGCCGCTATTTCCGTGTTATATTTTCATTCGATGCATCATTGAGCAGAGCTTGAGCGAAATTCAACGCACGAATGGAATTGGTACGGTTGTGCATTTTGCGCGCCGGATTCCGACTATCGCGGATTCGGTAATTGAAGAGTTAAAGGAATGCTTCGCGGGCGAAGAAACCATGACGGTCAAGGATCGCATTTCGCCGGGAGACGAAGTGCTGCTTGCCGATGGGGCTTTCGCCGGAATGCGCGCTTTTGTTTTGCGAGTCATGCCGGCCAGAAAACGAATTCAAGTGTTGCTGGACGTTTTGGGTCGGCCGACTCCGGCTGAAATTGATGAGGATTCAGTTGTCTCGGAGCGAAATGCCGTCGCGGACTTGGTGCCAATTTTGGCGGCACCTGGCGTGGCTGATTTGGCGATTTCAGGCTGAAGTTGGGGCAAATATTAATGGGTGCTCCGTTTACGCGGTCGGAGAAGGGAAAGTTAGATTGGCGGAAATTACTTTTCGCCAACAAGTGCGGAGCTTTGGATTAATCATATTTAAACAAAAAACATTTTGTCTTCAAATCTTGGGGATTTGATTTAACTTATCCAGCCTTTTCTCGGGCGTTCACCACACAATTTTAGGAAATCTCAGCAATCTCTCACGTTGTAACCCTTATAACAACTTATGGATCTTCAAAACGAGGATTTTCATCCCAAGGGCGTTTGTTTAGTGGAACCACATCGGGTCTTCAGCTCGAAGCGGATTCTGGATGTTTGTGTCATTCTGTTGGCCTTGCCATTGCTTTTGCCTTTGGTGGTCTTGGTCGCTATGCTGATTCGAATTGTTTCCGAAGGTCCGATTTTATTCAAACAGGAACGGGTCGGTTATTTGGGCCGGCGATTTATGTGCTTCAAATTTCGGACCATGTTCATAAGCGCTGACTCGACGGCACATCAAGGACACCTGCACCAATTGATGGTTTCAAACGCGCCAATGACAAAGATGGATTCAGCGGGTGACCCGCGGATAATTCCCTTTGGCCGTCTGCTCCGTGCATCGGGGTTGGATGAATTGCCACAGCTCATCAATGTGTTCCGGGGCGAAATGAGTTTGGTCGGGCCGCGCCCATGTCTGCCTTACGAATACGACAGATACCTTCCATGGCAGAGAGAGCGGTTTGCCGCATTGCCCGGACTTACCGGTCTTTGGCAGGTCAGCGGCAAAAACAAGACTACGTTTGCTGAAATGATTCAATTGGATATTAAGTATGCGCGGAAAAATAACTTGTGGTTCGATTTGGAAATAATGTTGCGAACCATTCCGGCTCTCATAACTCAAATGTGGGAGACGCGCCTCCGCAAAAGAAGTCTTTCAAGCCCGATTCGCCCGGAAACAATTCTTCGAAAAAATCATGCTGCCCCATCGTATTCCGAACACAAACCTGTTTTTGCAGAGGTCGTGCGAGCGGAACGGCAGGGGCCTTTAAACCCGGAAGGAAACAAACCAAAGTTGTAATATGACAAAACAAATCAAAGTCGGAGTTGTAGGATGCGGATATTGGGGGCCGAATCTGGTGCGTAATCTTAGATCGCTGCCCGATTGCAATTTAAGAATGATGTGCGACATCAGTGAGCAACGCCTGGCGCACCTTAAATCCTTGTATCCGGAGGTGGCGGGCGAGACAGATTACCAGCACATGTTAAACGGCGCGGGCCTTGATGCGGTCATCATTGCCACAGCGGTCAAATCACACTACTCAATGGCCAGGGCCAGCCTGCTGTCCGGCAAACACACCTTTATTGAAAAACCGATGGCCTGTTCATCCGCAGAATGCGATGAGTTGATTGAAATTGCGTGGAAAAAGGGGCTGGTGTTGATGACGGGACACACATTCCTTTATTCGCCGGCAGTCCGGAAGATCAAGGAAATAGTCAAATGCGGAGACATTGGAGAGATTCGTTATATCTGTGCCCGCAGACTGAACTTGGGGCTTTTCCAAAAGGACATTAATGTGGCTTGGGACTTGGCGCCACACGACATTTCCATCATCCTCCACATCATGGAAGAGCGTCCATCCGTCGTGAATTGTCAGGGCAGCGCTCATATAACGCCCGGGGTGGAGGACGTGACCACAATGTGGTTCGGTTTTCCCGGAGAGAGATCTGCCATCATCCACAGCAGTTGGCTGGACCCCCGAAAAGTCCGGGAAATGACCATCGTCGGCAGCAAGCGAATGATTGTTTATGACGACGTTGCGCCGCTGGAGAAAATCCGGATTTTCGACGCGCGGGTTGAAAGACCACCCCACTACGATACCTTCGCCGAATTTCAATACGCCTACCATTATGGCGATATCTATGTCCCTTACATCAAACAGGAAGAGCCATTGAAAAATGAGTGTCAGCATTTCCTGGATTGCATCAGGCAGGGAATGCAGCCGCTGACGGGAGGCAAGGACGGTTTGGAGTTGGTTCGCATTTTGGAGGCATCCACTGAGTCCTTGAAGAAAGGCGGTGCGCCCGTCAGACTTTCTGTGCATCAAAACGAGGACAATGGCGGCCCGCCCATTTCCGAGCCATCACTGCGTTTGTCAATCGTGAGTTATGATAAAGGCGCGCAAAAGTCCCCGCGCCGGCCGGAGCGAAAACCGCAGGTAAAATTTCGGGCACGTGGGCGGTAAGGCGGCTTGTTAGTTAATAAGGTGAGTTCTTCGCAGAATTCGTTTCAACGGATTGCTTCGGATGTGAAGTTGGGCAGGAATGTCCGGCTTCATGATTTCATCAATCTTTACGGTTGCGAAATTGGTGATGACGTAAAGATTGGGCCATTCGTCGAGATTCAAAAAGGAGTCAAAATCGGAAATCGCTGTAAAATCTCCAGTCATACCTTCATTTGCGAAGGGGTGACTTTGGAAGAAGAAGTCTTTGTTGGCCACAACGTTACCTTCACCAACGATCGTTATCCTCGTGCCACAAATGGCGGCGGCCAACTGCAAACCGAAGCCGATTGGGAATGCATTCGGACGCTCGTCAAACGAGGCGCCTCCATCGGTTCCGGTGCCACCCTGCTTTGCGGGATCACGATTGGTGAAAACGCGATAATCGGGGCGGGCAGCGTGGTGACGAAGGATGTGCCTGTCGACGCAATTGTTGCGGGTAACCCAGCGAGGTTTATGAAGACAATTACGCTGGTAAAATGACCCGGACCGTCGGATAGTGTCTCTTGAGATGAACGAGAAACGGCCAGACTCACAAGTTGGAGGAATGTCCTTGGGGGACATTTATTTTATCCTTTTCCGGCAGAAGTGGCTCATTCTTGCCTGTTGCGTGCTGGGAATCGTGGGGAGAGGTGTGTTCCTTTATGTGATTCATCCACCGGAATATCAATCCGACGCTTTGCTTTCCATTCGTTATGTGGTGGAAGGGAAATCGTTGAATCCTCCAGGAGATCAATCCAACACCAGACCACTGGATGAACAAAGTGCCAGTATCATCAATACGGAAATAGCGACTTTGACCAGCTTGGATTTGGCCAAACAAGTGGTTCAGGCTCTGACGCCAGAAAGGATTTTGGCCAATGCGGGTGGTGGGGCTGACATAGGTCGGGCTATGCACGAGGTAAGCAAAGGTATAACCGTGGAACCGATTCCCGATAGCAGTGTTATTCGAATTACCTACCAGAATGAAGACTACGCGCTGGTTCAACCAATATTGAATCAGATTATTGATGCTTATCTGGCAAAGCACGTTCAGCTGCATCAAAGTTTTGGGGTATCCAATACCTTTCTGACCAACGAGATTGCGCGGTTGCATGGCCAGCTTGTCCAGACCGACGATGAGCTAAGAAAGATAAAAAGCGCGGCTGGCGTTGTTTCACTTGATGACACGCAAAAGGCGTATGCCGATCAAATCTCAAAACTGCGTCAGGATATCTTGAGTGCCGAGGTTGAATTGTCAGGACGCCAAGCCATCTTGGACGAACTGGCAAAATCGCCGGGCACAAAGGCGGAATTGACCAATATCGTCTCGGCAACCGAACCGCCTCCCGAACAGGTTGCCAAATACAAAAGGATTTGCGGGCTGCTCGCTTATCTTGAAGGAAAAGAACAGGACTATCTGACGCAGCAGGGATTTACCACGGAAAATGTGTTGGTCCAGCAGGTTCAAGAGCAAATCTTACAAAACAAAGCGTTAAAAAGGAATCTTGAAGAAAAGTATCCGAGGCTTGTCGCGCTAAACGTTCCATTGTTCAACCCCACCGTCGAACAAACAATAGGGCAACATGATGAAGATGAAGGTGTGATTAATTTAGCAACTGAATCCGAGCAAGTATCGGCGCTCAAGGCGAAAATCCGGGTGTTGAATTCGCAATTGAATCAAGTCTGGACGGATGCGACTAATTTTGAAAAGGTGGGAGTGACCATCTCGGACTTGGAACAGAAGCAGCAAGTTGATGAAAGCAATCTCAAGTATTTCATGAGCCATTTGGAAGAAATGCGCATTGATGAGTCTTTGGGAGTGGATAAAGCCGAGAATATCAGCATACTGCAAAGTCCATTAGTGACGTCCAGGGGATGGTCTAAAGCTGTCAAAAAGAAGGGCCAAATGCTGGCCGCCGGAGGCGTGTTTGGCGGGCTGGCGTTGGCATTTCTTATCGAGTTGTTTTTGGATCGTTCCGTGAAGCGGCCGGCGGATATCGAGACGAAATTGCGGTTGCCTCTGTTCATTTCCATTCCGGCCATCGCGCGAAACGGCCATCGTCATGTGGCTGCGAATGGGAATCCGCTGCGCTTGAAAGATGCCAGCGACAACGAGGGTGTAACGACCGGGGAGCCTGTGTCCCGTCAAGTCTCTGGCTTGGATTTGGAGCATCGTCAGCATCCTTTTCGCCGGTTTTCTGAAGGTTTGCGGGACCGGTTGATTGTGTATTTTGAAACCAGGAATCTTGTCCACAAGCCCAAGCTTGTAGCGGTGACCAGTTGTGGGAAGGGCGCCGGTGTCAGCACGATTGCTGCCGGCGTGGCCGCTTCGCTCTCTGAAACTGGCGATGGCAACGTGCTGTTGGTCAATATCAGCGGCGAGAGGGGTGCCGCACAGCAGTTTTACAAGGGCAAACCTGGTTACAGCTTGGACGAAGCGTTGGCGACCAAGGGTTTGGTTTCTGATAAACAGCATGGGGCGCTCGTGAAAGCAAACCTTTACACCACCGTGGAACAAGCTGGCGGCGACATGTTGCCGGCCAACCTGCCCAAAAAAATCTCGGCGCTGATGCCGAAGCTCAAGGCCAGTGAATATGACTATATTATTTTCGACATGCCGCCGGTCAACCAGACCAGCGTGAGTGCGCGGCTTTCCGGGCTTATGGACATGGTCTTGCTGGTCATCGAGTCGGAAAAGACGAATCAAGACGTGGTCAAACGCGTCAATCAATTGTTGTCGGAATCGAAGGCAACCGTTGGCACGGTGCTCAACAAAACCAAGAACTACGTTCCTGCCTGCTTGCACCAGGAATATTTGAATGATGTTTGATCCTGTAGCCATCAGGCTTTAGGCGTGACAAATGTTTCCGGCTTGAGTTCCTTTGAGTCACAGGGATGGGAGTATGATGGCACCGTGAAAGCTGGTATCTTCATAGACTGGCAACCGGCGAAGAGCGAAACCTGACTCCTTCGAGACGCACTTTGCTCTTCAAATGAAGGTCACCGTATTTGGGATGGGGTATGTCGGTTGTGTAACGGCAGCTTGTTTGGCTGACCATGGCCACGAAGTCATTGGCGCTGATGTTGACGAAGCGAAGGTATCTCTAGTTAACGCGGGTCGCAGCCCTATCATCGAACCTGGATTGGAAGATTTGATCGAGCGGGGGGTGCGCTGCGGGAAATTGCAGGCAGCTTCAAATATTGGCTCGCTCGGGAACGCGGTGTTAGTTTGTGTCGGAACACCCAGCAATGAAAATGGGAGCCTCGGCTTGGGGCAAATGCTGCGGGTGATCAGCCACATCGGCGAGTTGCTCAAGACCACGCCGTCATACGTGGTGGTAAACATTCGCAGTACAGTGCTGCCCGGCACCGTGGAACAGGTCATCATCCCATTGCTCGAAGAGAAATCAGGCAAATCCTGCGGACCGGATTTTGGAGTGTGCATGAATCCCGAGTTCATGCGCGAAACGACAGCAGTCCGCGATTTTGCCGATCCGCCGTTCACGGTGATTGGCACCAGGGATGATCCCGCTGCCCGCCTAACAATGGATTTGTATGCGAGACTTGGCGCGCCTGTCGAGCGCACGAGTATCAAGGAGGCGGAAATGATCAAGTATGCCTGCAACATGTTTCACGCAACGAAGGTGTGCTTTGCCAATGAAATGGGAAATCTCAGCAAGCAACTTGGCGTGGACAGTCATCGCGTCATGCAGATTCTCTGCCGGGACAACAAACTGAACCTCTCGCCGTATTACCTCAAGCCCGGTTTTGCCTTCGGTGGATCGTGTTTGCCAAAGGACCTTCGTGCCATTCTGCACAAAGCAAAGCAATTGGACGTGGATGCACCGATGTTGAACTCCATTCTCGAAAGCAACGAAAAGCAGATTAACCTCGCGTTCGATCTCGTGCGCAAAACCGGCAAGATGCACATTGGGATTTTGGGCCTGAGCTTCAAGGCCGGCACGGATGACTTGCGGGAAAGCCCGATTGTGACCCTGATCGAAACCTTGATTGGCAAAGGCTACAAGGTGCGGATTTATGATGAAGAGGTTTCACTGGCCAGGATTTTTGGCGCCAACCGCCGATATATCGAGGAAACCATCCCCCATATTTCGTCGCTCATGACTGCATCGGTGGAAGAAGTTCTTGAAACCAGTGAAGTTGTGGTCGTTTCCAAAAAGGGACCGCAGTTTGCGGAGGCGATCAAGAAACTGCCGCCAGATCGGAAGGTCATTGATCTCGTGCGGTTATTACCAAATGTGACGGATAAATCTTCGAATTATGAAGGAATCTGCTGGTAAGATTTTGATGTTCGTTGAAAACGCGTTCCCGAATGACACACGGGTCAGGAATGAATGCGATGCGCTCAGCGAAGCCGGCTATGCCATTACCGTTGTGGCACTGCGAAAGCCTGGCCAGTCACGCTTGGAGATCCTCAACGGAGTCCAGGTCTATCGCCTTCCCCGGCTTGAGTTGTTCCAGAAGACGCCGCGGGAAAACCCGACGTTTCTGCAACGCGTCGGGCTCAAGGTCAAGTCGTTGCTCGGCTATGTTAGTGAGTATGTTTATTTCACCAGTGCGTGTTTTGTGATGAGCGTTTACGTGGCCTTCAAACATGGCTTTGACGTGATTCACGCTCACAATCCGCCGGACACCCTGTTCGTCGTGGCCCTGCCGTGGAAACTACTGGGTAAGAAATACATTTTCGATCACCACGATCTTTGTCCCGAACTGTATCGTTCCCGCTACGGTGCAAAGCACGACCTGCTGGCGCGATTGCTTCAATTGGTGGAGTGGGGCAACCTGAAGCTGGCGGACGTGACCATCGCTACCAACGAATCGTACAAGCAGATCCAGATCAAGCGCGGCAGCCGAAAGCCGGAAACAATCTTTGTGGTGCGGAACGGCCCGAATCGCTATCGCATGCAGATGCCCGCTCCGAGCCGGCGGTTGCGTGAGTCGGGCAAGAAAATCCTGGTTTACATCGGCAGCCTGAATCCACAGGACGGCGTGGATTATCTCCTGCGCTCCCTGCGGCATCTCGTTCATGACCTCAAACGGGAGGACTTCCACTGTGTCATCATCGGCAGCGGCGATTCCTTGGAGGATCTACGTGAACTCAAACAGCAATTGCAGTTGAACGGTCACGTCGAGTTGACCGGTTACATTTCCGACGACGAATTGCAGGAGGATCTGGCCGCAGCGGATATTTGCGTGGACCCCGATCCTTCCAGTCCGCTGAATGATGTTTCGACTTGGATCAAGGTCATGGAATACATGGCCTACGGCAAACCGATTGTATCCTTCGACCTCAAAGAAACGCGGTATTCCGCTCAAGACGCAGGACTGTTTGTTCCTTGTAACGACGAACTCGCTTTTGCAAAGGCGGTCGCCGGGCTCATGGATGACGAACCATTGCGACAAAAGATGGGCCGATTCGGGCGGGAAAGGGTCGAGAAGGAACTGCAATGGTCCGTAGTGAGCAGGAACCTGGTGGCGGCATATTCATCATTGGCCCTCCACGGACGCGAAATTCCCAATGCAACGCGATCACATTCACGAAGCACTATTGAAACTCGATAGGTGGGTTCAACAGGCGGAATGGAAGGCGTACGA
The DNA here is from genome assembly GCA_963789335.1 of uncultured Verrucomicrobiae bacterium. Taxonomy (GTDB): domain Bacteria; phylum Verrucomicrobiota; class Verrucomicrobiia; order Limisphaerales; family UBA11358; genus UBA11358. Next base: position 100,638 of record CAWBKH010000007.1, read on the forward strand.
TACGTTTGACGGCCTGTCGTCGCCCCTGGCTCCCATCTTCACGCGGAACATCCCCTTGCTGAAGATTTGCTGGCAGCAAGGTGTCAGGCGCTTTCCGCTCAACCTTCGGCCCCTGCTTGGCATTAAACCCGGTATGAGCACCAAAGGGATGGGGTTCTTTGCCCAAGGTTATTTGAAGTTGTATCAGACTTATGGCGACGCAGACTTTCTCGAGAAAGTGAAATTCTGCTTGCAATGGCTTATGGACCACCGCAGTGCCGGGTTTCAAGGCCATTGCTGGGGCAATCACTTTGATTATCAATCACGCGGAGGGAATATTTCAAAAGGGACACCCACGATTGTCTGGACTGGCTTAATCGGGCACGCCTTTCTCGATGCTTATGAGGCGCTCGAAGACGAGCAGTATCTCAGGGTGGCTAAGAGCGCGTGTGATTTCATTCTGGATGAACTTGGCTGGCTGGAATTTCCCGCAGGCATCGTGCTCCGCTATTATCCGAAAGCGGACATCTTGGTTCACAACTCGAGTATGATCGGCGCCAGCCTCCTGGCACGGGTAAATTCGCTGGCACCGAACCCTCGTTATCGCGAGATAGCGGAGCGGGCGATCCAGTTCACACTTCATCATCAAACCGCACAGGGGGGGTGGTATTATGGTGTCGGAAGCAAATGGGCTTGGATAGACTCCTTTCACACCGGATATGTCTTGGAGGCTTTGCATATTTTCTGCCAAAGCACGGGAACCGCGAAATATGAACCGGCTTTGAAGAAGGGATTTCGTTATTTCGTAGAAACGTTTTTCAAAAACGATGGCACACCCCGGTATTATGCTCAAAAGACTCTGCCGATTGACGTCCAGTGCGCGTCTCAGGCCATTCAGACACTGGTCAATCTGCGCAAGTTGCATCCAGACAGTGTCGCCACTGCGATGAACGTGGCCGATTGGACGATTGCCAACATGCAGGATCGGTCTGGATACTTTTATTATCGGAAGTATCCGTTTGTCACGAACAAGACTCCGACCTTGCACTGGGGGCAAGCCACCATGTTCGCCGCGTTGGCGTTGCTGGATCAACATCTCCAAACGTCTTTGGGGAATTCAGGGAGAATATCAACAACCTGTCCGGTGCAGACGGTTGGTGTCAGATAGCTGTGGTTTTCACCGAAATGGGTCCATGCCTAATTAACGGGAGCAGCGTATGAGCCAAACTCAGCCCACATACGTGTTGATCACACCAGCACGGAACGAAGAGGGGTTTATCGAACTTACCATCCGGTCCATGATCGCGCAGACGGTCTGGCCTCTGAAATGGATCATTGTGAGTGATGGTTCGACGGACCGCACTGACGAGATCGCAGGAAAATATGCAGCAGAACATGCGTGGATCGAGTTGTTGCCGATGCCCGGGCGCCAGGAGCGTCATTTTGGTGGCAAGGCCCTGTGTTTCAATGCTGGTTATGAACGGACGAAACATTTGCGGTATGATATCATCGGTAATCTGGACGCGGACCTCTCGTTTGAAAACGACGTGTTCGCCTTCCTCATGAGCAAATTTGCCGAGAACCCGAGGTTGGGGGTAGCCGGCGTGCCGTTCACCGAGGGAAATGGCACGTATGATTTTCGGTTCAGCAGCGTCGATCATGTTTCCGGCGCCTGCCAGTTGTTTCGCCGTGAATGTTTTGAGACCATCGAGGGATATCGTCCGATGAAGGGTGGGGGTATTGACGTTCTGGCCGTGCTGACCGCGAGAATGAAGGGATGGGAAACCAGAACTTTTCCTGAAAAGGTTTGCTTCCATCACCGTTCCATGGGCTCCGCCAAACACAATGCGGCTGCGATCAGCTTCAAACTCGGCCAGAAGGATTATATGCTGGGCCGACATCCGCTCTGGCAACTGTTCAGAGCACTCTACCAGACTACTCGTCCACCATTGATCATTGGTGGGATCATGCTGCTGGCTGGTTACCTCTGGGGCGCACTCCGACGCGTGGCGAGAGAAGTGCCCAAAGAGGTTGTCAATTTTCAAAGACGGGAGCAAATGCAGCGGTTGAGGCAATTCATTGCTCGTGGGATATGCGTTGGAAAATCCCGTAACGCCGTTTCCCCCGAAAAATTGGGGCAAACCACGGCGGCAAAGGTCGGATGATTCCTGTCCATGCTTATCATCAATGCCGACGATTGGGGCGGGTGGAAATCAGCCACGGATGCGGCATTGGCGTGTTTCCAGCAGGGGCGCATCACGTCCGTCACAGCGATGGTGTTCATGGCCGATTCCGAGCGGGCCGCGGCTCTGGCCAACGACGCGGGCATGGACATGGGGCTGCATCTAAACCTCAATTTGCCGTTCACAGCCACCGCGTGTCCGGAGAATGTCAGGCATCAGCAAAAGCGGGTGTGCCGCTGGTTACAAGTACATAAATATGCGCAATTGTTGTATAACCCAATGCTCCGGGGCGCATTTCGGAGCGTGTACGGATGGCAAATCGAGGAGTTCCAGCGGCTGTATGGCCGGATGCCTTCTCACTTGGACGGCCACCAACACATGCACCTCTGCATGAACATGCTGGTCGGAAACATTATTCCAAAGGGGGAAAAAGTCCGACGGAATTTTTCCTTCTGGCCGGGCGAAAAGAACGGTTTGAACCGGGCTTACCGCAACTTCACTGATCGATTGTTGGCAAGGAGATACCGCTTGACTGATTATTTTTTCTCATTAAGTCAATGCCTGCAGCATGGTCGAATGACGCGGGTTAAAGTATTGGCCAAAAACTCCAACGTGGAACTAATGTTGCACCCGGAGCAACTACACGAGTTCCTCTGGTTGACTGGATACGATGGGGCAGCTTGGTTGCAGGGGCTGCAATTGCGTTCGTATAAGCAGCTCTGAGCGCCGACGGTCGAATTCAACTCTTCAAGCGCGGCAAGCACTTTGGATTATGCAAGATAACTTGTTAGAAGTGACGGTGAAGTGGAAGAATGTCAAGGTCCCGGCAATGTGGATTGACGACAAAGTGGTCGTGGTTTTAGGCAGGTGGATCAGGCTGGCGCGAGTACATGAAGAAGAGTGGATGGAAGGCCAGGTGGTTAGGGACCCGGAAACCTTCATCGCGCGACTGAAAAAGCAAAAACTGAAGGCGGACGTCTTCACCTTTTTGCAAAAGCCACCCGACACAGATCCCAAATATGACTATCAAAACGATTGGGATAACTTCGCTGTGATTCATATCAAAAGTTTCGAAGATTGGTGGGAACGATTACCACAAGAATCTAGGAAAAACACCCGGAGGTCCGCCAAGCGGGGAGTGTCAATTCGAATGCCCGATTTGGACGACACCTTGATCCAAGGTATCACTGACATTTACAATGAAATCCCCATACGACAGGGTAAACCGTTTCCGCACTATGGCAAGGATTTTAACACCATAAAAAGAGAAGTATCGACGATGATGGACCGAAGCAGCTTCATCGGAGCTTACTACGGGAATGAACTGATTGGCTTCATCAAGTTGGTTTACCTTGGAAAGGTCGCCAGCATCCTCCACATCGTCTCCAAAAATGCACACTATGATAAGCGTCCGACCAACGCCCTGATCTCCAAAGCCGTCGAAATTTGCAGTCAAAGGAATATTTCTCACCTCCTTTACGGGCGATACATTTACGGCAAGAAAACCAGTAGCCCGTTGATGGAGTTTAAAAAGCGGAATGGGTTTGAAAAAATAGAGGTCCCGCGATATTACGTCCCGCTGACACTTTGGGGACGCGTGGTGGTGGGATTAAGGCTGTATCGGGGATTGTTGGGATTGCTTCCAAGCGGAGTTTTAAATTTCCTGGTGAACACGCGGTCAAGGTTTTTTGAGAGAGCATCTGCAAAAGCCGGTTCGTCCGAGAAATCGTTTAACGTAGATCGGAATCATCGGTCGAAAATCGAGCTTGCTGAGAACTCCCGGTACGAGAGTGGCGCTTATCTCGAAAAGAACTGACAAATTGAAACGTTTAAAAAGCTTTGTTCCGGGGAGCGGGTGTAGCTCAAAGTGAGCACTTCAACCCCGCCCGAAGGGGAGCAACGATTTAAGAAATAAGGAACCTCGTTTCATTGATTGCCATCGAATTATTCGTCTTGCTCTTAAGGAGAGCAGCCGAACTGAAATTACCTTACGGAGTGTTCAATTACTCCCTTTTTACTATTTCTCTGAGTTGTAATGAAAATAACACAAAAAACTATGAAAATAACAGTATTATCCAAGGGCTTGTTGGCGTTTACGACAATGAGCGTTTTCACCGTATGTACCGCAAATGCGCAGATTCTGCTCACTTATGACGCGGCTGATTCGATTCCCGAAGATGGGAATTCATTTACCGTTGCCGGCACTCCTGGCTATGGTGACCAAGTTGTCGGAGAAGGGCTTTATGCGTTTGAACTGATGGGCGTAAACTACACTCCTTATGTAGGTCCGTTAAACATTACAGGTACGCGCCTGGAATTATTTGATTTCCCGGGCGAAGAACTGCCGGACGGAGACTATGTCCTGAATCCATTTCATTCTACTTCTACACCGTCGGGGTGGGTTGTAGCTGATCAGTTGGGTTCAGACTTGTCATTTGAGTTTTATTATCCTTCAGGGGACTTTAATGGAATCTTTATGGTTGCGGCAACGGCCAACCTCAGCGGGACGATTGGCTGGTCTTATTACGACAATCTTGATGAAGTGTATGCGTCGGGCACTGTTACCATACCAGCCTCGATGCCGCTGCAGTTTGTTCCAGAGCCTTCACAATTGGCTCTCTTTGGTGCCGCGGCGATGTTGTCGGTGTTATTTATCAAGATACCCTTTCGCAGTGCTCATCAATCAAGATCCAAGAATCTCGGGCACAAATAGAATTTGCGGAGTTTTCTTTGATCGATCTGGCTGAAGAATCGATAGTCAACCTCGCCGAGAGCTAACGGTCAGGAAATCGCTCTTCCCTCAAAATCAGATAAGTTGATTAGTTGAGAAAACTCTTCCTCAGTAAGCCGGTGTAGCTCAACGTTAGAGCGGCTGATCTGTAATCAGCAGATGGAGTGTTCAATTCCTCCCGCCGGCTCCAGTTCTCGAAGTTGAAATAAAGATGCAATATTGGCTCTTGGAAGATCCAAAAGTAATTCATGGCTTTTCGTGTATTATGGATTTGCGAGTGTTCAACGCATGTTCTGCAAAGGCGCTGATTGACGTTAAACATTATGTTGCCATCTAAATTCCAAATGATAGCAGCTTACGTCGGTCCTGGTGCGAAGATACTGGGTCACATCACAGTAGGTAAATGGTCTGTGATTGGGGCAAATGCTGTTACTACCTTTGTGTGTCCCCGTATTCCATAGCTGTTGGGTACAGTAAGGTTCTCAAACGAAAGAGCAGCGAGCTTTGGCTGTGCATATGCTTCCAATTGCACAGTCAACATGTGTAAATCGTGGGGCTGAGTTTGGCTGGTTTTCAGCGTTGACCGTAAAAAAGACATTCCCCTACCACTTTGATGCCAGGCATTGCAGGAATTATCTTCAAAGGTGACGGGCGGTCTGGTGGAGCATCGTCACGGGATCTCATGATTGGAAGCATGGTTCACGAAGCGACCTATGTGTCGGCTAACTACAGTAATGCAGACTTCGGACTCCATATTGGCTGGAGTGGTCACAATGGCTCCTTCTCCGATTGCATGCCGGTGTGGAATGAAACCAAGGACATCTGCATGGTGTTTTCAGGGGAAGATTTTCCTGATCCAGAGGAAATAAGTTTGCTCCGGACGAGGGGCCATCTATTCAAGCCAGACGATGCGAGCTATATCGCGCATTTATACGAGGAAATGGGGTCCGCATTTTTGGAGCGGCTCAATGGATGGTTTAGTGGTTTGCTAGTGGATCTTCGTAAAAGAAAAGTCATCCTCTTCAACGACCGGTATGGATTCAACCGGATTTACTATCACGAGAATTCGCAGGCGTTTTATTTTGCTTCCGAGGCAAAGGCGCTTCTAAAAGTACTGCCGGGCCTGCGCAGGTTGGATCCTCCCGGCTTAGGCGAACTGTTTGCCTGTGGCTGCGTGTTGCGAAATCGAACGCTATTTTCCGATGTGCAGTTGATGCCCGGAGGTTCGGCTTGGGTATTTTCACCTGGCCAACCGGTGCGAAAGGAATCTTACTTTAATAGCGAAGGCTGGGAGCAGCAGCCGCAGTTGAGCAGTGAAGAATACTACGAAAAACTACGGGCAACCTGGATGCGGATTTTGCCCCGGTACTTTCGGGGAAAGGAAAAAATCGGCCTGTCACTGACGGGTGGACTCGACAGCCGTATGATCCTGGCCTGTGCGCCTCGCGCTGCTGCAACCCTGCCTTGCTATACCTTTGGAGGCCCATATCGGGATTGCGCGGATGTGACGATCTCGCGCCGGGTCGCGCAAATCTGCGGGCAGCCACACGAAACAATCCGATTGGGGCAGGAGTACTTCCGTGATTTCCAAAAGTTGGTGGAACGGGCAACTTATTTAACCGATGGCACTCTGGATCCAACGGGATCGGCGGACCTTTTTGTGCAACGAAAGGCAAGGGAGATCGGGCCTGTACGGGTGACAGGCTTCAACGGTGGCGAACTTCTGCGGCGATTGATCATGTTCAAGCCGGGAGAGCTTAATTTATGCTTGTTGAGTCCGGAACTCGCGGCTTATGTTAAGGCGGGAGCCTCAACTTATGCGAACGAGCGCCGGGGTCACCGGCTTTCCTTTATCCTCTTTAAGCAGGCGCCTTGGTACTTGTATGCGCGTCTGGCGCTTGAGCGCTCCCAGCTTACAATCCGCACGCCTTATTTTGATAACGAGCTGGCCGCGCTGGCCTATCAGGCGCCGCCGGAATTACTCAACGCCAGCCCCGCGCTCCGATTGATTGGCGACGGTACGCCTGCGTTGAAAAGCTTGGGGACCGACCGGGCTAGGCTTTTGAAGTCCATTCCAGGCATTACGCAGGTTCAACACCTGTTTCAAGAATTCACTTTCAAGGCGGAATATGCGTATGACTATGGCATGCCGCAATGGCTCGCGAAAGTGGATCATGTTTTTGCGCCGCTCCATATCGAAAGGCTGTTTCTTGGTCGTCACAAATTCTACCATTTCAGAATTTGGTACCGCGACCAATTCGCCCAGTACCTCAAGGATATATTGCTGGATCGGCGCGCCCTCACGCGGCCATACCTCAATGGGAACTTCTTGGAAAAGATGGTCAAGGATCATACGGCCGGTCGTGCAAATTACACTACTGCAATTCACCGGGCGCTGACCATTGAACTCGTCCAAAGGCAACTGCTTGAACAGGACTGATTAAGATAACAATAAAGGATTTCACGACTCACCCGCTTGTTTAGAGCTTTAATGTCTTCAGTCGCAACAATAGTTTTTGTTTTGTTTATCGCGTGGCTTTTAAGCCGGGACCGCGCATTATGGCGGACATCTTCAACTGCGCTCTGGATTCCCGTTTTGTGGATTACGATAATTGCCTCCAGACCGGTTTCGGTGTGGCTCGGCTACAACGTCGGCAATGCAGATATTGACCAGGAAGGCAGTCCCATTGACAGATATTTCTATCTCATTCTGATTTTGGCGGCGTTCCTGGTTTTGCAGCGGCGAAATATCAGTTGGAAGAGTCTGATTGCGCAAAACAAATGGCTGGCGGCGTATTTTATCTATCTCGGTATCAGCGTGCTTTGGGCGGATGATCCTTTCGTATCCTTCAAACGTTGGATTAAGGAAATAGGCAACATCTGCATGGTGGCGATCATTCTGAGCGAGCAAGACCCCGCTGTGGCGCTGAAGAGCGTTTTGTTCAGGTGCAGTTGCTTTCTGATTCCCCTATCGGTGCTTTACATAAAATATTACCCGGATTTGGGCAGATATTTTGATCGGTGGACCTGGCAATACTCGTATGGAGGGGTGACGACCAACAAAAATTCACTGGGGATGGGGCTGTTCCTCTGCGGAATGGGTTTGTTCTGGAGCTTCATAGATATTTGGAGACGAAGAGCCGAACACAAAAAGGATGTTATTGCTCACCTGCTTCTGATTATCATGTGTCTTTGGCTTTGGCACATAGCCAACAGCGCGACCTCGCTCGCCTGCAGCCTGATTGGGGTTACAGTCTTGATTGGGATGAGAATGCCTGCGCTGCGGAACGCGGTTCAGAGGGTGGGACTGTTTGGTTTTTTCATCCCGTTAATTTCCATTTTAATATTGAACGCCCTTTTCAACCCGTTGGAAATTGCGACCGAGAGTCTGGGCCGCAATATGACTTTCACGGGAAGAACCTTTATTTGGCAACGCGTCTTGAAGTCTGATATCAACCCGCTTATCGGTGCAGGTTACTGCAGCTTTTGGGAGGGCGCGCGCGCGGACAGAATTTCTGAAGATTTGGGGTTTTTCTTCCGACTTCAGGAGGCCCATAACGGATATCTGGAAGTCTATTTGAACAGCGGACTAATCGGCCTTGCACTAATCTTGGGAGTGCTTTTCAGTAACTTCAGAAAAGCTGCAATGAGGGTGGGTGGGGGCAATTCCTTCGATGCTTTCCGATTGGCGATCTTGATGGGAGTCATCATTTACAATATGACTGAATCGCAGTTTGCCGGACTGCAGGTGCTCTGGATATCGCTGCTGTTGGTTGTCGTGGAACCGCTTGCTTCTTCGGTGCTAAACGCGAACAAAAGTTTTGATTTCTCTGGAGATGGTGTGAATAAATCTGAGTCTGACAATAATTCTGTCGGTTCACGTGGCTATGCTGTGGCGCATTCCAGATGAGGGACGATTCCGTCTGTGGCTCAACGAATGGAAAAGCGACGCTGGCTGAGAAGTGGGCATACTGCATGCAATGTAAACTAGTGTGAAAAACCTTGTTGTGTCGCTTTTATTGAGCGCGGTCCTGGCTGTTCCTGCCCTGGCTGTGATCACGGTTGACATGTATCAAAACATGCAAAGTGGAAGTCCCGGTCAAATACTCACCACCCAACCTGAAGCCTCAAGTTATGGGACTGGAGGAACATGGAGTGTAGCTGGAAATACCATGACAGTTTCAACCAACCATACTGTTCCGTTAACCGGGGCTGTACTAGTCAATGGGGCGACCTACAACGACGCAAACGACACTCGCTCGTGGATGACAGATGACAATACCGAGGAGCAATATGTTTATTTTACGGCCAACACCCCCCATGAAATGGGGACCGTGGGGCTATACTTGAGTGTGGGGGAAAATGCAAACAATCCATCGAACTTGAACGAACCGGTGATGACTAATGTTGAGGATAGCGAAGGCATAGGTGAAATTTACGACGTGGTCGTAATTGGTTTTGGGCCCAAAACAAACGTTACTAGGTACGCCGTGTGTCAGATTTACGATGCTCCCGGAGGGCCATATCTTGAAATTGAAGCGGACCCAGGCGGCGTCACCGCTCACAGCTTCCCCATCCAGATTAAAGCCAACACAACGTATTGGGTCACGCTAAAATACGATGGCGCTGGGGGGGTGGCATCACTGGCGGTGTACAATTCAACTAATTGGACCCAGCTTGGTTCCACGACTCTTCCGCAGCTGACCAATACTTTTAATTGGATTAGCTTCGGACGCTTTGACCACCATTATGATGGCCCCCCCACCCATAGTTACTTTGATAATATCTTGATCGACTATACCACAGCCGTCTTTCCGCTCTTCTCCGGTACCAACTGGACAGTGCCCCTGAGCATCGCGCGCTCGACGAATGGTTCCATGGAGCTTACAATCACCAACCAAGTCGGGGGAACCTACGTGATCGAAGCCTCGACCAATCTCGCGAACTGGAGGGCCGTGTACACCAACCTGGCTGCCAGTACCACAGCCAGTAACAAAATTAGTTTCACAGACACGAACACCAGTACAGTAGGGGTCCGGTTCTATCGTGCCGTCTTGCATTAGCCCTGCGAGCCGTCAAATGTGCTTCAAGCATCGTGCCGGAAGTTGGAATTAGAACTGCTGACAGAAGGTCGGCAGCGCTTTTGAAACGTGCTTATCCGGTTGATTGACAGTTAAAACGCCGAAGTCTTTGCAGGCATCATGAACGTGATTAACAGGATAAAAAACGCAATCCGCGGCGCCCGGCAGCGTTGGGGAACCCCCCGGATGAAGCGGCAGCTTTGGAACCAAGAGTTTGCGAACGGACGGTGGGATTTCATCGAAAACACCTCCGGCGATTTGATTTACGAATACGTTGAAAAGTATTGCCGCAACGGGAGCATTCTGGATCTCGGTTGCGGTTCGGGAAACACCGGTTGCGAATTGAATCTGGACAAATATAGCGCCTACACCGGAGTGGACATTGCTGATGTGGCCATTGAAAGAGCCAGACAGAGGAGTGTGGCAAATCATCGCGACCGGAAAAACCATTATCAACAATCCGACATCGCCACGTACATTCCTTCGCAGGAGTATGATGTGATTTTGTTCAGGGAATCCATCTACTATATTCCGCGTCTGAAAATTAAATCGGTGTTGGATCATTATTCCAAGTTCCTTAAGCCGGAGGGAGTTTTCATTATTCGCTGGCACGATCAGAGACAGGGCAAAACGATCCTAGAGGAATTGGGAAATATTTACGAGCTTGTGGAACTGCCAACCCCGACAGCCAGCGGGCCGGCCATCATAGTGTTTCGGCGAAAAGCAAGTGTAATGGCTGGTGCCAGAAGTGGTTCGCCAGCGACCACTCCCGTGTGAGCACGCAACTGGCAATCCCGCTCATGATGTGTCCTGTTTCGGCACGCACCAGAATTCAGGGCAAATCGAGCAGGCAAAAAGTGGTTTCTGATGCAGGCTGGACTGTGATGTCGGTGTAACAAATAGGTATCAGTCCCTGGTGTCAAGGGCAGGTTATTGCAGTCTATCTTGAGTTGGCATACGTCATGCTTAAGTTCAAAATGGTGAAAGTGAAATGTTTCTCGGCATTGCTTGCCAGGTGGGGACAGGTCTTTCTGGCTTTTTGGTTAATGGCTGAACAAATAAGTTCTGCCCAAATTTTGCCTGCCAACCGCACTCCTGGTGGGCATGGTAATTGGAACAATATAGCCGGAGTTCCTGGCGGAATTCCAGCCGTCACAAACATTTATACCACCATTTCAGCCGGAGCGTCAGAGAGTACAATACAATCGGCCATCAATAGTTGCCCCAGTAATCAAGTGGTTTTACTGTCGCCAGGAACGTACAGCCTGAGTTCTACTTTGACCATTGGTAATAATGGGGTTGTTTTACGAGGAACTATTATTAATGGAACAAATGCAAGTATCCTCAGCGGTTCAGCCAACCCTCTGATTTATCTAGGCAATCAGAACTGGTACAGTGCTTGGGATAATCAGAGCGCGGATTCGACTCACGTTAATTGGACTGGGAACTTTACGCAGGGAACCACGAACATCACCGTTTCAAGCACTTCCGGTCTGGACGTAGGAGAACTGGTCTATATTGACATAAAGAACGACACCAATGTTTTTACGACCGGCCATTGCAGCAGCCAGTTGTCCGGCTCCTACACCAGCGTGGCCAACAACAACGTGGGCCAAGACAGGTGGCAGAATCAATTAAATCACGTCATTGCCATTAACGGAACCACCTTGACGTTCAGCGAACCAGTTTATATGCCCAATTATGGAATTGGGTATACCAACGGGCTTGTGCCGCAGATTTGGTGGTGCAACGGAAACGTGCAACCCACTGTAGTGTCAGGCGTTGAAAACTTAAACGTAGTCCAGAAGGGCACCGGTGACACCATTGCCTATATGTACGGCTGTTATGCCTGTTGGTTAAAGAATGTTGGTCTTATTTCTGGTGCTGGGCCACAAAATAATATGACTTATCTTTATACATGGTTCGATTGCCGTTGTGAAGTTAGGCATTGTACCTTTCAGGGGCCATTACCAGCAGGTTCAAATTATGACAATGATGATTATGCTGGTTATCTACAGGCAGCATGTGGCCTTTTATTTACAGACAATATCACGGATAACGCCGGTGTTGTCTTTCAAAACGGTGGGGAGGGGAATGTGTTTTCATACAATTATTTTTACTCCTGCCGTGCCGGGGCTTTCCCATATTTGGAGGGGTTGTATCTGGTTCACGGCGGCAATCCGGCGATGACACTGGTAGAAGGCAATATCGCTCCAAAACTTGAAGGTGATAATTGCTGGGGCGGCAGCGAGTATAACACGATATTTAGGAATTATTTCCGTGGTTTAGACCCACCAAATGCTGCTCAATATGACTTTGAAACCATTGAAATTCAAGGTGAAATGAGAAACGATTCCGTGATTGGAAATGTGCTAGGCACTCCAAGTCTTGGATATGGCGCTTATGAAGATTCGGGAAGCAGCTACGTTTGTCACGACTTGAACGAAGGAGGCTCTGGCAGAATCTACTGGTTGGGAGAAGTATTCACCGGAACTTTATCTCCATGCTCTGAAAGCTTTGACGCGACAACTTACAACACACTGATTCGCGCCGTCAATTATGACGCTCTTACCAGCACAAACAGCGGCATTGTAGGATACGGATATACCCCTAGTAGTCTGCCAGCATCGCTCTATTTGACAAGTGCCCCGACCAATTTTGGCATTTTGTCGTGGCCACCCGTTGACCCCAACAATCCCGCTTATTCATCCAGCATCACAAACATCCCAGCTGGGTACAGATTTGTTTATGGAGTTGATCCGCCGGCAGTAGCGGGAGGCGTCACAGCATCTACAGCACCTACACTGACGGGAATTCCGATGAGCTGGTATGCCGATCCCCAAAGTGGTTCCGTTCCTACAATAGTCAGTATCGGCTATACTGGAATAGGGGAAACGAATTGTGTTCTGCAATTTGGCGATGGCACAAGTTTCCTATTAGTTGCAACTAACCATGTTTTGCATACGTACACATCGACTGGTGTTTATCCACTTTCCTTCTACCTTGTCGCACCCGGCGGAAGCGCATATAATCCGCAGAATCTTGGATATAGTATAACAATAACAAATTCGCCATAATCGCATATCGCGTTAGAAACGAATAAGTTCCAAAGCGTCGGATTCTGGTCGTGATTCAAGTCTCCACAACCACGGCAGGAAGGGCGTATTGCGAGCTTGCGTGATGGACGGACTTATCGTGTAGACCATAAAATCCAAGTCGGTCGAGCGCGTGTCTGCCGGTCGGAAAGGTGAAAATAGCATTAATCGCAGGAGGTGCTGCTCAGTACGAAGCAGGGTTGGTTTACGCAGTACCCAAACCCAAGGACATTGCAGTTTAACCTGTGGGAACCTATTTTAAAGTTGTTGATGTAAAATAGGGATGGCTCGCGTGCGTTCCGCAAACAAAACACTGTTTCAGCGTGCCGACGTTTAAAGGGTATTTGCAGAGGCTGCTTCAACAATGCGGCGTTTACCACCGCTTGAAGGAGTCGGCCTTGTACGACGCGTACTGGTGGCTGGCGGATCGCAAGATTCTGGAGAAACGGAATTCTGAGGTTGCGTTTTATAGCGCGCTTCTCAAAGGCTTCCACCGGGGCGATCTAGTTTTCGATATAGGAGCGAACCATGGCCAGAAGACCGATGTCTTTCTGCGACTCGGGGCGAATGTCGTGGCGATTGAACCTGATGATTTCAACCAGGACGTACTGAGACAGAAATTCCTACGTTACCGGCTTGTTAAAAAGCCGGTGACCATCGTCGGCAAGGCTGTGAGCGACCGTTGCTCGCGTGCAGCTATGTGGGTTGACGCTCCAGGCTCCGCCAAAAACACATTAAGCCAAAAATGGGTTGAAACGTTGCGAACAGACAAGGAGCGGTTTGGCAGGCGGCTTGATTTTGCGCGCAAACTGGAGGTGGAAACCATTCCGCTCGATGACTTGATCGTGGAGCACGGGATTCCGTTTTTTATAAAGATTGATGTGGAGGGCTACGAGCCGAGCGTGTTGCGCGGCCTTCGCCATCCGGTGCGTTTTCTTTCCTTTGAGGTGAACCTGCCTGAGTTCAGGCAGGAGGGGCTTGAGTGCATTGAATTGCTGGGCGAACTCGCGTCGGCAGGCCGGTTTAATTATTCGACCGATGGCCGAATGCGATTGGTACTGGCGCATTGGCTCCCGCGAAGCGAGTTCGTCCAGGTGTTCGGGCGTTGCAACGAAAATTGCGTCGAGGTCTTTTGGAACACTGTGGAATCAGGTTGCTGATCCTTATCGTTTATCCGTGAGAATTACCCTCATCACCGGCGGCGCGCCGCATTACGAGGCAGGTTTAATCACGGGACTGGTCGAGCAGAACGTCAACATGGATGTCATCGGCGGCGATGATTTGGCTGATACGCCGGTGGTGCAGCATCCGCAAGTGTGTTTCCGGAATTTCTACGGAAAGAGTGAGCAGCGAACCGCGCTGTGGCGAAAACTGCTGCGGCTAATCACCGTCTATGTTAAACTATTCGTCTATGCGGCCACGAGCGATACGCGCCTAATCCACATCCAATGGCACTACAAGCTCGTGCTTTTTGACAGGACGGCACTGAATCTTTACTACAAGGCGCTCGGAAAAAAAATTGTGCTTACGGCGCACAACATTGATGCTGCTGCCCGAGACGGGAAGCGATCGTGGGCCAATCGCGTTTCACTGAGATTCCACTATCGAATAATGGACTGGATTATTGTTCATACCGAGCGCATGAAATCTGAGTTGATCCGCGATTTTGGAATAAGTGGGTCCAAAATATCTGTTATTCCGCACGGGATAATGTCAGCGGTGCCGGAATCGCAAGTCAGCAGGTCGGAAGCGCGGGAACGATTGGGCCTCGGAAGGGAAACTCACGTGATCCTGGCGTTTGGATTAATCGCTCCGTACAAAGGCCTGGAGTATCTGGTTGAAGCGCTGGGCCGGTTGCGTAAGGAGAACAAACGCTTCACCTTGGTGATCGCGGGAAGAATCAAGGAATGCCAGGACTATTGGGAAAAGATTGGCAATTTGATAGAGCGTGAAAAGCTGGGAGATAGCGTGGTCACTCAACTGCGGTACATCCCCGACAACGAAGTGGAGCTTTATTTCAAGGCGGCGGATGTGCTGGTAATGCCGTATCGGAGCATTTTCCAGAGTGGCGTGCTCTTCTTGGCCTACCGGTTTGGATTGCCGGTGATTGCAACGGATGTCGGTTCCCTGAAGGAAGATGTGATCGCGGCAAAATGCGGGTTCATTTGCAAGGTGGACGACGCCGTGGACCTGGCGGGAACCATTAAGCAGTACTTTGAGAGCGAGTTATTCAGAGACCAGGAAAACAGCCGACAACAGATACGGCGCTATGCCTTCGAGCGTTACTCATGGTCCAATATCGGGGTACAAACCCTGAAGATTTACGAACGCGTGCTGCAAACGTAAACTGGAGATTTTGGTTACCCACATCAGACCATGCCATCACGCATTCCGAAACGCATCATACAAACTGGGAAAAGCCCTCTGTCCCTATTGCAGCAGGCTGCAGTACTCAATGTCAAGCTCTCAAACCCCGATTTTGAATACTTGTTCTTTGATGACAGAAAGGTAGAAGAATTCTTGCGCAACGAATGTCCCGAATATCGGGAAACGATTGAGTCGTTCCAGTACCCGATTCAGAAATTTGATTTTTTCCGTTACTTGGCGATTTACCGGTACGGCGGGTTTTATTTCGACCTTGATGTTTTTCTGGCCTCCAGCCTTTCATCGTTGCTGGACTTTGAATGTGTTTTTTCATTTGAGGACCTGAATATGAGCCGGTTTCTACGACAAAACTACGGAATGGATTGGGCGATTGCAAATTACGCCTTCGGGGCGGCACCGGAACATCCGTTTTTAAAAGCGGTCATCGAGAATTGCGTGAGAGCCCAGCAGGATCCCGGATGGGTCAAGCCCATGATGCGAGGCATACCCCGCGTGTTGCATTCCGTGTTCCGCGTTCTAAATACAACCGGCCCGACTGTGGTTTCACGGACCCTAGCGGAAAACCCGGCGCTTGCGAAATCTATCACGATTCTCTTTCCAGACGACGTCTGCGACAGCCGCAATCGGCACTGCTTTGGCCACTTTGGGGTTCATTTGATGGACGCGTCGTGGCGCACAAAAGGTGGTTTCCTGCGCCGGCGACTTGTCCAAACTTGGGAGGCTTGGACATATCAAAAGTTTTTGAAACAAAGCCGCAAGCTGGGAAAGACCCGACAGGTGCCTGTAAACGGCAGGCCGGCCGTCGGCAAACAGGTTAGGATTTATGCCCAAAGTTAGTGTCATCATCCCGACCTACAATCGTGAGAAATTCGTGGCCAAGGCCATCGAGAGTGTGCTGAATCAAACCTTCAATGATATTGAAGTCATCGTTGTGGATGACGGCTCCACTGACGGCACGCGCTGGACGCTCGAACGCTACAAGGATAAAATACATTATGTTTACCAGGAGAATGCGGGAGTCAGTGCGGCGCGAAACACGGGCATCGAGGCGGCCAAGGGCGAGTGGCTGGCATTTTTGGATTCCGATGACGAATGGACCCCCGAATATCTTGCCAAACAAATCCAAAGGACAGGGCAGGCGCCTGGAATTTGCATGCAAACATGCGATTGCCTGTTTATCGGATTGGACGGTCAAACACAAAGCTACTTTGAGATCAACGGGGGTCTGGCCGAATTTAAAGGCCGGGATTACTTATGCTTCCGGGAGCCTTTCCGATTCATCGTCAAGCATGGCCCCTGGCAGGTGGGAGCGACCATCATCAGGCGCGAGGCAATAGACAAAGCGGGGTTATTCGACACAAGTTTGAAAATTTCCGAAGATTTCGATGTGATGGCGCGCGTGGCCTTGCAGGGTCCGTTTGCCATGATCAAGCAGGCGTTGGTCAAAATCTATCGCCGTGAGGAGGAAATTGAGTGCCTCACCCAACATGCTAAAGCTAATCTGGTTCAACATAGGGAAACAGATGAGAGAATGTACGAAAAGCTGGGGCAGATTAAAACTCTGTCGCGCCGGGAACGCAAAGCTTTGAATGAGGTCATGAGCGCCAACCGAAGGGCTATCGGGAACCTGCTCCTAAAGAACGGAAACGTGAAAGAGGCAAGAGAATGCTATCGCCGCGCCCTGCTTATCCACCCCTCGATACGCTCGCTTGGGAAGTACCTGTTGTCATTGCCGGCAAAGTTGTAACGCCGCTGGGGACAGATGAGTTTCATCTAATGGCCTGAACTGATCAGCCCCCGAGCTTTATGTCGGAAATCTCCGTCATCATTTGCACGCATAACCCTCGGCCGGGTTATCTCCGCCGCACTTTGGACGCCCTCCAGGCGCAGACACTGGCGCGGGAGCGATGGGAGTTGTTGATGATAGACAATGCAAGCACCGAACGGCTCGCCGACGCCTGGGATCTGACCTGGCACCCCAACGCCCGGCATATCCGCGAAGACCAACCCGGCTTGTCCCCGGCCCGCCTGCGCGGCATCAAAGAGTCGAAAGGCGACCTGCTGGTTTTCGTTGATGACGACAATCTGCTGGCTCCGGAGTTTCTGGAGAAATCGAGACACTTTGCGAAGGAATACTCCTATCTGGGCGTCTTCGGGGCGGGAGCGCTGGAGCCGGAATTCGAGACGGAGCCGACCCCGGAGCTGGCGCCGCACTTATGGCGGCTGGCGTTGCGGCAGGTGCCGGCCGCCCGATGGAGCAACAACACGGAGGACTTCGATTGCGTGCCTTGGGGGGCCGGGCTGTGTTTGAGGCGCAGCGTGACGGAAAACTACAGAAAGCTCCTTGAGCGTCTCAATATCACCGAGCTGCTTGATCGACGCGGTGAACGGCTGTTTGCCGGTGGAGACGATGTTTTCTCCTGGGCATCCGTTTTGGGCGGTTTGGGCTTTGGCGTGTTTCCGGAACTTCGAGTGACCCATTTAATCCCGGCGGGGCGATTGAACCAAGGTTATTTTCTAAGACTCATCCAGGATCACGCCTTCTCTCATGGGGTTCTGAGTTATATGCGGGTGGGGATGCAGCCGCGACGGCTGGGTTTGCTCCAATATCTGCGACTGCTCATTCATGGCATCAAGCATGGCCGGTTTTCCATGAAATGCCAATGGGTCGCAGCCCGGGGAATGAATCAAGCCCGGCGCTTTATTTCGAATCATCGGTTGGAACCTCTGCAATCAGGCCCGCAGGCAAGTCTTCTGGCTTAGGATGAAATTTATATTCGTCAGCACAATGAACAACGATCCCTGGGGGGGATCAGAGTTCCTTTGGAGCGAAGCAGCAATCCGTCTTAAACGTGCAGGCCATACTGTTGGCGCGAGCGTTAACGGATGGCCTCAGAAGGTTCCTCAGCACACGGTGTTGCTCGAAGCTGGTGTGGAAGTCATAGAGCGCGCGCTAACGGCCGATCAATTTGCTTCGAGGTCCGCGAAGCGGCTGCTTCTGCAAATGTTCGACACCTTCCTTCGCCAGATATCCCGTCGTCGGTTCGTGCGTCGGCTGGCGCAGGCGAGACCAGATTTGATTTGCATTTCCAATGGAGGTTACGCCGACAATATGTCATTGCTGGAAATCTGCATGCGCGCCGGAATCCCTTATGTCATTATCGCCCATGCCAACTCAGAGCACATGTGGCCAGACGACAAAGAAGCCCGCACGATTCGGGATTTGTATGGTAACGCGCGCCGGGCCTTTTTTGTATCCAATAACAACCGCCGGTTGCTCGAGACCCAGCTTGGTATGGAATTGACGAATGCTGAAATTGTTCGCAATCCATTTAATGTTCGCCGGGATGCGGCGCCGGCCTGGCCTTCCGGCAACGAAGCATTTTCGCTGGCATGTATTGGTCGCCTCGACCCGAGTGCCAAGGGCCAGGATCTGCTTTTGCAGGTTTTGGCGCGCGAGGTTTGGCGGTCGCGTCCAGTCCGTGTTTCATTTTTTGGCAAAGGCCGTTGCGCGGAGGGTTTGCGGCGCCTGGCCGAACGTCTCCGGCTTCAAGACCACGTACGCTTTTGCGGACATGTTGATAATGTCGAAGAGATCTGGGCGACCCATCATGCGCTGGTGCTGCCTTCCCGCTATGAAGGGCTGCCGCTCGCGATTGTGGAGGCGATGCATTGCGGCCGGCCCGTGATTGTGACGGACGTGGCCGGCAATGCGGAGTTGATTGAAGATGGAGTGACGGGTTTTGTGACAGAAGCCGCCACGGAAAACCACCTGCACGCAGCATTGGAGCGGGCATGGGAGCTACGTCACAATTGGCAGAGCATGGGGCAGGCCGCGCGCCGTGCAATCAGAGAAAACATTCCGCCGGATCCGGTCGGCGATTTCACGCAAAAACTGCTGGGTGCGGCCGGGGAAAAACATTTCATGAGCGAAAGCCGTCAAAAGGAAACGCGCCCGGTCCTGGACGCGCGCAGTTATAGTTGATCGTTTTGATTTTCATGCCTTGCAAAGCGTGAGCCTTTGAAGATTGCCTGGGAATGGTGGATTCAGCTACAGCTCAAATTCCAAGTATTTCACCGTTGGCCGGGGGAATCCGCCAACCGTTGTGGTCGGTGATGATTCCCAATTACAACTCCGGAGAATATCTGCGCAAAACCCTGGAAAGCGTGTTGACGCAAGATGCCGGGCCTGAACGGATGCAAATTGAGGTGGTTGACCATTGCTCAACTGAAGGCGATCCGGAAAAGCTGGTGAGGGATGTCTGCGGAAACCGCGTCGCATTTTACCGGCGGCCTAAAAATGAGGGGCCGATTGCCAATTTTAACGCCTGTATTCAAAGAAGCCGTGGTCATTTGATTCATATTCTGCACAGTGACGACTACGTATTGCCTGGATTTTACGCGGAAATCGAGCGGCTTGCGGAACTACACGCCGACGTCGCGCTGCTGGCGACACGTTGCTTCCTCGTTGATGAGACGGACATCATTATCAATATGACCGAGCGGCTCCGGGATCTGGAGGGAGGCGGGCGCTCAATTGAATCGCTTTACTATAACCACACTTCGATGCTTTTCCCGGGCGTTGTTATTCGACGGGCATTTTACGAAGCTCACGGCGGCTTTATGCCGTCACTCGGACATACTACCGACCGGGAGATGTGGGCGCGGGCGGTCTCCCTGGGAGGAGGCGTCATCTCCGCCAATGCGTTTGCCTGTTATCGAGTCTATGAAGGGAGTAATACTGCGGCGGTGGCACGATCAGGAGAAAACGTACGGTCTCTTTTGCGGTTGAAAGATGTCTTTCAAGCAAGGTACCCGGGTTTTTCGCCCGATTACGCGCAGCACCTTGCGGCGCATCTGGCGCTTCGACAGGCGCGCGAGTTTGCCATCATCAAAGACACTGATTCTGCGGAAAGAAACCTGCGCTTGTGGCGGGAGAATTGCTCGAGACTGGATCGAATAAAGGAAGCCGTGCGTCCCTCAGTTCGCCGATTGTTGGGAAGAAGCAATTGGTCTTGATTAGATGCCGCGATTGATCAGGCGTAAGGCACAGCCCGAATGAAGGCGGAAGAGAATTTGAGAGAAACCGGCGAAAAACCGGCGAGAATCTGCTTTTTCGGACACTTCGGAACACAAAATTCGGGCAATGAAAGCTCTCTCCAAGTGATTCTTTACTATCTCCGTCGGCGCCTGCCGGATGCCAAGGTCACCTGTATCTGTAGTGAACCTGAGGCTACGGCTGCAGCGCACAAAATTAAAGCCATCCCCATTAAGCGTACGGTCATTAAGCCTTGGAAAATCCGGGGTCCGTTGGTCAACCTGGTTCGCAAGTTGTTCATTGGAATACCGAGCGAGCTTTACCGGTGGTTTGACGCTTTTAAAGAGCTAAAGGGCACGGACTTGTTCATTATTCCAGGAACGGGATTGCTGACAGACGCCTTCGGTCTTTCGGGATGGGGCCCCTACGGTTTGTTCAAGTGGTCCGCTATTGCCAAACTGCGCGGTTGCAAGGTCCTTTTTGTCAGCGTTGGCGCTGGGCCGCTGCGCAGCAAACTGGGAAAACGCCTGACCAAGATGGCTCTTTCTTTGGCCGACTTCAGGTCTTATCGGGACAGCGTCAGCATGGATTATCTCAAAAGTCTTGGTTTTCCGACCAATGGCGACCGAATTTATCCGGACCTGGTCTTCAGCCTGCCAGATTCCATGATCCCCGCTGATAATGGCGGCAAGAAGCGCAAGTGCGTTGTAGGTCTTGGCCTGATGGAACACGCTGGTAATTATGGGACCGAAGCTACCGACGGACAAATGCGCAGGCCGTATTTGGAAAGTTTCGTGGAATTCGCGAAGTGGTTGCTAAATCATGACTATGACATCAGGTTGCTGGTCGGTGACACCGGCGACGTGCTTGTCGCAGAGGAGTTCAAATGCCGGCTTAAGGAACGGGTGGGCGCGTATGATGAGAAGCGGGTTGTTGATATGCCGTTGACCTCGGCGGGGCAAATCCTGTCGCAACTGGCGGCAACCGACTTCGTCGTGGCGACCAGATTCCACAATGTTTTACTGGCGTTGGTCCTCAACAAGCCGGCGATTGCCGTTTCATTTCATCATAAAGGCGCCGCTTTGATGAATGATATGGGGCTGGCGGAATATTCCTGCGACATCAATCACATGAATGCGGGCAGGTTGATTGAACAATTTGAAGATTTGGTCAAAAATTCTGAAAGGCTCAGATTTGTCATCAGGCAAAAGGTTGGCCAATTTCGCGCGGCCTTGGATGAGCAGTACAGCCTCATTTTTCAAACTATATGAGCGAACCTGTGTCCGCGCAGCCCGCTTTTGCACAGCCGTCGTTGACAGATCTCAAGCGGAAGTCTGTGAGGGGTGGTTTCGCCACCCTTTCGGCGCAGGGTGTAAGATTCGTGCTGCAAACGGCAACAACGATGGTGTTGGCGCGATTGCTCTCACCGCAAGATTTCGGCTTGCAGGGAATGGCGATAGTGGTGATCGGTTTCCTCGCGCTTTTCCAGGACGCCGGTTTGGGGGCGGCGACTATTCAACGGCTTGAGGTGAGCCATGAGCAGATTTCAACCCTTTTTTGGATCAATGTTTCGGTTGGCGTCATTCTGGCTGTTATTTGCGCGGTCTCGGCACCGCTTTTGGTCGCGTTTTATCACGAGCCTCGCTTATATTGGGTCGCAGTGGTCTCAAGCCTGGCATTTCTTTTCAATGGGTTGGCGTCTCAACACTCCGCGTTGCTCACCCGCCGGATGCAATTCGTAACTCAAGCTAATATCGGTGTAATGTCTCTGGTTGTCAGTTCTGCCACTGGCATTGTGATGGCTTGGCTCGGTTGCCGTTATTGGTCCTTGGTGGGCATGGCCCTCAGCAGCTCCATCTTCGGCGCGATAGCCGTTTGGCTTGTGGTGCCTTGGATTCCTGGTCCACCACGTCGCAAATGCGGTGTTCTATCAATGCTTCATTTCGGTGGAGTCGCTACCTGCAACAATTTTGTTGTATTTTTGGCATGGAACACGGAAAAACTGCTGTTGGGGCGTTTTTGGGGAGCTGGCGCCCTTGGACTCTATGGTCGGGCTTACCAACTCGTCACTTTGCCGGTGCAACAATTGAACGGTGCGGTCACCACCGTGGCCTTCCCCGCACTTTCGCGGATTCAGCATGACGCCGCGCGTCTGGCCAGATCTTTTCTCCGGGGTTACTCGTTGCTTGTAACTCTGACCACTCCAGTTACGATCACGTGCGCCTTGTTTGCGGAAGAGATCATTCGCATTGTGCTGGGCCCGAAATGGATGGCGGCGGCGCCGATCTTCCGGCTGCTTGCTCCGGTAGCGTTGGTGTTCGCGGTGGTCAACCCGTTTTCCTGGCTGGTCTTGTCCACCGGCCGGATTGGGAGGGGCTTGAGCATGAGCCTCGCTACAACACCACTGGTCATCCTTGGGATTGTGTTAGGTTTGAGCCATGGGCCCACAGGAGTTGCCTTGGGCTACTCGTCAGCAATGACGTTACTGGTCATCCCAATCGCCGCCTGGTCCAAAGCCGGCACGGGAATCACCTGGACCGATCTGTGGCGAGCCACCAAACCACCGTTCCTGTCAGGTGTGCTGGCGGGCGCCGCGGGTTTGCTGGTGAAGTTGACCCTCGGCGGCAGGTTGTCGCCGATACCCTGCTTCCTGGTGGGGCTAGTGCTGGTTTTAGGCGTTTACGCCTGGATGCTCCTGTTTGTCATGAACCAAAAGCATATTTACACGGATATTTTATCCCACCTGCTGCCAAAGGCTCAGTCCAGCCAGGAGAAAGATGCGAACCAGAAACGCGAACCGTGAAACCAAGGCTGGTATTGCAAAGCAGGTTACGATGAACAGCCAGCTGATTCATCCGATTTTGGGAAAAGCAGCACGCCTGGAGGTCTTGGGAAAATCACCCGCGCGGCTTTATCTGCGGTTGAATAAGCGAATCTGGCAACGGTTGCCTTCCCATGTGCATGATTTGCACTTCATCCGTTCCTACGGGGCGTGGCTGCACAAGCTGGTTTGCCTGCGTGCCAGTCGCGAACAGTATTTCGGCACCTTTTTTTTCCGGAACCGCCCGATGCTGGAGTTGATCCGGCGTCTGGTCGAACAGGACGCAAATGGTTCTGCGATCAGAATCGCGGTCCTGGCATGCAGCATCGGAGCCGAGGTCTATTCGATCCTCTGGACCATCCGCTCGGCGTGGCCGGATCTGAAAGTTGTTCTTCGGGCCGTGGATATTTCAAAGGAAATCTTGAGCTTTGCCGAACAGGGCGTTTATAGTCCGAGCACTTCCAGGATGGTTTGGTCTCCGATTTTTGATCGTCTGACCGCGCAGGAGAAGCAGGCGATGTTCGAGTGGGAAGGCGATCAGGCCAAAATCATACCCTGGCTCCGCGACGGAATCATCTGGCAGCGCGGTGATGCCTCAGACCCGCAAATCAAGAACGTACTCGGGCTTCAGGACATGGTTGTCGGAAGCAATTTCCTCTGCCACATGACCCCGGAGGACGCGGAAAAATGCCTCCGCAATATGGCACGCCTGGTTAGACCGGGCGGACACTTGTTTGTTTCAGGCGTGGACCTGGACGTTCGAACCAAGGTGGCGCTTGACTTCGGTTGGGAACCGGTGCGGGACCTGATGGCGGAAATCCATGATGGCGACCCCTCCGTCCGCGCCGACTGGCCCTGGCAATGGTGGGGACTTGAGCCGTTCGATCGGCGGAGGTCCGATTGGCAAACGCGCTACGCCGCCGTGTTCCAGATCAATTAAGCCCGAATCAATCCGTATTCATTCGTATGCTTAAGCCCATTGCGTCCATCCTCGATTTTCAACCCGGCTGCGAAACTGTAACCCAACACGCTTGACGTGTGAAGATCCGGTAAGTACAAGCGACAAGCTTTTATACAAATTAATTAGTCACCTATGAAAATTGTCCTGACAGGCTGCGACGGATATCTTGGCTCGTTGCTCGGGCCGGAGCTTTTGCACAAGGGTTACGAGGTAACGGGCGTGGACACCGGATATTACCGGGAAGGAACGCTTTACCGGGCAAGCGGGACCATGCCGCAGACGATGACCAAGGACCTGCGCCAAATTGACGCCGAAGATTTGCGCGGGGCAGATGCAGTGGTGCACCTGGCAGAATTATCCAATGATCCACTTGGTCAATTGGCGCCAAACATTACCTATGATATCAATCACAAAGGTTCGGTCCGGCTCGCAGAAATTGCCCGCAAGGCCGGCGTCCGGCGATTCGTTTATACCTCCTCGTGCAGCGTGTACGGAGTGGCTGAAGGCGATGATGTGGACGAAGCGTCACCAGTGAATCCACAAACCGCCTACGCGATCTGCAAGACTTTGGTTGAGAGGGACCTGAAAGCACTGGCCAGCGATCGGTTCTCTCCCACTTTTTTGAGAAACGCCACTGCTTACGGAGCTTCGCCTCACATGCGGTTTGACATTGTGTTGAATAATCTCGCCGGACTGGCTTGGACGACAAAGGAAATCCGAATGACGAGCGATGGCACGCCTTGGCGTCCCTTGGTTCACGGTTTGGACATCTGCCGCGCGGTCATTGCGGTGTTGGAAGCGCCCCGGGAGGCGGTGCATAACGAAGTGTTCAACGTCGGGGACACCAAACAAAATTACCGGGTAAGAGAGATTGCCGAAATCGTGGCAGAAGCCTTTCCGGGCTGCAGGCTCTCCTTCGGGGCTTCTGGTTCGGATAATCGCAGCTATCGGGTTTCGTTCGACAAAATCCGAAAACATTTGCCTGGTTTCCATTGCGCCTGGGACGCGCGGCGGGGCGCGCAACAACTTTACGAATTGTTCAGGAAAATCGAAATGCCCGCAGAGGTTTTCCAGCATCGAACCTTTACCCGGTTAAAGCAACTTGAGCACCTGATCCGCACCGCCCAGATTGATGGAGGATTTTTCTGGCGCGACAATACCTAAACCCAGGGTTCAACAACGCCAGTCGTCTCGAAGGGAGTTACTCTATGAAAACGTTAAGCGTCGTCGTGCCGGTGTATAACGAGGAGAAAACCCTCCCCTACACCCATGAACGCCTCGTCAAGCTTACAACAGTGCCCGACCTCTCATCCAGATTGGAAATTGTTTACGTTGACGATGGCAGCACGGACAAGACACCACTCATCCTTGACAGTTTCCAGGCAAACGCCGCGAAAACAATTGACATCAAAGTCGTTCATTTCGCCCGGAACTTTGGGCATTCTGCAGCCGTGACCGCAGGCTTGACCGAAAGCACCGGCGACCTGATTACCATCATCGATGCCGACCTTCAGGATCCTCCGGAGCTGATTCCGCAGATGGTGGCACTGATCGAGGGTGGCTGGGACGTAGTTTATGGCCAGCGCACCGCGCGCTTGGGGGAAACACATCTTAAACGTCTGACGGCATGGCTTTTCTATCGGATTCTGAACGTGCTGGCCGGCGTGGAAATCCCACGTGACACGGGGGATTTCCGGGTTATTACTCGCGAGGTGCGCGATGCATTGCTTTCGTGTCATGACCAGGAGCCATTCCTTCGCGGACTGGTTGCTTGGGTTGGCTTTCAGCAGAAGGCGTTTCCCTATGTGAGAGAACCGCGGCGGCATGGGACGACAAAGTATCCCTTTAGCAAAATGACAAGATTTGCGAGCAATGCCATTTTAAGTTTTAGTTCCTCCCCATTGCGGATCGCCACCCACATAGGAATTGTTGGCATGGTGTTCAGCATCATGATTGCGCTTTGGGCACTATGGGCCAAGTACACCGGGAGAACGGTTAGCGGATGGACCTCGTTGTTGGACGGCATGCTGCTCGGCCAGTCCATCACGCTCCTCTGCATTGGGTTCATCGGTTCTTACACCGCTCGCATTTATCGTCAGGTGCAGGGGCGTCCACGCTTTATCATCCGGCAACGCAGACATTGGCCGGATAGGGCACCCGGTTCGTAGGCCATTATTGTGAATCGCGCTGCTTGCCATAAGTTTTCGTGGATCATTGCCTGCGTTCTGTTGCTGAATGTCGCGTGGTTTGATTACGTTCGCCACGAACATACCGTCTATTCCTGGGATTATGACGGTTATTGGGCCATGTGCGGCCAGTTCGAACATGATTGTCTGACGGCAACACATGTGCATTTCGTCCGTGACTTGCTCGGATCGATACGGCACGATGAATATACTGCCGAACCCGTGGTGCCTGCGGCCGTGGCAATCGCCCTGGGCGAAAAGCTGCATCTGTTTAGTTTCTCGCGAGCTGCATACATCATGGCCAACGGCAATTTCTATCTTGTGCCGGCTCTGCTGATACTGATCTGGCTCGTATCCGTCTTGCAAAGCAACGAATTCAACTTGAATATCAATGCGATCCAGCCTGCCGTATGGTTCGCCGGCGTGTTAATGGCACTGCTGACGCCGGCATTATGGCTTCCATTGCTGCGCGGTTTTCCCGATGGCGGTGGCTTGGTATTTTGTTTTCTGGTCCTGGCGTTGTTCGTGCGTTGGCGACAGAAACAACGCTCAATGACGGATGACGCGCTCACCTGGCTGGCAATTGCGATACTGCTGGTCGGTTTGGTATATTTTCGACGTTATTATTTGTATTGGATTTTGTGGTTCTGGATTGCGGCTGGAGTGCTTTGTCTCTGGGAAGCGCTCGAGGAATGGCGGAGCGGATTGCGCTGGCAGGTGGTCTTCCGCCGCGCCGCCATGCCGGGCGGCGGCGCGTTCGTGTTTGCCGTCCTGATGTTTTTAGTTTCACCCCATTTCATTCGCGAGCTTTTGACATACAACTTCGCCGACCGCTATGCGGCCTATCGGTTGTCCAAAACTCTCTGGCAGTTTCTCGCGAACAGTTTCTCATCCCCCGGCGTTCTCTTCATTCTGCTTTTCCTGGGGGGCCTTGCTTATGGCTATTCGATCGCGCACCTTCGCAAATTGATTGTCTTTCAGGTTGTTCAATTCGTCGGGGCCGTTGCCCATTTTGGTCATACGCAGGATTTTGGTTCGCAACATCGCTACTTGCTGCTCGCCCTGATGCTGCCTTGGGCCACGCTTTTTGTTGCCGCCGGGCTTCGGAAATTTCGCTGGTGCCTTGCAGCGGGTCTGATTCCGGTGGGCATTCTGACAACGACTCTGTCCTTCACATCTTGGGCAAAGGACGTGCCCGCCGTGTTGCGACCCCTAATCGGTGTTGTGGACGGAGCACCGCTCACCCGCAACGATCTCTCCGAGTGGCTGCGGCTCGGCAAGACAATGGATGCCATTCTGCTTTCGCATGGATACGGCCGGGTGTACGTGCTTGGATCCAGTGTGACCTTCAATTCTTCGGCCTTGTTGTCGCTCAACCGGTCATTGAATCAAAATTTCATAACCCCTGGTTTTGTTGATTACGCCCGTGAGATTGACAAACGTGACGGTTTTCCGGTCGAACTGTTGCACGCACGCTATGTGATCGTTGCCGGCCCCGTTCAGACGACGTCCTATCCTGCGGAGCAACAGATCGTTGTGGTGCCGGAACGGGAGTTTCTGGAGGGCACGGGAATTGCCGCCGCGTTTAAAAAAATGCCGTATCAATTCAAGCTTGACGCCGGGGTCACTGATGAGCTTGACGGCGGAGTGAAAGTGAACAAGCTTGGCGTGGTAAATGTGTATATTTATCGCAAAACTCGAAATATCACCAAGGCGGAAGTGGAACAGCTTTCGGATGCGCTGCGCAAGGCTCACCCGGACCGCCCCTACATCTACACTCCACCGGCTGAGATCAACTGAAGTTCCACGACAGAAACTCGTGCTTCCAAAAAGGAATGAAGCAAGTGTTGACAACCCTCAAAATGTAAGAGCGTGTCTGAAAAATGGTAGCAGCCGGCGTGAGCCGGCTCTGACTACTCGCGGATTTTCAGGTTTTACGATGAAATTTGAGCCGACTCACGTCGGCTGCTACGACGAAAAAGGAATTTTCAGACACGCTCTAACGGATGGCTGGGGCCGATCGCCTTCGATTGGTCGGGGAACGTGGAGGTTGGCTGGCTCAATGTTTTTGCTTCTTTCGTTGGCTGTTCCGGTTGCGGCCACGACCCCGGTTTATCCGGTCAAGATCAGTGCCAGCGGACGTTACTTGGTGGATCAAAACAACGTACCCTTTTTGATGGTGGGCGATTCGCCGCACTCCCTCATTGTAAACTTGTCGGCGTCGGATGCCGCGTTATATTTGGCCGACCGCGCGACCAATGGCATCAACACCGTGACCGTATATCTACTATGCAACGCTTCCATAGCAGGCCGGGCTGATGGCAGCCTGTTGAACGGAACGGTGCCTTTTACCAACACCATTCCCGGCACAAGTTCATACGATTTGACAACCCCCAACGAGGCCTACTTTGCCTACGTGGACCAAATCATCAACCTGTGCGCGTCCAATGGAATTCTGGTGATGCTTGATCCCATCGAGACGAGCGGCTGGCTTGAGACCATGCTGGACAACGGCACGACCAACTGCCGGGCCTACGGCCAATATCTGGGCAATCGCTACAAGAACTTCCCGAACATTATCTGGTACAGCGGAAATGATTTTCAAAGCTGGACCAACCCGGCTGATGATGCGGTGGTAACGGCGGTGGCGCAGGGGATCAAGGACGAGGACACAAATCACCTTCAGACGGTGGAACTGAACTTTTTTTCGAGCAGTTCGTTGGACGACCCGAATTGGGCGCCTATCGTCGGGCTCAATTTGGTATACACCTATTATCCAAC
Source organism: uncultured Verrucomicrobiae bacterium (assembly GCA_963789335.1). Taxonomy (GTDB): domain Bacteria; phylum Verrucomicrobiota; class Verrucomicrobiia; order Limisphaerales; family UBA11358; genus UBA11358. Next base: position 129,879 of record CAWBKH010000007.1, read on the forward strand.
CTACGCCGAAGTGCTTCACGCCTACGATCAGTCGGCTAGCACGCCGGTGTTCCTGGGCGAAGCCAACTATGAATATGAGACGAACCCCAATACTGACGGCGGTTCGACGCTCAATCTGCGTATGCAGGAATACTGGACGATGCTTTCGGGCGCCACCGGTCAGCTTTATGGCAATCACTATATTTGGCAATTCGCATCCGGCTGGCAAAGCTATCTCGATTCACCGGGTGTCGTTCAACTCGGCTACCTGGCGAATCTGTTCGGTTCGCGGGACTGGGACGATCTGGTGCCTGATCAGACCCACACCTTCGTGACGAGCGGTTACGGCAGCTTCGTCACGAACGGTCTCTTTACCGGCAACAATTATGTGACGACGGCAGTGACGCCTGACGGCTCACTCGGCATGGCCTACCTGCCGCAAGGGGGGAGGATCACCGTTGCCATGACCAATCTCCAGAACAATGTTCTCGCCCGCTGGTTTGACCCCAGCGCGGATACCTTCACGACCATTGCAGGCTCGCCATTTTCAAACACTGGCACGCAAACCTTCAGGTCACCGGGCAACAACAGCGCCGGGGACCCCGATTGGGTGCTCGTGTTGGAGTCAACCCTTGACCCGCCGACACTGAGTATTTCTCTCACGGCAACAAATGCGGCAGTCGTGACGTGGCCGGCAGTATGGTCAGATTACACACTGCAACAAAATTCAGATCTCACCGCAGCGAATTGGTTCAATGTGACGAATCCGATTTTGGTGGGCAGCAACGAAATTCAAGTCATCATTTCGCCGTTGGTCGGCCAGGAGTTTTATCGTTTGATGGACCAGTGAGATCAACTCAAGTTCTGCGACAGAAACTCGTGCTTTCGAAAGGAATGAGGCACATGGTGATAACACTCAAAAATGTTACGGGCTGCTGGGTCCGATGGCGCTCGATCGGCCGTGCTCTGCCCGGCAGGGCAACTTGGGGGCTGGCTGGCTCACTGTTGCTGCTTCCTTTGCTGGTTCTCTCTGTCACGGCTACGACTCCGGTTTATCCGGTCAAGATCAGCGCCAATGGTCGTTACTTGGTGGATCAAAACAACGTACCCTTCTTGATGGTGGGCGATTCGCCGCAATCTCTGGTTGTGAATCTGCCCATAACGGACGCCGCTTTTTATCTGGGCGACCGCCGGACGAACAACTTCAACACGGTGTTGGTGGATGTGGTATCTGACACCTCTACGGGTGGCCGGTCGGACGGCAGCCTGTTAAATGGGACATTGCCGTTTACAAACACCATTCCCAGCACGAGTACATACGATTTGACAACCCCAAACGAGGCATATTTTGCCTACGTGGACCAGATCGTCAATATCGCAGCGACGAACGGAATTCAGGTCATGCTTGACCCGATTGAAACCGTTGGCTGGCTGAACACGATGCTGAGCAACGGCACGATCAACTGCCGGGCCTACGGCCAATATCTGGGCAATCGTTACAAGAACTTCCCCAATATTATTTGGTGCAGCGGAAATGATTTTCAGAGTTGGACCAACCCGGCTGATGATGCGGTGGTAATGGCCGTGGCACAGGGGATCAAGGACGAGGGCACGAATCACCTTCAGACGGTGGAACTGAACTTTTTTTCGAGCAGTTCATTGGACGACCCGAATTGGGCGCCCATCGTTGGCCTCAATTTCGTCTACACTTACTACCCAACTTACGCGGAAGTGCTTCAGGCCTACAATCAGTCGGCCCAGCTTCCCGCATTCCTGGGCGAAGCCAACTATGAATATGAGACGAACCCCAATACTGACGGGGGTTCGACGCTCAATCTGCGTTTGCAGGAATACTGGACGATGCTTTCGGGCGCCACCGGTCAGCTTTATGGCAATCACTATACTTGGCAGTTCGCATCCGGGTGGCAAAGCTATCTTGATTCGCCCGGTGTCGTTCAACTCGGCTACCTGGCGAATTTGTTCGGTTCACGAGCATGGTACAATCTGGTACCGGATCAGACCCACGCCTTCGTGACGCGCGGTTACGGCATCTTCGTCACGAACGGCCTGTTTAGCGGCAACAATTATGTGACGGCGGCGGTGACGCCTGACGGCGCACTCGGCATGGCCTACTTGCCGCAAGGCGGGAGGATCACCGTCGCCATGACCAATCTCCAGAACAATGTTCTCGCCCGCTGGTTTGACCCCAGCGCGGATACCTTCACGACCATTGCCGGCTCGCCATTTTCAAACACTGGCACGCAAACCTTCACTCCACCGGGCAACAACAGCACCGGGGATCCTGATTGGGTGCTCGTGTTGGAGTCAACTGTTGACCCGCCGACGTTGAGTGTCTCTCTCACCGCGACAAATACAGTAGTCGTGACATGGCCATTAGCATGGTCGGGCTACACACTGCAACAGAATTCAGATCTCACCACAACGAACTGGGTGGACAAGACGAATCCGATTACGGCGGATAGCAACGAATTTCAAGTGGTCATTCCGCTGTTAAGCGGCCAAGTATTTTATCGCTTGACAGGCTCCTAAGCCAGATCATTCCAGCAGGGCTTTTAAAGAAACATTATCACGGTTGTGAGCTGGTAAATTAGTGAATTAGTGAATAACCCAAACGAGTTTTACTCCATGATTTTTCAGGAGGAATAGCGGCTATGCGGTTCGAACCAATCAAACTTTCCGGCGCATTCATTGTGGAAACGGAACCGCACGAGGATTCCCGGGCTCCTTTGCGCGGACGTTTTGCGCACGTGAATTTTCGGAGCAGGGACTGGCCTCGGTTTTTGTTCAATCGAGCATTTCATTCAATCGCCAGCGCGGCACTTTGCGTGGACTTCACTTCCAACTGCCCCCGGCGTGCGAAGTCAAACTGGTGCGATGCACTGCGGGGGCGATTTACGACGTGATTGTGGACCTCAGGCCGAATTCTCCGACTTACCTGCAGCACGTTGGTGTGGAATTAAACGCCCGGAACCGGCGTGCGCTGTATGTGCCGGAAATGTTCGCCCATGGGTTGCAGACCCTTGAAGATGAGACCGAGGTGCTTTACCAGATTAATGCGTTCCATGTTCCAGACAAGGCAACCGGAATTCGGTATGACGACCCCAAGCTGCTGATCAAATGGCCTTTGCCAGTGGGGGTAATGGCAGACAAAGATCGAAACTGGCCGCTGCTCGGGAACACCTGAAATTCGGCACAAATGCTGCTTAATGTGAAGCTCCGTTAACGAACACCCGTTACACCCGTTGAAAAATCCGAAAACTATTTTATAACAGAAAGTAATAGTGTCAGTTATTATCGTTGTATCATGCATAATCCTCATTTCCAAGCATCGAAAGATCCGGTGCATTCTTGGGTGAAAGCAGTTCTTGGGTTGACGCTATTCTGCCTCACGGGATTAAATCCAGCACAAGCGACCAATCTGGAGTTTTCGTCAATGCGAGTTTCCGGGACAAATTTGGTCATCACGGGATCCGGCGGAGTGCCAGATGCCACCTATTATGTGCTGGCTTCCACGAATCTGGCTCTATCGCCCGTAACCTCGTGGGACCGGATTGCGACCAATGTGTTTTCCCCTGACGGCCAATTTTCCAACGACATTCCGATTACTCCATCGGTGCCGCAGGAGTTTTTTGTGATCGTGACGAACACGCCGGTTACGGTCGCTTCTGGGCTGATGGCCAACAACAAGACCTATGACGGCAACACCACGGCCACACTCAGTTCCAACAACGTGGTGCTGGCCGGCGTGCTGCCGGCGGACGCGGGCAAGGTCTGGCTTTCCACCAACGGCTACGTGGCGAGTTTTGTCAGTGCCAATGCCGGGACGGAAATTGGGGTGACGGTGAGCGGTCTGACCCTCACCGGCAGTGCCGCCCCCAATTACACGCTCACGCAGCCAAGTCTGGTGGCCAGCATTTCGCCGATGCCCGTGACGGTTGCTTCAGGGCTGACGGCCAACAACAAGGTGTATGACGGGACGACGGTGGCGACGATCACGAGCAACACGGTGGTGTTGAACGGGGTGTTGGCGGGGGACGTGGGCAACGTGAGGTTGTTGACGAACGGATATGTGGCGAATTTCGGTAGTGCGAGCGTGGGGACAGATATCGCGGTGACGGTGAGCGGGTTGAGTCTGACGGGGAGCGCGGTGGGGAACTACACACTGAGCCAGCCGACTGGGCTAACGGCGAACATCACGAAGCTGGGAGTGACGATCAGTTCTGGGATTACGGCCAACAACAAGGTATATGACGGGACGACGGTGGCGACGATTACGAGCAACACGGTGGTGTTGAACGGAGTGCTGGAGGGGGACGTGGGCAACGTGAGGTTGTTGACCAACGGATATGCGGCGAACTTCAGCGGTGCGAGCGTGGGGACAAACATCGTGGTGACGGTGAGCGGGTTGAGTTTGACGGGGAGCGCAGCAGGAAACTACACGCTGAGCCAGCCGACCAATTTAATGGCGAACATTACGGCGCCGACGACGATTTCGGGCTTGGTGGCGGCGTATTCGTTCGACGAAGGGTCGGGGATGACGGTAGGGGACGATTCGGGCGATGGGAACAGCGGAACGATCAGCGGCGCGACCTGGACAACTTCGGGCAAGTATGGCAACGCGCTGGTGTTCAATGGGACGAGCGCGCTGGTGACGGTGAACAACTCGACGACGCTGCAGTTGAGCAATGCGATGACCCTTGAAGCGTGGGTCAATCCACAGTTTGTCACCAATCAGTGGACTGACATCATCATGAAGTATAACGACAACTATTATTTGAATGGCACATCAGATAATGGCCCACCTGCGGTGGGAGGCACGTTCCACAATTCGGACACTCCACTTTACTTGACGCGAAATCTTCCATTGAACACATGGACATTTCTCGCCGCAACTTACGACCGGACTGCTTTGAAGTTCTACACCAATGGTGTTCTGGCAGCCAGTGCCAGCGATGCAACCTCGATCGCCACTTCGAGCAACCCGCTTAACATCGGAGGCGACCCATTCTTCGGCCAGTACTTCCAAGGCACGATTGATCAAGTGCGCATTTACAACGTGGCGTTGACGGCCGCCCAAATCCATACCGACATGACAACGCAGATATTTCCAGTTCCGGACACGCAGCCGCCGACGGCGCCGACGAACCTGGTGGCGATCGCAGTGGGAAGAACGCAGATCGAATTGAGTTGGAGCGCTTCAATAGACAACGTGGGAGTGACGGGGTATTTGCTGGAGCGCCAAGATCCGGGGAACGCCAATTTTACCCAGGTCGCAATGGTGACAGGAACGAATTATTTCGATACGGGATTGGCTGGACCAACGAATTACAGTTACCGTGTAAGGGCAACAGATGCGGCTGGGAACTTGAGTGCGTATTCGCCTGTGGCAAGCGTCACGACCCTCCCTTATGACGCGGCAACGGATAATTTCAATCGCCCGAATGGTTCCCTGGGCACCAATTGGTTGAACACACTAGCGTCGCAGGGGAATTTGGTTATCACAAACAATATGGTGGGTGTCGATCGGGAAAATTCGAATATCGAAGAGTTCTGGACAGGCAATTCTTTCAGCGACAATCAGTACTCGCAGGCCACCCTAACATCCTTTGGACCGTGGACCGGTGTAATTTTGCGGGCAGATGGTGATTATGATCCGGTTTGGACAAATCCGCCTTCAGGATCCCAATTTTACTTGGGTCTTGTCCTTGGGCCAAACAATTATGGCATCTACCATTTCATTAATAACGGGTACTACCTGGAGGCCGCTGGTAGCACGGAGGCGTGGCAGACGAATGATGTTTTAAGATTGGAGATTTCGGGTTCGGTCGAGCCTCTGGTGACCATGTATCGGAATGGCAAACCCGTGCTGATCTGGTTGGTTGCGGATGCTCCGGATGTGAAGAATGGTGGCAGCCCGGGGCTTGGGATATGTTCGCCAACTGGAGATCACCTGACCATTGGCAGTTGGCAAGGAGGGAGCTTGAATCCGGACACGAACGCGCCGACGGTTCCGGCCAATCTGACAGCCAGTGCCGTAACTACTAACGAGATAGATCTGAATTGGACGGCCTCGACGGACGATGTTGGGGTTGTGGGATACCTGGTGGAACGCAGTAACGGTGCTGGATCCACAAATTTTTTCCTCCTCGATGCGGCGGTTGGAATAAATTATTTCGATACAAATTCAACGACACGCTACACGATGTATACGACAAATCCGTCCACAAGTTTGATCCCGGGCACGACCTATAATTACCGGATTCGGGCGACGGACGCGGCGGGCAATCTGAGCGGATATTCAGAGGTGGCGACTACGACGGCCACTAATGTTCCGGACACGCAACCGCCGACGGCGCCAACCAACCTGGTCGCGACCGCAGTGGGAGGAACGCAGATCCAACTGAGTTGGAGTGCTTCAACCGACAACGTGAGTGTGACGGCGTATTTGCTGGAGCGGCAAGATCCGGGGAATGCCAATTTTGCCCAGGTCGCGATGGTGACAGGAACGAATTACCTCGATGCGGGGTTGGTGGGACCAACGAATTACAGTTACCGCGTAAGGGCGACAGATGCGGCTGGGAACTTGAGTGCGTATTCGCCCGTGGCAAGCGCCACCACACTGCCTTATGCGGTGGCGAGTGATGATTTCAATCGGCCGAATGGTCCACTGGGCGCCAATTGGTCGAAGCCAAGCGTCTCAACAAACAATTTGGTTGTTGTTAATGACCAAGTCGGCGTGGATACTGAGGATCAACACATCTTTGGTTTCTGGTCGGCCAATAATTTCAATGACGATCAATATTCGCAGGCGCAGATAACAAAAATCGGGCCTTGGACCGGGGTGATCTTGCGGGCGGACTCCATCCAAGACAGGTTTTACATGGGCTTTGTTTTTGCAACGAACGATTATCGCATATACGCCCGATGGGATGGGGCATACGACTCACTGGCGACCGGCTCTAATGTGACATGGCAGGTTGGGGATATTCTGCGATTGGAGGTAAGGGGAACGGTTAATCCAGTAACCATCACGATGTATCGCAATGGCAATCCCGTCCTGAGTTGGACCAGCTCTGATTCCACAATGGTGCGGACGGGCGGAAGCCCCGGACTGGGCATATATTCTCCCACTGGGGATGGCCTCACAATGGATAATTGGGAGGGAGGAAATGTGGCTCCCGACACGCAACCGCCGACGGCGCCGACAAGTTTGGTGGCGACAGCCATCAACAGCAGCCAGATCACTTTGAACTGGGACGCCTCGACGGACAACGTGTACGTAACGGGCTATTTGGTCGAGCGCGAGGCTCCTGGCGCCACAAACTTCGTGGAGGTGGGGACGGCCAGCGGGACAACCTACAACGACGTTGGTCTGACACCCAATTCGAGCTACAGCTACCGAGTGCGGGCGACGGATGGCGCGGGCAATTTGAGCGGGTATTCGGGGGTGGCTACGGCGGCCACGCCGTCGGCATCAAGCGACCTGGTGGCCGCCTATTCATTTGACGAGGGTTCGGGAACTACGGTGACGGATGCTTCGGGCAATGGGAACAACGGGACGGTCAGTGGGGCGACTTGGACGACTTCGGGCAAGTATGGGGACGCGCTGGTGTTCAATGGCACGAGCGCGCTGGTGACCATCAATAATTCTTCTTCGCTTGAACTGACGGCAGGAATGACGCTTGAAGCGTGGGTGAATCCATCGGTGGTTAGTGCTGTTTGGCGCGATGTGATTTACAAGGGCAATGACAACTATTACCTCTCAGGCACATCTTATCCGAACGGTTACCCGGCAATGGGCGGCACCTTTGGTGGCGATGATGTGCCGCTCTACGGGCTGGCGACGCTGCCCGTGAACACTTGGACTTACTTGGCGGCGACGTATGACGGGACGACGGTGCGGTTGTATGTGAACGGGACGCTGGTGGCGAGCCAGCCGCAGACCGGGGTAATGGCGAATTCGACAAGCCCATTGCAGATTGGTGGCGACAGCATTTACGGGCAGTATTTCCATGGGATGATAGATGAGGTGCGGGTTTACGATCGAGCCCTGAGCGTGACAGAAATCCAGACGGACATGGCCGCGCCGGTTGCCCACGAATAGGCAACCGGAATTCGGTATGACGGCCCCAACCTCCCCGACCTGCTGATTAAATGGCCTTTGCTTGTGGCGGTAATAACAGAAAAAGATCGAAACTGGCCGTTGCTTGCGGATCGTTTGTAATTCAGCGCATAAACGGTGGAATGATGCGAAGCGCCGCCAACAGAAACCACTTGACAGTTTCATAAGAGTGTGAGATAAGAGACGGTAAAAATCCTAATTAACAAGTCCAAATTAGCTTTACGCAGCATGCACAAACCATATTTCGGTAGATTTCAACGCGCGATGTCCTCTGGGTTCGTGGGAGTTTTTTTGTCAATCCCACTCTGGTTCGCGGGATTGACTGCCATGCGAGCCGCAGGTCTGGAGTTTTCATCAGTTGGTATTTCGGGAACGAATTTGGTTGTCATTGGTTCTGACGGAGTGGCAGGTGAGAACTATTATGTGCTGGCTTCAACGAATCTGGCGCTGTCGCCGATAGCATTGTGGAATCGGATTTCGACCAATACGTTTTCCGCCAACGGCCAGTTTACCAACTCCAGTCCGATCAACTCGTCGCTGTCGCAGGAGTTTTTTGTAATCGCCACGAATCTGCCGTATGTGACTTTTCCTGGGTTGGTGGCGGCTTACTCGTTCGACGAAGGCTCGGGAACGACGGTTTTCGATGCGTCGGCATACGGGAACAACGGAACGATTAGCGGCGCGACTTGGACGAATTCGGGCATGTATGGCGACGGACTGGTGTTCAACGGCACGAACGCGATGGTGACCATCAATAACTCGTCATCTCTTGAACTAACGACGGAAATGACGCTCGAGGCGTGGGTGTATCCCACTGCGGTTAGTGGTGTTTGGCGCGACGTGATTTACAAGGGCAGTGACGACTATTACTTGTCAGGAACTTCCGACCCGAACGAGTTCCCGGCGATTGGGGGAACATTTGGGACGAATGATTTGCAGCTTTTGGGGAAGAAAGTATTAGCAGTAAACAAATGGACATATTTGGCGGCGACGTATGACGGCACTACGCTGTGGCTGTACACCAATGGCGTTCAAGCGACAAGCCACCCACAGACCGGGATCATTGCAACTTCAACAGACCCCTTACAGATTGGAGGCGACAGCATTTACGGCCAGTTTTTCCAAGGCACGATTGACGAGGTGCGGGTTTACAACGTGGCGCTGACAGCGGCGCAAATCCAGGCGGACATGACCACGTCGGTGGGCGACATCCCGACCGCACCTGGCAATTTGACCGCCACGGCACTCAGCGCCAATCAGGTGAACTTGAGTTGGACCGCCTCGACCGACGATGTGGGGGTGGCGGGATATTTTGTGGAGCGCACAGGGCCCGGCGGCACGAATTTCGTGCAGATCGGTTCGACCGGCAGCACCAATTACGAGGACAGCGGCCTCGTTTCGAACACGAATTACAGTTACCGGGTACGCGCCGAGGACGCTTCGGGAAATTTGGGACCGTACTCAAGTGTGGTCGTGGCATACACGGGTCTCTCCATCAGTCCGCGCGTGGCGGTGTTGACTTTCACACGGACGCAGCAGTTCGCGCTCAGTTTTACCAATGTGGCCGTAAACTGGTCGGTGGACGGTGTCGCGGACGGATCGGCGTCTGTGGGAACTATCACCGGCACGGGGCTCTACACGCCTCCGTCCAGCACCGGCACCCACACGGTCACCGCCACAACGGCAGACCTGTCGCAGTCGGCCTCTGCCTCGGTCTATGTCACCGATGTCCCGGGAGTGTTTACATATCACAATGACAATCTTCGTACCGGCGAGAATACAAACGAAACGGTGCTGACGCCGACGAATGTGAATTCGGCGACTTTTGGCAAACTCTTCTCCTATCCCGTGGATGCCACCGTGTATGCGCAACCACTATATGTCGCCGATGTGGACATCCCCGGGCAAGGATACCATAACGTGGTGTATGTCGCGACCGGCCACGACAGTGTTTACGCCTTTGACGCCGACGGCCTGACGAACGCTCCCCTTTGGTATGTCAGCTTCATCAACCCGGCCGCTGGTGTCACGACCATCCCCGCCGCCGAGACCGATCCGGTTGCGGCCGATTGCTGCGATCTCTCCCCCGAAGTGGGTATCACTTCGACGCCGGTGATTGACCCGGTGACTGGGACGCTCTATGTGTCGGTTACGACCAAGGAGGTTTCCGGAAACACGACAAACTATGTGCAACGGTTGCACTCGCTGGATATCACGACGGGCGCCGAAAAGTTTGGCGGCCCGGTCGTGATGCAGGCGAGCGTGCCTGGCACCGGGGACGGAACCGAAGGTGGAATGGTTTCATTCATCCCTCTCCGACAGGGCCAACGCACGGGATTGCTCTTGAGCCAAGGCGTGGTTTATCTTGGCTTTGGGGGTCACGACGACTATCCGCCCTACCATGGTTGGGTACTGGGGTACAATGCGACCAATCTGCAAGCGGTCATGGCGTACAACGACACCCCTAATGGTTCGGATGGCGGCATCTGGCATAGTGGCGGCGGCCTCGCTGCCGATACAAACGGCAGCCTCTATTTCAGCACCGGGAACGGAACCTTCGATGCCAATACCAACGGGGACAGCGACTATGGAGACAGTGTTGAGAAACTTGGCACCAACGGCGTCGTTCAGGACTACTTCACTCCCCACGATCAGGCAAACATGACTGCCAAAGACTTGGACCTTTCATCGGGTGGCGTCCTGCTGCTGCCGGATCAGGCCGGCGCCAACCCGCATTTGCTGATCAGCGCCGGCAAGACAGCCGTCATCTACTTGATCAACCGGGACAACATGGGACATTTCAATGCGAACAACGACAGCCAGATTGTTGAGGTCGTTTCAAACGCGATCCCGGGCGGGACTGGCGGCAGCGGGGTGTACAAGCCGCCGATCTATTTCAATGGATCAGTGTATTTTGGCGCCGTTAAAGACTCCATCAAGGCCTTCAAACTGACGAACGGACTGCTGTCCACGAACGCCACTTCGGTGTCGCCGGAAACGTACGGTTACCCGGGCGGCGCCATCTCGATTTCTGCTAACGGCAACACCAACGGGATTGTCTGGGCGGTGCAGAGGAACAGCACAAGCAGCCCGGGCGTTCTTTTCGCCTACGATGCGCACAACCTCACCAATGAGCTTTACAACAGCAGCCAGGCGGTCTCACGGGACACGTTGGACTACGCCGCGAAATTCACGCCTCCGACCATCGTGAACGGGAAGGTCTTTGTGGGTTCCATGAGTCAATTGACGGTTTACGGGCTGCTCCCGAATCCCAGTACTCCTTGAACCGGCGCCGACTGCAGGGCCTTCTGGATGATAGCCTCATCATAAGGATTTGGACTTCGCTGTCCTGACTGCCAATATTTGTCATTGCCAAACGTTTTGATCGCACAAACGATATGCCTGTCGGAATTTGCCGTTATTCCAGTCGCAGTGTAGCCAGCAACCGTATCAGAAAAGCGAAAACAAACCAAGAGATGGCCGCCAAATCGCTCAAAAATATTTTGGAAGGCTGGGATTCGGCCCGGCAGGGGCAGGAGTTGCATGAATTGATTGTCGCCCTTTACCCGATCTGCCGCAGCATCACTGGCGATGGATTTCGCCGGAGCTTGGGGCAGTTGCAGTCACTTGTGCCTTTGATTCTGCACGAAATTCCCACTGGAACCCAGGTCTTTGACTGGACCGTTCCGAAGGAGTGGAACATCCGCGACGCCTGGATCAAAAATGCCCGAGGTGAGAAGACTGTGAATTTCTCAAATTCCAACCTCCACGTGGTCAACTACAGCGTTCCAGTGCGCCAGAAGATGCGGCGGTCGGAGTTGAAGGAGCATATTTTTACCTTGCCGGAAAGGCCAGATTGGATTCCTTATCGCACGTCCTATTACAAAGAAACCTGGGGATTCTGCCTGACGCACCGTCAATGGGAAGCACTGCCGGACGAAGAATATGAGGTTTGCATTGATTCAACCCTCGCACCGGGAAATCTGACTTACGGTGAGTTCAGAATCCAAGGGACCACTGAGGAAGAGGTGCTGATTTCGTGTCATTCGTGCCATCCGTCCCTCTGCAACGACAATCTTTCCGGGATGGCTGTGGCCGCGAAACTGGCGCAGCAGCTCGCGGATATTCCATTGCGATATTCATACCGATTCCTCTGGATTCCGGGCACCATCGGTGCAATCACGTGGCTGGCCTTGCATGAACCGACTCTGCCGCGGATCAAGCACGGTCTGGTGCTTTCGTGCCTTGGCGACCCCGGGCGGTTCAATTACAAAAGGAGCCGCCGCGGCAATGCGGAGATCGACCGGGTTGTGGAACACATTCTGCGGCAGGCCGAAGATGGTTTTGCGGTGTCGGATTTCTCTCCGTGCGGCTATGATGAGCGTCAATACTGCTCGCCCGGGATCAATCTGCCGGTCGGGTGTTTTATGCGGACCCCCAACGGCAAGTATCCTGAATATCACACTTCGGCGGACGATTTAAGTCTCGTAAAACCGGAGGCGCTGGCGGAATCCTTGTTTCGCTTGTTGGGCGTCGTAAGAACTTTGGAGCAAAATCACGTGTATCTGAATCTGAATCCAAAATGCGAGCCGCAGCTTGGGCGGCGCGGCCTTTATCGTGTCATGGGCGGCACGAGCAGCAGCAAATTTGAGGAGGCGATGCTGTGGGTTCTGAATTTCTCCGATGGCGGGCATTCCTTGCTGGAGATTGCCGAGCGCTCGGGATTGGAATTCAACGAATTGGATCATGCCGCCGAGATCCTGCTAAAGCACAATTTGTTGCGTTGCGCAAGCTGATCATGGCTGTGACGACAAAAGTTTCCTTTACGGAATGCGTGCGGCACGTTCAGTGCTTGCCTGAATGAATGTGTTGGAATTAACTATGTGTCACGACTGACATCTTAACCGATATGCCATCAAATCTAACCATTTGTCCCACTTCCACTGACACTCCAGTCCCGGGGCGCGACAGGGGCGCGACTTTGCCGAATCCCAAATGCCTCTTTTGTGCCAGCCCGCTGATGCACACTTTTGTGGATCTGGGGATGTCCCCGTTGTGTGAGAGTTACGTGAGCCGCGAACAGTTGAACCAGATGGAGGCGTTCTATCCTCTTCATGTGCGGGTCTGTGCCCAGTGCTTTTTGGTCCAACTCCAGGAATACGTCAGCCCGGAACACATTTTCAGCGAGTACGCCTACTTTTCTTCCTTCTCGGACACATGGTTGGCGCACGCAAGCGACTATGTGGACATGGTTGTCAAGCGATTCAACATCGGCAAAGAAAGTCTGGCGGTTGAACTGGCCAGCAACGACGGTTATCTGTTGCAGAATTTCGTGAAAAAGGGGATTCCCGCCCTGGGAGTCGAGCCTGCCGCCAACATCGCCAAGGTCGCGGTTGAGAAAGGCGTGCCGACACTCGTGGAATTTTTCGGGCGCGAAACCGCGCAAGCGATGGTTGCCGCGGGACAGCATGCCGATTTGGTCATTGGGAACAATGTCCTGGCGCAGGTGCCGGATTTGAATGATTTTGTCGGCGGCATTCGCATCGTATTGAAACCGCAGGGTGTGGCCACATTGGAATTCCCGCACCTTATGAAACTGATAGAGGAGAATCAGTACGACACGATTTACCACGAGCACTTTTCCTATTTCTCGTTTATCACGGTGGAAAAGATATTTGCCGCGCATGATCTGGTTTTGTTCGATGTGGAAGAGTTGCCAACGCATGGCGGGTCAATCCGCATCTATGCGCGTCAACAGGGGGACGCTTCCAAACCTGTTGGCGAGCGGGTTCTTGAATTGCGTGACCGCGAATTGTCCGCTGGGTTTGACCGTGTGGAAACCTATTCAACGTTCGGAGAAAAAGTAAAAGAGTCGAAGCGCAAGTTGTTGGAGTTTCTTATCCACGCCAAACGATCCGGAAAACGGGTTTGCGGCTATGGGGCGCCCGGCAAAGGCAACACGCTCCTGAACTTTTGCGGCATCCGGACGGATTTCCTGGATTTTACGGTGGATCGCAATCCGTACAAGCAGGGCAAATTCCTGCCCGGAACCCGCATCCCGATTTTTCCCGTGGAAAAAATAGACGAAGCGAAGCCGGATTACGTGCTCATCCTTCCGTGGAATTTTAAGGATGAAATCATGAAACAGATGGCGCGCATACGCGAGTGGGGAGGGAAGTTCGTGGTACCCATACCGGATGCGAAGGTTTTTGATTAAGATTCAGAGAAAAGGTGCGGACCGAATGCCCGCAACGGAGAGACGGGGCTTGCTTTTTGTGGCCTTGTTTTAAATCAATGCCAGCGACACAACCAAAGAGAGACGACAAAGCTTTTTCGAATACATTGCTCTGGATGTACGAGCGCATGGCGCTCATTCGCCAGTTTGAAGAGCGTTTGAAATGGCTGGTCGAAACGGGAACGCCGGTGGGGCCTGTGCATTTCTACACCGGACAGGAAGCCGTCGCGGTCGGCGTCTGTGCGGCGTTGGAAGAAAGCGACTGGATCGCTTCAACTCATCGCGGCCATGGCCACTGTATCGCCAAAGGCGTGGCCGTTGCCTCCATGATGGCTGAACTCTTCGGCAAAGTGACCGGCACAAACCGGGGCAAAGGCGGCTCCATGCACATTACCGACATCCGAAAGCGGATTCTCGGTGTCAACCCGATCGTTGGCGCCGGAGTCGCTCATGCTTTGGGCGCCGGCCTCTCCGCCAAAGTGCGCAAAACCAAAGAGGTCGCCGTGACTTTTTTCGGTGAAGGCGCCGCCGGCATTGGCACGTTGCACGAGTGCATGAACATGGCGGCCATCTGGTCGTTGCCCGTGATCTTCGTTTGCGAGAACAATGGGTACTCGCAGACAACACCCTTCGAATATGCCTGCCCGGTTCCGAATCTGGCGGACCGTGCGCCAGCCTACGGAATGCCCGGCGTGATAGTGGATGGCCAGGATGTGATAGCCGTATGGGAAGTCGCTGCTGCCGCGGTTGACCGCGCGCGTTCGGGAAAAGGGCCGTCACTGATTGAGTGCAAAACCTACCGCTACTACGGCCATCACCAAAGTGATGATACGAAACGTTACCGGCTGCCGGCGGAAGAGGAGACCGCACGTTCCAAGGATTGCATCAAGCGTTTTCGCGAGCGCATGCAACAGGATGGCCCACTTGCTGTTTCGCAACTCGACGACATTGACGTCAAAAACAAAGCGCTGCTGGACGAAGCGGTTGAATTCGCCAAGACCTGCCCGTTGCCGGAACCCGGTGAGTTATACACCAATGTTCTTGTGCCTGAGAAAGACCTGCTGGCATGAGCGTGCAAATTCGAGAACTTTCGTTCGGGCCCGCTATCAACGAGGCGCTCCGTCAGGAGATGCGCCGCGATCCAAACATTATTTTGTTGGGCGAGGATATAGCAGGCGCTGCTGGTCGGGCGCATTTGGGTTTCATTGATGCCTGGGGTGGTCCGATGCGGGCCACCCGTGGATTGATACAAGAATTTGGGCCTGAGCGGGTCATAGACACGCCCATCGCCGAGATGGGGTTTGTCGGCGCCGCTGTCGGCGCTGCCATGACCGGGCTTCGTCCTGTGGTCGAAGTGATGTTTGTTGATCTGATTGGAATGTGCTACGACCAGATCGCTAACCAGGCCGCCAAAATGCATTATATGATGGGTGGCCAGGTTGAAGTTCCGATGGTTATTCGCACCGCGTACGGTACGCGGGGTGACAAACGCACCTACGGAGGTGGAGCGGCGGCCCACCATTCGCAAACTCTATTGTCGGTGCTGGCACATATTCCTGGCCTCAAAGTGGTGGTGCCGAGCACCGCCTATAACGCAAAGGGTCTGATGATTGCGGCTATTCGGGATAACGGTCCGGTGGTTGTTTTGGAACACAAATTTCTCGGCATACAGGCTAAAGGTCATGTTCCAGAGGAACCTTATGTTGTGCCGATCGGAAAAGCAAAAGTGGTTCGTGATGGGGCCGACGTTACATTATGCGGCTACGGGCGAATGACTCAACTCTGCCTTGAGGCGGCGGACTTCTTGGCCAAGAAACAGATTAATGCCGAAGTCATTGATTTACTCACGCTGAATCCTTTGGACGAAGAAGCCATCTTCGAATCTGTCCGCCGCACACATCGGCTGATCGTGGTTGATGAAGATACGCCGGTGTGTTCAATGGCGCGGGACATTTCTGCCCGCGTCGCCGAAAAAGCCTTTGATTATCTTGATGCACCGATTAAAACCGTCACAGCCGCTGATACGCCTGTGCCTTTTTCGGCGGTTCTTGAAGCGCTTTACACTCCACGGGTCGAGCAGATTACTGCCGCCGTTGATGAACTGATGGGATAAAACTTTGCTATGGCCACACCGATTGTCATGCCGAGTTTCGGAATGTACACCAACGAAGGGACGTTGGTGAACTGGCTGCACGCAAACGGCACCCAGGTAAAGCAGGGCGAACCGATCCTTGAGATTGAAACCGAGAAGGCTGTCAATCCGGTGATTTCGCCTGCCGATGGCTTTCTATGCCATATTGTAAAAGTGGGAACATTGATCCGGGAGCAGGGGCTGCTGGGTTACGTATTGGCTGATGGCGAAACGGCGCCCGCTGCACGCAGCGCCAGTCCGCAATCTCCCATTCTGAAAAATGCAAATGTATCGGAAGCTGCCAACGATGCCAAGCCGGGCGAAGGTCGTGTGAAAGCCAGTCCGGCCGCCCGGAAACTCGCGAGAGAGCTTCAAGTTGATTTAGCCAAAGTCACCGGCAGCGGACCTGGTGGTCGCATCGTCGAGGCGGACATACAAGCATCCGCCCGGCAAACGGCGCAACCATCAAGCACAGCATCGGTCTTCACCAAAGATGGCCAAGGGGCGCCGCTGAGTGCCATGCGACGGACGATTGGCGAACGACTTCGCTGGTCACTCAACAACGCCGTCTCGCTGACGATCACGCGTGAGGTCGAAGCTGACAATCTCGTCAATGCACGAAAGGTGCTTTCCGAAAGGCTGAAGGTGTCCGTGTCTTATGACGCGCTGTTCGTGAAACTGCTGGCTGCGGCATTACGCGAGCATCCTGCATTGAACGTCGTGATCGAGAACGATTGCCTGCTCGCATTTGACACCATTGACATCTGTTTTGCGGTCGCGGTGCCGGCCGGTCTGGCCGTGCCGGTTGTGCGCAACGCCGATAAGACCGCCCTCGTTGAAATGGTAGGCCAAATGAGGTGGCTTGGCGAGCAGGCACGATCCAATGCGCTGCGCTCAGAGGATTTGTCGGGAGGATGTTCCACGGTCACAAACCTCGGCGCTGACGGCGTGGATGTGTTTACACCCATTCTCAACCCGCCGCAGCCAACCATTTTGGGAGTCGGCCGGATTGCCGATCGGCCCGTTGTGAAAAACTCCGCCTTGGTCGTGGCCCGGACCTGTTGGTTGAGCCTGACGTTCGACCACCGGGTGACGGACGGCGTCCCCGCCGCAAAAGTTCTGGAATCCATTGCAAAAAGGATGACAGACCCGGATTACCTGTATAGTCTCGCATAGCGGACCAACGATTATGAGCACCATAAAGGAAGTACCCGTGAAGGAACTCGCCCGCCGCATTCGCCGCCACATTATCACGATGGCCAATCGCGCCAATGCATCACATATCGGCTCCGGCTTGTCAGTGGCCGATATTCTGGCGGTGCTCTACGGCAGGATTCTCAGTTTCGACCCTAAACGACCGGACTGGCCCGAACGTGATAGATTCATTTTGAGCAAGGGGCACGGCTGCGCCGCTCTTTACGCTGCGCTCGCCGAATGTGGATTTTTCCCGCTGGAAACCTTGGAAACTTACTATCAAAACGGCAGTATTCTTCCCGGTCACACGACGCACAAATGCACGCCCGGAGTGGAAGCCTCCACTGGTTCGCTGGGACATGGCCTTCCCTTAGGTATCGGCATGGCACTCGCTGCTAAACGGGACGGCAAGTCTCACCGGATTTTCGTTGTGTTGAGCGACGGAGAATGTGACGAAGGCTCGAATTGGGAAGGCGCGCTGTTTGCGCCTCACCACAAGCTCGATAATCTGGTTGTGATTGTGGATTACAACAAAATTCAGAGCCTTGGCAACGTAAAGGACGTGCTGGATCTGGATCCATTGGCTGAAAAATGGAGGGCTTTCAACTGGGCCACACTGGAACTGAACGGCCACGACTTGGGGGCCTTGGATAAGGCGCTTTCCCAAATTCCTGCCCAGCCAGGCCGCCCCACCTGTCTGGTGGCCCATACCATCAAGGGCAAGGGCGTCAGCTTCATGGAAAACAAACTGCAATACCACTACACACCGCCGCGAGGCGAAGAGTTGCCGAAAGCGCTCGCAGAAGTGGAGGCTGCATGAGAAACGCTTTTCTCGATACACTGTTCGAGCTGGCCCAAAGGGACGAGCGGATTGTTTTCGTCACCGGCGACCTTGGTTTTCGAGTGGTGGAAAAGTTCATGGAGCAACGGCCCCAGCAGTTTCTCAACGCCGGGGTGGCCGAGCAGAATCTTACGGGCGTGGCTGCTGGTATGGCCCTGAGCGGCAAAATCGTTTTTACCTATTCAATCGGCAATTTCCCCACCATGCGTTGCCTGGAGCAAATCCGAAACGACGTCTGCTATCATGAAGCCAACGTCAAGATCGTGACCGTCGGCGGTGGATTTGCCTATGGTCCCATGGGCGTGACGCATCACGCAATTGAAGATCTTGCCGTCATGCGCGCGATACCCGGCATCCAGGTGGTGGCTCCCGGCGACCCGGTGGAAACCCGCGCCGCGACCCGGGCCATCACAGCCCATCACGGACCCTGTTATCTGCGCCTCGGCAAGGCGGGGGAACCCACCGTGCATCCGGGAAACATTGACTTTCAACTGGGACGGGCGATCCGGCTCCGCGAGGGTTTGGATTTGACGTTGATCAGCACCGGCGGCATGTTGCAAACGGCTGCCAAGGCGGCGGAACGACTTGCCACGCAAGGGATCCAGACCCGCGTGCTGAGCATGCACACGTTGAAACCGCTTGATGAAGACGCCGTGCTGGCAGGTGCCCGTGAAACCGGGTGCGTCGCTACACTGGAGGAACACAGCATCAATGGTGGCCTTGGAAGCGCGGTTGCAGAGGTGCTTGCCGAAACTGACGGCGTGAAGGTGCCGTTCAAACGGATCGGCATGCCGCCCATCTTTTCTCCGCATATTGGCTCGCAAGAGTACATGTTGCAGAAACACGGGTTGAACGACGAAGCCGTGGCGGCCACGCTGGTGGCTTTACACCGATCAAAGACAATAAGACACTAGCTCAAAGATTCGATCGGCAAGTCGGTTAAAATGTATGAACACATTGAAGAATCAAATAGCTGTTATTATGGGGGGGAGCGGCGGTATCGGCGGCGCCATCGCGGCGGGGCTGGCTCAGCATCAGGCGATTCTTTGCATCTCGGGCCGAGACCGGTCCAAACTCAATCAGGTGGCCGGACGCCTCCGCGAGGCTTCGCCAAAGGTTGATGTATTCCCGTGCGACCTGACAAAGGAGGATGACATCAAAGGGCTGAAAGCGCACGTTTTGAAAGAGTATGGACGGCTTGATATCCTCGTGCATTGCGCCGGAGCCATAGACCACGGAAAACTGGCTGAGGCACCCTTATCCTCCTTGGACCGCCAGTATCAGGCTAACGTGCGCGGTCCATTGCTGCTCACTCAGGAGTTGCTGCCGCTCCTTCGCCAGCCTCGGGGCCAGATTGTGTTCATCAACTCGAGCGTCGGACTCACTGCCCGCGCCAACACCGGTCATTTTTCAGCTACGCAACACGCCTTCAAGGCGCTGGCTGATAGCCTTCGCGACGAGGTTAATGCCGATGGAATTCGCGTATTGAGCGTTTTCCCCGGTCGAACGGCCACTCCGCGGATTGAGGCGCTGCACGCCAAGGAAGGCCGCCCTTACAAGCCGGAGTTGTTGTTGCAGCCCGAAGACGTGGCAAGCGTCGTGCTCAATGCCCTTGCCCTTCCTTGGACGGCTGAGGTGATGAATATCAGCATCAGGCCAATGCAGAAGTCTTACTGAGTCTCTCGATTTGTGTTTGTAGGCCCGGTTCGTAAGCGTATGCGGTTTGACAGACCTGATTACCAATAGAGAAAAATGAAAGTTGTTTTATTTTGCGGCGGACTCGGCATGCGTATGCGCGAGTATTCGGAAGCTGTGCCAAAGCCAATGGTGCCGATTGGATATCGCCCCATTCTTTGGCACGTGATGAAATATTACGCTCATTACGGGCACAAGGATTTTGTCCTGTGTCTGGGTTACAAGGCAGACGTCATCAAAAAGTACTTTCTTGAATACGACGAATGCGTGACGAACGATTTCGTTTTTTCCAAGGGAGGCAAAGATGTGAAGTTGTTGAACAGCGACATCCATGATTGGAACATCACGTTTGTGGATACGGGTGTCATGTCGAACATCGGGCAACGTTTGAAGGCCGTCCAGAAACACCTGCAAGGGGAGGAGTTTTTCCTGGCGAATTACACCGACGGCCTTTCAGATCTACCGCTCCCCTCGGTCATCGAATCCTTCCGGCAGAGTGCGAATGTCGCCTGTTTTGTCAGTGTTAAGCCCAGGGCCAGTTTCCATTTGGTCAACACTGACGCCAATGGAGTGGTCAAGAGCATTGAACACATCAGTAAAACGGGTGCCGGAATCAACGGGGGATTCATGGTTCTGCGGCGGGAAATTTTTGATTATATGCGCGACGGGGAAGAGCTGGTCGAAGAGCCTTTTAAGCGGCTGATTGCCGACGGCAAATTGATGGCCTATCAGCACGGA
This sequence comes from uncultured Verrucomicrobiae bacterium, assembly GCA_963789335.1. GTDB lineage: Bacteria > Verrucomicrobiota > Verrucomicrobiia > Limisphaerales > UBA11358 > UBA11358. The sequence goes on from CAWBKH010000007.1 coordinate 150,835, forward strand.
GGATTCTGGGCGTGCATGGATACGTTCAAGGAAAAGCAGGAACTGGAGGATCTGTTCACGCGGGGCAAGGCGCCGTGGACGGTCTGGAACTCTTAAAGCTGAAAGGGATAAAATGGCAGGTCTGCGATTGGATGGGGTCAAAAAATTGCTGTGCTTGGGGGCGCACAGCGACGATATCGAAATCGGCTGCGGCGCGACCGTTTTGCGTTTGATACAGGAACAGCCGGGCCTGCAGGTTTACTGGCTGGTCTTTAGTGCGCGTGGAATGCGCGCGCGCGAAGCGAAACGGAGTGCCGGCGAGTTTTTGCGCGGTGTCCGTTCCCGGCGGGTTCGCACGATGAATTATCGAGAGAGTTACTTTCCCAGTCAATGGCCTGCCATTAAAGACACTTTTGAAGAGGTGAAACGTGAATTTGAGCCGGACTTGGTGCTGACTCAGTACCGGGATGACCGCCATCAGGACCATCGAGTGCTGTCTGACTTGGCCTGGAACACATTTCGCAATCATCTGGTGCTGGAATATGAAATCCCGAAATATGACGGGGACTTCGGCACGCCAAATGTTTACTTGCCCGTGCCCCGCGAACTATGCGAAAGAAAGGTGTCCGCGCTTTTGCGATATTTTCAAACCCAGACAAACAAACATTGGTTCACAGCAGATACGTTCTGGGGCTTGATGCGCCTTCGAGGCATCGAGGCCGCTGCTCGCAGTGGCTTCGCCGAGGCGTTTTATGGACGGAAATTGTGGCTCTAGTTAGCATCTAATCTACGGTATAACGTTTGAAAAGTTCAATTATACCTGCAAGAGGCTTTTGATAAAGATGTTATCGCTTATGGAGTTTCCTGCCAATAAAGGACATGTTGCACGAATCATATTTTTTGGTATAATATAATGCGTATATGGGGATACGAAACCCTTTAATGTTGCTGGACTCACCTTTTTGATTTGTATTGTGGCATTCTGGCAAATTAGTCTTGAACTGGTTGCGTTTGCGACAAACAGTTGGCTGGCCCGGCCTTAGGTACGTGGGCAGCCTTTGGCGTGGTGCTTTGTGTTTCTTAACGACGGTGTGATGAAAACGGTGGCATGGAACTCAAATGATACTATGATATACGGAAACTACATCAGCGAGGTGTTGTCGTCGAACCGAAGGCCTGCAGTTGGATTATCCAGAAGGTTAAGCATAACGATCGCATGGATGATCGCTATCATCTTTTGCGCCAACGTCGGCATGCTGAAAGCGCAAACCACTCCAGTCGCAAGTGACGACTTTATCAGAGCCAACGGCCCTCTCGGCACGAATTGGGCGGAGCCTTACATTACGGCGGGTTTTATACAGGGTAGTTTGGTTGTTACCAACGATGAAGTGGGCGTCGAGACGGAGGACGAGCATTGCTACGCCTTATGGGCGGCGAATAGTTTCAATGACGATCAGTACTCCCAAGCCAAGCTAACATCCATCGGAGCGTGGACAGGTGTGATCCTGCGGGCCGATACGAATCAGGACATGTTTTACATCGGTTTTGTTATCGCTACGAACGATTATGAAATCTACGCTCGGTATCAAGGGATATACTATCAACTGGCGGCTGGGAGTAATGTGACCTGGCAAATAGGCGATACGTTGAGTTTGGAAGTTGCGGGTTCCGTCAATCCCACAACCATATCCATGTATCAGAATGGCAACCCAGTTCTCATGTGGAGAACCACGCTTGATGCTCAGGTGTTTACCGGCGGCAGCCCGGGGCTGGGGATATATTCGCCAGCCGGAGATCACCTGACAATCGGCAGTTGGGAAGGGGGGAATTTAAATCCGGACACGAATCCGCCGACAGTTCCTGGCAATCTGGCGGCGAGTGCGGCAAGCAATACCCAGATAGATCTGAGTTGGTCGTCCTCGACGGATGATGTTGGGGTTGTGGGATATCTGGTGGAACGCAGCCAGGGCGTAGGATCGACCGACTTCACCCTGATTGCGACTCCGACGGGGACGAATTTCAGCGACACGGGGACAGCGCTAGGCTACAACGACACGCCGTTGTTGCCCGGCACGACCTATAATTACCTGGTGATGGCGACGGACGCGCATGGGAATTTGAGCGGGAGCAACGAGGTCACAATGACGACGCTGGCTCCCGACCCGCCGACGATTTCCGTAATTCCCGATCAGACGACCCTGGCTGGAATATCGGTAGGGCCTTTCCCTTTCTCTGTATCCGATCTTGGAATTGACCCGTCAACCCTTACAGCCACTGCAACTTCCTCGGATCAGACCTTGGTGCCGGATCAAAATCTGGTCATTCTCAATGGTGGAGGCTCAACGCGACTTCTGATCATAACACCTGTGGATGGTCAAACAGGAACCTGCACGATTACCGTTACCGTAGGTAACGGTTATAACAGCACGAACACTTCGTTTCTGCTCACGGCTAATCCACCGGGTAACGGAACTGATGTGTTTGCTAATCCTTCGGATATTGTGATTCCTTCTCTTGGTACTGCCACGCCGTACCCGTCCACGATAAACGTCTCCGGGGAGGCGGGAACGATTACGAATTTGATGGTGACCCTGCACAGCATGAGTCACACCTCTCCAAACGACGTAAATGTGCTTCTGGTCGGGCCCGAGGGCCAGGCTGTGGTACTCATGTCCGATGCGGTGGGCGGCTTTCCCATGACGAACATCACGTTTACGCTATTGGACCAGGCGGACTATACGATCCCGTCGGACTATCCAATGGCTGATGGCACCTTTCTGCCCACCGATTATGCGCCGAACCACACGTATCCGGGACCTTACGGTTTTCCGCCACCGGCGCCCACCAACCCGCCCCCGTACTCGACAAACTTGGCCACGTTTGATGGCCTTTCGCCCAACGGGACTTGGTCCTTGTATGTATCTGATGGCGGAGCCGGGGATAGCGGTCAGATTGCTGGAGGTTGGAGTCTGGCGATTACGACGGTTTCACCGCCCAACATCAGTGGCCTCACAAATCAATCAACTCCGGTGAACACGCCGACGGCAGCGATTCCTTTTGAAGTTGAAGATGTACAGACTCCAGCCTCGAATTTGGTGGTAACAGCCACATCATCAAACCCGACGCTGGTAAATGCAAGTACTGATATCTCGTTTGGTGGCTCAAGCACAAATCGCACAATTACGTTGACACCCGAGCCAAATACGATCGGGTCGAGCACCATCAGCGTGATTGCCACTGACAGCGACGGGATGAGTGCCACCAATAGTTTTTTGCTGACGGTGAATGCCGGGCAGTTGACCGTGACTGGAATAACGGCAGCGAACAAGATCTACGACGGAACAGTTGCTTCGACACTGAATGTGAGTGGAGCCATGCTGACAGGTGAAGGGTTGGCTGGTTCTGGCATAACCCTTAATACCGGTGGAGCCAGTGGGGCATTTGTGGATCCGAATGTGGGGACAAACAAGACGGTGCAAATTACTGGGTTGACGTTGAATGGTAGCAATGCTGGCAACTACATCTTGAACCAGCCGACGGGGTTGAGCGCGAACATCACGAAGGCGGGGGTGACGATCAGTTCGGGGCTTACGGCCAACAACAAGGTGTATGACGGGACGACCGTGGCGACGATTACCAGCAACAGCGTGGTTCTGGCCGGGGTATTGGCGGCGGACACGGGCAACGTGAGTTTGAACACCAACGGTTACGTGGCGACCTTTGCCGGCGCCAATGCCGGGACGGGGATCGGGGTGACGGTGAGCGGATTGAGTCTGGCGGGGAGCGCGGCGGGGAACTACAGCCTGGGCCAGCCGACGGGGTTGAGCGCGAACATCACGAAGGCGGGGGTGACGATCAGTTCGGGGCTGAGCGCCAACAACAAGGTGTATGACGGGACGACCGTGGCGACGATTACCAGCAACAGCGTGGTTCTGGCCGGGGTATTGGCGGCGGACACGGGCAACGTGAGTTTGAACACCAACGGTTACGTGGCGACCTTTGCCGGCGCCAATGCCGGGACGGGGATCGGGGTGACGGTGAGCGGATTGAGTCTGGCGGGGAGCGCGGCGGGGAACTACAGCCTGGGCCAGCCGACGGGGTTGAGCGCGAACATCACGAAGGCGGGGGTGACGATCAGTTCGGGGCTGAGCGCCAACAACAAGGTGTATGACGGGACGACCGTGGCGACGATTACCAGCAACAGCGTGGTTCTGGCCGGGGTATTGGCGGCGGACACGGGCAGCGTGAGTTTGAACACCAACGGTTACGTGGCGACCTTTGCCGGCGCCAATGCCGGGACGGGGATCGGGGTGACGGTGAGCGGATTGAGTTTGACGGGGAGCGCGGCGGGGAACTACAGCCTGGGCCAGCCGACGGGGTTGAGCGCGAACATCACGAAGGCGGGGGTGACGATCAGTTCGGGGCTGAGCGCCAACAACAAGGTGTATGACGGGACGACCGTGGCGACGATTACCAGCAACAGCGTGGTTCTGGCCGGGGTATTGGCGGCGGACACGGGCAGCGTGAGTTTGAACACCAACGGTTACGTGGCGACCTTTGCCGGCGCCAATGCCGGGACGGGGATCGGGGTGACGGTGAGCGGATTGAGTTTGACGGGGAGCGCGGCGGGGAACTACAGCCTGGGCCAGCCGACGGGGTTGAGCGCGAACATCACGAAGGCGGGGGTGACGATCGGTTCGGGGCTTACGGCCAACAACAAGGTGTATGACGGGACGACCGTGGCGACGATTACCAGCAACAGCGTGGTTCTGGCCGGGGTATTGGCGGCGGACACGGGCAACGTGAGTTTGAACACCAACGGTTACGTGGCGACCTTTGCCGGCGCCAATGCCGGGACGGGGATCGGGGTGACGGTGAGCGGATTGAGTTTGACGGGGAGCGCGGCGGGGAACTACAGCCTGGGCCAGCCGACGGGGTTGAGCGCGAACATCACAAAGGCGGGGGTGACGATCGGTTCGGGGCTTACGGCCAACAACAAGGTGTATGACGGGACGACCGTGGCGACGATTACCAGCAACAGCGTGGTGTTGGTCGGGGTGTTGGCGGCGGACACGGGCAGCGTGAGTTTGAACACCAACGGTTACGTGGCGACCTTTGCCGGCGCCAATGCCGGGACGGGGATCGGGGTGACGGTGAGCGGATTGAGTTTGACGGGGAGCGCGGCGGGGAACTACAGCCTGGGCCAGCCGTCGGGGTTGAGCGCGAACATCACGAAGGCGGGGGTGACGATCAGTTCGGGGCTTACGGCCAACAACAAGGTGTATGACGGGACGACCGTGGCGACGATTACCAGCAACAGCGTGGTGTTGGTTGGGGTGTTGGCGGCGGACACGGGCAACGTGAGTTTGAACACCAACGGTTACGTGGCGACCTTTGCCGGCGCCAATGCCGGGACGGGGATCGGGGTGACGGTGAGCGGGTTGAGTCTGGCGGGGAGCGCGGCGGGGAACTACAGCCTGGGCCAGCCGACGGGGTTGAGCGCGAACATCACGAAGGCGGGGGTGACGATCGGTTCGGGGATCACGGCCAACAACAAGGTGTATGACGGGACGACCGTGGCGACGATTACCAGCAACAGCGTGGTGTTGGTTGGGGTGTTGGCGGCGGACACGGGCAACGTGAGTTTGAACACCAACGGTTACGTGGCGACCTTTGCCGGCGCCAATGCCGGGACGGGGATCGGGGTGACGGTGAGCGGGTTGAGTCTGGCGGGGAGCGCGGCGGGGAACTACAGCCTGGGCCAGCCGACGGGGTTGAGCGCGAACATCACGAAGGCGGGGGTGACGATCGGTTCGGGGATCACGGCCAACAACAAGGTGTATGACGGGACGACCGTGGCGACGATTACCAGCAACAGCGTGGTGTCTGGCCGGGGTATTGGCGGCGGACACGGGCAGCGTGAGTTTGAACACCAACGGTTACGTGGCGACCTTTGCCGGCGCCAATGCCGGGACGGGGATCGGGGTGACGGTGAGCGGGTTGAGTCTGGCGGGGAGCGCGGCGGGGAACTACAGCCTGGGCCAGCCGACGGGGTTGAGCGCGAACATCACGAAGGCGGGGGTGACGATCGGTTCGGGGCTTACGGCCAACAACAAGGTGTATGACGGGACGACCGTGGCGACGATTACCAGCAACAGCGTGGTTCTGGCCGGGGTATTGGCGGCGGACACGGGCAGCGTGAGTTTGAACACCAACGGTTACGTGGCGACCTTTGCCGGCGCCAATGCCGGGACGGGGATCGGGGTGACGGTGAGCGGATTGAGTCTGGCGGGGAGCGCGGCGGGGAACTACAGCCTGGGCCAGCCGACGGGGTTGAGCGCGAACATCACGAAGGCGGGGGTGACGATCGGTTCGGGGCTTACGGCCAACAACAAGGTGTATGACGGGACGACCGTGGCGACGATTACCAGCAACAGCGTGGTTCTGGCCGGGGTATTGGCGGCGGACACGGGCAGCGTGAGTTTGAACACCAACGGTTACGTGGCGACCTTTGCCGGCGCCAATGCCGGGACGGGGATCGGGGTGACGGTGAGCGGATTGAGTTTGACGGGGAGCGCGGCGGGGAACTACAGCCTGGGCCAGCCGACGGGGTTGAGCGCGAACATCACGAAGGCGGGGGTGACGATCGGTTCGGGGCTTACGGCCAACAACAAGGTGTATGACGGGACGACCGTGGCGACGATTACCAGCAACAGCGTGGTGTCTGGCCGGGGTATTGGCGGCGGACACGGGCAGCGTGAGTTTGAACACCAACGGTTACGTGGCGACCTTTGCCGGCGCCAATGCCGGGACGGGGATCGGGGTGACGGTGAGCGGGTTGAGTTTGACGGGGAGCGCGGCGGGGAACTACAGCCTGGGCCAGCCGTCGGGGTTGAGCGCGAACATCACGAAGGCGGGGGTGACGATCGGTTCGGGGCTTACGGCCAACAACAAGGTGTATGACGGGACGACCGTGGCGACGATTACCAGCAACAGCGTGGTGTTGGTTGGGGTGTTGGCGGCGGACACGGGCAGCGTGAGTTTGAACACCAACGGTTACGTGGCGACCTTTGCCGGCGCCAATGCCGGGACGGGGATCGGGGTGACGGTGAGCGGGTTGAGTCTGGCGGGGAGCGCGGCGGGGAACTACAGCCTGGGCCAGCCGTCGGGGTTGAGCGCGAACATCACGAAGGCGGGGGTGACGATCGGTTCGGGGCTTACGGCCAACAACAAGGTGTATGACGGGACGACCGTGGCGACGATTACCAGCAACAGCGTGGTTCTGGCCGGGGTATTGGCGGCGGACACGGGCAGCGTGAGTTTGAACACCAACGGTTACGTGGCGACCTTTGCCGGCGCCAATGCCGGGACGGGGATCGGGGTGACGGTGAGCGGGTTGAGTCTGGCGGGGAGCGCGGCGGGGAACTACAGCCTGGGCCAGCCGTCGGGGTTGAGCGCGAACATCACGAAGGCGGGGGTGACGATCGGTTCGGGGCTTACGGCCAACAACAAGGTGTATGACGGGACGACCGTGGCGACGATTACCAGCAACAGCGTGGTTCTGGCCGGGGTATTGGCGGCGGACACGGGCAGCGTGAGTTTGAACACCAACGGTTACGTGGCGACCTTTGCCGGCGCCAATGCCGGGACGGGGATCGGGGTGACGGTGAGCGGATTGAGTTTGACGGGGAGCGCGGCGGGGAACTACAGCCTGGGCCAGCCGACGGGGTTGAGCGCGAACATCACGAAGGCGGGGGTGACGATCAGTTCGGGGCTGAGCGCCAACAACAAGGTGTATGACGGGACGACCGTGGCGACGATTACCAGCAACAGCGTGGTTCTGGCCGGGGTATTGGCGGCGGACACGGGCAGCGTGAGT
>CAWBKH010000008.1:0-84964 GCA_963789335.1 uncultured Verrucomicrobiae bacterium
TAATAGTGCCGGGCCATGCGGATTTTGCGTGGTTTGTCAGCGGGACGGAATGTTTCTTCGTGCAGGAGCAGGGCTTTTTCCCAGAAGGTGCGTTCGGCGGCGAGAACGCGGGCGGGAAAAGTTGCACCCATTGCCAATTGCGGGAAGACTTCGGCAAGATAGGGTTGAATCGGTTTTTCCTGATGCGGCCAGTCATCGGAGCGGGCACCAAGTTCGATTTTCACAACCGGACGCACATAACCGGCTTCGGTCGGGGCAAAGACACCGGGATAGTGAAACAGAAGGCATTGGCCGTCGTCCATGTCGGGATCAACTTCGAGTTTCCATCCGGTCTGGCCGAGCACGGCATTGATGCGGGCAGCGAGCGCGGGTTGTAAAGTATTTTGCACCCAAATCCGGCAGGCTTCCATGAGGGCTTCGAGGCGGAGCTTGCGTTGCTTTTTGCTCGGAGCTTTGTCGGGTGAGGCACCGCCGGCGAAGCCAAGAGTTTGCTTGTCCACGATGAGATCAATGTCTTCGGAGAAGCGCTCAATAAGTTTCCACGCCTTGGAAAGTGAAGTGCCGCCCTTGAAGGTGAGGTGCGGTCCAATTTCCGGCAGCGCGAAAAGTTCGCGCAGCGTCCAGCAAATCCAGAAATCTTTTTCCACGCTTGCGGCCTGCAAGCGCATTTTCTCCTCGACCTGAAGGCAGGCGAGCCGACGTTCTTGCGGCGACATTTTTAAGAAGCCATCCATAATTCAGGGCGTCCCGGCGGCGAGCCGTTGCAGAATGTTCGCGACCCACGCCGGGGCATGTTTGCGGTCTTTCAGCAGTTGTGCCTTGTCAGTGTCGTCGAGTTGTCGGCGTAGAATGGCAAGCGCCTTGTCGTTCACATGGCGTTGACCCAGGTGACGGAGAGCTTGAATGACCGTGCCGCTTTTGCGCCCGGCGGTGGCGACGTTGCGCGGGGTGGTGTGCTTGAGAATGATTTCGCGCTGGCCGAGCTTGACCCGTCGGGATGTTCCGTCGGTCAGGAAGACGATTTTCATCGGCACCTGATCGGAAAGACCGAGGACATTTGCGGCGTAGGCACCGGCGGGTTGAAGCCGGACAGAGTCGCGGCTGACCAGCGCCTTAGCTACCGCGTCAGCGGATGCGGCCACGCGGCCCAATGCAGGATGATCTATCGGATAATCGTAAAGCCCCCGCGCGAGCTGGCGAATAACGCCTTTGCGAGAAAGGCGAGTCAAAGCCATGCCGACCGAACGCGGGTCTCCAAGCTGGGTAAGGTCTCGTGGGGTAAAGACCCAACCCCTGCCGTGGCCAAATATAATCGCTCTCGCTTTTGGCTCAATGACTTGCGTTGATTTCGACTGTCTTTTCATGTTGAAAAAAGTGATATGTTTTTACAACATAAAATCAGTCCCGTCCAGCTTTAATCAGAGCGCCGATGGATTCGTAACATGAGTTGAACTTTCCATTGCAGCGTGCGCTTCCTAAGCGCCATTCTTCCCGGCGAAGCGAGCGCAGTCAATGGTGGAGACGCGGGCAAAAGGGCGTTCGACCTTGACGGCGCGAGCGAACGCATACAATTCCAGGCGCGAGGCACGCTTGTCTCGGTGATTCGACCAGGCTTCGGTCAGCGCGAAGAAAAAATCGGGCATTGTCGCTATGCCGGTATTTCGGCTAAACTCGGCGCGTTCGGAAAAAGAAATGTCAATCAACTAAATTTTTTACAAAACAATTCGCGTAGCTTCGGCTGCTGTTCACAACGAAACCTAGGAATTTCGACCAGAGGACAGCGTTTGAAGTGCGCCCCAGCCGGGGCGCACTGAAAGCGTTCCTCTGTGGGGCCTCCTAGGTGCCTGTTGTGGGACGTAAGTAAGTGCGTCCCATTTTTATTTCGGGCACCAGAGTTTCCACAGAGGACAGTCACCACACAGCAGGCTGATTTGCGCGCGAGCGAACAGCCATGCCGATTTCCTGGAACGAAATCCGTCACAACGCCATTAAATTTTCTGGCGAATGGAAGGGCGCGACCAGCGAGAGCGCCGAGAAACAGACTTTCTGGAACGAATTCTTTCAAGTCTTCGGCATCAAGCGCCGCGTCGTAGCCAGCTTTGAAGAACCGGCGAAACGCATTTCGGGAACTTACGGCTTCATTGACCTGCTTTGGCGGGGCGTGTTGCTCGTCGAACATAAAAGTTTTGCCGAAGACCTCGGCAAAGCGAAGGCGCAGGCGTTCAATTACATCCAAGACCTTGCCAACGAAGGCCGACACGCCGAAATCCCGCGCTACATCATCGTCTCTGATTTCGCGCGCGTCGCGCTGCACGACCTTGAGCCGGAGGAACAGCGCGATCTGCCGCTCTTCGACAAACGGCGCGGCACGACCATTGAATTTCCGCTCACTGATTTTCACAAATACATCCACGCCTTCGCCTTCATCCCCGGCTACAAGCAGCACATCTACAAGGAAGAAGACCCGATCAACATTGAGGCCGCCGAAATTCTCGGCAATCTTCATGACGCCCTCGAAGCCGGTGGCTATACCGGCCATGACCTTGAACGTTTTCTCGTCCGAATCCTATTTTGCCTCTTTGCCGAAGACACCGGCATTTTCGAGCGCGAATCGTTTCATCTTTTTCTCGAAAACCGCACCGCACCAGACGGTTCGGATTTGGGGCAATGCCTCGCTCTCCTTTTTGAAGTGCTCAACACGTCGCCGGAGAAGCGCCAAAAGAACCTCGATGAAACCCTCGCCGCGTTTCCATACGTCAACGGCGATTTGTTCAATGAACATCTTGGCTTCGCCGCATTCAATCGCGATATGCGCAACGCGCTGCTCGGCTGTTGTGAAAAGGACTGGTCGCGCATCTCGCCTGCCATCTTTGGCTCGCTCTTTCAATCCATCATGCAGCCGAAGGAACGGCGGCAGATCGGCGCGCACTACACCAGCGAGCGCGATATTCTCAAAGTCGCGCGCTCGCTGTTCCTCGACGACCTGCGTGTCGAGTTTGAAGCCCGCAAGCAGGATAAATCCACCGGACGCAAGGCACGATTGGCGGAATTCCACAAAAAAATTTGTGACCTGCGCTTTCTCGACCCCGCCTGCGGTTGCGGCAACTTCCTCGTTATCACCTACCGCGAACTCCGCCAACTTGAGCTTGAAACGCTCGAAGAATTGTTGACCGTCGAGGCCAAGGGTCAGCGCCGATTGCAACGCGAACTCACCCTTGACGAAGTGAACCGTCTCTCGCAGGTGGATGTGGACCAGTTTTACGGCATTGAGATCGAAGAATGGCTGGCGCGCATTGCCGAGGTCGCGTTATGGCTCATGGATCATCAGATGAACCAGAAAATCTCCTCCGCCTTCGGCCAACTTTACCAGCGACTTCCGCTCAAGAAATCACCGCACATTCATTGCGGGAATGCGCTCCGGTTGGATTGGAAACAAATTCTCCCGCCAGACAAATGCAATTACGTCCTCGGCAATCCGCCGTTTGTCGGCGCGAAATTTCAGACCGATGCACAACGCGCAGACATGGATGCTATTGCGGGCGACGTGGAAAGTCATGGTCTGCTAGATTTTGTGACCGGCTGGTATTTCAAAGCTGCTGATTACATTCGCGGCACGCGCATCGTCGTCGGATTCGTCTCGACCAGTTCCATTTCGCAGGGCGAACAAGCTGGCACACTCTGGAATTATTTGTTCCAACATTTTCACGCAAAGATTCATTTTGCGCATCGGACGTTTGCATGGGCGAGCGAAGCGCGTGGCAAAGCGCACGTTCATGTTGTCATCATCGGCTTTGCGGAGTTCGATACGCCGAACAAACGCATTTACGATTACGAAACAGAAAAAGCCACCGTCACGCCTGCCAAAAACATCAGCCCATATCTGGTTGAAGGCACTGACCTAGCCATCACCAACCGCTCAAAGCCGATTTGCGGCGTGCCGGAAATCAGTTTTGGCAATCAGCCGATTGACGGCGGAAATTTATTGCTCGCGCGCCGTGCGCCAAAAGTAACTGTTACCCGGAAGTGTGATTCGTTGTGCCAAAAGTAGTGTTACCCGTTTGGCTTTATTTTTTGTTGTTCGTTCTACGTTTCTTGATGTTCGATTGCCAGCTAAAATGAGCAGGGGGGCGAGCTTCGAGCCTAAAGCTCGCACCCCCCTGCGGTCGAATACGTGGGTCATCTTTTTTGGGGGTGTGGGGGAGAGTTCATTGATGATTCAGAAACCATGTCCTGTGGACATGGTTAGAGGCAAAGGCTAGGCCAAAGGAACTGCTCATGGTAATTCGGTTCTCGCGTTGTCCCCACAACGAACGAGAAAGGAAGAACACATGAGCAGATTCCGAAAGCAATCGCATACGATCTGGTATTGCGAATATCACATTGTTTGGTGTCCGAAGTATAGGTATCGGGTGTTGGCAGGGAAGATAAAAGAGGAGGCGGAGTTGTGTATTCGGGAGCAGAGTCGGCAAATGGAGTGTGAGGTGGTGGAGTTGAATGTGCAGGCCGATCACGTGCATTTGGTGGTGATGATTCCGCCGAAGGTGCGGATCTCGGATTACATGGGGCGGTTGAAGGGCAAAAGCGCAATCCGACTGTTTGGGGCGTTCCGCGACCTGCGGCGGCGACCGTATTGGGGCAACCACTTCTGGGTGGAGGGTTACTGTGTGGGCACGGTGGGGTTGGATGAAGAAAAGATATGGAAGTATGTAAAATATCAAGAACAGCAGGAACAGAGACAGGAAGAGTTTCGGTTTAGCCGATAACGACAAAACCGGGGATGACGCGCGTGGCCCAGCCCCCTGTGGGGGCTGGGCTTTGCCCCCTTATAGGGGGCAGATTCAAAACCACGCGCTTTGCGCGTGGTTTCTTTATTTGGTTTTCAGGGGCGAACCTGGCGCAGGGAGGCGATCATTTTCAAGCTGCGGGTGACCTCTCGTTTCAACGCGAAAGGATTCAGAGCGGCCTTTTCCTGCTCCAGACGCTGCTTGGTTTGCGGCGTCACTTGGGCGCTGGCCAGGACCCGCGCCAGGGGCGTTTGGGCCGGGCCGTAGATTCGTTTGAGACTTCCTCCGGAGCGTTCTTTACGCTCTAATTTTAATGTGACGTGGAAATAGTTGAGCAACTGCCCGTAGGCTCCCTTGACCAAGGCGTTGATGGACTCGACGACCTCAGGATTGTCATGCCGCTCATACCCAAAGTATTGGCGGACGTGCGTCCAGTTCTTTTGCTCCACATGCGCATTGTCATCCTTTTTGTAAGGCCGGCTGCGGGTCATGAACACCGGCCGGGGCCTCTTCTGCAGCCAGCTTAAAACGTGATGGTTTAAAAACTCTCCTCCGTTGTCACTATCCAAACCCAAGAGATCAAAGGGCAAGCTTTCCTCCATATCGCGCAATGCGGCCAGCGTTCCGGCTTGGCCGCGCCCCCACATCGCCCGCAACTCCACCCAACTGGTCGCGTAATCCACAGCATCCACCATCCACACAAATTCTCCGGCTACGCTGCCTCCGCACAAGGCAACCGTGTCCACCTCCAACCAGCCCGCTTTGCCCTCCTCCCAGAGGCTCCCACGGATCGGAATCTGCTGCCGCAGCAATGTGCCGGGCCGCGTCAGCGAACGTCCCGCCCGCTCAAAACGCAACGGCTCCAACAACCGATCCAATGTCCGCCCGCTGGCCATTAAAAGTTTCTCCCGCACCTCCTCAGGCAAGCGCCGCTCATCTTGCTCATAGGCCGGTATCCACTCCGGCAACATCGCCACCAACCGCCGCCCGCAGGCATAGTCGCTCGCCGCCCAGATCGGACGCAGCCAGCGCCGCAACAGACCCGGTTCATACAGCACCGGACGCCCGGTTATGATCCGCGGTCCACGCACCCACTCCGCCGCGCACAAAGCTCGAATCGCCGCCTTGCGATGATAGCCCAACAGCTCCTGCGCTTGATCCAACAGCTTCTTTTTGTGCTCCGCGCCAGCGCTTTGGTATCGCCGCCGCAACTTCGTTAATATTTCCGTCCGTGTCCGTTGACTCATGGTTTTGTCCATTCCGCCCACGGTAACAGTCACTTTTGGCGCAACGTATCATTTTACCCCCTTTTTCACCCCCTCACGGGTAACAAAACTTTTGGCGCAATTCGCCGCCCCGGCAATATAACAATTCGTGTAGTAATGCCGTCCCCGGTCGCAGAAAATGGTGTCCTGCCACCCGAGAAACCGGCAGTTGCGGAAAATAATACGGTTGCCATCCAGCCGCACGGCCAGCGCCTGGCCCTTGGGACCAGCGGAATTTTGGAACGTCAGGTTCTCCGCAACGAAATCGTCTGCGTCAATTACCGTCGAAGGTGTGCGAAAGGTGCTGATCGGTTTGCCGTCCGGGCCGGGAAGGTTCGCGTACAAATCATAGGTCAGCACCGTCTTTTCTGGATCCTCGCCCAGCAAACAGACGAAATGTTTTTCGCGCTGAAGGTAAATAAGTTCCTTATAAATGCCGGGCTTGATCAGGATCACACACCAGTTGGTGAGGCTGGTGTTTTGCGGTACGGCGTTGATGGCAGCCTGCACGCTGGTGAATTGCCCGCTGCCGTCGGCGGCCACGACCAGTTCCGTTTCCGCTTTCGCGCCTGATGCGGTGAGCAGGAGCAAGCCAAGCGCCAGAGCCACTCCGCGAAACCGAATCTGCCTTGGGTTGAAATTTTGAATGATGCCCGAATTTGGCGTTCGGTCACGGCGCCTGTCAAAATCAAATTTCGCTTGAGCCGGGACAAGATGGATTGCAGATTGCGCCATCGTGAGATGTTTTTTCGTGCCGCTATTTTTATTGTCGGGATTGGTGCTGACGCACGCCGCCGCTTACCAGTCCGGGTTCTTTCGCTTCAACGGCCAGAATTATGTGCCGGTTGAAAGTTGGGCGCGCGCGGACGGCTTGCATTGCGCCTGGCTCCGGCGGGGCGAAATGGTTGCCACGAATCGCACGACCCGCCTCATTTTTGACGTGGATTCGCATTACGTGGAAATCAACGGCGTCCAAGTCGCTTTATCGTTTCCCATCGCGAGCCAGAATGGCATGGCGTTGGTCGCACAATTTGATCTCAACGCGGCCATCCGCCCGCTGTTGTTTCCGCCCCGGTATGTGCGGCCGGCCTTCATCAGAACCATCTGCCTCGACCCCGGCCACGGCGGACGGGACACGGGCAACCGCGTGGGCTGGCACTATGAAAAGGTCTATACGCTCGCGTTGGCGGCAGAAGTGCGCGACCAGCTCCGGCGGGCGGGGTTCAATGTCATCATGACGCGCACGAAGGATACGTATGTGGATTTGCCGGCGCGTCCGGCGCTGGCCAACCGGCTCGGCTCGGATTTGTTTGTGAGCCTGCACTTCAATGCCACCCAAGTCGGCCGCGACGAGGTGGAAGGCCCCGAAACTTATTGCATTACGCCTGTTGGCGCGAGTTCCACCAACGCCCGCGGCGAAGGGAGCAATCACGGTCCGACGCCTGCCAACCGTGACGAGGACGCCAGCCTGCTGTTCGCCTATCAAATCGAAAAGTCGCTCGTGGAGAATTTGAACGCGGAAGACCGCGGCGTGCGGCGCGCCCGCTTTGCCGTGCTGCGCGACGCCCGGATGCCGGCGATTTTGATCGAGGGCGGCTACATGACCAATCCCTATGAGAGCAAAAAAATTTACAGCGCCGCCTACCGCCGCCAGATGGCGCAGGCGATTGTCAAAGGCATTCTGGCCTACCAAAAACTGACTTTGCCGCCAACACCGGCCTTCCCGCCGGCGCTGGATCATCACCCGGTGAAGTCTCCGAACAAATCCCACCCCAAACACCTGTCCGACGATGGAGAATAGCTGGCACGAATCCCCCCGGAACGCCGGACTTTCAGGCGGGTTCGTTCGGGATTGCCCGCAACCGGAGTGGAGGAACGAAAATTTACGACGGGTTCTGCTTGGCAAACGGGCGTCGCGCGGATTAGCTGTCGGCGTGAGTATTGTGACCAAGACCGGCGATGACGGCACGACGGCGTTAATGTATGGCCGGCGCGTTTCAAAAAATCATCCGCGCGTGGAAGCATACGGCACAGTGGACGAATTGAACGCCGCGCTGGGTTTGGCGCGGGCGGCGGCCAAGGAAATTTTTGTCGCCGAAAATTTGCTGGCGATTCAGAAAGACCTCATTACGTTGATGGGTGAGCTGGCTGTGTCGCCGGAGGATTTGCCGCATTATGCAAAAGACGATTATCCGGTCGTTACACCGGAGATGACGGCAAAACTCGACGCGCTCGTCCGGGAAATCGAGGCACAGAACGTCAGTTTCAAAGGCTGGGCGACGCCGGGCGGGAGCCTGACTTCTGCAGCCTTGGATATGGCGCGGACGGTCTGCCGCCGGGCGGAACGGCGCGTGTGTGTCTTGAAGGAGACGGGTGAACCATTAAATCCGGAAGTTGTGATTTATCTCAACCGTTTGAGCGATTTGCTGTGGCTTTTTGCACGTTGGGTGGAAACAAAGGCCGGCGCGTTGGAGAAATAAAAAACGCGTAGATCAGCCGACCTGCGCGTTTGTCAGGAGGTAAAGTCCCGTTCAGGCTTTCCGGTTGCGCTGGCGGATAGCGAGTAAGCCCATCAAACCCAACCCGGCCAAAGCCAAGGTGGAAGGTTCTGGAACGACAGTAGTGCCGCTGATGACGATGTTGTCATAGCGCCAGTTGCCGGAGCTGTTATTCAAGGCCGCACCACTCACATTCACGCAGTCGGCCCCAGTCGAGGCATTAACGACCTCGATAGCGAAGTTTGGGTCATCAGCTGCGTTCGAATCAGATATGTTGGCGGTTATTAGGTTGTTCCAGCCAGAGCCCAGTTTGACGTAGCTGCCCATTATCGTATTTGCACTGGTCGTATTGTTTTGGATCGTGCCCAAAGTGCCGGCCGAACTGATCGTGGCGTCAAGCCAATTGATGCCGTCGGTGGTGTATAGAAGAGCAAGATTCCCTTCAGCTTGGGCCGTCGTGTTAATATCAAACGAGACAGTGATATTTTGAAATCCAACTGTGCTTGCTGCAAATTCCGCACCTTGGGTGGCAATAGGAGCCTGGCTGTTCCAACCATTAGATTGACCAGCACCTCCACCGCTAGAATTACTAGGCCCGCGAACACGCCATCCGTAAGATCCGGCTCCCGTAGAGGCGCCGGCTGATGCAAGTACGTCACACCAGGCGATACTCCCGGGGCCTTCACCACCGTTGAAGGTGTAGTTGTTGTTCATGCCAAGTTCGGTGGCTGAGCCAGCACCGCTGGTGGCCGATGGAGTATTATACGGCGCGGCAATGGCGCCAACTGCGTCGAAGTCCCAGTCCGCTATGATTTGGGCTTGAGCCACCGACAATGAGGCAGCAAGCAATGCCGCCATGGAAACGATTTTTTTGGTTTTCATTTTTCTCCTTTGTTACTGTTGATTGTTGTTAATCCAGTTAAAGACTGATTCTCCTGAAATCATAGCCTTTAATGCTGCCATTGTCCATATTCAAGTTACAAATAAACGGACGGCAGGTTACAATTATGTGACATTACCTTATCTTTGTGCGCCGGCAACCTCGGCCCGGACTGCGGCGAGGTCGCGCTGGAATTTGTGACTTTTGTTCATTCTGCGGACAATGGCCTGGGCCAGCACGCGCCCGGCATAAATGTCCGTGGGGTAATGCCGGGCAATTTCCACGCGAAGCCAGCCGATGTTGCGCGCTTCGGCAATGATGGCATCATGTTTGTCGGGAAAAACTTCAGCCAGCACCAGCGCCAAGACCATGGATTCCGTGGAATGGCCGCTGGGATAGCTGAAGCTCTTTTCCAGTTTCCCGGAGGCGAGGCCCGGATCGAGGACATACGGGCGCGGACGTTTGTAAAAATCCTTGGCGTTGTCGGTCACGGTCTCGGCGTCCTTTTGCACGCGGTGGAAGAACGCTTCGGTCTTGGGGAATTTGCCCGGTACAAAAAACGGGCCGATGGCCGGGGTGAAATTAAAAATAGTGAACTTCTTTTCCGAAAAGGCGGTGGCAACATCCTTGCCGGGAGCGTCATGGCAAACGGCGCGGACTTCCGCCATGTCGGCGGCTTGTTCCGGCGAATCGGGCAGGGGTGGTGGTGCCAGCAGGGCAATAACGTCGGGTTTGCCGGGAGGCAAATAATAAAGATGAAGGGTTTGAACCGGCTGGCTTGGTTGCGCCATCGTGTCGTCCGCGCGCAGCGGCGCGAACGCGCACATCAGGGAGAAAAGAAGAACCACCGTGAAGAGGCGGCTCAAATGGGAGGAACAATTTTTCATTTTTGACCGTTAAGTCTTCAAGGCACGGTTTTACCGCTGCAATCCCAATTGATATCCGGATTACCAGGGTCCTTACCGGAAGTGTTGACGACGTAGGTGTATTTGTACGAGGCAACATGACCGTCGGAGAAGGTAATGTCCCCAGAGCCGTCGTGGCGCGCGGAAAAACGGGTTGTGTAACAATGCGGCGTGGCAAGGTCAACTTGATTGGCCGCGCTGCCATAAAACGGAGTTTCATTGGACCGGTTGCGGACATCTGAAAACAGGACGAAGGCTGACGGATGGGCGATCATCGGGGATTTGAGGATGGCATTGGCGGCTTCGTTGGCGAGTGATTTCGAATTCATGGAATAATTAAACAGCGGGCGCGCAGCGGCTTTCATGTACCCATGATTTGAGGGGATATCTGCCTGATTAATGCCCTGGGCGACGGCGGTTGGGCAGGTGAAAATGGACTTGGTGCTGGCAAAACCGAGGGGGTTGAGCACCCATTTATACAAAGGCTGGCCAGCTACGTAGGAAGGCAGGGCATTTAACCAGACATTAGGTGAATCTCCTGATGCGGTCAGATTTCCCACTTGGGCCAAATCATAAAACGTTTGGACATCACTCCACAGCGGGTTGTCCTGTTGTGCGGTTGAACTCACTTGGTATCTCGGCCAGGGATACACCTGATTGTTATCATCCACATACATCGTGTTGGCCAGCCCCCATTGCCTCAGGTTGCTCAAACAGCCAACCTGTTGAGCCTTGTTTTTTGCCTTGGCCAACGCCGGCAACAGCATCGCGGCAAGAATGGCGATGATGGCGATGACCACTAATAGCTCAATCAATGTGAAACCGAAATTTTTCTTATGATTCAAGTTCATACTGTAAATCATGCTTTCGTTTGATGGTGGTAAAAAATAACTTCCTTCCACTTGGGACATAAATGCATGAGGCCTGTTACGATAAAGCGTCCGGATTGTTACAAGCGTGTAACATAATTTATTCGCATCCGGTGTTGTCTTAAAATTTCTACAAGAGGAATTTCCATGGCAGTTAGGGTGCGTATTAGATTAACCCGATAGATGAGCTGGCAGCACATCCAGATTGCCCATTTTTATTCGATCAACATCTGCGCTGAGGCAATGCTGACGCAAGTCAAAATGCGCGTCTTTTGGAGGCTGCCCCTACTTCCAAGTGGATTTTGCGGAAGTGCTGCCAGAAATTGCGGCGGCAAATAATAAACCAATGTCACAGGATTGTTGCACGGCCGCCATTTGCTTGTGACGTGATAATGGATAATCGCCGCAGTTCAAAAATGAGTGTGCGAATAAAACAAAAACAACGCCCCAAAAAGTCAATGAAAACCAAAAGTTTCGTATGCACAGCGGCGTTACTGCTCGCTTCGTTGTCAGCAACCCAAGCCCAAACCGTCATCGTTCAGTGGAACTTTGAGAACGAGGCAATTACCAACTACGATCCGAACCCGACTCCGAACATCAACAATTGCGTCGGGGCAGTATTGGCAGAAGCCATTGGCATGGACGTTTACCCAACGCCGGGTGTAGGAACCAATGACCCCGACATCCTCCAAGGTACGAGTGGAGATACAGGGGCTAACGGAATTACCAACTATACTCAGATCTGGCGCGTTCGTGCGAACGGAGCGGGCAATGGCTGGTCGTCAGCGGCGACCCCGGGCACGCAGGGAGCACAAATCAACATGGATACCACGGGATTCACCAACGTCATGGTCAGCTTTGACTGGTATTTGACGAAACGTGGTGAGGCAAATCTCCAGCTTGAATACACCACGGATGGCAATACTTGGAGCAATCTTCCGATTACCATTCCTGCAGCCGAATCCGGCAGCAGCTTGCAGTTCGTGGACAACACGGCAGATTCGGATCCCAATTCGGTTCAAGGGTATTACGTCAATTGTTTACCAACCTCGGGCGGGCAGCAATGGTTCACCAATTTGACCGCGACCATTTCTGATCCGGCTGCGGCTAATGATCCGAATTTCGGCCTTAGGATGGTGAACGCTTCAACGGGCAGTTCCTGCGTGGATGGAACCGGAACCGCTTTGAATAACAGCTCGGGCAACTGGCGATTCGACAACATTACCATCAGTGGCACCTCCAGCGGCGCGGTCCTCACGCCGCCCACGATCACGCCTTCCCCCATTGCCACGGTGGACGGTCCGTTTACGAATACATTCCCAAATAACAATAATTGGATTGGTAACATTACGAGTGTTAAAGTGAACGGAACCCAACTGACTGCCGGGTACGCCTTTTCCGCCGGTAAGCTCGTTTTTACCCCCGCTGCATCCGTACCTGCGAATCTGCTCCAAACGGCCGGTTCAGCTAACGTTTCAATCGCCGCCACGGGTTACAGTGTTGATTCATTTAACCAATACATCGCGCCCGGTGTGCCAAAACAACTGGTTATCACTTCTGAACCTCTGGCACCAACCGGCAATGGCGGCACGCTCGTCCAGCAGCCCGCGTTGGAAGTTTTCGACCAGTACAATAACGTGGCGACCAACTGCTCGGCGACTTATACGGCGACTCCTAGCAGCGGCTGGAGTTTCGGAATCGGCAGCGGCACCATGCAATTGTTGACCAACGGCATCGCCTCTTTCACCAATTTGTCGGCCACTGTCAACGGCTCGTCCGCAGTTTCCGGGGCAACCATCACCTTCACCGCGAGCGGCGCCAGTGGCTTGGGGAGTCTGCCCTACACCACGACCAATTCATCTGCATTTAATATTCCTGCCCCGCCAGCAACCGGTTTCGCCCGCGGCGATCTAGCCGTCCTGCAAGAGGACATGGCGACAAAAAATTCAACCTTCAGCATCCTGGAGTTGAGAGCCTCCGGAGACGATCAGGCATCCCCTGTAGATGTTTTCCCGATCAGTGCCACGGGTACGAATGCGTTGCGCCAGAGCAGTGCTGGTTCCACTGGCAGGCTGTCGGACAGCGAGGATGGGACCTTGGTGTGTTTTACCGGATTTCAAGACGGCTCTTCGGCGACTGCGGATGAAGCCACCGTTGATCCTCGTGCCGCGGGAACTTTGAATGCCGCCGGCGCTTTTGTCTTGCAGGCACACTACACCGGACTGGGAGACACGACGGGAAACCAGACCCGCAGCGCTGCCACGCTGGATAGTCTGACTTGGTATATGGGAGATAAGGGCGGCGTTTATACGAATAGCCAATTTGACCCTAATAATCCTTACATCGGAGGGCCAAATAGTAATGTTCGATCTTTGAAAAGTTTTGGCGGCACGGTTTACGCCTTGCAACAGGCCGGAGGCACTCAGCCTACTGTCCTTGTCCTGGCCGAGTTATACAACAACGGCGGGGCGGAAGAACTTTATCCGCTGGATGGCTTCCCGGTGGATAACAACGTAGTGGATTTCTACTTGGTCCAGTCGGGGCACAATGGCAACATGTACGATACCGCCTACTACATTGATACCACCAACACGACGTCGGGCACCATTTTTAAGTATTACTTTTCTGGGTATGACGATAACGGTATCCCGATGTTTTCATCCGCAGGCAGTTGGCCCACCCCGAATGGTGGGGATGGCTTGTGCGCTGCCACTAATGCTTCGGGTGGGGTTGACATTTACTACACGACGGGAAGCGGCGGCACGGCCAGCAACAGTGTTGTCAAGCTGCATGACTCCGCGACATGGAACGCGCCCATTAATGTTACTACCGTTGACACACTTTACACCGCTGATTCGGTAGCCACCTTGAAGGGGATTGCATTTGCGCCCGTGCTGGCGGTGACCGTGAGTCCGCCTAAGCTTAATGGGACCAATCTGCCCAGCGGCTTCCAGATAACTTTTACCAACGTTCCCGGCATCAGCGCGGATCTGACCGTTTGGAGCACCACCAACATTGCCTTGCCATTCGCCAGTTGGTCAAATCTCGGACATCCAACCGAGACCGCGAACGGTTCCTACAGTACTTATCTGTTCCTCGACTCGGTCGCGACGAGTAACCCCAAACGCTTTTACCGGGTTACCAGTCCGTAAGGGCACAGCCCATTAATCAAAATTCAAACCACGGCAGGGCAGGCGAAAACCTGCCCTGTTTTTAGCCTCGGACAAACGCCGTTATGGATCGCGCTCGAAAGTGATGACGGCGCATCTGGCGTATTGGTTTCGTATTGCATCAACGACCCGATTTGAGTTTGGAGAAAACGGTGAACAACTCGTTGCCAAGCCGCAGCAACGATTTGATCTGAAACCGTTCCGCGCCAGCCAGATGGCTGAAGCCGCGTCCTTCCGCAATCGTCGGTGCGAGGCGACCGCCAAAAACTTTCGGGCAGATGGTGAGGTGAAGTTCGTCCACCAAACCCGCGCGGAACAGAGCGTCATTCAATTCGCCACCACCTTCGCAGAGCAGCCGTTTGACCCGCCATTTCTTCCGCAACCACTGAAGGGCGGCATTGAAATTGATTTCTTTCCGGCCGCAGATTTTCACGACGTCGGCCAGAGCGCGCAACCGCTGGAGCCGGGCCATGCCAGCGCGGCGCGTGGTAAGAATGATGATGGGCGAAAAACGACGTTGGAAAACTTTGGCCCGGGGATCCACCGAACCGGAACGGCTGACAATCACCCGCAGATTATATTCCGCCAGCCCGCGTTTGACACGCTGCCGGCGGAACTTGGCCGGGCCGGGTCCGAGATTGATGGCGGCGGAATCCACCGTGCGGGCGCCGGCCATCACCGCGTCCGCCGTCGCACGCAGTTCGAGCAAATGTTCGTGATCGCGGGCACTGGCGAACGACGACACCGCGCGATTGGTCGTGGCAATTTTCCCGTCCGCCGTCATCGCCATGTTTACCAGCACAAAGGGCAATTTTGATTGCTGAGTCTTCAACTTTGAGTTCACCAGCGTTCTAATTTAGGGCTAAAAATCCAAAAGGAAACTCAAAGAATGAGCATGGCGTCGCCGTAACTGAAAAAACGGTAATGCTCGCGAATGGCTTCCGCGTAAGCGGACAAAATCATCTCGCGTCCCCGCGTTTCACCGGGTGCGGCAAAGGCGCTGACCAGCATCAACAGCGTCGAGCGCGGCAGATGAAAATTTGTCAGCAATCCGTCCACGATTTGAAACCGGAATGGCGGATGGATGAAAATGCTGGTTTTTCCAGCGATTTTAGTGAGTTTTCCGCTGTTTTGCGCCGCGACGCTTTCCAGCACCCGCACGGTCGTCGTGCCGACGGCAAACACACGGCGACCGGCGGCCTTCGCTTCATTTACCGCCCGCGCGGTTGCTTCATCCAGTTCAAAACGTTCCTCGTGCATTCGATGCGCGGCAAGAACCTCGGTCTTGACCGGTAAAAATGTGCCGGGACCAACGTGCAGCGTGACGAAACAAGTTTGCACCCCTTGATTATGGATTTGCTCCAGTAGTCCCCGCGTGAAATGAAGTCCGGCCGTTGGCGCGGCAACCGAGCCGTCGGTCATGGCAAAGACGGTTTGGTAACGTTCCCGGTCTTCGCGCATTTCGTTCGCGTTCGCCCGCGTAATGTAAGGCGGCAGGGGAACTTCGCCGAGCCGTTCCAGTTCGAGTCCGAGATCCGGCGTGTTGGAGAATTGCAAGTGCCGATGGCCTGCCTCGTTCGTTTCGAGAACCGTCGCGTGGATGTCGGTGGCATTGCCATTGGCGTCACGGAGAACAATTTGCGTGCCGCCGCGGGCGCGTTTGGCAGGGCGCAACATCGCCCACCAATCATTGCGGGCGTTTTCCTCCACCAACAAAATCTCAAATTGACCGCCGGAGCGCGCATTTGCGCCGCGCAACCGCGCGGGAATGACACGCGAATTGTTCAGCACCAGCAGGTCCCCGGCGGAAAAAAAGTCCAGCACGTCGTGAAATCTCCGATGTTCGTCCGCCTGTTTACACGGTGCAGCACCAACAGCCGCGACTCATCGCGCCGGGGCATGGGATGTTGCGCGATCAGTTCCGGTGGCAGGACAAAGTCGAAATCAGCAGTTCGCATCGTGGTCAAAGTTTAGCAGGTGGGCGGCGGGAAAACAGCTTGAGGTTGACCGGGCGGTTTACCCCAAAAACAGGCTGTGAATAACTCCTGAATAACCCGTAAAAAATTAATATCATTTTTGTTGACTAATGTGGGTAAAAGTGTTTAAAAGTGGGTCGTTGTGGGAAGAAATGGATTTAAGATTTTTCCTGCGCACAAATGGGCAGCACAAAAAATGCAGAGCCGTCCTATTACAATTCACGCTTTCGTCACGGTGTGGATGAGAAAAGACGCGTGCAAATCCCGGCCAAGTGGCGGCCGCAAAAGGCGGCGGTGGAGTTGACGTTGATCCTTTGGCCGCGAGAAGGGGTGGGATCGTGCGTGCGTGTGTTGCCGCCGACGCAAATGGCGAAATTGATAAAGTCTATTGATGAAATGCCGAACAGCGACCCCAAAAAGGTCGTCTTGAAACGCATTATCGGCAGCGATTCAGCGCAGGCGAGCGTGGACAAGGCCGGGCGGATTTGTCTGCCCGACGAAATGGCGCGTGGGGCGGGCATCAAAGACGAAGCAGTGCTGGTCGGGTTGCTGGACCGCTTTGAGATTTGGAATCCGGAAAGTTATCAGAAGGTCCAGGCGGCCGACGCGGCGTTGGCACCCGATGCCTTCAGATTGATGGAATAAAAACATTGACGGAATAAAATTATGAATCTTGGAAAACTATTGGCCGCTGGGAAAAGCATCATTGGAGGGCGCCGGGAGATTGCCTATCGCATCTGCGACCGCGCTTATCTGCCAAAATTCATTTCACCGAAGAATCCGTTTACACCGCCGGTCAAGGAGGAACCAGCACCGAAGGCGGTTGCGCCGCCGGACAATAAAGCAATGGTGTCGGACGAGACCAAGACTCAAAAACTGCCAGCCTTTCCAGTTGCCCGGCGCCGTGGGGCGGCTTGGGTCCGCAAACTGAATCCGATTTCATTCTGGCGAGGCTCGCGTCCGCAAGCGCCGAAAAAAGCAGAACGTCCCACGCAAGCCGAGCTTTCATTGGACCGGGTAAAAGTCATGCATAATGATCTCAGCGACGCGGATGTGGAGATTGTGCCGATAAAATCACGCACCGCCCCTGAAGCGGGGGAGCCGATTTTGCCGCCAACCAACGGCGGAGACTCATGGAGCCGTTTGAGCGCCAAGATTTTTGGGGTAAAGACAGCCTGAATTTTAAATCCAATGCGCAGTGCCCGATTTCGTTCACAAACCGGTGATGGTGGCGGAGGTGCTGGACGCGCTGAAGCCGAAGCCGGGCGGTCGTTACGCCGACGGCACGGTCGGTGGGGCTGGGCACGCGGTGAACATCCTGAACGCGAGTTCGCCGACTGGATGGCTGTTTGGGTGCGATCGCGATGGCGCCGCGGTTGAAGCGGCGCGCGCGCGGCTGGCGGAATTTGCGGGCCGGTTTGAAATCCGCCACGGCAATTTTGCGGAACTGGCCGGATGGGTTCCGGCTTCGAGTTGCGACGGCGTATTGCTGGATTTGGGCGTGAGTTCGCCGCAATTGGACGCGCCGGAACGCGGATTCAGTTTCCAGCACGACGGTCCGCTGGACATGCGGATGGATACGCGGCAGTTGCTGACGGCGGCGGATTTGGTGAATGGGGCCAGTGACGGTGAACTCGCAAGAATTTTTTGGGAATTAGGCGGCGAGCGCGAATCGCGGCGGTTTGCAAATGCGATTGTGCATGACCGTCGGCAGCACAAGTTTGAAACAACAAGGCAATTGGCGGATTTACTGGAACGGCTGGCGCCGCGGCAGGGTAAGAAGACACACCCGGCCACAAAAGTTTTTCAGGCGCTGCGGATCGCGGTGAACGACGAAATCGGTTCTTTGAAACTGGGGTTGGAAGCGGTGGTGAATATTTTGAAACCCGGCGGGCGATTGGCGGTCATCACATTTCATTCGCTGGAAGATCGGACGGTGAAGGATTTCGGGCGCGCACGGGCGCGGGATTACACGTTCACGGGAGGGGTGGACGTTCCGGAGTTACGCGCGCCGCGCGCGCCGGAATTGAAATGGGTGACGCGCAAGGCAATCAAGCCGGGCGACGTTGAACTGATGGAAAATCCGCGCAGCCGGAGCGCCCAGTTGCGGGTGCTGGAGAAACTATAGTGGCGGTTTATGGCCGTCAGAAATGGGCGACGCCTTCGGGCGTTGCGATTGAGAAAATGGCAAAAAATCGAAGAAATC
The DNA here is from genome assembly GCA_963789335.1 of uncultured Verrucomicrobiae bacterium. Lineage (GTDB taxonomy): Bacteria > Verrucomicrobiota > Verrucomicrobiia > Limisphaerales > UBA11358 > UBA11358. The sequence goes on from CAWBKH010000008.1 coordinate 18,554, forward strand.
AATCGGCAGCGATCCGGTTCGGCCCGGCGCTGAAGGCATTGTTTTTGTGTCTGGCGATTGCCGGGCTGGCGGTTGGCTACGTCTGGCAAAAAGGGCAGATTTTTAAGCTTGGCCAGGAAATCACGTCGTGTGAAAACCGCCTGGCCCAGTTACGCGATGAGAATCAAAAGTTAAGCGATCAACTTGCCGTGTTACGTTCGCCCGTGATGCTGGATGAGCGCGTGCGGGAATTGAATCTTGGCCTGGTGCCTGCCCAGCCAACGCAAATTTACCGGCTGGTCGAAACGCCGCCGAATGGCGACCCGGGTCGCCGATTTGCGGCGCGGCAGGATGGCGGGATGACACAGTGATTTGAGAATTTTGGCCGCCGCCCGTGACGCCGTCGGGTGAGGAACCGATCGCCGCGGGCGGTTGGCCATTTTGCAATGATAAAACGACTGCAATTGAGACGCGTGCTGCTGTTGCTGGCGCTGCTCGGCCTGGCGTTCACCGGCTTGGGTTACCGGCTGGTGGATTTGCAGGTATTGCGTCACGACGAACTGGCGGCGCTGGCGCAACAGAACACGAAGCTTCAGTACTTCCGCGAGCCGCGCCGGGGCAGCATTTTGGACGCGCGCGGCAATTTGCTGGCGACCAGTATTTTTGTTAAAACGGTTTGCGCTGACCCGGTTTTGATCGGCAACCAGCAGGCGGCGGTGGCGCGTGCGCTGGCCCCGTTGTTGCATTTAAACGAGGCTGATTTATATCAGCGATTGCTTCCCCGCGTGCGACAGAATGAAAAAGGTGAAACCATCACAAACCGCTATGTGGTCTTGCAACACAAGGTGAGGGACGAAACGTGGCAGGAAGCTCAACTGGCAATGAGCCGGCTTTCGTTCGGCCCGGATGATGCCAGATTGTCCAAGGACCAGCGCGCTTTCTACCGCAACCTGCGTGCTCACGCGATCTTTACCGATCCCGTGGATGACCAATTGCGCGTGTATCCCAACGGCTCCCTCGCGGCACACGTGCTGGGTTTTGTCAGCACGGATGAATTGTCGGTGGACGGCCAGACGGTTTTGGAGACTTCGGGCCGGGACGGCATTGAATTATCCATGAATTCTGCGTTGAGCGGTGTGCCGGGCTGGCGCGTAACGGAAATGGACCGCAGCCGTCAGGAACTGGTATCGCTGCGGGATCAGGACGTGCCGCCGCGCGACGGCTATAATGTGGTGCTTACGATTGACGGCGTGATTCAGCACATCGTTGAAACATCGTTGACCAATGCCATGGCGAAACACTCCCCCATTAGCATTACCGGCATCGTCATCCGCCCGCAGACGGGAGAAATTCTGGCCATGGCCACATTGCCCAATTTCGATCCCAACAATCCCGGTGCGTCACCCGCCGACGCGCGTCGCGATCGGGTCATCAGCGATATCATGGAACCCGGTTCGACGTTCAAGATCGTTACCGTGGCCGGTGCCCTGAACGACGGGGTGGTGCAATTTAACGAGCCTTTCGACTGCGGCGAGGGCCATTTTGCCTACGCCGGTCATATTTTGCACGATGCCGAGCCGCACGGCATTCTCACAACCGAGGGGATTATCACGAAGTCGTCGAACATCGGCGCGGCCCAAATCGGACTGCGTTTGGGGGCCGACCAGCTTTACGATTATGCGCGCGATTTCGGCATTGGCCAGCGCACGGGCATTCCGCTGCCCGGCGAGGTTTCCGGCATTTTGCATCTGGTCCGGGATTGGAGCAAGGTTTCCATCGTGCAAATTCCGATGGGGCAGGGCGTGGCCGTGACGCGGCTGCAAATGGCCATGGCCGTGAGCGCCATTGCCAATGACGGCCGTTTAATGCAGCCGATCCTCGTAGATCGCCTGGTGGATCGCAACGGCAATGTCGTGGCCCAATATGCACCCCAGATGGTTCGGCAGGTCATTAGTCCGGCCACGGACCGGCTGATGGTGGAAGCGCTCGAAACCGTTGTCTCGCCGGAAGGCACGGCGCCGGAAGCTGCGATGAAAGATTATGTTGTCGCGGGCAAAACGGGCACGGCGCAAAAGGCCGGCCCCGGCGGTTACCTGGCGGGCAAATATTTTGCGTCCTTCATTGGATTTTTTCCTGCGGACAATCCGCAGCTTTGCATTTCGATTGTCATGGATGATCCAAAGGAAGGTTATTACGGCGGTCAGGTTTGTGGTCCGATTTTCCGGGAAATTGCCGAACGCTGCGCGAGTTACTTGAACATTTCGCCCGATAAAAATTTGCCTGAACCCAACTCACCGTCACCGCTCGTGGCTGCCGGCATTTCGACGCCGCTGGCGAGCGCGCGGAACCCGTGAGCGCCGGTGAAAATTTGCAGTGGAAACACGCTCTTTGAAATTTGTTGCCGAAGCCTGCGCGGCTGAAATCAGGCGCGGCTCCGGGGATACGCCCGTTCGACGTGTCTGCACTGATTCGCGGCAGGCGCAGGCTGGAGATTTGTTTTTTGCCATCAAAGGTGAACACTTCGACGGCCACGACTTTTTGAAGGAGGTTGTCGCCAAAGGCGTTGCTGCGGTCGTGCTGGAACGGGAAAAAATTCCCGCGCCATTGCCGGAATGTGCGGTGCTGGCCGTGGACAATCCGCGTGTGGCGCTCGGTCAGATGGCTGCCGCATATCGGCGTGAGTTCGATCTGCCGGTCATTGCCGTAGGCGGGTCGAACGGCAAGACGACGGTGAAGGAATTAATCGCTTCGGCGCTCCGGCAAAAACTGGCGACGCTGTGGAGCGACGCCAGTTTCAACAATGACATCGGTGTGCCACTGACGTTGTTGCGCCTGGAAAAAACGCATCAGGCTGCCGTGCTGGAAGCGGGCACGAATCATCCGGGCGAACTGGCACCGTTGGTGAAAATGATTCAGCCGAAATACAGCGTGATTACAAACATCGGCCGCGAACATTTGGAATTTTTTGGCGACATCGCCGGCGTTGCGCGGGAAGAAGGCTGGCTCGCAGAACTTTTGCCCGCAGACGGCAGGCTCTTTGTCAACGGCGACAATGAATGGCCGGACCAGATTGCTCAACGCACGCGCGCGACGGTTATACGCGTGGGACTCGGCGAAAAAAATGATTGGCGGGCGAAAGGAATTCGGCTGGATAAAAGCGGCGCGACCTTTCGCGTGGACGCGCCGAAGGCCGAGTTCAGCGGCGAGTATCGGGTGAATTTGCTGGGCCGTCATCAGGTTGTAAACGCGCTGTTTGCGGTCGCGGTCAGTGAGGAACTAGGCTTGGGCCGTCCCGCCGTGCGGGACGGCCTGGCCGAATGCCAACCGGCGAAGATGCGGCTGCAATTGTGGGAAGCCGGCGGCGTGCGGGTGCTGGATGATACGTACAATGCCAACGCGGACTCGACCATCGCGGCGCTCGAAACGCTCTGCGATTTGCCATTGCAAGGCCGGCGCGTGGCGGTGCTCGGCGACATGGCCGAACTGGGCGCGCAGGCCGGAGCCGCTCATGCGGAAGTCGGCCGGCGGGCGGCGGAATTGGGCATCGGCCAGTTGTTTGCCGTCGGCAAAATGGCGCCCGTGACTGCGGCGGCAGCGCGAAGTGCCGGATTGAATCGCGTGATCGAATTCGCGGACGTCGAGGCGGCGATGAATGCGGTAAAAAGTTTTTTGAAAGCAGGTGATGTGGTGTTGTTGAAGGCGTCGCGGGCATCGCGCCTGGAACGCATCGCCGAAACATTGAAGTCGGAGAAGTCGTGAACCAAAACCATGCTTTATTATTTGAGCCAAAAGCTGCTCGATTGGTCGGCGGGAACGCACTGGGCAAGCCACCTGTCGGCGTTGCGGCTCTTTCGTTACATCACGGTGCGGAGCGCCGGCGCGGCGATCACGGCGCTGATTTTGAGCTGGTGGCTCGGACCGAAGATTATTCAGTGGCTCAAGCAGTTGAAGTTCGGCCAGGATTACGCGGACAAGGCCGAGGAAGCCGGCGGACTGGGTGCGCGTGTCCTCAGCAAAAAAGGCACACCAACGATGGGCGGGATTTTGATCGTCGCGGTGCTGGTGTTTTCGACGATGCTGTGGGCGCAATGGAATGCGCAGGTCGAATTGACCCTGCTCTCGGTGTTGGTGCTGGCGGGTTTGGGATTTTACGACGATTACGCCAAAATCGTCCAGCAGAGCGGCGGCGGCACCCCGCCGCGCTTGAAACTGTGGGTGCAAATTTTTCTGGCTGCTTTCATTGGCGTCTATCTGTGGCTGACGCCCTCGACGGGGAGACTGGTGACGGAAATCATGGTCCCGTTTTACAAATACCCGGTGGCGGTGAACGCAGGAGGGATTGGCCTAGTGATCATCGTGTTGACGATTGTGGGAAGCTCAAATGCGGTGAATTTGACGGATGGTCTCGATGGACTGGCGATTGGCTGCACGCTCATCACGGGGTTTGTCTTTTTGATTTTCACCTACCTGGCGGGCAACGTGAAAGCGGCCGGCTATTTGCAGATTCCCTACGAGAACGGCGCGGGCGAATTGACCGTCTTTTGCTCAGCCTTGATTGGCGCGGGGCTGGGCTTTTTGTGGTTCAACTGCCATCCCGCGCAGGTGTTCATGGGCGACACCGGATCGCTTCCGCTCGGCGGTGCGTTTGGCATCATCGCCGTGCTGATTCATCAGCCGTTTGTGCTGGTGATTGCGGGCGGCGTGTTCGTGATGGAAGCCATCTCGGTCATTTTGCAAACCGGCTGGTTCCGTTTCACGCGAAAACGTTACGGTGTCGGCCGAAGAATTTTCCTGATGGCGCCGTTGCATCATCACTTCGAGAAAAAAGGCTGGTACGAATCGCAGGTGGTGATGCGCTTTTACATTTTGTGCGTGCTCTTTGCGGTTGTCGCGCTGGCCACGCTGAAATTGAGATGATGGTCATGTTTACGGCAGCTAAAAACGAAATTTTGCCAGGTCGCTTTGCCCCTTGCGCCACTGGCCGGCTGTTGTTACAAACACGGTCGGCAGCGGTGAAGCAGGCGGCGGCCCAAAAGGTTTTTTTATCCAGCCGATGGCTTGAAACCCGGTTGGTTTGGAACAGTCTGATTCACGGCGGCTTCAAGTGTAAGTTAATGAACACAAGTAATTTAAAACGCCATGAAGTTTTGCGAGGGAAAACTTTATGGCGAGAAAACTCAACTATAACCAACCTCACCACGAAAGGACGCGATCAGCGCCAAATCAATGAATAATCCCAACCCATTCGTACCTCAAGGCTCCTTGTTGGAGCAGCAAAGCAAACGCCGTTCGCGTTTGAAACTCGCCGTGTTCTGCGTGCTCGCGGTTAGTATCACCGGTCTCACGGCGATGCTCATCCAAGGCTGCAAACGCGAGCAGACCGAAACCGAAAACCAGATGTCCCCGCCGCCACTCGAAACGAACGAGATGGCGACGAACACCAATCCGCCACCGGTTGAAGCGTCCAATCCACCGGTGCAGCCGCCGGCGATGACACCGCCACCAGCCGCGCCAGCCGTGACGGAAGCCGCCGGGACTGAATACGTCGTGGTCAAGGGCGATTCCCTTTGGGGGATCGCCAAGAAGAACGGCGTGAGTATCAAGGCGATTGAAGCTGCAAACCCCGGTGTTGATCCGGCCAAATTGAAGGTGGGTCAAAAGCTTTCAATTCCGGCCGCCGCGGGTGCCGCCGGGTCGGCAACGAGCATGACCGGTTCAGCCAGCACGGCCGCCGGTCAGGAAATCTACATCGTCAAGTCGGGTGATACGCTGTCAAGGATCGCCAGACATTACGGCACGACTGTCAAGGCCATTGAATCCGAAAACGGCTTGTCCACGACCCACATCAAAGTAGGTCAGAAGCTGAAGATTCCGGCCAAGGCCGAGCCGGTGCCAGCCGCAGCCCCGGTGCCCGAGACGGCTCCGGTCGCTGCGCCTCCAGCCACGGGAACAACGTCTCCGCCGGACAACACGCCGGACACGCAATAGCCGGGTTAAATTTCAGCCGGCACCGGTTCAAAAAGTTGAAATGAGATTCGCCGTCACGACTTTGGCGTTTTGCGTTGCCGCCCTGCTGGCGCTGGGGCTGGTGATGCTTTACAGCTCAAGCATGACCCAGGTCGGCGCGCATTACCTGATGCTGCAATTGGTCTGGTGCGCGTTCGGCTTCACCCTCTGCGTGGTGGCGACGGCCCTCGATTATCGGCTGCTCAGAAAATTGGCCTGGCCAATCTTCATTCTGGCGCTGGCCTTGCTGGTGCTCGTGCTCGTGCCTCACATCGGCAGAAAAATCAATGGCGCGCGCCGCTGGTTCGATTTCCACGGCGTGCGCTTTCAACCCTCTGAATTTGCCAAGCTCGCGCTGGTCATTCTGCTCGCGTGGTATGGCCACCATTTTCAGCGGTACATGCAAACGTGGGGACGCGGCGTGGTGTTACCTGGCGTGTTCATCGCGTTGGTGCTCGGTTTGGTTTTCGTTGAACCCGACCGCGGCACGACGATTCTACTGGCCGCCGTCGGCGGCGCCATGTTGTTGCTCGCCGGCGTTCGCTGGAAGTACATCATCCCGCCAGTCATGCTTGGCTCCATGGCGTTGGCCGTTTCCCTCTTGTGTGATCCGATGCGCCGGAAACGCATTTTCAGTTGGTGGGATTTGGAGCAGCACAAGGACGGCGTGGGCTATCAAGCCTATCAAGCCATGATTGCGCTGGGCTCGGGCGGCTGGACCGGCCTCGGCCTCGGCAACGGACGGCAAAAACTCGGCTTTGTGCCGGAAGACCACACCGATTTCATCTTCTCAATCATTGGCGAAGAACTGGGTCTGATTGCGACCCTGTTTATTCTGCTGGCCTTTGTCATCATTGTGATTTGCGGAATCTACATCGCGCTCAACGCGCGCGACACGTTTGGCTTTTTATTGGGGACCGGCATCACGCTTTTAATCGGTTTGCAGGCGGCGATTAACATCGGCGTGGTCACCAGCGCGCTGCCGAACAAGGGCCTGCCGCTGCCGTTCATCAGTTATGGCGGCTCGAACCTTATGGCGATGTTCACCTGCGTCGGCATTTTGTTCAGCATCGCGCGCCACGCCCACGCGCGCGAAAAGATGCCCAACACCGCCATCGAAACCGACGAACTTCCCTCCGCCCAATCCACATGACCCGGCCCGGAGCCAAAACGCCCTTCGTCGCCATCGCCTGCGGCGGTACGGGCGGGCATCTCTTTCCGGGGCTGGCCGTCGCCGGCCAACTCACGCAACGCGGATGTGCCGTCACTCTGCTTGTTTCGCCCAAGGAAGTTGATCAACAAGCCGTGAAATCCGCCCGCGACGTGGACATCGCCACGCTGCCCGCCGTTGCATTGCAGAATCGCAATTACTTTTCATTCGCGCGCAGCTTCTGGCAGTCGTGGCGCGCGGCGCGAAAAATTTTCAAGTCGCCTCCGCCGCACGCCGTCCTCGCCATGGGCGGTTTTACCAGCGCGCCGCCGGTTCTGGCCGCGAGAAAATCCGGCGCCAAGACCTTCCTGCATGAATCCAACACCATCCCCGGCCGCGTGAACCGGTTTCTCGCGCGTTTTGTGGATGAAGCCTTCGTCGGATTTCCTGAAACCGCCTCGCGTCTGCATGCGCGCAAGGTCACTCACACGGGTACGCCGGTCCGCCCGCAATTTCAGCCGCGCGATCCGGGCGCGTGTCGCGCCGCGCTTGGCCTTGATCCGCATCGTCCCACTGTTCTGGTGATGGGCGGCAGTCAGGGCGCCAGCGGCATCAACGAAATGATTTTGTCCGCCTTGCCGTTGCTAGCGTATTCTTTGCAGTGCCTTCACCTTACCGGCGCAACCGATTTTGAGAAGGTCAAAACGGCCTACGCGGCACGCCGAATTAAAGCCTTCGTGAAGCCGTTCCTCGCGGAAATGGAGTTGGCGTTGGGCGCGGCAACCGTCACCGTGAGCCGCGCCGGGGCTTCGTCGCTGGCGGAAATCGCCGCGATGCGCCTGCCGGCGCTGCTCGTGCCGTTTCCCGCCGCAGCGGACAATCATCAATACCACAACGCGCGCGCCTTTGAAGCCACGGGCGCGGCTCGTCTGCTTGAACAAAAAGACGCAACGCCGGAAAAGGTGGCGGCGATGCTGCGCGAACTGGCCGAAAACTCCACCGCCCGCGCGTCCATGCAGGCCGCGCTCGCCCAATGGCACGTGCCCAGAGCCGCGGAACAAATCGCTGAAAACATTTTGAGGGCGGTTTCCAGCAGCGCGGACAGTTTGTCCGTCTGTTCACACCGGAACGTTCACGCGCGGACGGGCCGTCCCCGTTCCAGTGAACCGGAGCGGGAACACTTTTGCGCCGCATGAACGCGACTGAAACCATTTGGGAAATGCCCGCGCAACACACAAACGATTTTGCCAACGAACTGGTCGGATGTGTTTCGCGCGCCACCGTGATCCGCCGCGACGAACCGCTGGCGAAACACACCACGTTGCGCGTCGGCGGGCCGGCGGACGTGTATGTTGAGCCGGCGTCGGAGGAAGATTTGGCGGCCATTTTGAAATTGTGCGGCGTGCGCGGCGTCCCGCTTTTTGTGATCGGTCGCGGCTCGAATTTGCTTGTGCGCGACGGTGGTTTTCGCGGCGTCACCGTTTGCCTGGCGCACGCGAATTTCAGCCGGATTGACACTGATGGAGAGCGCCTGCGCTGCGGCGCGGGCGCCAAATTGAAGAGCGTGGCGGTGGCGGCGAAGCGGCGCGGTTTGAGTGGCGTGGAATTTCTCGAAGGCATTCCCGGGAGCGTCGGCGGCGCATTGCGGATGAACGCGGGCGCAATGGGCGGCCAGACGTTCGATGTTGTTGAATCGGTCCGCCTGATGAATTTTAACGGCAATGTCCGGGAACTCACGCCGGAGGAAATGGCGGTCGAATATCGCGCCTGCGCCACATTGAAAACTCACATTGCACTGGGTGCGGTGTTCAAATGCAAACCGGCGCCGCGGGCGGAAATCGAGGCGCGCATGAAGGCGTTCAGCGAAAGGCGTTGGGAATCACAACCCGCCGCGCCGAGCGCCGGTTGCATGTTCAAAAATCCCGAAACGATTCCGGCGGGGAAACTGGTGGACGACCTCGGATTGAAAGGCGCGCGAGTCGGCGGTGCAAGGGTGTCCGCTGAACACGGGAATTTCATCGTGAACGACGGCACGGCGACGGCGTGCGATGTTTTGGAGTTGATTGATCTCCTCAAACGGCGCGCAAAAGCCGGGCGCGGAATTGAATTGCAGACGGAAGTTGACATCATAGGCGAGGAATGAGCATCAAACTTAGAATCGTTGTCATGTTGGGTGGACCGAGTGCCGAGCGCGAAGTGTCGCTGCGTTCCGGGGCGGCAGTCGCAAAGGCGCTGCGTTCACTCGGGCATGAAGTTTTTCAAGTGGACCCGTTGGACGGCGAATTCGATTTGCCGGAGGAAACGGACGTGGTTCTGTTGGCGCTGCACGGCACGTACGGCGAGGATGGCACGGTCCAACGTCGCTTGGACGAACTCGGCGCGGTTTACACGGGCTGCGACGCAGAGGCGAGCCGTGTCGCGTTCGACAAGGTATTGACGAAACAGCTTTGCCTCGAAGCCGGAATTCCAACGGCGAAGTTTCTGGTCGTGAATTCGGGAAAAACTCCGTGGCCGGTGGGTTGGCAGCCGCCGTTGGTGGTGAAGCCGGTGCGGCAGGGCTCGAGCGTAGGACTACAATTTGTCGAGCGCGTTGCGGATTGGCAACCTGCACTGGCCGAGGCGATGCAGTTCGATTCGGAGATTTTGGTCGAGGAAAAAATCATCGGACGCGAATGCACGGTCGGCATTCTCGCCGACGAAGCGCTGCCCGTGGTGGAAGTCCGGCCCAAGGTTGGCAGTTACGATTATCGCAACAAATACACCGCGGGTTGCACGGAGTATTTCTGTCCAGCGCCATTCGATGCGGCGACGACCCAACGGATTCAAGCCGCAGCGCTCGGCGCTTTCAAGGCCATTGGCGGACGTGATTACGCGCGGGTGGACGTGATGGTGCCGCCAAATCTTGAACCGGTTGTGCTTGAGGTCAACACCTTGCCGGGCATGACGGAAACAAGCTTGTTGCCAAAAGCGGCGGCGGCGGCGGGGTTGACATACGCGCAGCTTTGCCAGCGCATGGTGGATCTGGCGCTGGAACGCGCTGGTCGGGAACATCAAACGCCGAATATCGATCATCAAACACAGAGAATTGCCGTCCGCTGAATCATTCAATGTTGTTCAAAACTAAAAACTGAATATGTGGTTTAGACGCGACCCCAAAAACCGGCGGTTGAGCCGGAGGCACGTGCTTGATGTGAAGCTGCGTTCCCGGCAGGTGCGCGCGACGCGCATGCGGCTGGGGGCCGTGGCGCTGGCCGTAACCTTTGGCACGGTTTTCGGCCTCTATCTGTTCTGGCGCGCGGGCGAGTGGGCGCTCGACAAATTTGTGTATGAAAATTCCGAGTTTGCCATCCGGCGCATTAATGTGCAAACCGACGGTGTGATTGCGCCGGACCAATTGCGCCGGTGGTCGGGCGTGAAGCCCGGCGACAATTTGATGGCACTGGATCTGGGGTCGGTGAAGAGGAATCTCGAACTTGTTTCGACCATCGGCTCCGTTTCTGTCGAGCGCGTGTTGCCACGCACGTTGGAAATCCGCGTGACGGAGCGCCAGCCGGTTGCGCAGGTGGACGTGCCGCGGGCCGGCCCGGCGGGCGGCATCGTGGTGACGGTGTTTCAACTCGACGCGGACGGCCATGTCATGCAACCGCTCGACCCCCGCCTGTGCGTGATGCCGCTAGCGCAGTTCAGAGATCAGTTGCCGGTGATCACGGGTTTGAACTTGTATCAATTGGAGCCAGGTCAACGTGTCGAATCGCCGCCGGCGCTCGCTGCGTTGCAGTTGCTGAGCGCCTTTAACCGCTCGGTCATGACGGGGCTGGTGAATTTGCGGCGCGTTGACGTGTCGTCGCCAGACGTAATCGTGGCGACCACGGAACAGGGTGGCGAAATCACTTTTGGTCTCGACAACCTGGATCAACAATTGCAACGCTGGCGCGAGATTTACGATTTGGGACAACGCATGAACAAGGCGATTGCGTCACTCGATCTGGCGGTTTCCAACAACGTGCCGGTTCGTTGGATGGAAGCCGTCGTCGTGCCGGGCGTTTCGCCGACGCAGAACACCCCCCCACCCATCCGGAGGAAAAATGTTTGATGATTCATCGGTCATTGTCGGTTTGGAAATCGGCACGTCGAAAGTCTGCGCTGTCGTCGGCGAGCGAGGCGCCGATGGCACGCTGAATGTCATCGGTCTCGGTCAGGCGCGCTCGCGCGGCGTGCGCAAGGGCGAGGTTGCGGACACCACCCAGGCCGAGGAGGACGTGCGCAGCGCCATTGTCGAGGCTGAGCAAATGGCCGACGTGGAAATTCGCAACGTGTATCTCGGCGTGACCGGCGGCCACATCCGCGGCTTCAACAATCGCGGCGTGCATCCGGTGGTTTCCGCCGACCGGGAAATTTCCGAGGACGACGTCCAGGACGTGGTCAAGAACGCCAAGGCGATCAATTTGCCCACGGAAAACAGCGTTGTTCACGCCATCCGCCAGCACTTTTTCGTGGACGGCCAGGACGGTGTGACGAATCCGGTGGGGATGCTCGGATCTCGTTTGGAAGTGGACGTTCACGTGGTCCACGGCAACACCAATCGTTTGCAAAACGCCATCCGGCTGGTGAAGGGCCTGCAGTTGGAAGTGGACGAAATTGTGTTCAACGGCCTCGCCTCTTCGCTCGCGCTGCTGACGGGCGAACAAAAGGAATTAGGCGCGCTGGTCATTGACATCGGCGGCGGCACCACCGATTACGTCGTCTATGCCGGCGGCGTCATCCGGCACACCGGCGTGCTTGCAATTGGCGGCGACCATGTTTCCAATGACCTGGCTTACGGCTTGAAAGTGCCTCTGAGCCGCGCGGAAAAGCTCAAGCTTGAACACGGCTCCGCGTTGCTGAACGAGGAAATCAAAGGCCAGACCGTCACCATCACCAATGAACTTGGCCTGCCACTCAAGACCATCAACGTCGAGCATTTGCAGCGCATCATGTCCCTGCGGCTGGAGGAAATCTTCCTGTTGATCGCGCAGGACCTGGAGCAGGCCGGGCTGTTTGATTATTTGCGCGCGGGTGTTTTTCTCTGCGGCGGCGGCGCGCGCATTCCGCGGGTTGCCAAGCTCGCGGAGCACGTATTGCAAATGCCGGTTTCCATCGGCCAGACCAATTCCATCAGCGGCCTCAAATCCGCGCTCGACCAGCCGGAATTTGTCACAGCCATCGGGCTGGTGAAATTCGGCTCGTTCAAGGCGCGCAAACGCGAAGGCAAAACGTCACTGGCGCAGGGCATCAAGGGCGCGCTTGGCCGCTTTTTGCAACGACCCTAAATCCCTCCTGTCATGAAAATCAAAACTCAAACTCCCGCGGCGGTGTTCGAACCGGCCAAAGTACCCACCACCAAAATATTTGGCGTCGGCAATGCCGGCGTCAGTCTGCTTGAGGCGATAACCGGCGAGGGTTTCACCGGCGCGTTTTTCCTGGCGGTCAACACGGACGCGGCGTCGCTGGCGGCTTCGGCCGCGGCCTTGAAAATTCATCTCGAAACCAGGCTGTTGCGCGGGCTGGGCACGGGCGGCGATCCCGAACGCGGCCGCGCGATCGCCGAGGAACAATTTGCCACGCTCAAAACCGCGTGCGAGGGCGCGGAGGTGATTTTCATCGTTGCCGGTCTGGGCGGCGGCGCGGGCAGCGGCATCACTCCCGTGCTCGCGCGCGCGGCGAAGGAGACCGGCGCGCTGGTGCTGGCGTTTGTGACGCTGCCGTTCGCGTGCGAGGGCAACCGCCGCCAGCAGCAGGCGCAGCAAAGTCTGGAACAGCTCAAATCCGTCGCCGACGGCGTGATCTGCCTGCCGTGCCAGAAAACCTTCAAGCTGATTGATGAAAACACCAGCGTGCTCGACACGTTTCGTATCACCGGTGAATTGCTCGTCGAGGGCGTGCGCGGCGTGTGGCGGCTGCTCACACGGCCCGGCTTGATCCAGATTCATTTCGCCGATTTGTGCGCCCTGGTGCGCGATCGCCATTCCGAAAGCGCGTTTGCTTGCGTCGAGGCCGCCGGCCCAGCGCGCTCGCGCGAGGTGGTGGAAAAATTGCTCACCCATCCGTTGCTGGACGAAGGCCGCGCGCTGGCGGAATCCGACGCGGTGCTGGTGAGTTTGATGGGCGGAAGGGATTTGACGATGGCCGAGGTGGGCCGCGTGATGGAGCAAATCAGCCGTCATTGCGAACGCGCCCAGGTCATCATGGGCGCGGCGGTGGACGAAGCGATGAAAACTCGTTTATCCGTGACCATCATTGCGGCGAGGCAAAATCCGAATCCGAAAGCCGGAGCGCAGGACAACGCGCCGGAATCCGCGGAGTACGCGGACATGTCCACGCTTTCGAAGCAGCGCCCTGTCGCCATGGACCGCGGTGACAGAACACCGCAATCGGCGTTCAGCTTGGAACAACGCGAACAAATGCTGGTCCGGCACGGCAACGGACGCGCCCGGAGAGTGGTTGCCAAAATGCGCCAGGCCCAGTTGCCGCTGGCAATTATTTCAAAGGGCCGGTTCGACAAAAGCGAGCCGACGATTCACAAGGGCGAAGATCTCGACATCCCCACTTACATCCGGCGCGGCGTGGCGTTGAATTGACCTCAATAATTCTTCGACCAGGCGGTCAACACGCCGTTGGTATCGAATGTCAATTCCAGGCGTCGGTTGCTGAAACCGGGGTTGGGGTTTGGACCCGCTTCGCCAAAGCTGTAGTTCATGCCATTGTTATTCAAGCCATTATTGGACATGCTGGGGTTGAAACCAGTGCCGCCAGCAGGTTGGATGAACCATTTGAATTCCGTCGCGCCGCTGCTGAGCCGGACCTCCCGGTTTGGCGGGCCAAGATCACTGAGGGCCTGCGCGTAGGTGTAATGCCCGACGCGGCTGTTCCAATCCACCGGCGGGGCCGTGGCGCAGCCGGTGATAAACACGGCGGCCAGGAATAAAACAGCCAGCAGGGAACCTTTCACGGCGGAATTCATTGTCATGGGCTTAATTTACCGTAAGATGGCTCGTCTGCCAACCCTCACGTTCCCTGCTTGAATGAGCGCACATATTTTGCCAGGGCCTGAATTTCTGACGGAGACAATTTCTTCTCGAAGGCGGGCATCACGCTTGGCCCGGTCTTAATCGCATGGATGATTTCGTCGTCCGTGGTGTCCACCTGCCATTGCGCGTCGGTGAAATTTTGCGCCCCGACAAGCCAGCCGTGGAAAGTGTGGGCGCGGCCATTTTTGCCGTGGCAGGTGGCGCAATTTTCCACGAACAAGCCGCGGGCATCCACCTTGTCGGCGGTATAATTTGCTTCCTGGGCGGCCAGCGGGCTGGTGGACGCGCAGCCGGAAATCAAAACCAGAAATCCCGAAACGATAATCAGCAGACACGCTACGGCGATTTTGTTCTTCATATTTCGATTGTTGTTCTCCGACGGTTGACTTTCAATAATTTTTGGACCACGCCGTGAGCACGTCGTTCGTGCTGAATGTGAGCCGCAACACCCGGTCGCGGTAGCCCGTTCCGACGCTCTGACTGACGCCGAAGCCGGTGTTGCCGCCGAAGAAACCCGTGCCGACACTGAAGCTGCTGCCGCCGTTGCGGTGCGTGATCCATTCGGCAACGATTTGGCCGTCGCTGAGTTGGGCCTGTTTGTCCGGTGGACCCAGTTCAGTCACGGCCTGGTCATAGGTGTAAGTGCCGACGCGGCTGTTCCAGTCAATCGGCTTCGTGGTCTGGCAACCGGCGATGAACACGGCGGCCAGCGCCAAAACGGCAAGCCCTGTACGTTTAGTCATAAAGTCTGCTGTCACCGAGTCAATTTAGCCCCGCAGCAGTGAAGCGCAACGGCGTTTATCCAATCAGCAGCAGAATCGCCACGCCGATGGCGGTGGTGAGCAGCGTCACCGGAATGCCGATTTTTGCGTAATCCCAAAAGCCGATCTTGATGTGCTGCCGCGCGGATTCGACCACGATGATGTTGGCGACGGAACCGAGGATGGTCAGGTTGCCGGCGAAGGTGGTGGCCAGCGCCATGACTTTCCACATGAGCTCAGGATGAGTGAAACCGGGGATCCATTTGCCCGCGACCAGCACGAACGGCACATTGGAAAAAATGTTCGAGCCGACGAGCGATAGCCACGCGAGGTTCCACGCCTGGGTTCCGGCGCTCGAGCCGAACCACCCGTGAAGCCAACTGTAAACCTGGTCCGGCAGGCCGGTGCTGTTTAGTCCCGCGACAACGACAAACAAGCCGGCAAAGAAGAAAAGCAGGTTCCAATCCACAAGCCTGAATACCGCATGCGTGTCGCGTCGGGCAATCACCATCACCAGCGCCGCGCCCGCCAGCGCCGTCCAGGAGAGATTGAACCCGGCCAGAAATCCCGCAAACACCAGTGCGAGCACGCCCATGGTCACTGCGATGATCATCCGGTCTATCGGGCGTCGAGGGGTCTCACCTGCTTGAATGGACGCAGTGCGGAGAGTTTTTCGAAAGGCAAAATTCAGAACGACGAATTCAACCGCCAGCCCGGCTACGGAAACCGGCAGGAGCGACAGGGAAAATTTCGCGAAGGGAATTTGGGACAGGTGGCCGATGATCATGTTCTGCGGGTTGCCGACCAGGGTGCAGGCGCTGCCAATGTTGGCGCTCATCGCCAAGGCAAGCAAATAAGGCAGCAACGGCAGCCGTCCGCGCACGACGACTGTGACGACCAGCGGTGTCAGCATGAGACAGATGGTGTCATTCACCAAAAGCGCGGACAAAATACCCGCCATCATCGTAAGATAAAGCAGCAGGCGCTGCGGGGTTTTAGCGACACGCAGCACCCAGTCCGCCGTCCAGTCAAAGAACCCCGCGAGATAGAGATGGGCCGAGATGAGGCTCATGCCGAGCAACAGCACCAACGTGTCGTAGTCCACCGCACGGTAGGCTTGTTCGGGCGTGAGCACGCCGCAGACAACCATCAGTACGGTGCCCAGCAGCGCTGCAGCCGGACGGTTCAAAGGCAGAATGCGCAACTGCCGTCCGCTAAGAAGCAGATATGTCAGTGCAAAGATTCCGAGGGTGATAAATTCCTTTGAGTGCATCTTTCACTGTTCATCCGGATCATCGTTTTGTTGCGAAAAGCATTTCAATTTACGGACGCTCCCAAGCCTCATCGTCTCTCAAGCAGGATTCTGCGGATTTTGCTTTTCTTTCAGTTGGTTTACAAACGCATAGCTGGCTTCAGGCGAAATGGTATGTGTGAGTTTCAGGTGGAGTTGATCTCTTAAGAATTCCTCCGGTGTTACCCACTGTTCCCCGACTTTGATTCGCTTCGTCCATGCGCAAACGGTCTGCAAGCCGCTTTGCAGTTTTCGAATCTCTTCCGTTGATTTGGATAACTCCTCCAAAGATTTCTGCAATTCCCGGTTTACCAGCTCTTTTGCCTTCAAGACGAGTCTCAGACGATGGATGACCAATCCGACGATTAATACAACAGCAAAGCGGTTAAAACTGTTCCAGATGCGAAAAGACTCATGGGAGTAAGTATGGCCGGAAAGCCTGTCGGTAAACCAGTAGCCAATGCCAATCAAGAGAGCGGTGCAGACCACGGCGAATCGCCTGCAATACCACCCACAGACTAACATCGGGACTAGATAAAAAAGAGAGATGGTAAGTTGATAACCGGTAATAAAATCAAGATAACAAACCAATGTGAGACTGATGCCGACGGCGGCGGCAATTTTCCAAGGGGAGTGCCTGTCCGGTCAATTCATGACTAAGGGTTGTCTTTACGCGGAAACAGGGGCGCGGGCTCGCCGATTTTGTGGTCGGGTTTCAACCCGCCCCACGCAGTTTTGGAAAATTTGTCCGGGGTGTCGGTCAAGCCGAGTTGCGCGTAAATTTTCGTCGCCGTACTGGGCAGGAACGGCCAGAGCAAAACCGCCAGCACGCGGCAGGTTTCGGAAAGATTGTAGAGCACCTCGTCGAGCCGCTTCGCTTGCGCCGGGTCTTTGGCGAGTTTGAACGGCGCGGTTTGATCCACGTATTGGTTGGCACGCGTAATTAATTGCCAGATCCATTCGAGCGCGGCTTGAAGTTCGTTTTCCTTCAGCGACGCAAGAGCGGGTGTGACGAATTGTACGACTTCCTTTTCCAGTTCATCCGAACGCGCCGGTATTTCTCCCCCGCGATAACGTTTGAGCATCGAGAGCGACCGATTGACGAGATTGCCGAGACCGTTCGCCAGTTCTGCCTGATAACGCGCCTTGAAACCGGCGTCAGTCCAGTTGCCGTCCGGGCCAATGTCGAGTTCACGCGCAACATAAAACCGGAAAGCGTCCAGTCCCCATTCGTCAATGACGGCGATTGGGTCAACGATATTGCCCGTGCTTTTGCTGATTTTCGCGCCATCCTTCTGCCACCAGCCGTGGACGAGGACTTGCCTCGGCAGCGGCAGACCCATCGCCTTGAGCATGATCGGCCAGAACACGGCGTGAAATTTCAAAATGTCCTTGCCGATGACGTGAAGGTCGGCGGGCCACAGTTCAAGGGACGAGGGACGAGAGACGAGAGACGAGGGCAAAACGGACAAAATAGTTGGATCCCCGTGGGCGGCGGGGATGCTGATGTAATTGACCAGTGCGTCGAACCAGACGTAGGTGACGAAATCCTTGTCGAAGGGCAGGGGAATGCCCCAGTTCAAACGCGCCGCCGGCCGCGAGATGCAAAGGTCTTCGAGCGTGTGGTTCTTGAGAAAACCCAGCACTTCATTGCGGCGGTAATCAGGCTGTACAAACGTTGGATTCGCTTCAAGATAATCAATCAGCCATTGCTGGTGGTCGCGGAGTTTGAAATAGTAATTGTCCTCTTTCAGCTTAATGACTTCACCATAGGATGGATCAAATGTGCCGTCGGGAAGCCGGTCCTTTTCGGTCAGGAACGTTTCTTCCTTGGTTGAATAAAATCCCTCGTAAGTGGCTTTGTAGAATTGTCCGGCGGCATGAAGTTTTGTCAGGATTGCTTGGACAAATTCCTTGTGCCGCGGCTCAGTGGTTCGGACGAAGTCGTCGTTCGTCAGTTCCAGTTTTTTTGCGAATGCCTTCCAATCTGCTGCCAGTTCGTCGCAATAAGCCTGCGGCGATTTGCCTTCTGAGTGCGCAGCTTGCTGGACCTTCTGACCGTGTTCATCAAGGCCGGTCAGAAAAAAAACCTCCTGGCCGAGGCTGCGCCGCGACCGCGCAATCACGTCGGCGATGATCTTTTCGTAAGCGTGGCCGAGATGCGGCTGGCCGTTGACGTAATCAATCGCGGTTGTGATGTAAAACCGTTTGCTCATCGGAAAGAACAGTGTGACGGACAGAGGCGCCATTGGCAATCCTGCGACGCAACTTCCGCGGCAATCTGCTTGCCGCAGGCGCGTTTCAAGTTATCATGCCGTCGGCTGTGGCGGAAAACCAGCCGGCAAATAAAACCGCATGAATAAAGAACTTCCAGATTTCGCCGCGCGACTGCGCCATACCATTCAAGGTAGGGACGCTGCGCTGCGGTGCCCGGACAGCGCGGCGCGCTGTCCCTACCAGGAAGTGGAATTCAATTCACTGGCACTCGAACTTTTTGCGCTTCAGTTCAAACACAACGCCGTCTATCACCGAATGTGCAAAGCACGCGGTTTGACGCCAAACGTTATCGAGCATTGGACGCAAATTCCTGCCGTGCCGACGGCCGCATTCAAGGAACTGGAACTGACATGCCTCGCGCCGCAACAGCGTACTGCTGTTTTTCACTCCAGCGGCACGACAGAACAAAAGCCGAGCTGCCACTATCACAATTCCGAGTCGTTGGAAATTTATGAAGCTTCGTTGTGGTCATGGTTCGCTCAAAATGCCCTGCCAAATTTACGATTGACGATTGACGATTTACGATTGATTTGTCTCACGCCGCCGCCGGCCAAGGCGCCGCATTCGTCTCTCGTCCACATGTTTGAAGTCCTGCGGCAAACACTGGGCGCGTCTGAATCCGCATTCGTGGGCAAACTTGCAGCCGGTGGTTCTTGGACCTTGGATTTCGACGCTGTTCTGTCAGCCTTGGAATTCAAAACCCAAAACCCAAAATTGATTTTGGGCACGGCCTTTTCGTTCGTGCATCTGCTCGATTTCTTGTCGGACAAAAATCTGTCATTTCGGCTTCCCCCCCGTTCGCACGTCATGGAAACTGGTGGTTACAAAAACCGTTCCCGCACAATGCCGAAGTCGGAACTGCACGCACTCATCACGGAGCGGCTGGGCGTTCCGCGCGAAGACATCATCTGCGAATACGGCATGAGCGAATTGAGTTCACAAGCGTACGATGGTGTGACGAGTGGCGAGTGGCGAGTGGCGGGAAAAGGCTGTCCTTCTCACCACCCGTCACCCGTCACCCGTCACTTTCGTTTTCCTCCCTGGGCGCAGGTGCAAATTATTTCACCGGAAACGGGACAAGAGGCGGCCGATGGCGAAACGGGTTTGATCCGCGTTTTTGATCTGGCAAATGTGTTTTCCATGATGGCCATTCAAACGGAGGATTTGGGCGTTCGCCTCGGGGACGGATTTGAATTAATTGGCCGAGCACAACTCTCCGAACCGCGTGGTTGTTCACTCATGAGCGCGTAAATCGCATATCACAAATAGTGAATCCGATGAATCTGCCCAACTATTTTCTTGCCGATCTGCCTCAGGAAGCAATGTTATCTCCGACCATGCTGACGGAGGCGTGCCAGACGCTGAAGCGCAATCGCGAGCGTTACCTCGCCCGTCGTTCAATGGAACAGCTTCTGAAAGTATTGTGCAACGTGGCGGAGAACTGGCAAAAATCCGACAATGCATTTGGAAAATTGGCGTTGGAAATCGGCCCGGCCAAAACAGGCTTTTCCGCTGAGACGCTGAAACGCGGCCTTAACGCTTTCTTCCGCCAAATCACACGGGATAATTTGCACGCGCTGATGGTTCAGGAACTCGGTGACACCCGCCGGCTGGACGCACTGACCGCCACTGAAGCGGAGCGCAAATCGTCGCGCGCGGCCATGGCGGTCGGGCCGGAATTCCTTGTTCACGTGGCGGCGGGCAACATTCCCAATCCGACGTTGCTGAGCATCGTGCTGGGCTTGCTGGTGCGCTCGGCGCAGTTTGTGAAATGCGCCAGCGGCTCGGCGTTTCTGCCGCGGCTGTTCGCGCATTCGCTTTACGATGCCGACCCAAAGTTGGGCGCGTGCCTCGAAATCGCTGAATGGCGAGGCGGGAACGACTCTTTGGAGAATGTCCTGTTTGCCGAGGCCGATTGCGTCACGGCAACCGGCAGCGATGAAACGTTGGTGGCCATTCGCTCGCGGCTGCCGGCGCACGCGCGCTTTCTGGGCTATAGCCATCGCGTGAGTTTTGCTTTTGTGGCGAAGGAGGTTTTGGTGGGTTCCCATCCGCAAAGGATTGCCACCCGGGTTGCGGATGACGTGGTCGCCTGGAACCAACTCGGCTGCCTTTCGCCGCATGTCATTTACGTTCAAACGGGCGGCGAGGAGCCACCGGAGCAATTTGCGGGATTGTTGGCGGACGAACTGGAACGGCGTGAACAGACTGAGCCGCGCGGCGAACTGCCGCCGCCACACGCGGCGGCCATCGCCTCGCGCCGAGGAATTTACGAGGTGCGGGCGGCGCATTCACCCGAAACACTGATCTGGCACAGCAAAGAGTCCACGGCGTGGACGGTGGTTTTTGAGGCGGACCCGCGTTTCCAAACTTCGTGCCTGAATCGGTTCATCTACGTTAAGCCGGTGAAGGATTTGACCGAAATGCTCCAACAGGCCGAGGTCATGCGCGGCAAGGTTTCGACGGTTGGCCTCGCTGTGCCGGAGCATCAGACGGAGGAACTGGCCACGCAACTGGCGCGGTGGGGCGTGACGCGAGTGTGCCCGCTCGGCCAGATGCAGAATCCGCCGTTGACCTGGCGGCACGACGGTCGCCCAGCTCTGGGGGATTTGGTGACATGGATGGATTGGGAACAATGAGATTCAGCCACAGCTTGACACAGACGAAACACAGATTTTTTGAAATGCAGCTTGTGAAACGTTATCTGTGTTCAAGCTGTGTTTCATCTGTGGCTCAAAAACTATGAAAATGGAATTGCGAAAGACATTTCAATTTGAGGCGGCGCATTTGCTGCCACGGTTGCCAAAGTCGCACAAGTGCCGGCGGCTGCACGGGCACAGCTTTGTCGTCGAGATCGTCGTGGCGGGCGAGTGTGACGCAAAGTTCGGCTGGCTGATGGATTACGCGGACGTCACGGCGGCGTTCAAGCCAGTTTGGGAGAAGCTGGACCACCGGTATTTGAATGAAATTCGCGGCCTCGAAAATCCCACAAGCGAGGAAATCGCGGTCTGGATCTGGAAAAATCTAAAACCGACATTGCCGTTGCTTACGGAAGTCGTCGTGGCGGAAACCTGCACGGCGCGATGCGTGTATCGTGGGTAGCACCCGCGTCCCGCGGGTCGTTTCGGGCGCCGCGCCCGAAACGTTTAGAGACGGTACTCACCGATTTTAATGCGGCCTGGACCGGTCGCGCACCCGCCGCCGCAAAATTCGGCGGGACGCCGAATTGTACTCGCCAGACGCGGGTGCCACCACAGGATTACGGTGAATAAACCATGTTCGTGCCGGTGAGCGGGTCCTGCGGAATGGCCTTGAGATAATCTGGCACCAAACCAGCGGCGTTCGCGGGCGGATGGCCCTTGTCCAATTCGTAGGCGCGCATGGCGAGTTCAATCATCAATTGGCGTGTCTTGCTTTGCTGCTTCTCGTAATTTTGTTTGGCATTTTGGAATACCTTCTCCAAGGAATGACGATCCATTAACCTGATTAGTTCGTAGCGGATTCCAGTAAAGGTTCTGCGTGACCAGGCGCGTTCCTGTTGCATGACTTCGTCCCAGCTTTGTCTTTGAGAATCCAAAGTTTCCAACGTCGCAGCGGTTTTGCGGCAGGTTTTTGCGTCCAGTTGGTCCACGAGCTTTTGCAACTGTTCAACGCCGATTGACTCCATGGCCAGGCCGATCATTTCATCAACCAGAACGCCGCCGCGTGCAGATTCATTGCCCAAATGGATTAAGTCCAAATAAGATTTCGTGGCGTCGCTGAAACGGTTTTCCTTTTCGGCGAGTTTGCCTTCAGTCGCCAGTGCTTGTGCCAGATTTCTCAGGCCGAGTACGTCATGCAAATGGTTGGTCATGGAGTTCCGCGAGAATTGAAGCGGCACAGCACACTGATCGCTCAATCCACTTCGTGCCAGCGCTAGCGCCGTGGCATTGGTCAATTCGTTTTCGCGCAACTGTTCCAGGTTCGCCTTGTCATAATTCCAGACTTCACCCTTAATCAGCTTTCCCGCCTTCACCAAGTCATCATAGCCATTGGGATTGGGCAGCGGCGGGACGGGCGGCAGCGGCTCGGCGTTCCAAAACAGGAGGAGGCAGAGCAGGAAAACAAACGGTGCCGCCATGATGGAAAACGCGATCAACCGATTGCGGGTTCTGACGGTCATCCTGACAGAGATTGGCAAAAAGTCCGCTAGCGTCAATCATTCAGATGTTGACGCCATGCGGCAAATGTCGTTTAACCAAGGCCATCAGCATCAGTATGAGGTGACTTATGAGTGAAACGGTAATCGCAGCGGCAACCGCAACCGACACAACTCCCCTGCAGGACAAACTGATTGATTATGTCATCGGCCACGGCGGCGCCCTCATTTCGGCGCTCGTAGTCATCATTATCGGACTGATCGCCGCCAGTTGGATTGGCAAATTCCTGAACCGCTGGCTGACGCACCGGGCGATGGAACAGCCCATGCGAACGCTCCTCGTTCGGATTTTGAAGCTGTTGATTTTTGCGATCGCGCTGGTCATTGCGCTCGGCACCGCCGGGATGGACGTGACGGCGTTGATTGCCGGCGCCAGCGTGGCCGGCGTCGGCGTCGGCCTGGCCTTGCAGGGCGTGCTCGGGAACCTGGTCGCGGGGCTGACCATCATCTTCATCAAGCCGTTCCGCGTGGGCGAATGGATCGAGATCGCCGGCGTGTCGGGGCAGGTGACAAAAATTGAACTCTTTTCCACCACCCTGTTGCACACCGACATGTCGCGCGTCGTCATTCCCAACCGAAAAATCGTCGGCGACATACTGCACAACTACGGCAGCGTCCGGCAACTCGACCTCTCCGTCGGCGTGGCCTACGGAACGAATTTGAACGACGCCACCGCCATCGTCCGCCGCGTGCTTGCCTCCAACCCGCGCGTGCTCAAGGAACCTGTGCCCGTCGTCGGCGTCACCCTGCTGGCCGATTCCTCCATCAACATCGCCATCCGCCCGTGGATCAAGGTGAACGATTTCATCCCGGCGCAGGTGGAAATCAATCAGGCCGTGGCGGAGGAACTCCGCGCCGCCAACATCTCCATTCCCTTCCCGCAGCGCGAAGTACGGCTGCTCAACGGCGCGTAGCTCCCTCACGCCGCGCTGTGCGCCTTGGTGTGACGCAGCTCCTCGTGGATTTTCCCCAAGGCGTCAGCGAGTGCAGCCCAATCCGCCTCCGTGGTCTCCCAGCCGCTGCTGAACCGCAGCACGCGGTGCGCATCCGCCGCCTTGAAATGCATTGCGGCAAGGACGTGCGACGGCTCCTCCTTGCCGGTCGTGCAGGCCGAGCCGGTGGAAACCGCAAAGCCGGCTTTGTCGAGTTTGGAAACCCAGCGGAGTTGGCTGCCTTCCGGCACGAGCGCCGAAACAGTGTTCCACAACCGTGGCGAACCCGCGCCGACGATCACCGCTCCGGGCAATTTGTGCAGAAGCTGCCGCTCGAAATTGTCGCGCCACACGCCGCGTAGAATATGTTCGTTGCGTGCAAGTTGTTTTTCGCGTGCCTCGAGTGCGGCCAGCATCGAAACAATGATGGGAACGTTTTCCGTTCCCGCGCGTTGCCCGCGTTCCTGTTTGCCGCCGACAATCAGCGGCGTGACATGGCCGCGGCCGGAAGCTTTCAAAAAGCCAACGCCGCGCGGGCCGCCAAATTTGTGCGCCGCGCCGCTGAGAAAATCGCATTCGCCCAGTTCTTTCGCCGGCATCTTGCCGAGCCACTGCACGGCGTCGCAAAAGAACGGCACCTTGTACTGACGGCAGATGGCCAGCACTTCGCGCCACGGCTGAATCACGCCGGTTTCGTTGTTCGCGGCCATCACGGCGACCAGTCCCGGCCGCACGTCGGCGAGTTCGACGGTCAGCCAGTCCAAATCAATCACTCCGGCGTGGGTGACGGGAATGAATTTCGTCCGGCGATGAAAATAAAAATTGGCCGATTCCATCACACAGGGATGTTCAATGGGGGAAACCCACACCTCGGCCTTTGGGTCCAGCACCTGCGCAAAATGGTGCAGCGCCATGTTGTTGGCCTCAGTTGCGCCGCTCGTCCAGATGATTTCATTCGACTGACAGCCAAGGAACGTGGCGAGTTCTTCGCGCGCCTCGGTCATGGCCTTGCTGGCCGCGGCGCCAAATTGATGCGGACTGGACGGGTTGCCGGCAATGTGCTCGGTGGCGTTCAGCCAGGCCTCGCGCGCCTCGCGCATGACCGGCGCGGTGGCGTTATGGTCAAAGTAATTCATCGGTCGGATAAGATACAATTGAACGCCGCGCTGGCCAGTTTTTTTATGGTGGTACCCGCGTCTCGCGGGTTCAATTTGGCGTCCCGCCGAATTGTCCGGACGCAAGGCGGAAGGCTGATGCTTGGATGGTTGTTAATGAAAAGGCCACGTCTTAGCCGGAGGTTTCGGGCGCGACGCCCGAAACGACCCGCGGGACGCAGGTGCTACCACATTATTTCAGGGCAATTGGTTTAAAACCTTTTTATGTGCGGAACTGAAGGCCAACTGGTGCAGTTGCCCCGCACTTTTCCAGCAGTTGCCGTTTTTGGGCGGGGAATCCTTCAGCCGCACCCTAAAGGCTTCCAGAGTGATCCGATAACGGGTGATGGAATGTTTGACGGTGCAGAGCGGTTTCGCTTCACAAAATGGAAGGCCGATTCTTTTTGCCGCGCGGATAACTTCTTCATCGGCGTTGGGAATTGCAACCGCCGACGTGAGTCGGCTCTGATTTTTCCGGTCGGAACAATGAGCGGACTCGCGTCCGCTGCTACTTTTACTCGGAAAGACTTCTGCATTCGGAAATTCCCAGAGATGGGCATTCACGACACCAGCGGGCCGTTGGCGGACAAGAAAACGCCCGTTCCGCTCGACAACAAAAGCAACGAAACGACGAGGCGTGGCGGCTTCGCGTTTGCCGAGGTTTGGCAGCTCGTTCACGCGGTTTTTCCGGAAGGCAGCGCAGAGTTTTTTAACCGGGCAAATCGGGCATTGTGGATTTCGCGGTGTGCAGATTAGCGCGCCCAGTTCCATGAGAGATTGATTCAAGCACGAATAACAATCGTCCTCGTCTTTCATTCTCGTCCTCGTCCTCGATTTTGCGCCGTAATGCGTAAAGCGTGATGCGTGAACTATCAATTCTCCCGCCAGTTTCCAAAGTCGCGCATTCGTTTCCTTTTTCTTCGGATTTTCCGCGATGCCAAAAATCCGGGTCAGTACGCGGATGACATTGCCGTCGAGAATCGGCGTCGGCTGGTTGAACGCGATGCTGCAAATCGCGCCGGCGGTGTAACGGCCAATGCCCGGCAAAGCGAGGACATCGTCGAAGGTTCGCGGGAATGTTCCTCCATGCTTTTCCACAATCTGTTGTGCGGCCTTCTGTAAATTGCGGGCGCGGGTGTAATAGCCGAGTCCTTCCCAAAGTTTATGAATTTTGTCCGGGCTGGCGTTGGCAGCGGCCTTGATGCTCGGCAATTCGCGCATCCAACGTTCCCAATACGGAATCACGGTTTTGACTTGTGTCTGCTGGAGCATGATTTCCGAGACCCAGATGGCGTAAGGATCGCGCGTGCGCCGCCACGGCAGATCGCGGGCGTTGGCGGAAAACCAATTCAGCAATAGCGGAACCAGCCGATTCAATTTCGGATTTCGGATTTCGGATTTCGGATTTCGGCCCGCCATGCGCCGGAATTATTGCCGCAAAGAGGCGCAAAAGCCGCAAAAAACTTTGTGTTCTTTGCGTTCTTTGCGGTTATCCTTTCTTCAGTGAAACCGCTGAGTTCCTATACGTGCAAGCTGACCAACGAGCAGGCTTCGGCGCTCGACGCGGCCTTGCGCGCGCGAAATTGGAAGCCGCGCACGGTGCCTTATGCGCGGTTCGCCTTTGAATCCGACAAGGCTAACATCGTCTTTTATGAGAGCGGCAAGCTGGTGGTGCAGGGGAAGGGGACGCAGGAATTTATCGAGTTCGTGCTGGAACCGGAAATTCTGAAACAGGCAAGGCTCGGCTACGAAACCGTTCTGAATCCCGAATTGCTGCTGCCGCGCATCGGCGTGGACGAAAGCGGCAAGGGCGATTTCTTCGGGCCGCTGTGCATCGCGGGCGCTTACATCAACGAAAATGTCGTCAAGGCGTGGCAGGACGCCGGCATCCGCGATTCCAAGAACATCTCCAGCGACAGGAAAATCGCCGAACTGGCCGAACGCATTCGCAAAACGCCCGGTTGCGTGGTGAACACGGTTGTAATCGGCAACGAAGCTTACAACCGGCTTTACGCAAAGATGAAAAGCGTGAACGCGATTCTGGCATGGGGCCATGCGCGCGTGATTGAAAACCTGATGGGCCAGCGGCAGCAGATGAATCCCGCGCCCGTCAAGGCCATCAGCGACCAGTTCGCGTCGAAGAAGGAAGTCGTGGCAAAGGCGCTGATGGCATTGGGACGGGAGATTGAATTGGTTCAGCGCCACAAGGCGGAAGAAGATTTGGCGGTGGCGGCGGCTTCCATTCTGGCGCGGGATGGTTTTGTGAAGGGCCTGGCGAAGCTGGAAAAACAGTTTAATGTGGAATTGCCCAAGGGCGCTTCCAGCGCGGTGGACGAAGCGGCAAAGAAATTTGTTGCGGAGCAAGGTGCGGACAATTTGCCGAAAATCGCGAAAGTGCATTTCCGAACAGCATTCCGGGCGCAAGGCTTGCCGGAACCGCCGCAAAAGGAATGGCGGAAACGGTGAAAACGTTTGGCCGTGAATAAAATTTGAGCAGGTGCCGCGAGAATATGCTAATAATCGTTATATGGAATGTGCTTGCCGCTTTTGATGCCTGAAAATACAATGATGACTATGTTACCCATTCCGAGAATGGAGACACAGCGTGGAAAGCTATATGAGGCGGATTGTTTATCCATCCTGCCGCACATTCCCGCGGCCTCTATCGATTTGGTGTTCGCTGATCCGCCATTTAATCTCGGCAAGGAGTACAATTCAAAGTTTGATGACGCAGTTCCTGAGCAGAAATATATTCTTTGGTGTGAGCAGTGGTTGCAAGAACTTGTGCGAATATTGCGACCGGGCGGTGCTCTTTTCCTTTTCAATTTACCAAAGTGGAATCTGCCTCTTGGGGCTTTTCTTTGCAAGAGACTGACTTTTCGGCACTGGATTTCAGTTGATATTAAATATTCGCTCCCCATCCCAAAGCGACTCTACCCATCTCACTACTCGCTTCTTTATTTCGTCAATGGCAACAAGCCGGCGATTTTTCATCCCGACAGACTGCCAATAAAGACATGCTCACACTGTGGTAAGGAAGCAAATGATTACGGAGGATACAAAGACAAGATGAATCCCACTGGTGTAAATTTGACGGATGTTTGGTATGATATTCCGCCTGTGCGCCATGCAAAATACAAGAAGCGCAAAGCAAACGAACTTTCTCTGAAACTTTTGGATCGTGTTGTTTCGATGGCGAGTGATCCTGGCTCGCTGGTTCTCGACCCGTTTGGCGGCTCCGGGACAACATTTGTGGCGGCGGAGCTTTTGGGACGGAACTGGATTGGAATTGAATTGGAAGCGTCTTCGATCGTTGAGCGCTTTGAGAATATCAACGCAGATGCGGATTATCTCGCAAAACTAACCGCCAGCAAAAATCGCCTTTTTACAGCAGAAAGCTTAAAATTGAGAAAACAGTTTGGTCACGACACAAGCAAATATCGGCTCAATGACATGGTTGAGGAGCCTGATCTCAGGCTCCAGCCTATTTTGATTTAGCTCTCCCCTCGGCGCTCCGACCATCTTTTCCTTGGCCGATATATGGAACTAAAGGATCGTCGGTGAGTTCATCATGTTCTACCACCGTTACCGCCAATAATCCCTTCTCCACAAATTTACCTGCTCGTTTCCAAAAATGGAGATACGGGGAAAGCTCCATCCAATTGCCAATTCGATCTGTTAAATGTGGATACATGGCCCGGCTTGGCACGATCAAAACGCCAACCTCAATTTGCGAAGCCATCAACGCGAGGCATAGCTTGTTCATGCTACGGTGGGAGGATGAAATATTTCCAGTCTCCCACTCGATAACGGCTCGCCATTTATCAGCGACTTTGAAAGAACAATCAAAATCGCCCACCATATTATGGAGTGGTTCTGTGATCGCCTTTTTGCTCGGGTATTCCAGAAATAATTCTTCAGCCGCTTTTGATGCCTTGTAAGTTTCCATGAGGGCAGAAATGTTCAGCGGGTCTTCCAGTTTCCAATGACGCTTGAGCATCTCATCCAAAAACTGCTGCTTGATGGCCGTCACACCATTCCGATTCCACTGACTTGTTGGTTTGCCATGTTTGTTCAATTTCCGGGTTTTCTGTCTTATGGTAAATTGCTTGGTGCCGGGCGGATGGACCATTGCGCGAATCGCATCTGTGTAGGCGAGATGAATTTTCTCCCATTCCGCAGAATCAATAATGTTCCCACGATCCAAAACTACGACAGTTCGAATTACTTTCATCGGGACGACTCCTTTGGAAGACCTTTGGTCAACGATGCTACATCGCATCCCAACGCTTGGGCGATTTGGCAGAGTTTGTCGAACGATAAATTTCTTTCGCCGCGTTCAACTCCGCCAATATAGCTGCGGTCAATTTCGCTTTCATAAGCCAAATCCTCTTGTGTGAGTTTTTTGACTTTTCGCATTTCTCGTATCCGCTCTCCAAGAACTTTGAGTGCGGTTGATTTGGATGACATGGGAAGCATGATGCCCGTTTTGAGGACTATCCGTCCACGGACTATATTACCCATTGTTGCTGATGTATTATCAAGTCAGGACCCGTCGCCGAAAAGTTTGAGCCGATTCACATCGGTTGCTACTATCGAAAGAATGGCAAAACCCAACTGCATCGAACTGCCCGGTTGCGAGCCCATTCCGATTTTGCACGAGGACCGCTCGGTCATCGCGATTGACAAAGCTCCCGGCTGGATGCTCGCGCCGGTGGCGTGGCAGAACACCTCGCGCAATTTGCAGGCGGCCATTGAATCCTCCATCGCCGCGCGGGATTTCTGGGCGCGTTCGCGCGGACTGAAATTTCTCCGACACGTCCATCGCCTCGACGCCGACACGAGCGGCGTTTTGCTGTTCGCCAAAAGCCCCGGCGCGGTCAAAATGTTTTTTGATTTGTTCGAAAGCCGGAAAATGGAAAAGACATATCTGGCCGTCGTGGTGGGCGAGCCGAAGCAAAAGGAATGGATCTGCCAGTTCAAACTCGCGCCGGACAAAAAGCGGTTCAGAAAAATGAAAGTGGACGGGCGTTTCGGCAAGGCATCCGAAACGCATTTCAAAATGCTGGGAACGTGCGGAAAATTTACCTTGGTTGAGGCAAAGCCAATCACCGGCCGCACGCATCAAATCCGCGTCCACCTTGCCGAATCTGGCCTGCCTGTTGTCAGCGACGAACTTTACGGAAAACTGGAAAATGATTTGCCGCTCGGTTTGCGTGCCGTGCTGCTGGCTTACACGGACCCGTTCACAAAAAGGCGCGTGGAAATCCGCGCGCCGACGGAGAAGTTTTTGAAGGGGTTTGGATTTGGGAAAAGGTAGGGTCATCTCGCTAGGATGCCCGCACGGCCGCCTCGGCGAGGCGACCCTACCAAAATTAATCCGCGCGATTTACGGCGAAACCACGCGGTAAAAGCGCACGCGATAATTGGTGGCCGAGTGGTCGGTAAATGAGAGCCGTGAATTGGTGGCGGTAAAGTTAGTCAGGTCAGTCCACGCAATGGGAGCAGCAAGGTTAGTGGCAGTCTGGATGCGATAAGTGAAATTGGTTTCCAGGTTCAGGGAGAAGGCAAAACCATTGGCTCGCGACTGGTACGGCCCGATGAATTGAGCTGACGCTACCGGCAAATTGGTGGCGAGGACGGCCAGGTTGAATTCGCTGGTATTGCCGTTGGCATCCGTCGCGGTGGCGGTGAAGTATTGTCCGGCGTAATTGTCAGCGGTGTTCGTCAGCGAGAAGTTGGCGTTGCCGGAGCCGTCGGTCGTCACGCTGACGGTGCCGGCGTAAAACTGGCCTTCGCCATAGCCGCCGATGTTGAGGTCGGGCTGAAAGTTGCGATAAACATCAATCAAGAAACTGCTGTTGGTGGCACTATTCAATGTTCCTGAAACCATGGTGCTGGTCCCGTAGCCGAAGGCGTTGGTGATGACGGGGAAATTTTGCAGATTGTTCGGGCCGGTGTCGCCATCGCCGAGATCGTTGGGCGTCACATAAGGGTAATAATAACTGCCGAACAGATGAATGCCCATGTAATTGTTGAAAATGGAATTGCCGCGGACGGCGTTGTTTGTCGTACCCGCATCGTATAAAGCCACGCCGAGAAAACTCGCGAAAGCGATCACGTTGTCGGCTCCGGGATTCACGCCGCCGATGAAGTTGCCCGTCGCGCCATTTTGCAGTTCAACATTGATGAAGCCGGCGATGCCATTGGTGCCGGTGAAGTCGGTGCCGATAAAATTGCCCTCGACAAAATTTCCACTGGTGCCCGGGTCGCTGATAAAAACGTTGTAGGAAGTGTTGTCGGAAACATAGTTGCCCGCGCCGGCGACCGTGCCGCCGAGCGTATTATTCGTGGCGCCACCTGCAAAAAGAACGCCGTAATAATTTGGCACTGGCGTCAATCCATCCGCGCCGAGGCCGATGTAGTTTCCTTCGATCACGTTGCCGCTGGCGCCGGAACCGGCCACAAACACTCCGTAGTCGTAATAGGGCCCATTGGTATTGCCGGAAATGACATTGCGCGCGTTTGGATTTGCGCCGCCGATGAAATTGCCTTGCGCGTCGTTAAAAACGCCAATGCCGCTCAGTTCATTTCCCAGGGCCGTTTCGCCGCTGGCGTCCACACCGATATAATTTCCGAAAATGACATTGCCCGTCGTGTTGGTCAGGTAAATGCCGTATTCGGTGTTGCCGGAAAGAATGTTTCCGCCCGTCGAATTGGTGCTGCCGACGATGTTTCCACTTGCGCCGTTGCCGATGAACACGCCGCTCTTGCCATTGGGAACGGCGCTGCTGCCGCTGGCGTCGGTGCCGATGTAATCGCCGAGAACGACGTTGCCGGTCGTGTTCGAGTCAGTGATGTAAACGCCGTATTGCGCATTGCCGGAAATAACGTTCCGTTCCAGCGCGTCCGTGCCGCCGATGATGTTTCCGCTTGCGCCGGCGGCGATCAAAATTCCCTGAAAAGCGTTCGGTGCGGCATTGGTGCCGGTGAAATCGAGGCCGAACCAGCAGCCGGAAATTGTATTGTTTGTTGCGTCTGTATAAATCAACGTCATGCCGTTCCAGTCGAAGCCCGTGAACGAAATATTTTTGATCTGATTGTTCGCCGAGTAAATCAGGAAGGTGTCCGATGTGAACGTTTCGGGAAGAATTTGCGAAGCGTCCACGGCGATGAGCGGCTTGTCCGTGAATCCCGGTTGCGTGGAGCCGTCAATCACCGTGCCGTCGGTGACTAGCGGCGGCAACATGCCGGTGAGATGAATGTTGTACACGCCGTTGCTGTAGCCCGGATCGCTCGTCGGAATGTCGAAGCGGATGGTCGCGCCGGGATGATCGGTCGCGTAATAAATCGCCGCGCGCAGACTGCCGGGGCCGAAGTCGGCGGCGGTGGTGACGATGTTGGTAAGTGACACAGTGGGCGATTTATAAAGATACGCCAGCGCCGCGCGGTCGCCGGGGCTGAGACAGTAATTGCCCATGCGGAATTGGTAGCGGGGAAAATAAGGGGGCTTGGGTTGTTGCGTCGCGAGCACTCCGGGGTTGGTTGAGCCGAAGTCCCAACCCAAATGCATCACCGACTCGAAATCGTAAGGGCCGTTGGTAACACTGGTCGGGTCAATTTGAAAAAAGGATGGGTAGCCGGGGGCAATATTGTTCGTCAGCACCGAAATAAAATTGGTGGCATCGGGCCGGATGTTTTCGTGCGTGAAGCCGAACGAGTGGCCCATCTCATGGCAGACCTGCGCCCGGCTGAGGCTGGAGACGGTTACGACCTGGGGATTGGTGCCGGGGGAGACGTTGTCAATCCAGTTGGTGTTGTAGGTGAAAAGAATCCAATGCGTTTGGTTGGTGTGCGGTACAAACTGAACGTTCGCGGCCAGTTGCCATTCGCGCAGGCCGTCGAGATAAGTATTAGTTTCCGCGGCGGTGAGTGTGTTGGTGAATTCATAAGGCACGATGCCGCCCGGCCAAGAGACATTTGTAGGCGAGATGCCGTCGTAAAAATTTCCGCCACAAGCAGCGAATGGCGCGAAGCAAACCCAAGCCAGCGTCAAAAAGATGGTCGCACTCTCAGCCGTTCCTGAGCAGCAAGTCCGCCATTCTGATTTCATAATACGTTGCCACTGGCTCCCTATCAACAGGGTCAACTCTACAACTTCTTTTGCCGTTTGTCACGCAAATTCAGTCAAGTCATTCAGGTAAACCGCAGTCTCAAAAGTGAAAAAGCCCGCCGGAGTTAGCGGCGGGCTTCACCAAGAGGCGCTTTTTAATCCGCGTATTTTACGCTGCAACCGTAGGGTTTGGTTTCAGTGACGGCCACCGTTTTATCGGCAAGGAGGGCGTTCACCGCATCGCCGACATAATTATTTGCGGTCAGCGGGTTGTGAAAGGGATCGGGCTTGTTGTCAATCGCGCCGCGATAGACGAGGATGCCATCCTTGTTGATGACATACATGTCCGGCGTGGTTTTCATGTCATACAGATGGCCAATGGCGCCAGAGCTGTCGTCAATCCACGCCGTCACGTCCATTTTTTTCTTGGCCATGTCCGCCTTGGCTTGTTCCGGCGTCTGATAGCTGAAATTGTGTTTGTTCACCGAATCCACCAACAACCACACCACGCCCTTGGCGGCCAACTCGTGCTGTAGAGCCTGCATCGCGCCGGTTTTGTACTGGTTGTGACAATACGGGCAATCCTGATTGTAGGATTCGAGCACAACGATTTTTCCTTTGTAGTCGCTGAGGTGAATCGTCTTGCCGTTGATGTCGGTGGCTGTGAAATCCGGCGCAGGTTTTCCAACCTCCAGCGCCATTGCCGCCGAGGCCAGAGTTAATGCTGTGAACAATGCCAATGTCTTTTTCATAAGCTTAAATTCGATTTTAGATTCTAGTCGCTAAATTACAGAATACAAGACGCAAATGACCGTATTTTGGTTCAAAAATCTTTGTAGCAGCCGACGTAAGTCGGCTCATTTTTTCGGAAGTCTTGAAATTAGAGCGGACTCATATCCGCTGCTACGCGTTATTTTGCCGCTTGGTCGAGCGCGTTGAGTACAATACCCGGTGTCAAAATCTCTGGCAGCACAAGAGGTTGTACGTCAACACTTTTTGGATAAACCAGAACGAGAGGGACGCCGGCACGACCGTAACGGTTCAGCTCCACTGTGATGTTGTCGGGGAAATGTGTGTAATCGCCAAGCATCGCCACGGCGTTGATTTCCCTCAATTTTTGGCGGACGGACGGAACCTCAATCGCGATTTTTTTGTTCACTTGGCAGGTCAGGCACCAGTCGGCGGTGAAATCCACGAGCACAGGATGTCCTTCACTTCGTGCTTGCGTCACAGCCTGCGGCGTCCAACGTTGCCAGTGAATACCAGCCGGCGATTCTGTCGGGGAATCCGTTGCGCTGGCGACGACCATGGGCGCACGCCAATGCAATTGGCCTTCCAACGCGTAAGCGTACCCGCCCATTAACAAGACGAGCACAATTAACAGTGCCAACCCGCGCCGCGCGCGACCGCGCTGGACAAATTCACCAAAGATCCACGCGGCAAACGCGACCACCACAAGGAAAACGCCCAGCCAGAGAACATTTTTGCCGTAATAATCGTAGGCCAGATTGAAGAGCCAAACCGCAGTGGCCAGCATCGGGAAGCCCATGGCGATTTTGAATTTCTCCATCCATGCGCCCGGCTTCGGCAGAAATTTCAGCCACGCCGGGTTCCAACTCAACACGACGTACGGTGCGGCGAGACCCAAGCCGACGAACAGAAAGATCAATAAAATCAGTGACGAGCTTTGGGCGAAGGCAAAGCCGAGTGCCGGGGCCAGAAATGGTGCAGTACAGGGCGTTGCCAGCGCTGTCGCCAGCAGCCCATTGAAAAACGCGCCAGGGGCGCCTTGTTTAGAAGCAAGCTGTCCCGCCGCACTCAAAGTCCGCCCACCGAGGGTGACTTCAAATACGCCGAAGAGATTCAGTGCGACGAGGGTGACGAGTGTCGTGAGCACGACGATGAAAACCGGGCTGCCGAATTGCATGCCCCAGCCGGCATGGCGTCCGGCGGCCTTGACGCCAATGACAACGGCTGCAAGTGCGAGGAACGACACCAGCACGCCAATAGCGTAAATCAATCCAAGGGTGCGGACACGACGGGGTTCCTGTTGCGCGTGATTGATAAAACCAAGGATTTTCAGCGCGATGACCGGCAACACGCACGGCATGATGTTTAGAATCAATCCGCCGATGAAGGCGTAGAGCAGCATCCGCCAGAGCGGTTGCGAAGTAAACGCTGGCGTCCCGCCGCTCGCAGCAGACGGGGTACCCGTGCTGCTTGGTAATAAGGTTGTTCCTCCGGTCGGAGCCTCGCCGCTAACGGGCATTTTGACGTCGAAACCCTGGCGCTGGCCGCCGATCTCCATGACGATGACACCGCTGATTTCGCTGGGCCAGTTGCCGGAAAATTTTTGCACTGTTTTGCGCAGGCGGATTTGGCCGGGCTTGGCGGAAAGGTTTTCGGTCGCCGGTTGAATGTCATAGTTTTCGTTGGCGTCGGGGAAAAAGTCGGCCTGAGTGGTTTTGTCCGGTGCGGACCATTCGAGGATCAACGATCGTTTGTCGCCGTTGGCTGATTTCTCCCACCACGCTTGGGCGTTCAAGTTGACACCGAGCTGCGGCGTTTTGCTTTTCCACAAATCAATGATTTTGGCATCAGCGGAAATTTTGGTTTCGTTGCCGACATCGAGCGTGGCTTCGACAGTTGCGCCGGCAGGGATGCACTCCTCCTTGCATTCCAGCCAGGAAACTTTCGCGCTTAAATCGAGCGGGCCGGTTTTCAAATCGGCAGCCAGCTTGAGCGGCACAAGTAACACGACCTCGTTGTTGTAGCCGTACGTGGGGACCTCCGCGGGCGGGAGTTTTTCCGGCAACGGCCATTGGATGTCGCCAGCGGTGATACCGGGCGGCAGTTGCCATTGAATTTTGGTGGCCATGCCGGCCTCGCCCGGATTTTTCCAGTACGTATGCCAGTCCGGTTCCATTTTCAAATCCAACCCGGCCCAGATGGTGTCACCGGGTCGCGCGGTGTCGGCAGACAACAACAACTGTGCCTGTGTGTGCGCGGCATGCGCAAGGTTCGCGGCCAGGCCGAGCCAAACCACGGGCAACAGTCTTAAGAAGGTTCGCACACTGTTATAGATGCCTGAACGGTGGGAAAATTAGAACTTTTTTCGCGCATTATCCCGGATTGATAATCTTGCCGGATAAACTAGCCTTCAAACCACACCGATGCAAACCGGAGCCGGCTCCACCTACCACTGGCTGCGCGCGGGTGACGAGATTTTTCCCGCGATGCTCGCGGCCATTGACGCCGCCTGCCAATCAGTTTGTCTGGAGATTTACACGTTTGAGGAGTGTCCGTTGGGGCGATCGTTTCGCGAGGCGCTGATGCGCGCCTGCGGGCGCGGAGTGCGCGTGCGCGCGCTGGTGGATGCCATCGGTTCGCTGTTGTTGTCCGATCATTTTTGGGAACCATTGCGCAAAGCCGGTGGCGAGATCCGCTGGTTCAATCCCATTGCCTTGAAGCGCGTGACCATCCGGAATCATCGTAAGCTGCTAGTATGCGACGAACGGGTCGCTTTCACCGGTGGTTTCAACATCTCGCCCGAATACGAAGGCGACGGCGTGAACGATGGCTGGTGGGACGTCGGATTGAAAATCGAAGGCCCGCTAGCGGCACGGCTGGTGTTGTCCTTTGAAGACATGTTCGGTCGCGCCGACTTTCGTCATCGGCGTATTATGCGCTGGCGCAAATTTGGCAGCAAACAGGCCGTGGGGTTGCCGCCGGAACAGATTTTGTTCAGCGGGCCGGGGCGGGGACAAAGTCCTCTTAATCGGGCCTTGCGCGGGGATTTGGCGGGCGCAAAAATCGTGCAGATCATGGTCGCTTATTTTCTGCCGTCGTGGCGGCTGCGGCATGATTTGATGCGCGTGGTCCAGCGCGGCGGGCGGGTGCAATTGATTCTGGCCGGCCAGTCCGACGTGCAGCTTTCCAAGCTGGCCGCGCAAAGCCTGTACCGGCGGCTGCTGCGGAACGGCGTGGAGATTTACGAGTATCAGCCGCAGATCCTCCACGCGAAGCTGTTCATTGATGATTCAGAAACCATGTCCTGTGGACATGGTTAGAGGCAAAGGCTAGGCCAAAGGAACTGCTCATGGTAATTCGGTTCTCGCGTTGTCCCCACAACGAACGAGAAAGGAAGAACACATGAGCAGATTCCGAAAGCAATCGCATACGATCTGGTATTGCGAATATCACATTGTTTGGTGTCCGAAGTATAGGTATCGGGTGTTGGCAGGGAAGATAAAAGAGGAGGCGGAGTTGTGTATTCGGGAGCAGAGTCGGCAAATGGAGTGTGAGGTGGTGGAGTTGAATGTGCAGGCCGATCACGTGCATTTGGTGGTGATGATTCCGCCGAAGGTGCGGATCTCGGATTACATGGGGCGGTTGAAGGGCAAAAGCGCAATCCGACTGTTTGGGGCGTTCCGCGACCTGCGGCGGCGACCGTATTGGGGCAACCACTTCTGGGTGGAGGGTTACTGTGTGGGCACGGTGGGGTTGGATGAAGAAAAGATATGGAAGTATGTAAAATATCAAGAACAGCAGGAACAGAGACAGGAAGAGTTTCGGTTTAGCCGATAACGACAAAACCGGGGATGACGCGCGTGGCCCAGCCCCCTGTGGGGGCTGGGCTTTGCCCCCTTATAGGGGGCAGATTCAAAACCACGCGCTTTGCGCGTGGTTTCTTTATTTGTGGACGACGCGGTTTATACCGGTTCCGGCAATCTCGACACGCGCAGTTTGCAAATCAATTACGAGCTGATGATTCGTTTTGAGAGCGGCGAGGTTGCGAGGCAGGCGCGCGAAATTTTTGAGGACACCCTCCAATGTTGCCGGCGCGTGACTCGGGAAGAATGGCGCAAATCCCTTACGTTCTGGCAAAGCATGAAACAGCGCTGGGCCTATTTCCTTCTGGACCGGATTGATCCCTACGTGGCGCGCCGGCAGTGGCGCGGGTTGCCAAAGTGATGAAATAGTGGCACGGGCGTTCCGCCCGTGAGTTTCTGCCGCAAAAGAAAACCGGGGATTCCGAAACACATGGGCGGGACGCCCGTGCCACCTTGCCGATTGGCCGTTTTACACTAATCTAAAGCCATGAACTGGCTTGATATTCTCATTGGACTGGCGTTGCTGCTTTTTGGCCGCAAACTTTTTTGGCTTTTTGTTGGAGGCATCGGCTTCATTGTCGGATTTCAAATTGCGGCGCAGGCTTTGCAGACCCAGCCGGATTGGGTGATTCTGCTCATCGCGCTGGGCGCGGGACTGCTCGGCGTTGTTTTATCCATTTTTCTGCAACGCATCGTTGTGGGCATCGCCGGATTTTTCGCTGGCGGCTATTTTCTCTCCAATCTGGAAATGGCGCTGCTTCACGAAAACCATGATGTCGTTCGGTGGCTCGCGTTTGCCGTCGGTGGGTTGCTCGGCATGATCCTCACCATATATTTATTGGACCCCGCGCTGATTATTCTCTCCTCACTCGCCGGGGCGACAGCGGTTTCACAAAATGTTTCGCTCGACCCGCAGGCAAAAGGGCTTCTTTTCATCATATTGGCGATTGTGGGAATCCTGGTTCAGGCAGGCCAATATGTGCGTGACCGCAAACCACCGCCGCCGCAACAGGTGGAATCAAGAGGTTCATCCCCTAACCATGGTTAAAAAAAGGTGAGGAAATTCACTCGTCTGTTAAGCGTTGACTTTTTATCCTTAATTCGGCTCGAGACATATGAACGACAAAGATCAGGTTGGTGCATTTGATTGGTATTTTACAGATATTTCAGAAGAAGATTCCGCCAGATCACAGGCGCTTCAAGAGAAGCAGTTAGAAACTAACGTGCTCGTAGACCTCATCTCCGCTGATTCGTTGGTTAACTTTGCACTCTGGAACGAATTGCCAAAGAATCATCCTGTGGCTGAATTATGGCTGGAATCACAAACTGATTTGCAAGCCACGATTTATCTTGCGTACGGTGGCTTTTTCCGACAAGCGCTTGTAATTGTCCGCACGTGATTTGAAGTTTGTGTTTATGGAGTTTATTTTTCCAATCACTACAAGCAAAAGACAGGGAGATATGGACAGTGGCGGAAAGGTCAGAGACAAGCGCCGGCTAATATGAGCAAAATCGCCACATCTCTTACCAGCAGAGAGAACAAGTTTATGCAGGTGGATTACCCTACGATTTTCGGTAAGTTGGATCCAATTTACAAATTCTTGAGTCAAAATGCGCACGCGCAGGGTTTGGACGTTCATGACTTGCAAGATGGTCGCGACAATGTCCCACGATACCTTAGTAGGAGTTTTGAAATTTGGTACGCTAAGTTATTGGAGGCTTATGATGTCATGTGCTTTCTATATCGCATTTTCTACGTAAAGGAACTCTCATCTTACTTAGCGAGGTCTGCTGGTGAGGCGACTAATGCCCGAAGACTTTCCAGTGCGCTATCGCCAGTACTGCCAAACCTTGAGCAACTAATTTCTAAGGCCTTGTCGAATTAAGATTTCCGCCATCACCGTAATTTCCACTCCTGAACTAACTCACCGGGAATTTCCGACAAAAATCGCGAGGGATGTTGCATCGCGTCGCCGCCGGAACTGCCAAAGCTGGCACGAATCAGCGGGTAAATCAGGTAGAGTTCATTCCTGGCGCGGGTGATGGCCACGTAAAACAACCGGCGTTCCTCCTCCTCGCCGTCGTCGGAATTAAGGGAGCGTTCGGACGGAAACAATCCGTCACACAGCATGATGAC
The DNA here is from genome assembly GCA_963789335.1 of uncultured Verrucomicrobiae bacterium. Classification (GTDB taxonomy): domain Bacteria; phylum Verrucomicrobiota; class Verrucomicrobiia; order Limisphaerales; family UBA11358; genus UBA11358. Next base: position 58,232 of record CAWBKH010000008.1, read on the forward strand.
GAACACAGCGTCGAATTCCAAGCCCTTCGCCTGATGAATGGTGGAAAGCCGGATCTGCTCGGTACTGCGGTCTGCCGTCCGATTGTCCTCGGCTTCAACATTGGTGAGCAGCGCGAGTTGGGTGAGAAACTCTTCGACCGAGTTGAACTGGTAGGCGAAGATGGCGAGTTGTTCCAAATCCTCCAAACGCAGACGATAATTGGCGTAGGTTTCCTTGAGATAATCGTCGTAGCCCGCGTCAATCACCAGCCGCAGCATTTTCGCGGCGCTCTGGCGGACGGTCTTTTCTTCAAGTTGCGAAATGGTGGCGACGAATTGCGCCCAAGCGGTCGCCGCCTTGGCCGGAACGGATTTGGCGCAAGCTTGAAGGGCGGCAGCGAGGGTTTGGCGTCTGGCGTCTGGCGTCTGGGGTTGCGATTTGAGTGCGCTGGATTGTTCGTTCCCCGGAACCAAGACGCCAGAACCCAGACCCTCCGTAAACTTCTTCCAGATTTTTCCCGCTCCTTTCGCCGCAATGCCGGGCAGCAGTTGCGCGAGGCGTTTGAACGCGATTTCATCCTGCGGATTGACGACCAGCTTCAGATACGCCGTGGCGTCCTTGATGTGCGCCTGCTCGAAAAACCGGATGCCGCTCGTGATGGAGAAGGGGATGTTCCGCTTGGTGAGTTCGAGTTGCAATTCGAGCGCGTGGAAATGCGAGCGATAAAGCACGGCGATCTGGTTCAGGCTGGTGCCTTCGTCGCGCAGTTCGAGCGCGCGCTGGACAATGAATGCGGATTGCTGCGCGGCGTCCATGCAGGCGACCAGCGCGGGTTTCAGGCCGGATTTGCGGGCGGGCGCAAGCTGTTTGGTGAACTGGTTCCGGTTGGCGGCGATGGCGGCATTGGCGACTTTCAGGATTTCCGGCGTGCTGCGGTAATTGGTTTCAATCTTGAAAACCTTCGCGCCGGGATAACGTTTGGGGAATTCCAGGATGTTGGCGAAATTCGCGCCGCGCCAGGCGTAGATGCTTTGCGCGTCGTCGCCGACCACCGAGACGTTGTGATGCCGCCCGGCCAGCAGGTCAATCAGGTCGCTCTGGAGCCTGTTCGTGTCCTGGTATTCGTCCACCAGAATGAACTGGAAGCGGCGCTGATAATGTTCGCGTACGTCGGCGTGCTCCTGCAACAGCTTGAGCCAGAGCGCGAGCAGGTCGTCAAAGTCCATCGCATTGGTCGCGCGCTTGCGTTTGATGTAGCGTTGCGCCAGGTCCGCAATCGGCGCGGTGAATTGCGAGAAATAATCGTACTGCGTTTCAACGATGTCGTCCGTCTTCTTGTGCGTGTTGGCGGCGAGCGAAAAAATTTCATTGAGCACCTCCGGCTTCGGAAAATGCGTGCCTTTCGTCTCAATCCCGGCGTCGGCGATGCATGCCTTGATTAAATCCTTCGCGTCGTCGCGGTCGAGAATCGTGAAATCGCGACGATAACCGAGCAGGTCGGCGTGCGAGCGCAGGATCCGGGCGCCAATGGAATGGAACGTGCCGCCCCAGAGCGACGGCAATTCCTGTCCCAGCAAATCCGCGACACGCCGCATCATTTCGCCGGCGGCCTTGTTGGTAAACGTCAGCAGCAGGATGCGGTCGGCGGGGATGCCCTGTTCGAGCAGGTAGGCGACGCGATAAGTGAGCGTGCGGGTCTTGCCCGAGCCGGCGCCGGCGATGACGAGGGCGGGACCGGGCGGCGCGGTGACGGCTGCAAGCTGCTGCGGATTCAACTCGCGCGCGTAATCAATCTGCAAATGAACGGCAGAATGAAACGGTTCCAATACATACTCGCGCGACATAGCTTGGAATTGAAATCGGAAACGAGTGTAAGCAAAAGCAAATTCTAACCGCAGATGAACGCAGATGAACGCGGATTTGAGACTCAATAAGGAAAACAGGAAATCAGGAAAAGCCAGTTCCGGCATTCTTGCTTTCCTTATTCCATCCCAGATTTTCAAGACCATGAAACACACGAAAGACACGAAAACGTTAATCTGCGAATTTCACGAATTGCCGCAAATTTTTCAGTGGAGCCAACCATTTCATCGCACTCCAAAGCGCCGTAGGCGCGGCATCATTGTAGAAAGAAAACCCAAAAACAAATCAAGCTCCGTCAGGAGCGGCATATTCGGATGATTTCGCTCCTGACGGAGCTTGGGTTTCTATAATTCTGATTTTCTACAAGTATGCCAGCCCTGACGGGCTTTGATATTCGTGTTAATTCGTGAAATTCGCGCCAAAAAAATCCTTCGTTGCCTTTGCGGGCTTCGCGCGCCATTTTGGAAATGTGAACGATTTGGGCAAATTTCTGGTGATTGCCGGATTGCTGATCGCGGCAGTGGGTGCGTTGGTGTGGTCAGGCTTCGGCAAGGGCTGGCTCGGACGTTTGCCCGGCGACATCAATTATTCCAAGGGCGATTTCAGCTTTCATTTTCCCATCGTCACCTGCCTGCTCTTGAGCGCTATCCTGACGTTGCTGCTGTGGCTGTTCAGGAAATAGGGTAGGGCTCGCTCTCCGAGCGAGCCTCGGCGCGGTGCGGAGACCGTGCCCTACCATTCACACCCTCCGCGCAACCCAATTGTTTTCCCCATTGAAGTTTTCGCGTAATACTCTACATTTTCGCCCATGGAACAGACGCAACCGTCGCAATTGGCACAATACATTCCGGTGCTCATGTTGCTCGTGCTGGCCGTTGGCTTCGCGGCGGGCACGCTCATGGTCTCCGTCCTGTTTGGCAAATACGGCAAACGCACCAAGGCCAAGGACATGGCTTACGAATGCGGCAAGGATCCCATCGGCGAAGGCAACGCGCGTTTTTCGGTGAAGTTTTATCTCGTGGCCATGCTGTTCATCCTTTTCGACATTGAAGTCGTCTTTATGTATCCGTGGGCGGTGGTGTATCGCCAGATGCTGGCCGACCATGCCACGCGGAATTTGATTCTGGCTTCGATGGTTTCGTTCCTGTTGATTTTGTTCGCCGGTTATCTTTACGCCCTGAAGAAAAAGGCGTTTGACTGGAAATCCTGATTCACCGTAGAGACGCCGAGGCGCTGAGTTTCAGGAAATACAATTCTACTCTATGTCTTTGCGTCTCTGCGGTTAATGTTTTATGGATTCAATCAAATTTGGCACTTCCGGCTGGCGCGGCATCATCGCGCGCGATTTTACCTTCGACAATGTCCGTCTTGCGACCCAAGGCATCGCGGAATGGGTCCACGGTCCCAAGTCCAAAGTTGTCATTTTGGGTTACGACACGCGGTTTTTAGGCCGCGAATTTTCGCTGGCTGCCGCTGAAGTGCTCGCCGCGAACGGGCTGAAGCCGCTCCTTTGTAATCGCGACACGCCCACGCCGGTCATCGCGCACACTATCCGACATCGAAAGGCGGCGGGCGGCATCAATATGACTGCCAGCCATAATCCGGCGGAATATCAGGGATTAAAATTTTCCACGAGCAACGGCGCGCCCGCCACACCCGAAGTGACCCAACAGATCGAGGCGAACATCGTAAAACTTCAGGAACAAAATTGGTCATTCAGGGGCGCGGTCATTGGCACGTATCAATGCCCGACGTTTGATCCGCAGCCGGATTATTTCAAACAACTCCACAAGCTCATTGACTTTGCCGCGCTCAAAAGGGCGAAACTTAAGGTGGCCGTCGAATTGGAATACGGCACCGGGCGCGGTTACCTCGATAAATTACTCGAAAATGTCGGAGCGAAGGTCACGGTCTTCCATAACGAAATCAATCCATTGTTCGGCGGGCATCATCCCGAACCGAACGCCGCCGGCATGGCCGACGTCAGCAAATTCGTCCGCAGCGGCAAGGCGCAACTCGGCCTTGGCCTCGATGGCGACGCCGACCGCTTTGGCATTGTGGACAAGAACGGCACCTGGCTGACGCCGAATCAGATTCTTGCGCTGACGCTTTATCACTTGAAAAAAAATCGCGGCTGGACGGGCGCAGTCGTGCGCACGGTTCCGACCAGCCATCAAGTGGATGCCGTGGCGGAATTGCTCGGCGTGAAAGTTCACGAAACACCGGTTGGCTTTAAATACATCGGCGCGCTGATGGAGAGCGAACCCATCATCGTCGGTGGCGAGGAATCCGGCGGCTTGAGCGTGAAAGGCCACGTGCCGGAGAAAGACGGCATCCTCGCGTGTCTGCTGATGGCTGAACTCGTCGCAACGGAAAAGAAATCGCTCGGCCAGATTTTGAAGGAACTTTCCAAAAAGATCGGCGAATTTTATACCGACCGCATCAACGTCTCTTTCGCGCCGGAGAAAAAGGACGCGCTGCTTGCCAGACTCGGCAGCGGCCTGAAAAACATCGGCGCGTTCAAGGTGGAGAAATTCATCACCACCGACGGATTCAAATTCCTCCTGCCGAACCGTGAATGGGTGGCCTTCCGCGCCAGCGGCACCGAGCCGCTCATCCGCTGCTACATTGAGGCCAAGTCCAAAGCAAATTTGAAGAAACTTCAGGCCGCCTGCCGAGGCGTACTGGCGTAAATTTGTGAATTTTGTAGCAGTCGCCGTGAGGAGGCTCTACCAATTTTGGATTTCGGGTTTGAAAAGTGAGCCTCGTTAGCTCAGTTGCTACAGCGATTTGCGAGTTTCAACGACCGCTCGTTCATTGTTTCCGTCCTTTGCGGAGCTTCACCACTTCCGCGTGCGCGAGCACCACGTCCGGGTCGCGTTGCAGTGCCTGATAGTAATGCCCGGAAAATCCTTCGCTGTCTTCCGACACAGTCAGCAGGAGGTCCGATTGGCGCACCAATGCTTCAACCTTGGCCGGTGTCAACGGTTCTTCCGCGTCCAATACCTCGTCCATGGCGACAATGAGCTGTGAAAACGGCTGCAACCAGGCGAACCAGGGATCGGTGGTGAGCAGTTGCAGAAAATGGTTCGGCGATTTGATTTGGCCCATGGTCTTTTCGTAACCCACCCGCTCCGAGTCAACCAGCGCCTTGTGCAGCTTGAGCAAAGCGTGGCGGAGTTCCGTCAGGCGTTGCCGGATGCCTTCCGGTTCCGTGGCGATGGGCGTTTTTCTTTTCACTTGGCGCGCCGAGTTCGACCTCCAGATCATTGCACGCGACGGACGCAATTTCAAGAATTCCCAATCAAAATTCCCGCCAGAAAAACCAGCGCGCCGCCGAGCGCGACCTGCAACACGGCGGACACCAGCGGCGTGTCCATGAATTTGTGGCGAATCCACGAAATCACGCTCAATTCCACGAGCACGACGCCCACTGCGATTGAAACTGCAAGTTTCAGATTTGGAATCAAAAAGGGTAGGGTGTGGCCGATGCCGCCCAGCGTGGTCATCGCGCCGCACACAAATCCGCGCGCCCATGGATGGCCGCGACCCGTGAGGCTGCCGTCGTCGGACAACGCTTCGGCGAATCCCATGCTGATGCCCGCGCCGACGCTGGCCGCAAGGCCGACGAGGAAAGTTTCAAAACTGTTATGCGTGGCGAATGCGGCGGCGAACAACGGCGCCAAGGTCGAGACCGAACCGTCCATCAAACCGGCCAATCCCGGTTGCACGACTTGCAGCAGGAACAGCCGTTTGGCCTGCGCTGATTCTGTTTCGCTGAGTTTGGTCAGAGTAATTTGTTCCGCCGTGTGTGCGTGGTTGCGTTCCTCTTCCGCGAGGTCGCCCAGTAACTGGCGGATGCCGGTGTCGGTGGCGCGGCGGCCGGCGGCTTCGTAAAAGCGCCGGGTTTCCACTTCCATGGTCTCGGCGGTCTTTTGCACGGTCTTCAAACCGAGTGGCCGCACGAGCCAGACGGGTTTCCGGTCCACAAAACCGCGCACGTCCTGTCGCCGGATGTGCGGGACGTGATCGCCGAAGCGGTTCTTGTAAAGTTCCAGCAGACGGTGGCGATGACCGTCCTCTTCACGGCGCATGACACGAAACTTTTCGGCTTGTTCGGGATAATTGGTTTGCAGGCCGTCCGCGAAATCTTCGTAGATGCGGGCGTCTTCCTCCTCGAGCGAAATGGCCAAGGCGAGGATTTCCTGTTCTGTCAGGCTGTCGAAGGTTTTCATAAACAGATCAATTTATGCGATAGGTAGGGCGCGATGTCCTCATCGCGCCGAAACTCGAAATGCGCGGAGCGGCGGGCTGGGGACAGCCCGCCCTACCTGATTGGGTTTGAAACTTCATAAATACGGTGAAAATAACCGGGTGATGGCGTCGCCTAATCGGGGCAGGAACGGCCGGCCGTCCGCCTCGGCGAGTGTTACTTCACGGGCATGGCGAAGCTTTTGTTCAATCACCGATTCCATGTGCTGTGCAAACTCGCGTCCGTAGCACTCGATGTTCAGCTCGAAATTCAGCCGCAGACTGCGGGTGTCCCAATTGGCCGAGCCGAACAAAACCCAATGACCGTCCACAACCATCAATTTGGAATGATCAAATGGGGGCGGCGTGAGCCAGAGGCGGCAGCCGTGTTCGAGCACCTGCCACCACATCGCGCGCGACGCCCAATGGACAAACGGCAGATTGTTCCGGGCGGGCAGGATGACGTCCACTCGCACACCGCGCAGCGCCGCCAGGTTCAAGGCCGAAATCAGCGCCGGGTCCGGCAAGAAATACGGCGTGACAATTTGCACGGATGATTGCGCGTCGGCGAGTGCCGCAAGCAGCGCCCAGCGCAATTTGTGAAAATCGCCGTCCGGTCCATCGGTGATGACGCGCGCAATGACGTTGCCGTCGTCGGCCAATTCAGGGAACCAGGCGCTGCCGGCAAGAGTTTCCTTTGTGCAAAAAGCCCAATCGTTGGCGAACGCCTCCTGCAATTGCGTGACGACCGGGCCTTCGACGCGGAAATGCAAATCCTGCACCGGATTTTTGGGTTTAGCGGCCAGCACGTTTCCAGACCGGATGTTCATGCCGCCCGCAAAGGCCGTTCTGCCGTCCACGATGAGCGACTTCCGGTGATTGCGGAGATTGATGGTGGCCACGCGCCAGGGCGCGAAGATTGACGACGGCAGAAAACGCGCGAAAGGAATATGCGCGTGTTTCAATTTATGGGTAATGGGCGGCCACGAATAACGCGTGCCGGCGGCGTCAATCAACACGCGCACTTCGACCCCGCGTTGGACGGCGCGCGCGAGTGCTTCAACGAATTGTTCTCCACTGGCGTCGTTGTCAAAAATGTACGTCGAGAGGGAGATGGTTTTTTGCGCCGATTCAATGGCAGCCAGCATGGCGGGAAAGGCCTCGTCGCCGTTGACCAGCGGCTGGATTTTATTGTCGGTAGTCAGTGGCCGCGCCACGACGCGGCCCACGATGCGCGCCAGCATTTTCAGATGCTCGGCATCAGGATGTAGCGGTTCGCCGAGGTCTTCGGGAACCGGCCGGCTCAGGGTGCTCTGCACGCCGAGCGCCAGCGCGTGGCGGCGGATGCGGTTGACGCCCAACGCGAGATAAAAAATCGAGCCAAGCAGCGGCAGGAACCAGATGAAGCCAAGCCAGAGCGTGGCCGCGCGGGAATCGCGTTTGTGCAGAACGGCGTGAACAGAAGCGCACACAGCGGCGAGCAAACTGAAGCCCGCAACCAAGTCCGGCCAAAATCGGGCAATCCGGTCGAGCCAGTCCATGTCCTTTTATTGGCTAAATCACGTTCCGACGCAAGCGTGGTGTGCAAAAACACCACCGCCGCAGCGGACGGAGTTGCGTCCGTGCGGCGGCTCGGTTCAATTTCCCAACCCTGTGTTATGGTCAGGCAATAGTAATGCCTTTGTCGAGATAGACGTCCTGAATCAGGTTCAGCAGCTTCACGCCTTCCTTGAGCGGACGCTGGAAGGCTTTGCGGCCGGAAATCAATCCCATGCCGCCCGCTCGCTTGTTGATGACGGCGGTTTTCACCGCAGCCGCGAGATCGCCTGCGCCCTTGGATTCGCCACCGGAGTTGATGAGTCCGGCGCGGCCCGCGTAACAGTTCAGAACCTGATAACGGCAGAGGTCAATCGGATGGTCGCTGGACAATTCCGAATAAACGCGCTCGTCGGTTTTGCCATATTTGACTCCGCCGGCGTTCAGCGCGTTGTAGCCGCCGTTGTTCTCTGGAAGTTTCTGTTTGATGATGTCCGCTTCAATTGTGACACCCAGATGATTGGCCTGCCCGGTGAGGTCGGCGCTGACGTGGTAATCCTTTTCCTTGGTCTTGAACGCGCTGTTGCGCAGGTAACACCACAGGACGGTCGCCATGCCAAGTTCATGCGCCCGCTTGAAGGCAGCGCTGGTCTCGACAATCTGACGCGTGGATTCGTCCGAGCCGAAATAAATCGTCGCGCCGACGGCGGCCGCGCCCATGTTCCATGCCTGTTCGACCTGGGCGAAATAAACCTGGTCAAATTTGTTCGGATAGGTGAGCAGTTCGTTGTGGTTCAATTTGACGAGAAACGGAATCTTGTGCGCGTACTTGCGCGACACGGCGCCAAGCACACCGAGCGTGGAGGCGACCGCGTTGCAGCCGCCTTCGATGGCGAGCTTCACGATGTTTTCCGGATCAAAATAATCGGGGTTCTTTGCAAAGCTCGCGCCGCCGGAATGTTCGATGCCCTGATCCACCGGTAAAATGGACACGTAACCCGATCCAGACAGACGGCCCGAATGGAAAAGCGCCTGGAGATTGCGCAGCACCTGTGAATTGCGGTCGGTCGGCGTGAAGATGCGATCCACGAAATCCGGTCCCGGCAGATGGAGCCGTTCCTTCGGCACAGTTTTGCATTTATGTTCCAGCAGTCCTTTGGCTGAATCAGCCAGCAGTTTTTCAATTTCAGCATTCATAGTTTATCAACTTAAATTTTCCAGCATGGCGCACCTTGAGCCATTTAAAGGTTGAACTTCAACCGTTTTGGCGCAACGAACGCAAGCTCAATTTTTCGTTGAGGACAACATAATGTCCATGCCCGCCCGTGGCTTGTTTCTTTTTGCGATTTAGTCACCGGATTTTGCTAGTGGTGCTGGAAGCAAAGCGGAGTGCAAAATTCGCTTTGTCTTGTTTGTCGCAGCCGGGCATGATCCTTTCAACGCAAAGATTGCCAATAGCGCACAACTTTTGCATCCTGCCGGTGATATAAGCTTGGGATTTTTTAATGTGAAGGGTTTCTCCCATTTTCTGACATTGGGGTTGCTGACGACGGCGATAATGGTCGCTTGCCCGCGAGTTGGCGCCCAGCAATTTGGCCTCTCCGTCACCCCTTCGGTAAATTCCATTTTGGTGGGCAATTCCCTGACTTATACCATCATTGTGACGAATCTGAATAGTGGTGCAATTGATACAGTGGTGACCAACTTCTTGCCTGCATCGGCCCAATACCAGAGCGCCACAAATTATTATAATTCCATCGGCTTCTATTTGACCAATTCGGTCGTTTTTCAACTTAGCTCATTTCTGGGTGGTAATGTTGCCCAATTGACTGTGACCGTTGTGCCGACGGCAGTTGGATCCATAACCGATACCGTGATCGTCGCCTCAACCGATTATGGTTTCACCAACACGATGTCAACCAATGTGGTCGTTCAGGTCACCAACCTTGTAGTTCAAGCCGATCTTGGTGTGACGATGACCGGGCCGAGCCAAGTCGTCATTACCAACGATTGGATGACTTATGGCGTTACCGTCACCAACGCCGGGCCGAGTGACGCACCCAATGTCATTTTGACCAACACGCTGCCGCCGGGCGCATTGTTGAAAGGCATTTTTCCGAACCTGACATACACCACAGCGGGCAGCAATATGATTTTCAACTTGGGCACATTGATAAACGGCGGCACGGCGAATTTGCAATTCACGGTTGAGCCGACCAATATCGCTACGCTCATGTTTTCCGCGTCCGTCAGTGCAGCGGGGGTGACGGACACAAATACTGCCAACAATTTTGCCAGCACCAATGTTACCGTGACCAATTATCTTCCCGGTGTGCTCGTGGCTGTGACAAATTCCGCGCAAAGCACGAATTTCGTGCTTGGCTTGCTCGAACAGGCCGTCACGGTGTCCAACGCCGGTCCGTCGTCCGTTCCCGCCGTGCGCGTCGTCGTGACCGGTTTGACCAACCGCCTGTTCAACGCCGTCGGCACCAACAACGGCAATCCGTTTGTGTATTACAGCACGGCGCTGCCGGCGAACCAGAGCGCGAATTTGTTGCTGCAATATTTCCCAAGAAAATCATTCCCGTTCTCGAACGCACAGTTGCAGGCGTTCGCCGTCCCTGCTCCCAACTGGGCACCGCCGGCGGCGACCGGGGGAACAAATCTCATCAGCCGCATCGTCCAATTGCCAAACGGCAACATGTTGATCGAGTGGCCCTCCACTCTGGGCCAGACTTACACAGTGGTTTATAGTACGAATGTTACGTTTTCAAACGCCATGATTGCCCCGCCATCCATCGTGGCACCGGCAAATGACATGGAATGGATTGATTACGGCCCGCCCACAACCGTGAGCGCGCCGACAAATGCCAGCGCGCGTTTCTACCGCGTCATCCAAAATCCCTGAATCATGCAAATATCCTTTCGCAACTTTGCGATGCGCGCCGTTCGAGGCATTTTCGCATGGTTCCTGTGGACGGGTTTGATGCATTTTGCGCCGGTGGCCTCGGCCCAACCAGATACCTTCGAGGGGAATCCGGATTCCAACGCGTTCATCCGGATTCCTTCGGACACGGACGATTGGACGCGGCATTTCCGGATTGGCGCATTGGTCGGCATGAACATTAGCGCCAATTTCAGCCGGAGCGGAACCTTTGGCATTTCGGGCAATAATCCGGCCCAAGGCATCTATGATAACGGCTACGTCCGACCGGACCAAAACGGAGACCCCAACTTCACGAGTTACTGGGGATACAACAACCGCGCGAAGCAATACAATCCAGCGGCGCAGACGCTGACCATGAACGCCACGACCTCGTTTTCCGCAAGCAGCAGCGCGAAAGAAAGCGGGATATTTCCCGGATTCGACATGGCTTATGGCGACAATCTTTGGTATTGGAAGCATGCCCGCGTCGGCTGGGAATTGGGCTTCGGTTTGTTGCCCATCAGCATCTCAGAGAGCGACACCGCACCGGCGACGGTCACCCAAAATGCTTATACGTTTAGCACCGCAACCTTGGGCACTGCCTTTCCAACCGCTCCGTCTTACCAAGGTTCGGCCGGCGGAACAGGCCCCGTTATTCCCACTGCATTTACACAGAGCACAACCAACATAAGCGGAACCGTCTCCGGCAAACAAACGCTGGACGTGATGCTCTACACGCTGAGGCTGGGGCCGTCTTTCTATTGGGATTTGAGCGAACATGTCGGCATGTCACTGGGCGCCGGTCCCGCCGTCGGCATCGTGTCGGGCGATTACAAATATAACGAAACCATCACGGCCAACGGCGTTAATGCCCCAAACTCGGGGCGGATTAACGGAACGGATTTTGTCTATGGCGGCTACGTGAACGCGACGGTGATGTATCATGCGGTGGCCAACGGTGATATTTATGCCGGCGTGCAATTTATGCCGATGAGTGATGCCACCATCAGCGGGCAAGGTCGGGAGGGGCGGCTGAACCTGGGCGGACAGGTTTATTTTTCGATCGGCATCAACTGGCCGTTTTAACTTCCTTTAAACAGCCAAAGAAGGCTGACGGGCAGGCTTGTTAAATTCCTTGAAGCGAGGCCGGCACCCTTACGGAAGAAACAAATCGGCGGACACGCTGAAATGTTTCGCCAGCGTGCGGACGTGCGCCAGTGTCAATTGCCGTTCGCCGCGCAGAATCATCGCGCCCAGCGTGCGGTGAACGCCCAGCAGCCGCGCCAAGTCCGCCGCGCTCATGTCGTGCGCGTCCAAAAGATGACGCAAGGCGTCCAAGCCGCTGGCTTTCGGCGCGGGCAAGCCTTGTTCCTTTTCGTAATCTTCAATCAGGCGGCAGAGCAGGTCGAAATAGTCCTCTTGGTCTGGCGTCAGCTTGTGCCCGGCCATTGCATCGGTGATTTCCGTGACGTTTTCAAACTCCACCTTGTCGTGAATCGGGCGCGGCGTGAGCATCCGGCACAGACTGGCGTAGTCTTTGGGCAACCGGGCAAATTCAATTTTCGAGCGTGTCGTTTTCATAATGTCTCTTTCCAGCGATCTTTGCTGTATTCGGCGTGCGTCATAAAGCGCAACGTATAGACGATCTGGCGGTTGAAATGCGCCGCCGCAATCAGCCGGTAATCATTCTGGCGGATGTTGAAAACCAACACCGTTCGCCCACTGCGGACTTTCACGGCGTCCGTGTCCGGGTAACTTCGCCGCACGTCCACTAGGTTGCGCCACATTGCCGCCTTAACTATCTTGCGCCAAACGTCCAAGTGGCGAGCCGCCGGGGGATGTTCCCGCCTTGCCGCCACTAGAAACGCCTCTTTGATGATGCGCACTGAGACAATTTGTATTCACTCGCCGGGTTTGTCAAACACGATTAACACCGGCAGACACGTTATGCAATACCGTTATGCAAAGGCAGTGGCGTCTGGGCTTGAACTTGAAAAAGTGCCGTATTTATTGACGTTTTGTGATGTTGGCGACCCTACCGGGAATCGAACCCGGGCTACCACCGTGAAAGGGTGGTGTCCTAACCGCTAGACCATAGGGTCGTCAGAGTGCGCCAGTATATTGGGCGCCGCCCCGCTGTCACGCAAATTCACTTTCCCCAGCCCGGTTTTCCCGATAACCTGCGGGGAGCTCATGAAAGTTTTCATTGACGGCAAATACTACGACGGGCGCGCGGCGAAGGTTTCGGTCTTCGACCATGGCCTGCTTTATGGCGACGGGATTTTTGAGGGCATCCGCGCCTATAACGGGCGGGTGTTCAAATTGCGCGAACACCTTGACCGGCTGTTTTGCTCGGCCAAGGCGATTCTGCTCGAAATCCCGATGTCGCACGCGCAGATCATGCGTGCGGTGGTCGAGGCTTGCAGGAAGAACAAAATTCGTGACGGATATATCCGGCTGCTGGTGACGCGCGGCGTGGGCTCGCTCGGCCTGAATCCGCATGGTTGCAAAAATCCCTCGGTCATTATCATCGCGGATAAAATCCAGCTTTATCCGCCGGCATTGTATCAAAAGGGGATGGCGATTGTCACCGTGCCGACGACGCGCAATTTGCACAGCGCGTTGAACCCGGCGATCAAGTCGCTAAATTACCTGAACAACATTCTCGCGAAAATCGAGGCCAACAACGCCGGTTGCGAGGAGGCCGTGATGCTGAACGCGGAAGGCTTTGTGGCTGAATGCACCGGCGACAATCTGTTCATCGTGAAAAACGGCGAACTGCTTACGCCGCCGCTCTCGGCTGGCGCGCTGTACGGCATCACACGCCAGGTGGTCATGGAACTGGCCGAGGAGGAGGGGTTTGCGGTGTCCGAGCCGAACCTGACGCGCTATGATTTGTTCAACGCAGACGAGTGCTTTTTGACCGGCACCGGCGCGGAAATCGTGCCGGTGGTGAAGATTGACGGCCGGGTCATTGGCACGGGCAAGCCGGGGCCGATCACACGCAAACTGGAGGAAGAATACCGTGCCTTGACGAAAAGCGCTGGCGAGCCGATATACAAGTGACGTGGACGGAAATTCAGTGTATAATTGTACGAGTAAGAGCGACGATTTAACAATTCAACGTTTGGCGGAATCATGTTGTGCTCCATTTGCAAAGAAAAGCCAGCGACGGTGCATCTCACCCAAATTGTGGGTGACAAGATGCAGAAGCTGGATTTGTGCGAGGAATGCGCCAAGGCCAAGGGCGTGAACGATCCGTCCGGCTTTGCGCTCGCGGATTTGATGCTCGGCTTGGGCGCGTCGCAGGAAATTGAGCAGTCCGCCGGCGGCACCGAGACGAAATGCCCGCGTTGCGGTTTTTCGCAGGCGGATTTCAAAAAATCGGGCCGGCTCGGCTGCCCGGAATGTTACAAGACTTTTGCGGAAGGTTTGGAGGGGTTGCTCAAGACGATGCACAAGGGGACCCGGCACGCGGGCAAGGTGCCGGAGGCGCTCCGTGCGACCCGCGAGCAGTCCGACCGCCTCAAATTGTTGCAAAAGAAGCTGGCCAAGGCCATCGAAGAAGAAAATTTTGAACAGGCTGCCCAGTTGCGCGACGAAATCAAACAAGTAACGCCGCGTGGTACAGGCTTGAGTGTGACTTGATGTAGAGGCAAAAATGAAACTGGATGAATTTCTCATTTCTCCCGCTGAAACGGCGCGCCGCCACGGCCCGCACGACCGCATTGTCATGTCCAGCCGCGTTCGCCTGGCGCGCAACTTGAGGGACGCGGCATTTCCCGGCTGGGCAAAAAAGCCGGAGCGGCTGAAGGTGCTGGAAACAATCCGCCCGGCGGTCGAAAGTTTGCCGGAAATGAAGGGTGCTTTTTCCGAGATGATGGACAATCTTACCACGCTCGACCGGCAGATTCTGGTGGAGCGCCATCTTATCAGTCGCGAGCACGCCGCCAAAAGTTCGGGCAGCGGCCTGGTTTTCAACCGCGAGGAAAGTTTCTGCGTGATGATCAACGAGGAGGATCATTTGCGAATGCAGGCGCTGCGTCCGGGCCTGCAATTGCGGCAGGCGTGGAACGAGATTGATCATCTGGATTCCGAGCTGGAGAAAAAGCTCGATTACGCCTTCAACAACGACCTCGGCTATTTGACCGCCTGCCCGACGAATCTCGGCACGGCCGTGCGGGTCAGCGCGATGTTGCATCTGCCCGGACTGGTTCTGGCCGAGCAAATCAATGCCATCATCCAATCCGTCAACAAGCTGGGACTGGCCGTGCGCGGGCTTTACGGCGAAGGGACGGAGGCGCTGGGCAACGTGTTTCAGGTTTCCAATCAAATGACGCTCGGCGAAACCGAAGCAACCATTGTCGAGCGTTTGGAAAAAGTTTTGTCCCAAATCATCGAACACGAGGAAAACGCGCGGCAAACCCTGCTGGAGAAGAAGCCGAAGGTGGTTTTCAACCATATTGGCCGCGCCTACGGCATCCTGGCCAATGCGCACAGCATTTCGTCGAAGGAAACGATGAATCTGCTGTCGTTGATGCGGTTGGGCGTGGATTTGGGGTTGTTTCCGGCCGAAGAGCGTCCGACTGTGGATGAATTATTCATCGTGACGCAGCCGGCGCATTTGCAAAAGCAATTTTCCGACAAACTGTCGGCCGAGGAACGCGACTTGCTCCGTGCGGACATGGTCCGTGAGCGGTTGAAACACGTCAACCGGCCCAACGCAAAAAAAGGCGGGGCAGGATTGGACAAATCCGCCAATTCGTAGCACAATAAAGCAGTATGAGCGATGAAGCGATGAGTAATTTTACCCCGCGCGCGCAGCAGGTGCTCGCGCTGGCGCGGAAGGAAGCCGACCGGTTTAACCACAACTTTCTCGGCACGGAGCATCTGTTGCTTGGCCTGATCAAGTTGGGCCAGGGCGTGGCGGTGAATGTTCTGCAAAAAATGGGACTCGACCTCGAAACCGTCCGCATGGAAGTCGAGAAACAGGTCGGCACCGGCCCGGACCAGAAGATGATTGGCAACATTCCCTACACGCCGCGCGTGAAGAAGGTGCTGGATCTCGCCAAGCGGGAGGCCAAAAACCTGAATCATACCTACATTGGCACGGAGCACATTTTGCTCGGCTTGTTGCGGGAGGGCGACGGCGTGGCCGCGCGCATTTTGCGAAACCTGGACGTGGACATCGAACAGACGCGGCAGGAAATTTTGAAGGAACTGGATCCCAATTTCACGGGCGAAGAATCTTCCATTCCCGAGTCCGGTGAGAAGACGCCGGCGGAGAAGAAGGGCGAAATTAAAACCCCAGCCCTGAAGGCGTTTGGCCGCGACCTCACGGACATTGCACGCAAGGGCGACATGGATCCGGTGATCGGCCGCAAGAATGAAATCGAGCGCGTCATTCAAATCCTGTGCCGCCGCACGAAGAACAATCCGGTGTTATTGGGCGAAGCCGGCGTGGGCAAGACTGCCATCGTTGAAGGTCTTGCGCAGGAAATTGCCAAGGGCAATGTGCCGGACTTGTTGCGCGACAAGCGCGTTGTCACGCTCGACTTGGCGCTCATGGTCGCGGGCACGAAATATCGCGGCCAGTTTGAAGAGCGCATCAAGGCGGTGATGGACGAAATCCGCCGCGCGAAGAACATCATTTTGTTCATTGACGAACTGCACACCATCGTCGGCGCGGGCTCGGCGGAAGGCACGATGGACGCTTCGAACATCATCAAACCGGCGTTGAGCCGGGGCGAGATGCAATGCGTCGGCGCGACCACGCTCAATGAATATCGCAAGTACATTGAAAAGGACGCCGCGCTCGAACGCCGCTTTCAGGCCGTGAAAGTCGAGGCGCCCTCGGTGGACGAGGCGGTTCTGATTTTGAAGGGTCTCCGGCACAAATACGAGGAGCATCACAAGGCCGAGTTTACGGATAAGGCGGTGGAGGCTTCCGTGAAATTGTCCGACCGTTACATCACCGACCGGTTTTTGCCGGACAAGGCGATTGACGTGATGGACGAGGCCGGTTCGCGCGCGCGCATCGGCACGATGACGCGCCCGCCGGAAATCAAAGCGATGGAGGCCGAGATCGAAGAGATCAAGGCGAAGAAGGAGCGCGCCATTAAAAACCAGGATTTCGAGGGCGCCGCCGCCATGCGCGACAAGGAAAAGCAGGCCAAGGAAAAACTGGAAACTCATTTACGCGACTGGCGCGCCGCGCGCGAGGAAAAGCACGTGATTGTGGACGAGGAAGATATTTTGCATGTTGTTTCAAAGTGGACGGGCATTCCGCTGCAACGGATGGAGCAGGGGGAGATGCAACGGCTGCTGACAGTCGAACAGGAAATGGAAAAGGTCGTCATCGGCCAGAACGAAGCTGTTTCCGCCATCTGCAAGGCGTTGCGCCGGTCGCGCGCGGATTTGAAGGACCCGCGCCGGCCCATCGGCACCTTTTTGCTGCTTGGTCCGACCGGTGTGGGCAAAACGCTCCTGGCCAAAACCATGGCTGAACAGATGTTTGGCGACGCAAAATCGCTCATTCATCTGGACATGAGCGAATACATGGAAAAGTTCAATGTTTCGCGGCTGATTGGTTCGCCGCCCGGTTATGTCGGCTACGAGGAAGGCGGCCAGCTCACCGAAAAGGTGCGGCGCAATCCCTATTCTGTGGTGCTGTTCGACGAAATCGAAAAGGCGCATCCGGATGTCTGGAACATGCTTTTGCAAATTCTCGAAGAGGGGAAGCTGACCGACAACGTGGGCCGCGTGGTGAATTTCCGCAACACCATCGTACTGATGACCTCGAATGTCGGCTCGGATTTGATTCGCCGTCAATCCACGCTCGGCTTTTCGCCCATCACCGATGAGAACAGCTACGAAAAGATGCGCGAGAAAATTCTCGACGAATCCAAGAAGACCTTCCGCCCCGAGTTCCTGAACCGGCTCGACGACGTGATTGTGTTCCGCTCGTTCACCAAGCCCGACCTCATCCAGATCCTTGGTCTGGAGGTGGAAAAGGTCCTGGCGCGGTTGCGGCACAAGAACCTCAAGCTCGAACTGGACGCCAAGGCGAAGGATTTCCTCGTCGAAAAAGGTTACGATCCGCAATACGGCGCGCGTCCGATGCGACGGTCGGTGGAGCGTTTCCTCGAAGACCCGCTGGCCGAGGAAATTCTCAAGGGCAGCCTGCATGAAGGGGAGCCGATTTTGGTCACGGTTGGAGACGGGAAACTGGTTTTCAACCAGCCGACCACCGCCGAAGGCGCTCTGTCGAGCTGACCCATAAGTTTTTGCATCACCACTGCGTTCGCTTTTGAACGCAGTTTTTTTGTTCGCGAACTTCGGCTTTTCATCACGCGTTAAAACCACTACGCTCCAATCAATGAAAGGCATCATTCTCGCCGGCGGCGCCGGTTCGCGGCTGTATCCGCTGACGCTGGTTGCGAGCAAGCAGCTTCAGCCGGTCTATGACAAGCCGATGGTGTATTATCCGTTGACGACGCTGATTGAAGGTGGCATCCGGGAGTTGTGCCTGATTTCCACGCCGCAGGACTTACCGCGCTTCAAACAGTTGTTTGGTGACGGCAGCCGGTTTGGCCTTTCCATTGAATACCGCGAGCAGGCAAAACCCGAAGGCATTGCCCAGGCGTTTCTGATTGCCGAATCATTCATCGGCCGGGACAACGTCGCGCTGATTTTGGGCGATAATATTTTTTACGGCAGTGACGTGTTTTATCGCAAGATTGCCGAATTCAAAAATGGTGCGATGATTTTCGGTTATCACGTCAACGACCCGGAACGTTATGGCGTCGTCGAGTTTAACGCCGAAGGCCGGGCCATTTCCATCGAGGAAAAGCCGAAGCAGCCGAAAAGCGACTACGCTGTGCCAGGGCTTTATATTTACGATAACAACGTTGTGACCATCGCGAAATCGCTGAAGCCGTCCGCGCGCGGTGAGTTGGAAATCTCCGACCTGAACGTCGCGTATTTGGAGCGCGGGCGCCTGCACGTGCACCGGCTCAGTCGCGGTTTTGCGTGGCTCGACGCCGGCACCAGCAGCAGTTTGCACGACGCTTCGGCTTATGTGCAGGCCATTGAGAAGCGGGCCGGCATCAAAATTGGCTGCCCGGAGGAAGCCGCGTTTCGCGCCGGTTTCCTCAAACTCGCCCAACTGGAGGCGCTCACGGCACAAATGCCGAATTGCGAATACCGCGCTTATCTAAATGAGGTCGTCGCGGAAGCAAAAAGACTCCATCCTTAAAACATGATTCTTCTCCTCGGTGCATCCGGTTATATTGGCCAGGCGTTTGCGCGTGAACTTAAACGCCGCAAATGGCCCTTCAAGCCGCTTTCGCGGAAGGAGGCCGATTACACCCGCTTCGACGTGTTGCTGGAATTCTTGAAGAAAAACAAACCTGAATTCCTCATCAACGTTGCCGGTTACACCGGCAAGCCCAACGTGGACGCCTGCGAAGTGGCCAAGGCTGATACTTTGATGGGAAACGCTTTGCTGCCACAAACCATCGCTCATGCCTGTGCAGTTTGTGCCATTCCATGGGGCCACGTTTCCTCGGGTTGCATTTTTTCCGGGGCAAAAGTGACGCGCAACGGGCAAATGCATGCGGAAAAGGATTTGACCCGGCCCGACCTTAGTTCTCTGGTCGAGAAATCACCGGAAACCATTCATGGTTTCACGGAAACCGATCGGCCGAATTTTACCTTCCGCGACCCGCCGTGCAGTTTTTACAGCGGCACCAAGGCGTTGGGCGAGGAAGCCATTGAGGGTGTCGGACAAAGCTATGTTTGGCGGCTGCGAATTCCATTCGATGAATTCGACAACGCGCGCAATTACCTCAGCAAAGTGCAGCGTTACGCCAAGGTGTACGACAATGTGAACTCGATTTCGCACCGCAGCGATTTTGCGCGTGCGTGCCTGGACTTATGGGAACGCCGAGCGCGGTTCGGCATCTACAACGTGATCAATCCTGGCTTCGTCACGACGCGGCAGGTGGTGGGTCTGGTGGAAAAGGTTTTGAAACCGGCCAGGCGCTTTGAGTTTTGGAAGAATGATGAGGAGTTCTACCGGCAGGTGGCCAAAACGCCGCGTTCCAATTGCGTGCTCGACGTTTCCAAATTGCTGGCGGCGGGCGTCAAAATCCGGTCAGTGGAGGAAGCGCTGGCAGATTCTTTAAGGAAATGGCAGCCGGAGAAATGAACAACAAAGGAACAAAGAAACAAAGTCTGGAATTTGAGATTCCAGAATGGAGACGGGTTCATATTCCTGCCGATGTCGAGCGGTTGGCGACCACCGTTGTGGATTCGGCTTTTGCTGTTCACACGGAGCTTGGGCCGGGATTATTGAAGAGTGCGTATGAAGCGTGTTTGAGCCATGAATTGCGGTTGCGTGGAGTGAAGCATCAATTGCAACTGCCCGTGCCGTTGAATTACAAGGGTATCCGCATCGAGATCGGTTACCGTGCGGATGTGGTCGTGGAGGAAAAATTATTGATTGAGTTAAAGGCGGTGGATGAATTGCTGCCGATTCACACTGCGCAGCTCGTGACTTATCTGCGACTCAAAAAGTTTCCGCTCGGATTGCTCATCAATTTTAATGAAGTCCTCATCAAGCATGGGATCCAGCGCGTTTTGAATGTTCCGCGTTCACCCGAAGAAGTTTTGACTTAACTTGGTTGCTTTGTTCCTTTGTTGTTAAATTTATGAACTTGTTGATCACCGGCGGCGCGGGGTTTATCGGGTCAAACGTGATTCATCACGTCATTGACCGACCGGAGGTTGCCCGGCTGGTGAATTTGGATTGCCTGACCTACGCCGGACATTTGGAGAACTTGGAAAAAGTCGCCAAACATGCCAAATACATTTTTGAGAAAGTGGATTTGCGCGACAAAACCGCCGTGTTACGTGTGGTTGAAAAACATGGCATCACCCACGTCATGCATCTGGCGGCGGAATCACATGTGGACCGTTCCATCACCGGGCCGGGCGATTTCATCCACACCAACGTCGTCGGAACGTTCAATTTGCTCGAAGCCTGCCGCGCGTGTTGGTTGAAACCCCAGACCCCAGACCCCAGACCCCAGACCCGATTCCACCACGTTTCCACGGACGAAGTTTATGGTTCGCTGGGTCCGACGGGATTTTTTAAGGAGACGACGCCTTACGCGCCTAACTCACCTTATTCCGCCAGCAAAGCCGCCAGCGACATGCTCGTACGCGCCTATCATCACACCTACGGTTTGCCGGCGGTCATCACGAACTGCTCGAATAATTACGGTCCGTATCAATTTCCTGAAAAGCTGATTCCCGTTGTGATTCAAAGCTTGCTCGCGCGCCGGCCTGTTCCGGTTTATGGCGATGGCATGAACGTGCGCGACTGGCTTTACGTGCGTGATCACGCCGAGGCGCTGTGGCTGGCGCTTACGCGGGGAAAAAACGGCGACACCTATAACATCGGCGGCCACAACGAATGGGCGAACCTCCGCATTGTTGAGCTGATTTGCGACACCATTGACGAACTCGCGCCCAAACTCGGCGGTAATTCCCGCAAGCTTATTTCCTTCGTCCAAGATCGTCCGGGCCACGACCGGCGTTACGCTATTGACGCGACGAAAATAAAGAACGAGCTTGGTTGGACGCCCGCGCATAAATTTGAGCAGGGCATTCGCGAAACCATCCAATGGTATCTCGACAACCAGGCTTGGGTGAAGGTTGTAACCCAAAAATAAATGTGCGAAGATATTAACCAGACGCTCGTGCAAACCGTCATTCGAGTTAAATCTATGCGATTGTTTTGGCTGACTCTTTTGCTGCTCGCGCTTGGCATGGCTACAACCCGCGCGGCGGAGACGAACTCGATTGTCTGGCACAAGGCCGGCGATCGCGTGGACGCGGATGTTCAATCGCTGAACCTGCCGCAATTGCTGGAA
This sequence comes from uncultured Verrucomicrobiae bacterium, assembly GCA_963789335.1. Classification (GTDB taxonomy): domain Bacteria; phylum Verrucomicrobiota; class Verrucomicrobiia; order Limisphaerales; family UBA11358; genus UBA11358. The sequence continues at coordinate 79,728 of CAWBKH010000008.1, forward strand.
CAAATCACCGCTCAAACCGGCTGGCGGGTTTATGTCGAGCCGGGCACGACGCACAGCGCGTCCGCGAAATTTAATAATCTGCCATCCGGCGAGGCTTTGCAGAGGTTATTTGGCGATCTTAATTTCGCCTTGGTGCCGCAGACCAATGGCGAGCCGCATCTCTACGTTTTCACCACCCAAATGAAGAACGCCACGCAGTTGGTACGCGTGCCAAAAAAGCAAATGGCCAGGCACGTGCCGAATGAATTGCTGGTGAAACTCAAGCCGGGGGTGAACCCCGACGACTTCGCCAAAATGTACGGCGCGAAAATCATTGGCCGCATGGACAAACTCGGCATTTACCGTCTGGAGTTTCCCGATGCCGCGGCCGCGGACGCCGCGTTGAGCCAGCTTCAAACCAACCCCGACGTGGCCGACGTGGATTACGACTATTACTTCGATCCGCCGCCGTCCGCGCAGGCGCTGGCCGGGTCACTGCCGCCGGTGAATCTCAAACTTAATCCGCCGGGCAACTCCGGGCGGATTATCATCGGCCTGATTGATACGGCCGTGCAACCGCTCGACGGTTCGCTCGATCAGTTTTTGCTCAAACAAATTTCCGTTGCCGGTGACGCTTCGGCCAACGGCGCTGACATTACGCACGGCACGGCGATGGCGGAAACCATCCTGAACGCGATATCCCAAGCGTCGGGTGGCAGCACCTCGGCGCAAATCCTGCCCGTGGACGTTTACGGTCCCAATACCAGCACGACCAGTTGGGATGTCGCGCTGGGCATTCAAGCGGCGGTTAACAATGGCGCGACCGTCCTCAACCTGAGTCTCGGCAGCGCCAGCGCCAGTTCGGTGCTGGACAACGTGATTCAGCAGGCGGCCAATGACGGGATTCTGATTTTTGCCGCGGCGGGCAATCAGCCGGTTGCCACCCCCACTTATCCTGCGGCGGATCCAGGCGTCATCGCGGTGACGGCATTGGCACAGAATGGCCAGATTGCCCCTTATGCGAACTATGGGAATTGGGTGAACTTGGGTTTTTCAGGCAACAGCGTTGTTTTTCTGGGCAGCCAGGCCTATCTGGTCCAGGGCACATCTGTCTCGACGGCCATTGCCACCGGCGTCGCGGCCGGAAACAAAAGCGCGCTGGGCTGGAATTGGCCGCAGATCGAATCAGCGATGCAACAGAAGTTCGGTGTGCCGAAATGAAATCGGGTCTGGCGTCTTGGTTCTTGGTTCTGGGGGAAAAAGATAGAACTTGCCGTGAGACAACCCCGGACCCCGGACCCCAGTTCCTAGACCCAAACTCCCAGTCCCCAATTCAATGCGTCATGCAGCCGATTTTGCCGAACGCGACCACGTAGGCAATAACAGCGGCGATCAGGAACCACGGTTTGCCGGCGACCGTCAGCAAAATGCCGGCGCCCAAAGCCACGCCAATCAGCACATAAACCAAAACTGCCAGAGCAAGTTTCATCGGCGTTAATTGTAAGATTTTTATGGAAGTACGCAAGCAGTTCAATAAACCAGCACCGCCGCTTTTGTAGGAGTCGAGGTAACGAGACTCGTTTTGGAGGGTCAGAAACTCCTTACGTCGTCTCCTACTCAATAGACGAGAACCAGCACCGCCGCATCCTGCGCCGACTTCACCAACCGCCCGCCCGACTTCAACAAAGCCAGATCATTGGCCGCATCCACCTGAACCACTTTGGCGTCAATCAAACCCGCGCCCGTGAGCAAACGAACCTTCGTCGCATCCTTGACGACATGGTAATTTTATCCAAAGGTTTGGATAAAATGACTTATGCTGAGTGCTGGATTATGCTAAGTCGGTGACAGCCCAGTATGAGAAACCGGGCTGTCACTTGATTGAAACTTGGGATAATTATTGGGCCTCCAGAAATGATAGCAGCCGGGAGAACCGCATAGGGTTGCGTTTGCGTCGTGGTTTGCTGGGTTGTTCAAGAAGCTTCATGCATTCCTGCTTCATTTTGATGTCGGCCTGCACATAGGTATGCGTCACAGCCGGTTGCTCGTGGCCGAGCCAGAGAGCGATGATTTCCAGCGGCACGCCGGCTTGCAGCAGGTGCATCGCAGTTGAGTGACGCCAAGTATGCGGGGTGATTCGGCGTCCCCGCAATGATGGACAAGTCTGCTCCGCCTTGCGCACTGCAAGATCAAGACGGAGCGCGATGCCTTCGCGGGTCAGCGCGGCACCCTGCCGGTTTGCGAATATTGGGTGGTCTGGCGACACCTTGTTTGTCTTCACCCACACGTACAGCCGGGCCATCAAATCTTTTGCGATTGGAATCGCCCGCTCCTTTCGGCCCTTGCCGTGCAGCCGCACAAACCTATCCCGAACGTCGCCGGGGCAAAGTTGTGACGCCTCCGAGATGCGAGCACCGGTTTGATAGAGGAGACTGAAAAACAGATGATCCCGTCGGCCGAAGTTCGTCGTGGTGTCGATGGCGGCGAGCACCGCCACAACTTCTTCGCGGTTCATGAAACTCAGCACTGGCTTCGTGGTGCGCTTACAGGGGATCGCCAGAATCCGCTGGTTGGCGACCGCAAAAGCAGGACCGGAATAGGCCAAGGCAAAATGCGTGAAGGCCCGGATGGCAGCCAAACGTGCGTTGCGGGAACGCACGCAATTACCACGCACGCGTTCGAGGTGGTCGAGAAAAGCCAGAATATCGTCGGCCCCAAACTCACGGAAGGTGAGTTGATCAATCGTCTGGCGATGCTTTTGGGCGAGGTATTTCAGGAGAATGCGAAAGGTGTCGCTGTAAGCCTCAATCGTCAGCGGGCTGACGTTGCGTTGTGTGCGAAGATGATCGGTGAAGAAACGTTCGATGAGGATGGGGAATGGATTGGAAGTCATAGCTGGGAATGGTTGGATGTTTGATTTTGTTGGAATCGTCGAAAGAGTTGCATCGCACTCTTGAGCGACGAGCAGTCAGGTGACACATACCACCAAGTGGCGTTGAATTGTTTGTGCCCCATATAGCGCGACAACAGCGCCAAGTAATGAGGCGTCGGTTCGCCTTGGCGGCTCCAGCCAGAGATCAGGCGGGTGGCAAAAGTGTGCCGCAGATCGCCAAAGCGAACCATGGGGCGCGCGCCATTGGGTTCGATGCCACGGATGAGCAAGTGGAAGTAATAGCCAATCTTCTCGGGTGTGAAAGGCCCCCCGCACCGGCTGACGAAGAAATGATCACCGAAGGGAATGATTCGTCGTCGCGCCTTCTGGTAACGTTCCAGCGCCCGCACGACGGTTGAATGTAATGGCAAGGTTCGCTGCGGACTGAACTTCGTTTGAGTAATCACCAGCGTGCGCGCCCGAGGGTCGAAGTCGATGAGCCGCAACTTGCATACCTCTGCCGGGCGAAGCCCCGTGCAAAACACCAACCCGATCATTGTTTCAAGTGTCAATGACCGGAGTGCAGCACAGGAGGTCCGATGCGGGAGCTGCCGCGACCGCTTCATGATGAGACGAACCTGCTCAGGCGTGTAAATGTGCGGCTGCCGCCGAATGCACGTTGAACCGAGCATCCGTGCTGGCGGCACCTCCGTCCGCGGATCGAGGGCCGCGAGATAGCGCGCCAGACCGCGTGCCGACTGATAACGCATGGCGTGATATCCGCACCGATTGTGGCCGATGGAGGTTGCCCATTGCAGTGCGAGAGCGGTGGTGAGCGGCTGCCCCGGCGCCGTTTTGTCAGCGAAGGAAGCGAACTTGCGCAAGTGATAGGCTTGTATGCTCAATACGAATCCGAGCTTGCGACGGTGCGCGAGATACGCGCGCACCCGGGAATGCATGGTGATGGGTTTCATATGAGGGGCCAGGGTTGAACGAGCACGCGCATGTCGGAGACGGTGACATCGGCGTAGAGACTGGTGGTCATCGGGTCCTGGTGGCCAAGGAGATCGCCAATCTCGCGCAGGTCCGCTCCGCGCGCGTGTAGCCGGGTAGCGAAAGTCCGCCGCAAGACGTGCGTCCCGCCGTAGGCTCCGGAAAACCCGCAACGACGGTAAGCGCGCCGCATTGCCATCCGCACGCAATGGGTGCTGACCGGGTTTCCGGACATTTTGGCGTGCCGCAGAAATACGCGGTCACTCTGGCTGGCGCCACGGAAACGTTTAAGATAATGGCGCAGCACGTCGCCCACGGTCGCTGGTAGCGGGACGATGCGGGCGACTCCGGTTTTCATCACCGGCACACGAACGATGCCCAACTCCCAGTCGATGTCTTGCAGTCGAAGATGAACCACCTCGCAGTTGCGCAGCCCCAACTCGATCATGCAGAGCGCCTCGGCGTGTTCGCAGCAGCCTTGTGCCGTCTGCCGATCAAATGATCGGAGCAGCTTCTTCCATTGAGTGTCCGTCAGCCCGCCGGAACTGTAGCGTTGGCGAAAGTTAGGTATCTTCGGGATCGCCCGCACCAGTTGCCCTGAACAGGCACCGCGCAGATGAACGAAGCCGAGAAACCGTCGCAAGGCACAAAGACGGGTCTTGGCGTAGCCGGGAGTGTGATCTTGAGCGCAAAGCTCCGCGTATCGCCAAATATCCTGAGCTCGGACATCGGCCCAGCGTGCTTCGCGATCATCGAACTGCCACGAGAGATAACGCCGTGCAAACGCGACATATCCTTCAACAGTCAGATGCACGAAGCCCCGGTGGTCCTTCAAAAATGCCCCATAGTCGCTGAGCCAAGATGCCCACGGCTCGCGCGGTGCTGCTGCGTAGCACTGACGGAACTTTAGCCACCGATTGAGCACGCCAAAAAGTGTGGAATAGGTCGCCTTGGGCACCATCAGGCGTGCCAGACGCGGCAGTTCCTTGCGGGAAAGACTGGTCAATCGGCGACGATGGACCGCCAGCCAACCCCCAACGCGAACGAGGTAATACCGATATCGTGCAATGGCGCTCGATGAATAGCCGTGCTCACGCATGTGCGTGGCGAAGGCTCCCTCAATGAGATGAAGGTCGGAGGAACAAACATGCCGACCGACGTGATATGAACCGTAACGAGGTCTTTTGATCATAGACCTCCATCACCGCATCAACTGCGCACCGTCGCCAGCCGGAATTATCGAACCTCCGCCACCACCAAAATTATGCCAAGTTCCGATCAGGTAGCTGCGCGGTTTTTAACCTAAATCGCACACCGGGCCGTCACCAACTTGGGATAATCCAGCACTCAGCATAAATAATTGGAAATCAAATAACCATCGTCCGTGATGAAA
>CAWBKH010000009.1:0-15255 GCA_963789335.1 uncultured Verrucomicrobiae bacterium
CGAATAGTTAATGGTCGGTTCCCATCTTTCGACAACAACTACGTTAGCTCCAATGGCGGCCGCTTTTTTCTTTAACTCAGCTTGCGCGGCGTCTGCTCCTTGCTCCGATGAATTGTTCGCGTCGGCGTAAATGTTGGCAAGCAAGACGGCGTTTGTTGGGGCTGATAAGATGAGTTGAACGTCCATGACTGGAATAGCAGGGTGCGGTTCTGCCACTTTGACGGATATGGTGTTGACGCTGGCGCACCCGGAAACAATGGCGATTGCTAGGAGAAAGATGATTTTTTTCATCAGGGCGAAGGTAGCTCCGCTGCTTTGCCTTGCAAGTTAAAAATTGGGGCTTTCTTGGCATCGGGGTCGTCGCTTCGTTTTAACGCCCGCCCGGGCAACAGCTGCAGACTTGAATCCGAAGTACCTCGCAAAGGGCGGAAAGAGCATAACGCAGTAATATTGGATCCATATCGGGTGATTGGGAGCCTTTCAACTTTGGACTTTGAACTCCGGCCTTTGGACTCTAGCTTGTCCGCATGGCTTCCGCCAAAATTGACATCAAATACGTCGCGCGTCTGGCGCGATTACAACTTACACCCGAAGAGGAAAGAAAACTTGGCGCGCAGCTCGGCCACATTCTGGGCTACATCGAAAAGTTGAACGAACTTGATGTTGCCAACGTCGAGCCGACCGCCCATGCCGTACCGATGGTCAACGTCACGCGCCCCGATGAAATCCGCGCGTCGCTTCCGCACGCCAACGTCATGCAGAACGCACCCGCCCAAGCCAACGGCCTGTTCATCGTGCCGAAAATCGTCGAATGAAAAGTTCTTCAACGCAAAGACGCCAAGACGCAGAGGCGCAAAATGATTTCTTTTCCTTGCGTCTTCGCGCCTTTGCGCCCTTGCGTTAAAACCAGATGCTCAATCAACTGACCATTTCCGAACTCGCCGCCAAGCTCGCCCAGCGCGAAGTCTCTGCGCGCGAGGCCATGCAATCGTGCCTCGACCAAATTGCCCGCGTGGACGGAAAAATCCACGCCTTCATCAGTCATAACGCCCCCGACGCACTCGCGCAGGCCGACGCCGCCGGCAAAGCCATTGCCTCCGGGGTAACACACACCCAAAAGCCGCTACTCGGCGTGCCAGTGGCGGTCAAAGACGTGCTGGCCGTCAAAGATCAGCCGCTCAATTGCGGATCCAAAATCCTCGGTAAATTTATTTCGCCCTACGACGCAACGGTTGTGGAAAGATTAAAAGAAGCAGGTGCAATTGTCTTTGGCCGGTTGAACATGGACGAGTTTGCCATGGGCAGCTCGACCGAAAATTCCGCGTTTGGCCCCACACGCAATCCCTGGGACCCCACACGCATTCCCGGCGGCTCGTCCGGCGGCTCGGCGGCAGCGGTCGCGGCAGATGAAGTCATTGTCGCGCTCGGCTCGGATACCGGCGGCTCGATCCGTCAGCCGGCCGCGTTGTGCGGCTGCGTCGGTTTGAAACCCACTTACGGTCGGGTTTCGCGCTACGGCCTCGTCGCCTTTGCGTCCTCCCTTGACCAAATCGGTCCCTTCGCAAAAGACACCCGGGACGCAGCGACGATGCTCGGTGTGATTGGCGGACACGATTCACACGATTCAACGAGCGTGCCGCAGCCGGTGCCCGACTATGCCGCCGCGTTAACTGGGGACATCAAAGGACTCAAGCTCGGTCTGCCAAAGGAATACATGATTGGCGGGCTGGATGCGGAGGTCAAGTCAGCCGTGGACGCCGCCGTGAAACAATTTCAATCGCTTGGCGCGGAGATTGTGGAAATTTCTTTGCCACACACGGACTATGCGGTGGCGACTTATTACATCATTGCCACGGCCGAGGCGTCGGCAAATCTCGCCCGGTTTGACGGCATTCGTTACGGCCTGCGCGTGGATGGCACGGACCCGGTGGAGCTTTACAGCAAAACGCGCGGCGCAGGTTTCGGCGCGGAAGTGAAACGGCGTATCATTCTGGGCACCTACGTCCTGAGCAGCGGCTATTACGACGCGTATTATCTGCGCGCCCAGAAGGTCCGCACGCTCATCCGCAACGATTTTTTGAAGGCATTTGAGACGGTGGACGCCATTGTTACGCCGACTTCGCCGACGGCGGCGTTTAAAATCGGTGAAAAATCCGACGACCCGCTGCAAATGTATCTGAGCGACATTTTTACCATTTCTTGCAACCTCGCCGGCATCTGCGGCGTCAGCCTCCCGTGCGGATTTACGAAAAGCCCGAAGCTGCCGATCGGCTTGCAATTGCTGGGCAAACCATTTGGGGAGGAAACGCTTTTGAAAATCGCCCATGCCTACGAACAGGGCACGTCCTGGCACGGGGAGAGACCGCCGCTTTAGGTTCACCCTGCCTTTACCTAAGCTTCGCGAACGGGCAATCAGACTTGCCTTCCAAGTAACTTGGTGGTTACTTATCACATGCTTATGGTCAAAGCCACAAGAAATTCAGGCGTCTCTTTGCGCGATCCCGGGCGCACGCGCGAGCGGATTCTATCCGCAGCGCTGAAGGAGTTCGCCGCAAACGGCTTCAGCGGCGCGCGGGTGGATGCCATTGCGCAACGCGCGGCCATCAACAAACGGATGCTTTACCATTATTTTGGCAACAAGGAACATCTGTTCCGCGAAGTGTTGCGTCTGAAAATGGCCAAGCGGCAGGCTTGGGCCGAAACGCTGTCAGGCGATCCGGCGGAAAGCCTGACTTTTTGGTTCGAGGCGGCGTGCAAGGACACCGACTGGGTCCGCCTGCTGGAATGGGAGGCGTTGCAGGAAGCCGACCGGAGGTTGATTGACGAAAAAAACCGACGCGCGGCGACGGCCCGCGGCCTGGCACGAATCCGACGGCGGCAGGCGCGCGGCCAAATCTCTGCTGAACTTGACCCGCGCCATGTGATGCTGACCATGCGGTCGCTGACCATGTTTCCAGCGGCGTTTCCGCAATTGACGCGGCTCATCATGGGCCGGCCGGTTTCCGATCCCGGGTTTCAAAAGGAACGCGCAGCATTTTTAAAAAGGTTTGCGGTTGCCTTTAAACCGGCCCGGCGCGGAAATTGATCCAAATAAGTTTTGCAGGCAAGGAAACATGAAAAATCCCATTTTTATTCCGGCAGCGCTGGCCGTCACCTTGGCCATGCTCACCGGCGGCTGTTCGCAGGGCACAAAGCCGGCTGCGGTGAACGCCGGCGTGCCGGTATTGGTGGCGCAGTCAATGACAACCAATGTGCCGGTGCAAATTCAGCCGCCGCCAGTCGGCCATGTGACAGCGTACTCGACGGTGACGGTCCACTCGCAAATCCAAGGCACTATCAGCCAGGTTCATTTTCAAGAAGGACAGGCGGTGAAAAAGGGCGATTTGTTGTTTACGATTGATCCACGACCGGAACAGGCGGCGTTGGCTCAGGCGCAGGCGAATCTGGCGCGCGACCGGGCGCAATTGGAAAACGCAAAGATTCAGTTCGACCGCGAACAAAAACTGTTCGACCAGAAACTGGTTTCGCAGGATGAATTCGACACAAACAAGGCTACCATGGACGCCTTGCAGGGCACGGTGCAGGCGGACGAAGCCGCCGTCACCAACGCGGAGTTGAACTTGGAGTATTGTGAGATTCGCTCGCCGATTGATGGCGTGACAGGCAGCCTGCAATCCTACGCCGGCAACGTGGTCAAAGCTCCCGACGATACGTTGCTGACGATCAATCAGATCCATCCAATTTACGTTGCATTTGCCGTCCCGGAACAATACCTGCCCGAGATACAAAAAGAGATGAGCAAACACACCCTGAAAGTCTCGGTGACATTCCAAAACATGGACGTCCAGCCGCCGCAGGGCGAATTGACCTTCATCAACAACACCGTGAATGAATCCACCGGCACGATTGACCTTATGGCGACTTTCCCGAATGAAAACAACGCCTTGTGGCCGGGCCAATTTGTGAATGTGACGCTCACGCTTTCGGACCTGACCAAAGCCGTGGTTGTGCCGTCGCAGGCGGTGCAAACCGGACAGAACGGCGAATATATTTACGTCGTAAAGCCGGACAAAACGGTTGAAGAACAGCCGGTGACCATCGGCATCACGTATCAGAGCGAGACGGTGGTGCAAAGCGGACTGAAAGCAGGCGAGACGGTGGTCACCGATGGTCAATCGCGGCTGGTGCCCGGCGCGAGGGTGAAAATCACGACTGCTGCGCAATCCGGACTGGCAGCGGCCTCTTCCGCCATGCCATGAGCATTCCGGCGCTATTCATTCGGCGGCCCGTGATGACCACGCTGGTCATGTTCGGCATTTTGCTGTTCGGCCTCATCGGCTACAGCCTTCTGCCAGTTAGCGACCTGCCGGACGTGGATTATCCGACCATCAACGTCTCGGCCAGCCTGCCCGGCGCCGACCCGGAAACGATGGCTTCCGCCGTGGCTACGCCGCTGGAAAAACAATTCTCCACCATCGCGGGTGTGGATTCCATGACCTCGATCAGCGCCCAGGGCAGTTCGCAAATCACCATCCAGTTTTCGTTAAGCCGCAACATTGACGCGGCGGCGGAGGACGTGCAGGCGGCGATTGCCAAGGCCGCCAAGCAATTGCCGCCGAACATGCCCACGCCGCCGACTTACAGCAAGGTCAATCCGGCGGACGCGGCCATTTTGTATCTGGCAATGTCGTCGCCGACCCTGCCACTTTACACCGTGGACAATTATGCCGAAAATCTGCTGGCGCAACAAATCTCAATGGTGGACGGCGTCGCCCAGGTCAACGTCTTCGGCTCGCAGCAATACGCCGTGCGCATCCAGGTGGACCCGGACAAGCTGGCGGCCTACGGCCTGGGCATTGATCAAATCGAGCAGGCGGTGGTGCAAGGCAACGTGGACCAGCCCACCGGCATTCTTTACGGCAAGCACCAGACGTTCAATGTCCTGGCCAACGGCCAACTGGAGGACGCGGCGGCGTTCCGCCCGATGATTGTCGCCTGGCGCAACGGTAATCCGGTGCGGTTGGAACAGTTGGGAAAAGTGCTCGACAGCGTGCAAAACGACGAAGTCGCCGCGTGGTTCAACATGGGCACGAACAGCACCCGCGCCATCATCCTGGCCATCCAACGCCAGCCGGGCGCGAACACCGTGGCCGTGGTGGACAACATCAAAAAATTGCTGCCGCAGTTTCGCGAGAGTATTCCGGCCTCGGTTCATCTCGATGTTCTTTTCGACCGCTCCCAGTCCATTCGTGAATCGGTGACGGACGTCGAACATACGCTGTTCCTGGCCGTTTGCCTTGTGGTCATGGTCATTTTCATTTTCTTGCGGAACCTTTCGGCCACCATCATTCCCAGTTTGGCGCTGCCGATGTCCATCATCGGCACGTTCGCCGTGATGGCACTGCTGGGTTACAGCCTCGACAACCTGTCGCTCATGTCGCTGACTTTGTGCGTCGGGTTCGTGGTGGACGACGCCATTGTCATGCTCGAAAACATCGTGCGCCACATGGAAAACGGCGAGCCGCCGATGCAGGCGGCCTTCAACGGCTCAAAGGAAATCGGCTTCACCATTGTTTCCATGACGCTCTCGCTCTCGGCAGTGTTCATTCCGGTGCTGTTCATGAGCGGTTTGCTGGGCCGCTTGCTCCACGAATTTGCCGTGACCATTGTCACCGCCGTGCTGGTGTCCGGTTTCGTTTCGCTCACGCTGACGCCGATGATGTGCAGCCGGTTTGTCCACGCGGAACGCGGACGCAAACACGGCCCGATTTTCAACGCCTTTGAGCGGTTCTTCAACGGCCTGCGCGATACCTACGACCGCACCTTGCAAGTGGTGTTGCGCCACCGGCGCGCGACGCTGGCCGTCTCGCTGATGATTTTCGTCGTCACTTTGTTTTTGTTCGTCTGGATTCCCAAGGGCTTTTTCCCCAGCGAAGACACCGGCCAGATTTTCGCGATCACCGAGGCGTCCCAGGACATTTCCTTCGATGCGATGGAGCGGCACCAGCTTGCCGCGGCGAAAATTGTCGCCTCGGATCCGAATATTGAAGGCTTCATGTCCTCGATTGGCGCCGGCGGCGCGTCCTCCACCTTGAACCAGGGCCGCATGTTCATGAGCTTGAAACCGCGCTCGGAGCGCAAGTTGAGCGCGGATCAAATTATTCAGGAACTCCGCCGGAAACTGGCGGTCTTGCCGGGCATCAACGTCTTCATGCAAAACCCGCCGCTCATCCGCATCGGCGGCCACCTCACCAAGGCGGAATATCAATACGCCTTGCAGGATACTGACACGAAGGAGCTTTTCCACTGGGCGCCGATTGTGACGGAAAAGATGGCCAAGCTGCCCGGCTTGCAGGACGTGACGAGCGATTTGCAAATCGCCAGCCCGCAGGTCAACGTGGACATTGACCGCGACAAGGCCGCCGCGCTGGGCGTGACGGCGCAGCAGATCGAAAATGCCCTTAATTACGCCTACGGCGAAATGCAGGCTTCCACAATTTATTCCGATGTGGCCGAATACTGGGTCGTATTCCAGGTCGAACCGCAATTTCAAATGGATCCCGCCGCGCTGTCGGAACTCTACATCACCAGCGCGAACACCACCACCAACGGCGCGCCGATCCTCGTTCCCTTGAGCGCCGTCGCCAAGCTGACGCGCAGCCTCGGCCCGGCGAGCATTTCGCATGTCGGCCAGTTGCCCGCTGTCACCGTTTCCTTCAACCTCGCGCCCGGCATGTCGCTGGGCACGGCGGTTTCGGAAATTCAAAAACTGGAAAGCCAAATGAACCTGCCGGTGACCATCACCGGCAGCTTCCAAGGCGCGGCGCAGGTGTTCCAAGCCTCGCAACAAGGGTTGCTGGTCCTGCTCATCATTGCCATTCTCGTTATCTACATCATTCTGGGCATTCTCTATGAGAGCTTCATTCATCCGCTGACGATTTTGTCCGGCCTGCCGTCGGCGGGATTTGGCGCGCTGATCACGCTGAAATTATTCGGCCTCGACCTGGACATTTACGGCTTTGTCGGCCTGATCATGCTGGTTGGCATCGTAAAGAAAAATGCCATCCTGATGATTGACTTTGCCATTGATGCCCAACGCAACGGCAAAAGCCCGCACGACGCGATTTACCAGGGCTGCCTGCTGCGGTTCCGTCCGATCATGATGACTACGATGGCCGCGCTCTGCGCCACGCTGCCCATCGCGCTCGGTCTCGGTGCTGGCGGCGGCGCCCGCCGCGCACTCGGCCTGGCCGTCGTTGGCGGCTTGATGGTGTCCCAACTGCTCACGCTCTACATCACGCCGGTGATTTACCTTTACATGGAATCGGCCCACCAATGGTATCTGCGCAAACGTGCCAAACACACGGCGATTCAAACGGGAATCAATCCGGCAGCGGCGTGAAATGGAGGCTTCCGGTTGATTCGAATTCACAGCTTTTAAAACTCTGGGCAGACGGTTTCCAGCTCATATCATTTACCTTGACATCGGCCGTTTCGATTACATATGTTATGTAGAGTGCGGTAAGGGTCTCTTACCAGAAGGTATTTATGAAATCAGCTCCGGAAAATTTGCGCCGGTTAGCCGCCAACCGATTTTCTGCTCAACCATGGGACGGTTTTACGCTGATTGAACTGCTCACTGTCCTCGCAACCGTTGCTGTTTTGGCTGTGGTATTAGTGCCAGCACTGGCTGGCACGAAAGCGAACACACAGGCCATTCAGTGCATGAACAACGAGCGGCGCATCACCTTGGGCTGGCAAATGTACGCGGCGGACAACAACGGCCTGCTCCCGCCCAATGATTATCCTTTTACGACGTGCTACTGGACAGCCAGCGCAACCCAAAAAAGCGAGATGAAGAACTGGGTCGTGGGCACCATGGAGCAAGCCCTTGATGCGAATCTTTCTCTTGGCCAGAAGGAATTGGTAGATCCCAACAGCTTGCTTTCAGCTTACCTGACCAACGCGAGTGTCTATCATTGTCCCGCGGATAATTATATTGACACCCGTTCCCACACCCTGCACGCGCGCAGTTATTCGATGAATTCGGCCGTGGGCACGACTTACAGCAGCTTCTACATTGCTGGGTACCCTCCAATCGGATCGCCCGTCCAAGGCGGATGGCTGCCGGGAAGCGCATACAACGCCAATCAGACAGCCTGGCTGACCTACGGCAAGATGTCTTCATTTACCAAGCCGGGGCCGGCCAACACGTTTGTAATCATGGATGAAAATCCATACTCTATTAATGACGGAGCCTTGGACGTCTCCGCAGTTGCAACACCAGGAAACACCTACCTCATTGATTACCCTTCCGGCTTGCATGGAGGCGTGGGCGTCATTTCTTTTGCTGACGGTCACGTGATCACTCACCGGTGGCTGGATCCACGCACGCTCAGTCCACAATTAGGTCTCCCACCCATTGAGGGCGGCACGATTACTTACCAATCCCCTGACAACCCGGATTGCTTTTATCTGGCACCCATCACCTCCGCGCCGCGATAGTTGATACCGCTTTTATCGGGCATTCCCGATCAGCAAGGGCGGAGTGGTTGGGACAAACTCGACACTTTGTTCAACTCCCAGCAACAGCACATGGTCCCCGGCGAACCGGCAGGTCAGCGTGACGGCGAGCGGCGTTTCGTAATAGGCGAGTTTCACGGTGTAGGTGTCGTCCGCCGTCCACGCGCCGCTGGCCGCAACGGGTTGTTCGTCCGGCGCCGCAACCACGGGGTCCGCGCCGGCGGTAAACGCCGTCCGGCCCTTTTTCCAGACACCAGAACCACAGCCAATGCGATATTCCTTGCCATGACTGTTCACAACCAACGTGGCGTCCGGCCCTTTGAACCTGAGCATTACAGAGTCAATGTTCTGGGCGTTGGCCGGGAAAAGGTAAGTCCGGCCCGATACTTGTGCGGCGGTGGGCGAATTGGCCGCGCCTTGCGGCTGATGTAAAACCAGACCGGCCAGCGCGCGTTCGAGTTTTTTATCTGATTCAGCATTGGCCGGCAGTGGCGTCGGGTGCATCCCCGGCAGCAGTTTGTCCCAAACCAAATTCATGACCGCCTGCATGTCTCTCGTTCCGCTGGTAATGGCGAGAACGGCATCCTGTTGCGGCATGACGATGCAGAATTGCCCGAACGCGCCATCGCCGCGGTAAAAACCGTGTCGGCAACGCCAGAAGAGATAGCCGTAGCCCTGGTCCCAATCGCTGGTCGGGTCGCTACCGTTGGAGGTCTGCCGCGCGGTGGCTGCTTCCACCCAGGCCGCCGGCAGCAATTGCTTTCCGTTCCACTTGCCCTTTTGCAAATAAAGCAGGCCGAACCGCGCAATGTCCTCCGTGCGGATATTCAATCCGACTCCGCCCCAGGTGATGCCCTGCGGGCTGGCGTCCCAAGTCGGATTTTCAATTCCCAGCGGTTCAAAGAGCCGTGGTTTGAGATAATCAAATTCTGTTTCGCCAGTCACCTCCTGGACAATGGCTGACAAAGCATAAGTCCCGGGCGTATTGTAGATGAACAGGGTTCCAGGCTTGCACGACACCGGCGCGGCCAAGAATGCCTTGACCATGTCTTCACCCGAGCGCGCGGCATTTCTCATGGCCAGATCCAAATGGGCCACGGTGTTGGAATCCTGGCCGCTGGACATGATCAACAAATCGCGCACGCGCATGGCCTTCAAATAGGCGCTGGGATGGGGCGGCGCGTCTTCCGGGAAAAAGGAAAGTACCGTGTCGTCCAGGCTGAGTTTGCCTTCGGTAACGGCCAAGCCCACCGCCGTGGAGGTGAAGCTTTTGCTCAATGAAAACATCTTGTGCGGAATGTCCGGGCCATAAGGCGACCACCAGCCCTCCGCCACAACGTGCCCGTGCCGCACGAGCATAAAGCTGTGGATGGCGTGGTCGGTGTCCGATTGTTGATCGGCGGCTTTGACAAATTCGAGGATGGTGTCCGCTGAAATGCCCTGCGCTTCCGGTGTGCTGCGCGGCAACGCGAGTGAGGAATTTTGAGCCGAAACAGAAACACTGCCGCAGGCAAGCAATGACATAACGATCAGTTTTTTCATGGTGGAGGAACGCGCTCACGATATTTGTTTATTTCGGCGTGGCAAGCGTGTTCATCTATGGTTAATTTCCACGCGATTATGGATTACGAAGCGGTCATCGGCCTTGAAACGCACGTCCAGCTTAAAACGAAATCGAAGATGTGGTGCGGCTGCGCCAACAGCTTCGGCGCGCCGCCCAACACGAACGTCTGCCCGGTCTGCCTTGGTCTGCCCGGCGTGCTACCCGTCGCCAATGAAGAGGCGCTGCGCCTTACCGTGTTGACGGGGCTGCTCCTGAACTGTGAAATTCCCAAGCGTGCCAAATTCGACCGGAAGAATTATTTCTATCCGGACATGCCGAAGAATTACCAGATCACGCAGTACGACCAGCCGTCCACCGCCAATGGCCTTGTCGAGTTCGAGTTCAACGGCGGCATTTCGCGAGTACGAATCACCCGGGCGCACCTGGAGGAAGACGTGGGCAAGAGCTTCCATTTCGAGCGGAACAGCGGCGTGGACTTCAACCGCGCCGGGGTGCCGCTCATGGAAATCGTTTCTGAACCGGACCTCGCCAGCGCGGACATGGCCTACGAATACCTCAACGCGCTCAAGGACATCCTGGTTTATGGCGGCGTGAGCGACTGCGACATGGAAAAAGGCATGGTGCGCTGCGACGTGAACGTGAGCGTGCGGCCCCCCGGCACGCAGGAATTGGGCGCGAAGATTGAAATCAAGAACATGAACAGCTTTTCCGGCGTGCGCCGTGCGTTGGAGTACGAAATCCCGCGTCAAATTGAGGTGCTGAAGAAGGGCGGCAAACTGATTCAATCCACACGCCGCTGGGACGATGTCGCGGGCGTGACCGAGGAAATGCGAACGAAGGAATACGCCCACGATTATCGTTATTTTCCTGATCCTGATTTGATGCCGTTCGTGCCGACGAAAGCATGGCTGGCCGAAGTAGAGTCGCGCAAAGTAGAACTGCCGCTGGCGCGCAAGCAGCGGTTCATGCGCGACTACCAATTGCCCGCCGGTGACGCCGAAGTGTTCAAGAGTAACATTGAACTGGGGAATTATTTTGAAAAAGTCCTGAACTCAGCAAAGGAGAAGAAAAAAGTTGGTAAATCAATCGCAAACTGGGTCATCAACAATTTGTGTGCTGCGCTGAGTGTTGATAGAAGTTATTCGCTTGTAGCTCAAACTCAAGGTTCGGCAACGCCCGCCTTAACTTTCAACACCTTGAGATTCAAGCCCGAAGCCTTGCTGGAACTCGTGGCGCTGGTCGAGGCCAAAACCATCAGCAGTTCCGCCGCGCAGCGGGTGTTCGCCGAGATGTTCGGGACGGGCAAGTCTCCGGCAGCAATCGTTCAAGAGAAATGCCTAGCTCAAGTAAGCGACAACAGTGCAATCGAAAAATTCTGCGACGAGGCGATTGCGGCCAACCCCGGTCCGGTCAATGATTTTAAATCCGGCAAGGCCGCCGCGCTTAATTTTCTCAAAGGCCAAGTGATGAAACTAAGCAAGGGCAAGGCCAACCCGGCACTTGCCGGTGAAATTTTGGAGCGAAAGCTGAAGCGGTGATTTCCGACGGAGCGGTCACAATAACATATTCAGCCAAATCCTTGTGCCGACATTCAGGACGCTTCGATCCGAGCCAAATCACCTCGACGGACTGTGCCACCTTGTAGCACCGACGCATAAGCGCCAACGCGTGCCTGATTGTGCCGCGCCGCAGTTTTCAAAATGCCGGTGTCTTTCGGCAAATCGCCTTGCGCCAAAGTCGTCATCACGCAACGACCACACGGCCCGGTGATTTTCAATTTCACCTCGTCGCCGAGGGCCAGGACTTTTTCGTTCCATTCTTCATTTTCGGGGAAGCCTTTGACGCCGGGCGTGGTTTCGATGACGAGGTTCGGGCGAAAGCGGCGCGATTCAAACCGGCCTTCGGGATAAAAACCGCGCAGGCTGTCGAGCGTGGCTGTGGTGAGAAAATGAATGGCGCCGCAGTCGAAAAAGGTTTCGGCGGGCATCACTTCATCGGTGACGACGTCGCGGCGCGCCAAGCCGTCAATGTCCGGCCAGTATTCTTCAAGCGTGCCGGTCCCCATCGCGCCAGTCAAGAACCGGACGGGTTTGCCCAAACTGGCCGACAATTTGGCCTCGATGTTTTTATCTTCCGTGGAAACGCCATCTCCGTCAGGGAACGTGATTTGCGCCGATGGCAACGCGCCGTTGGCCTCGGGCGGCCGGATAAACGTGGCACGGTAGGAAAACAGTGCCGGCCACTTGGACGGATTTTTCGCGCTGGCAATTTTGCCGGTAACGGGGTCGGCCAGAGAGAAGGCACGATCTCCGCGCACACCTTGGGTTCCGACCTGCGCGGCGTTCAATTCCTCGCCCATCATGGATTTGACCGGGTAACGGTGAATAGCGGCAACCACACCGACTTGCTTCGTCATGCGGCCTCCGCGTGCAGCTTTTGGATCTCGAGGCTGATCTCCTCGACCCGCTGCGGCTTCTGATGTCGCATGGCCATGATGCGCAGGAGGCCGAACCACAGATAAGCAGCGAAGATATATGGGAAGTATCTTACGGGCGGGTCGGGCAAGGGATAAAACATGCCCGCCGCCGGAATTAACAACAACAGCATGGCCGCCACGCAAAGGACAATGTCCTTGGGTTGAAGTTCATTCCGCTTCTTCAGAAAAGCGGGCGCGGCCAAGGTGATGAAAATGTAAGAGCCGAGAAAACCAAACGCGCCCATCGTGCCTGCATCATTGAATTCGTCGAGCACTTCCATTTTGAAGGCGTACTTGCAAAATGTCACGACGCTGAACATCACGATCGCCATGGTGGCCAATGCGACATGCGGAGTGCCATGGCTTTTGTGCGCGGCGCTGGTGGATTTGTGGAAAAAGTCGTGCCGCCCCATCGCAAACATCACGCGGGCGCCGGCGTTCATGCACGACGAGGCCAGCGCGAAAAAGCTGAACATCGCGCCCGCCGAGAGCAGCGGCCACAGGTAAGGCACATGATACATGGTGGCCAGAACGTTCAACGGCGCGTCAATTTTGTCCAGCGTGGTCGTGTATCCCCGCGTGCCGAGCACTTCCGTGTAACTGACCAAGATGAAGAAGGTGCCTGTCAGCACTAGGCTCCATATAACCGAGCGCGGGATGGTCTTGAGCGGATTGACCGCTTCTTCGCCAAAGGCCGTTGAACTTTCAAAACCTACCAGGCTGAAAATGGCCACTACCGCGCCCATGCCCAAGCTCAAAAGCGACGCGCCGTTGAAGCTGAATTGCGTCGTGTCGAGGGCGAAATGGTGGTGCCCAAGCACGATGGCTACCAACAATAGGATGAAGAAACAGGAGAACGCTTCCAATCCCAGCATGACCAGCGTTGAAATTCTGATGTCCTTGTAGCCCAGAAAGAAGCTGATTCCCAAACACGCGGCGAACAGAACCATCGGCGGCAAATTGATGTGAACCGCCATCAGCAGCGTGCTGGCGAAAATCGTAAAACCCGTCGTCCCGGCCAAACCAATGAAGAGATACGCCCACACCAGACACCAGCCGCAAAGCGCGCCACCGCCAAAGCCCAGACCGGCCGAGGCATAATTATACATGGAGCCGGCCATGGTCGTGCGTTTGGCAAACTGGTTCAGACTGAACGCGACAAACAACAGCATCACCGTGCCCACGGCGTAGGCCAGCCAACTGATGTTGCCGGTGGTGGAAAACATCAACGGCACAATCAGCGCCGCTGTCATCGTCGGCGAAATCAGCGCAATGTTTTGCGCCAGCAATTCCATGAAGTTCAGGCAATTGGAACGCAGTTTGTTCATAATCTTTCTCCTTGGTTAACGTTTTTCCTTTTTCAGATTGATGGACTTCAAATTTCCACGGGCGCGGCGACGCCTCAATATCGAGGTCGGACTGCCCATCGGCAGCGGCAACAGGCTGATGCCCGGAATGGCCCGGTGTTGGTTGAAATTGAGTTGATTCACCGAGGGACTGGAAACCGGCGAGGCCACGAGCAAAACCTCCGCGTCTTCCGGTCCCGGCGCGATCAGCCGGTGCGGCAGGCGCGAATCAAAATGCGCCGCGTCGCCCGGCGACAAATCATAGGTCTTTCCCGCCAGCGACAGCGTGAGTCTGCCGGAAAGACATAAATCCATTCCTCGCCCTCGTGATGATAATGCTCGTTGCCGCGGCGCGAGGGAGATACTCTGATGCGCAATGGCTGTAGATTGAAGAACCGGCCCGCGTTGGACAACGGAACGTACTTCAACCCATTGATGGTCTTTTCCGCGGCGTCCGTCGCGCGCACAATGACGCACGGTTCGGTGGCCAGCGGTGATTCAAAAAGTGATGCCAGCGAAACATCAAAAATCCGCGAGAGCGTCAATACCGCCGCAATGGAAGCCTGCCGGTCGCCTGATTCGAGCCGGACAAAAATGCCTTGGACAGCGCGCTCCGTGCGGCCAGTTCCTGCAACGTCCACCCGCGCCGCAAACGCAGCTCGCGGAGCCGCGCCCCAAAGGACGATAACTGGGATTGTATCGCGCCGTCCTCCACTTGATGCCTTTCAGGTAACGATGTTGCCATACCGACAACCTCCCGGAAGCATCGCTAATGCCAATCATCACGACGCCGGATTTCTTAGGAAAAGTTAATCAATGGAAAACCCTGCCGCGAAAATGGCTGTCGCAAATTGCCCAACGCGGTCAAAAATAAAACCAAAAATCAAAATTGAAGCGCGTCACCGACGCGCAAATATTTTCCGGTTTCCGCCGGCGGAATGGAAGTGTTTACGGCAAACCGGTAAAAATGATTGAACCGCTGCGCGTTCGCCGAGCTGGGAAGCTGTTCCTGGCGTAATTGCATGAACTTTTTTGAAAATCGGCGACGGGCCGGCCATTGTTGGGATCACGCGTCGGCACGACGCACCGTTGGCAGGGATTGCGGCCAAAAAACTTCACTGCGCCGATTTGAAACGGTTTGAGTTCGTCGGGTGCGCCAAACAGCCGGTCTTCGCAGAACGGCTCACCGCCGGTCAGCTCCAGATTCGTGCGGAACCGGCGGCGCACGCTTTCAAGCGCAACTTCGGGAAACCAGCTCTGGACCGCGAGCAGGCTGGCCTCCGACGATGGTCGGTCCGAAGGCAGTGCGGTCGTCGGAAAGCCCTTCTCCGGTTCGTGCCGCAAGG
>CAWBKH010000010.1:0-134400 GCA_963789335.1 uncultured Verrucomicrobiae bacterium
TGGAACTCAGTCACTGGTGGAATTTATAGAGTGCAATACATCAGCAATCTCAATGGCGGTGCTTGGAATGACTTATCGCCGGATGTGATGGCAACCAGTCAAACATCCACACAAACCGACGCTGTTGGCAGTGCATCACAACGATTTTACCGGATTGAGGTGTTGAATTCAGGTATTACGGCCAACAACAAGGTGTATGATGGCACGACGGTAGCGACGATCAGCTCAAACAATGTGGAATTGGTCGGTGTGGCGGCTGGCGACACGATTGGTATCTCCACAAACGGCTACACGGCTAACTTTGCCAGTGCCAATGTAGGTGCGGATATTGCAGTGACGGTAAATGGCCTGACATTAACCGGGGTGCACGCGGCCGATTACACCCTTGCCCCATTGGTTGGATTGACGGCTAATATCACACCAGCAACATTGACGGTAAGCGCCGTCAACAGTAGCAGAACCTATGGATTGCCAAATCCGCCATTGACCCTTAGTTACAGTGGCTTTGTCAACGGTGAGGGGGTTAACGTGTTAGCCGGCACCCCCAGTTTGAGCACCAGTGCCACGATTAACAGCCCCCCGGGGGCGTATAGCATTACGGTGAGTGTCGGAACGTTGAGTGCGAGCAACTATGCATTTAACTGGGTCAACGGGACGCTGACGGTGATTGCTCTGCCACAGTTAAACGGTGTCCTTTTGAGCAACGGACAGCTTGCTTTTACTTGGCCATCGGTTGCAAATCAGATCTATGAACTTGAGTCCACGACCAATCTTATCGGCGCGGTATGGACTCCGATAGGCAGTCCGGTTGTGGGCACGGGCAGTCCCATCATCGTAACCAACGGTATCGGGGTCTCCCCGCAACAGTTCTTCAAGTTGTCAATCAGTCCCTAAATTGCAAAAAAGCGGGAAATTCTTGCCAGTATTTGGTCACTGAAATTTGATTCCAATTCAGTCAGATGAATTTCTAAAACTTCCTTGCGGGAATATGTTCAAGATTTTTGCGACGTTCGACGGATTTCATTGTGACCGGCTCGTGCGTGCGGCGGGAAAGGAACCTGTAGCGAAGATCAAGCTATTTCGCGCGAGTATTAGCAGATCAAGAGAGAGCAGCAGCATTTGGCCCAGAATTTGACTTTATGCCGTACCCGATCCAAAATTCCATTCCTTGCCGTTCGATTCGCAAGGTAATTTTCGTGGCTTTGAAGCCGGTGCGAATGCAGTGCAGGTGACCGTCATCAGGACCAGTGTGTGTTGTCTGACAGGGCTTGGAACACATGCCAGAATCACTTGGTGCTGAAACGTGAAATCCAAAAAAAATAACAAACCCAGCCAACCACGACGGCGAACATCACGGGCAAGGGCGTGACGATCAGCTCGGGGATTAGCGCCAACAACAAGGTGTATGACGGGACGGTGGGGGCGACGATCACGAGCAACAACGTGGTGTTGGTGGGGGTGTTGCTGGCGGACACAGGCAACGTAAATGTGAAGAGCAACGGATACGTGGCGAGTTTTAACAGCGCGAACGTGGGAACGGGGATTCCGGTGACGATGAGCGGGTTGGGTCTGACGGGGAGCGCGGCGGGGAACTACACACTGAGCCAGCCGGCGGGTTTGAGCGCCGACATCACACCCGCAACATTGACGGTGAGTGCAGTCAATACCATCAGAACCTTCGGATTGCCGAATCCACCAATGACCGTCAGTTACAGCGGTTTTGTCAACAGTGAGGGGGTAAGCGTCTTGTCCGGCGTCCCCAATTTAAGCACCGGTGCTACGATCCACAGCCTGGCGGGACCGTACACCATTATGACGAGTGCCGGGACGTTGAAAGCAGCCAATTATTCATTTACCTTTGTCAACGGGACGCTAACGGTGGTTGCGCTGCCCCAGTTAAGCAATGTTTTTTTGAGTGGTAACCAGCGAATTGCGCCAAAAGTTTTGTTACCCTGGGAGGGGCAGAAAGACGGTCTGAGGGATACGTTGTGCCAGAAGTCGGGTTACCGTGGCCGGAATGGATAAAATGATCAGTCAACCGACACGGGAAGAGGTATTGAGGAAGCTGCGGCGGCGTTACGAAACGGCTGGCGCGGAACACAAACGCAAGCTGCTGGATCAAGCGCAGGAGTTGCTGGGCTATCATCGCAAGTCAGCGATTCGGGCATTAGGCGCGCCCGCGCTCAGGAGAGGTCCCGTGATTCTGAGCGGTCGTCCTGTGGAGTATGAGCCGCAGTTGCTGGTGCCATGGCTGAGGCCGATCTGGCAAGCGACGGACTATGCGTGTGGGCGGCGCCTGGTGGCGATGTTACCGGAGTGGATTCCGGCCTACGAGCAATACGAGCGGCCCATGCCCGGAGAGGTGCGGGACAAGCTGTTGCTGGCCAGCGGGCGAACCCTGGACCGACTGCTGGCACCGTTGCGTGCACAAAGGCCGAGGCCGGTCGCTGACGCGACCCGGAACGTTGTTGCGCCAGCAGATTCCCATTCGCGGCAGTCTGTGGGAGGAAGGCAAAGCGGGGTGGTTGGAGGTCAATACAGTGGCGCTGTGCGGCGGCAGTGTGGCCGGGGAATTTGTGTGGATGGTCGATGGGGTGGATTACGCCACGACGTGGGTGGAAGTGCGGGCGATGTGGGGACGGGGCCAGGCTGGAACGCTGGTGGCATTGCAGGATGTGGAAGCCAGCCTGCCTTTTTCGTTATTGGGTTTGGACAGCGACAACGGAGGAGAGTTTATAAACCATCATGTGCTTAAGTGGCTGCAGAAGCGGCCGCAGCCGGTGTTCATGACGCGCAGCCGGCCGAACAAGAAAGACGACAATGCGCATGTGGAGCAGAAGAACTGGACCCATGTTCGACAGTGCTTTGGGTATGAACGGCATGACAATCCGGAGGTGGTGGAGCCGATCAATGCGCTGGTCAAGGGAGCTTATGGACAGTTGCTCAATTACTTTCATGCGAGCCTCAAACTTGATCACCAGGAGCGCGAAGCGGGGAAGGTGCGGCGCGTTTACCGACAGGCTCAAACGCCCCTGGCGCGCGTGCTGGCCAGCGCTGAGGTGGCCGAAACCACCAAGCAACGGCTGCGACAGCACAAGGCCCGGTTGAACCCCTTTGCCTTGAAAGAAACGGTGGAGCGTAGTCTCAAGCAGATCTCGGCGATCCGTCGAAACCCCAACTAAGAAAACCGGTGCTCTCGATCCAAAAAAACCAGGGACGCAAGTCCAACGAACCTTCGACCGCAGGGGGGCGCGAGCTGAGGCTCAAAGCTCGCCCCCCTGCTCGTTTTAGCTCGCTTCGAAGCGCCGGAACAGTTAACCAAAAACAAGAGCCATCGGGTAACACCCTTTTGGCACAACGATACCTGCTCTCGGGTAACAGTTACTTTTGGCGCAAGGGGACCAGTTTATCGTTGCTTGGCCGACAATCGCGGGCCAGTCCTATCAACTTGAGTCCACGACCAATCTCAATGCGGCGGTATGGATTCCTGTCGGCAATTTGATACTTGGTACGGGCGATCCAGACTTTATAACCAACAGTCTTGGTCCCTCCTTGCAACAGTTCTTCAGGTTGATGATCAGTCAGTAGAGAGAGTATTTCACCTTTGAACACAGCGAATGCGGGGATGATGTATGATCACGCAAATCGAAGATTTGAATATTCCCAATAAAGATGCACATTGATTTAATGCTGCCACAAAGGATTGTTGGCGGAAGACGCCAAAAGTACGCCTTTGCTGAGACTGAACGTTTTGGGAATAACGGCAAACTAACTTGCCCGTGCTTGCTATGCTATTAAATCTCGCCACTACGCCAAATGTTGGTCATCCTAAATTTGTCAGGCTTGGTTCAGTGGAAGGTTGGCCTGCTGCCAGGCTGATGCAGTCGGGCAAACCGCGCCAAATTCTGATTGGCTCATCCAGTTAAAAATAATCAGCCTGAAGATCAGAACAAGCCCGGGGAACACACGATGGATTACGACGTCATCATTGTAGGGGGCGGCATAGTGGGATTGGCCACGGCATTCCGACTTTTGGAAGCACGCTCAAAAACGCGAATTTTGCTCATTGAAAAGGAATCGAGGCTCGCTGCTCATCAAACCGGCAACAACAGTGGCGTGCTCCATTGCGGCCTGTACTACAAGCCTGGCTCAGAGAAGGCCAAACTTAGTGTCAGCGGCCTTCAACAAATGGTTGCGTTTTGTTGCGAACACGGTGTTGCCTACGAACAATGCGGCAAAATTGTCGTCGCCACAAACGAGAGTGAATTGCCTCGGCTGGAACATCTCTGGCAACGCGGCAATGCCAACGGGTTGGTCGGCTTGCGTAAATTGGTACCCGAGCAAATCAGGGAAATTGAGCCGCACGCAGCAGGCATTGCCGCGATCTATGTGCCACAGGAAGGCATTGTGGATTATCCGGGCGTTTGCGATAAACTCGGCGAAATCATTCGCAAAAAAGGCGGGGAAATTCGTCTCAACACCCGGCTGCTGAAATTAGTTTCCAGTTCGGGCCAGTGGATTGCTGAAACTTCCGCCGAGGAATATTGTTCGAAATTGGTTGTGGCGTGCGGCGGACTTTATTCCGACCGGCTAGTGCGCATGGGGGGACAAAGGTCGTCGGCAAAGATCATCCCGTTTCGCGGTGAGTATTACCAAATCAAGAAAGAAAGACAACATTTGGTCCGCAATTTGATTTATCCCGTACCCGACTCCAAATTTCCATTCCTCGGTGTTCATTTTACACGGCTTGTTCATGGCGGCATTGAGGCCGGTCCTAACGCGGTACTGGCGTTCGCCCGGGAAGGCTATCGGTGGTCCAAAATCAACGTCCGAGATTTAGCCGAGTCTCTTTGCTATCCAGGCTTATGGAAATTCGTCGCGGCATATCCAGGCTTGTGTGGCTATGAAATTCGACGGTCGTTTTCCAAGCGTGAGTTTTGCCGTTCACTCCAAAAACTCGTGCCGGCCATCTGTGAGGACGACCTCGAAACAGGTGGTTCCGGCGTCCGGGCACAAGCCATGTTGCCCGACGGAAAACTGGTCGAGGATTTTCAATTTGAGGAGCAGCGCGGCATCCTGCATGTGGTTAATGCGCCATCGCCTGCCGCTACGGCATCACTGGCCATTGGGGGAAAAATTGTTGAGCGAGTGATTAGTCAGTTGAATTGAATCATTTGACGTGGACTGCGTATTCCCATCACGTGGAAGTTTTCTGGACGGATTACAACCCTGTTGTGTTCGGTGCTCGAACTGTGTTCCGCAATTAGTTTCAACACGTGTTTACTGTACAATTGAATAAAAAAACATGAAAATATCTATTGTTGGATTGGGTTACGTTGGTCTCCCTCTGTCGCTTCAATTTGCGCGGTCGGGTGTCACGGTCTTGGGTCTGGATATAGATCCATCTAAGGTTGAAGCGCTCAACAGCGGTCAGAGCTACATCAAACACATTTCTTCCGAAACGATTTCGGAAGCAGTGGAGGCGGGTACATTTGTTGCCTCCACTGATTTCAGTCGTGTCAAGGAAGTTGAACGCGGTGATCATTTGCGTGCCGACGCCACTGAACAAAAATCGCGAGCCGGATATTTC
Organism: uncultured Verrucomicrobiae bacterium; assembly: GCA_963789335.1. Classification (GTDB taxonomy): domain Bacteria; phylum Verrucomicrobiota; class Verrucomicrobiia; order Limisphaerales; family UBA11358; genus UBA11358. The sequence goes on from CAWBKH010000010.1 coordinate 5,591, forward strand.
ATATATCATTGAAACCGGCAAATCCATTGCGCCGCATCTTTCAAAAGGGACTTTGGTGGTGTTAGAATCCACAACCTATCCGGGCACGACCGACGAAGATCTTCGCGATGTGCTCGAAGCCGGTTCTGCGCTAAAGGCGGGTGTGGATTTCCATCTGGCTTTTTCGCCGGAACGGGAAGACCCAGGGAATGAACAGAGCAAGGTTGAAATTATTCCCAAGGTGATCGGCGGCTACACGCCAGCCTGCCTGGAACGCGCAAAGGCGCTTTATGGCCGCGCCATCAAAACGCTGGTGCCGGTTTCCTCCTGCCGTGCGGCTGAGGCCACAAAACTGCTCGAAAACATTTTTCGCAGCGTGAACATCGCCTTGGTCAACGAATTAAAACTCGTTTACGGAGCCATGGACATTGACATTTGGGAGGTTATTCAGGCAGCCAAAACCAAGCCATTTGGCTTCATGGCCTTTTCATCCCGGGCCTGGATTGGGCGGGCACTGCATCCCGATTGATCCGTTTTATCTCACTTGGAAGGCCCGTGAATATGGCCAACATACGCGTTTCATCGAATTGGCGGGTGAAATCAACACAGCCATGCCCATGCATGTCGTGAATCGGACGGCAGAAGCGCTGAATGCATCTCGGAAGCCAATGAACGGCAGCCGTGTGCTGGTGCTGGGGCTGTCCTACAAGCCGAATGTGGATGATGACCGTGAATCGCCGAGCTACGTTTTGATGAATCTTCTCAAAGCACGCGGGGCGGGGGTGGCTTATTATGATCCTTACGTGCCGGTCATTCGTTTGACGCGCGAACATTCCCATTGGGCAGGCACTCGATCCGTCAATTGGAATCGAGAAACCCTGCAGAAGTTTTGACGCGGTCATCATCGCCACCAATCATCAAGCCGTCAATTATCAGGAACTGGCGGATTGGACGTCCTGCATTGTGGACACGCGCAATGCCATGGCTGGCGTAAAAACTAAAACGCATCAGGTTTGGAAAGCCTGATTGCGAGCCGACTAAAGATTAATTCGCCATGATTTTGCTGCTGGGGGCAAGTGGCTATCTGGGCCAGGCTTTTGCAACGGAGTTGCGTCGGCGGCGCTATGGTTTTATCCCGCTCACCCGCAAGGCGATTGATTACGCCGACTTTGATATACTGTTTGATTACATCCGCAAATTGAGGCCGGAATTCATCATTAATGCCGCAGGCTATCCGGGCCGGCCGAATGTGGATGCTTGTGAGACAGCGCGGGAGGAAACTCTTTTTGCAAACACACTGCTCCCTCAGACCATCTCCCGCGCGTGTTCAATGACCAGCACGCCCTGGGGACATATTTCGTCGGGTTGCATCTATCACGGCGCCGAATTCATTGATGACAAAGGAACTCGGATTGTGGAAGGTTCGGAACTGCGGCGACTGTTTGCCGAGCATCCCGAAAAGATTCGCGGTTACACCGAATGGGACGAGCCGAACTTTTCCTTCCGCAGCGCGCCGTGCAATTTTTACAGTGGAACCAAGGCTTTGGCCGAAGAAGCCATTCGCGGAGTGGGCGAGGTTTACGTCTGGCGTCCGGGGATGCCATTCAATGAACGGAGCGAACCCAGAAATTTCCTTTGGAGAATCCAAAACTACGCCAAAGTTTTTAATGGGGTGAATTCGCTTTCTCATCTGGAAGATTTTGTGCGGGCCTGTCTGGATCTTTGGGAACGACAGGCGCCGTTTGGAGTTTACAATATGACCAACCCCGGCGCGGTTCTGACGCGGCGGGTCGTTGAAATGATTGAACGAATTTTAAAGCCCAACCGGCACTTTAAATTTTGGGAGGACGAGGAGGAATTTTATCGTCAGGGCGCCAAAACGCTGCGTCCCAACTGTATTCTCGACGTTTCCAAATTGCTGGTCGCCGGAATAAAAATGCGCCCGGTGGAGGAAGCGCTGGAAGATTCGCTGCGCAATTGGAACGTGGCGCCATTACGCGCGGAGAGCGGTTTGCCGCGAAGTATTGCCTTGGTCTCCCGTTAGAAGCTGAAGTGGCACGACCAGATTTATATGAACTTGAAAGCCAAAAGGAGGGAGCTGCTTGCTTGTGCCAAAAGGAATATTTGGCTGTTGTGGGGAACAGTGTTGCTTGGATTGTTGTTGTTGGGTCGTAGATCGCAAGCGCAGCAGGTGATAAGCTCCGTTCCCGCGACTCCCGAAACCCCGCCCGCTTTGCAGCCATTTCAGAACACAGAAATGGATGTGTTTGTTCCTGGGGGAGAGGCACCCAGCCAGCCAGCGGCGCAACCATTTCGTTATAAATTTCTGACATTGCGGCCGCATGTCGATTATCAGTTCCTATACGGCGATGGAATTCAGGTTGCTCCCGGCCAGCCGGAGAGCACTGTGATTCAGCAAATTGCACCGGGATTTCGACTGGATGTTGGCGACCATTGGATTTTGGATTACAGCCCCGCTTGGACGCTTTATTCGAATAAAAGTTTTCAGAACGCCTTCAATCAGGCTGTCAATTTGACCGGCGGGACGGTTTACGGAAACTGGGTTTTAGGAGTTTCACAAAATTATACGGAATCCGACGCGCCGCAGGCGGAAACAGCGACTCAAACCCATCAGGAAACCTATGGTACTGCGGTTAACGGCACGTACACCATCAACACCAAAATGTCCCTGGATTTGGCGGTCAACCAAAATATTGTTTCGGCCGACCAGTTTGAAAGCTCTCGCGAATGGTCCACGATGGATTGGCTGAATTACCATTTCTGGGCCAGGTTCGATGCGGCTTTGGGCGTTGGGCTGGGCTACGACAATGTGGACACGGGTTCCGACATGCTTTTCGAACGATACCAAGGACGGATCAGGTGGCGGGCGACGGACAAAATCAGTTTTCAAGTTCACGGCGGACTGGAGGACCGCCAGTTTCTCAGTGGCGGCTCCAGCGACAGCCTCAATCCCATCTTCGGAGGCGGGATTCAATACCAGCCTTTTGAGTTTACTAAGATTTCGCTGGACGCGGATCGGGTGGTGGCGGTGTCTGAGTTCCAGAATCAGGTGACCGAAACTGCCGGTATTAACGCAGACTTGAATCAAAGGTTGCTGGGCAGGCTGTATCTGGACCTGAACGGGGGCTACCAAAACATCGAATATGTGAATTCGGGGAATAATTCGTCCCCCAACCGCACGGATGATTACTACTACTTCAATACACGTCTCAGCACTTCCTTCCTCAAGCGCGGCACCGTGGCGGTCTTCTATCAAATTAGCAGCGACTCTTCTACTGAAGCCGAATACGGATTCACCAGTCACCAAGTCGGATTCGAAATCGGCTTCGCTTATTGAAGTCGCGCCTTCTGGAAACTTCCCAAGCCGGAAGATGGTCAGAACCAGGAGAATTTCTCCGGCACGTAGATGATGTCGGCGGGTTTCAGGTAGAATGATTCGCTTGTTTTTCCATCCATTGCCAGCTTCAAATTCAGGGTGTATTTCTTCGTCTGGTTTCCTTCCTGTCGAATGACTTCCACGTCCTTCAGATTGGCCGTCGTGTAATTAAACCCGCCTGCTTCCATTATGGCCTCCAAGGCCGTGATGGGATGATCCGTTGAAATTTTTCCCGGGTGGAGCACTGCACCGGTAACATAGACCGGAAAGGACGAACTTTGCACTTCCACGGTGACTTCCTTTGTTGTCAGTTGCGGAGCATATAATTCCATCAACTTCTGCTGTAAAGCGCTCGTGGTCATTCCCGCAGCCTGCACTTCCCCGACCAGAGGCAACGTAATCTTGCCATCGGTTCTGATCTGCTGAATGCTATTGAGGCTGGCAGATCCTGGGAAGGTGATTTTCAAGATGTCACCCTCTCTTAAGGTGTACGTGGCAGGGGGCGGCGCCGGGGTAAGAACAGTAGCTGCGGCTTCGAGAATAACCGGTCGCAGGGAGTTTGTAGTTGCCGTAGTCCCGGGTGGGAACGTTGGAGATTCGGTTTGACACCCGGCGACTGCTGCCAGCGCCACAATTCCCAGTGCAAACTTAAATGCTCGAAAGACGAAACAGCCTCGTCGTTGAACGTTTTTTTTGATTAGACTTTTATGCATTGTCACCTCTCCGTCTAAATTCTGCATGTTTTAAAAATATAAAGCCCTTAAATATTAACTCGTCTTTCTCAACGCTATTCGAGGTTACACCGGCCAAAGTCACTTCGTCAAAATCAATTATAAGCCAGCACGAAACCGTTCGAACGTCCGCAGCGGACAGGCCTTGGATTCGGTGCCGGACTGTAAATTGAAACTGCAATGACAGTTCCAAAAAACAATTCTGACGTGGCCTTGTGCACTCGCGTAGCTTGGGAGTGACAGCTGACGGTGTCTAGCGCGCAAAATCTGCGCAACGCAAACCCGTCTGAGAAACATTTGCGCGGCGATGTTGGCTAATTCCTGCGTTTTGTTGGAGTTTGGTGATTGGCACATTCCCTGCCTATGACTGAAAACGTTGCCGTATGCACGGAAGTTGTGCTCTCGGCAACAGACTGAAAACAAACCAAACCACAATACTTCAACAGGAGCACATTATATGATAAAATCGAATCGAAAGTTCGTAGTCTGGTGTATCGGCGCCGCCTTGTGCCTGAGCGCGGGCAGCCTTTTGGCGCAAAACGACAATGGCGGAAACGCAGGGGGGAGGGGATTGGGTCGAGGTAATTTCGACCCGGCTCAATTCCAACAACGCATGATGGACAATATCCGGGATCAGCTTGGTTTCACCAATGATACCGATTGGAGTGCCGTTCAACCGCTGATTCAAAAAGTGATGGACGCTCGCCGCGACGTCGCCGGTCCCGGGATGAGAATGATGTTCCGCCGGCCCGGCGGTGACAACAATACCCGTCGTGGCGGGTTTTTCGGCCAACCCAGTTCTGAGGCCGAAGCTCTCCAACAGGCCATTGACAGCAACGCCCCGGATGCGCAGATCAAACAGGCGCTTGAGAAATATCGGGCTTCAATGAAAGAAAAACAGGCCCAACTTGAGCAAGCCCAGGAAAACCTTCGCAAAGTGCTCAGCATCAAACAGGAGGCTCAGGCCACTTTGATGGGCTTGTTGCCATAACTCCGGCCCGGCAGACAAAGAGAAGCTGATTTGGACTTATGAGCGAAGCCAGTTTGCCAGAGACTTCGGCGAAACCATTGCTTGAACGCATGGTTGCGCTAAGGCAATTGTCCGCGATTGACGCAAAATCGCTGGCGCTGGCCGACCCGCCGGTGCAGACCGAAGAAGACGTTCTGCGCTGGCTGGCCCAGGAATACGGCCTCACCTATACGGTGTTGGATGATGTGGAACCCGACCGACAGCTTCTCTCTCTTTTCCCCGCGCGCCTTTTGTTAAAGGAGGAATTGCTTCCTTTGAAGCGCTTGAACGGGACAGTGGAAGTGGCCACCAGCCGCCTTTTTGCCACCCAGGGGCTTGACTCGTTGAAGAGCCTGACCGGCCTGAATCTCAAACCGGTCCTCGCCTCGAGCGAAGCCATTCAACGCGAAATCAAGAAACGCCTCGGCATCGGCGCGGACACCATCGGCACGCTGGAGGAGGATAAATCCTTCCAAGTTGTTGATGAAAATGCCGAGGATACGAACCTGGATGAGGCCGGGGATGAAGCGTCCATTATCCGCTTCGTCAATCAGGTGCTGAAGGATGCCATCGAATTGCGTGCGTCGGACATTCACCTCGAACCCTTCGAGGACGAATTTCGCATCCGTTACCGCATTGACGGCGTGTTGCAGGACATCTCCGTGCCCGCGCAGCTCAAACGATTCCAGCCAGCCATCGTTTCGCGGATAAAAATTCTCAGCCATCTCAACATCGCGGAAAAACGGCTGCCGCAGGACGGCCGCATCCGGGTTCGCATAGACAAGGCGGAAGTGGACATCCGCGTCTCCATCATTCCCATGTTGCATGGCGAGGCGGTCGTGATGCGCTTGCTCCGGCAGAACGCCACGTTGCGCGGCATGAAAGAACTCGGCATGGATCGGCGGGAGATGGAATGTTTTCAGCGTGTGCTCGAAATGCCGCACGGCATCATCCTGGTCACCGGTCCCACTGGCAGCGGCAAAACTTCGACGCTCTATACGGCGCTCAACGAAATCAATGATTCCATCCGCAAAATCATTACCATAGAAGACCCGGTCGAATATCAGCTCAAAGGCGTCAACCAGATCCAGGTTTCGGAAAAGGCGGGACTGACCTTTGCCCGCGGGTTGCGTTCGATTCTGCGGCATGACCCGGATGTGATTCTCATCGGTGAAATTCGCGATCAGGAGACTGCCCAGATTGCCGTGCAGGCGTCGCTCACCGGTCATCTGGTTTTCTCGACGCTGCACACGAATGACGCGCCCGGCGCGGTAACCCGGCTGGCGGACATGGGGGTTGAGCCATATCTCGTCGCTTCGTCACTCGAAGCGGTGCTGGCTCAACGCTTGGTGCGCGTGCTTTGCCCGCACTGCAAACGGGTGGACGATTCACCAACGGCGCAAGCGTTCAAGGCTGAGGTGGGCATTCAGGAACGCGTGACGATTTATGATTCGGTCGGCTGCCGCGAATGCCGCCACACCGGTTTTTTCGGCCGACACGCGATTTTTGAATGGATGGACACCGACGATGAAATCCGCCAGTTGATTTTAAAAAATGCTTCGACGGACCAGATCCGTGATGCCGCCCGGCGTGTCGGAATGAAGACCTTGGCGGAAGACGGTTGGCGGCTGGTCCGACTGGGCATCACCACGGTCAAGGAAGTGTTGAGTGTGACCACCGCCAAGGAGGTAGCGCGAGCCACCAAGAATGAAACACTCGATGCAACGACGCAGGCAAAAGTCCCGGCGGGCGCCGCGGCGAAATTAACTTAAATGCCCACGTTCCAATACAGAGCGTTGAAAAACGACGGCGGCATGACGGAAGGCCAACTTGACGCGCCAGGCCGCCCGGACGCGCTTCGCCAGATGGAGGTGCTCGGTCTTCGCCCAGTGAATCTTTTTGAAAAAAACGGCGCGACGACTGAATCAAAAAATGATTCCGCCCTGCCGGCGGCGCTGGAAAAGTTCTCCTTGAAATTACCGGCGCAGAAAATCTCCCCCAAGGCGCTGGAGAATTTCACGCGGCTTCTTTCCAGCTTGCTGGCTTCGGGTGTGCCGTTAAGCCGCGCGCTCGTGATTCTTTACAAGGAAGCCACCGCGCCCGTGGTTTCCGCCAAATGGAAGGAAATCCATGATTTGGTGGTGGACGGCATGTCGCTGGCCGACGCCATGGCGAAATCGCCGGATGTTTTCCCGCGCGTTTACGTGGCGATGGTGCAGGCGGGGGAAACGGGCGGCTTTCTTGAGGTGGTGCTTTCGCAGATTGCCGATTTTCAATCGCGCGAAAAGGAACTGCGCTCAAAGGTGATGAGCGCCATGCTGTACCCGTGCATCTTGCTGGTGTTGGCGCTGGGCGTGCTGACGTTTTTGCTGGTGTTTTTCATTCCGCGATTCCAGAAACTTTTCAGCGGTTTTGGCGGCACGCTGCCGGTGATCACCCAGATCATCATCGGTGCAAGTCATGTGGTGCGCACGTATGGTTTTTTCGTGGTGGCGGGTTTGATCGCCATCGTGTTTTTGCTGCGGACCTGGTTCGTTTCTGAAAAAGGCCGGCGAGTTTGGGAAAATCTGGTCCTGCGCGTGCCGTTGGTCGGCCCGCTGGTCGCGCAGTTTGCCATGGCCCGTTTTTGCCGGATGCTCGGCACGTTGCTGGGCGCGGGGGTGCCGCTGGTGCAAGGCTTGAACGTCGCGCGCCGCTCCATCGGCAATCAGATTCTGGTGGACGGCGTCACGCAATCCATTGAGCGCGTGCAGCAGGGCGGTCGCCTGGGCCAGAGTCTGGCGGCTTGCCGGGGCCTTTTTCCGGGGTCCGTTTTGGAAATGGTTTCGGTGGCGGAGGAAAGCGGCCGGCTCGATGCCGAGTTGGTGCGTATCGCCGGCGTCACCGAAGGCGACCTGGATCGCGAATTGAAAACGGCGGTCGCCTTTGCCGAGCCGTTGATGTTGTTCATGATCGCCGGATTTATCGGCACCATTTTCATCGGCATGTTGCTCCCGATTTTCACTCTCCAACAATATATCAAATAAACCCAGCCAAAGTTTAATATGAAAATCCAAACCTCCCTTCAATCCCGGAAAAATTCACAGGCGCGGCGCGCCTTTACGCTGGTCGAATTGCTTTTGGTGCTGGTCATCCTGGCCACACTGGCGGCCATTGTGCTCCCCAAATTCACCGGCACCTCCCAGCGCGCGCGCAATACGGCGGCGGTGACAGAGATTTCCACGTTCAAAACGGCCCTGAATGCCTACGAGGTGGACATGGGCAGCTACCCCAAGAGCTTGGAAGATTTGATCGTGCGGCCGCAGAATGCCGGCCAAAACTGGCACGGGCCTTATTTAGACAGTGACACGATTCCGAAAGATCCGTGGGGCAACGATTACATTTACACCTGCCCGGGCAAACATAATCCAACCTCCTTCGACATCATGTCCATGGGAGCGGACGGTCAGGCGGGAACCGCGGATGATGTCTGCAACTGGACAACCGGTAACAATGCGAATTGAACCAAACAACGGTGGAAAACCATGCCTGTGCCGCGCTTTCACGTTGATCGAGTTGATCCTCGTAATGACGCTGCTGGTGATCACGACTGCCTTGGTGGCGCCGTCGCTGGCCGGTTTTTTCCGCGGGCGCACGCTCGATTCCGAGGCGCGGCAACTGCTGTCGCTCACGCGCGCCGGCCAGAGCCGCGCCGTTTCCGAAGGCATGCCAATCCTGATTTGGGTGGACGCCAGGGAGAATGCCTATGGCCTCGAAGAGGAAACACCGCCGGCAGGCGGCGATCCCAAGGCCATCACGCTCCAGCTCGACGACAGTTTGCAGATTCAAGTCGCGAATGCGACCAGTACACCGGTCACGATGGGCACTCTGCCGGCAATTCGGTTTTTGCCCGGCGGCACCATTGATGAAAACAGTCTCCAAAGTTTGCAGTTGACGGATGCCAGCGGCGCGTCGCTCTGGCTGGTTGAATCACGCAATCGTATGGGTTATGAAATTCGAGACACTGACAAATAACCGCTGCCGATACGCCTTCACGCTCATTGAGGTGTTGGCGGCGCTGTTGCTACTGGCCATCGTTATACCGGTGGCTCTCGAGGCGTTGCACACCGCCAGCCTGGCCGGCGACGTAGCTGCCCGCAAAGGCGAGGCCGCACGGGTGGCGGACATGGTTTTGAATCAGAGCCTCATCTCCACTAATTGGAACATGGGGACGCAAACAGGAACGCTCAACGACGGTGGTCGGCAGTTCGAGTGGACCTTGGATTCCCAGTCCTGGCCGACGGATTCTGCGATGCAATTGTTGACGGCGCAAGTGCAGTTCTCCGTGCTGGGCAGGAATTATTCCGTGCAGTTGAGCACGCTTGCGAAGTCACAAACGTTGAATCCGACGATGAACTTGCAGCAATGAAAATCACTCGTTCAACTCAAAAAGAGATTTGCGCGTTCACGCTGCTGGAGATGATTCTGGCGGTGGCGGTGGCGGCCATCGTGCTGGCAGCGGTCAACGCCGCCTTTTATACCGCCTTGCACCTGCAGGCCTCGACCCAGGCGGCGGTGGACGAAGCCACGCCGGTGGATCAGGCGCTGTCCGTCATCCGTCAGGATTTGACGTGTGTCGTGCCTCCCACCAACGGCACCAGCAAGGTCCTGTCTGGTGGTTTCAAGGTTGGCCAAGTGACCACTCTTGGCCTCAGCACACCGGCGGCCGTCGAAATGTACACCGCCACTGGCGCGCTCAGTTCCGACCCGAGCCAACCGTGGGGCGACATTCAACGGGTCACTTACGAATTGATGCCGCCGGCTGATCGTTCCACGCCAGGCATGGACCTGGTCCGGAGCGTGACGCGAAACTTGTTGAGCGTAACGACGCCCGACGTGGAAAACCAATGGTTGCTGAGTGGGGTGCAGAGTCTCCGATTCTCCTGCTTCGATGGGACGCAGTGGCTCGACACTTGGGATACCACCGACCCGACGACGGGTGATACCAATCTGCCGGTGGCCGTCCGGGTACAAATTCAAATGGCCGGCAGCGGTCCTGGCTCGGCCAGTCCCATGGAAATTCTGGTGCCGATTGACGCGCAATCGCGCTCGAATCTTACCATTACCGCCAGCACCACCACCGGAGATTGAAATGAACCTGCGCACATCATCATCCCGTATGGCTGGTCGTCGCCGTCCTAGACGCATATCCGAACAGGCTTCGGTGCTGGTGATCGTCATGTTAATCGCCTTTGGGTTGATCAGCATCGCATTGTATTTTGCGCATTCGATGACGTTTGAACTGCGCGCATCGGACAACCGTGCCTCCGGTCTGGCAACAGAGCAGGCGATTGAAGGGGCCGCGCGCTATGTCAGCTACATGCTCGCCACTTACGCGACCAACGGTGTGATGCCGGCCACCAACGAATTTGCCTGCGCCGCCGTGCCGGTTGGCGACGCGCATTTCTGGCTCATCGGCCGCGATCCGTCCGGAACGCCGTCGTCCGATCCCTTTTTTGGGCTGATTGACGAAGGGTCCAAATTGAATTTGAACACGGCGAGCACAAACGCCCTTTCGTATCTGCCCAACATGACCTCGGATTTTGCCGACGCCATCGTGGACTGGCGCAGCACCAACGCCTCTTCGGCCTATGCGCTGGATTATTCGCAACTGGGGTATGAAGACAAAAACGCCCCCTTTGAGACCGTGGACGAACTGCGACTGGTGTATGGCACCACCATGGACCTGCTCGTGGGCAACGACCTCAACCGCAACGGCGTGCTCGACGCCAACGAGCAGAATTTGGGTGGCAACGGACAATGGGACCCCGGTTTGTTTGAATACGCGACCGTCTATACCCGCGAACCCAATTTTCACGCCGACGGCAGTTCGTTGACCAATGTGAATACCGCTACTCAGCAGCGCCTAGAAACGCTGTTCCAAAGCGCCGGCGTCGGCGACGCGAACACCCTGGCCCAAGACGTTTATGAGCGCACGCACCCGACACCGAGCCGCCTCGATGCTTTCGCAGGACCGTTGGATTTTTATCTGTTCTGCCACTACAACGTCGGCACGAGTTCGGCCGATTTCGGCAAGATTTACGACAACATCACCACCAGCACCAACGCTTACATTTACGGCCGCGTGAACGTCAACACGGCCAGCGTACCGGTGCTGGAAGCCTTGTTCATGGGCTTGAACGTGGACCAACAGACCGCTTCCGGCGCGGCGCAATCGCTGGTGACCTACCGCCAGCAGAACCCGAACAATCTCGGCTCCATCGCGTGGGTCGTTGACGCGCTCGGCACCAGCAACCCGGTGATTCAACCCCTGCGAACTGGTGACTACATCACCACGCGCAGTTTTCAATTTACCGCGGACATCGCGGCCATCGGTCCTTATGGTCGCGGTTACCGGCGGGTGAAATTCATTTTCGACACCAGTGATGGCACCCCAAAAATCATTTATCGCCAGGACCTCACCCGGCTCGGCTGGGCGCTGGGAGAAAAGGTTCGCGAAACCTGGGTTACACAACGAACAAATGGCTAAGATATTAAAAATCAATTTTCGGCGGCGACGGCGGTTGTACAGTGTGTTGGGCCTGTCGCTGGATGGCGGGCGGCTTGAAGGCGTTGTCCTCCGCCGGACCAACGGTGCGTTGCAACGCCTGCAATCGTTCTCCGTGGTGCTTTCGCTGGATCCATTGACGGCCGCACCCGAACTGGTTGGCCGCGAAATTCGCAATCACCTCGATGCCGCCAGCGTACGCGAGCGGCATTGCACCGTCGGTTTGCCGTTGAAATGGTTACTCACTGTAAATACGGAAGTGCCGCCGCTGGCGGAGCCGGATGCGGCGAGCTTCCTGCAACTGGAGGCGGAGCGGGGATTTCCCAATGACATTGCAACGTTGCGGGTGGCTGGTTCGCGTTGCCCCTTGTCAGCCGGCAAACAACTCGCGACACAGGTGGGAGTTCCCAACAGCCATCTCGCGGTGCTGGAACGGGTCCTGCAATCGGCGAAGTTGAAACCCGTCAGTTTTGCCATTGGGCTGGCGGCGTTGCAACCGCCCGTGGCGGAAACATCCCATGGCGTGCTGGCACTGATGATTGGTGAAAGCCAGGTGGGATTGCAAATCACCTGCGGCGGCGGGGTGGTGGCGTTGCGCACGTTGGAGAACGCAATTGAAACAGAAGGCAGTGGACGCTCTCTCCAAGCCGGCCTCGTGGCGCGCGAAACGCGCATCACCTTGGGACAATTGCCTCCCGAACTCCGTGACGCGGTGCGCCACATCCGGATTTTTGGCCCGAGCAATCTCGCGCATCAATTGGCCGACGAAATGGAATTGCGCTTCGAACCTATGGGGTTGGGGGTCGAAGTGGTGACAGCGTACGCGGCGAACGAGTTTGGCGTTCAGCTTCCGGCGGAAGCCCCGGTTTCGCCAGCGTTCAGCCTGGCCGCCCGGTTGTTGGTGGAACAACCGCCGGTCTTTGAGTTCTTGCCGCCCAAACCCACCGCTTGGCAGCAGATCGTCACTAAATACTCCTCCGGCCGTTTGCAGAGTGTTGGGGCCGTGGCCGCCGGGGTGGTGGTGATCATCGTCGGATTGTTTGCGTTCCAGCAGTGGCAGTTGGTGAGGTTGCAATCGCAATGGTCGGCCATGTCAGCCAAAGTGAAGGATTTGGACGCGTTGCAGCAGCAAATTTTGCAGTACCGTCCCTGGTTTGATGATTCATTCACCGGTCTCAGCATTTTGCGGCAGCTCACAATGTCATTTCCCGAAGATGGCGTGGTTTCGGCCAAGACGGTGGAAATTCATGATGGGAACGTGGTGACATGCTCCGGCGTGGCGCGCGACAACACGGCGTTGTTGCGGACGCTGAACCAATTGGGCACCGCCCAAGGAGTGAGCGATCTCAAAGTGGACCAGATTCGCGGCAAAACGCCGATGCAATTTTCGTTTGTCTTTCATTGGGGAAACGGAGGCGGTGATGAAAATTAAAAATCGCCAGCAAGTTTTGGTGGTGATGACCCTTGCCGTCGTGGCGCTCTTTGTCGGCGACCGGGTGGCATTCGAACCACTGATCCAATGGTGGAAAACACGTCAAGCTCTGGTGCTCAAACTGCGCCACGAGGTGAGCAACGGCCGGATGTTGATTCAACGCGAAGCGGCCATCCGCAACCGCTGGAGCCAGATGCGCACCAACACGCTGCCCACCGACACTTCGGTGGCTGAACAGCAGGTGCTCAAGGCCTTTGACAACTGGTCGCAGGACAGCGGCGCATCTATCAATTCCATCGCGCCGCAGTGGAAAAACGATTCGCCGGATTATACAACGCTTGATTGCCGGGTGGAGGCCAAAGGTGACCTCGGAAGTTTAAGTCGGCTCATTTACGACGTGGAAAAAGGCCCGATGCCACTGCGGCTCGAATCCTTGGCGCTTAACACAAGCGATGACAATGGACAGCAATTCACCTTGGATTTGCAGGTCAGTGGCCTGGTGCTTACCCCACAGACAAAATGAATGTGAAAAGATTACAAAACGGATTTTGCGCGCGAAGGAAATCTTCACGGACGCGGACGGCTGTTTTTGCCGCGATGATGGCCGCTGCGGTGGCGGCTGCCGCGCAGCCAACCAATCTGCCATCTGGCGTGGATTTCAATTCGTTCAAAATCGTCGTGGAGCGGAATATTTTTAATCAAAGCCGCATGCCGCATGAAGGCGCCGTGCGGTCAACACGCATTCCGGATTCATTTTCGCTGGTGGGTACGTTGTTTTACTCCGGGGGCGACATCGCATTTTTCGACGGAAGCAGCGCCGATTACCAGAAGGCGCTGAAGGTGGACGGCGACATTGCCGGGTTCAAGGTAACCGCCATTACCCTGAATTCCGTGACGCTTTCGGAAGGGACCAACCAGACAGTTTTGAAAATAACCGCGCAAATGCGCCGGGATGACGACGGGCACTGGTTGGTCTCTACCGAGCCGGTCGGGAATTTATCTCCGGACGGGACGGAAGGATTGCCCTCTCCGGAGATGGAAGGCAACTCACCGGATGTTTCGGTCCCGGCCGGTGGAGCAAACGCAAACGACGCGCTTGCGAGGTTGATGCAAAGGCGCGCACAGCAAGAACAACAATTAGGACATGGACAATGAAAACGATCACGACATTTCTCTTAATGGTGGTTTTGGCCACCGGAACTTACAGGATGAACGCCCAGTCGAGCGGCGCCGCACCGCTCCAAGCCGCCGCGCCAGTGGTGACGACGGCGGCTGGCGGAAGCGTCCCGTCGGCCACCGCCGTTCCGAAGATGGCATCGGCATCTTCAACTAATGCGCCTTTTGTTCCCGCCGCGGGCGGCGCGAACACAAACGAATTGCGCCTGAACTTTCGCGGCGTTCCGCTGAACATGGTGCTGAACTATCTCAGCGACGCGGCCGGTTTCATCATCGTCATGGACACGCAGGTCAGCGGACGGGTGGATGTCTGGAGCGATCAGCCGGTGACGAAAGACGAGGCGGTAAACCTGCTGAATGCCGTGTTAAACAAAAATGGCTATGCCGCGATTCGCAACGGACGGACGTTGACGATCATGAGCAAGCTTGACGCGAAAACACGCGATATTCCGGTCAAGATTGGCAACAACCCGAACCTCATTCCCAACAACGACGAAATGATCACGCAAATCATCCCGGTCCGCTATGTGGATGCCAAACAACTGGCGACGGACTTGTCGCCCTTCGTTTCCGCGCAGGCAACCATTGTGGCGAATGAAGCCGGCAATTCGATAGTCGTCACTGACACGCAGGCGAACATCCGGCATTTGGTGGAAATCATCGAAGCCATTGACAACAGCGCCCAAGGTGAAACGGAAATCCGGGTGTTTCCGTTGAAATATGCCAATCCCACCGATGTGGCGACGGAATTGGGCCAGATTTTCCAGAACAACAGCACTGGCAATGGTCAAACCCAGGCGCCGATTCGGTTCGGCGGCGGCGGTCCGGGTGGATTTTTTGCGCGAATGGCAGCCGCACAAGCCGCTGCCGGCAATAATCAGAATTCCGCAGTCCAAAAAAATTCACAGGTGGTCGCTGTGGCGGACGCCCGCACGCAGTCGGTGATTGTCACCGCTTCCAAGGATTTGATGGATCAAATTGCCGGGATGATGGAACAACTGGACGTGCCTTCGCAACGCGACCAGGGCGTTTATGTTTTCCAGATGAAAAATGGTGATCCGCAACAGGCGGTACAGGTGCTGCAAAACATGTTCCAGAGCAGCACCGCGTCCCGCGGCAGCACGAGTACCACTACGACGCAAAGCCCGCTCCAGCAACGCGCGCAGACCAGCGCGACAACCATGGGCACGACTACGACCACCAGCTCCGGCGTGGGCGGAACCGGAATCGGCGGCGGTGTCAATACCGCCGTACGGCAGTTCTAAAATGTAATAACTCTCAAAGAAAACGAATTATGAAAACACAATGTTTCCAAACATATCTCGGTGGCGTTCTGATTTTTCTCTTGTGCGCCACGACTGAACTTCATGCGCAATTTCGTCCCGGCGGCGGCGGTTTCGGCGGCTTTGGCGGCTTTGGCGGATTCAACAATTTCAACCGCAACAACGCCGGCAGCTCCAGCAGCGACCAATACAACAATAACGGCCAGGTGGGCAGCGCGACCATTTCCGTGGACCCGGTGACGCACAACATCATCGTCATCGCCGACAAGGAGACGAGCGAGCAAATTCACCGCGTAATCGAAAGCCTCGACGCGCCCGAACCGCAGGTGCTTATCAAGGCCGTCTTCGTCGAAGTGGACGACAACAAAGCGCTCGACCTCGGTGTTCAGGGCAATTACACCGGTTTCAGCAAAAACTTTTCGCAGATCACAGGTTATATGACCAATTACACGGTGGCCAATCCCGGCACCCCAACCGCAGCGATTGTTCCTAACGGCATTTCCCCGATCAACCAGAGCTACAATTTGAACAATAACTTTGGCTTGCCGCAGTCCCTGTCGGGAGCAACCGGGGCTGGCGGCGTCTATCAAATCATGGGCAGCGATTTCTCGGCGACGCTTCAAGCCATCGCCACCGCCGGCAAGGCGCAGGTGCTGTCGCGTCCGTCCATTCTTGCGCGCGATGGCCAGATGGCGGAAATTGTCGTCGGCCAAAGCGTCTATCTGCCCAGCAGCGTCAGTTTAACCTCTGTCGGCAACACCTCCGCCACCGTTCCGACCATCAATGGAACCTATCAAAACGTCGGCATCCAACTGGACGTCACGCCGTTCATCGGGGCGAACAATCTGGTGCAAATGATCCTCGAACCGCAAATCACGTCCATTGACACCTCGACACCTGGCCAGGTGATTCAAGGCGGCAGCCTGTTCACCTCCGCCGTGTATGCGCCCAACCTCAACAAACGCTCCGCCAACACCGTGGTCGTGACGCCGGATGGACAAACCGTAGTCATTGGTGGTCTTATTTCCAACGATAAGTCCTCCAGTGAAAGCAAGATCCCGATTCTGGGCGACATTCCGGTGCTCGGCAATCTTTTCAAGTTCAGCAGCCACGCGAACCAGAAGACCGATTTGCTGATGTTCATCACGCCGCACATCGTCCGGATGCCGTCGCAACTCACCCCCTTGACCGCGAACGAGATGGGCCAGGCGCCTATGATCACCAATTCAATTTCGGAACAGGAACTGGACCGATTCCTGGAGCATGTACCGACGAAAAAAAATCCATAGGCTGCGGTTGAAATTATTCCGCCCCGGCGCTTAACTGAACACCGATGCAACCCAAACGTCACAGCCCTTTGATTTACGGACTTCTGCTGGGAGTCTGGGTGCTCGTCGTTGCGTGGCAGGTCGAGGAACACGTGCGCATTACCGACGCCGCCCAGGCCGATTTGCGTAATCGTTCCAAGGAAATTGCCAATACCTTGAGCGCCGTGATCCGGGCCATGCGTTTCCGCGACGCCGTGTTGCAGGACCGGTTGGAACCGGTGCTCAACGAACTGGTCAGCGAACGCACCAACAATCTGGTCCGGTCCAGCGAACTGCTCTCCATCGCGCTTTTGAACACCGCCGGCGATCCGGTGGTTTCGGCCGGCAGCCCCGTGGATCTCCAGCAGAAAAACCTGCTGCAGGAAGGCGAACATTGGGGCGCCGACAGCGTCACGTTTGTCACCGCCATCGCCGGCGTCAATGTCAGCCCGGAAGGCGAGACCAATGCGACGGTGGTTCTCCCGTCGTTCCGCAACCTGACCAATGCTTTCACCAACGCTCCGCACGGAGACTGGCGGCAATTCCCGCGCCGGGACCGGCGGCCGGAAGATTTCCGCGGTTCCAATATCCTCGTCATCATCACCAACAACGACGGACAACTTGTTACCAACGAAATCCCCCGCGGCGATCACAGTAACGACTTCTTTTTTGCCGAACACGGTCCCGGCCCGCCGGGGCCGCCCCCGCCGCCGCCGGACCGATTTGGCCACCACCGCCCGTTCTGGCTGCGCTGGATGAGCGAGGAGGAGTTCGATTCGCTGGTCAAAAAGCAGGAATTGCACGGCCTGGTGATGACCATGTCCACGAAAAACTACCAGGCAACCTGTGTTTATGATTTCTGGCTGCGCTGCGTCGTGTCCCTCTTTGCCGGGATTTCCGTGGTTGGCCTCGGCGTGGCCTGGCGCAACATTTCCAAAACCTCGGATTTGCAAATCCGACTCGTCCGCGCCAGCGAATTGAATTCGCATCTTCGGGAAATGAACCTGGCCGCCGCCGGCCTGGCGCATGAAACCCGCAACCCGCTCAACATCATTCGCGGCATGGCGCAGATGCTGTCCAAACACACCAACGTGTCGTCGGAGGAAATCCGCGATAAATCCCGCGCGATTGTGGACCAAACCGACAAGGTGACGGCGCAGTTGAACGAGTTTATCAACTACTCGCGTCCGCGCGAAGTCCGCCGCTCCGCAATTCCGTTGAACTCCGCCATCAACGAAGTCGTCCGTACGCTCGGCCACGACCTCGAAGAAAAGAAAATCCATCTGGAAGTGATAGGCGAACCAATGACGATCGAGGCGGACGAACAACTATTCCGGCAGGCACTTTTTAATCTGGCGCTGAACGCCATTCAAGCCGTGGGTGAAAATGGCCGGATTAATATTTTAACTCAGAAGGTGAGTGCTGCCGAAGCCTCGCTTGAGGTCCGGGACAACGGCCCGGGTGTTCCGCCTGAACGCCGCCAGGAGATTTTTAAACCCTATTTTACAACCAATCTAAAAGGCACGGGCTTGGGCTTGGCCGTCGTGCAGCAGGTCGTCCTTGCACATGGTTGGGAAATCGAGTGTTTGGCCAACGAGCCGAAGGGCGCTCTTTTCCGCATCACTCACTTGAAAGTCTCGGCTTGACCGAAGAAAAACCAAAGCGAACTGAATTGTGTCAATACGATGGATCAGCTCTTTATGAATTCTCCTGAACAGCAAGCACGCGATAGTCTGGCAAAATTAGTTCAGCATGTTTTTGCTCATCGGAACGGACTCATTACTGGCGTGACATATGAAGACTTAGCTGCCCAGATCGGTCGGCTAAATAAATATGATGTTGGGCATGCACATGGCATGGGTGGTGTGCTTGGGAAAATGGGTCATTTGCTAAAGGGACTTGAAGGTGAATGGGGCGAACGAATCCCACAAATTCAAAGTCTGGTGGTCAAAAAAACCGGCAAGGGGAAAGATCTGCCAGATGACGGCATCAAAGAATTCTGGCCGGACTACCCAAAGATGTCCCGAGCAGAAAAGGAAAATCGCACCAAGATCGAACACCAGCGAGTGGTTGATTTCGGAAGTCGCTGGAACGACGTGTTGGCCAAATTGGGAATCTCAAAAGTTACGGCACATAACGCACCCAAGCCCGTAGCAAAGTCATTTGGAGCAGGTGGTGAATCTGAAAAACACAAAGAACTGAAAAACAACGTCCGTGAGCACCCTGACATTATTGGTGCAACAAGCAGTTGGCAGTCATTCGTAGAATATCCGTTGCCATCCCTTGATGAAATTGATGTTCTGTTCAAATCCACCGAGGCATGTATTGCGGTTGAGGTTAAGTCCGCAGTTTCAGATGTGTGTCCATCGGACTACGAGCGCGGGCTTTATCAAACGGTCAAATACGGCGCGTTACTGAAGGCGATGGCTTTGGCTGGCAGCCATGATATTCCTTCAACAATCAACTCCATGTTAGTGTTGGAGTCATCTCTGCCACAGCAATACCGCAAGTTGGCTGACATTCTCGGCGTGACTGTTTTAGAAAATGTTCAATTCAAAAAATGATTTGGCTACGCTCACATTCGATCATGCCCGTCGCCGGAAATTCATCCTGAAAATTCTTTTTGCCAATGTCTGATTTGTCTAGCCTTGACGCGTGGCAGCCGAACCGTGCAAAAATCACTTCCAACCGCCGTGCATCCTCATTGTTGATGACGACCCCGGTCAGCGCAGCCTGCTGAATACCTTTCTCTGCAGCCAGGGTTTTGAAACCGCGCTGGCAGATTCCGGCGAACGCGCCTTGGAAATGCTTCACTCCGGAAAATTCGCCATGATGATTTCCGACGTGCGGATGCCGGGACTTTCCGGCTTGGAAACGTTGCGGCGGGTGCGCCAACAATACGCCACGTTGCCGGTTCTGCTCGTCACTGCTTTTACTGACATCCGCGACGCCGTGGCCGCGATGCGTGATGGCGCGGTCAATTATCTGGCCAAGCCGATTGACCTCGATGAACTGCTCAATTCAGTGCGACAGGCAATTGGTATTTCGAAGTCCACTCCGCTCCGCTACAACGAGGAAAAACAGTTGCCGGATTTTGTCATTGCCCGCAGTCCGCTCATGCAAGCCTTGTTCCGGGATGCTTCATTGATTGCACCGTCCGAAACCCGCGTGTTGATCACCGGCGAAAGCGGGGTTGGCAAGGAAGTGGTGGCGGATGTTATTCATGCCTGGAGTTCCCGTTCCGCCGGGCCGATCATCAAAATCAACTGCGCCGCCATTCCCGAAGCGCTGCTTGAAGCCGAATTGTTCGGGCACGAAAAGGGCGCGTTCACTGGCGCGCACGCGAAACGAGTGGGACGCTTCGAGTTGGCGAACGGCGGCACCATCTTCCTGGATGAAGTCGCGGACATGACGCCGACGCTTCAGGCCAAATTGCTTCGCGTAACACAAGCCGGGCTTTTCAACCGCGTGGGCTCCAACACGGACCGGCACACCAACGCCCGCATTCTGGCTGCCACCAACAAGAACCTTGAAGACGAAGTCAAAGGCGGTCGTTTTCGCGAAGATTTATTCTACCGACTGAACGTCGTGGAGTTGAACGTCCCGCCGTTGCGCGAACGGCGCGAGGACATCATGCCACTGGCCAGCGCTTTTATTGTGGAATTTACACAAGGCAGAGCGCGATTTGCATCGGCAGTTGCCGATTGCCTGACACGCTACTCTTGGCCGGGCAACGTGCGCGAGTTGCGCAATGCGGTGGAACGAGCTGCTCTGATGGCACAGGGCGAATTGATTTTCCCCGAACATTTGCCCACCCGCGTCCGTGCTGCGGCAGAGCAACCGGCCGCCGCTGAGGCCGCCGCCGATCCGGAACGGCTGGAGGAGATCGAACGGCAGGCCATTATGGAAGCGTTACGACAGCATGATTTCAACCGCACTGAAACCGCCAAGGCCTTGGGCATCAGCCGCCGTGCGTTGATCTACAAACTGCAACGTTTTCGGGAACTGGGATTCGCAATTGAATAGCCAAATGTACCCGAGGGTTCCCAAACAGCAGGAGCAAGCTGTTCTGATTTCTGTTTGCCACAGGTTTTGCCTTGAAGCCGAGGAATGGTGGAGCCGAGGGGATTCGAACCCCTGACCCCCACAATGCCATTGTGGTGCTCTACCAACTGAGCTACGACCCCATCCAAAGCCCGAACACTCTAAATGGCTGACTATTATTGTCAAAACAAAACGCCCGCGTGGTTTGTTGAATGTAAACTGCGGAAGATTTTGGCTTGGAACTCCTTGGCTCAAACTTTATAACGCCGAGCGCCATGAATGACAAGTTGCCGTTGGTCAGCGTACTTATCCCGGTTCATCCGCACGTCACGGAGGTCAAATCCGCCGAGGCGGCCCGGCGGTTCGATTATCCGCACGAAAAACTGGAAATCGTGATCGTGCGCACCACCGACTTGTCCATCGGGCCGGGTGTAAAGCGAAATGCCGGACTGAAGGCCATTCGGGGTGAATTGGTTTATTTTTTGGACGACGATTCGGTCGCAGAGCCGGATAACGTGAAGCGTGCCGTCCAGCATTTTTCCGATTCGCAGGTGAAAATCATCGGCGGCCCGAATGTCTGCCCTGATAATGCCCCGCTGTTCGAGCAGGTTTTAGGATTGGTAATGGGCAGTTGGTTGGCCTTTGGTCCCAGCCGCACCAGGTATCGCCCGGTCGGCAAGCTCCGTGAGTGCAGCGAGAGGGAATTGATCTCCAGCCATCTTATTGCCCGGCGGGACGCCGTAATGGAAGTGGGTTTCGATCCCAAATTGTGGCCAAACGAAGAAAATGCCATGATGAACGGCGTCAAACAGCGTGGCGGCAAACTGCTCTATGATCCGGAATTTCTTTCTCGTCGTCGCCCGCGCCGCACCCTCCGCGCTTACGCGAAAATGTTGCTCTTCTACGGCGGTGGCCGGGCGCAACAGTTTCGCCTATATCCAAGCCCCCACATGCTGTCCAACTTTATTCCGCCGCTGTTCTGCCTTTACCTGCTGACATTGCCGTTTCTCATTGCTGCATTCTTTTCCATGAAAACAGTGGTCCTGCTGTTTCTGTTGCCGCTGATTTTGTATCTGGTGATTTTGTTCGGCCAAACGCTGAACGTGGCCGCCCAAAGCAATTTGGGACTGGCCGTACTGGCCATGCCTTTGATAGTTCTGACCAACATTCTTTACGGCTTGGGTTTCTGGCGCGGTTTGTTTATAAGAATTGCACCGCCGCCACCCGCAGCGGAAAAAGACATCCGGTTCGAGACCGTGCCCGTGTGAAAGTGAACCGTCAAAACTGATTAGCCGTCATCGCATGAAAATAGCCATTCTTTGTGGCGGACAAGGGACCCGCTTTCGCGAGGTCAGTGAAGTCATTCCCAAGCCGATGGCGCCCATCGGCCATCGCCCCATTCTCTGGCACATCATGAAAATTTACGCGGCGCACGGCTGCAACGAGTTCGTGCTGCTGCTCGGCTACAAGGGCGAGCGCATCCGTGAGTTTTTCCTGGACTATGCCGCTCACACGAGCGACGTGACGTTGGATCTGAGCCACAACAATTCCGACCGGCTGATTTTTCATCAGCAATCTGCCGAATCCTGGCGCGTTACCTTGATTGACACCGGCGAGAAGGCCATGACCGGCGCGCGTCTCTGGCGCGCCCGGCGTTATCTGGAACCGGAAGGCGTGTTCGGCCTGACCTATGGTGACGGCGTTGGCAACATTGACGTCACGGCCCTAAGAACATTCCACCAATCCCACGGCAAAGTGGCCACGCTCACAGGCGTTCATCCACCCAGCCAGTTTGGCGAATTGGTTGTCAAAGGCTCCGCCGTTGCGAGGTTCAAAGAAAAACCCGAAGAAAGCACGGCATATATCAACGGCGGTTTTTTCGTTTTCAACGCCGGTGTGTTTGACCGCTATCTGAACGACCGGGAGGATTTGGTGCTGGAACGCGAACCACTCCAACGCATGGCGGAGGCGGGCGAGCTGATGATGTATGCGCATGAAGGTTTCTGGCATCACATGGACACGCCGCACGAATTCGAACTGCTCAACAACCTCTGGAAATCAGGCAAGGCGCCTTGGAAGATTTGGAAATGAAGGCTGCCGGCCGGTCATTCGGCCGATGTGGACATGCCGTGTCGTGAAAAATCCGCTTTGGACCAAGGCGTTGAAGACCTCCGCCGACCCGGAGCGCTCCCGGCATTTGCTTGATTCGCTCGTCGCGGTGGGCGCGCGGTCGCAACTGGAAAAGTTCTCAGCCGATTCCATGCGCGTCTTCGCCGCGCTGTCCGGCGGTTCGCAGTTCCTCGGCGATCTGTTGCTGGCGCACTCCGATTGGTTGCCGCTGCTCGACCCAGAACGTCTTAAATTTCCCCGCCGGGCGCAGGGTTTTCAGCAGGAGTTGGGTCGGTTGCTGGAACCGGCATTGAAAGCTCGTGATTTCACCGCTGCCTTGACCGAACTCCGCCGTTTCAAGCAACGTGAGATGTTCCGCATTGCCGCGCGCGACCTGGCCCGCCTGAGCAACGTCGTGGAAATCACCCATGAACTTTCCGATGTCGCCGATGTTTGCCTGGAAGCGGTTTTCCAAATTGTCCGCCTGCAAATCACCGGCCGGTTTGGCCGGCCGTTTCATCAGGACGCCGCCGGTCGCTGGCAACCGACAGCGTTTTGCGTGCTCGGCCTTGGCAAGCTCGGCGGGCAGGAACTCAATTATAGCTCGGACGTGGACTTGATGTTCGTCTATGACGACGAAGGCGACGTGGTCAAGGAACCGCCCACGGAACGAAAGTTGGCTCACGTTACCATGTCGAATCACCAGTTTTTCAGCAAACTCGCCGAGGCGTTCAGCTCCGAGGTTTCCCGGACGACGGGAGACGGATTTTTGTTCCGGGTTGATTTGCGCCTGCGACCCGAAGGCGATGCCGGGCCGCTGGTCCGGTCCCTCGACGGGTATGAAAATTATTACGCGCAATGGGGGCAGACTTGGGAGCGCATGATGCTCATCAAAACGCGGCACGTCGCCGGCGACAAGGCCTTGGCGGCGGAATTTGTCGAAATGATCCAGCCGTTTCGTTTTCCCCGTTCCATCAGCCAGCGCGTTCTGCACGAAGTCAGCGCGGTTAAAGACCGCATCGAAAGGGAGGTGGTGGGGACGGATGAATTGGAACACAATGTGAAGCTTGGTCACGGCGGCATCCGCGAAATCGAGTTCGTCGTCCAATCGTTGCAGGTTTTACACGCGGGCCGTTCGCCGTTTTTGCAAATTTCGCAAACGCTGCCGTGCCTCGAAAAACTCGCGCAATATCACCTGTTGTCCGACGATGAAACGCGGCAGCTCGCCGCCGCCTATTGTTTTTTGCGCGACGTTGAGCATCGCCTGCAGATGGAAAACAATCTGCAAACACACATCCTTCCAACCGATCAGCGCGCCCGATTACGGCTCGCGCGACTTATGGACTTCAAGTCGTGGGAGAAATTTGAGGCGGAGTTGCTGGCTCACACCGGGAATGTACGTCGGATTTATAATCGGATGCTGAAAAGCGAATCGTCAAAGGCACAGACCAATCTCCCGCCAGAATTTATCGGCGCGGAAACGGAATGGGAAACACTGCTGGCAGCGCATTCCTTCCGAGATCCGGAGAGTGCGTTTCGACTGCTGAGAGAATTTTCTGAAGGGCCGGGCGATGTACACGTGTCGCCACACACGGCGGAACTCGCGCGGGAGTTGATTCCAAGATTTCTGGCGCTGTGCCCGAGGAAAAAGTCCAAAGTCCAAAGTCCAACGACAACGGTTGCGCCACAATCGGCAATCCTTTCCGACCCCGACCGTGTGTTAACACGCCTGGCCAGCTTCATCAGCGCGTATGCCGCACGGGTACCATTGCTCGAACTATGGACCGCCAACCCGGCCTTGTTCGAACTGATGTTGATGCTGTTCGATCGCTCAGAATTTCTAGCCGAGATGGCGATTCGCACGCCGGATTTGATTGACGACGTGGTGGCGGGCGACCGCCTGCGCCAGCGCAAGACGGCGGCGCAGATTTTGAAGGAGTTGCGCTATGGGCGAAAGGATGCGGATCAATTCCTATGGTTGCGGCGCTATCACGAAACAGAATTGATGCGGCTCGGTCTGCGCGACATCCTCGGTCTTGCCGATTTCGAGCAAAACCTGGCGGAACTTTCCGCGCTCGCCGACGCTTGCCTGCAATACGCCCTGGAAATCGTGATGCGCAAAAACAAAATTAAGAAGCTGCCCTTTGTCATTATCGGACTGGGCAAACTTGGCGGATGCGAAATTGATTACGGTTCCGACCTCGACCTTTTGTTCGTGACCAACGCAAGGGCGAAGGCACTACCAAAATTACAGCGACTGGCGGTGGAGGTGATGGATTTGATGTCGCGGCGGACGGAGCAGGGGATCGTGTTCCATACCGATGCGCGGTTGCGGCCCGACGGCGAAAAAGGCCTGCTCGTCAACAATTTCGAGGCCTATGAGCAATATTATCGCCACCGCGCGCAGCTTTGGGAAATTCAGGCGCTCACCCGCACGCGGCCCGTGGCCGGTGATTTGAAGCTGGGCGAACAATTTCAAAAGCTCATTGCGACATTGACGAATTTTTCAAAGGTAGGACAGGCGTCGCGCCCGTCTCTGTCTCGGTTGAAACGAAAAGAAAGAGGCAGGCGCGACGCCTGTCCTACGTTGCCAGCCTGTTATGTGCCGGATTGGAAAAGGCAAATACACGAAATGCGGTTGCGTATTGAAAAGGAACGCACACCGCGCGGTCAGGATGACTTGGCCATCAAGACCGGGAAAGGCGGCTTGATGGATGCAGAATTCATCGCGCAAACATTATGTCTGGAAAACGGCTGGTACGAGCCGAACACACTTCATGCGCTTGAACGCGGACGCAAGGCCGGAGTTTTGCCCGAAGCGGGCAGGTTGCTTGAAAATTTCCGCGCGTTACAGCGCGTGGAAGGCATCTTGCGCCGCTGGAGTTACGAAGGTGAGATCGTTTTGCCCGATGATCCGGCGCCGTATTATCGCGTTTCGGTACGATGCGGGTTTGCGACGGGGGAAGAATTCAGAAACGCGCTGGCGAAGTGGCGAAAGGCAATCCGAGAAGTTTATGAAAAGTGTTTCAGTGTCAGGTGATTGTGACACAGAGGAAAAAATGAATTAAGAGAGATTGTTAAAGCACCCGCCTCCAGTGGGTTCAGTTCGGCGTTTCGCCGAACTGCCGTGAGAGGCATGATTGCCGTAATGCGATGAATAACAACCATCCGCGAGTTAGAAAGTTTTCGGGCGTGACGACCGAAATGACCGCGGGACGCGGGTGCTACAGTATCATTTCCACGTCATAACCAGCTTGCGGTTCAAGCCTTGCCGCGTTGACGCGCGACTTCATAGAGAAAAACCGCCGCCGCGGCGCCGACGTTAAGAGAATCCACCGTCGGCGGCATCGGAATCGCCACAACTTCGTCACACGCTTCCAAAACCGCCGAGGAGATGCCGTCGCCTTCACTGCCAAAAACGAGGCAACAGTCACTGGTTAAATCGGCCTGTGACAATATCATTTTGTCCGTATGTGGATGTGCGGCGATGCAGCGGACACCGCGTTGGCGCAGTTCCTTCAGGCATTCCGTGAGCGTCTGGCTGGTAACGTGGGGCTTGGTGGTGAATTGATGTCGCTGGCCGAGCTTGGCCAGTTCGATGACGGGCAGTTGGAAAATCGTGCCCATGGAATTACGGACGGCCCGGCGCAGAAACGGGCTGCTGGAGGTTTCGCCGACAATCAGCGCCTGGACGCCGAACGCGACGCAATTGCGCACCAACGCTCCAAGATTTTCCGCGTTCGCCAGTTCGTCCACGGCAACGAAAAGTTTTGGTGTCGGACGCTTGGCCAGAAGTTCTTCAAGCGAGACAAGCGCCGGCAGTTTCCCCACCGCCAGCACGCCCTGAAACATCGAAAATCCAACCAGGCTCTCCAGCAACTTTTTTTCCGCCAGATAGACGCTGACATTTTCCACCCGCGCTTCGAGCAATGGTCGAAACGTCTCCAGCCATTTTTCGGGCATTACTACGGAGACAACCGTGAGCCGGCTTTCGAGCAGGCGGCGGACGACCTTTTCACTTTCGGCTACAAAAATACCTTTTCGCTCATGTTCCAGCGGTCGCCTCAAGGTGGCATAAGGCTGGAGTTCGGGCGCGTCAAACGAAGAGATTTTCTCAACATGGAACATTTCGAGGATTTTCGCGTGGTCGTGTTGAACCGCAAAGGAGAAAATGCACGTAAATATTCGGTTACCCGCGTTCTTTATGAATTGACCAGTCAATCTTGCTATGTTAGCATCCCAGTAATCGGAAAATCCTATGAAAAGGCTCAGTTTTCTTTGCTTGTGGCTGTTGTCAATCAGCGCCGCGTTTTCCGCCCTTCAGACGCCGATTGATTTCAACTTTTACTACAACGGCAGCAATGCCGTCCAAGTCATTTGGAACGCCTATCCCGGCAAGAGCTATGTGCTGCAAACGACCACGAATCTCGCGGGGCCATGGTCGAATTCGCCAACATTGGTCGCCACCTCGAATTCACTCTCATTCAATTTCCCCACCACCGCCGCCGCCCAATTTTTCAAGGTCGTCAAGCTCGACACCGAAGGGCCGCAGATTGACCAAACCTCGCAGATGAACGGGGCGATTGCCGTGGCTCCGCAAAGCCCGGTCCAAGTTTGGATGAGTGATGCCACCGGCATCAATTCCAACTCCATCGTGCTCACGATTGGCAGCAACGCCCCGGTCAGCCTGCCCAATTCACAGCTTGCCTATACCAACGGGCTGCTGACCTACACCCCGACCACGAACGTCTTTCTCGGCACCAATGGCCAGATTGTCACCGCCTCGATTACAGTGGCCGACACTCTGGGAAATGTCACCAGCAACTTCACCTGGTCATTTCAAATCGCGCTGCCCACCGTGCTTGGCGCGAACCTACTTTATATTCCCGGCAGCAGCGGCTTTGTCCTGACTTCCACCAACGGCAACTACTACACCTTTTCCTATCCCGGTTCATTTCCAGGTTTGAACATTGGCGAGATTCTGGTTAACACGAACTTGAGCACGGGCTACACCGTCACCGTCGTTGCCTTCACCAATTATCCGGCCAGCAACAGCGTGGTGGTGTTGACCAGGCCGGCGACACTGGCCGAAATGCTCCAGCTTGGCAGTATTTCCTCGGCGAATTTCACCGAGTTGGGAACACAAGGGAACACCGCTTTGGCTTTTGCCCTCAAAGGCGCAAAGAAGATTGCGCAACAAGGTCCCGTGCCATTGTTTGGCATCCAGAACACTGCCAATCTTCAAGGCACCGTTTATCAGGACGCTAATGGTAACTTGATCGAGTTGCTTCCGGGCAGCCAGTTGACGCTGGATTCCGACCTTGCCTTCAGCGCCAACTTCAGCGGCCTTAAGCTCAACCAGTTTTCGGCCACCTTGAGCGGCAGCGCGGATTTCACGCTGGACGCCCACGTTCACGCGACGGGCGCAGTGAATGAGAGTGGCACAACGCCCTTGATCCCGCCCGTCCACCAGTTCTACGGCGCGGTCATCGGCGGCGTCCCGGTTTGGGTGGAGTTGGTCTTGGAAATCAATGCCGGATACGACCTTAACTTGGAAGCGTCGGCTGACTACACCGGTGGCATCAGCGGAACCAAACAAATCCTCACCGGCAGAAGCTGGACTCAAACCAGCGGCTGGACGACCACCTCTCAAAATCCCGCCGGCGGGTTTTCCGTGCTGGGTCCCACCTGGCAGACTGAAACCACCGACAGTTTGCATGTTTACCTCCAACCTAAACTCACACTTTACCTTTACAGCGCGGCTGGCGTATCGGGCGATTTGGAGCCTTACCTGGAATTGGACGGCAATGCCCAGATCAATCCTCAACAGTGGAGCCTTGCGCTCAACGGTGGCCTGACCAGCACCGTCGGACTGGACCTTCGCGTGTGGGACAATTCATGGGGCGACTTGCCTGATGCAACCTTCGACCTCATTCCCAGCACGCTGCTTTGGGAAACGAGCAGTTCACCCAGCCCGCCCCAAATCACCGGCCAGCCGCAGGACCAGTGGGTGACAACGGGCGGCACCTCCACGTTCACCGTGGCGGCGAATAGTCCGGGAACGATGACCTACCGCTGGCAGCGCAACGGGCTGTTCCTCACGGATGACAGTCGCATTACTGGCACCCACAGCAGCACGCTGCAAATCAATCAGTGTTCGGCCGGCGACGCCGGGAGCTACTCGGTGCTCGTGAGCAATCCGAATGGAAGCGTGACGAGCCAGAATGCGCTGCTGACCGTCTATCCAATCAATGTTCCTTCCGGCATGTCTTTGATCCCCGCCGGAAGTTTCACGATGGGCAACTGCATGAACCCGAGCGAGGGCAATTCCGACGAGCTACCCTTGCACACGGTGTATGTCTCAGTGTTTTACATGGACAAGTATGACGTGACGCTGTCGCTGTGGCAGCAGGTTTATAACTGGGCCATCGCCCACGGCTATAGTTTCGACGATGCCGGTTCCGGCAAGGCGGCGAATCATCCGGTGCAGACGATTGACTGGTATGACGCGGTGAAGTGGTGCAATGCGCGGAGTGAGATGGAAGGTCGGACACCGGCGTATTACACGGATGCGACGCAGACGACGGTTTATCGCACTGGGGAATTGGATTTGACTGCTGCCGGTGTGAACTGGAATGCGGGCTATCGGCTGCCGACGGAAGCGGAATGGGAAAAGGCGGCGCGGGGTGGGTTGAGCGGCCAGCGATTTCCGTGGGGCAACACGATTTCCTGGAGCCAAGCGAACTATTACGGTGATCCCTTGTCTCTGGATCAGTATGGTTATGCTTATGACCTTGCCACCGCCGTTGGCTTCGATCCGGCGTTCAACTACGGAGTTTATCCTTACACGAGTCCGGTGGGCTATTTTGCGCCAAACGGGTATGGACTGTGTGACATGGCTGGAAACATCTTCCAATGGTGCTGGGATTGGCAGGACAACACTTGGTATGGAACAGCGGGAGCAACTCAAAACGATACTCGAGGTCCCGCCTCGTCACCGAACGACTATCATGTGTTGCGCGGTGGTTCGTGGCACGATGGCGCTCCATTTTGGACTCGATGCGCAGACCGGTTCTACGATGTCCCCCACGATGTTAATTCTTGGGTCAGTTTTCGTTGTGTGAGGGGGCTTTAGATTTTGCTCTTTCATACTTTAACAATTTGAAGACGTGAGTGTTAATAGGTCTTGAAGGAGTAGCTGCCGACAAGAGGAGGCTCTAACCGACTGATCGTTTCCAAGGAAATTTGACCTCGTTACCTCGGCTGCTACAAAAAAAGGCTTTTTACAAGGCCAACGTCGTACATGGCACATCCTGCGCAGCGAGTTGCAGTTGAACGTGGCTCGCGCCGATGTGGTGAAGTTGTTCAGCCATGACGTAGCGGGCTAGTTCGGGTTTGTTGCATTCGCGACTCAGATGGGCGAGATAGAGATGGCGCAAGTCGGCGGACATCATCTGAGCGGCGGCTTCAGCGGCGGCTTCATTGGAAAGATGGCCGTGCCGGCCAAGAATGCGTTGCTTGAGACTCCACGGGCGGCGGTCACAATCCCGCAACATCTTTACGTCGTGGTTGGATTCGAGGACGAGGACGTTCGCGGTGCGGGTGCGTTCGACAACCAGTTTGGTCATGTGTCCGAGGTCGGTGACGAACCCGATGTTACCGGCGGCGGTGTGAATCAAAAATCCGACCGGGTCCTGCGCGTCGTGCGGTATGGTGAATGTGTCCACGAGCAGGTCGGCGATTTCAAAGCTCGCACCGGTTTCAAACAGATTGCAGTTAAACTTGGCTTGCAATTGAAATTCAAACGCCTCCTTGGTGGCGCGATTGCAATAAATCGGAATGTTCAGTTTTTGCGCAATGCCGGTGAGGCCGTAAACGTGGTCGCTGTGTTCATGGGTGATGAGAATAGCCGTAAGGTTTTCAGGCGCACGGCCGATGCCGGCGAGGCGCTGCCGGATCTGGCGCGGACTGAACCCAGCGTCCACGAGCACGCGGGCCTCGTCGGTCTCAAGGTAGGCGCAGTTGCCGGCGGAACCGCTGCCAAGGATGGTGAATTTGACGGCCACGGATGGACGTTAACGACACGGAAGTTTTGTGGCAAATATTTTCATCATTCGGCCGAAATGATTTGGCGGAATCGTCATGTTCTCGCAAACTTGCTTCAATTTGGAAGTAAAGTAGCATGGCGGCGTGTCCGATTTGCTCCAACGCATCGAACAAAACGTTCAAAGCCGGCGGTTGCTGAAACGCGGTCAGGCGGTGCTGGTGGCAGTTTCCGGCGGGCTGGATTCGATGACATTACTGCACGCCCTTGACTCGCTCTCGGCACAGTACCGGTGGAAGTTGACCGTTGCCCATTTCAATCATCAATTGCGCGGCCGGAGCAGCGACGCCGATGAAAAGCTCGTTCGTAAGACCGCCATTGGGTTGAAATTGCCTTTTGTTGCCGCGCGTGCCGATGTCCGGGAGTTCTCCAGGAAATCAAAGCTCTCAGTCGAGATGGCCGCCCGGAAGTTGCGCCACGAATTTTTTGCACGCGCCGCCAAGAAACGGAAAATCTCCACGGTCGCACTGGCGCATCATGCCGACGATCAAGTCGAACTTTTTTTTCTGCGTGTCCTGCGTGGCGCAGGTGGTGAAGGACTGGCCGGAATGAAATGGCGTTCGCCGTCGCCAGTGGATGGCAAAATCGCACTGGTGCGTCCATTGCTCAACGTAACCAAGGTCGAATTACGCGAGGTCGCGCGGAAGAATAAAGTTCGTTCGCGTGAAGACATCACAAACGCACGTCTCGATTTGCCACGCAATCGCGTGCGCAACGAATTGCTGCCGGTGCTTCGGCGGCATTATCAGCCCGCACTGACTAAAACAATTTTGCGGCTGATGGAAATCACGGGCGCGGAAGCGGATTTCGTGAGTGAGTCGGCACAACAGTGGCTGAAGACCGGCAGTGCTGACCTACTGGTCGGCCGGGACGCGCGGCACGGTGTCCCCACCGATTTAGATTTTGGGCAACTGTCTCTTGCGATCCAACGGCGGGTTTTGCAAATGCAACTGGTGGGGTTGGGTGTTTTGGCAGATTTTGACTTGGTTGAGCGACTTCGTCGCACACCGGATGTCTCCATCAGTATCAGCCCGAATCTTTCCGTGGCGCGTAACAACATGGGCCGGGTGAGCTTGCGAACGCCGCCGCCGATCGGATTCAAAGTCAATGAGCTCATGGT
This sequence comes from uncultured Verrucomicrobiae bacterium, assembly GCA_963789335.1. Taxonomy (GTDB): domain Bacteria; phylum Verrucomicrobiota; class Verrucomicrobiia; order Limisphaerales; family UBA11358; genus UBA11358. The sequence goes on from CAWBKH010000010.1 coordinate 37,829, forward strand.
GAATTTGGCGGGCAGGGCAGGGGAGGTGAATTTTGCCGGAGTTCGGTTGCACTGGAATTTTGAAGGCGCGAGCCAGCCCGTGAGTTTGGGCAAGCGGACCGGGTGCGAGTGTTTTGACGCTGACAAGGTTGGCGGACAAATCACCTTACGCCATTGGCAAGCGGGCGACCGGTTCCAGCCGATCGGTTTGAAATCGGCCGTGAAACTTCAGGATTTGTTCACAAACCAGAAAATCCCCCGAGTCCTGCGGCGGAGCCTGGTTATTGCTGAGGCTGCCAACCGGAAAATTTTCTGGGTGCAAGGCTTGCGCATGGCGGAAAATTTCAAGCTGATGCCAAAGACGAAGCGTCGTCTGATTTGGCACTGGCATGCTGCCTCCGCGTGAAAGAGTTCGCGGCAAGTACACCCAATTCGGTGCGGAGTACATTTGCCTTGCTTTACCGTCAGGAAAGCTCTTTACACTGATGCAGCGGGCGGCTACACTCGCACACTCTTATTGATTTGAATTTATGGAAGCGAAGGCGAAAACGATTGAACAGTTCAAGTTGCACGCGCAGGACACCGGTTCGGCAGACGTGCAGATAGCGCTGTTGACGGAGCGGATTAATCATTTGACCGAACATCTGCAAACCAACAAAAAGGATCATAGCTCCCGCCGCGGGCTGCTGATGATGGTTGGCCAGCGCCGCCGGCTTTTGGATTATTTGCAAAATATCGATCGGAAGCGCTATCAAACCGTCACGAAAAAATTGAAACTGCGCCATTAATTTGCGGCGGCGCGGCTTTGGCATTTCGCGTCAAGCCGCCTTCCGCTTTCGGATTTGAGCCGGGAAACGCGATCGGCCCAATTCCCCAACCAAACATATCGCGTATGAAAATTCGTTACCCCGGGAAATTTCATTCAGTCCCGATTGCTTCGGGATTCACTGAAGTTCCTCCGGTGGTGACGGGAAAGTTAGAACATGTCAGAAAAAATTATCGCCCGGGTGGGCGACAAAGAAGTTATCATTGAAACCGGAAAACTCGCCAAACAGGCGGACGGCGCTGTAACCGTCCAGCTCGGCGAAACCATCGTCGTCGTGGCCGCAGTCGCGGCGACCAAGGCCAAGGAAGGCCAGGAATTTTTCCCATTGACCGTGGACTACCGCGAGAAGGCGGCAGCGGCGGGAAAATTCCCCGGCGGCTATTTCAAGCGCGAAGGTCGTCCCACTGAAAAGGAGATTCTTACCTCACGCCTGACAGACCGTCCGATTCGTCCGCTTTTTCCCAAGGGGATGTACAACGAGGTTCAGGTCCAGAGCATTGTGTTGAGCGCGGACGGCGAAAACGACCCGGACATCTTGAGCATCGTCGGTGCGTCCACGGCGCTCATGGTCAGCGACATTCCGTGGGCCGGGCCGCTCGGCGCAGTGCGCGTGGGCCGCGTCAAAGGCCAGTTCGTGGCCAACCCGACGCATTCCGAAATGAAGGAAAGCGACCTCGACCTCGTTTACGTTGGCAATGAAAGTGACATCGTGATGTACGAAGGTTCTGCGAAGGAAATCAGCGAAGCCGATTTCAATGCCGCGCTGAAATTCGGCCAGGAATGCTGCCAACCCCTGATCGTCGTTCAAAAGGAATTGGTCGCGAAAGCCGGTAAAAAGAAACGTGAAATCGCGCTCACGGTCGTTCCCGACGAGATTCTGGAGGAAGTAAAAAAGCTTGCCGGCGACCGTTTTGTGCCCGCGCTGTTGACGCCCGGCAAACTGGCGCGCGAGGACGCCTGCAAGGCGATTCAGGGCGAAGTCGGCGCGAAGCTTGTCGAAAAATTCGGCGCGGAGAAAGTGACCGATTTTGTCATCAAGGACGCTTTTTACTATATTCAGAAGAAAGCCGTTCGCGGTTTGATTTTGAACAGCGGCAAACGCCTCGACGGCCGAGCCTTTGACGTGGTGCGTCCGATCTCAAGCGAAGTGGGAATCCTGCCGCGCGCGCATGGTTCGGCGATTTTCTCGCGCGGCGAAACCCAGGCCGTCACGCTCGCCACGCTTGGCACCGGTGACGATGCGCAGGAATTTGACTCCTACACCGGCGGCGAGAACGAAAAGAAATTCATTTTGCATTACAACTTCCCGAATTTTTCCGTTGGCGAAACTGGCCGCATTGCCGGCCCGGGCCGGCGCGAAATCGGCCACGGCGCGCTCGCGGAACGGTCCATCGAACCAATGCTGCCGCTGGAGAATTATCCCTATACCGTCCGCGTCACGAGCGAGATCATGGAGTCGAACGGTTCGACCTCCATGGCGAGCGTTTGCGGCGGTACCCTGGCGCTGATGGATGCGGGCGTTCCGCTGATTCGGCCGGTTGCTGGTATCAGCATCGGCATTTGCACTGCCTATGGCGCCGACAATAAAATCGCGCAATATAAATTGCTTACCGACATTCTCGGCTGGGAAGACGCGTTTTGCGACATGGATTGCAAAATCGCCGGTACGGAAAAAGGCATCACCGGATTCCAGCTCGACCTCAAGTTGCGCGGCATTCCGCACCAGTTGATGGCTGAGGCCGTTGAGAATGCGCGCGTCGCGCGGCTGTTTATTCTTGGTGAAATGGCCAAGACGCTGGCCGAGCCGCGCAAGGATATCAGCAAATATGCGCCGCGCATTGAGACCATCAAGATTAATCCGGAAAAAATCGGCGCGATCATCGGACCCGGCGGCAAGAACATCAAGAAGCTCGTCGAGGAATCCGGCTGCGAAATCGACATTGAAGACGATGGCACAGTGAACATCTTTTCGGTGTCGCCCGAGGGCATGAAGATTGCCCGCGATGCGATTGTGGGAATGACCGCCGAAGCCGAGGTCGGGAAGACTTATCGCGGCAAGGTTGTCACCATCAAGGAATTTGGCGCGTTCGTGGAATTCCTGCCCGGCAAGGACGGTCTCGTGCATATCAGCGAACTGGCCAATTTCCGCGTCAAGAAAACCGAGGATATCGTCAAAATGGGCGATGAAATTTGGGTCAAGTGCCTTGGCGTGGACGAAAAAGGCCGCGTCCGTCTGTCGCGCAGGGCCGCCATGGAAGAACGCGACCAGGAAATGGCGGAGACGGAGAAAAAGTAAACGAATTTACGATACGCGATTTACGATTTAAGAGATCCTAGCCGATTCCAAGGCGCCTCGTAAATCGTATATCGTAAATCGAAAATGGTCAGAGCCGTTTTGCCAGTTCCGCTTGGCTCTTCGCAAACACGTCCTTGTGCAGCGAATTGCCGTGCGCGTCAATCGTGACGACTGCCGAGAAATCCTCCACCTCAAATTCCCAAATGGCCTCCGGCGCGCCGAATTTCTCGTAGAAGAACACGTTGCGCACCTTTTTGATGCATTCGGCCAGCACCTGCGCCGCGCCGCCAACCGCGTGCAGATAAACGCAGCCGTATTCCTTGCAGGCCGCGACTGTTTTGTCGCCCATGCCGCCCTTGCCGATGACGCCGCGGATGCCGAAGTCGCGGATGATTTGCGCCTGATACGGCTCCTCGCGGATGGATGTCGTCGGACCGGCGGCAGTTGCCTTCCAGGAGCCGTTGTCCTGCTTCATCACCACCGGGCCGCAATGGTAAAGAATCCCGTCGCGCAATTTCACTTCCGGCGGCAGTTGGCCGCCTTCGTGCAAATACTTGTGGACCGCATCGCGCCCGGTGAATACAACGCCGGAAATCAGCACTTCGTCGCCGACTTTCAGCGCCCGGATTTTTTCTTCGGTGAATGGAAATGAAAGTTTGATCATGACAATCTCTGAACTGCGTCAATGTTTCTTGCGCGGCGGTTTGTCATTGAGAGCCATCGCCGACGTTTCGGCAAGTAGGCGTTCCCTTTCCGCCACGAGTTCGCGCAGTTCCGCCGCCGAACGGATGACCTTTCGCCCCGCTTTTTCCTCGGCCTTCGTGATCTCGTCCAGCTTGGCAAAATAAGCCGTCGGGTCGGCGGCCATTTCGCGCGACAACTCATCTTTGACGCGCCAGAGTTCTTCAAGTATCGGATCAGCTTTCATGGTTCTATATTCCCATAAGTTCTTCCGGCGTGCAAACCCGCGGCAGGTGCATGCTGCGACCGCCTAAAAAAGTCTCCAGCCGGTGCAATACTTGCGCGTTTGCCAGATGCCGGTAATTCCACGTCAGCAGATAATCCACCGCCGCGCAAGTCGCGACTGCCAGATGGTTCGCGTCGGCACGGGCATTGGCGGCAAAAATTCCATTCACCAGCAAATCCGCCGCGAGCTTGGCGCTCTCCGCGCTGCTCGCTATCAACGGCAAGCCCCGCAACGCCTCCATCCGCTTCGCCACCATGCTGGCCTCTCCCTCCAACGCCTCGGCGATGACTTCCTGCGAGATCACACAGGCGAACAGCCCGCGCCGCTCCATCCACCATTCGTTTGTGAGTTGCTGACGCCAAGCCGTCACCGGCTCGCGGCTGGGCCGCGCCACCAGATAACTCAACACGCTCGTCTCGATGTAAACGGATTCCATTATCTGCGGTATTTCACATTTTTTGGCCGTTTGCTGACCAATTCCTCAAGTCGCCGTTGATATTCTCGACGCCTTTTGTCTGGAGAGGTGGGACAATCACACCACGGCAAGGCTTCTTCATAGCGTGTGATGAATTTGGATCGTCGTGCCCGCTTCACGGCAGCATTAAAACCTATTTCTATTTCTTGTGCGATCTCGCCTTTGAGCGGACTGGTGCGAGCACGGAAGCAACTTGAAAATTTCGCATCAATCGTGGAGCGGTCCGTGTGAGCCAGACTATGCGCCAGCCGAGGAAATAATCCCCAATTGCCCGGTGCAGGCGATTCAAAGAGTGATGGCGCGCAGTCGTAACGAAATGGTTTTTGGGATGAACCCCAGCGCAATTCTACACAGGCTTGCGAACTGTCGCTTGCATGGTCGAAGCGTTTGACTTGGGGTGTCACTAGCAGCAGACGCAAACCTTGATTTCCACCTTGAATGAAGGCCAAGCGGTCGCCATCACGAATTTGGCAACGCTTTGGATGCGGCAAGTTCTTCCCATGGCATCGTGTGCAACCAAAACTACCAAACTCCCAAAACGGATCGGTGCGCGGGTCGTTCTTGCGCGGCCGCCGCAGCATTACAATGAAAAGTCGGCTACTCATGTAGGATTGTTTTTCGCTACCAGTTCCGGTTTCTGGGCGAGAAACCATCTGTAAAATCTTGCAGCGTCTAAAAAGCCAGGTAGTCGGACACTCCGATGAATATAGCCATCTTTGATGTCGAGGCCACCCCAAGTTTCAAGCAAATCACTACGCACGCGATAAACACGGTCACGTAACTCACCAATGGAAATGCAGTGGCGCAAACGCCCGGAGGCGCCGGGCTTTCCGCGCACTACAATATCGCTGTCGCCCGGCAGTCGCCGCGTATGCGCGTTCTCCGCCCAGCGGGCCTTCGGAACGGACTTTGCTTCTATAATCTCCTCGGCCACATATAAACCGATAAGCGCATAATTAAGCGGTCGCGCCGGAGCATCAATTGGTCGTAACGCAGCAAAAAACGCCAGCAAATCTCCTGAACCAATTTGCGTTCTGATGCGCTTTGCACGCTGACCTTGATCGCCATAAGTCAGAAAGTCAAAATCGGGATCAAGGTGTGTCGGTTGACCGCGCAACCATTCAGGCAGTTGCTCTCCAAAGTTTGCAGCGACTGAAGCAAATTCATCATAACTTCGGGACATTCCATTGCGCAAGGGTTTGGTGTCGGTAATTGTAATGTAAGCAAATTCGCCGGTCGCCAATCGCATTGGCGCATTCCAGCAACCATCTGTTGAATCAATGCCAACCCTCACGAGCAAGGCATTCATAAGAAGGAGAATTCGTATTGATTCATGTCCATTTGTCGTTTCTCAATACAGCCATTTCCCAATCTTCCCCTCCGTATCCAGCGTCACGCCCTGACGCCGATACGCCCAGCACATGTAGCTGATGCTGACGAAATACGACGCCGGCAGGCGGTTCGCCGCGCAGATTTTTACGCCCAGCAAGGTCGTCTTGCCGCCAAATCCCATCGGGCCGATGCCGAGTTCGTTCGCCGTCTTCAAAATGTCCTGCTCCAGCTTGTCCAGTTCGGGATTCGGATTGCGGTCGGGAATCAGGCGCAGGAATTGCGTCTTGCTCATCTCGTAGCCCGTCGCGCGGTCGCCGCCGATGCACACGCCGAGGATGCCCGGCCCGCAGCCTTTGCCCTGCGCCTGCAACACCGCATCCAAAATCGCCTTGCGGCAGCCGTCGAGGTCACGGTTCGCGTTGAGTTTGCCGTCTGGCAGCGAGTATTGTGCGCCGACGTTTTCGCAGCCGCCACCTTTGAGCACGAGTTTCACGCTGACTTCCGGCGGGCGATGCTGATGAAAATGAAAGGTGGGCGCGCCGGGACCAACATTCGTGCCGTCGTTCTTGCCCGTGAGCGAATCCACGGAGTTCTGCCGGAGAAAACCTTTCTTCGTCGCCAGCTTCACGGCTTCCTTCGCCGCTTCTTCAAACGCGATTTGGTCAAAGCCGACCGGACAATCCACGTAAAACAAAATGCTCCCGGTGTCTTGGCAGATGGGCTGCGATTTCTGCTTCGCCAACGCGACGTTCCGGTCAATGATTTTCAGAGCGCTCTCCGCTATCGTGCCTTTCTTCTCCTGTTCCAGGGACATAAGAATTGCCTTTTGCACGTCATCGGGAATTTCCGCCGAGGTGCGGCGGATTAATTCAAGCAGGGAGTTCTGCAATTCGCTCATGGGTTCAGCCTAAACGTTGATTTGTGCGGAGTCAATTAACGGCGCTTGACCGTTCTGGAAATGGCGGTTCAATTACCCCATGCGCGCAATGCTTCTCGAAGCGCCGCGGCAGCCGCTGCGAGCCGTTGATCTGCCCACGCCAAAACCCGCTACGACCCAGGTTTTGGTGAAGGTCGGCGCCTGCGCCGTTTGCCGGACGGATTTGCACGTCATGGACGGCGAATTGCCCAAACCGAAACTGCCGTTGGTGCCGGGCCATGAAATCGTGGGTGTCATCATCAAAAAAGGGGACAGTGTTCAGCATTTCAAAATCGGCGACCGCGTGGGCATTCCGTGGCTGGGCTGGACATGCGGTGAGTGCGAGTTCTGCCGCAGCGGGCGCGAGAACCTTTGCGACCGCGCCCGATTCACTGGCTATACGCTGGATGGAGGCTACGCGGAATTCACTGTTGCCGACGAACGATTTTGCTTTCCGATCCCGGATTCCTACTCTGATGCTGAGGCAGCTCCATTGCTTTGCGCGGGCATCATCGGCTATCGGTCACTCGCCAAAACCGGAAACGCCAGGCGTCTCGGTATCTATGGTTTCGGCGCGGCGGCACACATCGTCGCGCAAATCGCAAAATTTCAAGGCCGCGAGATCTTTGCTTTCACCCGGCGCGGCGATTCGGGGGCGCAGAAATTTGCCAAATCATTGGGCGCAGTCTGGGCGGGCAATTCCGACAAAATGCCGCTGGAAAAATTGGATGCCGCCATTATTTTCGCACCAGTTGGCAATCTCGTTCCTCTGGCACTGAAGGCGGTAGCCAAGGGTGGCACGGTTGTCTGTGGTGGCATTCACATGAGCGGCATCCCATCTTTTGCTTATGATTTGCTCTGGCAGGAACGGACGCTTTGTTCCGTGGCCAATCTCACGCGCCGCGACGGCGAAGAATTCCTCGCGCTGGCGCCCAAGGTGCCGATACGAACAATGGTGCAACTGTTTTCTCTTGCGGAGGCCAATGATGCGCTCACGCATTTGCGAACCGGCAAACTGCAAGGTGCCGCGGTGCTGATTCCATGAATTCGAATCCGGAAAAAGTCCGCGTCGCCACGCCACCACCCAGACCGCTCCTGGTTTTCGACGGCGACTGCAATTTTTGCACGCTCTGGATCCGCCGCTGGCAGCAAATGACCGGCGACAGCGTGGATTATCTACCCGCGCAAGACCCGGATATTGCGACACGGTTTCCCGAAATCCCCCGCGAACAATTCGACACCGCCGTCCAACTCATAGAATCCGACGGCACGGTCTATTCCGGCGCGAAAGCCGTTTTCCGTACCTTGGCGCACAGCCCGAATCGTCAATGGCCGTTGCGCACCTATGAACGCTCCCCGGCCATTGCCGACCTCACGGAATGGGCCTACCATTTGGTCGCCAAACATCGCACGCTGTTCTCCCGGCTGACGCGCTGGTTTTGGGGCCGGCACGTGGAGCAACCGGATCATGTTCTGACGCGCTGGCTGTTTCTACGCGCGCTGGGTTTGATTTACCTCATCGCCTTCGTTTCGTTGTGGACACAGATCAGCGGACTAATCGGGCATGACGGCATTTTGCCAGCCGACCAATATATGTCCGCCGCCGGCCAGCAATGCGACCTGCAAGGCGTTGGCCTGGACCGGTTCCGCTTGCTGCCGACGTTGTGCTGGTTTGATTCGTCCAACGGTTTTCTCCATTTCCAATGCGCGGCGGGCGCGGTGCTGGCCGGCCTGTTGATTATCGGCATCGCACCCGCGCCGAGCCTCGCCTTGCTGTGGTTGTTTTATCTTTCACTCGTGACGGTGGGCCGCGATTTTCTCGGCTTTCAATGGGACAATCTGCTGCTCGAAGCCGGCTTTCTGGCCATCTTTCTGGCGCCGCTGCAATGGCTGCCACGAAGGCCTTCACGCGAAGCGCTGCCGTCACGCATCGCGGTCTGGCTGCTGCGGCTGTTGTTGTTCAAGCTCATGTTCTCGTCCGGCTGCGTGAAGTGGTTGAGCGGCGACCCGAACTGGCGCAACCTCACCGCGCTCACATTCCATTACCAAACCCAGCCGCTGCCGACGTGGATTGGGTGGTATGCCAATCAATTGCCGCTCTGGTTCCAGAAATTCTCCTGCGTCGCGATGTTCTGCATCGAACTCGGCGTGCCGTGGCTGATTTTCGGTCCGCGACGAATCCGGTTTCTCGGCGGGGCGGCCATCGCGTTCCTGCAAATCCTGATTCTGCTGACCGGCAATTATACCTTTTTCAACTGGCTGACGCTGGCGCTCTGCCTGTTGTTGCTGGATGATTTCGCGTTGAAACAACTCATGCCGTTCAAGCTGGTTCGTGCTTTGGCCCTCGACCCTCGACCCTCGACTCTCGCCAAACCCCTTCGCTGGCCCCGCTTTCTCACCGTCCCGCTCGCCGTTCTCGTGGCGGCAATTTATTTCTTTCAAGTGTCGCTCTTGTTCGGCGCGCAGCCGCGCTGGTTCCTGCCCGTCGCGGCGGCGGACGCTTGGATCGAGCCGTTTCGGACATTCAACACCTACGGCCTGTTCGCCGTGATGACCACCGAGCGCCGCGAAATCATCGTCGAAGGCAGCGACGACGGCGTGAACTGGCGGCCATACGAATTTAAATACAAACCCGGCGACGTGGACCGGCGGCCGGCCTTCGTCGCGCCGTTCCAACCGCGACTGGACTGGCAAATGTGGTTTGCCGGCTTGGGCGATTACCAGCAGAATCCTTGGTTCGTGGATTTCTGTCTTCGCCTGCTGCAAGGTTCGCCGCCGGTTTTGACATTGCTGGCGAAAAATCCGTTTACCGATCATCCGCCGCGGTACCTCCGTGCCGAGCTTTACGATTATCAATTTACCAACTTTGTGGAACGGCGTGCGACCGGAGCGTGGTGGAAAAGGCAGCGACTTGGCGAGTATCTGCCGCCCATTTCACTTTCCGACCTGGAAAAAAATTAGAACTTCCGCTCGACACAAACCCACACGTTGCTAATTTCGCAGCGGCAAATGGCCAAAACCAAACGTATCGGAATTCTGACCTCGGGCGGCGACAGTCCCGCCTTGAACGCCGCCATTCGCGGCGTGGGCAAGACCGCGCTCGGCTTTTACGGAATTGAAATCATTGGATTCCGTGATGGCTTTCGTGGCCTGGTGGAGGATCGGCGGTTGAAACTCGACAAGGCCGCGCTTTCCGGGATTCTCACCGTCGGCGGCACCATTCTCGGCACCAGCCGCGACAAACCACACCGCATGTTGGTTGACGGACGGACGCGCGACATGACGGATGTCATCGTTAAAAATTACAAAAAATACGACCTTGGCGCGCTCGTCTGCCTCGGCGGCGGCGGCACCCAAAAAAACGCGCTGTATCTGGCCAGGGCCGGGCTCAACGTCATCACGCTGCCCAAGACGATTGACAATGACGTGGCGCTGACGGATTCGACCTTTGGTTTTGCCACGGCGCTGGACATCGCGACCGAGGCGATTGACCGGTTGCACAGCACGGCGCACAGTCATCATCGCATCGTCGTCGCCGAAATCATGGGGCATCGCGCGGGCTGGCTGACGTTGGGCGCGGGCATCGCCGGCGGCGCGGACGTGATTTTAATTCCAGAGATTCCCTACGACGTCCAGAAAATCGCCGATGCCATCAAGCGTCGCAGCCGGCATGGAACGAATTTCAGCATTGTGGCCGTCGCCGAGGGCGCGATGAGCGTTGACGACGCACGCACCTTCAAATCCGCCGAAGGCAAACGCGAACGCGCCCGGACCTTGCACGATAAAAAAGAGGCGAAGATGGAACTTGCTGCGCTCGAAGCGCGTCACACGGGAAACACAATGCGGCTGGCCCGGCAGCTTGAAGACCTCACGCACCTTGAATCGCGCGTGACTATTCTCGGCTACGTGCAACGCGGCGGCATTCCGTCGCCGGCGGATCGGCTGCTGGCCACGCGGCTGGGCAGCGCGTGCGCCGATTTGATTAATGAAGGTGTTTTCGGTGTGATGGTGGCCGCACGCGGCGACCGAACGGAGCCGGTACAACTGGACAAGGTCGCCGGCAAACGCAAAGTTGTTACGCCCGATCATCCGTGGGTGGAAACCGCCCGGCGCGTGGGAACGTGTTTGGGAGATTGAATCGTGGAGCGGTTTCAGTAAAACTGCAGCCGTTCCTTGTCAAGCAAACAGCCGTCGGAGCGCGGGCTTCAGCCCGCTTCAACTTGAATTTGCATGACGACATTGAAGCGGCGAGAACGCCGCGCTCCGGCTACAGTTCTATTGCAACCGCTTTAGCAGCCGACGCGAGTCGGCTCCAATTTTTCTCCAAACAAGAAGTGAGCGGACTTACGTCCACTGCTACGAATTCTGGAGGATGGTCGCGCCTGCTGCCGGGCGCGAACTGAAGATGGCCGCTTCAATTCCAGTTTTCTTTTTGTAATCAGCGGCGATGGTTTTTGAAATCGCTTCAATGGCCTCAGTTTTCGCCAGTGCGACTGCGCAGCCACCGAAGCCGCCGCCGGTCATGCGGCAGCCGAAAATACCGTCTTTGATGCCAATGGCTTCGGCAATTTCGACGACGGCATCCAATTCCGCGCAACTGACTTCGTAATCGTCGCGCAGCGAACAGTGGCTGGCATACATGAGCTGGCCGACGGTCGGCCAGTTGGAAGCGCGGATGCCTTCGGCGGCATGAAGCGTGCGCTCAATTTCGCCGATGACATGCCGCGCGCGGCGGTAAACGACTTCATCCATTTTGCCCTTGGCGCGTTCCAGCGCATCGGCGGTCGCATCGCGCAAGGACGGCACGCCGAGGATTTTCGCCGCGGTTTCGCATTGTTTGCGGCGCGTGGGATATTCGCTGCCGCTCAATTCGTGCTTCACGTTGGTGTTGACGATGAGAATGGCCACGGACGGATCATTCATCGGAACCAGTTCCATCTTGCGCGAGCGGCAATCGAGCAAGAGCAAATGATTTTCCCTGCCCATGACGGAAATGAACTGGTCCATGATTCCACACGGCATTCCGGCGAATTCGTGTTCAGCCTTTTGGCAAAGCAAAGCCTTTTTGACGGGATCAAGCTCTTTGCCGGTAACGGCTTCGAGCAGTGTCGCCGTGCAGACTTCGAGCGCAGCGCTGCTGGAAAGTCCGCCGCCGAGCGGCACAGTCGAGTGCAGCAACACATCGAGTCCAGGAAGTTTAACGCCACGGGCCATAAAGCCGGCAATGACCCCGCGCGGGTAATTTGACCATTTCGGCACACCGGGTTTGACAATGGCTGACAAATCAATCATCGCCGGTTCCACGCCCTCAACCGTGTCGCGGATTTGAATGCTGTTTCTTCCGCTGGCAGGTTCGTCTGCGGCCATGATGGCGTACCGCTCGATCGCCATCGGCAAAACGAATCCGTCATTGTAGTCGGTGTGCTCGCCGATGACATTAACGCGGCCCGGCGCGGCAGCAATCCAGCGCGGCGGACGGCCGTAGGCTTTGGTGAACTGTTGCGAAACGTGGGCAGCGAGTTCCTGGAGTGTCATGGCAAATTAAAACGAGAACGAAGGATTGAGGGTGGAGAATGGAAGGTGGTCGCCGCAGCTTTGGCCAGCTTCCATCTTCTATTTTCCATTCTCGCTCTTCTTTTTACTGCCGCGCACGGCCCCGAACAGCATCAGCACGCCGAAGACAAGCAGCACACCGCCCCAGATAAGATTGATGTTTTTGCCGAGCGAAAGTTCATACATCGGGCTGGAGTTCGTGGCGGCGCCGTAAATGATCAACAGCGCGCCGAAGAACGTGAACATGAGGCCAATCGGCCAGCGTAAATCAAGTCCCATAATTTTACCTTCGTTTATAAATTTCAGATTTCAATGTTTACCAGAAAATGATGTTCAGGATGACACAGGCGATGATCAAAATCGTTCCCAAGACCGCCGGCCGCAGGAAGAAATGCTTTTCGTGGTCCTTGATCTTCGGTGTTAGCGAATACACCAAACCTTTGAGTTCCTCGTCCGTTTTCGTCCGCGCCGTCGCCAGTGAAATGACGACCGTCAGAATGAAGCAGCCGGCAAACGCAAAGCTGGCCAGCCAGAAATTTTGCGCCATTTCGCTGGGAAACATCTTAACGACTTGAATGTAACCGCCCTTGATTCCGGGCAGGTCTCCCTGCGAGAGGGTCAGCGCGTGGAAAACCACCGATGTCAGAATACCGCCGATCAAACCCAGGAACGCGCCGGTGCCCGTGGCGCGCTTCCAGAACATGCCCAGCAGAAACGTGGCGAAGATGGGGGCGTTGACAAAGCCGAAAACGAGCTGCAGCGCGTTCATCGCATTGTGGTAATGGCTGAAATAATAGGCGCAAGCGATGCTCAACAGCGTGCCCGCGATGGTCACCGCCTTGCCCATCCACAAATAATGGCTGTCGCTTAGTTCCTTGTACGCAACTGTGACCTCGTCGGTCCTGCCGTCCGGGCGGGTCAATGTGGCCGCACGCGGGCGGTCCCAAACATTGCGCCGGAAACTTTGATAAAGGTCGTAAGTCCAAACGGTGTTGAAGGCGGTAATGTTGCCCGCCATCCCGGACATAAACGACGCGAACAACGCCAGCAAGGCCAGCGCCAGCAGGCCATGCGGACAGAATTTTTCGACGAGCGAAGGGATGACGGCGTTGTAATCGTTTTCGGCAACGCTGCCATAAAGGGCGGCTTTGATTTGCTCCTTCGTCTCCGGGTGCTGGGCATTCGCCGAGATGAGCGCGGAAACCTTGTCTTCATACACCGGAGCGCCGAGCGCGTTGCTGACGGCCTTGATTCCGGCGTCCATCTTGGCCGGGCTGGCGCTCTGCACCGCATCAACGGCCTGGGCGTAATTGGCGTCGGAAATGATCGGCGGCGGAATGCGATAATCCTTGCTTGGCAAAGTGGCCAGGGCGACGGCAATCATGCCCGGCAAAATGACAATGGCCGGAAAGAGCATTTTGGGAATGGCGGCCACCAACGGCGTGTTGCGGGCGGCAGTCATGTTTTTGGCCGCCATCGCCCGTTGTACAACGAGGAAGTTGGTGCACCAGTAGCCGAAGCTCAAAACGAAACCGAGGCCGAAAACCATCGCAAAAACATCCACGCCCATCGGATTATGTGACTGGCCGGCCAACAGCGGTTTCCATGCGCTGGTCCAGGCGTCCGGCTGAAACGTTTTGTCACTGAGCGCCAGGGCCGCGGGATTTTGCGCAACGTCGGCCAGCCTGCTTTTCAAAACGCTCCAGCCGCCCACGTCTTGCAATCCCAGCCAAACCACGGGAGCGAACCCGAGCACAATCAGGAAAAATTGCAGGACTTCGGTATAAATGGCCGAGGTCAGGCCGCCCTTGAAGATATAAACCACCACCACCACCGAGCAAATCCACAAACTCCAACTGTATTTCCAGCCAAGCAGCAAATGCAGGAGGTCGGCCAGAGCGTCCATTGAAATTCCCGAGGTAGCCACAGTCATCACCGCAAACGCGAACGCGTTCACCCAGCGAACCCGTTCGTCGAAACGCATTTTCAAGTATTCAGGAACGGAGCGCGCCTTGGAGCCGTAGTAAAACGGCATCATGAACACCGCCAGAAAAACCATGGCCGGGATGGCGCCGACCCAATAAAAGTGCGCGGTGGCGATGCCGTATTGGGCGCCGCTGGCCGCCATGCCCACCAATTCCAGCGCGCCGAGATTGGCGGAAATAAAGGCGAGTCCAGTGACCCACGTGGGAATGGAGCGGCTGGAGGTAAGAAAGTCCCGGGAGCTTTTCATGTAGCGCGCCAGCGTCCAGCCGATTCCCAAAATAAAAACGACGTAAGCGAGCAGAATGGTATAATCAACCCACGCGAGATGAATTGGTTGCATAAGAATTGCCCGTGGATTTAGTGATTTTGGCGGGTCGTGTCAATTCAATTACCTTGAATTTTCTCTGAAATATTAAACGGAAACTGGACTAAGCCGGACGCAATTTGTAATTTTCAACCAATGTCCCGTTCAAATAACCCAACGGATTTAATCACCACAGCAAGCTTTGGCAGCGCGCCGGACGGAAAGCCGGTCGAGATTTACACGTTGCGCAACGGCTCCGGCATGGAGGTGCGGGTGGCGACTTATGGCGGCATTATTGTCTCGCTGACTGTGCCCGACCGCGATGGCAGGTTCGCGGACGTGGTCCTTGGCTACGACAACCTGAATGGTTACCTGAAATCTTCGCCGTATTTTGGCGCCTTGGTCGGACGTTACGCCAACCGCATCGGCGGGGCGAAATTTGCGTTGAATGGCAAAACCTATACGCTTGCCCAAAACAACGGAGCACATTCCCTGCACGGCGGCATCAACGGGTTTGACAAGGCCGTTTGGGACGCGGCGGTCATTGAATCGGCGAAAGGTCCCGCGCTCGAACTCTCTTATTTGAGCCAGGATGGCGAAGAGGGCTTTCCGGGCAACCTCACGGTCAAGGCCGTTTACACGCTCACGAATGAAAACGAATTGTCGCTTGATTTCACGGCAACGACTGACGCGCCCACGCTTTGCAACCTCACGAGCCATTCCTACTTCAATCTCGCCGGCAAAGGAGACGTGCTGGCCCACGAAGTTTACATCAATGCAAGCCGTTTTACCCCGGTGGATGCCGGTCTCATTCCGACCGGTGAATTAAAATCAGTGAACGGCACGCCTTTCGACTTCCGCAAACCTACGGCCATCGGCGCGCGCATCCATGCTGATGACGTGCAACTCAAGCAGGCCAAAGGTTACGATCAGAACTTCGTTATTGATAAACCGCCCGGCCAACTCGGCCTGCATGGCCGGGTCCATGAACCAACAACCGGCCGGGTCATGGAAGTGTTGAGCACGGAACCTGGGATGCAATTTTACACATCCAATCACTTGGACGGTTCCATTACCGGCAAGAGTGGCGTACCGTACCAGCCTTTCGTGGCCTTGTGCATGGAACCCCATCACTTCCCGGATTCCCCCAACAAGCCGAATTTTCCATCGGTGGTTTTGCAGCCCGGCCAGGCCTATCGCAATACCATCATTTACCAGTTCTCCGCCAGGTGAATCCTGCGCTTCGTAAAAAGGCCGTCCCGCAGTGCGGGATGATGGGGCGGCACAAGACCACGATAGCGACCCAAATTCTGCTTTCCTGCGTCGGCGGCTGCGGGTCAATCGGGGCTTTTTGACGGGCTGCCAATCAGTAACCGCAAAGCCGCCAAAGGCGCTTACGGTGTTTTTCCGACTGTGCCAGCCGGTGAGACAGAATTGGACACTTCCCGCCTTAACCGGTCCTCGGACATCCATTGTATATTAAGGGTTTATGGAAAACTTGGGGATGCGACTTGTCAGGAAGTTGAGTGAGACCTGAGTGAGACCTGAGTGGGAGGTGAGTCGGATGTGTGCCATTGGACACCTGAAATCCCCGCGGTTCACCCCCGCAAGTGTGAAAAAATGGCACTATACTTCAAGGCCTGTAAAGTTAAGTTCCCAGTACGCACGGATCTGCCAATTCCATAGAGCGGTTTCAATTGTGGCCGGGGCGCGGCGTTCACGCCGCTTCAGCATTGTCCTGCAATGCCGCGTTGAAGCTAAAGCCCGCGCTCCGCTCGCGGTTGGAGCAGTGAGAAATGGCCACAGTTTTAGTTAATCCGCTCCAGGAGCCGGGTTCACGAGGCTCATTCCAATTTCGGATTTTCAGTCGCTCCTTCCGACGCCGGCTCTGGTATTACCGGGCAATCACGCCGCCAGTATTTCCACCCACTGGCGGTGCTCATGGGCCAGGCCATCCGCCAAGTCATCCAAAAGCTCACGCGGGATGTAAATGGTCAGGGACGGAATGAGTTCCATCGGCCCAGTTTTCAATGGCGTCTCCACGGTGACTTCTTGCGGCCTGTCCGGCACGCCAGTCACCAACATCATGTCCTCGCCTTCGATGCGGAACTCGACGGGATTTGGACCAAAACGGCCCACCTCCAGCATGACGGGCGCCGATGACGGGTGCGGCAGGTCGCGCTGTTTGAACAGAAAGGCCAGCCACTGGGTCAGTTGTTCGGGCTTCTCCACCTCGAAGCTCAGATTAGCCGTCCCAAAGGATACCAGCAACAGCGACGAGCCGGTGCCCAGTACTCCCGGCAGCAGATTGACATGCACTTCATGTTCCATAAGCCACTGTTCCTCCACAGCATGACTGATTTCAGTAAAGCAGTCTAGTCCCAGCCATTGTTTGCCGCCCGCTGGCAAAGAAATGTGAAGTCAAAAGACCGAATGCACTATTTCATTTCTCAGTATTTCAGCTTTCAGTGTTTCAGCTTTTTAGAAATGAGTTGCCTCGGATGCCGATTGTCCTACGATTCGGCTAACCTGCTATGGCAAAGGGTAATCAGAAACCATCCAACGGCTCCGCCCTCGACTTTGAAGCCCGGCTTTGGGCCGCCGCCGGGCAGGCAGTGCCTGCACTCCATTGCAAAAAGCCGGAATACAAGCCGCCGTTCAACATAAGCGCTTGGTCTCGCGGTGACTGGATGCGGCAGGACGTTGTCGCCAAACCATTGACATTATCCTAACATCAACCGGTGAATTCTGACGAAAATCCAATTCTAAACAATCCCTACGAAGAGCCGGTCTGGCATTACGCCACGAATCTTCAGGGCGAATTGGATTATTCGCGTCTGGTGAGGGGCCGCCGAATCTTTACGCCCGACATTCAAAGTATTCCTGTCCGTCAGGGGCAGCAGGGTGAATTGATGGAATTGAATGAGATCGCGGCGGCAGACCACGGCTCGCATGTTGTTAATCTGCTCCGCCGCGAAGTTGCTGCATGGCGACAGGCAAAATATCCGCAGACTACCCGCATCACCCGCGAATTGCTCCAATTCTGGTTTCTCAATCCGGAGCGTGACGCCACCCAGTCCCTTTTCTTTGCCCAGCGCGAAGCCATCGAAACTGCCATCTGGCTCAACGAGGTTGGCGAGAAGTCCAACGTAGGCCAGCACATCCTCCGTCAGCTTGAAGAAGCGCAAAAAGTCTCGGCATCGCAGGATAACAACCTGCCCCGCATCGCATTCAAGATGGCGACCGGTTCGGGCAAGACCGTCGTCATGGGGGCACTTATCGCCTATCACTATTTCAATCGCGCCGAATATCGGAACGATGTCCGTTTTGCCGACAACTTTCTCGTCATTGCGCCGGGCATCACCATTCGCGACCGCCTCGGCGTGTTGCGCGTGGACGTCCGATCAGGTGTGGACGCGGAAGATTATTACCATGTCCGCTATCTTGTGCCGGAAAACTGGCGCAAGGAAATGCCGGAACTGAATAAGCGGCTCGTCATCACCAATTATCACGCCTTCGAGCCAAAGACGCTTCAGGGCAACAAGCGTTCGCCGATGGACGGCAAGATTCAGGCCGATGGAAACAAACAGGAAGCCATCGAAGATTACTCGCAGGTCATTGCCCGGCTGCTCGGCAATTTTCGTCCCGGCTCGCGCCTGCTGGTCATCAATGACGAGGCGCATCATTGCTATCTGCCGCGTGAGGACGACCAGAAAGCCGAAGGCGAGGACACCGCCGAGGAAAACCGCCGCGCTGCCGTCTGGTTCAGCGGGTTGGTTCGCATCACGCAGCGGTTCAAAGTCCGCAGCATTTACGATCTCAGCGCCACGCCATATTATCTCACTGGCTCAGGTTACGACCCCTATTCTCTTTTCGGCTGGGTGGTTTCAGACTTTGGCTTGATTGAAGCCGTCGAGTCCGGGTTGGTGAAAATCCCATTTCTGCCGACCCGCGACGATACGCAGGAGATTGCCACGCCGGTATTGCGAAATCTTTACGAACACATTCGCGAACAATTGCCCAAGGCCGGACGAAAAACCGCCAAAGCCCGGGCCAAGGCCGAAGGCAAGGCGTTCATTGAGGAGCCGCCGCGCCTGCCGCCAACGCTTCAAGCCGCGCTCAAACAATTTTATGAACATTACCGGGAGGAATACGAAAACCGCCGCTACTCGGCAACCGCCACCGGCAGCAACCAGCTTTTGCTGGAAGACTCGCCACCGGTATTCATTGTGGTGTGCAATAACACCTCTGTTTCCAAGGAAGTCTATAAACACCTCGCTGGTTACGAAATACCGTCCGAGGACGAATCGCAACCGCTGCAAACCGTGGCCGGCGTCTTTGAGCTTTTTTCCAATTACGACCCAGCCACCGGCAAACCGCGCACCAAACCGCCGACGCTGCTGATTGACAGCGACGCGCTGGAAAACTCAGGCCAGATTGACGACGAATTCAAGCGCGTGTTCGCACCGGAAATCAAACGCTTCAAGGAGGAATATGCCCGCGTTCATGGCCAGGGCGCGGCGGAGCGGATGGAAGATTCCGCCATTCTGCGCGAAGTCGTCAACACCGTTGGCAAACGCAACACCCTTGGCGCGCATATCCGCTGCGTCGTGTCCGTCTCGATGCTCACCGAAGGCTGGGACGCCAACACGGTCACGCACATCTGCGGCATCCGCAAATTCGGCTCGCAACTGCTCTGCGAACAGGTGGCCGGACGGGCGCTGCGCCGTAAAAGCTATTTTCTCCAGAGCTACGACAAGAACAACGAGCCGACTACCGACAAGCGCCGCATTGCGACTTGGAAATTCCCGCCGGAATATGCGCATATCATCGGCGTGCCGTTCAAGTTGTTCAAAGGCGGCAAGACCGTTCCGCCGCCGCCACGGGACACGACGCGCATCTATGCCATGGCGGAGCGGTTCAAGAAATATGAAATCACCTTCCCGAACGTCGAAGGCT
Organism: uncultured Verrucomicrobiae bacterium; assembly: GCA_963789335.1. Classification (GTDB taxonomy): domain Bacteria; phylum Verrucomicrobiota; class Verrucomicrobiia; order Limisphaerales; family UBA11358; genus UBA11358. Next base: position 57,422 of record CAWBKH010000010.1, read on the forward strand.
TCCGCCTGGAATACGCCGAAGGCCCGCTGATTGCGGATTTCAACAAGGTTGAGGACTACGAAATTGACGGCTCCAAACTCCCAACCAAAACATTCATGGGCACTGCGGTGTCGAAGGAGGAGGTAAAGCTTTCTGTCGAAGACATCCTGAACACCCGCGAACAGCAAATCATTTATCGCATCACCAAGGATTTATTGCGCGACCATTTCTCCGACGAAAAGGGCAACCACGAGTTCCACCGCTTCCATGAACTATGCGCCATCGTCACTAAGTGGTATTACACCAAAGTCCGTGTGCTTGGCAAAGGGCCGGAGTGGAAGAAACTCCTGTATTTTTACGACCCCAAGGCGCTGGTTGCTCACGTTTCCCGCGTCATCAAGACAGGCAAACCTGGCGATGAAGCCATTCGCCCGATTCTGAATTACTACAATCCCACCGGTAGCACCCGCTACGTTCACGGCCAGACCAGCCGAGAAACTTACGAAACGCAGCATAGCCATGTGAACGCCGTCGTCATTGACAGCGGTTGGGAAGGCCGGGCCGCCAAGGTGCTTGATGACCTCTACAACGAAGGCCATGTCGTCTCATGGGTAAAAAATGCTTTCCTCGATTTTCATGTTCCCTACACCGACATCCACGGCGAACAACGGGAATACTTTCCTGATTTTATCGTGCGTTGTCGCAATGGCGAACCGCTGAACCTCATCTTGGAAATTTCCGGTATGCGTAAGGACAAGGCGCTGAAGAAATGGACAGTGGAAAACCGCTGGCTGCCCGCCGTCAACCGCATCCGCGAGCAACGCAGTTGGGACAAGTGGGATTTTCTGGAAATCGCCAATGAGGTTGAACTGGCCGATTTGCGGAACATCCTCGTAAAATTCCTCGAGAATCCAGCCAAAACAAAAGTTTCGTCGCTGATTTGGGCCAAGCGCGCGGACTATGTCGCCGCCCACGGCGAAATCACCGAGGACATTGAACTCCCCGCACGCAAAGTGGATGACGATTGGAACAAAAACCCGATTGAGGATTAAAGATGCCTGTCACCCATCTTCTCGACACCTCGGTTTATTCCCAACCGATAAGCAAACAGCCGCACCCGGAGGTCATGAAGCGCTGGCAGGCGCTTGGCGACACCGCGCTGGCCACGTCCGCCATCTGTGAAGCTGAGATTCTTTTCGGCATCCGCAAAAAAGGCTCAACCCGGCTCGCCACCGGTTACGACACTATTCTCAAAGGCCGGTATGATGCCTTGCCGGTGGATTCCACGGTAGCCGCCGCCTATGCTGAACTCCGCGCGGATTGTGAAAAAAATGGCACACCGGTGGCCGACATGGACTTGTTGATCGCGGCAACCGCCAAGGCCAACAATCTCATCGTCGCCACTTTGAACACGAACGACTTCCATGCCATTAAGGGCATCACCGTGGAAGACTGGTCTAAACCTTTGCCGCCATGACAAACAATGGGAACAATGCGAAGTATGAGAGTGAGGGAAAACATCCTTCCCCTGAATCCCATTCCTCCCATCCGATCCTCCTCCCGCGCGGAGATTACCAGACACTGCACTCGTTCCATAAAGCCGAAGTGGTCTATGACATCACCTTCCGCTTTGCGCACAAGTATCTCGCCAAGGGAGACCGAACAGTGGACCAGATGATCCAGTCCGCCCGCTCCGGCAAGAAAAACATTCTCGAAGGCAGCAAGGCCGCGCTCACCTCCAAGGAAACCGAGATCAAGCTCACCAGCGTGGGCCGCGCCAGCCTGGAGGAATTGCTTGATGATTACCGCGACTACCTGCGCGTCCGCGAACACCGCGAATGGGACAAAGACTCCAAGGAAGCCCTGTTCGTCCGCCAGCTTGGGCGCAAAATCCCGCAAACCTACGAGCTTTACCGCGAATTCGTGGAAACGCGCCCGCCTGAGGTGGTGGCCAACATTGCCATCTGTCTGATTCACCAGGCCAATTACCTCATTGACCAGCAACTCCGCCGCTTGGAACAAGATTTCCTCAAAGAAGGTGGTCTTCGCGAGCGCATGACCCGCGCCCGACTCGACTACCGCGCCCAGCACAAACCATAACTCCCATTTCCATCCCATCCATCCCATGAAACCTTCCAAACCAGTAAAATCCTTCAAACACAAGTCCGCCTCACGCGCCCACATCCCCAGCGCCGAGGAAGCCGGCTACGAGGCTGGCAGCCCCAAGGTCAAAGAAGCCGGCGCCGTTGAACTCCCGTTGAATCCCGTCATCACGCGCGGGCAGGACCCGGAACTGTTCTGGATGCACAAATACGGCACCGATGCAAAGCTGACCGCGCAACTGGATGACCTTCAGGCCAAACTCAAAGCCGGTGACACCGCTGGTGCGCGCACCGCACTGGAAAACTTGCGCGACATCATCACGCACCGTTACGAAATGCCGGAGGATGAATCGCTGCATGTGGACATCCGCTCGCTTTACCGGCACGAACACATCGCGCCGGAGACGCTCATCAAGGCTTTGTATCGCATGGTCGTGGAGAAAACGAAAGATCAGGACGAACTGTTTGCCGTAAATGAACTTTTTGGCAATGCCATCGGCCATGAGGAACTGGACAAGGTCTCTGACTACTACACCCACTCCGACGGCTGGACCAACCGGCTCATCCAGGGTGACAGCCTGCTGGTGATGACCTCGCTCCTCGAACGCGAAGGCATGGCCGGACAGGTGCAGTGCATTTACATTGACCCGCCTTACGGCATCAAATACGGCTCGAACTGGCAGGTTAAACTCAACAACCGCACCGTGAAGGATGGTGATGATGACTCCCTTTCCGGCGAGCCTGAGGTCGTCAAAGCGTTTCGAGACACTTGGGAGCTTGGCATTCATTCTTACTTGAGTTTCTTGCGTGAACGCCTACTCGTTGCCCGCGAACTGCTTCACGAATCCGGCTCGTGCTTCGTGCAAATCTCTGATGAAAACGTTCATCTAGTTCGCAACCTCATGGATGAAGTCTTCGGGAGCGAAAATTTTGTTAGCTTAATTAGCTATAAGACAACCAGCGGCTTCTTGACAAAAACACTCAGTCGAGCCGGTGACTATGTGATTTGGTATGCAAAGCAAAAGGAAGACGCACAAAATAAAATCGTCGTCAAATATCGACAACTCTTTGAAGGGAAATTAGACCCGCTGGCTGATACCGAAAGCAAGTATGATCAAGTTGAACTTGTTGGTGGCGTTCGAAGGCCGCTCACGCCAGAAGAAAAATCAGGTGAGCACCCAATTCCAGAAGGTGCCAAAGTGTTTCGATTCGACAATTTGCAGAGTCAAGGATCTCCAAACCAAGACACACCTGTTGAGTTTCAAGGCCAAACTTATCGTCCAAATTCAGGCAACCACTGGAAAGCAAATTGGCCGAAAGGCATGGAGCGTCTCAAAGAAGCAAATCGAATAGCAGTCACCGGAAAGACACTAAGCTACGTGCGTTTCTTTGAGGATTATCCACTTCAGCCAATAAATAATTTCTGGCCTGAGGTAGGAGGCGCTGTGCAAAGCAGATCTGATCCGAAAGTTTATGTTGTTCAAACCGGTATAGAGATTATCAAGCGCTGCATTTTAATGACTACTGACCCCGGCGATTTAGTTCTTGATCCGACTTGTGGTTCGGGGACGACCGCGTATATCGCCGAGCAATGGGGACGTCGCTGGATTACGACCGACACTTCACGCATTGCATTGAACATCGCCAAGACGCGGTTGATGACAGCCAGCTTCCCATTCTATACACCTTACGATACCGAAGAAGGTGAACGCGCAGTATCGGAGGGAAAAGGAAAACCCGGCGAACACACTGCCGTCAAAGAACGCGATCCAAAACAACCGCTTCGTGGACATAACGTGCGCTATGGTTTTGTTTATAAAAAAGTCCCTCACATTATGCTTGGCAATATCGCCAATAACGAGATGCCAGAGGAAGAGACGCTTTATGACCAGCCGCTCGAAGATAAAAAACGGTTGCGCGTGGCCGGGCCGTTCACGGTGGAAACGCTCCAGAGTTACGAACCCATTTCACCGGAGGAACTCGCGCGCCAACGGACAGAGGACAAGGAACTCGGCCAGTTCGAAGATTTGATTTTCGCGCATCTCAAAAGCGCCGGTGTCAAAACCGGCGTCAAAGAGGAGAACGCCGTCTTCGTGCGCATTGACCGCCTAGCCAATTCATCCCTGCACGCGGAAGGCTGGTATCCCACCGCCGCCGGTGAAAAGAAGGCGTATCTGCACATCGGCCCGAAATTCGGCACGGTAAGCAAACAGGCCGTGACGGAAGCCATCAAAGCCTGTCGCGACAAGCGCGACGGCGACTGGCTGCTCATCATGGGCTTCGCCTTCGAGAGCGGCATCACGGAATTGAGCCGCAGTTTCAGAAATTTCCACGTGAGCATCGTCCGCATGCACGATGATTTGTTGCAGCAAGGTCTGTTGAAAAAAGACAAGAAAGCCGCCAGCTTCGTGACAATTGGAGAACCAGACATCCGCCTCATTCATCCCATTCGTCCCAGCCCCGGCGAAGGCCAATGGGCCTCCGTCGAGATAGCAGGCTTGGATATTTACGACCCCATCAAGGACGAAGTGAAATCCCGCGACGTCCACGACATCGCCTATTGGATGGTGGACGACAATTACGACGGCTCAAACTTCGTCGTGCGCCAGGTCTTCTTCTGCGGCGGCGACAAGGATGAGTTCGACGAATGGAAAAAGGGATTGAGCGACATCGCCAAAGCCGCCACGAAAAAGCGGGCCGAGCAGACCTTGAAAGTGGAAATTGACGACGAAGCCTTCAGCCGCATCTACGGCCACAAGAGCCATCCATTCCCGGTGAAGAAAGGCCAAAAGATTGCCGTCCGCGTCATCAGCCAGTTTGGAGAAGAGACGACGAAGGTTTTAGATGTAAAATCACAAGTGTCCGGTTATTGATTGAACAGCAGCAACTGGTTATGGGAATCATTCGACAAGGTTTGCAGTTCTGCCTGCGCAAGCAGTTGTGGCAACGGGGTTTTGTCGAACGCGCTGACACTCAGGATTTGGAGAATCGTGAACATGCTCGCCTCAATTTTGAGTTGCTTGCGGATGATCGCCACCAATACATAAACGCTCACCGCGATCCACAGTTGTGTGCGCACCGCATTGGGCGACGTGCCGTAAAACGCCTTGATCCGCAGATGCTGTTTGATCCATTTGAAGAACAACTCCACCCGCCAACGCAGGCAGTAGAGCCGCGACACCGTCAACGCGGGCAGGCCAAAGTGATTGGTCAAAAAGACCAGCGCCCGTTCCTGCTGCCCGTCGTAGAAACGCACCCGCCGGAGTTTGTCGGGATACGATCGGCGCGGATAAAAGCCGGTCAACGAAATGGTTTGGTCGCTGCGCAGTCCGGTATCCCTGGCCACGGGATGCGAATGCAGCCGGCAATAGTTGAGCCGTTCCTTGGCGCGGATGACGAAGAAGGCTTGGGCCTGTTCGATAGTGTGCAGGCGCGCGAAGTCCAGATAGCCCCGGTCCATGATGTAAATCGAGTTGGCTTCGAAGGCCAGTGCGTCGAGCCAGTTGACCTCGTGAGTGCGGCCATCGCTCACGCTGACGGTGGTGGGAATGGTGCCGCGCAGATCCAGCAGCGTGTGCATTTTGACTGCGCCCTTGGTACGGCGGAAGCGCGCCCAGGGAAACAAGCTCAAACACAAATCGATGGTCGTGGCATCCAACGCATAAGCCGTCTGCTCCAGTTCGATGCCCAAATCGTCGTGGGCGTAAAGCTGCCGGGCTTGACGGATCAAGCCGTGCGCCAGGTCGGCGTAGATGCGCCAGTCGCGGGCTTCGTTGGCGTCGGCCAACGTGGTCCGGGAAATCTCGCCGCGCAGTCCCAGATGGTAGAGCTGCGGGCGACGCGAACGCAGGCAGGCTTCGATGTCGCGCAAACTTTCGCGATAAGTCAGTTGGGCGAAAGCCAGGCAGAAGAACTGATCCCAACAGGAGAAACGACGGACTTTGTAGTTGCCGCCATAGCGGGCGACACAGCGTTGGAACTGCTGCGGATGAATCCAGTCGAGGAGTTGAGCCAGAACGAACTTGCCAGAGTGCATGGCCGCAAAATAGCGGCCAACCCCGCAGCAGCAGAGTCGGCGGATTCAAATCGCTCACACTCTCGGACTGTCGTTTCATCCTCATGGAACAATGATTTTATGACTTTCCATCAACCGTTAACCGGACACTTGTGATGTAAAATAAAGAAACCACGCGCAAAGCGCGTGGTTTTGAATCTGCCCCCTATAAGGGGGCAAAGCCCAGCCCCCACAGGGGGCTGGGCCACGCGCGTCATCCCCGGTTTTGTCGTTATCGGCTAAACCGAAACTCTTCCTGTCTCTGTTCCTGCTGTTCTTGATATTTTACATACTTCCATATCTTTTCTTCATCCAACCCCACCGTGCCCACACAGTAACCCTCCACCCAGAAGTGGTTGCCCCAATACGGTCGCCGCCGCAGGTCGCGGAACGCCCCAAACAGTCGGATTGCGCTTTTGCCCTTCAACCGCCCCATGTAATCCGAGATCCGCACCTTCGGCGGAATCATCACCACCAAATGCACGTGATCGGCCTGCACATTCAACTCCACCACCTCACACTCCATTTGCCGACTCTGCTCCCGAATACACAACTCCGCCTCCTCTTTTATCTTCCCTGCCAACACCCGATACCTATACTTCGGACACCAAACAATGTGATATTCGCAATACCAGATCGTATGCGATTGCTTTCGGAATCTGCTCATGTGTTCTTCCTTTCTCGTTCGTTGTGGGGACAACGCGAGAACCGAATTACCATGAGCAGTTCCTTTGGCCTAGCCTTTGCCTCTAACCATGTCCACAGGACATGGTTTCTGAATCATCAATGAAAATGAAATATTATGCCTTTTGAACTCCCATCAAAATTCGGTCACCTGTTGAACAAGATCACGAACGAACACATAGCCGCGCGGTTCTCGGAAAAGCCAGCGGAACAGACAAGACATGAGATGGAAGCGGCCATGTGAGGTGGTGCAAATCCGCGTCCTTGTCCGCCGGATGCTCCGCAAATACGGCTATCCGCCGGACAAGCAGGAAAAAGCCACGCAAACGGTTTTGGACCAGGCCAAATTGCTTTGCGGCGATTGGGCTGAACAACCCTGATTCTTTTGCGGCTGCCGGTCGCAGGCAAGTTTCTGGTGGAGCGCGTCAAATTTACAGACAGCAGCATGCTTTGCAGAAATGATGGCCGAATGGTGGCTGCGACGCCCCGTCGCAGTCGGGGTTATGTATATCTCGTCCAATCGCGTTCCTTCGCCGAAATGCTGGAAGCCACCATCCGCAAATACCAAAACCGAACGATTGAAGCGGCGCAGGAAATTCGACACCTCACCCGGCGCAATCGAGGGAGTTTGTGCGCCGCACCTCATCCGGCCTGTGGCCACCTTCTCCCCAGAGCGGAGAAGGAATGCGTGATGGACGACGAATTGGCAGACAAATTCGCCCGCCGCGCCGAAACTCCTTTTTCCAGACGCAATAATTGTTTATCTTGAACCAGAAATGCTAACTGACCGACAACGCCTGCTGCTGACCCTGTTGGACGCCTTGCGCGAGCCGGTCAGCAACACAGATTTTCAAAAGCTGCTGTTCTTTTACACGCAGGATTGCGAGAAAACAGCCTCGTATGATTTTGTGCCTTACAAATACGGCGCGTTTTCCTTCACATCGTATGCGGACAAACGGCGGTTGATAGACGCGGGATTGCTGGTAAAGAGCGATCAGCAATGGGAGTTGACCGATTCAGGCCGCAAAACCGCGCGCCGCGAGGCGGTGCTGCCGCTGGTGGTGGCGGGATTTTGCCGGCGGCGGGCCGGAGTGCGGGGCAATGCGCTGATTGCGGAGCAGTATCGGAAGCATCCCTATTACGCCGCCCGGAGCGAAATTGTGGAAACCGTCCTGCCGGATGCGGAATCGCGCCGGCGGGTGGCCGAGGCGCGTCCGGCAAAAGGCAAGCCGGGACTGGTGACGATTGGCTATGCGGGAAAGAGTTTGGAGCATTATCTCAATCAATTATTGCGTGCCGGAGTGACCTTGTTGTGCGACGTGCGGCGGAATCCGTTGAGCCGGAAGTATGGTTTTTCCAAAAGCACCTTGGGCAAGGCGTGCGAGGGCGTGGGCATCCGTTACGAACATCTGCCCGAACTGGGCATTGATTCCGAGGAGCGCCGCGATTTGAAAACGCAGGCGGACTATGATGCGTTGTTTGCCGCGTATGAACGCAAGACTCTGCCGCATCATAAAGCTGCGCTGGCAAAAATACGTGGCTGGGTGAAGGTGGGCGAACGGGTGGCGTTAACTTGCTACGAATTGCTGCCGAATCAGTGCCACCGCCATTGCGTGGCAAAAGCATTGGCACAAGGGGCTGGAAAGGAATTTGCGGCGTTCCATTTGTGAGGACCAAGGGATATGGCCAAAGAGCGCGTGCTGATCACGGTCAAGACCTACCCGACGTTGTCGCGGAAATATGGCGAGACCGTCTGCACCGCCGGAGTTCGCGCGGATGGAAGCTGGTTGCGGATTTATCCCGTGCCGTTCCGGCGGCTCGACGAAAAGGAGCAGTATAGAAAATTCGATTGGATTGAAACGGATTTCATTCGCGGTCGTTCAGACCCTCGCCCGGAAACGCGTCATCCGGCGGACCTCGCCAAGATGCTGCCCCTTGGCCACACGGGAACGGCAGATAACTGGCGCGAACGCCGGGAATTATTGCTGGCCAAGGCAAAGGTCTATGACCGGCTCGAACCTTTGATGACCGGCGCCAAGGAAAACCGGCTGTCACTGGCGGTGTTCAAGCCTGCGACAATTCGCGGGTTTATCTGGGAGAATGACGAGCGTGAATGGAATGAAAGCAAGGTGGCGCAAATGCGCGAGCAGACGAAGCAGACGCAGATGTTTGCGGAGGATGCCTGGCGACAGACGTTCAAGATCATCCCCAAACTGCCTTATGCTTTTTCCTACCAGATTGAAGATGGCGCGGGAAAAAAGAGCACGATGCAGGTTTTGGATTGGGAATGCGGCCAGCTTTACTGGAATTGTTTGAGACGCCACGGCGACGAGGCGGTTGCGTTGGAGAAGGTAAAAGCGAAATATCTGGATGAATTTGGGAAGCGTGACGTGTATTTCTTTCTCGGCACCACGCAGCAGTTTCATGGCTTTGCGCCGAATCCTTGGGTGATCGTCGGGGTTTTTGCACCGCCGCATCAACATCAGCTTGATTTGGATATTCCCGACTGATTTCCTGGCGCGAGCCTTGGACAGCCTTTGTCACACTTGCTGAAATAGAATTGCGCGCATGAAACGAAAAATTTACGAGCCGGTCAGGGATTTTCGCACCCCCATCCCGGAAGCGTTCGCGGACAAACTCGCCCGTCGCGCCGAGGCCGTGTTTGCCAAACACGCCCTCTCCTCTACGAAGTGGAGGAGAGGGATGGGGAGAGGAGGCGCGTCGTCAATTGCCCCTCTCTCCGGCTCTCTCCCCGTTGGGCGGGGCGAGAGGGTAAAGGCTTTTTGGTGGCGCAGGTTCCAAAACCGAGACACGATTCTGAAGTTCATGCGCCATTGGCTGGCCGGGGTTTTGGCCCGGGAACGTCCCGCCCTGTTCCGTGATCTGCCCGAAAGTTTCAAAATCGGTCGCCCGCTGCCGGAGAAGCCGCGTAGCAGTGGACGTGAGTCCGCTCCATCATCCCGGCCGCAAAATCAAAGCCGATTCACATCGGCTGCTACGGTTTCCAGAGCTGGCTCGCGAGGACGCTCGCCCCACCACATGGTTCATCGTTTCGTCCACGGTTACGAACTTCCGACCGTTTGATTGAATGAACACCGGTCGGGCAGCATGGGTGGTACGACCTGCATAATCAGATTTATTTAATAAGATATGCCATAGATGTATTGGCACTTATTATGCTAATGCGATTCTTGAGGCGATGAGCATTGCCTCACCGGCGGTCGCGCGGGCCGGACTCGAAGCCCGACGGCGCGATGTCGGCGACCCATAACGGGCACCCCGGATCCCGTTGTTTGAATCTGGAGCGGACAGAAGGCGAATCGCCGGTCGTATCAGAACAAGATAACGGTATGGCAAAAGTAACATTCAATCCCACTGTGGACCATGTCCACGGCGAGGTGGGCCGAATGGTCTATAAGGAACGCTACGGTGAGAATATCATAGCCAAAAAACCCGATCAGGTAAACCAGCCCAATTCACCGGCGCAACAGGCGGTCAAGGACACCTTTCGCCAGGCGGCAGCGTGGGCGAAGACGTTCCTGGCCGATCCGCAAATGCACGACGCATACGCGGCCAAGGCCCGGGAGCAACATTCGTCACCCAACGCCGTAGCCATGGCGGACTGGATGCACGAGCCTGCGGTGACGGCCATTGACCTGTCAGCCTACACCAAGCACGTCGGCGACGTGATTTCAATCGCGGCGCAGGACGACTTCGAGGTGACGGGGGTGATGGTCTCCATCGAGGACAGCACGCACACGCCGGTGGAGAGCGGCGCGGCGGCATTCGATGCGGCCACTGGTCGTGGAAATACACGGCCACGGTGGATGCCTCGGCCAAGCCCAGCGTTACGGTCACGGCCACGGCCTCGGATCACCCGGGCAACACCGGCACGTTGTCGGCGACCAAGTAAGACCCAAGCTGGGTCAGGAGGACCGAGCCAAAGGGAAACACGGGCGCGGTCAGGAGGACGCGCCCCTTTTGCGGCAGGCGGGCAGCGGGGGAACAGCAGGCACCGATGGAGAGCAGGTTTGAAGGTTCTTTATTTACGAATTTGGCCTGACTTATTGAAGCGTTTGTGATAGACTCACTCCTATGACGACTCTAACTGAAGAAAACGTGATTATCGAAAAAACCAAGGCGCTCTGTCAGTCCATTGTTGACCAGCCCGAAATGTCATCCATCCGGGGGCGGATTGACAGCTTTCTGGCCGACGCCAGCGCGCGCGGCCAGTACGAAGCCGTGGTGAACAAAGGCCAGGCGCTTCAGGAAAAGCAGGCCCAGGGCCGGCAACCGGAGAGCACCGAAATCGCCGATTTTGAAAAGCATCGTGACGCGCTGTTGAACAATCCCGTCGCCCGCGGCTTTCTCGATGCGCGCGAGGAGCTTCATGAAATTCAGCATTCCATCCAAAAGTACGTCTCCAAAACGCTCGAGTTGGGTCGCGTCCCCACGGCGGAGGATTTGGAAGATCATTCCTGTGGCGACGGCTGTGGTTGCCACCATTGAAGCCCCCGAGGGGCGCCTGCCGGCTTAGAGGCTTGCCAGCGCGATCCCAACCGACGGACGGCTTCAAGCGCAGGTTGACAAACCGCGTGGTTATGAGACGATGCGCGTCCTCTATTGAGCGCCTCGGTAGCTCAATTGGTAGAGCAGTTGACTCTTAATCAATTGGTTTGGGGTTCGAGTCCCCACCGGGGCACCACTCAATCGTCAACAGGTGGACCTGCTTTGATTTTTAGACAATTGTGGTTCGGTTTATGCTGGCGAGGAGACTGTATGGTAAAACCACAAGACAAGCCGGATCACTTGGTTTCAACAGGCGACCCGAAATGTCAGGTGGCTTTTGCGGAAACTTGCCGGGCCGCCTCCATGTGGAGCATTAATGAGTTTGCAGTGTGCCTCGTATCATCGCCTCAACAGTGTGAGCATGTCCTGAGCTATGGCGGTCGTTTCTATTGTCATCACCCGCAACGGGACGAAATTGTCATACGTACCCTCCAAGCAGGCGAAAAGGGACGGCTCAATACCACGTTGGATTTTCAAAGTGGCCTGCGATCGGATTTTTAGATTTTTGGTCCGGCTAAAGACCTGGCTGCAAATTCGCAAGTCCGCCTTATAAACTCTTGATGATGGCATGGATTGAAAAGTCAGCCGTGCATCGCGTCATGGAAGCGACATCGAATAATCTGAGTCGGAATTGTCTTTAAAACCGATTTAAGAAAACTGGGCTGGCATGGGCGTATCCACTACTGACTGCCAACTACCAATTGCATTCACGTCCACACCAGCCGACTGTAATTTCGTCCTGTTTCCAGATCTGTCAAGGGTTCGAAGCGAAATTTTTCCAAGCACCCGAATGCCAGCGCGCCGGAGAAGCCTCTAAACGCTTGCCCATTGGATATGGACAGAATCAAGACCGCACAAGAAGTGCCAGGTTCTATTTCGCAATCATTCCAGCTTTACGCGCGTAGTTGAACAAGCCGCCGGCGTCCACGACCGGGCGGACGTCACCGAGCGGTTTGAATTTGAAAACCTTGCCCGTCGCCTTGACCGTGACTGTTCCGGCATCAAGGTCAACGGTCACGACGTCGCCATTTTTCAACGTGTCACAGAGGCGCTCGGTGAGTTCGCAGGGATAAAGCTCGCCGGTGGCGACGCTGTTGCGGAAGAAAATACGCGCGAAACTTTCGGCGAGGACAATTTTGCAGCCAGCCGAGCCGAGCGCAATGGGCGCGTGTTCGCGTGAGCTGCCGCAGCCGAAATTCTTCCCGGCGACGACGATGGGATATTCGGTGTCGAGTTGCCCATCCTTTACGAAGCGGGTCGGATAGAGCGATTCGGGCAAACCGGCGAGCGCGTAGCTGCCAAGCTTCTCGTATTCGTCGGGCATCGTCGGCACCAGCGTGAGATACTGCGCGGGAATGATTTGATCAGTGTCAATATTGTTGCCCACCACATAAACCGGACCAGTAAAAACAGATTGCATAACGACAATGTGTGCGTGATTCACGGAATTTTCAATCAGATTTCAATCGTTTGATTTGGTGGCGGCGACGAACGCTGCTCGCGTCTGCGCAAGGCAATGACGGCAATGACACAGGCTGTCCACGTGGGTAATTCATCCAGCACAGGAACAAATTCCACGGCAAAGGTCGGCAACAGCAACCAATGAAAGCCAATCACCCAACTCGTCAAGAGCATTGCCGCGATATCAATAATTTGATCGCCAAACGCCCAGCCAAGCGGGCCGAGCAGAAACTGTAATCCGTCCGCAACGACGGCCATGGCCAGCGCGAGCATGATCCGCGTGCGCGTCAATTGTGGCACGCGGAACAACCGTTTTATTCTTTCCGATAATCTCATCCGGCACGGCACATTGGAACCAATCAGCTTGCCGTGATAAAGCATGTTTCTATAATCTCCGGGTGCTCGATATCAAATTGATTCGTGAAAGGCCCGACTTTGTGCGTCAGCGTCTGGCGGCACGCGGGGCAGGGGACGAAGCCCGCATTGACGGGCTGCTCAAACACGACGAGGAGCGCCGAAAATCGCTTGCAGAAGTCGAAACGCTCAAGGCCCAGCGCAACCGGATTTCAAAAGAAATCGGCACGCTATTGAGGCAGGGGAAAATTGTCGAAGCCGATGGAAAGAAGACTGAGACACGGGAATTAGGCGACCGCATCGCCCGATTGGACACGGAAGCGGCACTGGAGGAAGGGGCGTGGGACGTGTTCATGTTGCAATTGCCGAACCTGCCGCACGAATCGGTTCCCGAAGGCAAAACCGCTGAAGAGAATCGTAAAGTCCGCACCCACGGCGAAAAACCGGCTTTTGCCTTCAAGCCCAAGTCACACGTGGAACTGTGCGAGTCGCTCAAACTGGTGGATTTCGAACGGGCGACAAAGCTTTCCGGCAGCGGGTTTATTCTTTACACCCATTGGGGCGCGCGGCTGGAGCGGGCGCTGATTCAATTCCTGTTGGATCTGCACACAGTCGAGCACGGTTATGTCGAAGTTTCACCGCCGTTCATGGTTGGTCCTCAATGTCTTGAAGGAGTCGGGCAGTTTCCCAAATTCAAGGACCAGTATTACGGTGTGGCTGAAGGTGACAGGGCAGGGGAACTTGGTAAATTATATTTGGTTCCGACGGCGGAAACGCCGGTAGCGAACATTCATCGCGGGGAAATTCTGGCGGAAAAGCAATTGCCGATTCGTTATTGCGCCTACACGCCGTGTTTTCGCGGCGAGGCGGGCGCGGCGGGCGTCGGCACGCGCGGCATGATTCGCGTTCATCAGTTCGACAAGGTCGAGTTGATAAAAATCGTCAAGCCGGAGAACGGCTACGACGAATTGGAAAAAATGGTCGCCAACGCGGAAAAGGTTCTGCAACTGCTTGACCTCCATTATCGCGTGCTGTTGCTATGCACGGGCGACATGGGGTTTGCCAGCGCGAAGACTTATGACCTCGAGGTCTGGGCGCCGGGGCAGGGGAGTTATCTCGAAGTTTCGAGCTGCTCGAATTGCGAGGACTTTCAAGCCCGCCGGATGAATCTGCGGTTCAAAACGGAATCGGGCGAAAACAAATTTCCGCACATTCTCAACGGCAGCGGCACGGCTCTGGCACGATTGTTCGTCGCGCTGATCGAAACGCATCAGCAACCCGACGGCAGTTTGAAAATTCCTGCGCCGCTGCAGCCGTATTTTAAAACAGATTACCTCCGCGCGTGAACCGCGGAAAAGTTATTGCCATAAGAATGTACATCACCCACAAAAACCCTTTCGCGATTTATTGTGGCTGCGTTTTATGAGAGTTCTTCTGGCCAGCAGTGAAGTTCATCCGTTCTCCAAAACTGGCGGGCTGGCCGACATGGTGGGCGCGTTGGGCAAGGCCTTGGCACGCGCAGGCCATGAAGCGCGCATTGTCACGCCGCTGTATCGCGGCATCTGCGAACGATTTCCCCAAATACGCCGGATGGACTGGCAATTCGATTTGCCGCTGGGCGACCGACACGTCCAAGGAGGATTGTGGTCGCTCGAAATGGAGAAGGGATTGGGCGTTTATTTCGTCCAGCAGCCGGATTTTTTTGATCGCGCTGGAATTTACCTGGAGAACGACATCAGCTACGCAGACAATGCCGAGCGCTTCATTTTTCTTTCGAAATGCGTTGCCCATCTCGCGCGTTATCTGCCGTGGCGGCCAGACGTCGTGCATGTTCACGACTGGCAGACCGCTTTGGTGCCGGCGTTGATGCTGGAGCAGCAGCGCGCGGAAGGGTGGGGGAATCCGCCACCCGTCTGCCTGACCATTCACAATCTGGCGTATCAAGGAATTTTTCCACCGGGCGATTTCGCCCTGACGAACCTGCCGCTGGATTTTTTCACCATCGGAGGCGTGGAGTTTTATGGCCACCTGAATTGCATGAAAGCCGGCATCGTGTTCGCCGACACTCTCACGACGGTCAGTCCACGTTATGCGCGTGAAATCATGACGGAAGAATTCGGTTACGGTCTGGATGGGCTGCTGCGCCGTCGTCGGAACCGGCTTTTGGGAATCCTCAACGGTGTGGATTACGACGAATGGAATCCGGCGCATGATCCTTTTTTGGCAAGTCCCTATTCACTGACGCGCCTGACCGGCAAAGCCACCTGCAAGCTTGCCTTGCAGAAGGAAGTCGGTTTACCGGAGTGCCGGGAAGTGCCGCTGTTCGGCACGATTTCACGACTGGCGGATCAGAAAGGCGTGGATATTCAATTGGGTGCGCTCGAAGAAATGTTGAGCACCGAGATGCAGTTCGTATTGCTGGGCAACGGTTCCGTTGCCTACGAACGGGGCTATTCGCAACTCATGCGTCGTTTCCCGTCGAAAATCGCCGCTCGCGTGGTTTACGACGAAGGCCTGGCGCATCGCATTGAGGCCGCGTGCGATTTTTACCTCATGCCGTCGCGCTTTGAGCCGAGTGGGTTGAACCAGATGTATAGTCTTCGGTACGGGGCGATTCCAATCGTTCGCGCCACGGGCGGCTTGGACGACAGTGTGATTGACTTTACCGAAGACCCGAAGCGCGCCAATGGAATCAAGTTTCGCGAATATTCAGCCCGGGCGCTGGCCAAGGCGATTCGCAAGGCGCTTGCTCTTTACCAACAACCGGATCTGCTGCGGCTATGCCAGCGTAACGCAATGAAAACCGTCTTCTCCTGGGAACAAACCGTGCAAGAATATCTGAAAACCTATGAGTTGGCGCAGAATTTCAGGACGCATTTGTTGGCTTCTTGAAAGAATTGGCTGCCTGGGTTTGAGGTTCGCCATTCTCGACAAGGTTCGCAAACCGCTGGGCACGTTCAGCCACGCAAGGATCGGGATGATCCACCTCCGCCGGCGCATTCCACAAAATATAAAATTCAAAATCCGTTGGCGGACGTTTGTGGGTCTGTTCAAACTGCTTCATTCGCGCCTGCATGATGCGTTGGGCAACGGCCAAGGCGGTTCCCGGGTTCTGGCAGTTGCCACCTGGCCAAAGTTGGGCGCGGATTTGAAACCGGGAAATTTCTCCGCAGCGTCCAACTGCACAATCGTTGTCTCCGGTTTCCAGCATGGACAACGCTTGCCACCGGTTCATTCCGCTCGCGCTAAAAATCACCCCCAACAACGCAGCCAGCGCACACATGGCCGATTTGAATTTCATTAATGATATTAGATATGCTATGCCTGCATTTTCGTCAAAATGAAGATATTCACAATGTAAATATAACAAACATTGTGCATCCTTTAACAAGCTGATTCTAGCGGAATCATTGGGGTTTTGATTCCTACTGGTAGGAAAGAAACTCTAAATATAACAACGGGAATTGTTCCGCACGATAAGTTTGTAAAATAAGTGCTTGACATAAGCATAATAGTGTATTATATTAAATGCAGTTAAATCTAGTAAAAGAAGAACATGTCGAAATTGCCAATCGGTCTGCAAACCGCGTGGCCGGGCTTTCTCCAAAACAGTTTGCCAACCTTCGCGCTATCGGCCAAGACATTGAATTGGGGTATCGGACGACCTTGAGCCGGATTTACTCAGAGACGGTGAACAACCTTGAACGTCTGGCTCGTGAAGTGCGCGAAGGGAAAAACGTCCTAGCGGCGGCTGATTTCGTTCGTTGGCTTCAATTCTCCGGAGTGCTGGACTTGTTCAGCCGCTATTCATTTCCTGACCAGAATTTCCCTCCGCTCGACCGCAAGCTTGCTGACTTGCTTCAGGATTGCGGAGAACACTTTCGCGGGGGCCGTGTGGTGCCCAGGTATGACCAGTCAGACATTGCCGAGATTAATCGCAAGCTGGATGCCCTGCTTGCTGGAAATGTCAGGGTGGTTACTACTGTCGTTGCCCGGGTTTCCGCGGCGGAGGTGGTGGAGTGATGGGACGAAATGTTGAATCAATCGGATTGGCTGAAGCCATTCGCTGCCACAACTGGCACTTCTTTGTCTCGCTTGATTACGAGCGTGACTCTGTGAGTGGCAGTTTTTCTTTGTTCTTGTGGTTGCGGTTTTGCGGTTGTCTGAATGCTCTGTTCAAACTTCCTAGGCGGTCGGGTCGTCTGGTGTGGGTTCATGCGTATGAGCATGGCGAAAAGTTCGGACGGCCACATGCTCATGCGTTTTTGAAGATTCGTTCGTTTGTTCCGGTGCTCGCGGATACGTTCAAGATTGAACATGCGTGGCGCAACGATATGCAACGCGGTGCTGGAATGTGCCCGGATGTGCGTCTTTATGGTTGCGGCGAGGGTGCTGATTACCTTGTAAAAAATGCGTATGAAGTGAATAAGCGCACGGAGTCGGTTATTACTTTCTCAAAGAATTTCTTCAGGTGGACAGACAGCCCGTTGCTAGGCTCTCACGAAATGAATCATGGCATCCGTGTCGTGGATTCGTTTCCAGTCGCAGCGGAAACATCATGTCCTGCCGTCGGGAATCTCCAGCCGGTTGATGTTGGCCGTCGCAGTTAATTGCGCGCCACTCCCGGTCTATGGTTTGGCCTATGTGCCAAAGGGGTTCCCTTGGGGAGCCGCGCGGAGCGCGGCGACCCAAGGGAGCCTGATGAAGTGTCTCTTTATATGATGAATGGATTGTATGGATATGAAAGCAAAGTTGAAGCGGTATAGAGTTTACTTGGCGGGCGGTCGTTTTTTCGACACGGTAGAACCTACTGTGGAGTCGGCTTGCATGGAAGGTGGGCTTGTTTTGGCGCAGCTTGGTTTTCCGAACGGTCAAAGGCGTGTTAAAGCGCGTGACGTGTTGGAACTCCCCTCCCCTGCTCTCTTACTATGAGTGATGATTTTGGAACATTGGTCTGGTCGGGTGATGAGGGTGCTACGCTTCTTGTGTGGGATTGTGTGAACCACCGCGAGCAGTGTTGTTACATCGGCCAGCTTGATACCTTCGAGGGCTTCCGCGATTTTGCCAAGAAGCATCACTTGGACTTCAAGGTGCTACCATCGAAAGTCACATACGCAAACGCGCAGCATCATGCCGCGCGCGCGGCTAAAGCGCAGGAGTCGGCGGTGAGTGCCTCAACTTAGCGGCGAGGGGCGAACGAACTAACCCGACGCCGCCCGGCGTATCGAGGTATGGTTCACCTTAAAAGCAAAACCGTTGCTGTCTCAAACGCTGACGCTCCGAAAAAAAAGTGTTGACACCCGAACAAACATTGTGCCTCCCCTGCCCTAACGATCCAAAGCTGAGCCACGCCGACGGGCGAGTGGCTCCGCAAGCTCGATAATCGTTGTATAACTCAAACCGTCCATAAACTCAAGGGGCAGTCGGAGTTGGCTCCAGCGCGGTGTTAGGCGACTGCTTCGTAAAATCAATAAGCCGTCTGCGGTCACACGCCCACGCGAACAACACTCCGCCCAGAATCACGCACGAGCTGGCGAGCGTGTAAATAAAACGAAGCTCTGCCTGACCGCGCAGTTTCGTAAGATTGACGGTGTAAGCATAAAGCTGGTCATAGCCATACTCTGGCGAATGCTGTGGTCCGAAAAAATGCGGCACAAACCACTCATCGTGCGCAACGAGTGCTTGGATGCCAAATACAGCCAGCAAAAGAAAAGCAACTCCAATGAGAATGAGGAAACCACCGATATAGGATAAAGGTTGTCTTTTCATAAATGCTCGAAGTCGCCTAACTATTGATATACGACTGGCTGTGCACTGCGTCGTGCACAGCGGGTTTGCATAACTCTGCCTGTTACCATGTCCTTATGAAAGCAGACGTGCAAATTGTGGTCAACAATTTAACCTGCGAAAAAAATTGTGGGTGGGTGGGGTCTGCAAGTCGTGTGTGTCCTTTCTTCGGGCAGTGATGCGAATTCTTGTTGACACGTCAACAAACATTGTGCATCATATGATATTGAAGCGTAAAAAATGCCATGCAGGTGTTTTGCGAATGTCAGTGTGGCTTTCTTGCGCTATTTGGATTACAGGAAGTTTCATTGGAGCTGTTATCTTCGCGGAATTGATCGCGAAAATGCTTTAACAAGCGTCTAATTCCAAAACAGACGAGGCCACAGGCAACCAAGAGCGGAATCCCAATTGTGAAAGTTGGTGAAGTAAACATTGCTGCGAAGTTTCGAGTTAATCGTTATAGACCGACCCGCTTATCAGCTAGTTCTTTGCCAATTCCCCGCTCGTTAACCCTTGTTATGCGTTAAATTCCGTTAGATTTGCCGGCCAATATCCTGACTGTTGAACGGGGCAGGTACCGGGAAATGAGTATGATTAGGCGGTTTTGCAGTCCGGGTACTGCCACCACTTTTTTCTTACGAAATGCGCGATAACCATAAATCGCTACCGCCTCCGCGCTCATTCTGGCCATTCGGATCAGGCGTTCCTCCTTGTTAATGTGCGCCATCTTGGCAAAGTTTGTTATCGTGGGACCCGGGCACAACGCGGTTACGATCACGTTCGTACCGGCAAGTTCTTGGGCCAACGCTTCGGTGAAGGACAGGACATGGGCCTTGGTCGCGTAGTAAACCGCCATGCCGGGACCCGGCACGAAACCCGCCACGGAGGCGACGTTCAGGATTCCTCCGCGTCGGCGTTGCAACATGCCGGTGAGAAACAATCCGGTCAGGTGCATCAACGCGGTGATGTTCACCTGGACCGTTTCGAGCTGCCGTTGGAGCGGTATTCCGGCAAACCTGCCATAAGTGCCAAAGCCGGCGTTGTTCACCAGAACATCCACCGTGATTCCCCTGCCCTGCAACTCCCTGAAGATGAGTTCCGGCGTTTCGGGCAAAGAAAGATCGGCGGTCAAAACGGACGCCTCAACATTGTGTACTCGGTGCAATTCATCGGCGAGCGATTGCAGCGCGTCCGTGTTGCGGGCGACCAGCACCAAACGGGAACCGTCCGCTGCAAAACATTTCGCCAGTTCCAACCCGATGCCCGATGAAGCGCCGGTAATTAAAACGGTTTCGCTGTTCGCGCCGTTCATTTTTGGTTTGCGGGTCCTACTGATTGCCCCAGCCAAACCGTTTGGTGATGGGCCAATAGACAAAGAAGGATTTGCCGATGACATAGCCGCTGGAGAAATCCCCCCAGTAACGCGAGTCCAGACTGTTCATCGTGTTGTCACCCATGACAAAATAATGATTTGGTTCCACTTGGTAACTCTCCCCCGGAGCCAGCAATTTCAACATCCCGTGTCCGTAGTAGTGATTGGGTTGATAATCCAAAACCTTTTGGCCGGTCCGGGCGCTGGCAAAAGCGTACAAATTTGCAAAATGCGGAGTCAAAACCGACAAGGGCTGGCCGTTTATGACCAGGTGCCCAACCGGAACCGTCCCCAATCTCGGCACGTTCGCAACTTCATAATCTTGTTTAAGGGACAGGGTTTCACCACCCAGTCCGACGAGGCGTTTGATATAAAACTCGTTTGCCGGGATACGATAAGTGTCCCGTTGGTCTTCGGGAATTCCCCTGGTTTCGAAAACTACAATCTCGCCGCGTTCGGGTTGCCGGAAATTATACGTCAGCCGGTCCACAAACAAATGATCACCAGCATGGACACTAAACTTTATCACATCCTCGCCTTTGTGAAACTGGCGCCCGGGATCCAACGCTAGGCCAGTCCGGTATTTCAGTGGTTCTTCCCCCTCATCTGGTGGAAACCAGAGGGTGTACCACTGTGCGGCAAATTCTATGCGCTGATAAAGGGAAAAGAAAGCCGGAGGCCAGGGTTTGGCAATCGCATCCACCGTGCCGTCAGTCGGAGCAACAAAATGAACGTAGGAAGTCCCGTGGAACCAGTCCACGATGCGTCTCCAGGCATTCGGGATTTTCATCATTTTCTGTAACTTAACCTGCCTGTCTATTTCAGTCTGGATTTGGGCTCTATCATCCACGCCCTCGTTGATATCGCCAAAAATAGGTGTGAAATCAGGCTCGGACGTCACTCCATAAAGCGTCGGCTGCATCGAGCCGGTGGGAATTTTAAAAGGTTGAATGAAAAATGTGCGGATGCCCATCGCCACGGCAATGGCCACCAGCAACACCTCCACGTTCTCGCGCCACATGGCATTCGGATACGGCTTCAGCCATTTGTTCGCGGCGAATTCCAGCTCCTCCATCTTGATCCGGATTCTGCCCGTGTTTGGCTTCTCTTCGTTGATGGCGGTTTGCAGCGCGTTCATGGCGAACGTCACCGCGCCAATCGCCTGGGGCGAGAGCACGTCGCGCTGCGCGCAGTACCAGCGATGGACGTGTTTGCGCATCGCGACGGCTTCGCGAACCGTTTTGGAAAACAACCAGCGGATCATAAAATGTCTCGGGCGACGAGTGTCGAGGGTCGCGGGCCAAAATGCAAGCATTCGCACAGAACTAGCACAAAACCATCCCCTGCCCTCGTCCTTCGACCCTCGACTCTCGGCTTCCGTTCACGCTTTTAGCATTTCGATGAAGGCTTCTTGGGGAAGATTGACATTCCCAATGGATTTTATCCGTTTTGTCTTTATTCTGCCATTTGCGCGGAATGTTTCCGAACCGCAACGGCTTTGCGTGATAACTAGGAAGCCGCCAACCCGTGGTGTGCGACGACGGCTGGTTCGTGCCTGATCGGTGGCACGGCATCGCGGTCGAGTCGGGCGATCTTCGCGACGAGTACTTCGTAAAGGGCAAGACGTCCCGGCAGATGGGCCAGGAGCTGCGGTTCAAGCGCGGGCGTGGCATCGTGGGCGGCCGCATTCACCCGTGCCAATTGCGGAACGAGGTCGGTTGAAGAGGATTCGGCCTTCCCCTCAACCCGATTGGCCAGCGCTTCGAGCCGCATCACCACTTCTTGAGCGAGGGATTGAAACTCCGCGCGCAGGGCGGAAGGTATGGAAGTGAGGTCCACGCTTAGCCGGTGATGAACCAGGGCAATCAATGCGAGAAAGATGGATTGGGCGTCGGCGGTCATGCGGGTGACGCGGGCGCGTTCGGCTTCGGCGTTTGCCAGCCCGGCGCCCCATTCAAATTTTGATTCGTCATGCAGACGCAGGGTTGTGGTGAGGTCCTGGTAAACCTTCCACCGCCAGCCACGCGCCGGCCTCACGGTTGCCGCTGACGGATCTTCCCGAAGTCCCACGCGCGCAAGTCGCGCGAGTGAATGGAGGGCGCTTGCCAGCGTGCGCCGCATCGCGACTCCGGCAAGGACGGTGCCGCCGGTAAGGTTGAACACCAGTAGCGACACTCCAATACCAAGGAGAACGCCGATCACGCGGTCACGGGCGGGCACCAAATCCGTCGTGGGGCCAAGGTCGTTGAGAACGCAAAGAGCAAAGGCAAGCCCCATTTGAACACCAACATAGGCAATGCGCGTGCTGCCAGCGATGATCCAGGCGGCCAGCGTGGTAACGGCAGCCACCACGACCAGCAAAGGAGTCATACTGTCCATGTTTGGCATCAGCAAAACGATGGTGAGCAAACCGAGCAAGCCGCCGAGGATGGCTCCAGCGAGGCGCAGGAGCGCCTTTTGCAGGCTCGCGCCCAAGGTGGATTGCGCAATGATGATCGTGGTCCAGACCGAGGTTGAAAGGCCCGGCCAGGCCATGCCCTCGTATAATACATAGGCCAGCGTCGCGGCGAGGCCGGTTCGGAGCGAAAACATAATCGCATTCGTGTTGCCCAGCGAAAAGGCTGGTGTAAAAAACGCCCGCCTCGTGGGCGAATCGAATGTCAGTTTCGAAGGCAGCGTTGCCTGCGGTTTTCGGTTGTGATCCAGAAATCCAGTCGCTTGCGGAAGTGAAGAAATGATTTGCTCCATTTCAATAAGTCCCGGAAGGAGCGCGGCGGCATTGGTGGCGGCGATGTCCGCGTCCGGCGGGAGCTTGGCCGCCTCGTCAAACGTTTCCGTCGGTTGCCGGTTCTGAAGCGCTTCACGAAGTCGGGCACAGCGGGTGACGATTGCGGCCAGACGTTCACCCGCCGGCGGGGATGGCATGGCGTCATGATGGCGCGCGACTTCGGCAAACGCGACGGCGGCCGTGAGCAACTGCTCGACGACGCCGATCAAAGCAACCTGTTCCGCGTGATGCAGTCGCAGTGACGGCTCGCGGGCCTCGGCGTTGTCGAGGAGGTCGAGCTGGCGGGAAAGCCCGGTCAACAACAGCGAATTAAGCCGGGCGGTATCGGGCTGGCGGCCATCACGAACGGCCGAAACCAGGTTTTCGACAGCACTCAGCCGCTCAATCAGCGCCGAGAGGAGGAGATTCTCCGGGTCGCCCGGCCAGAGAAACATTTGCGCGGCGGTGCCGACGACAGCGCCAAGAAGGACCATGGCAAAACGCCAAAGTCCGACGTGGAGGCCGCTGTCCGCATCGGAACCCGTTGCGGTCATGACCATGATGGCCGTAATCCCCGCCAGCAGCCCGAAATAGGGAGCGGTGGTGGTCTGCGAAAGAAACATGAAAAAAGCCGCGAGCGGTCCCAGCAGCGCGACACGCAACCAGGGATGGTCGAGAAAAGCAATGTAAGCCGCTATGCCAACGGCGGTGCCGAAAGCGGTGCCCAGAATGCGCAGCAACGCTTTGGAGAAGGAAGCGCCGGCGTTGGTCTGGCTGATGACAAAAATCGTGACGATGGCATAGGAAGCGTGCGGGGAATGCATCGTCATGATGAGCACCGTAGTTACGAGACAGGCAACCACAACGCGGGCGGTTGCCTGGACGCGCCCGGAAGTGGGCGCCATCTCGGCGCGGAGGAATTTCAACAGGTGATTCTCCCAACCTACCGCCGAGATGTTGCCCTGCCGGCTCACGGCGAGGGTTTTTGCTCCGACACCGGAGCGGCATCGGTCCTGTCGTACAAGGTCACCACGGCGGTCATGCCCATGCGATAGGGCCGGTTGAGATCGGGAGCTTCCAGGCGGATTCGGACGGGAATCCGTTGCGCGAGACGAACCCAGTTTAGAGTGGGAGTAACGCTCGGCAGAACACCAACTGTTTCCTCATCCGGTGACAGGACGGCCCAGCCGATGCCCTCGACAGTTCCACGGAAACGGTGTCCGGGATAACTTAATAAAAAAATGTCCGCTGCCATGCCCGGTTTAATGTATTCCAAATAGGTTTCCTGAAAATTGGCAATCACATACCAGACCCGCGTGTCCACCAGCGCGAAGACCTGTTTGCCCGCCTGTGCATATTCTCCTCTCGAGATGTTGAGATTGGTAACCCGTCCCCGGAACGGGGCGCGAACGCGGCAGTAATCCAGGTTTAATTTTGCCGCGTCAACGGCGGCTGCGGCGGCTTTCAGATGGGCATTCAAATCGCCATACTGCCCCAGCAGATTTTGCTGGCGGGCGAGTTCCTGGCGGGCTTGGGCCAAGGCGGCCTGCGCGGCACTGGCTTTGACCTGCGCGGCTTCGAACTCATCCTGCGTGACAAATTTTCCCGCAACCAGGGATTTGAGGCGCTTAACGTGGTCCGCCTCGAAAGCATCCTCGATTTCGAGCTGCTGCACATTCGCCCTGGCCGCGGCCACGGCATTGGAAGTGGCCTGGAGTTCGCTTTGGGTGAGCAGGAGATTTGCCCGGGCGCGCTCCAAATCGACCTCGAACGGCCGCGGATCAATGACAAAAAGCAAATCCCCTTCCTGCACCTCCTGATTGTCCACCACGTTCAGTTCGATGATCGGCCCGCTGACGTGCGGCGCGATGCCGACCAGATTCGCCCGCACCACCGCGTCGTCGGTGCGCGGACGATGGTAAAGCAACCGGGTCACGTAAAACGCCGCCGCCAGGCTGCCGGCGATGATGGCCAGGCCGATCAATCGGCCCGCGATTCGCAGCCAGCGTGGGTCCTGGGAATTATCCATAGGTCTCAGTTTTTAAAAAGCACCAGCCACGCGATGCAGGACAGGAGCAGTACCAGGCAGGGATAAATCAAAATCAATGGTCCCAGATTGCGTTCGAGCCGGAGGGCGGCAAAGAGAAAGCGGAGTAAAACGGTAATCACAATGCCAAGCGTCAGGCACCAGATCCAGGCCGGGAAAAACGAGCCGTAAAAATTGACGCTGGGATCGCAACCGTTTAACAGCATGAGCGCGGCCAGAAAGACTCCAAATTTGAAGGGTTGGGAATGTTCGGAAATCATGGCTGGCGGTTTTATTTTTCCACGTCGGCTGGGGCTTTTGCCATCTTGGCCGGGCCACCGGTCCAATCGCCGACCGCAAAGGCGAGGGTAGCGGACGATATCAGGACGCCCGCGCGGCTCTCGACGAGCGTCGTCCGCGCGCGGGCGAGATCGCGTTCGGCCGTGAGCAGTTCAATCACAGTTCCGAGTCCGTTTTGATAGGATGTCAACGCGGCATCGTAGTCATTCTCGGAGGCGGTAAGCAAGGCGCGGGCAAAGTCATATTGGAGGAAGGATGCCTTGGCGTCGGCATAAGCCCTCCAGACTTCCCGCTGGGTTTTGAGTTCAAGCGCGGTCAACTGTGCTTCGGCCTCGTCCCGGCGGGCCTTGGCTTCACGGAGTTCGTTGCGTCGTTCAAAACCATCGAACAGGTTCCAGGAGAAGGTGAGAAAAGCTCCGTATTCGGGATCCGCATAATCGTAGGACGAGGCCGGACTTCCCGGCGCCGTGACATGCCAGTTTCCCATGTTGCCTCCCGCCGTGCCCGACAGGGCGATGCTCGGGCGGTATTCGGCTTCCACGCGGCGCACGTCGGCTTCACGCGCCCGGACCTGCGCGAGTTGCGCGGCCAGGTCGGGACGCTGGCGAAACGCGCGATCCATGGCGGCCTCGACGGATTCAACCAAATTGGTCGGCAGCGGGAGGGCGGACAAGTCAACCACCGGGAAAGTTGCCGCGGGGGAAATCCCCAGGCTTTCAGCGAGCGACGCCCAGGCGTCCGACACGTTTCGCTGCGCGGACTGCAAATCAAATTCCGCGCGGGCAAGCTCCTGCCGGGCCTGCAAGAGGTCCGTCTCGGTTCCCAGGCCGTTTTGCAGCCGCAAGTCGGCGACCTGCTCGACATTTTGGGCGGTCTTCAAAGTTGCCTCGGCTGCATCCAGTTCGGCGCGGCTGGAATCAAACGCGTAAAAAGCGCGCTCGACATCGTAGGCCAGTTGCTGGTGGGTCCGGTTGAACTGGAAGTTGGCTTGCAGCAATTGTTGCGCGGCGCTGTCGAAGGTTGCGCGCCGGCCGCCGAAATCGAGAAGCGTCCATTCGAGCGACACGCCGGGATTGAACCCCGGTCCCGACGCGGTCAATACCCCGCCGGACGCCGGATAGTCATTGCCAGAGTATCCGCCGGTCGCCAGCAACGCGAGCACGGGCGCATACGCGCTGTCCGCCAGGCCGAGCCGCGCGGCGGCGGCGCGGGCCTGTTCCCACGCCGCGCGGGTTTGGGGATTGACGCGTTCGGCGAGGTCAATCAGGTCCGGCAGATCGTTGGTCCGGCCCGGCACGCCGGGGACGAAGGCCGACGAAGGCTGATTGGAACTGGAAAGGGTGTCCGGAGAATTTGTGTCCATGCCCCGGCCCAAAGGCAATGGAGTCCCCGGGGCCTGCCACGGTCCGCTGTAACTCGGCGGGGCGTATTGATATGGATGCAGCGCCGCGGAATTTTCAAGCGGGCTGCAAGCCGTCAAACACGCGATCGAGGTCGTCAACAGGAACCATGCCGCCCATTTCAGGATTTGAGATGCCGATTCCATTTTTGCCGCGCCTCAATTCAGGCACGCGGATGGTAGGCGACCGATGGAATGTGTCCAGACCGGAAATGGTGCAATCCGTGTCTCAGGCCTTGAGAACTTCTATGAACGCCTCTTGGGGAATGTTCACGGTGCCAAACGATTTCATAAGCTTTTTGCCTTCCTTTTGTTTCTCCAACAATTTGCGTTTGCGCGAGACGTCGCCGCCGTAGCATTTCGCCGTCACGTCCTTGCGGAATGGATCAGGGCTTAAGGCATTCCCAATTCCTTTTTAACCAGTGCCCATGGAATGCGTGGTTTATTGGCGTTGGCGCGTTTGGCGCGCTCAATCGTGCGGGCGTCTTCGATGTCTTCGACTGTCCGGCTCATCTGACGCAGCAAAGCTTTGGCTTGGGCAAGTTGTTTGTTGAGCTGCGTCCAGTTGCCCGGCGGCTTGGCAGATGTCGAAACGGCGTCACTCATAGATGTCTTTTCTATCGCCCACATCATACACCACGATGCAAGCGCCTTCCAATTCAAATAGCACACGATAATTGCCGGCGCGCAGGCGATACTTATTCTTGAATCCCTTTAGCTTCTTGATGTCGCCGGTCAAGTCATGCTGGGCACGATCCAATTTCCCGCCAATCAAACGGCGTGCATCCTTTGGCAGACCGCGAAGCTGTTCCAGCGCAGACGGGACGAAGTCAATTTCGTAG
Source organism: uncultured Verrucomicrobiae bacterium (assembly GCA_963789335.1). Classification (GTDB taxonomy): domain Bacteria; phylum Verrucomicrobiota; class Verrucomicrobiia; order Limisphaerales; family UBA11358; genus UBA11358. Next base: position 85,118 of record CAWBKH010000010.1, read on the forward strand.
TGCATAAAAGGAATTAAGCTACGCCTTCAGCACCTCAATGAACGCCTCCTGCGGAATGTTCACGGTGCCAAACGATTTCATGCGCTTTTTGCCTTCCTTTTGTTTCTCCAGCAACTTGCGCTTCCGCGTGATGTCGCCGCCGTAACATTTCGCCGTCACGTCCTTGCGGAACGCGCCGACAGTTTCGCGCGCGACAATTTTGCCGCCAATGGCGGCTTGGATGGCCACGGTGTATTGCTGCCGGGGGATGACTTCCTTCAGCTTGGCGGCGAGCGCCCGTCCCCTGCCCTCCGCCTTGGCGCGATGCACGATGCAGGAGAACGCGTCCACCGGCTCGCCGTTCACCAGCATGTCCAGCTTCACCATGTCGGACACCTGATAACCGGCGTGCTCATAATCCATCGAGCCGTAGCCGCGCGTAATGCTTTTGATGCGATCATGGAAATCAATGAGGATTTCGTTCAACGGCAAAATGCTCGTGAGCATGACGCGGCGGGAATCGAGCGTTTCGGTGTGATCCACCACGCCACGTTTTTCAGAAATCAACGCCATCATGTCGCCGATGTTTTCGTTCGGGCAGATCACAAACGCTTTGACCGCCGGCTCCTCGATTTTATCAATATAAGTCACTTCGGGCAGAAACGCCGGGTTGTCCACCTCCTTCAGCGTGCCGTCCGTCAGGGTCACCTTGTAAATGACGCTGGGATAGGTCGCGATGATGTCCATGTTGTATTCGCGGCGCAGCCGTTCCTGCACAATTTCCAGATGCAACAGGCCGAGAAATCCACAGCGGAAGCCGAACCCGAGCGCGACCGACGTTTCCGACTGATACACAAACGCCGAATCGTTCAACTGCAACTTCGCCAGGTTCGCCTTGAGATGCTCGTAATCGGCCGTGTTGATCGGATAAATCCCGCTGAACACCATCGGATGGATTTCCAGAAAACCAGGCAACGCCGGCGACGGATTTCGCGCGTCCGTGATGGTGTCGCCCATTTTCACTTCCTGCGGGCTTTTGATGTTCGCCGTCATGTAACCCGTCTCGCCCACCTCCAGTTTCTCGCGGACGTAAGGTTTGGGATTGAAGCTGCCGACCTCCTTGATCTCCACATTCTTGCCCGAATGAAACAACTTTACGTGCTGTCCGGCCCTTAACTCGCCGTTGAACACCCGCACATGCGTGACGACGCCCTTGTAAGTGTCAAAATAGGAATCGAATCCCAGCGCCTGCAAACTCCCCTGCCCTGTCGGTGTCGGCGGCGGAATGCGCGCGACAATCGCCTCCAGAATTTCATCAATCCCAATCCCCTCCTTGGCGCTGGCGGGAATCGCCGTCTCGCCGGGGATCGCCAGAATCTCCTCCAGTTGCTGCTTGGTTGAGGCGACGTTCGCGTGCGGCAAATCAATCTTGTTGATGACCGGGATGATCGCGAGGTTTTGCTTCATCGCCAAGTGTACGTTGGCGACCGTTTGCGCCTCCACGCCCTGCGCCGCGTCAATGATGAGCAGCGCCCCTTCACACGCACTCAGGCTGCGCGACACCTCGTAGGAAAAATCCACGTGCCCCGGTGTATCAATCAGGTTCAGCTCATACGTCTCCCCGTTTTTGGCCTGGTAGAGCATCGTGACCGGATGCGCCTTGATGGTAATGCCGCGCTCCTTTTCGAGGTCCATCGAATCGAGCAACTGATCCTCCATCTCGCGCGTCGAGATTGTGCCCGTGCGATGCAGAAGGCGGTCCGACAGCGTCGTCTTCCCATGATCAATATGGGCAATGATGCTGAAATTTCTAATATGCGCCGCGTCCATTTATTCTCTAATTTAGAGCGCAACAGGATAATCGGAAAGCGATTGAAGAAAAGGAAATTCAATTGGAGACGGATAAAAACGGATCAGGAAAAACCGATTTCTCGGTTCCTGCCTTCCTTATTCAATCTGCCAGTACCAGCACTGCCGTTGACGAAATGCGCCAGTGCACAACGCCACGAACAAACCGGCCTCACTAAACGTCGTAGGCGTGACATCTTTGTAGAGCTAAAAGAAAAAAGGTTTTCAAGCTCCGTCAGAAGCGGCATCTTCCGCTTATGGCAAATACCTACAAATTGATAACCGCTAAAATAAAAAAGCCCCGGCCAGAAGGTTGATCCACCGACCGGGTCTGGAAGATTGAAGCCGCTTGTAGCTTACTGGCAGACTGCATCAGTTAGAACCGCATGAGCTTCTGATCGCAATTGGCATACCAAACCTGATTCCTACACCGTTCCTGACAATTCAGGCGGTCTCGTTCCCGGCACGCGTTTCCCGTTGGTGTTTATTGACCTGTCCGAGCAAAAGCATTCACGGAAAATTGACGCCATTCCTGCGCTGCGTGGTTCTATTCCGTTACAACTGTGATGGCAAAGCCGTCATAGCCTTTGCTGCCGACAGTCTGGAGAACCGTGGCGCTGACGCGCTTTTCCGCGGCAAGGGCGTCAAAGAACCGGCGCATGCCCTGGACCCTCGGATCGTCGCTGGTCGCGTCGGTCACTGCGCCTTTGCGCACGACGTTGTCCACGATGATGACGCTGCCGCGCCGCGAAAGTTTGAGCGACCACGCGAAGTAATCGGCGGTGCTGGGCTTGTCGGCGTCTATGAAGATCAAGTCAAACGGGCCGCAGCCTTCGGCGGCGAGTTGCGGCAGCGTGTCCAGCGCCCGGCCAACGCGCAGATCAACAACACCGGCCAGGCCGGCGCGGGCAATGTTGCCACGAGCGACTTCGACGTGTTTCAGGTCAAACTCCAGTGTGATTAGCCGTCCGCCAGCCGGCAACGCCCGGGCCAGCCAGATGGTGCTGTAACCGCCGAGTGTTCCAATTTCGAGAATGTTTCGCGCTCCTTGAATCCTTGCCAAAAGTTGCAGCAGCTTGCCTTGTGTCGGTGAAACGTTCATTGGCGGCAGGCCGGCAGCAACGCTGGCTTTAAGCGCCTCGTCTAGGGCGGCGTCGGACGGTTCAAGCAAATCGGCAATGTAACGGTCAACGGCAGTCCATCTTTCCTGGTTCATAAATCTCGAGCGAAAGATGAGGCACGTTTGAAGATTTTGGAAACCAAAAAGCCCGGCCATTTTCGTGGTCCGCTTCGAAAGGCTGGTTTAAGATCTAATTCGCGACTGCGCCGCGTGAACTTAAATTATCCCTTAATCAGGACGGCCTTGTTCTTCTTAAGATATTTCTCAATGGTCGTCCGGCCGCCAACGGAGTTGGGAATTCTGACGGCGTTGGGTTTGGACAGTTTGTAATGCACCAGCCATTTGCCAATAAGTCCCACTTCGAGTTTCAGTCCCGTCACCCGCCAGACTTGACCGGTTTCCAGTGGTTGCAATCGGGTTCGCGGCGCGGGCTTGGTTTTGCTCATGATGGAGTTTGCACCGGGCTGCTCAATTAAACCAGCTAAATCGGATGCCATCTCCCCTGCTCCGTTCTTGGAGTCAAACACAGACCAACGGGACGGAACGCGGCACGCGCACGACAACTGTTCCGGCAATTTTGTCGTGCCAGCCTTGTTTGTCCCGGTCCCACGCAATCCACAGGAATCCGAGAAAGAGTATGACCACGGAAAACGCAGCAGCCAGTCCCCGGACGAGTGCCACGACAAAGGTCACCGGCTGGCCATCGGTGCGCACGACCTGCAGCTTAAGCACGATGCCGCCGATGGTGGTGCCTTTCCACGCCCACATGCCCGCGAAGTACGCCAGTGCCACGATGAAACCCAGCGGCGCACCGCCCACAACGGCCCCCAGGATTCCAACCAGGACCGTATCTAAAAACCCGGCCCACATGCGTTCCCAGAAACCGGCTTTGGGATAAGACAATAATTCGGGCAAAGCCGGCGGCGTGGCAGGCGGCACGGCAGAGATTGTTTGAACTGGCGGCGCATTTTGAGCCGGACTTTCGGGACTACCAGACGGCGCTGATGTTTCCGCCGGAGCCGCCGTTGGATTGACTGGTGGAGCGCCAGTCATTGGCGCGGACGCGACGGCGGCCATCGCTGCTGGTGAGCCGTAAGCTGGCGGCGGTCCATAGACGGGCGGCGGCGCGGTTGGTTTGTCGGGCATTTCCCGGCGGCGGCCACTGAACAGGGCCATGACCGCTGCGCCCAACGCCCACATGCCGGTCAAGGTATAGACAATCAGGCCGAGCACCGGCACGAGGTAGAACAACGTGATGAGAACCCATCCCAACAAAAACGCCAACAGCGGTTTTTGGAGGGCGGTTAGATTGAGTTGCCGGCCGATTTGCCGGCCAAAATATTCCAGCAACGCGACCTTGCCGAACATGCCCGCCACCATCACGGCAATCAGCAGGAATGGAACAACAAAAACGCCGATGCCCGTGACAACGAGAATCAGGAGCACGAACGGCAGCAGGATTTTGGTCAATAATCCCATTAAAATTGTGGTGGCCGGACGGCGCGTGATTTCGTCCACGCAAGCCTGAACCGGGCGCGGGAACGCAATCGCGATCAAGAGGTAAATCAGGAGCATCACGCCGGCGATGGCCCACAGCCAGCCCAATTGCGGCGCGAGCGGACGCAACTTGAACACGCATTGTTCCAGCCATTCGCCCAGCCAGCTAAAGCCCGGGAACCCCACCACTTCTCCATGAATCTCGGTGCCCGGGGCGCGTTCCACCGCTCCACCCACCGCAACCACATCGCCAAGAACCTTCGTGTTTGGCCCCAGCTTGATGTTGCCCAACACGGCAACCGTGTCGCCATGAACGACGGCGTTGGTTTCCAATCTAACGTTGCCAATGACCGCGACCGCATCTCCGTCAACCTCATTGCCCACCGTCGCGTTCCCAAAAATAGCCACCAAATCCTGCCGGACCTTCCCTAGCGCCGTGGCCGAGCCGCCAATAACCACCATGTCGTTTGCGGTCTGGTCTGCCGGCAACTCAACGCTCCGTCCAAATGTAACCAGGTCATGGTTTGAATCACTCCCGGGCCTTTGGGTGTCTGGAGGCTCACCGCTCGTCACGGCGGAAGCGCTGTTCGTGTTTGATTTGTCAGTTAACGAATTCGTCTCCCCACTGCCTGCCACTGTCGGCGGCGGATTTGAGTCAGAGAACGAAAGCGTAGTTTCATTGCTTTCCGCCATTGCGCGATTGATCGGTGCACCGAACACTGCCAGCACGCCGCACACAATTGCGCCGCTCAAAAGCAGCCGGTGATGAATGATCTTTTTCATAATGCCTTTCTCTCAGCGGCGCGCAAAAGCGAGCCGCAAATAAACGGTTCCCAACCCCACGCACGCAGCGTAACAAATCAACAACATCACGACGCTGCCGAGGAGCACGGAGGGCCCGAGGCTCCGGAACGCCAGAACCAGCGCGGTGACCAGCGCATTGACAGCGCTCCAAACCGTGTCCGCCAAACTAAACCAGCCGCAAACTTCGCGTGCTGCCGAAGTGAGCGATGCGAAATGACCCAACCGCCAGCTTCCGAAACAAAGGAACGAAAACGCGGCCAGCAGGCCGGCAAATGAAACTGCCCGGAATGCCAACGGCCACGTTTGCCACGCGCGCTGGTGCCACGGCTTCGCGGCGCGTTGCTCAATGACGCGCATCACGCGCCGGGCAATTTCCGCCGGCGCTTCCAGCTCACCCAGCGCGTTCAGTTCGCGCCGGACACCGGCTTCAAGTTGCTTTTCGTATTCGGCATTCATGTTGGTCCGACGGTTTCACTCTGGTTCATCAACCAATTGGAACTGGAGCCGGCGCCGCAGCGCTTCACGGCCGCGGAAAATATCTGTTTTCACTTTGCCGAGCGAAACGCCAAGTTTGGCGGCGATTTCTTCATAAGCCAGTTCCTCAAAATGATAAAGCACCAGCGGCACGCGTTGGGCAGCAGGAAGTTTTTGCAGCGCCGCTTCAACTGCGGCGCGCCGGTCAGCCTGCTCCAATCTCCCATTGCTGCTTTCTTCCGCGGGAAATTCCATTTCGTTTTCGTCGTTTTCCTCCCCACCGCCGCCAAACAGTTCCGAGAAGAAACTCCACCGCGAGCGGTAGCGTGAAAGATGATTCAAACTCAAATTGGTGGCGACGGTTTTGAGCCAGCCGCCTGCGGTCGGGCTGTCACGCAATTGATCGAACCGTTCGTAGGCTTTCAGGAAAACCTCCTGGGCGATGTCTTCGGCGTCGGACTGGTTGGCCAGCAAACGCATGGCCGTGCTAAACACCATGTTTTGGTAGTTCTGCATGAACACCTCGAACTGTTGTGCCTGGGTCATGGCTTGGGCGTAAGCCCTCAGGGCGAATTCTATGCCCAAAACCCATCTGAATACAAAGCTCTTGCATAAATAATTGCCATGTCGCGGCGCATATCATGAAGCCAAATTACTGCCCATGGCGGCGAAAGATTTATTCCATGGTGCGGACGGAAGTTTCCGTGGAGCAGCCAGGGGCGATCCCAATGCCAGGGTTTCCGGCATGCCGGCAAGCTCGCAGTTGGCGGTTGTTATACAGTTAAACGCCGGCAAAGGCTGCAGTTTTTTCAATTCCGGCTTCAGATTTGGTATTAATAGAAAACGATTCATACCTCCATAACCCGGCAACCGGTGGATTTGTTTCAAAAATGTTCAGCCCGGCGCTGCGGCGACATTCTTCGAACTGTCCATTTTGTTCTTTTCCTTGGTTCAAGCCGGCTGGCCGATTCGGCCGGGCCGCTGTGCCGGATTGACTTTTGTTTTGGCAAGCGCGCCGTTCACGGATTTACTATGCGCCATGCAATTGGTGCTCGATTACCTGAAACGCAACCAGGCCCGCTTCGTGGCCGAGTTGTGCGATTATCTCCGCTTCCCCAGCGTCTCCGCGCAGCCGCAACACAAACAGGATTTGCGCGCCTGCGCTGGCTGGCTCGCCCGGCACTGCCGCCAAATCGGCCTTGACGCGCGCGTCTGCCCGACCCAAGGCCATCCCATCGTCGTCGCCAAAACGCCAGTTGGGAGTTCCGCCTTCAGGCGGTCCGGTTCGTCGCCGCGTAAACGCGGAACTCCAAACACGCCCCGACCGCACTTCATGGTTTATGGCCACTACGACGTGCAGCCGCCGGAGCCGTTGGAGTTGTGGAAGTCGCCGCCGTTCGAGCCGCGCATCGCGGGCCGCTCGATTTTCGCCCGCGGCACAACCGACAACAAGGGCCAGCACTTCGCGCATCTCAAGGCCGTGGAAGCTTATCTCAAAACCGGCACTCCCCTGCCCTGCGACCTCACCTTTGTCATCGAAGGCGAGGAGGAAGTCGGCAGCGCGAACCTGGCGAAATTTCTCAAGTCGCACCGGAACGAACTGAATTGCGACGCCGTGGTGGTTTCCGACACCGGCATGCCGGACAAAGATCACCCGGCGCTCACCTACGCGCTGCGCGGCATCATCGCGTTTGAAATCACTGTGCGCGGGCCGTCGCGCGATTTGCATTCCGGCATTTTCGGCGGCGCGGTGGACAATCCGGCGATGGCTTTAAGCCAGTTGCTTGCCAGACTCCGCGACAAAAATGGCCGCATCGCCATTCCCGGTTTCTACGACGACGTTGCGCCGCTCTCGGCTTACGAACGGAAGACAATTCAAGCGCCTGCCCATCACCGACCGCGAACTCCAAAAATTGCTCGGCGTGAAGAAATTGTTCGGCGAACGCGGTTTCACGCCGATGGAACAGCGCAGCGCGCGGCCGACATTTGAAATCAACGGCCTGACCAGCGGTTATCAGGGCGAAGGCAGCAAGACCATCGTGCCGGCCTGGGCGCGCGCCAAAATCACCTGCCGCCTCGTGCCGGACCAAAGCCCGGCGCGCATCCGCAAAATCGTCTGCGATTATCTCAAGAAAATCTGTCCGCCGACCGTGCGGCTGGAAATCGAGGCCGGCCACGGCGCGGAAGCCTATCTGGTTTCACCAACCAGTCCGCAGGCGCAGGCGGCGTTGCGCGCGTTGCGCCAGGCGTTTCACCGCGAGCCGGTCTTGATGCGCGAAGGCGGCTCCATCCCGATCGTCAACGATTTCAAGAAAGTGCTCGGCGCGGACACGCTGCTGCTCGGCCTCGGCTTGCCGGAGGACAACGCCCATTCGCCGAACGAGAAGTTCGATCTGGACTGTTTTGAAAACGGCCAGCGGATGAGCGCGCTGCTGTGGCAGGAGTTAAGCTAGGTGGTCAAATTACGGCGGCGGGAACGAAAAAGGAATGCAGCGACACCGATGGCCAGCAACCCAAAAGCCGAGGGTTCAGGCACGGGCAGGGATTCGCCTTGAAAGGCGAGAAACGTCGGCTCTGCTAACCCGGAGGCGAAAGTGCTTTCCACTCCGCCCGGGGTGAATTCATAAATGCTGCCGCTTCCGAAATCCGACAGGAACAAATCGCCTGCGCTGTTAATGGCGATTCCGTAAGGGTGACCCAACCCGGAGGCAAAGGTGCTTTTCACTCCGGCCGGAGTGAATTCATAAATGCTGCCAGTGCCTAAATCCGCTTCAAACAAGTCGCCTGCGCTGTTAAAGGCCAATCCGTTAGGTCGGTATAAGCCGGAGGCAAAGGTGGTTCGCACTCCGCCCGGCGTAAACTCATAGATCCTGCCGAAGCCATCCGCCTCAAACAAATTACCATTGCTGTCAAAAGCTAGTCCTATAGGACTAGCCACCACCCCGGAAGCAAAAGTGCTTTGCACTCCTCCCGGAGTAAATTCATAAATGTTGCCGTCGCCATCCGCGTCAAACAGGTCGCCTGCGCTGTTAAAAGCCAGTGCTATAGGATTCACGTCGGAGGCAAAGGTGGTTCGCACTCCGCCAGGGGTGAACTCATAGATATTCGTCCTACTGCCACTGAAATCCGCCTCAAACAAATCGCCCGCGCTATTAAAGGCCAATCCTGCAGGCCCCAACCCTGAGGCAAAGGTGCTCTGCACTCCGCTCGGCGTGATTTCAGCAATGCTGCCGCCGGTGTAATCCGACACAAATAGATTCTGAGCCTGTGCGCTGGTGGAGATTAACAGGACCGCTCCAGCACAGACCGTTCCGGCGAATGAATGAACGCCGCGTGAATGGTGAATTTGAATTTCATTCTCTGAATCATGGAACTAAAGAATTTAGCATAAAAGAATAAGCTGTGTCGAGTGTTATTTCAAGGACATGACTTTCAGCGGATATTCCTGAAGCAAGCGCACGACCTTGGCGGAGGCATACCAGTCGCCCCAGATCAACTGCAGCGATTGAAAGCGCGTTTCACCGAAATCGGTCTCCCGGTGCGTCCGGAGAAAATCCAGCAGCCGTTTCCAATCCGCCTCCGGCTCAGCAAACCGCATCGCGGTCAGGTGTGCCGTGCCGATTTTATATCGGCGATCCAGATTGTCGCCGAGGCCATGCCGCCGGAATGCGGCCCGCAACTCATCGCGAAGCTGCGTTAGCGCATCATCCACAGGAAATCCTTGAATCATCACCGCGTCCGGCGAAGCCGTCACGCCGCGAAAATGCACCGTGAAGGAGCGGCGATTTTTCAATACGTCGCTCAAAATTGTTCGGTAAACCGAAAGGCGACGAATTTGTTCACGCCAGGATGCCGAGTTGGGAATGACCGCCAGCACCGTCAGGTGCAATTCCGCCGGTTGATAGAAATACTGCCGGGGACAGATGGCAGCGGCTTCGCGCAAGAATTTTTCCACCTTCCGTTGCGCCGCCGCGTCCGGCCACGCCACCAGCGTGACGCCTCGCCGCCGATCACTGGTTCTATTCCGCAGGAAAGGATCAATCCGTAGTTCGCCGGATTTGAAAAGTGGAGCCGTTTTGCTCCAAAGCTGCTCGTAGATTCCCTGCGCTTCGGTCAAGTCGTTCCCCATGCCTGAATTTCCTCCTTCAGTTTTTCCATTGGCAATCCCACTACATTACTAAACGAACCGGAAATTTCCGAAACAATCGTGTCGCCGTGTTCCTGGATGGCGTAGGCGCCCGCCTTGTCCAGCGGATTCATTTTGGAAAGATAAACGTTGATTTGGTCGGCGTTAAGCGGATGGAACGTCACCGCGGTGCTGACGGCAAAAATGCGTTCGTGATGCGCCCGCAAGTGAATCAGGCTGACGCCGGTCACAACTCGATGCGTCCGGCCCTGCAACCGCGACAGCATCCGTCGCGCTTCGGCCAGATCAGACGGTTTGCCCATGATTTCATGGTCAAGAAAAACCAGCGTGTCCGCGCCCAGCACTAGCGCGTCGGGACGCTTTTTGGCAATGGCGCGCGCCTTGCGGTGCGCGTTGAGCTGGCAAAGTTCCAACGGCGACAGTTGTTCGTCAAAGATTTCCGCGGCGTCACTGGAAATGATTTGGAAATCCAGATTCAATTGGCGCAATATTTCCGCGCGTCTGGGCGACGCGGAAGCCAGAATCAGCGGCGGCAACTTCATGTCAAAAATCTAAGCTTTGCTGGCAAAAGTGTCGAGGGTCGGGACGCTGCGCTGCGGCGTCCGCAGACAGCGCGGCGCGCTGTCTCTACCCAAAATGGGCGTGCGTCGCACTTGAAAATCCGTTAATTCAACGCCGTGAACAACACGCGCCATCTCGTCAACCTCGCGCTCATTGGGTTCATGGGCACGGGCAAATCTTCCGTGGGACGGCTGGCGGCGGAGCAGTTGCACTTCGATTATCTCGACACGGACGAACTGATCCAATCGCGGGCGGGCCGCACGATCACCGACATCTTCGATGGGGACGGCGAAGCGGCCTTTCGCAAGCTCGAACAGCAATTGGTCAATGAACTGGCCGCCCGAAAGCGAACGGTCATTTCCACCGGCGGCGGTTTGCCGACGAACCCGGTGAATCTCGCCAGCCTTAAAACCCACGCGCTGATCGTCTGTCTTTGGGCTTCCCCGGAAAAAATCTGGGAACGGGTGCGGAACCAGACCCACCGCCCCTTGTTGCGCAGTCCGAATCCCCGGTTGAAAATCCGCGAACTGCTCGCCGCCCGCGAACCGTTCTATCGCCAGGCCGATGTGTTGATCAACACCGACCTGCGCTCCGCTCGCGAAGTCGCGCAGCAGGTCGTGCATCAATTCAAGTTCGCGCAATCCGGTCGGCGATGAAAGACGCCATTCGACAAAAGGCGCGCAATCTGGGATTTGACGATTGCCGTTTCACCGGCGCTGGCGCGCCTGCCGGTGCAATCCAATTTCAAGGCTGGCTGGCGGAAAAACGCCACGGAGAAATGTCCTGGCTTGAGCGCACCGCGCTGAAACGAATCGAGCCGCAAAATGTTCTGCCCGGTGCCAAAAGCATCGTTTGTCTCGCGGTTAGCTATGCAACGAAAGACGAGACTCGAGAGTCGAGAACCGAGGGCCACACGCTCCCATCTTCCCGGCTTTCGACTCTCGACTCTCGACCCTCGACCGGTTTCATCGCCCGCTACGCCCGCTTTGCCGATTACCATGACGTGCTCGGCGAACGGCTGAAAACGCTGACCGGATTTGTAAATAAAGAAACCACGCGCAAAGCGCGTGGTTTTGAATCTGCCCCCTATAAGGGGGCAAAGCCCAGCCCCCACAGGGGGCTGGGCCACGCGCGTCATCCCCGGTTTTGTCGTTATCGGCTAAACCGAAACTCTTCCTGTCTCTGTTCCTGCTGTTCTTGATATTTTACATACTTCCGTATCTTTTCTTCATCCAACCCCACCGTGCCCACACAGTAACCCTCCACCCAGAAGTGGTTGCCCCAATACGGTCGCCGCCGCAGGTCGCGGAACGCCCCAAACAGTCGGATTGCGCTTTTGCCCTTCAACCGCCCCATGTAATCCGAGATCCGCACCTTCGGCGGAATCATCACCACCAAATGCACGTGATCGGCCTGCACATTCAACTCCACCACCTCACACTCCATTTGCCGACTCTGCTCCCGAATACACAACTCCGCCTCCTCTTTTATCTTCCCTGCCAACACCCGATACCTATACTTCGGACACCAAACAATGTGATATTCGCAATACCAGATCGTATGCGATTGCTTTCGGAATCTGCTCATGTGTTCTTCCTTTCTCGTTCGTTGTGGGGACAACGCGAGAACCGAATTACCATGAGCAGTTCCTTTGGCCTAGCCTTTGCCTCTAACCATGTCCACAGGACATGGTTTCTGAATCATCAATGAACTCGGCGGCGCGGAAACGCGCTCTTTGTGGTACGCGGACACCGGACCGATGTTGGAACGCGACTTCGCGCAGCGTGCCGGACTTGGTTTTGTCGGCAAACACACCAACGTCATCAGTCGCAAATTCGGCAACTGGATTCTGCTCGCGGAAATCGTCACCACCATGGAATTGGAACCTGATGCGCCGGAGCGGAATCATTGCGGCAAATGCACCTGCTGCATCGCGGCCTGCCCGACCAACGCCATCACCGCGCCGTTTCAACTCGATGCCCGCCGTTGCATTTCCTATCTGACCATCGAATCGAAAGGCCCGATTCCCGTCGAACTGCGCCAGGCCGTCGGCAACCGCATCTTTGGCTGCGATGATTGCCTGGCGGTTTGCCCGTGGAACCGTTTTGCGCGTGAAGGCAATTTGATGAAAACCCATACCCGTCCGGAGCTTTCCGGGCCGGAGCTGTTGGGATTGCTCCAAATGGATGAAGCTGGTTTCCAGTTGCGTTTTGCCGGCACACCGGTTTTGCGGGCCAAACGTCGCGGCTTGCTCCGCAACGTCTGCGTCGCCCTTGGGAATGCGAGCGATGCCTCCGCCCTGCCCCATCTGCAAAAAGCCGCCCAAGACCCCGAGCCGTTGATTGCCGAACATGCCCGCTGGGCGATGGCACAAATCGAATCACGCGGCACATAAACTTCCGGTCGCCTTCGCTCGGTGCCACCGTGGCATTTGCCTGTGTCGTACCTGGGGATTTGCATCATTTTAGACCGTTCACAGTTATGATGTAGCGCAGGCTTTCTGGCCTGCGGGTTCTGGCGACTTTCCAGTCGCCACTTCCGGGGGGACGAAACACGGGACAAGAATGTCCCGCCAACCCGCAGACGAGAATGTCTTCGCTACATGAAAGATGGAACCGCTCTAGGTGACAATGCGGGAGCCAGGGATGCTCCAATCGCTGACGTCGGTGCTGCCGCCCAGGACCTGCGCTGCGGCGTCCGGGTGAGGCGAACGTCCCCGCAGAGCCGCCTTTGAAAGGTAGGGACGGCCCGCCGGGCCGTCCGGTTCTCGAGCCTCGCCCCTCGACCAACCCCGTAGGCGCCGAGGGAACGAGGCGGGCTTCCCCTCGACACAATTTCCTTGAAAACCACCCAACCACCGTGCTAAAATCGACTTCAGTGGCCAGAACGACTTGCGGGTTTTCAAGGAACGCCCCAGGCGCTCCAAATGCGGAGCATTCCCATCGCCCAGTTCCCAGTTCCCATCTACTATCCTCTATCTCCTAAATAGCATCCAGCGGACTCTTCACCCCAATACCCGGCCGCTGCATCACATGCGTGTAAATCTGCGTCGTGGTTACATCCTTGTGCCCCAACAAATCCTGCACCGTGCGGATATCATAACCCGCCTCCAGCAAATGCGTCGCAAACGAATGCCGCAACGTATGGCACGTCGCCTTCTTGGCCAGTCTGGCGCGGGCCACCGCCGCCTGCACCGCCTTTTGCACCGCGTTCTCATGGACGTGATGCCGCCGCACCTGGCCCGACTCCGGGTCTTTGGACAACTGTCGTGCCGGAAACACCCACTGCCACACCCATTCCCGTGGCGCCTTGGGAAATTTCACCGCCAATGCCTCCGGCAGCCACACCTCCCCGCGCCCCGCCGCCAGTTCCTTTGCATGAATCCGCCGCACCTCCTCCAGATGCTCCCGCAACCGCTCCGCCACCGACACCGGCAGCATCGTCACCCGGTCCTTGTCCCCCTTCCCGCCCCGCACAATGATTTGCAGCCGCGCAAAATCCACGTCCTTCACCCGCAGCCGCAAACATTCCAGCAGCCGCAGCCCGCAGCCATAAAGCAATTCCCCGATCAGCCGCATGGAACCGTCCAGCGCATTGAGCAACGCCCGCGCCTCTTCCCGGCTCAACACCACCGGCAGCCGCTCCGGCCGCCGCGCCCGCGCAAAATCTCCCAGCGACCCCAACTTCTCCTCCAGCACATGCTCATAAAGAAACGACAGCGCGTTGAGCGCCTGATTTTGGGTGGAGGCCGACACCTTGCCCGGCCCCGCCAGGTCTTCCAGAAAAGCCACCACCGCCGGTTCACGCAACTCCCGCGGATGCCGTCCTCCGTGAAACCGGATGAACCGTCGGACCCACCCCAGATACGCCTCCTCGGTCCGGCGCGAATAATGTCCCGCCCGCAATTTCTCTTGCACCACCTCAGACAGCATCCGATGTGGATGGGCTTCTGGTTTTGGTGAGGGCGGCATGGACGGCAGCTTAAGGAGACGCTGAATAAAGCCGGGTTTTGAAATTTCGGAGGGGATGGGTCACTGCTGATGCTCCAGCGGCCTGAAAAATACTTCTGGCAGCTTGGGGTGGCGTGCGAGTTCTGGTTTGGCGGCGTTATTTGACCGCCGTTTTCACGGCTTCAACCGGTTGGATTCATGTGTTTTTTCAGGTCGTCGCGGTTCGGTTGCCGATCACCACGTTGGCCAGTCCAAAGAGCGTGTAAAGTTGATGCCCGTTCTTGGCCAGTCCGCGATACCGCACTTTCCGATGCCGAAAGAGATTCTTCACGATGTGAAAGGGATGTTCCACAAACGCCCGCACCGATGCTTTGGCTTTCTCCACTGCTTTGACCGCTTCTTTCTGCGCGCCTTCAGCCATCGCTTTGATCGCCCGCGTTTGCCCGCGATCTGCCAGTCAATCTTCCGTTCCAACGCCACGATCTCCGCCCGCTTCTCCACGCCGGTGTATCCCGCATCGGCATGAACTTGTTTCTCCTGCCCGTGCAACAGTTCCGCGGTCTGGGTGATGTCTGCTACATTCGCCGCTGTCACGACCACGGTGTGCACCAGCTTGCTGTCCCGGTCCGCGCCGATGTGCGCTTTCATCCCGAAATACCATTGGTTGCCCTTCTTGGTCTGGTGCATCTCCGGGTCGCGTTTCTTTTCCTTGTTCTTGGTGGAGGGCGGCGCGGCGATCAGCGTGGCGTCCACCAACGTCCCTTCGCGCAGCAACAAGCCGCGGGCGGTCAGGTCGGCGTTGATGGCGCTGAAGAGGCCTTTGCACAGATCGTGCGTTTCGAGCAGGCGCCGGAATTTCAACAGCGTGGTGGCGTCGGGCACGCCCTCGGCACTCAGATCAATGCGGGCAAACTGTTGCAACGCCTGACTGTCGTAGAGCGCGTCTTCGAGGGCTTCGTCGGCCAGGCCATACCATTGCTGGAGGAAATAGACGCGCAACATCCGCTCCAGTCCGACGGGCGGGCGACCGCGTTCTCCCTTGGGATAATGGGGTTCGATGACGGCCAGCAGCTGCGCCCACGGGATGACTTCCTCCATGCGGGCGAGGAACTTCTCGCGGCGGGTGGTCTTCTTTTTGGCGGCGAACTCGGCGTGCGTGAAACTGGTCTGGTGGGTCATGCCGCAAGTTTAGCAAATACCCATCTCCAGGCGTCTCCGTAAACATCAGAAACCAACAGATTAAATCAGCGTTTCCTTAAGGAAAAACCGTTGACAACACCAGCAAAAACGCTACACTTGTCCCATGAACAGAAAAGGGAATAGACAGAACCCCGGTTCTACCCACTTCTCCTTAACCACCTGTTAGGCCACTTCCGCGTTTTTGATTTTGACCGAGCTGGTTTGGCTGGCGATGATTGCAGGCAGAAGCAATTCGATGAGTAAGTTGCCGATAGTTCGGATGGTTTTAGCTCGCGCCGGTTTCGCGCGGCGAGCAAATGCGGAGCCGTCATTTCGGCGTTTGATTTTATGAGGTTTGGATTGAAAGACAGCCAGTGGCCTAACAAGTCGCCGGAGCCAACCGCCGTTGGCGCTTGCCGTTCCGCTGTCGCGGTTCACGTCGCGAGTCGGCGGTGGCTCAGCTTTTTTCGTTAGGCCACAGCGAGCGCACATGAAAATTTACTGGTCATCAAAGCAGATACCGGAGCTTTCAGGGCTTTCATGGCAAGCGCGTAACCGAGCCTTCAGGCGTTTTCGCGGTTATTCGCTTGGCGCTCGCGTGAGTGTTTGGAGCGCCACAGCATGGCTGGTTTTGATTTTTGCCATCTTGGGCAGCGCATTTGCCGCCGGTCAACTGCCGGACGCTGCCGGAGCGTGCGTGCTCGCGGTCAGTGGCATCGCCGGATTTTACCTACACATTTTGATTACGCTGAATCACATGGGGCGTTGCATTCGCAGCGGAGAGTTCAAAGTGACATGAAGCCGTGGCCTAACACCGCGCTGGAGCCAACGCCGACTACGCCTTGCGTTTGTCGGGAAGATTTGCGATGTTCGGTTGTCACGTTTCGGCGTGGCTCAGCTTTGGATCGTTAGGCGACTATGCGCAAGTTGATTGACCTTCTTAAGCAAGCGAGCACGGTTCTCCAGCCGTTCACACTTGAAGTCAAGCCGGGCGACCTTGTGTATGACGGCACTCGCTACGCTCCATCGCCTCCGCGGTCGCTAGACCCCTATGCGCTTGCTTGGTGGTCATCTTTTCAGACTACCATTGCTTTGCTTGACGGCTTGGAGGCGCTTACGCCGAGTCAGCTAGATTATTTGCGGCATTCGCTTTGTGGCGGCATGGGCAGCTTTGGTGATTTTTCGCTTGATGAGAAGCGTTGGGGAGCCAGTGCTGCGAAAGCAAATCGCCAGCTTGCCCAAATTCGGACATCATTTTATGAGGCACTTAGTCATCTGGAGCCAGTCGCCTAACACCGCGCTGGAGCCAACGCCGACTGCCCCTTGAGTTTATGGACGGTTTGAGTTATACAACGATTATCGAGATTGCGGAGCCGCTCGCCCGTCGGCGTGGCTCAGCTTTGGATCGTTAGGCAGCAGAACCTATGAGTAAAGTCATTGCCGTTCTCGTGATTTTGGCAGCCGTTATTTACTTCGGCTTCCGTGTTGGCATCTGGTGGGCAGCGCGCCGGACGGGTAGCGCGCCATCTGGTGCGCTGCGACGCAGAGGGGGATGGAATTTGTGCATCGTAGGCTGTCTCAGTTTGTTAGTTTCTCTTGGTAGTTGGATTTACCTTTTACATTTCACCCATGTCGCCATTCACACGTCCAGCACCGTTGTTGAGATGCGCAAACAGACAGACAACGACGGCAACATCTTCTATGCGCCGACATTTCGTTTTCGAGATTCCGTAGGGGTTCAGCATACTGTCTCATCGGCCGTCGGTGAGTCGCCGCCGGCTTATCACGTTGGAGACAAAGTCCCGGTGCTTTATATCCGTAGCGACCCACAGGATGCTCGCATTGACAGTTTCTGGCAGGTCTGGGCGCTTCCAATTTTGGCAGCGATAGGTGGCGGTATCTTTTTGTTGATCGGGCTTATCATGATTTATTGGCCAAAGTTTACGGGATCGCTAAGAGGACAGACGCCCCAAGCACCTGCTGCCTAACACCGCGCTGGAGCCAACGGCCACTGCCCTTGCAGTTTTCGGCGATGATATGAAATTTGATTGTCACGGTTGCATTTCGGAGTCACTTTCCAGTGGCCGTGGCTCAGCTTTGGATCGTTAGGCCACTTCCGCGTTTTTGATTTTGACCGAGCTGGTTTGGCTGGCGATGATTGCAGGCAGAAGCAACTCGATGAGTAGGTTGCCGATAGTTCGGATGGTTTTAGCTCGCGCCAGTTTTGCGCGGCGAGCGAATGCGGAGCAGTCATTCCGGCGTTTGATTTTATGAGGTTTGGATTGATAGACAGCCAGTGGCCTAACAAGTCGCCGGAGCCAACCGCCGTTGGCGCTTGCCGTTCCGCTGTCGCGGTTCACGTCGCGAGTCGGCGGTGGCTCAGCTTTTTTCGTTAGGCATCATTGCGCTATGTTAAACTGGCAAGATTTTGCTCGTCTGATTACACTCCCAATCGGAGCATTGAGCGGTTTTGGTTCCGCGCGCGATATGAAGGCTGGCGCATCGGTCATTATCATTTTTGTTTTTGCCGGTCTGCTACTTGGCTTCGCCATGAGTTGGCTATCTTTCAAATTTGAGAGACGATTTTTGGTTCGAGGCAAGCATCCTTTTCTTTATTTTGTCACGCCGTATTTTTGGATGTTTGGTGCTTGGATTTCGCCGGTATGTTTGGCTTTGGTTCTTTTGCACAGATGATGATGCCTAACACCGCGCTGGAGCCAACGCCGACTGCCCCTTGAGTTTATGGACGATTTGGATTATACAACGGTTATCGAGCTTGCGGAGCCGCTTGCCCGTCGGCGTGGCTCAGCTTTGGATCGTTAGGCGTGCTTGCTATGACTGCAACCTGTGCATGGCTATTTTGGATGTTAGGAGCATCTTCCATCGCTTGCGCGATGTGGACATTTGATTTGCTCGTTCGCTGGCAGTATGAGCACGTTCGCGAGCAGTGGGAGCGAGATGGCAAGCCACACGGCATTTTTTGGAGTGCTGCCGAGTGTGTAGGATGCCGGAGTGAGGTTGCGAAGCAGCGGATATTCTTTCTTTGGAATTTCAAGCGCCCAGATTGGATAGCGCAGTCTCCAGAGTGCAAGCGGTGGCTATTGCGATTCCGTGTCGCCGGCATAACATCGCTCGTTGGTATTCTCGGAGCATTGTATATCGTTACGAGATGAGCCGCACGCCTAACACCGCGCTGGAGCCAACGCCGACTGCCCCTTGAGTTTATGATTGGTTTGAGTTGGACAACGATTATCGAGTTTGCGGAGCCGCTCGCCCGTCGGCGTGGCTCAGCTTTGGATCGTTAGCCCGAAAAATTCATAAAAAAAGTCGTAACGATAGTTTCGGCCCAATGTCTATTGGGGTGAAATGAACACGAAACCCACCGCTAGGACGGGGACAGTTTGTAACCCGGAACTCTTCCAATTTCCAGCCGTAAAAAAGCGGGCGGTCAGTGCCAGCTTCACTGGCGGGGACGTGACCAGCGATGGGGGCATCGCACTATTGCGCCAGAGCGACCGGCGCCTCGGCTTGACCAAGGCGCTGGCCAGCGTGTTGCCCGATCCGCGGGATCCGGCGCGCATCGAACATTCCCTGCTGACGCTGGTGCGCCAGCGCATCTACGGTCTGGCCCAAGGTTATGAAGACCTCAACGACCAGGATACGCTACGGCACGATTTGGCCTGGCAGACCGCCGTTGAACGAGACCGTCCGCTGGCGTCGAGTCCGACGCTTTGCCGGTTGGAGAACCGCGCCAACCGGCAGGTGGCTTGGGCGATGCAGGCAGTCATCGTGGATCAGTTCATCGCCTCCTTTGCGCAACCACCGAGCGAGTTGATCTTGGATTTCGATGCGACCGATGACCCGGTGCATGGGCAGCAGGAAGGACGTTTCTTTCACGGTTACCACGGCGACTATTGTTTTCTGCCGCTCTATGTGTTTTGTGGCGACCAGTTGCTGGTTTCCTATTTGCGCCCGGCCAATATTGATGCTGCCCGGCACGCGGGGGCGGTGTTGAAGCTGCTGGTGGCACGGTTGCGGCAGGCGTGGCCGCGGGTCAAAATCATCTTCCGGGGTGACTCGGGTTTTTGCCGACGACGGCTGTTGCGCTGGTGCGAGGAACATCAGGTGGCCTATGTGGTGGGCCTGGCCAAGAACCCGCGGGTGCTGGGGTTGGCGCGGAGTTTCATCGAACAGGCGCAAGCTGATTTCAATACGCAGCCACAAAAGCAACGACACTTTGGCGAAGTGAAGTATCGCGCCGAGAGTTGGAATCAGGAGCGGCGGGTGCTGGTCAAGGCCGAGCACACCGACAAGGGCAGCAACCCGCGTTTCGTGGTGACGAATCTGACCGGTGAAGCGCAAAAACTCTACGACGAACTTTACTGCGCGCGGGGCGAGATGGAGAACCGGATCAAGGAACAACAACTGGGCTTGTTTGCCGACCGGACCAGTTGTCATGGTTGGTGGGCCAATCAGTTTCGGCTGCTGCTCTCCAGTGGTGCGTATGTGCTGCTGGAACGGCTGCGGGCGCTGGCGTTGGCGGGCACGGAACTGGCGCGGGCACAGGTAAGCACGATCCGGTTGAAACTGTTGAAGATCGGCGCGGTGGTCCTGCGTAACACCAGAAAGGTTCGTCTGCTGTGGTCCAGCAGCTATCCGTATCAGGTGCTCTTCGGCCAGGTCCTCAAGGCGCTGGGCAGCGGTTGAGCGGCGGTGAGTGCTGTCTCCGGCACGCTGAAAAACAACGGGGGCAAGGGGGCGTGTGCCTGCGTGTTGAAAAACGGGCCATTTAGACCTTCAGACGGAACCCTCCGACCCTTTTTTGCATCGCTACACTCGAACTGACGCACTCATGAAAAATTACGGTTAGGCATCATTCGCGTCTTGATATGACCATTCGAGCCACACTACGAAAAAAATTGAGGCTGGTTAATTGGATGACCATTCTCGGATTCGTGGCATTTACCGTGAGTTGCTTTTTGGAGTCCGGCATCCTGGCATTGTCAGCTTTCGCATTGGTGGTTTTTGCGATTGGCTATCTCTTTTTTGGCATCCGATGCCCGCATTGCCAGAGTCGCGTCGGCTACAATCTGAACAGCTTGACGAGTTGTTTCCGGTCGCAGAAAGTCGTCAAGTATTGCCCATTTTGTGCTACCGATTTGGATTCAGAGTTGGTTCACCATGATGCCTAACACCGCGCTGGAGCCAACGCCGACTGCCCCTTGAGTTTATGGATGATTTGGGTTATACAACGATTATCGAGCTTGCGGAGCCACTCGCCCGTCGGCGTGGTTCAGCTTTGGATCGGCGTCGCTCGCGCTCAATGAAAACCAAACATCAACTATGAAAGACGCCACCAAACGTTCGATTCTTCGCTGGATTCACATTGTCTTTGGACTTTCGATAGCCATTTACATTTATGGTCCGCCTTCGGAGACCGTGCAGTATCTACCCTACTTTCGATTCGGTTACGTTCCGGTCGTTGTGCTTTCAGGACTTTGGATGTGGAAAGGCCAAGCCATTCGCCGACTTTTTTCGAGAGGAGCAGATGACCGCGATGCCTAGGCGAAAGGAAACCTATGTCAGCAATACCTCCAACACAGCGAATCGAACTCAGCCCGGCAGTCAGGGCCATTCTGGAAGCCGATAGCCCAAAGTCTCAATTCTTGCAGCACTTCCTGCGCTACCTGCAGGCACTCCTCGCATCGGACCCGGCGGGGCTTGATAGCGTCGTGACCCCCGACGGCCGCTGTCACGAGCTGGAAGCGATCGGTCTTCCCCGCGGACGGGAAGGGCTTAAGATGTTCCGGCGTCAGGTCAATGCGGCCATTCCCGACGAACATATTTTTGTCACCGCAGTGCGCTTTGAAGGAGACGACATCATCGAAGCCAATATGGTTATGGAGGCAACCCAAACGGGGGAACTTTTGGGCATACCCGCAACAGGCCGGAAAATTCGCTTCGATGTCCACGAGCGCTGCCGATTTGTCGAAGGCAAGCTGGCCGAACGATGGGCCCGAGTGGACTTCGAAGACATCAAGCGCAAGCTCACCGGCCCCATTCAGTAGAGCTCAAGATGGAGATCTGTATGGGATTGGGCGCGACGCCTAACACCGCGCTGGAGCCAACGCCGACTGCCCCTTGAGTTTATGGATGGTTTGGGTTATACAAAGGTTATCGAGTTTGCGGAGCCACTGGCCGGTCGGCGTGGTTCAGCTCTGGATCGTTGGCCACCTTGCATATGAACAAATCAGCAGCTTTCCCTCGTAAAGGCCAGATTTGGGAGGTCATTGACGGCTGCGACGCGCAGATTCAGTATCTTTTCACAGCGCCCATCACCTTCAGCGGTTCTGGCAGACTTGCCACTGGCGAGCGAGTTTGTGTTATGACCGAGACGACCGATCCGCAGCCAGTGGTTGTGAGTTTTCTGCCAGTCCGCTATGATGAGTTGCATGACGGTCTTGTTCCCCCCGACATACGCGACACACCTCGCTACAAGAAGTATATGCTCTCGGTGAAGACAGGATACTTTTATGAGCATTTCAGACTTATCGAGGATGTGGCCTGACACCGCGCGAGGCTGTGTGAAAAGTGTCGGCAGGAAATTCGGCAACGATCAAATTTTGGTTGAAGGTCATTTTTATGAATCAACCAAATGGATCGGATGGTCGAAAAACGAGTTTTTACACAGCCTCGCGCTGGAGCGATTGGCCACTGCCACTTTTCAGTTTTAGGAAGCCCTTGAACCTGCTCCCCTACCCTCGCTCATTGAAGTTTCTTCACGGCACGTTCCTACTGCCGAAAAAGCCAGGAACGCCGCGCCGAAACGTTCGATCGGTTCTCAGAATTGTCCGGACATCGCAGCGCGCTGTCCCCGCCCATCCCGAAGGCTACGCGCTGACGATTTCCAAAGGTGGAATTGAAATCTTATTCCGCGAAATTGGCGGATTGCGCGCGGCGAAGGCAACGTTGCGGCAAGTGTTGCGAGAATATGGCCGCCGGCTACCTTGCTTGAAAATCCGCGACCGGCCGGATTTTGCCCGCCGCGGCGTGATGCTTGACATTTCGCGCGGTCGCGTACCCAAGCTCGAAACCTTGCTCGATCTGGCCGAACACCTCGCGGATTTCAAAATCAATGAACTGCAACTCTACACCGAGCACACGTTCGCCTATCGCCGCTACAAATCCGTCCGGCGAAGCTGGGGCGCGCTCACCCCGAAGGAAATTCAAATCCTCGCCGCGCGCTGTCGCGAACTGGGCATTGACCTGGTGCCGAACCAAAACTCTTTCGGCCACCTGCGCCATTTTCTGGAACATCCCAATCTCAAAAAACTTGCCGAAGTTTCCGGGCCGTACGCGGACGATTCCGGTGAATTCATCCGTCGGCCAACGACACTCGCGCCAAACCATCCGGGCACCCTGCCATTTCTACGCGGGTTATATGACGAATTGCTGCCGAATTTTTCGAGCCGATTCTTTAATGTCGGCTGTGACGAGACCTGGGATTTAGGCCGTGGCCAGAGCAAACGATTTTGCAAGACCAAAGGCCCGGGGCGCGTCTATTTGGATTTTCTGAAGAAAATTCACCGTGAAGTTTCCAAACGTGATAAGCGAATCATGTTTTGGGGCGACATCATTTTGAAACATCAGAAATTGATTCCCGAATTGGCTTCGCTTGGAGTTCCGCCTGCAGGCGGTTCGCGAAAGCCGCCTAAAGGCGGGACTCCAAACCTCATCGCCTTAAACTGGGGCTATGAGGCGAATCATCCGTTCCAACTTGAAGCCGCTCAGTTCGCCAAATCAAGGATTCCATTTTACGTCTGTCCCGGCACTTCGAGCTGGCAAACATTGATTGGCCGACACGACAACGCGCTGGCGAATCTGCGCGCGGCGGCAAGAGCCGGGAAAAAATCCGGCGCCATCGGTTATCTCATCACCGACTGGGGCGACGGCGGCCATCCGCAGCCGCTGGCGGTAAGCTGGCCTATGTTCCTCGCCGGCGCGTCGCTGGCATGGAACGCAAAGAATTTTGATGGACGACAACTCGTTTCAGTTTTGAGCCGCGATGTTTTTGCAGATTCAACCGGCAAAATTGTGGAAGCAGCTTTGAACCTCGGCCTCGCTCATCAAAAGCTTGGGGTGAAGGTCCCAAATGAAACACCGCTGGGCACGGTCATCGCTGCGCCGCCGCCGGAGGAAAGCGAATTATTCTGCCGCAACGGACTTAAATGGTTTGCCAAAATTCCGGCCACGCACATCCGTGCGGCGTTAAAAGAAATTGAGAAGCAACGTGCGATTCTACGCGTGGTCGGTAGGGCTCGGTGTCCTCACCGCGCCGAAAACGGCGGGCTGGGGACAGCCCGCCCTACCCCGCCAGATATTTTACTGCGTGAGCTGGATTTGGCCGCGCGCATGGCGGCACAATCGTGCAAATTCATGCTGTGGCAACAGGCGGTGGCGAAGCAAGGCAGGGTCGGCGCGCCGCGCCGACCGGACGCCGCAGCGCGGCGTCCCTACCAGCAAATGGCGCGAACCAGCATCCGCGAATTGAAACAACTGGAGAAAGATTTTAATGCTGTCTGGCCGTTGCGGAACAAAGCCACGCCGAAACACTGTTCCGCTTTCCTCCGCTGGCGTATCAATGATTACCGACAGAGTTTGAAGCAATATAACAAATCACAATGACATTGGCGCACCGTATAATTCTTGGGCGAGGTAGGGCGTGTCACTCCGTGCGCGCCGTCACTGATGGTTGCGGCGGACAGAGGACTGCCCGCCCTACCTGGCTAATGTGCCAAGGTTGATTTTAACTGCAATAACGGTTTATCGCCGCTTGCCGGGAAAGTTCGGACGCGGGCGGATTGGCGGCGGGACGGGAATTTTTGGCGGGATGGGCGGTTGCGCTCCCGCAGGCTTCGGCCAGTTCTTTTCGGCATATTCAGCCACGTTTTTGGCAAAATTCTCAGCCGACTGGGCAACCGGAGCGATGTTTTGCGCCGCAGCCTGAGCGGTCGCTTCAATTTTTCCAGCTTGCTTCGACAACCAATCCTCAGCTTTCGTCGCCATTTCGCCAATCTTGGTTTCCGGAAATTTCATCTCGCCCATATGAAAAGCCGGCATGGATTTCAGAACGTCCGGCATTGGGCCGGCCGGACTGATAGGCTCATTCAAGCGGCTGGCCATCGTGTCCAAGGTTTGGTAGCCGTTCACCAGCCAATCCAATTCCCCGGTCTCGATGTTGAGCAACAAACCATGTACGGGAATCTTCGGGCCGATGAGCGGACTGTGCCGGACGATGTCGCACGCCTTGATGACGTTTTGCCGCTCGCTGCTGAACAAGCCGAAAAATTCATTGAGATCACTCGGCAACAGATGCCGCTCGACACCCAACTCCTTGAATTTGTCGAGCAACTGCATCGTGGTTGTTTTGCAGACCTGGCAATCCGTGTGGCCGATGATGGCGATTTCCCTGCCGCCCTTAACCGCGCACGCCAGCGCCAGCGTCCGCATCATTGAACTCATCGGATCAAAAATGATGTTGCCCGCGTTGCGCAGCCAGATGAACTGTTCCGCCGGCAGCGCGAGCACATTCGGGAAAAATGCGTTCAACCGCGGGTCAATGCACGTCAGCGCTATGACGGGCAGTTCATTTTCATAGTCCGCCGGATGCAAGCCCGCTTCTTTGTCGCCGGCAACCGCCCGGTGATTCGCATCAATAATGGCTTCAAAGAGGCGCATTGTTACTTATCGTCTTTGCCCATGGCCTTCTTCAGCGCCGGCACCTGCTCCAGCAATTTCTCGAATTTCACGCCGGTCAGGCTTTCCAGCACGGGCGGCAACTGGCTGATGATGGTAGTCACGTCGCCGGTCAGTTTGCTCGCGCCGCCGCCCGGTCCGTTGCCGGAATTGATGATGACCATCTTCTCGGTCTTGGCCAGCGGCTCACTGATCTTGCCCGCCACTTCCGGCAACACGCGCACAATCATTTCAATGACCGCTGCTTCGTTATATTGCTTGAACGATTCAGCCTTCGCCTGCATTGCGGAAGCGGTCGCTTTGCCTTGTGCCTCGATAACGGTGGCTTCGGCCAAACCGCGCGCCTTGTTCGCCTCGGCTTCGGCCATACCAGTGGCCTTGACGACGTCCGCACCTGCAAAACCCGTCGCCTTGGTCGCGGAAGCGGCGCCGGCAGCTTCGGTTTCCAACTGGAATTTCTTCGCGTTGGCCAGAGTCTCGACCTTGTAACGTTCGGCGTCGGCGGGTTTCTGGACGGTCGCTTCCAGCTCGCGCTGTTTGCGCAGGATTTCCTGCTGCTGCAATTCTATCTGCTTCTGTTTCTCGACGATGCTGACCTGAACTTCCTCGGCCTTCACGAGCTGGCCGGTCTTGAATTTCTGCAAATCGTAGGCCAGATCGGCTTGCGCCTTCTGCTGGTTCACCGTGGCCTGATATTGCGCCACGTTGGATTGATAATCGCGCTGCGCCTCGGCAATCTTGGTATCGGCCAGGAATTGCGCTTCCTGCCCGGCCTGCTTCGCCTGCGCGGAGCGAATCTGCGAATCGCGGTCAGCCTCGGCCTGGGCGATGATGGCGTCGCGTTTGACCTGGGCGATGCGCGGTTTGCCGAGCGCGTCGAGGTACCCTTGGCCGTCGCGAATATCGCGGATGGTGAAGCTGATGATGTTCAGGCCCATGTTCGCCATGTCGCCGGCGGCCACTTCCTGAACTTTTGAGGCAAAGGCGTCGCGGTTCTGATAAATCTCCTCGACGGTCATCGTGCCAAGGATGGCGCGCAAATGCCCTTCGAGCGTCTGCGTGGCGATGTTGCGGATCTCATCGGTGCTTTTTCCGAGAAATTGCTCCGCCGCCGTACGGATGGAAACATCGTCGCCCTTGACTTTGGTTTGCGCCACGCCGTCCACCTTCACCGGCACGCCTTTGCTCGTGTAAACTTCGGGTGTCTGCACATCAATGGTCAGGAGCTCCAGCGAGAGAATGTCCACCTTCTCAAAAATCGGCCAGACAAACGTGCCGCCGCCTTTGACGATGCGGAAGCCGACTCTCGTGCCGTCCTCTTCGCGGTGCTTGATGCCGGACACGACCAGCACCTGGTTCGGCCCCACCTTGGTGTAGCGGCTGAATACCATGTAAAGCAGCAGAAAGATGACGATGACAATGACGACGGCGGCGATGATGACGATGCCACCCTGCATGATGTTTAGTTCGGCCAACAAGGGGGTTTGGTTCATGTGAGTTGAAGGTTGGGAGTTGAGTGTTGAATGTTAAATCAGTTGGTTGCTTGGACGTAAAACTGGGTTCCGACAATGCGGGTGATTTTGACCGTCTTGCCGGTGGGCACCGATGCATTGTTTTCCGCGCGCGCTGGCGCCGAATAACGCGTTCCGCCCACGACGTAGGCGATTTCACCCACGCCATTTTCCGGGATGGGCGTGATGACATTGGCCTCCGCGCCAATCAACCGGGCCACGTGGGATTCACTGGAGCTTTGTGTATGATGAAACACCGAGCGCAGAAACACGAGCAGACCACCCGCCACGACGAAACCGCCGGCCAGCGAGAGTGGCGCGCTGAGTTCAGTCGGGCTGGTTCTGTGGAATTGGGAAAAAATGAGACCGAACCCACCAAAGGCCGTGATGAAGGAGGCGATAATGGTGGGGCTGAAAATCGAGATGCCGGGCGCGTCGCTGCTGTCCGCGCCCACCTCCACGTGGCCGCCGCTCCCCTCCATGTGCCCGGCATGGCCGCCGAAGAAGTGTCCGAACAGCACACTGAACAGGGTGAAGATCAAGCCCACGACCAGACAGATTCCGTAAATAATCATAAGCCCTCGCTGAGTTGTTGTGGGAGCGAGTAAAATCCCAACCTGCTCCCAACGCAAGCAGGAAAGGCGGACTTGTTTTCAGGAAATCTCTTCATGCTTCGTACTTATCAAACACCAGCCCGGTCAAGGTTGCACCTATAATATCCCGGCAGATTTGTAATAGTTTGGAGTTCCGCGTTTACGCGGTATCGTTCGGAGTTCCGCCTTCAGGCGGCTTGGGCCGCGTAAACGCGGGATTCCAAACTTACATCTCCGGTTTATCCCAATCCTTGCCATAATCGCGAATTGGGTACTCGCGCCAGACGCGTTTTGCCTCCTCAACACCGGTCTGCGCCAGATACTCTAACACGCTGCTCCAAGGCCAATCGCTCCACCGTTCAACATAGTCGTGCCGGACCGGATTGTGATGGACGTAATTCAGCGTGGCCCAGAAATGCCGGTCGGATCGCATAGCCCGCTCCACGGCGCGAAAGAACACTTTTCTGCCGCGTGCGTTGTCCTCTCCGTTCCAGATGTATGAAGTCCGGCCGTGAAATTGACCCAATTCGTGAAGCAATGCCTTGATGTCCGGCGCTTCAACCAGCACATGATAATGATTTGGCAAAACACACCACGCGAACGTTTGGCTGGCCTGACAAGCCAACAATGCGAGTAAATCGCGAGAAAAGATTTCCATCCGTTCCGGCGTTTGGCCAATCAGATGACGATGCTCGAAACATGCCGCTGAGATCAGAAAACGCAAATGGCCAAAATTGGGGCGATGCGGCGGCGAATGCCATGGATACCCGCGTTCTTTGCGCCAGGCTAACAACTCCTCGCGTTGCTTGGGTGCGAGCCGACGCCAAAGGTATTGCGGCCTGGACATGGCTTGAGATTAAAGAAGCCGCATAAATGCGGAACTCCAAACTTTGCAACTCAGTTCGGAGTCCCGCGTTTACGCGGCCTGTGCTCGGAGTCCCGCCTTTAGGCGGCATCGGCTTGTAGTCCCGTGTTTACGCAATCTGTGTTTGGAGTCCCGCGTTTACGCGGCTTAGCGCGGCCTCCCGAACCGCCTGAAGGCGGAACTCCCTACGCACTCCGAACTCGCTTCCCGCTTGCCAAGCGCTGCCGGCTTTTTCATTGTCTGGCCATGCAATCCTACGAACTGTTACGCGAGGTGTTTGAAAAGAAAACGCCCAAACAGGTCGCCGCCGATCTGGGCCTGTCGCTTTCCATGGTTTATAAATGGGCCGAGCCGCCAAACCACGCTTCCGGCAGCGGCACCGGCAATCCGCTCGACCGCATCGAGGCCCTGCTCCAAAGCACCGGCGATTCGCGTCTCGTCCAATGGCTTTGCCAGCGCGCGGGCGGATTTTTCATCCTCAATCCCAAGAACGCGCCGCATCCGCATTATCTGATTCCGGCCACCAACCAGATTGTCCAGGAATTCGCCGACCTGCTGCACGCCATTGCCACCGCCACCGCCGATGACCAAATCTCGCCGCCGGAGGCCAAACAAATCCGCGCCCGCTGGGAGGAATTGAAAACCGTCACCGAAGGTTTTGTCGCGTGCTGCGAGGAGGGAAACTTTGATCACATTCGCCAGCACGCCGCCAGACGGGCGGCCTCCCCTCCCGTCCCGAGGACGCAAGCTTGAGGGAAAGCCGGGAGGATAGATCAATTCCGTTTCCGTCACATTGACCGGATGGGAAATTTTTCCTAACCTCCGCTCATGGCAAAGAAATCAGGGGGCAAAGGTAGGGCCATACCGCCGGGGCGACCAAAGGTAGGGTCGGCTGGCCCGGCCGACCAGGCGGACGGCTCGGCGAGCCGTCCCTACCAAAAACCCTCCTCCCTCCTCGACACCCGCGTTATTTACTGCGGCGACAACTTGGAACAACTCGCCAAGCTGCCCGACGCCTGCGTTGACCTCATTTACATAGACCCGCCCTTCAACTCCAACCGCAACTACGAGGTCTTTTGGGGCGAGACCAAGGAGAAGCGCGCGTTTGAAGACCGCCACGAATCCACCCGCGCCTACATTGACTACATGCGTCCGCGCTGCGTGCAACTGGCCCGCGTCCTCAAAAAGACCGGCAGCTTTTATTACCACTGCGACTGGCACGCCAGCCACTACGTCAAAGTCATGCTCGACCAGATTTTCGGCGAAAATAATTTCCAAAACGAAATTGTCTGGAAGCGGAGTGATGCAAAAGGCGATGTAACTCAAGGAGCAAAACATCTTGGCCGCTGCCACGATTCGATCTTCATTTACACAGGCGGTTCACCAGACCACACATGGAATCAGATATTCACTCCGCTCGACGAAGAATATGTCGAACAATTCTACCGTTACACTGACCCCGATGGCCGTCGTTGGAAAATGGATAATCTGCTCGGCCCTGGCGGTGCTGCGAAAGGAAATGCTCATTACGAATTTCTCGGCGTGACTCGCTACTGGCGTTACACAAAAGAGAAAATGCAAAAGCTTTATGAGGAAGGGCGCGTCGTTCAAACGAAACCCGGAAACGTGCCAATGTATAAGCGTTATCTCGACGAAAGCAAAGGCGTGCCGCTTTCTACATGGTGGGATGACATCAGTCTCATTCGTGGATGGTCGAAAGAGAAACTTGGTTATCCCACACAGAAGCCGTTGAAACTTTTAGAACGGATTCTCGAAATCAGCAGCAACGAAAACGACATCGTGCTTGATGCGTTTTGCGGTTGCGGCACGGCGCTCGTGGCGGCGCAGAATTTGAAACGCCAGTGGATTGGCATTGATATTTCGCCCACCGCCTGCCGCGTCATGGCCAAACGCCTGCGCGACGTTTGCGGCCTGCCGGAAAGCGAACCGCTCTGGAAAGCCGGACGTGGCTTCATCGTCCGCGATTTGCCGTGGACGGAAGAAAAATTGCGCGCCATTCCGCCGTTTGAATTTGAGAACTGGGCCGTCATCGCCCTCGGCGGCATCCCGAACAAGGTGCAGGTTGGCGACATGGGCGTGGATGGCCGTATTTATCCCGTTTCATCCGCCGCCGAGCCGTACAGGTTAAAGGAAGGCGAGTTGGGATTGAAAGAACGCTGGTATCCGATTCAGGTGAAGCAAAAAGACAAAGTCGGCCGCCCGGACATTGACGCCTTTGAAGCCATGATGATGCGCGAAGATTGCGAGAAAGGCTTCTTCGTGTCGTTCGATTATTCGTCCGACGCATTGCAGGAGATCGAATCATTCTTCAAGCGCAGCCACAAAGTCATCGTCGCCCTGACCGTGCAGGAAATCCTCGACGAGCACATTGCGAAGAAGCTGGTGTAGTGGCAATCCGCTGACAGGCCGCTACGGTGTGATAGCGAAACGATAAAACTGTTGGGATTGCGAGAAGCCGCCAAAGTTGGTCACTGTCAGCGGGCCGCCGATGCTTTTAGCCGACGCACCGACGACATCGGCCCACGCGCCCATCGTCAGCGAGTCCCGGTATTGGAGTTGATAAAACTCCGCCGCCACGGACGGGATGGTGACGAGCACATTCGTGCCCGCAACCCGGATGGCGCTGATTTGATTGGCGGGCGGTTTGAGCGGAACAACCAGCTTGAATACGGTGCCATTTATGTTCGACCCGCCGTAAGTGGTCGTCCCGTAGAAGTTGCCATCGCTGCCCTGCACCAATCCGCCCCCAGGTCCGCTCCCATCGTTGGGTTGGCTGCCAAATGAGTACAGATTCGAGTAGCTGCCGCCGGGACCGATCCGAAACACAGTGCCATTTATGTCCGACCCGCCTCCAGAGGTTGTCCCGTAGAAGTTGCCATCGCTGCCCTGCACCAATCCGCCCCCAGGTCCGCTCCCATCGTTGGGTTGGCTGCCAAACGAGTACAGATTCGAGTAATTTCCGCCGGGACTGATCCGAAACACTGTGCCATTTATGTTCGACCCGCCGTAAGTGGTCGTCCCGTAGAAGTTGCCATCGCTGCCCTGCACCAATCCGCCTTCAGGTTCGCTGCCATCGTCGGATTGATTGCCAAACGAGTACAGGTTCGAGTAACTGCCGCCGGGACTTATCCGAAACACGGTGCCATTTATGTTTGACCCGCCTCCAAAGGTCGTCCCGTAGAAGTTGCCATCGCCGCCCTGCACCAATCCGCCTTCAGGTTCGCTCCCGTCGTTGGGTAGGCTGCCAAACGAGTAAAGATTCGAGTAACTGCCGCCGGGACTTATCCGAAACACGGTGCCATTTATGTTTGACCCGCCTCCAAAGGTCGTCCCGTAGAAGTTGCCATCGCTGCCCGGCACCAACCCGGCCATTGGATTCTGTCCGTCGTTGGGGAAACTGCCGAACGAGTACAGGTTCGAGTAGCTGCCGCCCGGACTGATCCGAAACACAGTGCCATTCATGTTCGAGCCGCCGTAAGTGGTCGTCCCATAGAAGTTACCATCACTGCCCCGCACCAATCCGGCCATTGGATTCTGCCCGTCGTTGGGGAAACTGCCGAACGAGTACAGGTTCGAGTAGCTGCCGCCGGGACCGATCCGAAACACGGTGCCAGTCATATTCGATCCGCCGTGAGTGGTCGTTCCGTAGAAGCTGCCATCACTGCCTTGCACCAGCCCGGCGATTGGATTCTGTCCGTCGGTGGGGAAGTTGCCGAAAGCGTATAGATTTGTCAGCGTGACCTGCGCGGCCAGATTGCCAGCGGCGGTGCACAGACCCAGACTAACCGCGAGAATTTTCAGGGCACGAGCCTTCATGTTTCCTTTCTTTTTGCGGCAATTCCGTTTCACGGAAATTGTTGAGTTCACTGAATCAAGCTCGCCCAGAAGCCTTGGCCCTTCAAGCATGGTGAGTAAGCCTGATGAAACGAGCATTACAGAATCAAATGATTATGTCAAGAGGAATTTGTAAGCGCTTTTTTGCTTTGGCTGGTCGAAATACCGCTAATTTACATGCTGCAGCAAAACAAGGAGGAGAATCGTTCGTGTCCCCTTGAAAATTTTGCCCGCCGGAGCTTAACCGCTAATTTTTGCCATTTTTTGACGATTCCAGCCCTAAAACGCCTCGCACAGGCTAAATTTGACCATTTTCCTTACAAAGTCAGAAACGAACATTGTAATGTCGGACACGGACTTAGTTAAGTCAGAGCCTGACTTTGTAATGTCCGAGGCGAACTTAATTAAGTCGGAGACGAACCTTGTAGCCACGACACAGCGCGGTTGTCGTGTTGTGACATTCAATTCCTCTAGCACAACACGATTTCCACGAAAATCCGCCGGGGCGGAGGAATTCGTTCCGGCGGTTTGAATTTCGTGTGGTTTTGAAACTTAACGGTTTTTAACATCCCAAGCGTCCCGCAGGCCGTCGCCGAGGAAGTTCAACGCCAGCAGGGTCGCCACCAGCACACCGCCGGGAAAGGCAATAAGCCACCAGTAAATCCGAATCGGGTTGATCTCTGAAACGCCTTCCGCGATGAGTGTGCCCCAACTGGCCATCGGCGGCTGCACGCCCAGGCCGAGATAGCTGAGAAATGATTCGTAGAGCACAATCGCCGGCACGGTGAGCGCGATGTAGGTGATGACGACGCCAAAGATGTTCGGAATGATGTGCCGTGCCAGAATCCGCGTTGTTCCGGCGCCGAGCGAACGGCTGGCCTCCACAAACGCGCGGGTTCGCAATGACAACACCTGGCCGCGCACGATGCGCGCCATCGTCAGCCACGAAACGGCCCCCAGCCCGACAAACAGGAGCAGGATTTGCATTTCCCTGTCCCAAAAGGCGGATTGCTCGACGAAGCGCGATCGCTTGAGCAAGGTTCCCAGCGTGGTCAGCAGCACGATGACAAAGATAATCGTGGGCAACGAATAAAGGATATCCACAATGCGCATCAATGCGCTGTCCACCCGCCCGCCGACGTATCCGGCAATCGCGCCCCACAAAACGCCGATGACCAGACTGACCACCGCGCCAACAAAGCCGACGAGCAGCGAAATTTGCGCGCCGTACATGACGCGCGAAAAAACGTCGCGCCCGTGAAGGTCCGTGCCGAACCAATGTCGCGCGTCCGGCACGGAGAATTGCACGTTGGACAGTTGGTCGGGGTCATGGGTTTGGGCAAAGGCGATGCCTGCCGGGCCGCAGTGTTGCGCGATTTTAAGCGTGACCGGCCAGCCAATTACCAGAACCAGCAGTGCAGCCAGATAGCAAGCGCTGATGACAGCGGTGCGGTTTTTCTTGAATCGCAACCAGGCTTGTTTGCCGGGCGAAGCGAGTCGAGAGTCGAGGGTCGAGAGTCGAGGGAAGCACTCACCCCTTCCCTCTCCCATCGGATGGGAGAGGGTGTCCGCCGGTATGGGTGAGGGCGCTTGAATCTGGCCTTCGACTCTCGACTCTCGTCTCTCGTCTGTCTCATTCATATTTCACCCGTGGGTCGAGACAGGTGTAGGCAACGTCCACCGCCAGGT
Source organism: uncultured Verrucomicrobiae bacterium (assembly GCA_963789335.1). GTDB lineage: Bacteria > Verrucomicrobiota > Verrucomicrobiia > Limisphaerales > UBA11358 > UBA11358. Next base: position 118,946 of record CAWBKH010000010.1, read on the forward strand.
TCAGGGCGATGAGCAGCACTGCATAAAGCAGCGCCAGGCCGACCACAACGGTGTAATCGCGGTTTAAAGCCCCGTTGATCAAAAACACACCGATGCCAGGAATTTGAAAAATATTCTCGATGACGAACGAGCCGGTCAACAAATCGGCGAGCATTGGCCCGGAATAGGATACGACCGGCAGCACGGCGATGCGGAAGGCGTGTTTGAACAACAACCGGTTTTCACCCATGCCCTTGGCGCGGGCGGCGGTGACAAATTCGGATTGCATGGCGCTCAACATGCCTTCACGGAACAGACGCGCCACTTTCCCAGCGGAAAACGCGCCTAGCGCGATCATGGGCAGAATGGCCTGGGCCGGTGTCCCCCAAAGCGCGACCGGCAGCCATTTCAATTTGATGGCAAAAATAACGATCAAGAACGGCGCAAGCACAAAGCCTGGCACGCATACGGCGAGTGTGGCCAGAAAACTGCCCGTGTAATCCGGCCAGCGTCCGCGCCGGGCGGCGGTGAAAAAGCCCAGCGGCAGGCCAATGCCCAAGGCAAAGCAAAACGCGAGTGATCCGAGAGTCATCGAAACCGGAAAACCCTGAGCAATGATGTCGTTGACGGTGTGGTCGCGATATTTCAGTGATGGACCAAAATCGCCATGGATCAAGCCGTCCAAATAACGCAGGTATTGTTTCCAGATGGGTTCGTTGAGATGATACTTGGCTTCGAGGTTGCGTTCGATTTCCGGCGAGGCCGGCACGCGCTCGCGGTCGAACGGACCGCCGGGGGCGATATGAACCAGCCAAAACGCCAGCGCGCTGATGACCAGCAGCAGCGGAATCGCGAAGATGAGGCGCTTGAGAAAGTACATTATTAGTCGAGAGTCGAGAGTCGAGAGTCGAGGGCAGGAGACTTTGCACGGTTGAATGGCGTTTTTGAGGTCGGAACGATAAGAGAACGGTTCAAAGCAGCGGTGCGTTTGGCCAAACTTTCCAATTCGTCAAACAATGGCTCAAGGTCGCTTTCTTGAATGTAGCCTTCATCCAGCGCAAGGTAAAAGGTGGAAGCGACCTCCATGAGCGACCCGTAGGCTTGTTCAAGGAAATGCGCAAAATCCTTGTCGGAATTACGACCTGAGCCTTCAGCGATGTTGGAAGCGATGGAAGTGGACGCGCGGCGGATTTGTGAAGTCATCGCAAACAACTCTTGGCGCGGAAATTTGCGGGTGAGCCGGTAAATGGCTTGATTGATTTTTCTGGCGTCCTGCCAGACTTCGAGCTTCTCGAAGCGGAATCGCGTTTTCATGGGTTGTAGTTTCGTTATGGTTCAGCGGTTTCAGGCCCTCGACCCTCGCCTCTCGACTCTCGACCAACTTTGCGAATGTACTGCAACGGATGATCGTCGAGAATGTTTTCATAAACGCCCTGGATTTTGTTGGTGTCGAAATAATTGATGCCGACGTAAAAGAAAAGCGGGATGATGGGCACCTGATTGCTGACCAACAGCGTTTCCGCCTGCTGAAAAAGTTCTTCGCGTTTTTTCAAATCGGCCTGTTCGTTGGCCTCGGCGATGAGCGCGTCGTAATGCGCGTTCTTCCAGCCGGTCCGGTTGTTGCCGTCATTGCTGGTGAACATGCCGAGGAAGGTCTGCGGGTCGTCGTAATCGCCAATCCAACTGGAGCGTGCCAGACTGTAATCGAGCCGGTCCATCGCGCTCAAATAAACCTTCCATTCCAACTGGCGCAGTTCCATGTGGATGCCGAGCTGGTCGCGCCACATTTGTTGCAATTCAATGGCGATGTTTTGGTGCATTTCCGCCGCGCCGCCCGCTGCCGCGTTGAACATGTATTCGAAACGCGGAAATCCCCTGCCGCCGGGATAGCCGGCCTCGGCCAGTAATTTTCGCGCCAGCGCCGGGTCATAGCCAAGTCCCGGAGGCGAGGTGTAATTCGCCGTGCCGGGCGGGACCAGCGTGTCCGCCACTTTCTCGCCGGCTCTCGTGATTTTTGTGACAATGCGTTCCTTGTCAATCGCCAGCGCCAGCGCCTGGCGGACGCGCGGGTCGTCGAACGGCTTGCGGGTGACGTTGAACCGGATGAAATAGGTGCCGAGATAATCGAACTTGTGAAAATCTGGCCGCTTGAGCAACAAGTCCACCAGTTCGGTGGGAACAAGTTCCTTGTCCCAGACAATGTCGGCCTGGCCATCCATATAAAGATTCAACGCCGCGCTGGGCGAACCGACCGGCAGCAGATCAATGATGTCGGATTGAGTATGGGCGGCATCCCAGTAACGCGGATTTTTCCGCAAACGAACCTTGTCGTTGAGCCGCCAGTAAACCAGTTCGTAAGGTCCGCTGCTCGGCAATGGCCGCGCCATGATCCAGCGGTCGCCGTATTTCTCAATCGTCTGGCGCGGCACGACGTAGGTGATCGGCATGGCGCAAATATCGAGAAAAAACGGCGTGGGATGATTCAACTGCACCCGGACGGTATATTTGTCCAACGCGTGAACGCCCACGAGCGACGGGTCCTTGATCTTGCCCGTGTTAAAAGCCTCGCCATTTTTCAAATAATAAAGTTGTCCCGCGTAATCCGACGCGGTCGCCGGGTTCAGTGCGCGAATCCAGGAATACACCACATCATCCGCCGTGATCGGCCCGCCGGTGGACCAGACCAGATTGGTGCGCAGGTGAAAGGTGTAGGTGCAACCGTCGGGTGAAATCTCAAAGCTCTTTGCCAATCCGGGAATTGGCCGGGCTGTTTTAGGATCGAGGCGCATTAATCCCTCGAACATGCCGATGACGATGCGAAATTCCGGCTGCCCGGTGATGAGGGATGGGTCGAGCGTTTCCGGTTCCGCGCCGTTCAAAATGGTAATGTCTGGAGGACGCCCGCTGCGTATGCAACCTGAACTCAGAAAACAGAAGGCAGAAATCAAAACGGCGAACAAAACATTCCGCCGCGCAGCCCGCGCCCCCTGATTTCCGGCTTCCGATTCCCGGTTTCTGGCAGAGGCGCTTTTCAAAATGGCGACGCGTTATTTTGATTGCGGCGGCGCGACGGGCGAATTGGTTGGCGCCGTCGTCGGCACATTGCCCGGCGTCGTCAACGGCACGGAGAGCAAGTTGTTGGTCGTCGCTGTGCCTGGTTGCGAGGCGGCCGGCATCGAAGGCGGCGGAGCAATGGGCGTTTGCATCTGCTTCTGCTGCACCTGCTTTTCAAACTCCGAGGAACTGTTCCGGCTGTGCAGTTGGTCTTCCAAATAACCCAGGAACAGCGCCAGCACAAAGAAAATCACGGTGGCGTATTTCGTGATCTTGGTCAGCGCGTTGCCCGAACCCGCGCCAAACAGCGCGTCCGCCGCGCCGCCGCCGAACGCCATGCCTGCCCCGGCATCCTTTTTCGGCAACTGGATCAACACCAGCAATATCAACACCAGACAGTTGAGCACCAGCAGCACCATTAAAATTCCAGCAATGAAACCCATAACCAAAGCCTATATCGAATTTTTTACAATGTCAGCAAAACTTCGCGCTTCCAGCGCCGCGCCGCCCACCAGCGCGCCGTCCACATCCGGCTGGCTCATCAACTCGCGCGCGTTGGCCGGCTTCACACTGCCGCCGTACTGAATGCGAATTTTTTTGGCCACAGCATCGCCGAACATTTTTCCCAGCACACCGCGAATGAACGCGTGCGCCTCCTGGGCCTGCTGGGTCGTCGCGGTTTTGCCGGTCCCGATGGCCCAGACCGGTTCGTAGGCAACGATCGTCTCAACCATCTGCTCCTTCGTCAGGCCGGCCAGACTGCCGCGCACCTGGGTTTCCAGAACCTTTTCCATCTGTCCGGCTTCCCTCTCAGCCAGGGTTTCACCGACACAGACAATCGGCTTGAGACTCGCCGCGTGCGCGGCGGCCGCCTTTTTGGCGATGAGCGCGTCGGATTCCTTTTGATACTGGCGCCGTTCGGAATGGCCCAGAATGACGTAACGCACGGAAAATTCCTTCAGCATGCCGGCGCAAATTTCGCCGGTGTATGCGCCGAAATTGTTCTCGCTCATGTTTTGCGCGCCAAGGCGGATGTTGGAATGGTCAATCATGGCCTTGGACACCGATTCCAAGGCCGTGAACGGCGGGCACACCGCGATGTCCACCTCCCGGATGTTGGCCAACTCCAGCTTCAGGTCGCTGACCAAGGCCAGCGCCTCGGCCACCGTTTTGTTCATCTTCCAGTTTCCTGCAATAATCAATTTCCGTTCTTTATTCATCTCTAACTTTCTGTTCGTCCGCGAATTTTACCGATTTTCGCGGATTGGTTTAATGTTTCAAGAATCCAGCCTTTGCGTTAGATTATTTGTCCGTTAGCGCCGCTACACCGGGCAGCACCGCGCCTTCCAAAAATTCCAGGCTCGCGCCGCCGCCAGTACTCATAAACGTCACCTTGTCACCCAGCTTGGCTTTCTTCAAGGCCTTCACACTGTCACCGCCACCAATGATGCTTTTGGCGCCTTTCTGCGTGGCGTCAGCCACGGCTTGAGCCACGATGTTTGTGCTCGCGGCAAACCGCGCGTCTTCAAACATGCCCATTGGCCCGTTCCACAAAATGGTCTTTGCACCTTTGATTATTTCGGCGTAGCGCCCGGCAGTTTTCTCACCGATTCCAAACCCTTCCGCGTCGTCGGGGATATCGCCGCTCACCGTGCGGATGTTCGTGAAGTCGAAGACCGGCTTGCCTTTCTTGTTGAGCTTGCCCGTGTCCACCGGCGTCGCGACCACCACGTCCACCGGCAGTTGAAAATTAACGTCGAGCTTTTTCGCCTTGGTCTCGGCGTCGAGGGCCGTCTGTTTGTGATCCGGTTCGATGAGTGATTTGCCGGTCTTTTCGCCGTGCGCCAGCTTGAAGGTGTACGCCATCGCGCCGCCAATCAAAATCGTGTTCGCCTTTTCCAGCAGACGGTCAATGACCTTGATTTTGTCCGAAACTTTCGCGCCGCCGAGAATCACGACAAACGGGCGCGCCGGATTTTCCAGTTCATCGCCCAGGAACTTCAGTTCACGTTCCATGAGCAAGCCCGCCGCGCATTTGCCGCCGCGTTTGGCAACCACGCGGGCGACGCCTTCCGTGGAAACATGGGCGCGGTGCGCCGCGCCGAACGCATCGTTCACATAAACATCGGCGACTTTGGCCAGCTTTTCGGCGAAGGCCGGATCGTTCTTTTCCTCCTCGTTGTAATAGCGGACGTTCTCAAGCAGCACTACGTCCCCATCTTTCATGGCGGCAACGGCCTTTTCCACTTTTTCTCCGATGCAATCGTCCACAAAAGCGACCGGTTTGCCGAGCAGTTCAGACAGTTTCACCGCGACCGGCTGGAGCGACATCGTAGCTTCGCGCTTGCCTTTGGGACGGCCAAGGTGCGCGGTCAGAATCAGCTTGCCGCCCCTTTCGATTAAAAGCTTGAGCGTGGGCAATGTCTCCACGATGCGCGTGGCATCGGTGATGACCATTTTGCCGTCTTTTTCTTCCAACGGCACATTGTAATCCACGCGTAGAAAAACGCGTTTGCCGTGAACATCCAAATCTCGAACCGTCAATTTTGACATAAATTTGCCCTGGTTTCCAAAATTTCAGAAATGCGAGGATAACCGAGAAGTAATCCAAGTAAAGTGAATTCAGCACGGAACAAGGCTTCCTAAAATTCGGAATCAGCCGGTAGTCATTTGCGGCTTGTTAGACGTAGAGGGCGCTTTGCAGATCACGCACGAGCACGCTCATGAAGGGATAACGCTGGTCGGGCTCGCGCGCGAGGCACTTGAGGATGACTTTTTCCAGCGCGGCGGGAATGTCGGCATTGTGCTCGCGCGGCGGCAGCGGGCCGGAAAGGTCCAGTTGCCGGGCGAGGATCTCGGTGGGCGTGTTGCCGGGGAAAGGTTTCTGATTCGTCACGAGCTCATACGCTGCGACGCCGAAGGCAAAAATGTCCGCACGCGGATCTATTGGTTGCCGCTGCAATTGTTCCGGCGCCATATAAGCGGGCGTGCCCGGATTCTTCGACATTTTTTTTGGCTTTTCGGGAATTGGCTGGGCGAGGTCAAAGTCTATGATTTGGACGCTGCCGTTGCGCGTCACCAGGACGTTTTCCGGCTTGAAATCGAGGTGCATGAATCCGCTTTCATGCACGTGGCTCAAACCAAGGGCCATATCAATGAGAATCTGCGCCACGTTTTCGGCCAGCACCGGGTCCTGGCGGCCATATAATTCCTTTAAATTCGCCGCTTCCACGTAGTCCATGACTAAGTAAGGAACGCCTTCCGCCTTGCCGTGTTCAACGTAGCCGACAATAAACTCACTTTGATTGATCGCGGAAAGCACCCGGCTGCCATGCTGGAAACGCCGCCGGGCCAGAAAATTGAAACGCAACTCGCCGCGCAACTTCCTGAGCGCAAAGGGCCGGTTGCGGCCGTCTGTTACCAGCCAGATCTCGGCCATGCCGCCGTTGTTCAACAATTCCTGAAGGTAAAACCGTCCAAACTGCTTTTGCCCGGTTTCGATCTCAGCCACAGTGTCCAACTTGCTCGCCATGCTCTTCATTTAATAACACGCTCCGTCCGCCTGCGCGAATAAAATCCGCGCCCACATATTCTTGGACGCCAGTCGGTGAAGAAAAGTTAGCAAGAAAGATGGAGATGCCCTTTCCTAAAGAACGACGAATTAGCGCTTGGCTCATGATGTCCTTCGATTTATTGTCGGTTTATGCGGCCTCTGCGGGCGCTGGTCATCTACATCGCGGTGGTGTTTGTCGGCGGCGCGTTGTTGGCGCCGTGGCTTTATTGGCTTGCCCAGGCATTCGCGCATTCATTTCCCAAAATCGCCGCCGAGCCATTCAACCGCTTTGTGGACCGTTCCCTGCTTATTCTCGCTCTGGTGGGATTGTGGCCGTTATTGCGCAAGCTGGGCGTGACTTCCTGGCGCGAAGCCGGTTTGGTCGGGCCTCACGGTCAATGGAATAAATTGCTGGGCGGCCTGATGCTCGGTTTCCTTTCATTGGCTTTTATCGCCGGACTGGCCATTGTCTGCGGCAGCCGCGCTTTCGTTCAAACCGCCACCGCCCACGAAGTGGTTTCGACCATCTTCAATGCGATCGGCACGGCCACAGTCGTGGCGGTGATGGAGGAAATCCTGTTTCGCGGCGGCGTGTTCGGCGGGTTACGGAAATTCTTTTACTGGCCGCTCGCGCTCATCATCAGCAGCATGATTTACGCGCTCGTCCATTTCCTTCGCCGGGTGGATTTCAGTGGCGCGGTCACTTGGCACTCAGGACTGTTTCTCCTCCCCCGAATGTTGGGCGGCTTTGTGGATATTCACGCGCTCGTGCCAGATTTTTTTAACCTTACACTCGCGGGCGTGCTGTTGGGTCTGGCCTACCACCGTACCGGGAATCTTTATTTTTCCATCGGCCTCCACGCGGGCTGGGTTTTCTGCCTGAAAACATACGGCACGTTCACCGTTGCCGCGCCGCGGGCCACGACCTGGTTTTGGGGCACAGGCAAAATGATTGACGGCTGGCTGGCGCTGATCGTCCTTGTCGCCTTTGTTGCCCTGTTCAAATTCCTGCCGCTGGGACGCAAGACTGAACCGTTCGCCATTCCCCGATGATTGCACAGGCCGAATCATTTCAAAACAGCCTAGATGCCAGTCTGGCCTTTTTCTACCCCGAAACCTGCCAGATTTGCCAAACGGAACGCGCGACAGCCCAAGCTGGCCTTGTTTGCCAATCCTGCCGTTCCCGGGTTCAGTTTATTAAACCGCCCTTCTGCGAACGTTGCGGCCTGCCTTATCCCGGCGATTTGAACACACCGTTTGAATGCACGAACTGCCGCGAAATGGAACTTTACTTCAGCTCCGCGCGGTCAGCGGTTGTCTCGCACAGCGTCGTGCGGGAAGCGATTCATCGCTACAAGTATCAACGCGCGCTCTGGTTTGAACCGTTTCTCGCTGATTTGTTTTTGCGCCAAGCTGTGCCGCAATTGCCTGAACAAGACTGGGATTTTATCGTGCCCGTTCCGTTGCATGCGGTGAAACGCCGTGAGCGCGAGTTCAATCAGGCCGAACGACTGGCCGCGCACCTGAGCGCCGCCACGCAAATTCCTTTGAGCCCCAAATTGCTCTGCCGCGTCAGGCCCACGGCAACTCAAACCCTGCTCACGCGGCAGCAACGCGCGGCAAACATGCGCGGGGCCTTTGCGGTTCGTCGGGGTGTCCGTTTGAACGGCGAACGCGTGATTTTGGTGGACGACGTTTTTACAACCGGAGCGACTACGAGCGCGTGCGCACGGGTTTTGCGGGCTGCCGGAGCGGGTGATGTTTGCGTCTGGACAGTCGCGCGCGGACTTTAGTATTGTTGAGAGTTGATGGGCACGACCACATTCACAAAAAAGTCGCTCGGCCTGGAATCAACCGAGCCGGCAGTGACCCCGCCAGCCAAAGGCGCACAAACAAACTTTGCCAAAAAACCCAAGCTGGGCGGGGCCAAATCCAAGAAGCGCGACATTCCAGAAGGGCTTTGGACAAAGTGTCCGGCGTGCGAAACGATGGTGTTCGACAAGGAACTGGACGAAAATCTAAAGGTTTGTCCGAAATGCGAATTTCATTTTCCCATCAGCGCCCGCGAACGCATTCATTCCCTGGTTGAAACCTGCACCTTTGAGGAAATGGACGCCGAGATGACGAGCGTTGATCCGCTTGAATTTGTTGACAAAACCCCCTACCCTAGGCGCGTTCAGGAACATCAAGCAGCGACCGGCATGAAAGACGCCGTCCTGACCGGTATCTGCAAGATTGGCGAATATCGCGTCGGACTCGGCGTGATGGATTTTAACTTTATTGCCGCGTCCCTCGGTTCCGTGGTTGGTGAAAAACTCACCCGCATGATCGAGCGCGCAACGGAAAAAGAACTGCCGGTCATCATCATCTCCACCAGCGGCGGCGCGCGCATGCAGGAAGGAATGCTCAGTCTTATGCAGATGGCCAAGACTTCCGCCGCGCTCGCTTATCATGCCAAACACCGCCTGCCCTATTTCAGCGTGCTGACCCATCCGACCACCGCGGGCGTCATGGCTAGTTACGCCAGTTTGGGCGATCTCATTTTGGCCGAGCCGGGGGCGATGATCGGCTTCGCCGGGCCGCGCGTCATCAAGGACACAACGCAAGCCGAACTGCCGCCGGGTTTTCAGACTGCGGAATTCCTGCTCGATCACGGCCTGATTGACGCCATCGTGCCGCGCAAGCAAATGAAGCAGCAGTTTATTGATTATCTCGATTTTTTCAACGCACGGCAAAAAAAGGCCGCGGCAGGGTGAAAGCTATTGACTCCGGTTTATCGAGACGAAAAGATGATGAAGTAAATTGGGCTGAAATTTTATTAATCACGGCTGCTGAACGGCGCGGTAGAAACGATGTTGGAAACCCGTCGCCGCCGGGTCGAACATATAAAATGGCGTGGCTACCGGCACGCTCGTGCCGAGTGAAATCCAGTCCGACAGATTGGTGCTGGCCTGCAAGATGTAACTCCACCCTGCCAGCCCCGATAATTGTAACTGCATCGTTCCGTTTGTTGTAAATCCGACCGGCTCGATGCCAGGCGCCGGAGCCTGTAGCATCGGCGAAATAGTAAATGTGGCCACAAATGACCCCGAGTTGTCAGTGTAAGGATTATCTGGGATCCCGAGGCAGAGCCGGGTCGCAGTCGGCGGCACAATGAATACTTGTTGGGCGCCAGAGCCAATCCCCATCAAGCCATCACCGATGAAAAAGATCTGTCTGAGTTGTGGTGCCAGTGATGAAAAACTGTGACCAATCGCGCCGCCATCGGAAAAATCCAAACTTGCAGGTGCCGGGTTGGTCGGCTCAGAGTCGTCCAGAAAAACGCCCACCAGAGTCGCGATCCGGTTGTTGTCCACAAAGCCCGAAATACCATCAACGGCTGTGGAGGAATCGTTATATGGCGTATTCATAATTCCATCGGGGCCATGATATCCAAACTCATACCCATCGGGAGCGGTTCCGATATCAATCAATCCTGAAACACTGGTAAAGATCAGAACTTGATTCGAACCAGCCTGAAAACGAACCAAGGGTGGCATGATACCACCACCAGTGCCCGACGGCAGCCCGGTATGACCCGCTCCCGAAATGTTTGCCTGCCCGCTGACATTGAGGATTATCGTGTTGGATGCGCCGATTTGAAGCGGTGTGTCATTGAAATCCACCAATGCCAGCACCTGATTGCCGCTGCCATTGATATAATAGCGGTTGCCGTAGGGTGATCCATCCTGATTTTCCGGGGCAGCCGTTTCCCATTGCTCACTTTCAGGATCACTGTTCCAAAACTTATAACTCTGATCGGCGTTGATGGAAGAAACATTTGTAAAGGTTCCCACATAAACGTTGGAAGTCACTACGCCTGAATTGTTGGTCGTCATTATGGAGGGATCATTGGTCAAGACGTCACCCAAATTAAAACCGTTCAAGTCGCCGCGGATAGAAACCGTGTCTGTGCCCGGAACAAAAAGCCCAAGGTGAATTTGCTCGGCCATGTTGACGCTGAAGGTGATCGCGTTGGTAACCAGCGGCCCGGCGTCGTCAAAAAAAACGGTCGGCAAAACCACGCTATCACCGTTCGTGGCGGGAAGTCGCGCCGCCCGATTTGAATCATTGGTCGTGCTTTCCCAACCGATGCCGACGGAGGGGGCAAAATATTTGTAGTACAACGTCCCGCCATTGACGTCCGTCGTATCTATTATTGTTCCGGTGTAGAGATTGGAGTTCCCGCCGACAGTAACGTTGGTCAATACATTTGTGCCCCACCCGTTAAATGTTCCCCGGACATCCACCTCGGCGCCTGGAACAAACGTCTCAGCATTCACCTGTGCGGACATATCCACGTTGAAGGTTACGACGGAATTTGAAGTTTGGGCGTTTGCCAATCCAGCCGGAACACAGAGCAAAAATCCCAAAAACAAGCCGGACAGAAAGCTTTTATTGGGTAGCACAAGCGAACAGTAGCCGAGCACGCGGGACAATACAAGTATAAGACAAATTATACTGTGTGGAGAACAGGCGACGTCCTGATTCAGTTATGAGTGGTGCCATCGAAGTTATAATATCGCCGGATCATAGGTGAGACAATTCGCACCTATCGCAAACGAGCTGGTTTTACTCAGGAAAAATTGGCGGAGAAGGCCGATTTGCACCATAACTTCGCCGGCCAGGTCGAACGTGGCAGCATGGAGATTTCGCCCGGCTCCATGTTGAAGATTGCAAGAGCATTGAACGTTCGGGTCCGTGATTTGGTTAACGACCTTTAGTTAATGCCCGCCATGCTGCCGCCTGACTTTCGGAATTTGCCAGAATCTCATCTCCGCCCGTCGTACCACAAGTGACACGCTTCGCGGCTGGTCAAGATGCGGCGGTTGAACGCAGCCCGCGTCATCAACCGGAAATGTTCCCAGAAAGAATATAGGTATATTTTTCTGGCCGAGGTGGCTAGCGGATGCCGATAAAGAATAACAATCCGTTTCCCGTTTTCTCCGGCCAGCTTTTTGAGCCGCTGACTTAGTTCCAATTCTTCGCCGGCAAACAATTCCTCGCTGAAACCGCCAAGGTTTCGGAACGTCGCCGTTTCGCAGAAAATAAAGGAACCGGCCAATAGCCGTAAGCTGCGGCTGAGAAGGTTCCAAAACGCATTCACGCCTTTCGCCAGCCAATGACAGTCGTCCAAGCGCACCGTCGCGCCGCCCGCCAGACAATTGCCAGAAACAATCTGGCCCGCGACCTCCTCAAACAATTCCGCGCTGGGACGCGAATCCGCGTCCACAAAAATCAGCCACTCGCCGGTGGCCGCAGCGGCGCCGCGATTGCGGGCACGGCCGATTTGATTGACCGGTTCAAACACGACCAAGGCGCCGGCACCGCGTGCAATATCAGCCGTACGATCGGTCGAGTTGTTGTCACAAACAATCAATTCAGTTTCCCAACCGCGCCGGGCAAACACGCGAGCCGCCGATTTTATCTGGGCGAGCGATTCGTCCAGCAATCGTTCTTCGTTGAAAGCCGGGACCACGACGGAAATTTTCACCGGCTTCAATTTGCTGCATTCTGTGTTTGGTTTCAACGCGCGAATCTGCCAATGGCAGATGCTGCATTTTCCGCGTGCTATTTTGGGATGAATTTCTGTATTTTACGGCATGACCATTTGGATTCTTGCTTTGGTGTTGCTGGCGTCGGAGGTCGGTCTTGGCCTTCGCCAAGGCGCCATACGAGCCGGGATTGCGTTCATTGGGATCGTGGTGGGGGTGTTGTTCGCCGGATTACTGGGGAACTTGTTCAAGCCGCTGCTTCCGCGTGTAGGAATTCATAATCCCACGTTGATCTGGCTGCTCGCACCGTTTGCCGCTTACATCGTCATCCTTATCCTGTTCAAATTCGCCGCCTTTTTCGTCCATCGGAAGGTGGAACTCTTTTACAAATACAAGGCCGGAGATTTGCGGTTGGCGCTATGGAAGCGATTGAATTCAAGGTTGGGGATGTGCCTCGGTTTGCTGAACGGGACGGCCTACCTTGTATTGATTTCCTTCGTCATTTACAACATCAGCTATTGGACGATTCAAATCGCTCCGTCCAGCAACGAACCGTTCCTGATCCGGCTCGTCAATCGAATGGGAAACGATTTGGACGCCACCGGCCTGACCAGCGCCGCGCGCTCCGTGATTTCGCTTCCGAAGATGTATTACAAACTGGCTGATTTGGCCGGATTGCTGCGCCAAAACCCCCGCTTGAAGGACCGGCTTGAACGTTACCCGGCGTTTCTTTCGTTGGCTGAACGCGACGATTTCAGACAACTCGGCAAGGACAATGATTTTCAAAGCGCCTGGCAAAGTCTCGCGCCCATCTCTCAACTGCTGGGAAATTCGCAACTGAAGGCGATGCTAAAAGACAACGATTTGACCACGATGATTCTCGGTATCGTGGAGACGAATTGGGACGACTTGAACGAATACCTCAAAACCGGCAAATCCTCGAAATATGACTCCGAAGAGCTTCTCGGCCGATGGGATTTCAACGTCAACGTAAGCGTCGGCATGTTGCTCATTGCGCACCCTAAAATTCGGCCTGAGGAGATAAAAGGCTTGCGAAGTTTGTGGTCCAATGCGTATGCGCAGACCGTTTTTGTTGCCGCAGCGGACCACCAGGCATTTCTGGAAAACCTGCCTCGCTTTACGGTGGAAAAAGGGGTGGCGACCGTCGCCGAAAAGCTCAACTTTCAAGGACAATGGAAAAATGACGGCGCCAATTACGAGATATCCCTCAACGGCAATGGGCAGAACAAATCCGTGACCGCCCATACCGACGGACTGCGTTTGACGCTTAAATCCGACAACGACGTTTGGGTGTTTGATCGCGAGTAATAGGGTTCAAAATCTTGAGAAAAGCCATGTTCCCGCCCTGATTTTTGATCCAAAACGGCCCGATACTTGCTGTTTTACGGCGCATGCGCGCGCAAAACCTCGTCGCGGTGATGTTAATCATTTCAACCGGTGGGCTTTTGACAGCCTGTCAAAAGAAATCGGTGCAACAGACGCTTCATGCGGCTGAGATCAGCCATTCCCCGGCTTCTTCGAACAATTCGTTGAGCAAAAAGGATTTGGGCGTGCTGCCGCTGTCAAATCACGTTTCGACGACCGTCACCCTCGGTAAAAACCGGGAATGCACCCTTACCCCCACTTTGCTTAAAAGCGGAAATCTCCAAATCATCCTGGCGATGGAGATCACCGGAGCTGACGGCAGACCCAAAGGCATGAATGTGGCACGCGTACTCGCCCATCCCGGAGAACCCTTCAGTGTCTCCATCGGCGACATGGACTTGGCGTTCACACCTAAACTTGCCGTTCAATAAGCCTATACAAAATGATTGGGGCGGCGAATGTACTTACTTTAACACGATTCAGCATACCATTGAATACATTGAACACCCTTTAGAATCAATAGATTCAAGCGTTTTATCATTTTTTACATGAAATGCAACAAGGTGCAGCAAAATCACAAAAGATTGGCAGAAATGGATAGAGCCAAAGCTGTTGAGTTTTGCACTCCGTTCATTTACACCAGTGAAGACCTTCTATCCATTTTCTATCTGCGGCTGTCCTCCTACCCTCGGACACGACCAAAACATGTCGAGCGTAACGTCGCGAAGTAGGTCATTGCTTGCGGCGGCGAAGCACCAAAAGCGACAGACCGCCTAGACCCGCCAAGGCAAACTTCCCGGGCTCAGGCACTTGAAGAACGACCGACGGCATTCCAGTCAACGCCGGTGACCCTTCAGACACAATCAAACCGTCTTGACGTGACGTGGCGAGGCTGGGAAAGGCTTATGGAATGACAATCCTAATTGCATATTAAGCTGATACACAAACAAAAGTTCTGGACATGCCTCATTCGTTCTGATAAAATCCCAACCGACTAAGGCAAGACAGTCTTTTCTTTTTCTTTTCTTTTTTATGAAGGCGCAATTCAAACCCTCCGTTCGCACCGCGTGGCATTCACTCGGCGGAACGGTCTGCGCGGCTCTTTTGGCCATCCCAGGAACCGCTCACGCACAAATCTTTGTCACGAGCGTAGGCGGCAATACAATCGGTGAATACACCACCTCGGGTGCGACGGTCAACGCCTCGCTGGTCTCAGGGTTATCTTATCCAGAAGGCATCGCGGTCTCTGGAGGAGAATCTATGTCGCCTACGCCGGCACGATTGGCGAATACACCACCTCGGGCGCGACGGTCAACGCTTCGTTAATCTCAGGGTTGAATAGCCCAGCAGGCATCGCGATATTTGATGGAGATATCTTTGTCGCCAACGCCGACACGATCGGCTTGTACACCACCTCGGGCGCGACGGTCAACGCCTCGCTGGTCTCAGGGTTGAATCGCACAGGAGGCATTGCGGTGTCTGGAGGGGATATCTTTGTCACGAGCACCGATACGACCGGGAGACACCACACGGTTGGCGAATACACTACCACGGGTGCAACGGTCAACGCCTCGCTGGTTTCAGGGTTGTTTGATCAAGAGGGCATCGAGGTTTCTGGAGGAGATATCTTTGTTGTGAATGAAAGTAATAACGGCACGATTGGCGAATACACCACCTCGGGTGCGACGGTCAATGCCTCGCTGGTTTCAGGGTTGTTTGAACCAGATGGCATCGCGGTGGTAGCTGTGCCTGAATCCTCGGCCTTGGGGCTGCTGGCCGTCGGCATGTTTGGGATTACTCTCTTGCGTCGGCGTCAGGGTTAATCCACTTGAGCATCCTGTAGGAAATCCCGAAGCAAAACTAGACCAGTCAGCAGCGCGAGCCGGCGGCAGGAAACTGGTCGGGGCGGTGAGATTTGAACTCACGACCTCTTGCACCCCAAGCAAGCG
>CAWBKH010000011.1:0-39574 GCA_963789335.1 uncultured Verrucomicrobiae bacterium
GCTACATTGGCTTTCACTTTTTGACGACGGAACGGTCACAAGTCGTTTTTACTAAGCTTCGCCGCTCACT
Organism: uncultured Verrucomicrobiae bacterium; assembly: GCA_963789335.1. Lineage (GTDB taxonomy): Bacteria > Verrucomicrobiota > Verrucomicrobiia > Limisphaerales > UBA11358 > UBA11358. Next base: position 71 of record CAWBKH010000011.1, read on the forward strand.
TTCGACACAGGAATAATGATAAATTTTTTGGCCACGAAATCAACCTTGTTTGCAGTTTCGCAAATCCCCTTGAGTTAATTCGCACTTAACCGGAGTTGAGTGATTCCAACGCCGCGTTCACGCCGGTGACGAGCGCGTTCACGCGGACCTCCAGCGGAAAATCAGAAGGCGCTTCGAGTGTGTAACTCAGCCGCGTTTTGTTCACGATCAGGTAAAAGGCCTCAGCCCATTGCGGTCGTGTGTTGGGATCGAGGTTGGGACGGATGATGCCGTTTTGCGCCGGGCGACCTTCAATGGTTTCCGACCGGTCAATCGGGCAGACTTCCGCAATGTGGGCCATCATAGCCTCGGCCAAGGTTGAACGCTTATCCGGGTTTTGTTCATAAAGATAAAACCCGTGTGACTCCCAATCTTCGTGGAGCAGAAGGCAAAGGTCGAAAATGGGCTGGCGTTCCAGCCACGCAATGTGTGCGCGAACCTCGGAGGCCTCCAAATGCCGGTAATCGCGGTTCAAATCCTTGCCGTCCGGATTCTCACGACGATTCAAAACGAAGCCAGCCGGATTGAGGCAGGGACAAAGCCATAATTCCAGATTCTCTGGCCACTTGTTTTCCTGAAGCAATCGTAACGCGGCGAGCGGTCCGGCAGGTTCATCACCATGTATGCCGGTACTGATGTAGATGCGGGCTGAGGGTTGGACGTTGAGCGTTGAGAGAGGCGAACGGTGCAGCGCGAACCATTTGAATTCGCCGGTGTCGTGGAAGATTTCCGAACTCCAGCCGTGCGGTTGTGCGGTGGTTCCGACATCGTGCAATAGCGCGCGGATGTCTATGGTTTCACCGTGGTAACCGCCGTGATTTTTACCCAGTCGCTCCATCGTGGCCGTTAAACTGCCACAGCTTCCGCCTCACGGCCAGTCTTGCGGCAATCAACACCACTTGCTTCCTGATCCTTGAAACCGTGGTTGTCCCAGTTCGGATCGAGGCCGAGGTCCTTGAGCATCTGCAAATCCTTTTCGACGGGCTGATTGAGAGTGGTGAGATAATTGCCGACCATCAGAGCGCTGGCCCCAGCCATGAAGATCAAACTTTGCGCGTCGCGCAGATTCACCGTGCGTCCGCCGGCAACCATGATTTCCTGCCGCGGCAAAATAAAACGGAAACAGGCGATGCTCTTCAAGATTTCCATGACCGGCAGCGGCAGACTATTTTCAAATGGTGTGCCTTTGATCGGATTGAGAATGTTGATGGGCACGACATTCGCGCCGATTTCCTTGAGCGCAAAGGCAAGATCACAACGGTCCTCGCGCGTTTCGCCCATGCCGATGATGCCACCGGAACAAATCTTGATACCGGCTTTTTTCAAATGACCGATGGTTTCGAGGCGGTCATCGTAAGTATGCGTGGTACAGGTTTTGGGGAAAAATCGGCGCGAGCTTTCCAGGTTGTGTCCGTAGCACTCGACTCCCGCTTCCCTCAAACGGTCGGCGACGCGCTGGCTTTTGATGATGCCGAGTGAAACGTCCGGGCGGGTTTTGCCGCTGGCCTTCAATTCGCGGACGCGGTCGCAAACCTCGTCCAGCATGGGGCCTTCATTCAAACCCTTCCACGCTGCGACGAGGCCGACGGCAGTGACGCGGTTTTTATCCGCCTCGCCGGCGGCTTCTTGGACCGGTTCCGGATCAACAAAACCGTATCTGGGCGAGCCGGTCTGATAAAACGAAGATTGCGCACAGAAGCTGCAATTTTCCGAGCACGCGCCAGCCTTGGCGTTGACGATGGAACAAAGATGAATTTTATTGCCCTTGAAATGCTCACGGATCCGGTTCGCCCACGACAACAGATCATAGATATCGGCGGATTCCTCCAAATTGAACAACTCCAGCGCCTCGTCGCGGATGATAGTCCCACCGCCAAGCACGCGCCGGCCCAGTTCGCCGATTCGCCCGTATTTAGTTGCGTCAACTGATTTAACAGTCATGGTTGACAGCCTAGCCACACAGCGCATGGATGCAAGCGAGGAATAATTAAAACCACCGACAGCCTTGAAAAAGTGGTGGGCCGGGGGTTACTCAATCACCTTGCCGAGGATGTCTTTGCGTGGGACCGCCCCGAAATAACGACTGTCCAGGCTGATATTGCGGTTGTCACCCATCACAAAATATTTGTTTCCGAAGCTGATAATTTCGTTCCCATTCATATCGTCAGCATAGGTCGGCGTGCCGGGCAAAAGATATGGTTCATGCAACAGCCGGCCATCAACATAAACCTTGCCGTTCTTGAGACAAACCGTTTGACCAGGAACTGCAATGATGCGCTTGACCAAGAGCATATTGTCCTGAGGATCTCTGACCGCAACGATGTCGTCCGGGCGCGGTTCGCTCACTAGATAGCTGTAGTGATCCAGCCAATAATGGCCTGAATTTATCAACGTGGGATACATGCTATCACCAACCACTTGAACAGATTGAATAACAAACCGGCTGATCAACAAATAACTGAGCGTTGAAAGGGCAATAATTGTTGCCGTACTGGCGCAATGCCGGAAAAACCAAGGCCACGATACCCGCAAACGCAAGATTTTCAGATAAAGACCCAAATCCTTGGAAAACTTCCTTAAAGCGAGGTACGTCATACTTTCTGACACAAGTGTACCAATTTCATACACTCTTGCAAGCAAAAAATCAGGAAATTTTCGGCCCTCACCCGAGCATTACTTGCTTGACGGTACAGGCTTGGATGGAATGGTTTCGGTCAAATAGCTCGCGAGCGAGGCAATTTGCATGTCCGACAACGGACCGCCGTCAACCAATGAAAACGCCGGCATCAGCGTACCGGGTTTGCCATGGGTGATCCAAACGCGCCAAAATTCAAAATTGGTCGGCGTTTTGAGCGCATGCAAATCCGGCACCATGGTGGCACGATGCTCGCCTTCATGACAAATGGCGCAATCGGCCAGGTAAAGCGCCACGCCGTATTTGCCTTCACCGCGTTGCACGTGGCAGGTTGCGCATTCCCCCTTGAAAACCATCTGCCGGTCGGCCGTGGCAATTTTCATGTTCCGCGCCCGCTCGGCTTCCGACATCTGCCGCATAACGAAAGGCTGAATGGTGATTTTGAGCATCAGCATTTTGGAACCTTTGTCGGTATTGACGGTAAGGGTCTTGAACAATGTGCCGCTTTTGCCAGCAAGGTTCACCGACGCGTCCATCTGGCCGTTGGTGCCGGGCGGAATGGTCCACGGCCGCGGCGGCAAATTCACGGTCGTGCAGCCGCACGACGGGCGCACACTCAAAATGACGACAGGGTTGGTGGAGACATTGGTAAAGTTAAAAACGAAATGCGCGCTGGTGGCGTTTGCGGCAACATTGGTTTCTTTTGTCGTCGCATCCCACGCCAGCACACCATCGGGCAACGGCCCCGACGCGCGGGACAAGTTTGGCACATAAACCGGCGGCGTAGTCACGGCGGTGTTGGTTGCAGCCAGTACGCTGACACCGGAGAAAATAAGACCGGCGACTCCGCAAAGAAAAAAACGGCTCGATTTCATAACGACGCCGAATGTTAAACAGTCCACCTCGTTTTGACGAGCAGGAAATTATCGAATTTAGAAATGGTCATAACCGGTTTAGCGCACTGAGCACAGCGCGGACGGACGCCAGTTCGATGTTCGTGTCCACGCCCGCACCCCAACGCGTGCGACCGTCGCCGTGTTTGACTTGAATATAGGCAATCGCCGCCGCCTCTTCACCGGAACTCAAGGCGTGTTCGCTGTAAGCCGCAATCTCGAAGCGCGGCACGCCGATTTTTCCAAAGCCGTGGACCAGCGCGGCCAAAGGGCCGTTACCTTGGCCGGCAAGTTCCACAGCCTTTCCGTCACGCAACAATTTCGCGCGGCATTTCACAACGCCGTTTTTGCTCTCGGTCTCAAATTTCTTGAGCGACCACGGGGACGTGCGTTCGATGTATTCTTTCCAGAACATCCGTTTCAATTCGGCAGCGCTGACTTCGCGGCCGAGCTTGTCCACTTCATCGTTGGCAATCGGACCAAACTCACGCTGCATGTCCTTGGGCAATTCGATGCCGAATTCGCTTTCCAACAAGTAGGCCACGCCGCCCTTGCCGGACTGCGAATTGACGCGGATGACTTCGCGGTATTCGCGCCCGATGTCCGTCGGGTCAATCGTGAGATACGGCACATCCCAGTGCGCGCGGTCAAGTTCCTTCCATTCGTTCAAACCTTTGCGAATGGCATCCTGATGCGAACCGCTGAATGCCGTGAAAACCAATTCTCCCGCGTAAGGCTGGCGCGGCGGAACCGTCATACCCGTGCAACGTTCATAGACGTCAATGATGGAATTGAGGTCCGAGAAATCGAGTTTTGGGTCAATGCCATGCTGGTAAAGGTTCAATGCCACCGTCACAATGTCCAAGTTGCCTGTCCGTTCGCCATTGCCGAAAAGCGTGCCCTCAACCCGATCCGCGCCGGCAAGCAAGCCCAATTCGGTTGCCGCCACTCCGGTGCAGCGGTCGTTGTGCGTGTGCAAACTGATGATGAGTGAGTCGCGGTTCTTGATATTCCGGCAAACCCATTCAATCTGGTCGGCATAAACGTTCGGCATTGCGACTTCCACCGTGTCCGGCAGATTCAAAATCATTTTCCGTTCCGGCGTCGGCTGCCAGACTTTCATGACCGCCTCGGAGATTTCCTTCGCAAACTCCACTTCCGTGGCGCTGAAACTCTCCGGCGAATATTGAAGCATGACCTCGGTGCCCTTGAGCCGCGGCAAACGTTCCTTAATCCATTGCGCGCCGCGCACGGCGACCTCGATGATTTGCTCCTTGGACATGCCGAAGACGACCCGGCGTTGCGCAGGCGAGGTCGAATTGTATAGATGAATGATGGCCCTCTTCGCGCCGATGAGCGACTGCACGGTTTTTTCAATCAAATCCTCGCGCGCCTGTACCAGCACTTGAAGCCATACGTCGTCGGGAGCGCGGTTTTCCTCGATGAGTCGGCGGTTGAATAAAAACTCGGTGTTCGACGCGGACGGGAAGCCGACTTCGATTTCCTTGAAGCCGACCTTCACGAGCGTCTGGAACAACTCCAATTTTTGCGACACGTTCATCGGCACGGCGAGCGCCTGATTGCCGTCGCGCAAATCCACGCTGCACCAGATCGGAGCGCGGGTAAGGACACGGCTGGGCCATCGCCGGTCGGGCAAACTGACCGGCGGGAACGGGCGATATTTTTTTGACGGACTCTTGTGCATGTTGTCTTTCAGTTGTGGCAGTGGGGCTTCCGTTTGGCAAAACAAAAACCCCACCGCCGGGTTTGGCGATGGGGTTCGATAAATCGTGTGAACGAATCAGAACCCGACCGCCGCGCGGCACAGCAGCAGCGCGTTTAGCAGCAGGTTCAGATTCAAATTGCAATTCACTTTCAAGAAAATACGATGGGTTTGCTTTCGCGTCAATTATTTCTTCATCAGTCAATAAACGCCTTGTGAACAGCCTTCATTGCTTGTTCACCCTTGGCCAGGTCAATCACCACGGAGATTTTGATTTCGCTGGTGGAAATCATGTCAATGTTCACGCCTTCGTTGGCGAGGGTTTCAAACAGCTTTCCCGCCACGCCGGTGTGGCTTTTCATGCCGACCCCGACGATGGACAACTTGCCGATTTTGTCGGTGGCAATCACGTTGCGGAAGCCGAGTTCCGCTTTCAACCCGTCAATGACCTTTTGCGCCTTGAGCAAATCCGGCTTGTCCACGGTGAATGAGAGGTCGGTGGCGGGCACGCCGCTGCCGTGGCTGATGTTTTGGACGATCATGTCCACGTTGACAGTCGTATCGCCGAGCGCCTTGAAGATGCGCGCGGCGATGCCGGGTTTGTCGGGCACGCCCACGAGTGTGACCTTGGCCTGGTTCTTGTCGAGCGAGATGCCGCGCACCACGACGTCTTCCATGTTTTTGGTTTCTTCTTTCACAATGGTTCCGGGGTTGTCATTCAAGCTGGAACGGACTTCAAAAACGACTCCAAATTTTTTTGCAAATTCAACCGAGCGCGATTGCATAACCTTGGCGCCGAGACTGGCAAGCTCGAGCATTTCATCGTAGGAAATTTCCTCGAGTTTTTTGGCGTCCTTCACGATGCGCGGATCGGCGGTGTAAACCCCATCCACGTCCGTGTAAATCTGGCAAAGATCAGCTTTGAGCGCGGCAGCGAGCGCAATGGCGGTCAAATCCGAGCCGCCCCGGCCCAGTGTCGTGATCTGGCCTTCAGGTGTTTCGCCCTGAAAACCAGCAACAATAACAACGTTGCCTTGTCCCAAAAGTTCGTGGACTTTTTTCGGCGTAATGTTGTGAATCTTGGCCTTGGTATGAACGCCATCGGTCACGATGCCCGCCTGCGCGCCGGTGAGCGAGACGGCGGGCACATTGAGCGCGTGCAGCGCAATGGTCGTTAGCGCAATGGTTTGTTGTTCACCAGTCGCCAGGAGCACGTCCATCTCGCGCTCGTTGGGCAGCGGCATGATTTCCTTGGCGAGCTTGATGAGATTGTCCGTCACACCGCTCATGGCGGAGACGACCACAACGACCCGGTCGCCACGTGAACGGTATCCGGCCACGCGGCGGGCGACGTTTTTAATGCGATCGGGGTTGCCCACCGAAGTGCCGCCGTATTTTTGAACGATCAAGGCCATGTCTCAATTCATCGCGCCACGTTTGATTTCCCGCTGGTTATTGCGTGTGTTTGACAAGCAATGGAGAATAGCGATTTTACCACGATTTGCAAGACGCGGAAAATTCGTGACAGATAAAAAAATCCCCCCAATAATGAAAAAAATCCGAGCGGATTCGCCTAATGTGGACTATCTTGGCGTAGTAAAGGCGCTTGCAGAAAAGTAAGTTTGCCAAAGAAAAAAACTAAAACAGAAAAGGACATGTTATGACAAAAGAAGCCAATATGGAAAAACTGGGAGCGGAACTGAAGGAGCTGTCAAATGACGCGGAGGCGATGTTGCAGGCAACCGCCGGACAGACCGGCGAAAAAATGAGTGAACTGCGCCGTCGTTTCTCTTCGGCCCTCGACTCGGCCAAAACCACCTATCACCGGCTTGAAGAAAAGACCGTTGCCGGCGCGAAGGTCGCGGACAAGACGATTCGCGAACATCCGTATGAATCCATCGGCATTGCGGCAGGCGTGGCGTTTGGTCTGGGGCTGTTGATCGGCGTGCTGGCCGGCCGCAAGTAAGGGCATGGACCAAACTCCTCACGCCGGGGGTGGCCTGTTGTCCACCCTCACGCGGATGCTCGGGACTCTGCGCGATGTGGCCAACAACCGCGCCGAACTTTTCCTCGTCGAGTGGCGGGAGGAACGACTTCGGTTGGTTGAGTTGCTGTTGCTGTTGCTGGCGGGGACAGTCTGCGCGTTGATGGCGCTGCTCATGATCACGTTCGCGATTGTGGCAGTCTTTTGGGGTACGCATCCGGTGCTGGTGCTGACCCTGTTGACTCTTTTCTACGCAGTCATGGCAGCGATGGCGTTTGGGATGCTGCGCTCCCGGCTGCGGCGGTGGCAGGCGTTTGCCGCCACGCTGGAACAAATCAAGAAGGACCAGGCATGTTTAAAGGAAAAGAGTTAGAGCAACTCCGGTTCCAGAAGGAGCAACTCGTCTCCCAAAGTGACGCCAACCGGCAACGGCTGATGTCCGACTGGCAACGCCTTCAGTCGTCGGAAGTCTGGCTGGATGAAATTTTGGGCTTCGCGCGCCGTCATCCCCTCTGGATCGTGACCTTGGCCACCGCGACCGGGACTCTGGTGGCCAAAACCTTGCGCCAACCCCGCACAATCATAAACGGAATTGGCCGGCTGGGGAAATTTGCGTCCGTGGGGCTATCCGTCTGGAAATTGCTCCGCAGAAAAAGGCGCCAATCATAATCTTTCGTTTGCAATGTCCGGAAGTTACGCCGAGTGTTCCTGGATCAAGTACACCTTGAACTTTTTGTAGTCCGCGTCCATGCGGTCGAAATCCTCCGGCATTTTGTTCGTGGCTTCCATGGCCGCCGGGATGTCCGGGGACCAACCCATCATTTTTTCGATCTCTTCCGGGAACTTGGCCGGGTTCGCAGTTTCAAGAACCGCGGCCAGCGAACCGGTGAGCGATTCGTGTTCCTGCCAGTCAAGAAAACCACGCCATGCGACTGCGCCGTGTGGTTCGAGGAGCAATTGGTACTGGTTCCAAACTTCCTTGATCGTCGCCCGGGTGCGATCGTCGGAAACTGAACTGGAAAACAAATCGCGTCGCATCGCGGCGAGATCAGGCATCCAATGGATCTTGCCGGTTTCGTCCATGCGCCCGCCATACACGGCCACGAGCCGCGCCAGATTGCTTGGATGGCCAACGTTCATCGCGTTGGAAACCGAGTTGCGCGACGGCACGACCTTTTCATAAACGCCGGTGGCGAGAAAGCGCGGGAAGGCGTCATTTTCGTTGACCGATGCAATGATTTTTTTCACGGGCAGACCCATCTGCCGCGCGACAACCGCGCCCATCATGTCGCCGAAATTTCCGCTGGGAACGGAGAAGATAATCGGTTCGCCGGCTTTCGCGATCCGCGACGCGGCGTAAAAATAATAAACACTCTGCGGCAGCAACCGTCCGATGTTGATCGAGTTTGCCGACGAGAGCGGAATATGTTTGAGCGCGGGGTCGGCGAAGGCGAGTTTGACCATTGCCTGACAGTCATCAAATTTGCCGTCAACCGCCACCGTGCGCACGTTGCCGCTTAGCGTTGTCATCAGCTTGCGCTGGCTCACGCTGACTTCGGCGAAGGGAAACAACACGATGACGCGGATGCCGGGAACGTTGTGGAATGCGTGCGCAACGGCCGAACCGGTGTCGCCGCTGGTGGCGGTGAGAATGACGGCCTGTTGCCCGGTATCGCGCAACAAATGCCCGAACAGCCGCGCCATCAACCGCGCCGCAAAATCCTTGAACGACGCCGTCGGGCCGTGGTCCAACCGCATCACGTGGACGCGGTCATGAACTTTTTCGATCGGCACCTCGAAGTTGTAAGCCTCGCGGCAAATGGCGGCAAGGACGTCATTTGAAATGACGCCGTCGGTGTATTTCGACAAAACGCGGAATGCGATTTCGGGGTAAGGCAGTTGAACAAAGGCGGCGATTTCGTCCGGCACCAGTTTCGGGAACTGGTCGGGCAGGTAAAGTCCGCGATCCGGCGCTTGGCCTTGCAGCAACGCTTCGCGCAGACCGACTGCGGGCGCCTGGCCATTGGTGCTATGGAAAAGAATCATGTTCTGATGTCGCGAAGCGCGCGCAACTATTCGAAGTTTTCCACCCGAATCATCACCGGCTTGCCTTTGACCACCGGCAATTTGCCGATTTGTGCAAGCGCCTTCATCACCGCGCCGTTCTTGGCATCGTGAATCATGAAAATCAGCGGCACGCTCTTCCCTTCGTGGCCTTCAGGCTGAATCACCGATGAGATGCCGATCCTGGACTGGCCGAAAATGGCCGCGATTTTCGCCAGCGTGCCGGGGCGGTCCGCGACGTTCAAGCGGACGAAATACTGCGAGACGACGTCTTCAATCGGCACGACCGCGCCGGCGCATTCGTGCGGCACAAACGGCGGCACGCGGTGTTTGGTGCCAAATTTCAAATCCAGCGCCGCGTCCGCCAGGTCGCTCAGAACCGCGCTGGCGGTGGCGTCCTTGCCCGCGCCGCGCCCGTAAAACAGCGTGTCGCCGACGATGTCGCCGCGGACGAACACGGCGTTGAACACGTGATTCACACCCGCCAAAACGTGCGTGTTGGGAATCAGCGTCGGATACACGGACACCTGCACCCGACAGCCGCCTTCCAATTTCTTAATGATGCCGAGTAACTTGATCGTGTAGCCGAGCTGGCCGGCGAATTTGATGTCGAGCGCGCTGACGTAGCGGATGCCTTCCACGTGAATGGTTTTGGGCTTCACCCAGAAACCGTGCGCCAGCGAGGCGAGAATGCCGATTTTGTGCTGGGCGTCCCAGCCGTCAATGTCGAGGTCCGGCGGCGTTTCGGCGTAGCCCTGCTTCTGGGCGTCGGCAAGGACCGCCGCGAAATCCGCGCCTTCCAGCTTCATCCGGGTGAGGATGTAATTGCAGGTGCCGTTGACGATGCCGTAAAGCGCGGTGATGCGGTTGCCGACGAATCCTTCGCGGAGCGATTTGATGATGGGAATGCCGCCGCAAACGCTGGCTTCGTAGTAGAGATTCGCGCCGTATTTTTTTGCCGTCGCGAAAAGTTCCTCGCCATACGCGGAGAGCAGGGCCTTGTTTGCCGTGATCACAGGCTTGCCGAGCTTTAGGGCGGATAAAATAATTTCGCGGGCAAGGGTCGTGCCGCCGACGAGTTCCGAAACGACGTGAACGTCCGGATCATTGACGGCTTCCTTCCAGTCCGTCGTCATCAGCGAACGCGCAATCGGGTAGGGCCGCGGCTCGTCAAACGCCTTAACTGCCACCTTGCGAACGGCCACCTTGACGCCGATGCGCGAAGCCATCAGGCCGCCGTTAAGCTGGAGCGCGTGAAACACGCCACTGCCCACGGTGCCGCCGCCAATCATTCCGAGGTTCACCTGCTGCATAAGAGCGCACAGCTTGCCGTGAAACGAGACGGTGAACAATTCATTTTTGAAAACCGCTGAGTCGCGCCCGGCAGCGGTTCAGTCAACGGCCCGGAGATCATTTTCCGCCGCGCGTTTAACAATTTCCTGTTCACGCGGACCAAAAACCTGACTGTAGAAAAAAACGTAAAGTCCCTGTAAGGCTGCGGCCAGATAAAAGGGAAGAATGAGCCGTCCGCTGCCAATCAGGCTGCCGGCGATGGCGGGTCCGAGGGATTGGGGGAACTGGGCGGAGAGCGCGTTGAGACTGACGGCCAAGCCCCGGCGTTCGTCGCGCACGGCGCTGACCACCAGCGCCTGGCGCGCGCCGATGGTGCCGCGGTTCAGCGCGGAGCGTAATACATAAAGCAGGGCGGCGAGCCAGTAGAGCGGCATCAAGGGCAGCAACAACAGGGTGAGCAACCCGCCCGTGCGGCCCCACACCACCACGCGCACCAAACCCGCCTGCCGCGTGAGGTTGCCGGCCAGCAGAGACGCCGCAGCGGTGACAACGAAGGTCAAGGCCATGGCCGGGGCGATGAATTGCGGGCCAACGTGGAATCGCTGTTGGAACCAGTAGGCGATCAGCGGCCCGGTCAGGCCGACGGCCAGTCCATTGAGCGCGTTTAACCCCATTAAATCGCGCAGGAAGCGGTTTTCCCTTTTTCTATTCATCGCATCCATGGATTCGGCCTGCCGGGTCGCCGTTGGCTTCGCAACGTTTCTGCGCTGTTCACGGGCAAACATCAGCAGGGCCAGATTGACGGCGTTGCCCAGCAGAACGATTCCAAAAAGCGGGCGGTAGCTTCCGGCGTTGCCGAGCGAAGTCCGCCAAATGGCCGGCAAAGCCGCCGCCAGCGCACCCACGGCCATGCCGAAGAAACCAAGCGCCGTGTTCAGGCTGTAAACAAAACCGCGCTGGGCCGTGTCCACCGCCTCGGCCAGCCAAGCCTGTTCCGCCGGCGCGAACGGCCCGGCAGCGCCATTTGCGCCCCGCCCGAATCCGGCAAGAACAATCGCGCCACCGAGCAAAACAGTCTTCGTGGTAACGAGCGCCGCCAGCGCGCAGACACAGGACAATCCTTCGTAAGTCAGCAAAAATGGTTTGCGCCAAAGCCGGTCGCTGGTCACACCGACGAGCAGACTGAGCGCCGCGCCGACCAGCCCGCCGCCGCTGAGGACCACGCCAATCGCGGTTCCAGACCAGCTCAGCGCATGGAGATGAGTGCCAAATCCACCACCAATGTGCCCTAGGCAATGCTCCGCCAGAATCGAGCGGCCAGCAACCGGCGGGCGGTTGCGGAAAGTGGCGGAGTCTCTGCTTTAAATTGCGTAATCACCGACGTCCTTGGGGCCGCCGGAATCTGCGTCTTGCGGTCGGCCGTAAAACAGCCGAAGGTCGGCTTTTTGCGGCAGCAATTCCCGGGCGCGAACCAGCGCCCGCTTGGTGGCAATCGTCGGATTGACTTCAGCCGGAAAGATGTTTTCCTCACCGATTTGTTTCAGCAGACCGCTGTTACGCAGGACGCGGGTGACATCCGGGCTGCTGCCGCTGATGAGCAGGTAGCGGCCCGTCTTGCGCAGGTAATCGTGAAGCGATTCCAACGCCATGACCGTGGTGGCGTCCAGATGCCGTGCATTTTTCATGCGGAGAATGAAAACGCGGATGTTTTCGTCTTCGGCCTGACGACGGATCTGGCTTTGGAACAGGTCCGCCGCGCCGAAGAACAATTCGCCTTCGACGTGGATGATGGAAATCTGCGGATTGGGCCGTTTGTTCCGGTCGCGCAACTCGGCCAGTTGGCCGCTTTCGTTGAACGTGTATTCCGCCAGCGTGGGCGTGCTGGTTTTTTGAAGAAACAACGCCAGCGCCACGCCAATGCCCACGTAAATGGCCACGTCGAGCTTTAGAAAAAGCGCGGCCCCCAGCGTCGCAAAAAACACGACGGCGTCCGAACGGGTGGAGCGGGTCGAGACGCGGATTTGCGGGCGGTTGATGAGCTTGTAACCCACACGGATCAGATGGGCGGCCAGCGCAGGCACCGGAATGTAGTTGAACACCGGGGTCAGGAACAAAATGATGAGCAGCACCGCGCCGCTGCTCAACATGGATGACAGTTGCGTCACCGCGCCGCTCTGGAGATTTACCGCCGAGCGCGTGAAGGAGGACGAAGCCGGCGGCAAACCAAACAATCCCACCGCCAGATTGCCCGCGCCCATGCCCATCAATTCCTGGTTCGGGTCCAAATGCTGGCCGCTCCGCGCAGCGAGCGATTTGGTAATGGCGGTGGCTTCCAACATGCCGATGATGGCGATGGCAATGGCGCTGCCGGCGGTCTCGTGCAAGATGTCCAATTGTTTGCCCAACGGCGGAAGGGGGCTGAATTTGGGCAATGCGGCGGTGATCTTGACCAGCTCAAACGGCAGCGCCGGATGAAAATAGGCAAAAACACGGGCGGCAATTGCCAACAATCCCAGCCCGATCAACGGCTCCGGCCACGTCGGCCGCCAATGCTTGATTCCCTCGAAAATAACCAGGGTCAGGACGGCGATGCCAATAGCCCACCACGAAAAACTCCCGCCGCCGAGCGCCTCACCCACCTGCCGCAACGTGTCCCGAAACGGCTCGCCCGGCTGGATGGCAAATCCCATCCCATTGCCCAGTTGACTGGCCATCAACAAAACGCCGATCGCTGTGGTGTAGCCCACCACCACCGAGCGGGAGATGAATTTGGTCACCTCGCCGAAATTGAACATCCCGGCCACAAATTGCATCACCCCGATCATCAAGGCCAGATAGGCGGCCAGTTGTAGGGGACTCAAGCCCAGGTGCGCCATCAGGCCAGCGTTGGCTGCCAACGTCGCTGCCGTGATGAGAAAGACCGACGTGGTCGGCCCGAAGACGTGATGGTACGAGGAGAAAAACAAGGCGCTGAAAAATCCTCCCACGACGACCGCCAAGATCACCGGCATGGCCGGCAGGCCCAGAATCAGCGCAAACCCGATCGCCTGCGGGATGGAAACCAGCGTCAGGGTGGCGCCGGCAATCAGGTCATGGCGCAACTTGTCCCAGGAATAGCGCCGCAGTTCGTTGACGAACGGGAACCGAATCCGGGGCGGAGACAATTGCCAGCCGCCCACGCCGATCGCCGCCTTGGAAAAAAAGCTCATCGAGAACAGCCTTGCGGAAGCGGGCTAAAACCACCCGCCTGTTCCCAAGCGAAGCAGATTTGAAACCGTTGCTTGAACACGCTGTCAGCTTAAACCGTGGCCCCGCGAAATCAACGCGAACTTGTCGCCGGAAAGACAAGAATCCAAGTCACGTCCTTGCCGGGACGTTGAAATTACCAATTCACCGGGACGGTCATCTTTTTGCCGAAACGGTTGTGATAATGCAGTTGCCGATGCCGCTGGCCGTATTCGTGGACGAGTTTCGTCAGCTTCACGTCATAGCAGCAGTATTCCGCGATTTCCGCGAGCTTGCCGTCCTTGAACCAGCGAATCGCCTGCATCCCTTCAGCCGTTTTTTCGACGCCGAACGTCGCCGTCGCAATCGAGTCGAGCGAAAGCCGGTGCTGCAATTGGTTCTGCAACTCCACCATTATGTCCAGCGTCGGCAACTGGCGCAGGTCAAACGTCGTATAGCCGTGCAACACCTCGTAGTCGAAACGCAGAATATTGAAGCCCACCACCAGATCCGCGCGCTGCAAATCCTTGATCAGATCGTCCACCTGTTTTTCCCCATAAATTGTGTAATCAGCGCGCGCGGTGCTGAATGTCACACCAATGCTCATCGCCATTTTAGCGATGTGGTTCCAGCCGCCGACTTCCTCGGCTGACTTCTGCGTTTCCAAATCGAAATAAACAATGTTTTTTGCCACGGCTCCAATGAGTTGTAGCAGCGGACGTGAGTCCGCTCCATTCAAAAAATCAAGGCCGGACCATGCCCGCCCGCTCCAACTTTGGACTTTGAACTTTAGGCTTTGGACTTATATTCCGCCTATGGCATTGACCCCATCAACCATGCTGCCACTCGGCACGACAGCGCTCGATTTCAAGCTGCCGGACACGAACGGGAAAACTGTCTCGCTCGCGGATTTCAAGGACCAGCCCGCGCTGCTGGTTTTGTTCATCTGCAATCATTGCCCCTATGTGAAACACATCCGCGCCGGCCTCGCGCAGCTTGCCCGAGATTACCTACCGAAGCACGTTGCCATCGTCGGCATCAACTCGAACGATGTGGCCAATTATCCGGATGACAGCCCGGCAAGGATGAAGGAAGAAGCGAAATCCGCCGGTTATTTGTTCCCGTATCTTTACGACGAAACGCAGGCGGCGGCCAAGGCCTATCGCGCCGCCTGCACGCCGGACATTTACCTGTTCGACCAAAACCAGAAGCTCGTCTATCGCGGCCAGTTTGATGACAGCCGTCCGGGCAATGGAATTCCTGTTACTGGAAAGGATTTGCGTGCCGCGCTCGACGCCGTGCTGGCGAAAAAACCGGTTTCACCAAATCAAAAAGCGAGCATGGGCTGCAACATCAAGTGGAAAACCGGCAACGAACCGGATTATTTCTAAGACTGCCTTCGACGGATTGACTCCCAAATGATGATACCGACGTGGAATTGTTGCTGCGCGGTCTTTCCTGGGCCACAGGGAAAGGGCCGCGAACCCTTCTCTACAATGTCACCGTCCCGGTAGTAGAAAATAACGTGGATCTATTGCTGCTCAAGTGTTCGTCAAACGATATGATTCGTGAAATTATCAGCACTCCTTCGGCTTACATCGCGCTGGGTGAACTCAAAGGCGGCATTGATCCTGCCGGAGCGGATGAGCATTGGAAAACCGCCAGCACAGCACTGAATCGAATTCAGAAAGCATTTGCCAAGCAAAAACTCAAACCGCATACATTCTTCATCGGTGCGGCCATCGAAGCAAAGATGGCTTTGGAGATTTGGGAGATGTTGGAACGAGGCACCTTGGAAAATGCTGCGAATCTCACGGACGAAACTCAAATCGCATCAATCTCGTCATGGCTGTGCAAGCTCTAGAAAAAGCGAACAAGTCGGCAGGATTAGCACGCAGAGGTTGTTGAACTGCATCAAGATGAAGCTGTATTCGCCGGATTCAGCGGGCGCTGGCTTGATCTCCAGCGAAAATCTTTTTGGCCTTCCAACTCTCAGCTACAAGCCTCCCAGCCTGACCGGTGTGGGTGACGGGCCGCACCCGGCGGCGTTGTGCGCCTGCACGGTCACCGTCCAGTTCGGGATTATAGTCCACGGCAAAGTACGCGGTCAGCGTCGTTCCGTCCACCGTCTGCGTGAGCGTGCCAGCGCCGTCGCTGCCGGTGATCGTGATCTGATATTGATCAACCGGACTGTCGCCGGGCACGGCCGCGGCTCGCGAATTCGCCCGCCCACCGATTGGAATTTCCCGTGCGGGATTTCTCCAAGATGCTTGCGGATTCCGTCGGGACGCTTATCTTTAAACGGTCGGGCCGAAAATATCTGAAAATAAATCAGTGTTTTCGGCTCCGCCGGTGTAAAACAGGAAATGCATCCGCATTGGACGCTCAAATTGAATGACGACATTAAGATCAATCAAAGGAGCATCACGTTTATGAAAATCATGAAAACCATCGTGCTGGCCGCGGCGGTCGGACTTTTGGCGGGCACCGGGGCGCGTGCGGCGGACAATCCCGCTTTGACCCCGCCCGTGAAATCCGTTTATGGCCATTATCTGAAAATTCAGGCCAGCCTGGCAAAAGATTCGTTGGGCGGCGTATCCCAAAATGCCAATGCTATCGCGAAGGCCGTTCACACGGACGCAAAAACGATGCCGTCGGCGGTCGCCACCGAGGCGGAAGCCCTGGCCAAGACGTCAGATTTGAAATCGGCGCGCGCCGCGTTCAAGCCGTTGAGTGATTCGCTCATCCAATATCTCGCCGACCACAAAGCCAAGGATGCCTATGTGCAGGTCTCTTGTCCGATGGCGAATGCCAGTTGGCTGCAAACGAGCAAGAGCGTAAGCAATCCCTACTACGGCAAGGACGATCTGACGTGCGGCGAAATTAAAAATTAAACCCCGGCGAGACAAGAAGTCTGCATGACAAATTTTGATTCCATCCTCGCGGCGGAAATTTTTCCGGCGCTGCAAAAGTTTGTCAACGTGACCAAGCTGCACCCAATTCTGGTTGATTTCACCGCCGCGCTGGTGCCCATTTCGGTATTCAGCGATTTCATTGGCCGCGTCGTCAAGATCGAGTCGCTCCGTCATACCGCGTGGTGGACATTGTTTTACGCAACGGCCATCACGCCGTTCACGGCGATTACCGGCTGGCTGTTCTGGATGCCCGATGACAACGGCGTCACCGGCATGACCATTCACAAATGGCTGGGGACCTCGCTGGCGGCGTTGCTGTTCGTCCTGTTTTTCTGGCGATTAAAACTGCGCCGGCAAGCCAAATGGGCTTCAGGGTCTTATCTGCTGGTGGGGATCATTTTTGTGGTGGCTCTGGCGTATCAAGGTCATCTCGGCGGCGAGCAGGTTTTCAGCGGCATGTGAGCATCTGCTTTGGCGATCGGGAGAAAACCAGCCGAAAAATTCAAGGGATTCTGCCGGGAACGGTGTACAATGAAATGTGATATCTTCCGGCAACTGACGGATGACGTTAGAAAAATTGTCGGCTTAAAGAACACCAAAAATTGACAAGAAGAAGCCAAAAGCGGTTGAGCTTCTTTCGACCGTGTGGGTGATATTCGAAACGTGAAAACGATGCTGGCCATTGTTTGCAGCCTGTTGCTGGCCGGGACGCCCGTCCTGGCCCAAGCAACGGCGGCCAGCGTCGGGCGTGTCGCCCATGCTCCCTGCCATTGCGGCAGGGCGTGTTGCGCCGCGCATTCTTCGCCGGAGTCGCAGCCTGTCCCTGCGACTCCGGCTCTTCCTTCGCCGCAAAACCAGCTTTTGACTCTGGCGCCTGCCGCATTGATCTGCGTGTTGCCGGAAACACCGGCGTTTGAATTTTCCTTTGCCCCGGTTTCTTCGCCGTTGGTGGCGAATGGCGCTCCGCTCTACACGCGGAATTGCGCCTTCCTGATCTGACTTCTTCCTCTTTACGCCAGTAGTGTGCCTTGAGTTGGCGTACTGCGTCCCTGTTCGACTCTTGTGTCTGTGAATTTTTGTGCCCGTGAAATGTGTTTGAAGCCGTAGCTGAATTTGAATTATGAAACCGATGATAACTTTGCCCGCCGTGCTGGCCGCCTTGGGCGCGCTGGTCCTGGCTGGTTGCCGTGGCCTGCCAACTCCGGGTGAGCGGCAGGCGCGCCACGATCTTGGTGTGGTCGCCGGCCAGTACCGGCCCGGGAACCAGCGCCCGGCACTGCCCGAACTGACGCCGGATTCGAGCCTGAGCAATTTTGTCGCGTTCGCGCTCCTGAATTCGCCGACCGTTGAAGCGGCGTTTTACGACTGGTCGGCCTCCGTCGAGAACATCACCGTCGCGCGTTCGTTGCCCGATCCCCAACTGACGTTTCAGATGGACATCGCCAACATCGTGAGTTCGGTGATGCCGGGGCTGGTCCAGCAATTTCCCGGGCCGGGCAAATTGCGCGCGCAAGGCGGCGTCGCATCGGCGGCCAGCCAGTCCAAGTATTTTGCCTTTGAAAGCGCGGTGCTTCAGAGCGCCTACGCGATGAAGCAGGCGTATTACCGCCTTGAATTTCTGGATGAAAAAATCCGGGTGGACCGCCGGAGCCTGCAATTGCTCGCGGAATCGGAGCGGGTGGCGCGGGCGCAAAACGCGGCGGGCCGGGCGGCGTTATCGGCGGTGTATCAGGCGCAGATCGCGGAAGACCAATGGCGCACCGACCTCGCCAATCTGGAAGACTCGCGCCGTCCGTTGGTCGCGCAGTTCAAAGCGGCGCTGGGACTGACGCCGAACCAGCCCGATCCGCCGCTGCCGGAGCATTTTGAATCCACCACTCTGGCGCTGTCGCCGGACCAACTGCTGGCGACCGCTTTCGCGCGCAATCCACAACTCAAGGCGCTGGCCGCCGAAGTGCAACAGGCGCAAGCCTCGCTGGCGCTGGCTTACAAGGATAAAATCCCGGATTTCAGTCTGGGATTGATGGCCGACGCGGCGGCGGCGCCGGTGTTTTACCGTCCGCTGGCAGGCATGTCGCTGCCGATCTGGCGTGACAAGATTTCCGCCGAAATCGCCGCCGAACAGGCCAGTCAACGCGCCGCCGAGGCCCGGCTCAACGCCGCCCAAATCCAACTGGCGGTGGATTTCGCCGGGCAAAGTTTTGATTACCGGCTGGCGCTGCGCAATCTCGCGCTGTTCCAGGACCGGGTGATTCCACAGTCGCGCCGGTCGCTGACGGTGGCGCGGGCTGGGTTTCAAACGGGCACGGCGGATTTCGCCCGGCTCATTGACGCCGAGCAGGCGTTGCTGAATTTCGAGTTGTCAGCCATCGAAGCGCGCCAGCAGCGTGAACTGGCGCTGGCGAACCTGTCGTTGCTGATCGCCGGAGTGCCGCCGACCGGCGCGCCGTTGTTGCCCAACAACCAGATGGGCAGCTCTGCTTTAACTAAAATTTCAAAATGAGAGATGCCATGAATTCAAAATTAAAAATCACTTTGTTCGTTGTCCTGCTGGCGGCTGCCGTTGGCGCCGGGCTTTTCGCCGCCGACAGTCCCCGGCGGGCTGTCGCCAACACCGCCGCGAAACCAACCAAGACACTTTACACCTGCGGGATGCACCCGTGGATTATCGAGGACCATCCCGGCAATTGCCCGATTTGCGGCATGAAATTGGAACCGGTCCACACTCAAGCCGATCCTCCCGCCGCGACCGCCAAAGGCAAAATTTTGTATTACAAATCCACGATGTCGCCCGAAACCAGTCCGGTGCCGGCCAAGGACAGCATGGGCATGGAGATGGTGCCGGTTTATGCCAGCCAGGCAGGAGCCGATTCCTCGGAAATCGCCGTGGACCAGGTGACGATTCAGGACATGGACATCCGCACGACGCCGGTGGTGCTTGGCCCGTTGCGCCGCACCATTCGCACGGTGGGTTACGTGGACTACGACGAACCGGCGCAGGCCGATGTGACGACGAAGTTCCGGGGCTGGATTGAAAAACTTTATGCCGACTACACAGGGCAATTGGTTCGCCGAGGCGAGCCGCTGTTCGCCATTTATTCGCCGGAACTTTACAGCGCGCAGGTGGAGTTCGTGGAGACGCTGGCTGAGGGCGACCAAACACTGCTCCAGAGCGCCCAGACCAAGCTGAAATTTTTCGACATCTCGGACGCGCAAATCGCGGAACTGGAAAAGTCGCGCCAGCCGAAAAAAACACTGACGATTGACGCGCCTATCAGTGGTTTTGTCATCACCAAGAACATTGTGGAAGGCCAGATGGTGGACGCGGGGATGCCGCTTTACCGGCTGGCGAACCTCGGCACGGTCTGGGTCTATGCGCAGATTTACGAACAGGATTTGCCCTACGTCAAACTTGGCCAAGAGGCAACCATGACGCTTTCGTATCTGCCCGGACGGACGTTCCACGGGCGCGTCACCGACATTTATCCGACGGTGAACGAAACGACCCGCACGGCCAAGGTGCGGTTGGAATTTGAAAACCCGGATTATTCGCTCAAGCCGGGCATGTTCGCGAACGTAACGCTCACGGCGGAAGCCGCGGCGTCGGCATTGCTGGTGCCGGATTCGGCGGTGCTGCGCAGCGGCGAGAAGGACACGGTCTTCGTCGCGCTGCCGGGCGGCAAATTTGATCCGCGCACGGTGAAGCTGGGTTTGTCGGCGGAGAACGATTACGACCAAGTGTTAAGCGGCTTGAAGGCGCGCGAACGGGTGGCGACTTCGGGCGAGTTCACGCTCGATTCGGAAAGCCAGTTGCGCGAGGCCATCCAGAAAATGACCGAGCCGACCGCAACACCGTCGGCGGCGGGAACGAACATGCCGGCGGGAATGGACATGGCCAAGTGACGAAAGGGAATTCTCATGCTCCAACGCATCATAGATTTTTCGCTGAAGAACAAGTTCCTCGTCGTCCTCGCGACGGCGGCGCTGGTGCTCGGCGGCGTTTATGCCGTCAAAAACATCCCGCTCGACGCCATCCCCGACCTGTCGGACACGCAGGTCATCATTTACACGCCATGGGAAGGCCAGGCGCCGCAAATCATCGAAGACCAGGTGACTTATCCCGTCGAGACCAAGATGCTCTCGGTGCCGCGCGCCAAAGTCGTGCGGGGTTATTCGTTCTACGGCTTTTCGTTCGTCTATGTGATATTCCAGGACGGGACTGATCCGTATTGGGCGCGCAGCCGGGTGCTCGAATACTTGAGCAGCTTGAGCAGCGAATTGCCCGCCGGCGTGACGCCGTCGCTTGGCCCGGACGCCACCGGCGTGGGCTGGGCGTTCATGTATTGCCTCAATTCCACCAACCGTGACCTCGCCCAACTGCGCACGATCCAGGACTGGTATTTGCGCTATCAACTCGCCGCCGTGCCGGGCGTCTCGGAAGTCGCGTCCGTCGGCGGCTTCGTCAAGCAATACCAAGTGACGGTGGACCCGGACAAATTGCGCGCCTACAACCTGTCAATCGAGGACGTGGCCCGCGCCATCAAACGCAGCAACGGCGAGGTGGGCGGGCGCTCCATCGAGCTGGCGGAAACCGAATTCATCCTGCGCGTCAAGGGTTACATCCGCAGCCTGCATGACCTGCGGGAAGTGGCGGTGGGCGTGGGTAAAAACGGCGCGCCGATTTTGCTGCGCGACGTGGCGAACGTCCAGTTCGGCCCGGACGAACGTCGCGGCATCGCCGAATTCGACGGCCGGGGCGAAACCGTCGGCGGCATTGTCGTCGTGCGTTACGGCGCCAACACCTATCAGGTGATCCAGGCGGTGAAGCAAAAACTGGCCCAGGCCATGAAGGCGCTGCCGCCGGACGTGAAGGCCACCGTCGTGTATGACCGCACCGGGCTGATTGACCGTTCGGTGGCCACGCTCGAAGAAAAATTGATCGAGGAAAGCATCGTCGTCGCGCTGGTGTGCCTCGCGTTTCTGCTGCACATGCGGAGCGCGCTGGTGGCAATCCTGATTCTGCCGGTCGCGGTGCTGATTGCGTTTCTCGTCATGTTCGAGCAAGGCATCAGCTCGAACATCATGTCGCTTGGCGGTATTGCCATCGCCGTCGGTGCAATGGTGGACGCGGTGATCGTCATGATCGAAAACGCGCACAAGCATCTTGAGCTGGAACAAGGGAAGAAACCGCATTGGGACATCATCCGCAATGCCGCCGTGGAGGTCGGGCCGACGCTGTTTTACTCATTGCTGGTCATCACGGTATCGTTCCTGCCGGTGTTCACGTTACAGGAGCAGGAAGGACGGCTGTTCAAACCGCTGGCGTTCACCAAAACGTATTCAATGGC
The DNA here is from genome assembly GCA_963789335.1 of uncultured Verrucomicrobiae bacterium. GTDB lineage: Bacteria > Verrucomicrobiota > Verrucomicrobiia > Limisphaerales > UBA11358 > UBA11358. The sequence continues at coordinate 22,190 of CAWBKH010000011.1, forward strand.
CGCCGCCGCGCTGCTGTCCATCACGCTCGCGCCGGTGCTGATGGGCTGGTTCATTCGCGGAAAAATTCCGAAGGAGGAAAAAAATCCCATCAACCGCTTCCTCATCTGGCTCTATCATCCGGTGGTTGGTTTCGTCATCAAATGGCGCTGGACCGTCATCGGTGTGGCTGTTGCCGCCGTCATCTGGGTGTTCTTCCCGTGGAACCGGTTGGTGGTGGATCGCCTCCCAGATATGAGTAGCAGCGGACGTGAGTCCGCTCATTCTAATTTTTCCGAAAGTCAGAGCCGACTTACATCGGCTGCTACGCGGATTGGGAAGTTATTCCCATATCAAAACCTCGGCTCGGAATTCATGCCGCTGCTTTATGAAGGTGATTTGCTCTACATGCCAACCACCTTTCCGGGCATTTCGGTGACGAAGGCGCGCCAGATTTTGCAGGTTACCGACCGCATCATCAAGTCGTTCCCGGAGGTGAAAACGGTTTTTGGCAAGGCAGGCCGCGCCGACACCGCCACCGATCCCGCGCCGCTGGACATGATTGAAACGACGATCCAGTTGAAGCCCGAATCGGAATGGCCGGCCGTGGACATCAAGGACGACAACGGCCGCGTCATCGCGCATCGCCGTCTGACGCCGGATGAACTGGTGGACGCGATGAACCGGGCCATTCAAATCCCCGGCCTGAACAACGCCTGGACCATGCCGATCAAGACGCGCATTGACATGCTCTCCACCGGCATCAAAACGCCCGTCGGCATCAAAATCGCAGGGCCGGACCTCGCCACGTTGCAGCGCATCGGCGAGGAAGTCGAGGGCGTGGTCCGGGAAGTGCCGCACACCACCAGCGCTTTTGCCGAGCGCGTCATGGGCGGCCATTATATTGAATTCACCATCAACCGCGACGCCATCGCCCGTTACGGTCTGACCATCGGCGACGTGCAGGACGTATTGTCAGTCGCCCTCGGGGGAATGCCGTTGACCACCACAGTCGAGGGCCTCGAACGTTACACCATCAATTTGCGCTATAACCGCGATTTCCGCTCCAATTTGCACGCGCTCAAACACGACGTTGTCATTCCCACGCCGACCGGCGCGCAGGTGCCGCTGGGCGAACTGGCCGACATCAAGGTCGTGGATGGCCCGATGTCCATCAAGACCGAAGGCGCCGTGCCGGAAGACTGGGTCTATGTGGACATCAACGGCATGGACGTGGGCACCTATGTTCAAAACGCCATGCGCGCCGTCAACGACGCCATCGCCCAGGGCCGCATCCAACTGCCGGCCGGGTACAACATTTTCTGGAGCGGCCAATACGAATACATGCTGCACGCCCGGCACCGGCTGATGATCGTCGTTCCGCTGACGCTGCTCATCATCACGCTTATCATTTACCTCAACACGCGCTCCTGGTTCAAGACGGCCATTGTGCTGCTGGCCGTGCCGTTCTCGCTGGTCGGCACGTTCTGGACGCTCTACCTGCTGCATTACAACCTGAGCGTCGCCGTCTGGATCGGCATCATCGCGCTGGCCGGCCTCGATGCCGAAACCGGCGTGGTCATGCTGCTTTACCTCGACCTCGCCTATGACGAGTGGCGACAAAAAGGCTTGATGCGGAACCTGGGCCATTTGCGCGACGCGATTTATCACGGTGCGGTGAAACGGTTGCGGCCGAAAATCATGACCACCTCCGTCATCATCGCCGGCCTGGTCCCGATTCTGTGGAGCAACGCCGCCGGCGCGGACGTGATGAAACGCATCGCCGCGCCGATGGTCGGCGGCGTCATCACCTCCACCATGAGCGTGCTGGCAGTGTATCCGGCGATTTATTACCTTTGGCGTTCACGCGGCCTAGCGGACCGTCTGGAAACAACCACAGCTTGCGAACAAAACTGAGGGCGGACGGCCACGTTCACAACAATTCCAACAGGCGCTGCAATTCGGTGTCGGTGTTGTAATAATGCGGCGAGAGCCGGATGTAATTTTTACTCGCGCGGTCTGTCCGCAATGACGTGACAATGCCGGCACCCGCCAGTTTTTTGTGCAACGCCGCGAGGTCCTTGCCGGGCTGGTGAAATGAAATAATGCCGCTGGCGTTTTCAGTTTTTGCGTCCGCGTTCAAAACGGTAAAGCCTTTGGCCTCCAAGGCGGGCACCAGCCCGGCGCGTTTGCGCAGCAATTCGGCAGCGATATTTTCCACGCCGATTTCCAAGGCCAATTCCATCGCGGCAACCAAACCGGCCAAACCGACCAGATTCTGCGTGCCCGCCTCGTATTTCAATGCGCCGTCTCGGAAGATGATTTTTTCCTGCGCGACGAAATTGGGGTTGTGGACGTTATGCCAGCCGTAAATCGGCGGGTTCAACTGGTCCTGCACTTCCTGCCGGACGAAAAGCACGCCCGCGCCGCACGGACCGAGCAGCCATTTGTGCGCGTCGGCGGCCAGAAAGTCCACGTGTTCGACCGTTGTCGGAAACGCGCCGATGGTTTGAATCGCGTCGAGGCAAAATAGAATGCCACGCTCGCGCAAAAATTTTCCGATGGTCTCGAATTCGATGCGAAAACCGCTGACGAAATGGCAGGAAGCCAGCGCGACGAGCCGCGTGTTTTCATCCACTTGCCCCATCACGTCCATCGGGCGAATCACCCCGAGGCTGCGCGTGTTGAGCAGACGCACTTCCACGCCGTGTTCGGCCAGCGCCATCCACGGATAGACATTTGATGGGTAATCGTCGTGGTAAATAAGAATGTTGTCGCCTCGGCGGAAATTCAGCCCGGCGGCAACAAAACTCAACGCGAGCGACGTCGGCCCGACGAACGCGATTTCCTCCGTTTGGCAGTTGAGCAACTGCGCTGCGAGTTTGCGTCCGTCGTTCAGGCGCTGCGGAATCGTCTGCGTTTCCTGATCGTCGGTCGTGCCATGTTGCGCACAATCGGAAATTGCCTGCGCTACGCGCCGAGGCATCGGGCAGACACCCGCGTGCGCCAGAAAAATTTTGCCTTGCGCGACGGGGAATTCACGGCGGCGCAACTCTTCGTTGGCGAGCAATTCAGTCAACGTCATGCGAGGAAGTTAATGCGGGGACGTTCGGCACGCAAAGCAGAACTAAAAATGGCTCATCTGGTTGATGTTATTGAAGTAACCTTCCCAGAACCGGACGACCTTGTAGGCGATCAACAGCGCGACAAGAAGATAGAGCAGTCGCGGCGTCCATTGCGCAAAGGCGTGCAGTTTGCGCGCGCCTTCCTCGCTGTAAATCCGTTGCAGTTGACGCAATGAATCATCCAATTTGCCGCTGACTTCGCCGCTGGCGTAGAGACTAGAGAACGTCTCGGGAAATTGCGGACACGCCAGCACAATCTCGGACGGTGTTTGTCCGGCGGCGAGTTGTGGTTTCCAAGCCAGCACGGTGCGTCGTAACGCGGGCGAACCACTCGCCGACGCCGCCAAATTCCAGGATTCGACGATGCCGACGCCGGCGCTGATGAGCGCTTCAAGTGCCGCCGCCAGCCGCGACAAAGCCAGAAAATGCCGCGCTTTTCCCAAAATGGGAATCGGACGCAAAAGCGATTCCATCCGCGCGCGCCAGTTTTCGCCATGTTTGCCTTGCATGCTGTAAATAATCAACCCCACGACGACGTAAATCGGTATCAGCACCCCGAATGTTTTGGCCAGATAGACATGCCAGTTGCCGCTGACAAAAAATTGGGCGAATGGAAAAAGGAAAATGGCCATGTGAAACAGGAACACCGGATAGGCGAGGTCGCCGAGCACGTTGCGTGTAATCCGGGCGCGATCGTTGTAATAGTCGGCCAGCACACGGAAACAGGCGTCGAGCCGCCCGCTGCGTTCACCGGCGTCCAATAAAGCCAGGTCAAAAGCGGGCAACCACGCGGCGCGGCGCGCGGCTTCCGTAAAAGTATAGCCTTGGGCCACTCCGTCCAGCAGGCGTTGCAGCGGTTCGCGGAACGAACGGGCGGACGGATTGCGCTGGACCTGCTCCAAAGCCCGAATGACCCCGAGTCCGGCCGAGGTAAGCTGGCCGAGTTGATGATACACTTCGGCGCGCTGGGTGAATTGCCGGGGCGTGACGATGAACGGCATACGCCCGCGCGGGACTCAGGCCGCGACGCGGTCGAGGCTGGCCTTGAAATCGCGCTTGCTGCGCGCGCCGACAATCTGGTCGGCCACCTGCCCGTTGTGGAAAACGAGCAATGTGGGAATGGCGCGGATGCCGTATTCGGCGGCCAATGATTGTTGCTCGTCCACGTTGACCTTGCCAACTTTCGCCTTGCCATTGTATTCGTCGGCCAGTTCATCGAGCAACGGCGCGATCATTTTGCACGGGCCGCACCATTCGGCCCAGAAATCCACGAGCACAGGCGCGGGCGATTGCAAAACCTGCTGGGAAAAGTTTTCCTGCGTGAGCGTGACAATGAGAGGCGAGGCCATACGTCAAAAAATCAGGGTTTGGACAACTGCCGAAAAACTCAAGTGGTCGGGATGAGCATCATCCAAATCACCGTGCCGATGGCAAACAGCCCTGCCACACCCGCGGCAATGGCGAGCATTTGATCCAGCCCACTGATCGTCGGGGCCGCGACCCTGGGCCGGGGCATGGCCGGGGCAGGCCGTGTTTGAGTAACGGGCGCGGCGGTTGCGCGAGGCGCCGCCTGCGGAGCCGGGGTGGGCGCCGGAATGGCGGATGGCGCACCAGTGGGACCACCGGGCGGCAGCGTCGGCAATTTGATGGTCGGCGCGGCGGACGGCTTGGGCGGCAGATTTATGCGGACGGTTTCTTTTTTGGGCTGGACTTTGCCGGTTTCTTTTTTCGGCGGCAGCACAGCACCCGGAGAAAGGTTCGGAGGTGTATCAGCCATAATCTTTGTTGAACAAAGATAAACGGCATCCTGTCCGTGTCAAACCCTAATTCAAAAAACCGGACGGCGGGTTTTAAGGTAGGGCGGCTCGCCGAACCGTCCGAACGCCGCGGCGCAGCGTCCCTGCCACGGGCAAGTCGTTGCAATTGCAGCCGGCAAAGTTATCCTGCGCCCATGCACAAAATGGAAAAGGCAGCCAAGTCCGCTGCCGATTTGGAATTGCAAAAGCGCATCCGGGAACTCATCGCTTTCAAAGGCGGCGGCTACAATGAAGACGAAGTCGCCGACATCCTCGAAAACGCGCTGAAATTGCTGACCGACGTGGAAAACACCGGCGACGTGCGCGTCATCCGGACGGCGTTGCGGGAATTGCGCTACTCGTTCCGGCTGTTCGCGCCGTATGCGCGCATTCGCAAGGTGACGATTTTTGGCTCGGCGCGGACCACGCTGGGGGAACTGGAATATCAACAGGCCGTGGATTTCGGGCGCAAAATCGTGAAGGCCGGATTCATGGTCATCACCGGCGCCGGCCCTGGCATCATGCAGGCCGGACACGAAGGCGCCGGCCCGGAAAACAGTTTCGGCGTCAACATCCGCCTGCCCTGGGAACAATCCGCCAATCCCATCATCGCCGAAGACAGGAAACTAATCACCTTCAAATACTTTTTCACGCGCAAATTGATTTTCATCCGGCATTCGGACGCCATCGTGCTGTTTCCCGGCGGCTTCGGCACACTCGACGAGGGTTACGAAGTGCTCACACTCATGCAAACCGGCAAGAGCCAGCTCATGCCGCTCGTGCTCATGGACCGTCCCGGCGGCACTTACTGGAAGACATGGGACCAGAACGTCCGCGAACATTTGCTGCGCGACAAGTTGATTTCGGCTGAAGACCTGAACCTTTACCAAATCACCGACAGTACTGATGAAGCGGTGAAGATCATCACCCGCTTTTACAGGAATTTCCACTCGAGCCGGTTCGTGAAGGATTTGCTCGTCATCCGGCTTAAAAAGCCTCCGACTGCAACCGCCATTGCCGATTTGAACAACGACTTCGCTGACATCATCAACGGCACGCCCATAAAACCCATCAAGCCGACCCCGGACGAAACGGAAGACCAGGACAATTTGGATTTGGCGCGCATCGCGTTCGGTTTCAATCGCCATGATTACGGCCGTCTGCGGCAGTTGATTGACGCGCTGAATGGAGTTTAAAATGGAAATGAAGAAAAGAGGAGTTCGCTGACTTGCCAGTTGAAAGTCCAAAAATTACCATTTGTCTTATGAAAGAGGATTCCTTTGACGACGAGTTGTTCAATTATTTTAAAGACCGCTACGAATCCGAAATTGACCGTAGTAACTCGTGTGCTCGACGCCCCGCCCGCTGACTGTTAGCGTTCACCCATGAATTTTCTGGTCACCGGCGGCGCGGGCTTCATCGGCTCGCACGTTTGCGAGCGGCTGCTGCACGAGGGCCACGCGGTGTGGGCGTTGGATGACCTGAATTCGTTTTACAGCCCGGCCATCAAGGAAAAAAATCTGAAGGAAATCTCGGCGCTTGGCAAACCGTTCACCTTCGTTTCCAAAAATTTGTCCGATGTGAAGGCCTTGGAAAATCTGTTCGCGCAGGTCCGGTTTGATCAAGTCATCCATCTGGCGGCCCGCGCCGGCGTCCGGCCCAGCCTGGATGAACCTGAATTCTTCCAACAAGTCAACGTCGAGGGCACGGTCAATGTGCTCGAGGCGGCGCGGCGGCATGGCGTGAAAAAAGCCCTCCTGGCTTCTTCATCATCGGTCTATGGCGTGAATACCAAGGTGCCGTTCTCGGAAAACGATCCGGTGTTCTCGGTCATTTCGCCTTACGCCGCCAGCAAGCTCGCCTGCGAAGCCCTGGGCCACGTCTATCACTACGTTTATGGCATGGACGTGGTGATGCTGCGCTTCTTCACGGTCTATGGCCCGCGCCAGCGGCCGGACCTAGCGATCCACAAATTCGCCAAACTCATTCACGCGGGCAAACCGATCCCGGTTTACGGCGACGGCTCCACGGAGCGCGATTATACCTACATCAACGACATCGTGGATGGCGTTTTTGCCTGCACGCAAAAGAAATTCGCCTACGAAATTTTCAACCTCGGCGAATCGCAAACCGTCAAATTGAGCCGGCTCATCGAATTGCTCGAAGCCGCGCTTGGCAAAAAGGCCGTGATTGACCGCCAACCCGCGCAGCCCGGCGACGTGCCCCGCACCTTCGCGGACATTGCCAAGGCTAGGGCGCTGCTCGGCTATCATCCGCGGGTCAAAATTGAGGAAGGCATCTCGCAATTTGTGGATTGGTTTCGCCAAAACCAGTGATAGACTGTCCCCGTCATGAGTTCACCGACGCCATTTAATCGCCCGGCCCTGAACGAGGCGCTGGACGCCTGGAATCAACTGCTCACCGCGCGCGGTCTCGCCACCGATCTGCGCTGGGTTTTCGAGGAAAACCTTTGCTTCGAAAAATCACGCGCCGCGCAGGGCGGCTTTCACCTCGGATTCCAGACCAAATTTGCGCCGCCGTCCGAGGACGCACTGGACATTGCGTTCGACCATTTTTGCGAAGCCGACAAGCGCGTTGTTTTTTACCGGCTCGGCGACAACCTTGGGAAATCCATTTGCGTCCTATTGTGCGATGCGTGGTTTGAAACCAAAGGCGAAGCCGACGGTTTTTTGCGCCGTGACGAATGGCGGATGTCGTTTCATGCCGGCCAGAAGGATGAAATCGAGGAGATCGTTGACCTGGGCCGCTGGCTGCGCCGGGTCAAGCACGGTCGCGCCTTTCACGATCTGGATTTTTGCATGACGCTGGCGACGATTGACGAAATCAAAACCCACGGCCGCGTGCTCATGCCTTACGAACGCTTTGCCTCGACCATGCTCGAACGTCTGCGCCGCTTTTTGGGACAGCCCGCGTGAACTTCACGCGGGCCGGCCGTTTCCGTGTCCAATCCCCGGACTCTTTTGCTCTATGGCAGGCTCCCCGGAGCCACTTGGGAAATTGGCCCAAACGATGCTAAAGGGCTGGCATGGCCAAAATTGCCTTCATCGTGAATAAAAAGAGCGGTTTGAATTTCATTGATTCCATGCTCGTTCCGGCCCGCCAATCCGGGCTGACGCGGTTCGGTCTGCGTAACGGCATGGTCATCGCTGTTTTTGTGCTCTTATTGTCCGCAGGGCTGGTGCTCCTGTTGAAACACTGAGCTGCCCGCTGCGGGCTCGCCAGTCTTGAGGTCAACCACCCTGACGCATTCGCGGCGGACGCAAATCCGGTGGCGGCGCGTTGGTTTTTTCATTATTTTCCGTTTTGAAGGTCGAACGGAAGAGCCAGAACCGCTTTAGCCCCTGAACAAAATCGTCGGCATCGGAAACCGCTTTTGAAAGACCGCCCAGCATGTTGGTATTGGCTTGGACCTGTGCGTTAAGGTTGCTGGTGATGCCGGCGAGATGATCCAGCGTCATGGACAGTAGAATCAGGTTGGTATCCACATTGGCCAGCACGGATTGCGTCTGCTGCTCGCCGTTCGTGCCCAGCATCCAGACACCTAGCCCGCCGGGTTCGCGCAACTGCCCGCTCAGGATGGTGAAATTCGTCAGCAACGGTCGTGTGTTGACCAGGGTGACGTTGAGATTGGACGTGGCGCTGGCCGTGTTGTCCAGTACAACGGCGATTTTGTTGGTGAGCGCGAGGACGTTCGGCAGCGCTGACTGCACCTGCGACACCATCGCCTGCAACTGGTCGGAAACCGGCGGCGTTTCCACGGCACGCATCCAGGCGGTATCATCGCCGGGCTTGAAAATTTTGTAGTGATGATACCGTCCGTCCCACGACGCGACGATGCGCTTACGATTGACGGTGTTATTGTAGGCATAAACAGAATTGGACGGGAGGTTCATTCCCGCAAGGGCCTGCAAATTGGATTCGTCCAGCATCGTGTAGGCGCCGAAGACCAGATTGGAATGCGCGCCGAAAACATCCTGCGCTAACTGCCACTCGCCGGGTTCTTCCGTCACCAGTTGTTTCAGATCGTCAATGGTCTGCACGGAAACCGGCTGCGTGACGACCAGCGCGTAGCCGTTGGTCGCGCGCGTGACTTCGAGTTGCCGTTTGCCGAGAAAATCCGCCGCGTTCACCTTCAAATACGAGCCGCCGGTCCAGAGATAGCGGAAAAAGGGGTCGCGGATTTCAAAGTCCACCTCGACGTTGTGCGAATCGAGCGGCGGCATGGGATGAACCAAAGTGATTTGCCCAACTGGAAAACCCATCATATAGACCGGATCGCCCACATTCAGACCGGCTGAACTTTGGAGAAACGTGTGAAACGGCGCCTTGATCACGAACCAGCCTTTGCGCTCCGCCGTGTGGTAAATGTAATAGCCAAAGCCGAACAGCAGCAGCGCCGTCGCCAGAAAAACAAACCAGCCCACCGCGCGTTCCATGCGGCTCAGGCGCGTGCGCAATTGCGGGGTCAAATCTTGCAAGGCCATGGTTTGTCTGATTGTCGTCCGGATTCTATTCTCGCCGCGCGATTTGTTAAAGCGTTAAAGCTCTACAACGGTTCAACCATTTCAACCGGCACGGCCAGCAATTCTTTCACCACCGGGTTGTTCGCCGATTCCACGTCGTTCCAGGAACCGAGCGGGGAAAACCTTTTTTCGTGCAACAGGGCAAATTTCCGGTTCGCATTCCGCCATGGACGCAAGTCGTCTGTCGTCACCACGATGGTCATCGGCCGGCCGTCGTGCCACTCGTGGCCGCGCCATAGCTGGTCGAGAAACCGCAGCCACCAATGCAAATGCCGTCCGCCAAGCCGACCGAGCGGATTGTCCAGCAGCAGCACTTCCGGCTTGAGGATCAAGGCCCGCGCCAGCGCCGCGCGCTGGCGCCAGTTGCCGCTGATGTTCGGCGGCGTAATGTCGGCCAACGGCGTCAGTTCCAGCAGATCCAGCAGCGTCTGCACCGCTTGCGCCGCCTCACCGGACGGTAAATCACGATGATATTGGAGCGGCAGCGCCATGTTCTCCCGGATGGTCAGGTGATTGAACAATTGCCCGCCCTCGAAGACAAATCCCACGCGCATCCGCTCCGTCAGTTCCGCTTCGCCGAACGCCCGCGTTTCCGTCCCGAAGAGTTTGCAGCTGCCCTCCACCGGCGGCATCAGCCCGGCGGTCAGCATCAGGAAATCGCTTTTGCCCGAATGTTGCGGTCCGGCGACCACCCAGAATTCCCCGGCTGCGACCGACCAGTCCACGTCTTCGACCACCGTGAACGCAATGTCGCGCATCGCGGCGACGCTCACGCCGCGCATTTCGATCACCGCCGTGTTTTCCGGTTCGCTCATGTGACGAGGTAAAGCAGGATGAACATCGCATCAATCAGCACACACACAACGACGCCCTGCGTCACCGCGCGCACCGCCACGCGCGAAACGTCCTCCAGCCGCAGCGGTTGCGCCAGTCCGTGATAACACGTCACAATGGCGATGAAAAATCCGAACGCGATGGTTTTCAACGCCAGCAGCACAAAATCCAGCCAGCCCAGCGCCTCGGCCAGTTGCTTGAAATAATCGCCCGGCGTCAACGGCACGTCCTGTAAAAACGCAAACAAATACCCGCTCGCCAGCGCGCCGATGATCAAATACACCGTCAGTGAGAAAACACCCACGGCCATGCCGATGACACGCGGCACAATCAGGTAATGCACCGGGTCAATGCCCAGCGCTTCCAGCGCCTCGACCTCGCCCATCGCCCGCGCCGTGCCAAGTTCGATCACGTGCGCCGTGCCCACGCGCGCCAGCACCAGCATCGCGGCCAGCAACGGTCCCAATTCGCGCACCACCACAATCACCATCGTCGAGCCGAGATACTGGGTCGCCCCGACCTTCGCCAAAGCCGAAATCGTCTGCCCGATGACCAGGAATCCCAGTGCCAGCGCCACAAATAAAAACATCGGCAACAACGCGACGCCCGCGCGGGCGATCTCCTGCCGGATGCGCGGCCCGATCACGTTCCGCGCCGTCCCGAATTTCCGCAAAATGACGCCCAGCGTGATCAGCGCAAAGGCCGCCAGTCCCTGCAACGTGAGCAAAAACAGGAACAGTTTCCGCCCCAAAAGATCCGTGTAGGATTTCGGCAATTGCGCCCGGCGAAACAATTGCGCGTTCGCCAATTCAAACGCCTTTGCCAGATTTCCGCGCATCAACCCAGCGTAGAACCGCGCCCGTGCCGGGTCAAAATAGTTTTTCCGCACCTTCATGCCGAACAAATGAATTGTCCTCCGCCTGTTGGCCAAAACCATTGTCCGGTTGCTACGTGCCGGTTTTGGGACTTTGAACAGAGCGTGAAATTCACGCGCCCGGCGGGTTTCACCTGTCAAATCTCAGGACTCTCCGTTCCAAATCGGGCCGTTTGGGTCAACTTTCCAGCTCGCGCGCGGTTGACGCGAAATGGCCCAAGCCATGCTGACAAATCGGTCATGACTAAGATCGCTTACAGCGAGAGCGAAAGCGGTAATGTCGTACGCACCGCTGTCGTTCCAGCCAATCGTTCCGAAGAGCCGAGGTTCGGCACGCTCGACCGCACAGTCATTGTGGTGGTTCTTGTCTGCTTCCTCCTGTGCGTCGCAGCGCTGATCTATCCGCTGACACATTGACCGGCGCCGGTTGACCGGCGGGCCGGCTTCGAAACGGTTTCATGGCCTGAATCAGGCTGCCCGCAGCCTCACGAAAAAACTGTCCATTAGGCGTGGCCTCGTTGCAAAATTCCCGCGATGACGCTCCGCGACCCCAAAGCCCGCCACGCCCAACTCGCCGACGAAATCCGCCGGCACGACCACGCCTACTACGTCGAAGGCCGGCAGCTCATTACTGACCGCGAATACGACCAGCTTTTCCACGAGCTGCAGGAATTGGAGAAAAAATTTCCAGACCTCGTCACGCCTGAATCCCCCACGCAGCGGGTCGGCGGCACGCCCATCGAAAAATTCGCCCGCGTCAAACATCTCATGCCGATGCTTTCACTCGACAAAGTCGAAGCCAGCGACCATCCGACGAGCATTGAGGAACCAAACCGCGAAAGACGCAACCGCGCGCAGGACGAAAACACGCTGGCCGAACTTCGCGCGTTCGACACTACCCTCCGCAAACACCTTGGCCGCGACAAAATTCAGTACGTCATGGAACCGAAGGTGGACGGCGTGTCCATCAGCGTTCACTACCGCCACGGCAAACTCGCGCTCGGCGTGACGCGCGGTGACGGCTCGGAAGGCGACGACATCACCACCAACCTCAAAACCGTCCGGGCCATTCCATTGGAGTTAAATCTCAAAAACCCGCCGGCTCAGCTCGAAGTGCGCGGCGAGGCTTACATGGCCATCAAGGAATTTGAGGCCATCAACAAAAGGCTGGAGGCCGCCGGTGAAAAACCATTTCCCAATGCCCGCAACGCCACCGCGGGCACGCTCAAACAACTCGACCCGAAACTGGTTGCGCAGCGTCCGATTCGCGCCGTGTTTTACGCCACCGGCGCGGTGGACGGCATAGAGTTCAAAAAACATTCCGAGATGCTCGAAGCGCTCGCTCAATTTGGTCTGCCCACACAAAAACTCTGGTGGGTCTGCGATGGCATTGACGAAGTTCTGAAAATTTATCGCGAGAAAGTCGTCGTGCATTACGACGAAGATCGCGACCTGCGGCGGCAGTTGCCCTACGAGATTGACGGCATCGTGCTCAAGGTCAACACACTCGCCGACTGGGCGCGCATTCCGGGCCGTGCCCGCGCGCCGGGCTGGGCCATCGTCCACAAACCCGTGCCTTGGATCACGCCCGCCGAAACCGTGCTTAAGGCCATCACTGTGCAGGTCGGCCGAACTGGTGTGCTTACGCCCGTGGCTGAACTTGAACCCGTTTTCGTTCAAGGCTCGACCATTTCGCGCGCGACGCTGCACAACGAGGATGAAATCCGCCGCAAAGACATCCGCATCGGCGACACCGTGGTCATCCGCAAAGCCGGCATGGTCATCCCGGAAATTTTCGAGGTGGTGAAAACCAAACGTCCGCCCGGCGCGAAGGAATTTGATTTGTTCAAACACGTCGGCGGCAAATGTCCCGCGTGCGGCGGGCCGATTGCGAAGGAAAAATTAAAAGCCCTCACCCGTCCTGCGGACACCCTCTCCCATCCGATGGGAGAGGGACGGGGTGAGGGCGAGGAGGAAGTCGCCTGGCGCTGCCAGAACATTGCCGGCTGCCCGGCGCAGCTCACGCGGCGCGTCGAGTATTTTGCGCAACGCAAAGCGCTCGACATCGAATCGCTCGGCGGCATCGTGGCCGAAAAACTCGTGGAACGCGGCCTCGTCAAGGAGCCGCTCGACTTGTTCGATTTGAAACTGGAGCAGCTCGCCAAACTGAATCTCGGCACGGACGACGAGCCGCGCGTGTTCGGCGAGAAAAACGCGACGAAAGTTCTGGAAGCGCTTCAACGCGCCAAGACCGCGCCACTCTCGCGCTGGATTCACGCGCTGGCGATTGCCGACGTGGGCGAAGCCACGGCCAAGCAACTCGCCGCCACGCACGAATCGCTGGAGGCGCTGGCGAAGTCCGAAGTTTTGCGCGACATCCGCGACCTCGGCAAAAAAGAGACCGAACGCGCTGAAATCAGTCCGCGCTCGCGCAAAAACCCGCCGAAGAACGAAGCCGAAAAAGCCGCACGCGAAAAGCGCGACACGCAACTCAAGGCGGAGATTGCCGAAATTGAAGCACGGCTGGAAGCGGGCGGCTTGAAAGCAAAGCTGGTGGAAGTCGGCCCGGTGGCGGCGGCGAGCGTGCTGGATTATTTCGCGTCGCCCGCCGGAAAGAAAGTTCTCGCCCGCATCCGCGAATTGGGAATCAAACCGGAAGCAGAAGTTGTCAAAGCTGTCGCTTCAGCCTTGGGAATTTTTGCCGGGAAAACGTTTGTCCTCACCGGCACGCTGCCGACAATGACGCGCGAGGAGGCAACGGCGAAGATTGAAGCAGCCGGCGGCAAAGTGACCGGCAGCGTGAGCAAGAAAACGGATTTTGTCCTGGCCGGCGAAGAAGCCGGCTCAAAACTCACCAAAGCGCAGGGATTGGGCTTAAAGGTTTTGGACGAGGGAGAATTTTTGAAAATGCTTTCGTAGGCGTCGAGGTCACGAGACTCATTCTGAAAAAATCAGAGCCTCCTCACGTCGGCTGCTACAAGGTAGGGTCATCGCGCTGCGATGACCGGACGCCGCAGCGCGGCGTCCCTACCATCAATACACCAACACCAGCACCGCCACCTGTTAGGAGTCCCGCCTCTAGGCGGCCCGGCCCGGCTAAAGCCGGAACTCCAAACTTCAATAAACGAGGACGAGGACAGCAGCGCTCTGCGCCTGCTTCACCACCTCCTCAAACTTCTCATCCGCCGTATTCGGCTTTTTCAGTTTCGCCTCCACGCCCGGCACCGATTCCAGGAAGCTTAACAGAAAACTGCTCTTGACCGCGTAATTGACATTCTCCGGCAACTGCCCGCTCGCGGCCAGCGCCGCCGAGGCATCCAGCTTGGCCGACACGATGCCGATCACGTTGCCCCGCTCATCCACCAGCGCCCCGCCAGAATTGCCCGGTTGCACCGGCACGCTGATTTGAAAATAACACGGGCTATCACCCGCGCCAGACAATGCGGCGATTTCACCTTTGGCCAGCTTGGGCGCGAACCCTTGAAGCCCCGGGTCGGGAAAACCGACCGTCGCCACCGTGCCGCCCAATTGCGCCGACCGGCTGGATGAAATGGGCAATGGAGAAAATGTCCCGTCCGCTTTGAGCAAGGCCAGATCATTCGCCTCATCCACCTGAACCACCCTGGCGTCAATCAAACCCGCGCCCGTGAGCAAACGAACCTTCGTCGCATCCTTGACCACATGATAATTGGAAATCAAATAACCATCGTCCGTGATGAAAAACACCGTGCCGGCGGTGCCTTTTATCAATATTTGTGACTGACCCATTGATGACCCATTGACGGCTTCAAGGCTGTAGGTTCAGCCGGTAGAACATATTGCTGGCACCCGCCGGCAATACCACTTGATTCGAACCGTTGGTCAGGACGTTCTGATTCGTCACGTTCACCCAGTTGGTCGTGCTCAAATCAGAATTCTGTTGCAACGTGTATCCCGACGCCGCGCCCGGCCAGGATACCACAATCGTATTGGTTTGGATCAATTGAACGGCTTCCAGCGGAAGGCTGATGAATGTGAAGTCGGTAATCGTCTGAGTTGAGACGTTGGAGCCGTCAGAGCCGGTGAAGCCGACATAGGCAGTGCTGCCACCCACTATGTTTGTCAGATTTCCTACATTCACATTGGTGACGAAGGAGGTCTGCGCAACGGCGTCCGTGAATGTCAGAGCCAGACTTCCTTGAGCGTAATACAGGGTGACGTTAATCGGATCACCGCTGTCAAGATTAACACTGCCTGCATTTGTATACGTTCCGATGATCCCGTTGGTGCTTACACAGTATCCCACGCCGCCAGCTTGGGTGCTATGGATGTTTAGCTCCAGTTCGATGCTCGGAGTGATCCCGCTCACGCCAAGGTTGGCTGAGATCGCGCCGAGAGCGGCTGTCCCCCGCGGATCATTTTGCAGCACAAACGCGATGCCAGCCGCATTTTTATCGCCACTCGCCTGATAGGTGAAGGCGGCCTCGAAGCCGCCGACATATTGCGAGTAATTGAACCAAAAGCTCCGGCCCTCGCCCGCTCCGTTATCCGTCAGTGTTAATATGCCATTACTGATTTCAGGCGTGCTAAAGTTGGCACCGCTTTGATTGGACGACCATCCCAGGCCGGTGCTGCCAAAGCAGACCGGCAGGCTGCCGACGATGAGCGTCGCGATGCTGCTGGTAGCAGCGCCATAGATATTGGTGATGATGACCTGATAATTGCCCACATCACTGGTCTGGGCATTGGCAATAGTCAGGACGTTGCTCTGCGAGCCGCTGATTCGATCATTGTTCGTCAGGTTGCTCCCCTTAAACTGCCACTGGTAGGCAAGGGGCGCTACGCCTCCCGCCAAGACGGAATTGGCAACCGTGTTGCCCGGCCATGCCAAGAACGGCGTTTGGGGATTTTGTTCAATCGCCGGCGCCCCATATTTGATTGTCAGGTCCAACTCATTGGTGCTACTGTTGCCATCTTGGTCGGTGATGATAACGATCACTGTGTAGTTGGTCGTTGCGGTTCCATAGTAAGTGTGAGATGGAAACTGATTAGTAGATTGCGTCCCGTCGCCAAAATCCCAATTCCATACATAATTCGTTCCGATATGATATTGATCCAACAAATCCAAATAGACTTGAAAAATTGTTTTCCCTGACGAATTGGTAATAGCCGTTGAGTCGTAATAGCTCCCTTCGCTCTCCTGTGCCACCACCCAGATGAATGGGTAGGTCTGTTGTTGCGCGATGGCCGTAAATGCAGCAGTCTGATCATCTGCAGTTGGATAGTTTGAAATCATAATATCCCAATTGACTGGCATATCCATTTCTTCTTGATAGGACACATATCCGCCAATCGAATCAAGCGTCGAAGGTATGGTCGGACTTATGAGATTAAAGTTCGTAGGGTTGATACTGAGCATGGCCCAATCGGCGTCGCCAAAAGGAACGTCTGTATTGGCATTAGCCCCCCAGCCAATGTATCTCCAGCCTTGAGCCAGCAGCGCTTTGGAAACTATATCCAGCGTGTTTGTTGGAATGTTACCGTGTGCCTGATCAATTCCAATGGCAAGCTGTGGTGGAGAAAGTTGAGAATAGACATTCGTGAAAAGCGTTCCAGCCGTGTTAATAAAGAGCGCCAGATTCGTTCCGTCGCCATATCGAACCCAATCAAGTCTGGCTGAAATGCAGTGGTCGCTATTTGGATTGGCGCATCTGGCTATCGCGGCGTTCATAAACTGAATCGCGGTCATGCCGTTTCCAACGACATAATTCGGGTCAACAGGACCGCCGGTAAAACGATTGAGATGAGTCGGTCGAAACTGCGAGATTAAGTCCAGCACTTGGGTTGGCGTGAGCGACGATAAGGTCCATGTGCCATTACCGACTCCATCCAAAACCCGGATGCGAGCTATCCTGCTTCCAAAACCTGTGCCCTTGAGGTCATTGAATGGATCGCCTCCGCTTGCCGTCGCGCTGAACGCCACCTGAACGGCACCATTCGTCGAGAAGGAAGGGCTTGATGGCGTCGCCTGTGGGGTGCCCGCTGTGGATCCATTTGCCTGTGCCTGTTGGCCGTTCAGCAGGACGGCAAGGAAAACCGCCCCAACCATAAAATGGTTAAGATTTGGTCTGGCGGCCATATTATTGGATTCGTGGGCAGTAACTTCTCTCTTGCTCCACGGGTTTGCAAGTCCTCTTTTCGGTTCGTCCTCGGTAAACACAAATCTCATTTGTTCCAATCGTCCAACCCAAAATGA
>CAWBKH010000012.1:0-57362 GCA_963789335.1 uncultured Verrucomicrobiae bacterium
TAAACCGTCGGTCGCCGGTTCAATCCCGGCAGCTGGCTCCAGTCTTAGCTTGTCATTGCGCCGTTGACTGAATTCGGAAACACTTCCACCCGAAAAATTTCATGCCTCGCAAAACCTCAAAACGTCCTGATTCAGGGGCATCGGTGATGATTCTCGGCGTCGGTTCGTTCGCGCACAGCATCGGGCGCGCGCTGGCGGACGCGGGCGCGAACGTCTCGACGTATCTCACGCGCAATTACGGCCATTTCCCGCCGTCGCTCGTCGGACCGACCTTTTCGCAGGACGCATTTCCGAGCCCTGTTCCGGTCATCAAGAAAAACGCCGTGGACGTCGTTATTCCCCAATCCATTGATTGGGCGCTCGCACCGTGGGCGAAGGATTTGTTGAAATCCGGCGTCGGCATTTTCAGCCCCATCGGTGAAGCGATGCGCATCGAACGGGAGCGGAATTTCGCCCGCAAACTGTGCGCGGACTTCAAAATTCCTTTTCCGCAGGCGTACATGGCGTCAAACCGTTTGGAGGCTAAAAAAATTTTGGCGAACCATCCGCATCCGTTTGTCATCAAAAATCCGCTTTGCTCGCCCACCAGTCCGATTCATACGATTTTGTGCGAGACCGTCGAAGACACGCGGGCGTGGCTGCGGCAAGTCAATTACGCCGAGGGCGTCTTTTTGCAGGAATACCTCGGGCGCGCCGAGGCCGGGCACATTGCGCTGGTCAGCGGCGGCGAGATTTATTCCCTCGTCACGAACCAGGAATACAAATACGCCTTTGACGGCGATCAAGGCATCGTTGCCGGCGCGCCGCTGGGCGGCATTATTGAACGCGACCCGGACGACAAGTATGATCTGGCCCGGCAACTCATCCATCCGCTGTTGCCTTGGTTACGAAAGGTGAAATATCACGGGCCGTTGCAAGTCACGGCTGTGAAGTGCAATCGCCAATGGCGCGTCATTGAATTTAACATCCGCATCGGCGTCACCTCCGGTCCGATGATTTTGCGGATGCTCAAGAATCCCGTGGAAACCGTTGTTCAAACGGCACGAAATGAAAAACTCAATCCTCAATTCAAATCCGGATTAAATTTCGGCTGCTCGCTGACGCTGGCCGGTTACGGCTATCCGTTCACACAAGTCCGCAGTCCGCATCTGCCGCTGGAAGTGGACGGCCAATTTGATTGTGACGTGTGGTGGAACGAAGTGGCGCGCGGCGCGGATGGCAATCTTCTGTCCACCGGTCATCGGATTGCCGACGTGACTGCGCTCGCACCGACCCTGGACGCGGCCATTGCGAAGGCTTATGCGAACATCCGCAAAATCCGCGTGGTGGGCAGCTATTTCCGCACGGACGTTGGCCAAAGTCTTTGGCCGCCGGGTAATGTTTGACATGGATTGCGCGAATCTTCACGGATTTCCGGTTGGGCTGTTGGCTGGTGTAAACTTGTGAAATCCACCGCTGATTTTCCGTGCCATTTGGGACGATTCATGGTTAAACAGTTTCCGATGTTATATGAATTTCGATTCGACCAGTTTTCCCCTGCGCCCGGCGTGGACCGAGATTGACCTCGCCCGGTTGCGAGACAACCTGCGGCTCATTCGCCGCGACCTGCCGAAACACGTGCGGTTGCTCGCCGTTGTGAAGGACGAGGCCTACGGCCACGGCGCGCTCGACGTGGCGCAGATTGCGCTCGAAGAAGGCGCTTGGGGGTTTGGCCTCAGCACGCTCGAAGAAGCGATGGCGCTCCGCGACGCCGGCATCACCGAGCCGCTGTTGTTGTTGGGCGAGCGGCAGGAAGCCGAACTCCCGTGGTGCGTCGAGCACGACCTGACGGTCTGCGTGAACGAGCCGCACATGGTCCGCAAACTTGCGCTGATTGCCACTGCGCACGGCAAGCGCATGCCGGTTCATGTAAAAATTCACACCGGCATGAGCCGCTACGGCGTGCGCTGGGACGAGGCGCTGCCGCTCATTGAACAAATAATCGCTGAAAAATCGTTAGTGCTCGAAGGGGTGATGACGCACTTCGCGCAGTCCGACGAAACGGACAAGACGTTTGCCAATCTCCAGTTCTCGCGCTTCAGCGAAGTCCTGAAAGGCATGACCGAACGCGGCATCACGGTGAAATACCGGCACGCGTGCAACAGCGGTGGTTTTCTTGATTTGCCACACGCGCATCTCGACATGGTCCGTGTCGGCATTTTGTTGTACGGCGTTTTCCCGTCGTCGGTCTGCCGCCGGATTCCGGGCATTGAACCGGTAATGTCGGTGAAGGCGCGTGTCGCGGCGATTCAAAAACTGAAGCCCGGCGAGGTCGTCGGCTACGGAATGCGGTACTCGGCGCCTTCGGAACGCCGAATCGCTGTTCTGCCCATCGGCTACGGCGACGGTTTCCCGCGCGTGCGCAATCAAGGCGGCGCGCTCATCCGGGGCAAACGCGCTCCGCTCATTGGCGGCATTGCCATGGACGCGTTAATGGTGGACATCACGGATATCCCGGAGGCGCAGATGTGGGATGAAGCCGTCATCATGGGCCGCCAAGGCAATGAGGAAATCACCGTGCATGACATGGCGAAGCTGAAAAATTCAGTGAGCTACGACGTGCTGACGAACTGGCGGTTGCGCCTGCGGAGAAAGTCGGTGAACGGCGGATCAAGAGTTCACGCCGCCCCGGCAACCGAACCAGTAGCTGCAAAATAAATTCAGGGGAAACGATTTCGTTTCCCCCTTGCGTAACAGACGTCGGCGGATTTTAGAAAAGCAGAGTCATCACCGCATCCGCCGGGCACCGGAGTTTCACAGCGCGATCTTCGACCCAAACCTGGAGATTCTGGTTGTAGTCTTTCAAATTGAACAGAACCACAACGATCTTCCCGTCTGGATTGATAAAGGACGTGGCCAGGAAATCATCACTGGACGAGGTGCAGGCAATCCGTTTGGCGCCGGGCTTAATAAATCTGGAAAATTGCCCGAAGACATAATACGGAGGATTAAAAGTAAGCTCGCCGGTTTTCGTGTCGGCCGTGACAATATTTGATTTGGATTGGGATGGCGAACCTCCGGCGTGACGCGGGCCACCGTTTTGATCCAGCAACAGGTTCCAAAAGACAAAACCATTGGCCCAATTATTCAGGTCAATGATCATGTTTTTGGCCAGGTTCAAGGCCGATCTCCAGGAACCATCCATGCCAGCCTCCGTGTATAACAACTTCTTGTCGGGAAAGGCGTCGTGAACTATCCGGACATTGTCAAAGTGGTTGCCGACATACCAATGATAGGCCATGCCCCAGATGTATTGGGCGGCCTGGGGATCTTCGTAGGCGATTTCAGCCCGCTGATACATGATGCCCCGATTGTGATCCCAAATCATGATTTTTATATTGCCCAAGCCGTTCGCCTTCATCGTCGGCCCCAGATAATCGCGCACAAAGTTTTTCTCCTCGGCGGCGGTATAGACGCAGGATTCCCAAACTTGAACCGCCATGGCTTCGTTTTGCACGGTCAGGCCCCACATCGGGATGCCCTCAGCCTGATAGGCTTTGAAGTATTTCACAAAATAATCCGCCCAAGTCTGATCATACTCCGGCTTCAGTTTGCCGCCGTAAAGCATGTCATTGTTGTCTTTCATCCAAGCGGGTGGACTCCACGGCGAGGTGAATAATTTCAAGTGCCCTTGGGCTGTCTTGAGGGCGGCTTTGATAAACGGAATACGATATTTTTGATCATGCGCGATGGTGAAGTTTTTCAACTCTTTGTCTCCCGGCACATCGTCATACGTGTAGGACTCAGCGGAATAGTCGCAACTGTGGATGGTGGTGCGGCACAAGGTATAGCCATTGCCATCCACCGGGTCGAAGCTGGCCTTGAGGAACTTTGCCTGCGCGGCCTTCGGCAGCTTGGCAAAGGTGTCGGCGGAAGCGTCGGTAAAGGCCCCGCCAAACCCTTCGATGGTTTGAAAGGGTTTATTCACATCAATGATGATGGTCGGAAAATCTTCGTTGGGCTGCTCTAAGGCTTCAAACGGGACGAAACCTGCATTGGACAATAATTGATCGGTTGCGGGTGAGGTCACAAACAGTTCAGCCTCTTTAAAAACCCTCTGTTGGCCATGAGATTGAAGAACCATGAGACAGAGAAAGACTCCCGTGCAAAGCCACGGCGAAAGGGTGCTGCCAGATGTGGTTTTGATTGTTTTCATATATTTTAGCGGATGATTCGGGTTAATTTTCACAACGCTAATTGTGCGCGGATTAAAAATCAATTGCTATTATGGGTTGGCCATAGTGGAGCGTGCATCTGACAAGCTTCCCCGTTTGAATGGTGGGGATGGCGCGCCGCGCCGTCCGCGCCGCGTTCAGCGGCGCAATAAAACCTGCCGAGAATGCGGAGTTCGGCCTTCCGCCCGAGCCAAGGTGCTCTCGAGAATCTAGCTAAAACAGGAAAATTTCACACCCGGCGGAAAGTTCACCGGTTTCCACTATTTGAGGACGAGGCGGAACTACTCGTACAATTTAGGAACAGATTGAAATTTCCTTTGCCGGCGCCTTCTGGTTAAATGCAACCTGAAGGCAGCGCCATGAAACTTCTCTTCTCCGAACAAAATTCCGACTACGAAAATTATCAGTTTCCGTATGCCATCTGGGCCGTGCCGGAAGCAGGCGAATCACCGTCGGACATTTTCGAGGCTGGCTTTCTGCCATCGTCGCGCAATCTCGACCGCTTCTATCTCTGCCGCCAGGTGCGCGTGAACCTGGCGAAGTTCCGGCTGTCGTCCGAAAACCGCCGCATTTTGCGCAAGGGCGCGGGCATCGAGGTGAAACTCGTGCCGCGCGACAAATACAATTACACGCCCGAACGCCGCCAGTTCTTCAAAACCTACGCCGACATCAAATTCGGCAAGGACGTAATGACGTTTGAGCGGCTCGACGCGCTGTTCGGCTCACCTATCATTTCGCACCTGCTCATGTTTAAAGACGTGCAGACAAACGGTGAAATCGGCGTCGCCACGCTCTATCTCGAAGGCAGGACGCTGGCGTTCTACTACTACGCGTTTTACGACCTGAATTATTACGCGCGCAACCTCGGCATGTTCATGATGACTTCGGCTGTGGCGTTGTTCGCCGAACGCGGCTTCAAAAATCTTTACCTTGGTACGTGCTACTCACCAACGGCGCTCTACAAGACGCAGTTTGCCGGCGCCGAATTCTTCAATGGGTTCCGCTGGTCGGACGATCTCGACGAGCTGAAATTCATCATCAAGCGCGACAAAAAGGAATTGCGTCAGCACCTGCTTGAAACCGCGGAATACTGCGACGAATTTTACGACGGAGACCTCGCCAAAGTCGCCGCTTCCAGCGCATTTCAAATTAAGGTCAAGTGAAGAATTTCCAGGACTGGAAAGACTCCACGATTTTAGCAGAACTTTCGCCCGCCGCCGTTCGCTAACTTCGTTTGTAAATCTCGCGCCGGTTGCCGACGTAGTGAAGGTAAATTCGACCAACTTTTACATCGAATTCGTACAGCACGCGGTGGTCGCCAACATGGAGTTTGAATTCAGGACGGCCTTGCAGTCGTTTGTGAGGTAAATCTTTCAGGCGCAGGCCCATTTCATCAATCTTGCGCTGCACCGTTTCACGAACGGAAGACGGCAGACTATCAAATGACCGGGAAAAAGTGTGCGACCAAATCTGCAGCGCAGCCGCCACGGCTTACTTGGGTTGCCGCGTCGTATAGTGGCCTTCAGCAATCTCGCGGCGCGATTGATCCAGTTTGGCTTTCACCTCGCCGGTGAGTTCAAGCTGGTCCTCAAGAAAGTCGTCAATCCATGCGCGAACTCTTTCAATCTCGGCGCGTGAAAGCTTTGGCAAAACCGCTTCAATTTCCTGGACCGTGCTCATGTCATTAAGATAACGCAGCGCGACTAAACGGCAACTCCACAATTTTCGCGGAACTCTCACCAACACCAGCTCGTAACGTTAATTCGGTTCCGATCTCATTCACTTCGCGGCGGACGTAACCTAGAGCGATGTTGCCGCCGAGTGCGGGTGATTTCACTGCGCTGGTCACGTAACCGACTTCCCTGCCCGCGTGAAACAGTTTGTCGCCGCGCGCGGGGAGTGATTTCAAATCGTTCGCCAGCCGCAAGCCGCGCAGTTCCTTGTTGACGTGACCTAAGGTGTGGATGCGATTGATGACTTCCTGGCCGATGTAGCAGCCTTTGTGATAACTCACCGCGCGGTTTTCGATGCCGGATTCGAGCGGGATGTTCGTCTCGTCCATGTCCACACCGAAACGTGGAATGCCCGCCTCGATCCGCGCGGTTTCAAACGACTGCCAGCCGCAGGCCCGCCCGCCAATTTGTTTCGCCGCCGCAATGAGTTTGTCCGCCACCGCTCCGAGCGAATTGTTTGGGACAAACAAATCGAATCCGTTTGAGGCGAGCCGCAGGTTATTTACGAGATAAATTTCTCCCAGCGTGACTTCAGCAATTTTCACGATGGTAGGGCTGACCTGCCGGTCGGCCTGGACGCGCGGCAGCGCGTCCCTACCAATCAAACCGAGCGCGACGACAACTTCCACCGCCTTCGGCCCTTGCACGCTCAACAAACCGTAATGCGGCGCGACATCCACGATTTGCACGTCATCAGCAACGATGAATTTTTCCAGCCGCTGCGAAACCTTTCCGGTCAAACCCGGTTCAAAATCGAGAAGCAATTCATCCTGTAGGCAGAAAATGTTCAGGTCGCTTTCCATTTTGCCTTTGGCGGTGACGAGTGCGGCGTAGCAACCTTCGCCGACGCGCAGTTTTTTCACGTCATTGGTCACCTGACCGTGCAGAAACCGGACGCGATCGCCGCCGGTCAGGCAAAGCCGGTCGCGGAAGCTGAAATCCAAAACGCCCGCGCTTTGGCGCAATGCGGCGTACTCGGCAAGCCAGTCACCATAATCGTTCACGATTTGCGCGCCATTCAGTTCGGCAAATCGCGCGCCGAGGCTGTGGTGAAATTCGTGCAACATCAAGGACATGATTGAATTGTAACGGCAGTCTGCGGTTGTCGCCATTTAGATAATTCACAAAAATAGCGACGCTCATCGAACACCGCCACAGTTGGAATCGCATTGCACTAAAGCCGGCTTGGCCGCAAATTAGGCGGATGAATCTGGATGCGCTTTATTCCGAACTGACACTGAAAACCAAAGCCAAGCTCGTGTTGGTAGTGCTCGACGGCCTCGGCGATTTGGCCACGAAGGAGCAGCTTTATCTGACGCCGCTGGAAGCCGCCGCCACGCCGAACCTCGACAAGCTGTGCAAGGATTCGGCGCAGGGCCGCATCATTCCCGCCGCGCCCGGCATCACACCCGGCAGCGGGCCGGGACATCTGGGGCTGTTCGGCTACGATCCGCTGGGATTTCAGGTAGGCCGCGGCGTGATTGAAGCTCTGGGGCTGGGACTGGAGTTGAAGCATGGCGATGTGGCCGCGCGCGCGAATTTCTGCACGCTCGACAAAAAGGGAATTGTCACCGACCGCCGCGCCGGGCGTATCCCGACGGAAACTTGCGAAAAACTCTGCGCATTGCTCGCCGCAAAAATTAAAAGGATCGGCGACACGGAAATCGTCATCAAGGCTGGAAAGGAGCATCGTTTTGTCGTCGTCTTTCGCGGCGGCGGACTCGAAGGCCCGCTCACGGACGCCGATCCGAACCGCGAGGGTTTTGCCATTCCGACGGTTCATCCGCGCGACGCAAACAACGCCGGTCAGAAAAAAATGGCCGCGCTCATTGCCGATTTTTACAAAGTGGCGTTACCTGTCTTGGCCAACGAAAAACCGGCGAACGGCCTTCTCATGCGCGGCATCGCCCATCAGCCGCACCTCCCGCTATTCGAGGAGCGCTACAAGTTGAAAGCCGCCGCGCTGGCGGTTTATCCGATGTACAAGGGCTTGGCGCAGCTTGTCGGCATGAAAAAAATCGAAGGTCCGGCGACCATCACCGAACAGTTCGAGCGATACCTCAAGGAATACGACCACTTTGATTTCTTCTTTATCCATTATAAATACACGGACAAGTACGGCGAGGACGGAAATTTTAGCGCGAAGAAAAAGGCGATTGAGGATTTCGACGCCGCGCTGCCGATTTTGCTGAAGAAAAGGCCGGACGTGCTCGCCATCACCGGCGACCACTCGACGCCGGTGGCCGTCAAGGGCCACTCGTGGCATCCGCCGCCGGTGCTGCTGCATTCGGCGCTGAGCGGTTCGGACAAGCTAGACCGTTTCACCGAAACCGGCGCGAACCTTGGCTCGCTTGGCGTGTTTGAGGCGAAGTATCTGATCCGGCTCATGCAGGCCAACGCGAGGATGTTCGACAAGTTCGGCGCGTAACTTGAATGAACCTGCCGAACAAGCTGACGGTGGGACGATTCGTACTGACGGCGCTTTTTATTTGGGCGCTGTTCGCGCCGATTCCATTTAATCACACGCTGGCGTTGTTTTTGTTCTGTCTAGCGGGCATCTCGGATTTTCTCGATGGCCGCATTGCGCGCACCCGCGGCCTCATCACCAACTTTGGCGTCCTGATGGACCCGCTCGCGGACAAAATCATGACCTGCTCGGCGTTCATCGCCTTCGTGGAAAGCACGCACCAAAGTTCTAAACCGGAAGTGACAGTCGGGGCATGGATGGTGATTATTATCGTTGCACGCGAACTGGCCATCACCGGATTGCGGCTGCTGGCGGCGTCGAAGAACGTTGTGCTGGCGGCGGAACGTTACGGCAAGCACAAAACCGTTTCGCAAATTGTGGCCATCGTTGCGTTGCTCATCGTGGACGCCTGCCACGAGTGGCCATCATGGCTGCAACACCTGCTCCAAGGATGGGTGCCGGTGTTTGCGGAAATTGCCTTGTGGTTAACAGTCGTGCTGACCACGACTTCGGGGATTCTCTATTTGTGGCGCAACCAGGCGCTTTATATGAATGAGTTGTGAAGGTGAATGAAGAAGGAAAAATGCCGATGAAAAATCTGAAGTTGAACGAAATCCACTTTTTCATTCTGCCTTTTGCATCTCAGCGAGGCGACGTCAGCGGCAGAGTTTCGCCCGCGTCGGCCGATTGATAAACCGCCGGTTTCAGGCCCGCCAGCGGATTGGCGCGCGAATGATGCCGCCAAGCCGAGCCAGCGAGCAAAATAATCAACAACAAAACCAACCCGGTGGCGCCGATCAAACCCACTCGCCAGTTGAGTTTTGAAAGCCACAACATCGCGTGGTCGAGCGGCGTATTGGATTCTTTCATCAACGGCGGCGGTTCCCGGAATTTCTCCGTCCGCCCCAGTTCCGCATCGAGCGCGGACATGATTTGCGACGTGTTAAGTTTGAGTTGCGTGGCGTAGATGCGAACAAAGCCGCGAATATAAACCGGCGCGGAAAATATCTCGTAATGTCCCTCCTCCAGCGCGCGGATGTGGTCGGTGCGGATTTTGGTGGTATCCGCGACCTGCTGCACCGTGAGTTTCAGGGCCTTGCGCGCCGCCTGGAGTTGTTCGCCGACTTCGGACATGGCCGTATTTTCCAACATCTCCAACCAATTTCCAAACTTTAATAGCGTGAAAAAGGCGACTCTGGGCAGTTTTGCATGAAAAATCCACCCTGTCGGCTGATTGACCGGTTCATAAGAATCCATTGAACCTTTTCTCGCGTTTCGCATTCCTCTTGGTGTAAATGCTGGTGGTGGCTGAACGCGAACAACTGCCCGTGTTGCAGGCCCGGGCCGGAGAACCGGCGGCTTGGGACACTCTTTTCCATCGCTACCAACTGCCTTTGTATGTCTATGTTTTCGAATTGGTGCGTGACGAGCTGGCGAGCCTCGACCTGGTGCAAGAGACGTTTATCGCTGCGGTCCGCCACATCGGCGGTCTGCGGGACGACGGGAGGTTCGGAAGCTGGCTGTTCGGCATCGCACACCAGAAATGCATCCAACGCTGGCGGAAACAAAATCGCGAAGAGATTTTGTGTGAGGAAATCGCCAAATCGCCGGATGAATTTGAAAACAGCCCGGACAATTTGCTCATCCGGCAGGAACAGGAGGCCGAGTTTGTGAATTTGTTGAACCGATTGCCATTGCCGCAACGCTCGGTACTGTTGCTGCACTTTGTCGAGGATTTCTCCCTCGAAGAAATCGCGCGCATCACGAATACGCCGCTGGGCACAGTGAAATCCCGGCTGCACTACGCCAAGAAGTCGCTGCAAAAATCGCTGAAGGAGAAAGAATGAAAACGCCGCGTGAAATTCTGCTGGCCCATCATCGTGCCGCCGAGCCCAAACTTGACGCCATCCGCCAGACCGTTGTGGAAGAATTGAACAACAAAGCAACGAAGGAACGAAGTATGCTGAATGACCTTGTTGCGTGGTTCCTTGGTTGTTCAAACAATGTCTGGCGCGAACTGGTTTGGCCCTGTCGTCATATTTGGACGGGCCTGGCTGCGGCTTGGGTGGTAGTTCTCGCGGTGAATTTTTCCATCCAAGACAAATCTGAAATCGTTGCGGAGAAATCTCCGCCGACGACGCCGGAAATGATCATGACGTGGCAGCAACAGGAACGCCTGCTGGCCGAATTGACTGGACCAAAGGAAATGCGCACTGCCGCGCCGCCGAAACCGTTCTCGCCGCGACCGAGCAGCGAACGGCGATTCGAAATGTTGATCACATAGCAGCGGACGCGAGTCCGCTCAAATTTGAAAAATGAGCCGAATCACGTCGGCTGCTACAGCAAACAGATTATGAACGAAACAACTA
This sequence comes from uncultured Verrucomicrobiae bacterium, assembly GCA_963789335.1. GTDB lineage: Bacteria > Verrucomicrobiota > Verrucomicrobiia > Limisphaerales > UBA11358 > UBA11358. The sequence continues at coordinate 10,784 of CAWBKH010000012.1, forward strand.
AGAAGACATTGCTTGCCATCGTGGTGAAGTTGTTTCGCTGGATATTGCTGATTATTGGGGCCATTGCGACATTCACGGCTGGGGAATTTTTGTTTTTTCGATTAACTGAGCACTCGGTACCAGCGGAGAAAACGCTTTATGCGCTGGTCAATCTTATTGCGATTGCGTTTTGTTTATGGCTGTTGAGTCCCGTTCTGCGTCGGATTTTTCCGCCATTCATCCGTTTGATGAGGCGTTTCTGCCGTTGGTTTTTCACTTGGCAAACGATGCGCCGGATTTTGATCACCTTGGCTGTTCTCGCCACGCTGTTTGCGATTTTCTACACCGAAGAAGATTGGCGCGGCGGGCGCGCGTGGCAAAGTTACAAACGCGAACTGGAAGCCGAAGGTGCAGTATTAGATTGGAGCGCCTACATTCCGCCATCCGTGCCGGACGGCCAAAATGTTTTCATGGCACCTAAGATGCAGGAATGGTTTCAGGGCAGAGGGATGCGGGATTTATCCAAACGGCTGGAAAATCCCAAAACGGTGCCGGTTGGCGAGAAGGACAAGATTAAAACCGAAGCCGACGCCAGAGATTATCTGAAGTGGAGCGATCAATTCACGCCGGACTTCAACTTCATTCGAAAGGCACTCAAACGTCCTTACGCACGAATGGTCGGCGAATACACCCAACCTTATGCGGTACCGATTCCAAATTTTCTTACCACCCGCGTCGTCGCGCAGGTGCTGGCGCAGCGGGCGCATTGCTATTTTCTGTTGAACCGGCCGGAGGAAGCGCTACGAGAATTGACGCTCATGCACGATATGTGCCGTTTGCTGGAAGCCCCACCGACGGGGAAACCGATGACCTTGGTTGCTGCGATGATTAACGTGGCCGTCACCGGGCTTTATGCAGACACCGTCGCCGAAGGTTTTCAGCGGCACGTCTGGCAGGAATCACAACTGGTCGCGCTTCAGAATCAACTTGGGAAAGTTAATTTGTTGCCATTTGTCGCCGAAGCATTCCGCGATGAACTCGCTGCGACGACTTACACCCTTCAAAAAACACCCCCGGCAATGATTGCGGATCAATTCATCAGCGAGAGAGGCGGCAAACCGAATTTGTGGCAGAGATTGAAAGATCCGTTTTATACCTTTCTTGTTTTTGCCCCGCGCGGCTGGGTTTATCAAAACATGGTGACTCATGCCGAATTGCTCGAAAACATCCTGGACAGCTATGATCTGACTAATAATTTGATCATTCCGAGCGAAGCAAATCAATTGGCTGATGAGATTCACGCTTTGGGAAAATGGTCGCCTTATGCTTTTCTGGAAACAATCATTTTGCCCAATTTCATCAGAGTAACGCAATCACTTGCTTACGATCAGACGCTCGTCAATGAGGCTCAAATCGGCTGTGCGCTCGAACGATATCGGCTGACGCATGGCGAGTATCCCGAAACACTCGACGCGCTCGCGCCGCAGTTCATCGAAAAATTGCCGCACGATATTATAAACGGCCAGCCTTTGCATTATCGTCGTACCGCTGATGGAAAATTCCTGCTCTATTCCGTTGGCTGGAACGAAACGGACGATGGCGGTGAGCCGGGAACCTTATCCGACCCGGAGCAAGGCGATTGGGTCTGGGAGAATTGATTTGGAAAACATTCAACATTCAACGCTCAACACCCAACATTCAATGAGCTTGGCGCCAGCGTCACCTTGGAGGTTGGACGTTGAATGTTGAATGTTGAACGTTCTCCCCAAAGCTTTTCCCGACCACGGTCCCAATGACCGACCCAATGATGGCTCCGGCCGCGAAATCCGAGAACCAATGGATAGTCATGGAAACGCCGATGCCGATATAGAACGCGTAGAGGATTGCCGCATAACCCAGCCATCGTTGTTTCGGATGGAGCGTAAACACCGTCACGGCCATGGCAAAGGCAATGGTCGTGTGCGACGATGGCCAGCCCCAGAAAACTCCGCCACGCAGAAAACCGAAGTGAAAGACATGACTGATGTCCACGCCGACATTGTGCGCCGGATGGGCGCGGCCGGTGAACGCCTTGTAAGCGATGACGATCAATGCGCCGATGATCTCGGCCTGGCCGACAGCCCAGCCGGTCAAAATGACCTTGGTGTTTCGGGCGATAAAACCGGTGGCAAGAAGGATCAGCGGCAGGTAGATCGGCAGGAACATGCCAATCACGACGGCGGGCCACATCCAAGACCGAAGCGCGGGATTGCGTGTGGCGAGGAAATAGCGCCAGTCGAAATCAGACATGACCAAGATGACCGTGAGCAGAATGGCAATGAGATGCCAGACAATCCTGCGGCCCGTGAAGCAGCCGATGAGGTTGCGGGGCAGCGTCACCAGAAATTGTTTCATGCAGAACTGGGAGGGACAGCGTGTCGCCGTCCCAAATCAAAAATTGGGGCCGCCGACACGACGGCCCTCCCACTCAATTACACCGCACTTTGTCCGCCGCCATCCGCGCCCGTGCCGTCCAGATCAATCAGAATGTCGCGCGGCTCGGCGCCTTTGCTGGGACCGACGATGCCGCGGTTCTCCAGTTCGTCCATGATGCGCGCGGCGCGGGTATAACCGAGACGCAGCCGGCGTTGCATCAACGAAACGCTCGCCTTTTGTTCGCTGCGGATGACTTCAATGCACTGCTGGATGAGTTCCTCGTCCTCGTCAATGCCGGTTTCATTCTCAAAACTGCTGGCGGGCTTGGAAAGTTGCTGATGAATTTCCATGTCATAATTCGGTTTGCCCTGTTTGGCGATGAATTCGACAATGCTGTTGATTTCCTGGTCGGTAATGAGCGCGCCCTGGGCGCGAATCAGTTTTGCCGAGCCGGGCGGCAGGTAAAGCATGTCGCCCTTGCCGAGCAATTTGTCGGCGCCCATCGCGTCGAGAATCGTCCGCGAGTCCACGCGGGAGGCGCACTGGAAGGCAATGCGCGCGGTGATGTTCGCCTTGATGACGCCGGTGATGACGTCCACGCTCGGCCGTTGCGTGGCGACGATGCAATGAATGCCCGCCGCGCGCGCCATCTGCGTGATGCGCGCGATGGCCATTTCCACGTCGGCCGGCGCCACGAGCATCAAGTCCGCCAGCTCGTCAATGATGACGACGATATAACTCAACTTTTCGGGTATGACGATGTCATTGTCCCGTGGCACGACGATTTCCTCGTCCACCTCGACGGCGAACCCTTCCGCGCCCGGCTCGAACTTTTCCTTTTTGGCCTTGAGCGGCAGTTCCAATTCCTGTTGCGGCAGCGGCTTGTCTTTGGGGCGCGAATTGAACGTGGCAATGTTGCGCACGCCGACGCGCGCAAAAATCTGGTAGCGCTTTTCCATTTCGTTCACGACCCAGCGCAGCGCAAGGATGACCTTTTTGGGATCGGTCACCACCGGCACGACAAGGTGCGGCAGGGCGTTGTATTGCTGCAGCTCGACGACCTTGGGATCAATCATCACGAACCGGAGCTGGTCGGGTGAAAACTTGTAGAGCAGCGATGTGATGATGGCATTGATGCAAACCGATTTGCCGGAACCGGTGCTGCCGGCGATGAGCACATGCGGCATTTCAACAAGATCGGCGATAATCGGATGGCCATAGACGTCCTTGCCTAGTGCGATGGGAATCTTCGCCTTGGAATTGCGCCACTCGTCGGACTCGAACAAATCGCGGACGATGACCTTGGTCTTGACCGGATTGGGCACTTCGACGCCGACGGAACTTTTGCCGGGCACGGGCGCAAGAATGTGAATGCGCTCGGCCTTGAGCGCGGCGGCGATGTTGTTGGACAGCGCGGTGATTTTTTCCAGCTTCACGCCCGGCGCCGGATGCAATTCGTAGCGGGTGATGGTCGGCCCCTTGGTGATGTCGCCGAGCGAAACCTCGATCTCAAACTGCGCCAGCGTCTGCTGCATGAGCCGCGCATTGGCCATCAATTCCTCCCTCGATTCGGTGGGCTTGACGGTCATATCCGGATGCTGGAGAAAATCCAGTGGCGGCAACTGGTAATTGCCGATGATGGGCGTCGAGGCAACCGTAATCGGCTTTGGCTTTTTGGGTTTTGTTCTGGGTTTCGCCGGCACGGAACCGTCCGCAATGTGAATCGCCGGTTCGGCGGGATTTTCCGGACCAATTTTTTCCGGCTCCTCGCCTTTGCTTTCCGCGGAGTTTTCCGTTTCTGATTTTTCGCCGAGAATGTCCTCAGTGGTGGCGGCGGGAACTTCGTGCGGAGAAGTCGCTTCTCCTTCACTGGCGGGCGCGGGCTTTCGACCCGACGCCGACGCCGGGGTTTCATCTCCGCTGACCGGCTCTTTGATGATGCCGCCGGGCAAAGTCGTTCTCCTGAACCGGCCCGGTTTGGCCTGCGGCACGCTCAAATCGCGCACCGTCGGTTCCGGCACCGGCTGCATGTCCGCGCCCAGCCCGGTGCGCGCAACTTCCTCCTGCAACTTCTTGGCCTGCTTTTCCAGCTCACGCGCCCGATGTTCCAGCGCGCCGTCCTCGGTGGGCGCCGGTTTCGGTTCAGCGCCGAGGGGCACCTTTTCCAGAAAAACGCGAATCCATTCGCCCAGACGGAAATTGGTCAGGAACAGCAGGCCAATGAGGCCGAGTGTTGCGTAAACAATCGTCGCGCCGATGCTGCCGAGCAGGCTGAATCCCCAATCATAGTTATGCGACTGGCCGAAGGTCAAATACCCAAGCCAGCCGCCCGCGTTGAGCGAGCCGATGCTTTCACGGACTTTTCCGAGCCATCCGGCGTTGTCCATGATATAGAGCAGCCCCGTCAGGGACACCACCAACATGACCGACCAAAAAACCGACCACCGCAAACGCTCCCGCAAATGGCTGGGAAAGTTCAACAGATAAGCCAGTCCAAACGCCGCAAACAGCAGGGGCAAAAGGTAGCCCGCCAAACCGAGAGGGATGAATGAGGCCCAGGCGAGGTAGGCGCCGAGCGGGCCGATCCAATTGTGCGTGGGCTTGTTCAGGTGCGTGGTCAGGAAGGAAATGTCATCGCGATCGAAGGACCATTGCGCCACCAGCAGCAACAGCGCGACGGCCAGCAGCGCCACCCCGATGATGTCGCCGAAACCGTGCGCGGAATTCGATGCCGTCTTGCGTGACATGACCGCAGCGTAACAATTCAACGGGGCGACTTCAAAGTTGAAATTGCCGTGGCCGCGATTTGCGAACGCAATGCTTTCATCCGCTTTTGGGCGTCTGTGAATTGTTGAGGAGTCAACTCCTTCCGTAGCAAATCGCGGCTCTCGGCGGCATCTGAATCGGCCTTGGCCGCCATGCTAAACCACGCATACGCCTCCACTTTGTCCTTCTCCACACCCTGGCCGTTGGCATAGCAACAGCCCAGATTCACTTGCGCCTCGGCGTGACCCTGCTCGGCGGCCTTGAGATACCACTTCACCGCCTCCTCCGCGTCCTTCTCCACGCCCCGGCCGTTATCGTAGCAGTAGCCCAGATTGGATTGAGCGGGGGCATAATTCTGTTCGGCCGCCTTGCGAAACCACTTCACCGCCTCCTCTTTATCCTTTCTCACGCCCTGGCCATTGGCGTAGCAGTAGCCCAGATTGAATTCAGCCGGGGCGAAATTCTGTTCGGCTGCCTTTCGATACCACTTCACCGCCTCGGCATAATCCTTCTCCACGCCCCGGCCATCGTCATAACAGAAGCCCAGATTGAATTGAGCCTCGGCATTTCCCTGCTCGGCGCCGGTTTTGTATTCCTGGAATTTGCCGGGAACGGCGACGTCTTTCGGTGCGGCGGCGCGGGTCGAAAACAAGCCGGTGATGTAATTGAAAACAGCACTTCGCAATCTATTCATCAAGTTAAAACCTACGCCTTGGCCATGAAGACCTGCAAGCCGAAATCTTCTTGCTGCGCCGGTTCATTTCGCGCTTGCCAACGCGTGGTGGGATTGTCAGGCTGTAAATGCCGCGCGTGCGCGGTTAGCTCAGTGGTAGAGCACTACATTGACACTGTAGGGGTCACAGGTTCGAACCCTGTATCGCGCACCAGCCTTCGCCCTTCGCTCCGCTCGAGGCTGCGGCTCGGCAGGCCAGTTCTTCCTGAACACCTCCCAATTCCCATGACGAAAGAAAATTTTGCGCCGCTTGCGAAATACACGACGAGGCTTATGTTTAAATATGAAAACAAAAATTAAAGCGTCGAAAGTGCTGGAACAGCCAAAACCGTTCACGCCCGGTGTCACCAAGGGCATGGTGCGCGAACATGCATTTCGCCTCTACCGCGACAAACTGCCGGAGCATCCGTTGACGCTCGAAGACTGGGTGCTGGCGGAGAAGGACTTGGTGGCGATGATGGAGACGGAAGCGGTGGAAGGCTAAAGCGGTTTAAAAAGAACTGTAGCCGGAGCGCGGCGTTCACGCCGCTTCAACGCCGCAATGGAAATTCAAGTTGAAGCGGGCTGAAGCCCGCGCTCCAGCGGCTGTTTACATGACTAATAACGGCCACAGTTTTACTGAATCTGCTCTAAACTTGTCTTTTCCACAGTGCGACGACGCGGACTTAACACTGCCGAGCGGTTGAAACCGGAGCGTATGCGAATATTCAAGCTTTAGGCCGTATTTTCTTCCACAGCCAGCCGAGCGGATCGTAGAAATCGTCCACCACACGTTCCTTGAGCGGGATGATGGCGTTGTCGGTGATGGTAATGTTTTCCGGACAGACTTTGGTGCAACACTTGGTGATGTTGCAGAAGCCGACGCCGTGCGCCTGCTTTAATTCCGGCAGCCGGTCCTCCGTGTCGAGCGGGTGCATTTCCAAGGCGGCGGTATAAACCAGAAAACGCGGGCCGATGAATTCGTCGTGCTTGTGGTGCTCGCGCAAGACATGGCAAACGTCCTGGCACAGGAAACATTCGATGCACTTGCGGAATTCCTGCACGCGGTCAACGTCTTCCTGTTGCATCCGCCAGGTGCCGTCCGGCGCGTCGGGTTTGCGCGGTTTGAATTTTTTAATCTTCGTCTTGACGCGGAAGTTCCAGGAAACGTCCGTCGCCAGGTCGCGGATGCTCGGGAACGACCGCATCGGCTCGATGGTGATGGGCCTGTTGGTGGGCAGAGTGTTCATGCGCGTCATGCACATGAGCTTCGGGATGCCGTTGATTTCCGCCGAGCAGGAGCCGCACTTGCCGGCCTTGCAATTCCAGCGGCACGCGAGGTCGTTGGCTTGCGTCGCTTGGATTTTGTGAACTACGTCGAGCACGACCATGCCCTCATCCATCTCCGTGGTGTAATCCACGAACTTGCCGCCGTTCGCGTCGCCGCGCCAGATTCTGAAAGTGACCGATTTCATTTCATCTCCTCGATGACCTGTTTCAATTCCGCCGGCATTTCGGGAATCGGCTCACGCCGCACCCGCATCGTGCCGTCGGGATTTTTCTTCACGATGACGTTCACCTTTCCATCCGCCGCATTTTTGCCCGGAAAATCCTCACGGAAATGGCCGCCGCGGCTTTCCTTGCGTTCAATGGCCGCGCGCGTGATGGCTTCCGAAACCGTAAGCAGATTTTTCAAGTCCAGCGCGGTGTTCCAGCCGGGATTGTATTCGCGATGGCCATAAACCGCGACGTGCCGGGAACGTTCCCAGAGTTTGCCCAATTCATCGAGGGCCCGGACCATTTCGTCCTCTCGCCGCACGATGCCGACAAGGCTTTGCATCATTTCCTGCAACTCGTGCTGCACCTGATACGGCCCTTCGGCGCTGCCGCCGGTGCTCGCGCCGCGATCAAACGGTTCGAGCGCCTGCTTCGCGGACACTTCAATCTGCGCGTCATTGACTTGTCCGGCGCCGTGTTCCTTCGCAAATTTCGCGGCGAATTCGCCGGCGCGTTTGCCGAACACGATCAAATCGGAAAGGGAATTGCCGCCCAGCCGGTTCGCGCCGTGCAATCCGGCGGCGCACTCGCCCGCGGCGAACAATCCCGGCACGGTGGACATTTGCGTGTCGCCGTTGACGCGGATGCCGCCCATGGTGTAATGCGTCGTGGGGCCGATTTCCATCGGTTCCTGCGTGATGTCGAGGTCGGCGAGCTGCATGAACTGGTGATACATGCTCGGCAGCTTGCGTTTGATATGCTCGGCGGCGTTCGGGATTTTTTCCTTGATCCACGCAATGTCGAGGAACACGCCTCCATGCGGGCTGCCGCGGCCGGCCTTTACTTCGCGCCGGATGCAGCGGGCGACGTGGTCGCGCGTGAGCAGTTCGGGCGGGCGCTTGGCGTTTTTGTCGCCGGCACAATAACGCCAGCCTTCCTCCGGATTGTCCGCAGTCTGGTTTTTGTAAAGGTCAGGAATGTCGTCGAACATGAACCGTTTGCCGTCCTTGTTCCGCAACACGCCGCCTTCGCCGCGCACGGCCTCGGTCACCAGCAGGCCCGCCACGCTCGGCGGCCAGATCATCCCGGTCGGGTGAAACTGGACAAATTCCATGTCCGCCAGTTCCGCGCCGGCGTGATATGCCAGCGATTGCCCGTCGCCGGTGCCTTCCCAGGAATTGGTGGTGATCTGGTAGGCGCGCCCGATGCCGCCGGTGGCAATCACGACGGCCTTGGCCTGGAAAATCTTGAACCGCCCGCGCTCGCGGTCATAGCCGAACGCGCCCGTGACGCAGTCGCCGTCCATGAGCAGCGTGACGATCGTGTGCTCCATGTGAACGACGATGCCCTGATGAATGCCGTGGTCCTGGAGCGTGCGAATCAACTCCAGTCCGGTGCGGTCACCAACGTGCGCGAGCCGCGGGTAACGGTGGCCGCCGAAGTTACGCTGGAGAATTTTCCCGTCGGGCGTGCGGTCGAACACCGCGCCCCAGGCTTCGAGTTCGTGGACGCGCGCCGGGGCTTCCTTAGCGTGCAATTCGGCCATGCGCCAGTTATTGACGTATTGGCCGCCGCGCATCGTGTCTGCGAAATGGACCTTCCAGTTGTCGCGGTCGTCCACATTGCCCAGCGCCGCCGCCATGCCGCCTTCGGCCATGACGGTGTGCGCCTTGCCGAGCAGCGATTTGCAGACCAGCCCGACTTTCACGCCGGCCGCCGAGGCTTCGATGGCCGCGCGCAAACCCGCCCCGCCCGCGCCGATGACGAGCACGTCGTATTCAAATGTTTCGTAATTCGTAGCCACAATGAAATTCCCGGTTGCCTTTAGAAAAATCGGAAGTCATGCCAGACGCCCATCGAGCACAGCCGCACGTAAAGGTCCGCAAAGCCGACCCAGAACAAACTCATCCACGCCCAGAGCATGTGGCGGCGATTGAGGCAGCTCACACAAGAATAGCCCTTGGCGCAGACCGGCGCCTTAGAGGGCGCATCCATAAAACCGCCAATCAAATGCCGCAGCGAATGGCAGCCGAACGTGTAGCCGCCCAGCAGAATGACGTTTACCACCAGCACGAGCGTTCCCACGCCGATGCCGAAATGTTCCGCGCCCTGCGCGTCCTTGAACCACATGGCCTCCCACGCGTCGTACGCGAGAATAAAAATGAACACCACTGCGAGATACATGAAGTAGCGGTGGACATTTTGCATGATGAGGGGAAATGACCGTTCGCCGAGATAAACCTTGCGCGGCTCACCGACGGCACAATTGGGCGGGTCGGCCCAGAACGCCTTGTAATAGGCGCCACGGTAATAATAACAGGTCAGCCGGAAACCCGCCGGTGCCCAGAGGACGAGCAAGGCAGGAGAGAACAACAGCCACGCCGGCCACCAGCCAGGTCTCGGTCCAAACCAACTGTGCGGCGTATTCCCGAAAATTTCCGGCGAGTAAAACGGCGAGATGTAATCTGCGCCATTGGCGTGACACCAGAAATGCGTTCCTTGAAACGCGGCCCAGGTGGAATAAACGATGAAGATCGAAAGACCGATAAACACTGCCATCGGTTGTACCCACCATGCATCCGGACGGGATGTCTCCCCAAAACGTCGGTGCGACGTCGAAGCATCTGCGAAAGCCATATACAAATTTACCTTAACAAATTTGCCTTCGTAAGGTCAATAGAAGGAGAGCAAATATAAGCGCCGCTTCGTATTAACTTGGACATGGCTTATCCGCTGGCCAGTGCGGAAGGCGTGGCCGACCATTCATTCAAGCCGCGCTCGTCATTCCGTGCCGGAGTCAAACCGAATAATTCCAACGCCTCGCCCACCAGGTAAAGCGATCCGGTGATGACAACAAAATCGTCGTCCGCAATTTTTTCCAAGGCTTCGCGGAGGGAGGGACACGCGGAAATTGTGGCTGATTCGTTTGCAGTGCGGCAGGCCGCCGCCAATTCCTCCGGCCGGGCGCTGCGGTCACTGGAGACTGGAACGGTAAAAATCCGGGCGGCCAGCGGTGCGAGTGTTCCACAAATATGCTGCCAGTCCTTGTCCTGAAGCACGCCGAGCACAAGAGTCCGCTTGGGCGCGGAAAAGTCTTTTTCCAACGCCGCCCCCAGGGCTTTTGCCCCGGCAACATTGTGCGCGCCGTCCAGCAGGATGTGCCGGCCGTCGGGCAACGGGATCAGTTGCAAACGGCCCGGCCAGTTGATGGTTTGCAACCCGGTGCGGATGGCCGCTTCCGCCACCGGGATTTGGTTCTCCAAAATTTCGACCGTGGCCAGCGCGAGCGCGGCGTTCAATTGCTGATGTTCGCCCAAAAGCGGCGTATGATGTGTGATGTTTGGTGCGTGATGCGGTTGAACGCGCGTCAGCGACGCATTTTTCTCCCGCGCCGTTTTTTCAATCACGGCCAAAGCTTCAGGTGCTTCTGTAGTAGTGATAACCGGCACGCCCGGCTTGATGATGCCCGCCTTTTCGGCGGCGATTTGGGCAAGCGTGCCGCCGAGCCACTGCTGGTGATCAAAGGAAATATTCGTAATTACGCTGGCCAGCGGGGTGACAATGTTCGTTGCGTCCAGCCGTCCGCCCAGGCCGGTTTCCCAGACCACCAAGTCACAGTTTTGTTCGGCAAAAAATTTCAGCGCCATCACCGTGACGACTTCAAAGAACGTTGGATGATGACCGTCCGGAAATTGAGCGAACGTTGGTTTCAATTCTTCAATCAACCGGACAACATCAGCTTCGCCAATGAATTGGCGGTTGACTTGAATCCGTTCGCGGAACGAAACCAGATGCGGCGAGGTGAACAACCCGACCCGCAAACCGGACGCGCGGTAAATGCTTTCGAGCATGGCGCAGGTTGAACCTTTACCGTTGGTGCCGGCGACGTGGATGAAACGGAGTCGGTTCTGCGGATTGCCCACCTGCGCCGCGAGCTTGAAGGTGTTTTCCAGTCCGAACTTCGCGCCGAAGAAACGCAAATCATAAAGAAATTGAATGGCTTCCGGATAAGTCATTTGCGTTCGCGAAAAGACTACAGCGGTTTTTGATGGATGTGCGCGTGGGCGGCGGCGATGAAGCCCTTGAAGAGAGGATGCGGCTGGTGTGGTTTGCTCAAAAATTCCGGGTGAAACTGGCTGGCGAGGAAAAATGGGTGGTCCGCCAGTTCGATGACTTCCACCAGCTTGCCGTCCGGGGACAAGCCGCTGAAAACGAAGCCCGCCTTCTCGAATTTGTCGCGGTAGGCGTTGTTGAATTCGTAGCGGTGCCGGTGACGTTCGTTGACGACGAACGAACCGTAAAGGTGCGCGGTCTTGGTGCCGAGAGCCAACTGGCAGGGCTGCGCGCCCAGCCGCATCGTGCCGCCCTTTTTCGTCACGCGCTTTTGTTCGTCGAGCATCGCAATGACCGGATGCGGCGTGTTCGGCTCGAATTCGGTCGAGTGCGCCTTGGCCAGTTTCAGAACGTTTCGCGCGAATTCAATCGTGGCGATTTGCATTCCGAGGCAAAGGCCGAGGTAGGGAATCTTGTTTTCACGGGCGTATTGCGCGGCGAGGATTTTGCCTTCGATGCCGCGTTCGCCAAACCCGCCCGGCACCAAGATGCCGCCCAGGCCTTTCAACGTTTTTTCCGCGCCGTTCTTTACGATTTCCTCGGCGTCCACCTGGACGATTTCCACGCCGCAATCGTTGCCCACACCGCCGTGGATGATCGCCTCATAGACCGATTTGTAGGCGTCCTGCAGGCCGATGTATTTGCCGACGACGCCGATGCGCACGCGATGCTGCGGCGCGATCAGCTTGCGGATGATTTCCTGCCAATGCGTCATATTGGCGGGAGGCGTATCGAGGTGCAGCAACCGGCAGACGAGATCGTCGGCGCGCTCGCGCTGGAGCATCAACGGCACCTCGTAGATGGAATGGTCCACGTCTTTTTCCTCGATGACCGCCTCGACCGGCACGTTGCAGAACATGGAAATTTTCTGGCGCAACTCCTTGTCCAGCGGTTTTTCGCAACGGCAAACCAGCAAATGCGGCGTGATGCCGATTTCGCGCAGCTTGGCGACGGATTGCTGCGTCGGCTTGGTCTTCAATTCGCCGGCGGCCTTGATGAACGGCACGTAGGTGACGTGCATGAACACAACGTTGCCGTGGCCCGCTTCGAGCGCAAATTCGCGGATGGCCTCCAGAAACGGCAATCCTTCGATGTCGCCGGTCGTGCCGCCGATTTCGGTAATGACCACGTCGGCCTTGCTTTGCTCGGCCAGCAGGTCAATGCGTTTTTTGATTTCGTCAGTGACATGCGGAATCACCTGCACGGTTTTGCCGAGGTACCGGCCTTCGCGCTCGTTGTTCAAAACGGTCTGATACACCTGGCCGCTGGTCAGATTGTTCATCCGGGTGAGCTTGCAATTGGTGAATCGCTCGTAATGACCGAGGTCGAGGTCGGTCTCCGCGCCGTCGTCGAGCACATAGACCTCGCCGTGTTGGTACGGATTCATGGTCCCGGGGTCCACATTGAGGTAGGGGTCGAACTTTTGCAGCACGACCTTGAGGCCGCGATTCTCGAGCAAGGTGCCGAGTGAGGCCGCCGTCAGGCCCTTGCCCAACGAACTTACCACACCACCGGTTACGAATATGAATTTCATTTCAAAACTTTTCTAGCCACAGATGAACACAGATGAAACACGGATAAACAAGTTAAGGATTTGAATTATCCTTTTCGTCTAATTTGTCTCGCCAATCGTTATAGTCACGATTTTTCTGATCGGCTTCCATTTTCACCTGATAATTAATCATCCACTTTTCAGGGACATCATCAAGCCAACCCCAAGCTCCACTGCTGTCTTTGTTATCGTTGCTCAAAATATACTCGGTTGTTTTTTTCCATACAAATTTACGTTTACCATCCACCAATAATTTTCTTTTTCGTCACCAACTAGCCGTTCGGCTTTTGCGAACAACGTCATACTTGAATCCACGCGCGATTTAGGAACAACAAATTTGAAACGGCCTTCGCTGTCCGTAGTTGTAGTATCAATGCTCGATTCAAAATAATCAGGAGACGGCCAGTTGATTTCATCCCAAAGGTTAGCTTGTTTTTCTGCGGCATCATCTAGCTGTTTTCTGGCGTCGGACGAATGTTTCAATTTAAGTAAGTCACTAATTTGTGCTCCTACTTTTTGATCCCAATCAAACGCGTCACTCCATGCCTGCGAGTCGGTAGGAACGGTTTGCATTATGTTTTCATGGTATTTTTTAGCAGCGGCAAATTTGTCCAATTCGGCTTTGTAAAGCGCGTCATAATTTGCGGTTGCTCGGTCAACTTCTGCTTGTGCAACAACCAGTTTGTTCGACCACTCAAGAAATTTAGAATTGAAATATGCCCGTGTGTCATGCGCGTCCAAGAGAGCAACTTTCTCATCACCAAGCACGACATTTTCTCGGCCTTTTGTTACGATAAAAATTTGTCCAGTAATCAATGCTTGCTCCGGCTCGACAATTTTATTTTCTATGACTTGTTCTTTTTCTCTTTGCTTACAACCAGTCGAAATACTCACCAATGCAGCAATAATAAAAATTATTGCGGCACTTTTTAGCTTCATTTCCCGCTGAAAATAATTCAGAAAATTTGTGTTCAATCTGTGTTTCATCTGTGGCTTAAAATGCTTTCCACTTTCGCCACATCCTCCGGCGTGTCCACGCCGACGCTGTCGTACTCAACCTTTACGACCGCCACTGGAATGCCGTTTTCCAGCGCACGCAGTTGCTCCAACTTCTCCGCGTTTTCGAGCGGCGACACCGGGAATTTCACCAGCCGCAAAAGCGTTTCACGGCGAAAACCGTAAATGCCGAGGTGCTTCAAAAAAGGAAACGCCGCCAACTGTTCGCTCACCGAACCACTGGCGGCCTCGCGCAAATATGGAATCGTGCGCCGGGAAAAGTATAACGCTCGACCAGCGGCATTGACAACGACTTTTACGGCATTCGGATTGTCATATTCCGCATGGTTTTTCAACGAAGTGGCGGCCGTAGTCATTTCGTTTTGCGCCAGCGCGCCGGCGACGGCGTCAATCACCGTCGGGTCAATCAACGGTTCGTCACCCTGAATATTCACGACCGCGTCGCAGGCGCAACGCGCCACCACTTCTGCGATGCGATCCGTGCCGCTGGGATGCTCCGCGCGCGTCATTTCCACGCGGCAGAATTTTTTCGCGACGGTAGCGATGCGCGAATCGTCCGTGGCCACGATGATCTCGGTCAAAGACCTCGCCTTTTGGCAGCGTTCGACGACGTGTTGAATCAGCGGCGTGCCCATGATGAGGGCGAGCGACTTGCCGGGGAACCGTGTTGAGGCGTACCGGGCGGGAACAATGCCGACGATTTTCACGGGCTTTGATTAAGCCATAACCTGCCGTTCCGACGCAAGAAGCGAAGCGAGGAATAAAACGTGGGGAAGCGATGAAGCCACTGAACGCGCCATGGCAGGCTGAATCCCAGCGTGATGAACCTCTGCTTGAAAATTAAAACCGAAAAGTGGCGCAGCCTTCTGCTCGCCTCGCCGAAGAATGAGTGGCCAAATTTAGCGACTTTCCTCGCGGAAAGTGAGGAAGGCAAATATCAGCGCCACCACGAATGGCAACGCAAATAATAAGATGCTCATGCCAGCATTATAGCACAAAAAAGACCAATGCAACAGTTATGTTACGAAAATGTTACGTAATTATGGCTTGGCGCGGCAGCAAAATTGTAATTATTTATGGATGAATAACTTGGCTTTAATTAAACAGGCTCACCGTGCCGACAATTAGTCTTTGATTCCATTCTTGCTGGATTTCCAAGCTAATTGGCATTGCCATCCGGCCGGCGGCGGACGAGTTCAAAGTTGCAGAGGCGCACTTCGGGTTTGCCGGCGGAATCGAGCACCAGTTTATTTTGCGGGTCAAAGGAAATCAGCAGGTGATCCGGCTTCAGATTGAGGTCCTCGAGACCGCATTGGGCCAGTTTGGCCGCCTTTGCCCGCATCAATTCCTCCATCACCTGTGCGGAAATCAGATGATTGGCGCACGCGTGTTTCGCGTTCATCGCCGTGTAATGACCGTCGTCCTGCGCCGCCAACAGTTCGTCCGGTCCGTTCCAATAACCCCAGATGGTGATGTAATTGCAGCCTTTTTGCAGAGCCGGCTCGCCTTCCGGTGTGAGCAGATGCGCCAGTTCGGCAAAACGCCGTTCGTCGGCCACCTGCTGGTCGGGTTCGCGTTTGCTGCCGGTCATGTAAATCGCGCGGGGATAAATCGTCTTCACCCCGCGCCGGCTCAATTCAAGCGCGAAGGCAAATTCCTCGAACGGACTGTTGAAGCCGTGTTCGCGGACCGCATCCTGGTTGCTTTCGGGATTAGCCAGCCACGGTGGCTCGCCCAGGCGCGACACCCGCCAGACCAGGTTGATGTTGTCCTTGGTGGCAGTTCGGAAAACCTGGTTGTGCGAGGAAAGTTTTTTCTTGGGTGTGCGGCGCCAGCGTTCGGGCAGGAAATAGTTGAACAAATCGGGGTCCTTGCCCACGACCCACAGCAAACCGCCGGTGCTCTCGGCGCGGCCGAAAATATAATCCACGCCCATGACATTGGTCGCGTGGAGATGGGCGGGCAGCGGCTTGGCCGTGTCCACGTCGAACCGCCGCGCCATGTGCTTGAGATAAATCTGGCGATTGGCGCTGCGTACCGACTGTTCATGC
The DNA here is from genome assembly GCA_963789335.1 of uncultured Verrucomicrobiae bacterium. Classification (GTDB taxonomy): domain Bacteria; phylum Verrucomicrobiota; class Verrucomicrobiia; order Limisphaerales; family UBA11358; genus UBA11358. The sequence continues at coordinate 26,886 of CAWBKH010000012.1, forward strand.
TCCGGCGTGCGTTCGAGCAATTCATAATCCACCAGCGCGTAGGCGAGCTGGCCGTTTCGGTCGCGCAACAGCGACTGGTCCCGTCCCGAACGCAAAATGACGTGGGCGGGTTTCATGTCAATGACCCGGTAACCCTTCTGCCACAATTCGTGCGTGGCTAGGCAGGTGACCCGGGCGAGAAACTCGGCGCGCTCCTGGTCGTGCAATTTGAGATACTCCGCCGACTCCACCGCATCCAGACCTTTGACCCAGCCGTACAGGACGACATATTGCCGGAGAATGTCAATTTCCACGCCCGGATGGCGGACAACCTTTGCGCGGATTTTGTCCTCGGACCGGCCCGTCTGCCAGAGTTGCAGCCGTTCGGACGGCATGTAGATCGCCATCGGTTTTTGCGTCCGGATGCGGATGCCCGGCGGGCCGGCCTCGCCCTTGCGCAATTCCATGAGCAGCGAAAATTCCTCAAACGGGCTGTTGAACTCGGCGTGGATGAACTTGTTGAAGGTCAGCGTGTCGAGCGGCACGCCCTCGCCGACGCGCGACCATTTGACCACCAGGGACAGCGTCACGCCATTCACCCGGCGCGTCGGCACCTTATAGACCGTGCTGGTGCCTTCCAGCCGTTTGCGCTTGGTTTCAAACCATTCCTGCGCGTACCAGTTTTCCGGCAGCAAATTCTGCCAGAATGGCAACCCCAGGTGCGTCAAGTAAAGATCGCCGCCGTCCCGGGTTTTCATGTGAACGTAATCCACGCCCAGCAACGAAATGGCGCTGCCCGGAACATCTGCGGGGACCGGAGGAACGGCAGGTGCAGCGGCGGCCGGACTTGAAGCTGCAGCTTCACTGGACATGGCATGAATCTAATCTTTCTGCCAGCCACTGCTAACCATAGCTTACCAGAAACTCACCGAAATTTGGCCTCAGATGAAAGGGGTGACCTAAGCCGCTTGAGAAGCGGCGAAAGGAATTTGACGAAGCCGAAGGCCCGCGGGGGCCGAACAGGCGGGAGCGAGTGAGTCCAAGCCTGAAAGCAAATAGCCCGGGGCAAGCGATGTGAAAACGAGCGCCGCTCTGGGTTGACGAAATAAAATATAATCTCCCTCCCCTCGCCAAACGAGGAGAGGCAGAATTTTTTTTGGGTGATTTGCTCAGGGCGGAACTGCGTTTGCCCTAGGCTATTATCTCTCGCTCCGTTTGAGCTTTAACTGGATTTTCCCATGAATGCCGGCACCGTTTCGTCAGATAACCGCCGTTATCCAGTATTGGTTTTGGGCGCCGACGAGATTTAATTTCAGGAACTCGCCCTGTTTCCGGCCCAGGAGCTGTTCGCCCAGCGGAGATTGCGGTGTAATCACCAACACTTCCCGCTTGTCATGCAGCACCTCCGTGCCACCCGCCCGGGGGCCGATGAAGTAAGCCGTTTTTTCCGAGTTCAATTCCAGTTCCACGAAGGCTCCGACTTCAATGGGTTCGCCCGCCCCGAACTGGCGGGCGTCCAGCTTTTCGAATGCGGCAATGGCCGCCTGTATTTCCGCCGCCTGCCGGGATTGGCCCCGGGCCAGATAGGAGGCTTCAAGTCCACGGGTGTCGTATTTATTCTCGGCCTTGCTCTGCTCGTGCGTGGCTTCCGCGCGCGAGGCCTGGGCCGCCCGGAAATAGACCTCCAGTTCGTCGGCCAGCCGGGCAACGATCTTCTTGATGAGCGCGCGTTTGTTCATGTCAATGCCATGCGAAAGAGCGAGGATATTTCATGATCCCGCCCTTGGCCAGATTTCGTGGCTTGTCCACGTTGCCGCCACGGCCAATTTGCAAGGATTCGACGTCGCATCGGGTAACTGACGGACTTTTCAACGCTGTGCTTGAGTCCCCTTGCTACACGCCATAAAGTCCTTAAAACATGAACGAGTCTTTGAAAGTTCAAACCAATGAAGTGTCGTCCTGGATTCGGAAATTGCGCGCGGAAATTGGCCGCGTCATCGTCGGCCAGGAAGCCCTGGTCGAACGCCTGCTGGTCGGCCTGCTCGCCAACGGCCACGTGCTGCTCGAAGGCGTGCCCGGTCTCGCCAAAACCCTGTCCGTTCGCACGCTGGCGGCGGCGGTGCAGGCCAGTTTCCATCGCATCCAGTTCACGCCCGACCTGTTGCCGGCGGACATCATCGGCACGTTGATTTACAATCCGCAGGACGGAAAATATCACGCCGCCCGCGGACCGGTGTTTGCCAACTTTGTGCTGGCCGACGAAATCAACCGCGCGCCCGCCAAGGTGCAGTCCGCCTTGCTCGAAGCCATGCAGGAACGCCAGGTGACGCTCGGCGGCGAAACCATGCAGCTGCCGTCGCCGTTTCTGGTGCTGGCCACGGAAAATCCCATTGACCAGGAAGGCACGTATCCGCTGCCCGAGGCGCAGGTGGACCGCTTCATGTTCAAGGTGATGCTGGATTATCCCAACGAACAGGAGGAACGGAAGATTCTGGACCGCATGGCGTTTACCAGCCCTGAGCCCGCCGTGCAACCGGTCGTCTCCCTCGAGGAGATTTTGCAGGCGCGCAGGCTCGTGGACCAGATTCACGTGGACGATAAAATCCGCGATTACATCGTCAAGATTGTCTTCGCCACGCGGCAAGCCGCAGGAGTTCAAGCTCGACCTGAAACATTTCATCCAGTTCGGCGCGTCGCCGCGCGCGACGATTTATCTCGCGCTGGCGGCGAAGGCGTGGGCGTTGCTGCAGGGCCGCGATTATGTGATTCCCGAAGACGTCAAAAGCATCGGCCCGGACGTGTTGCGCCACCGGATCATTCTCACCTACGAGGCGGAGGCGCAGGCCGTGTCGTCCGACGCGATTGTTAAACAGGTGCTGAACGCCGTGCCGGTGCCCTGAAATTTACGATTTACGCGCCTTTGGTTATGCGATTCGTAAATCGCCATTCGTAAATCGTAAATGGATTCGCCATGACTGCCACAGAACTTCTTGAATCCGTCCGGCGCATAGACGTGCGCACCAACCGTCTCGTCAATGACGTGATGGTCGGCGCGTATCTGAGCCATTTCAAGGGGCGGGGCATGGACTTCGAGGAGCTGCGCGAATACATCCCCGGCGACGACGTGCGGGACATTGACTGGAACGTCACCCACCGCATGGGCCGTCCCTTTGTGAAATGTTTTCGCGAGGAACGCGAACTGGCGGTGGTGCTTGCGGTGGACATCTCGGCGTCCTCAGCCTTTGGTTCGGCCAACCGCACCAAACGCGAGTTCGCCGCCGAAATCGCCGCCACCCTCGCTGTGTCGGCAGCCCGGAACGGGGACAAGGTCGCGCTCCTGCTGTTCACCGACACCGTGGAACTGTTCGTTCCGCCGCGGAAAGGCCGCCGCCATATCCTCCGGCTTGTCCGCGACCTGCTGGCGTTCCAGCCGCAGCACCGGGGCACGGACATTTCCGGCGCGCTCGGATTTTTGAACCGAGTCCTGCACCGGCGCGCGATTGTCTTTCTGTTGACGGATTTTTTGCACAGTGAAACCAACGGACCGCGGCTGTGGTCGCAGACCCAACCGCAGCCCGCCACCGGTGCCTTGCAAAATTTCCAGCCCGCTGCGGCTGATGCCTCGCACACAGCCGCGCTCCAACCGCGTGATGTCATCGCCGAACTCGGCCTGACCAACACCCGCCACGATGTTGTTTGCCTGCACCTGCATGATCCGCGTGAAAGCACGCTGCCGGATGCCGGCCTGCTGACCATCGAAGATGCGGAGACCGGGGAACTGTTCGAACTGGATTCCAAACGCGGCACCGTGCGCGAGCGTTTTGCCGCCGTGAACGCGGAACGTCTGGCGGAGCTGGACCGCCGGCTCATTCGCACCGGCATGGACACGCTGCGGCTCAGCACTGCCGAATCATTCGCGCCGACGTTGCAACGTTTTTTTGAAATTCGCCGGGGCCGGCGGCGGGGTTGAAATGAAAAACATTCAACATTCAACATTCAACATCGGACGCCCAAGGCAGCCTTGCCGGCGCAGATTCATTGAATCTTGGGCATTGAATTTTGATTGTTGGATGTTTCTGCTTTCGTTTTTCTTCCTCGCGACTTCGCCGCTGTCCGGCCAATCGGAAACGAATGCCTTGCCGAAACTCTTGCCGCCGTATGGACAAATGCCGCCGACATTTTGGGAACAGCACGGTCCGGCCATTGTCGCCGGCAGCGTCGTGCTCGTCCTAATTGCCGGCTTGGTTTTATGGCGGATGTGCCAGCGGAAACCGCCGGTGGTTGTGCCTCCGGCAGTTCAGGCGCGTGAGGCCCTGGCCCGATGGATGGGCCAACCGGAAGATGGAAATTGTCTGAGCGACATCTCGCAAATCCTGCGCCGCTATGTTGTCCGTGCGTTTGAATTTCCCGCCGGCGAATTCACCACGGCTGAATTCTGTGGCGAACTCGAGCGCAGCGAAAAAATCGGTCCCGAACTGGCGCAAGCCATTTCCGGTTTCCTGCGCGAATGCGACGAGCGAAAATTTTCTCAGGCTGGTTCACTTACGCCGCTTAATGCCGCCAACCGTGCGCTGGAACTTGTCGCGCTGGCGGAAAAAGTCAGAGACAGGCGCTCCACCTGTCCTACGGAAACATGAACGGCGAATTTGAATTTCAATATCCGTGGGTGCTGGCACTGCTGGGTTTACTGCCGGTCTATGCGTTGCTCCGCGGAAAGGCTGGCAAATGGTCGGCGCTTCGGTTTTCCAGTGCGGAAATCGCCCGGGCCGCGGGCGTCAGTGCCCGGACGGCGGCCGGACGGCTGCTCGTCTTTCTGCGGTTGCTGGCGGTGGGGCTGGGCATTGTGGCTCTGGCCGGGCCGCGGCTGGCAGATTATCACGTCCAGACCGAAACGCCGGGTATTGACATCATGCTCGTGCTGGATCTGTCATGGTCCATGATGGCCGTGGACATGGGCCCGCCGCAGGAAAAATTATCCCGCTTTGCCATCGCGTCGGAAGTGTTGCAGGATTTCATTCGGAAACGGCCCAATGACCGGATCGGCTTGATCGCTTTTTCCGGCGAGCCCTATTTGACCAGCCCGCTCACGCTTAACCACGGCTGGCTCATTCAAAACCTGCGGCGGTTGCACATTGGCATAATCACGGATTTGGGCACGGCCATCGGCGATGCGGTCGCCGTGGGTGCCAAACGTCTCAAGGCGGTTCCCGGTAAAAGCCGCGTGATGATTCTCCTGACCGACGGCGACAACAACCGGGGTCGGGTGGATCCGCTCGCGGCTGCGCAACTTGCCGCGGCGTTGGGCATCAAAATCTACACCATCGGCATCGGGGTTGAACAACCCTGCAACATGCCCGCGTTTGACCCGGCCACGGGCACGTTTCGGCTCGACGCCAACGGCAACCTCATTCCCACCCTGCTGCTGCAGCCGGCCAACTTTTCCGTGTTAGCCAAAATGGCCGGCGTGTCCAGCGGGGGATTTTACCGCGCCACCAACCGGCGCCAATTGCGGAACATCTACGATCAGATTGACCGATTGGAAAAATCCAAGGTGACACGGCGACGGTTCGTGGCGTATCACCCCATGTTTGAGTGGCCGTTGCTGGCGGGCCTCGGAGTGCTGGCGCTGGAACTGATTCTGTCGAACACCAGATTTCGCCGGGTGCCATGATGAATTTTGCCAATTTCCATTTTGCCGAACCAGACTGGCTCTGGCTGGCGGTGGTCGCGCCGTTGCTTCTGGTGCTGCTGCACCGTCACGCGGCGGTGGCGCGTCGCGAAGAACTGGCGCGGATGGTCGCGCCGCATTTTGCGCAGGAACTCACCGCGTCCCACAGCCCGGCACGGCGGCGTTTCAAGCACGGGTTGCTGCTGGCTGCGTTTGCGCTGGCGGGCATTGCCTTGGCACGGCCGCAATGGGGCGAAGCGGAGACAGCCAACCGCTGGGTCGGCGAGGACATTGTTTTTGTGCTGGACTGTTCGCGCAGCATGCTGGCCACCGATGCTCTGCCGGACCGGCTGGACTGCGCGAAATATGCGATTCTGAACTTTGTCCAACGCTACGGTCGGGGGCGCGTGGGGCTGGTGGCCTTTGCCGGAAACGCGTTCACGGAGTGCCCTTTGACATTTGACTACGATGCCTTCGACGAAACATTGCTGGCGATGGACGACAAAACCATTCCGGACCCCGGCACGGACATCGGGCGGGCGTTGGACGCGGCGTATCACGCCATGAACGAAGACAGCCGGCGGAAACTCATTGTGCTGTTGACCGACGGCGAAGACCTGGAAAAAACCGGCGTAACAACGGCGAAATCGCTGGCGACGAACGGCGTGGTGGTCTTCACCCTCGGCGTGGGCACGCCCGCCGGAAAGGAAATCCAATATGTGAACACCGCCGGTCACACAGAGTTTGTGCGGGACGCCCAGGGCAACTTGGTTCACAGCCGGCTTGACGAACCAACACTCCGCGAAATCGCCGAGGCCACGGGCGGGCAATATTATCCGCTCGGCCCGCGCGGCGAAGGTTTGATGCAGGTGCGTTCGGCCATGCACGCCTTGGACACCACGAGCGGCTTGCGTCAAACGGCGGCGAACGGCGTGGATCATTATCATCTGCCCATCGCGCTTGCGCTGGCGCTCATGGTCGCCGAATCATTGATCAGCACGCGCAAGAAGAATGTTTCCGAAGCCTTATGAGCAAGTGGGCCAAACTAAAACGATGCGGGGCGGCGTTGGCTCTGGTGTTCACTTGTTGCGTCCCAGCCGCCGGCGACACGTACGCCACTGCGCCCGTCACGGCCAGGGATTGCTATAATGTCGGAACCGAGCTGCTCGCCGCGAAAAAATTCGCCGAGGCGGAAGAAATGTTCCAATCCGCACTCGCCGCGCAGGATGAGCGCGTGCAGCCGTCGGCCCTTTATAATCTCGGCCACGCGCGATTCGACGACGGAGCCGCGGTGCTGGAAAAAGGGCCGTCCGCCCGGTCCGTTGCCGCGCAGGGCGGCAGTGCGGGCTTGGGGGCGAGCTTGGCGTTTCAACGGGGAGAGGCGGCGCTGGCGGAGGACGATTTGTCGAAGATGGTTGCGGCGTATTTTGCCGGCCACGGTGCGCGCCGGCAACTGCGCGCCGCCGAAAAAGCCGTCCGGGAGGCGATGGAGACTTCTGGTGACACGCTGCGCAAATGGCAACGGGCGGAAGATGATTTCAAAAGTGCCGCCGAGTTGAATCCTGCCGACACGAATGCCAACCGAAATGCCGAAATTGTCGCGCAGTACATCGCCAGGCTCGTGGACCGTCTGCAACAAATGCAGCGGATGGCCGCCATGCTTGGCGGCCGTCATTCGCAATTGAACGCACTTTTGAAGCGGCTCGGAGGCCGGATTCCGAAACAGGACCTGCCCCCCGGCGCCACCGGTGACGACGATGACGACGAAGGGTTGCAGCCGGAATCGTTGCGCGGCCTGAAGGAAGGAGCGTCCGATGCTGGCAAACAAATTGAAATGGCGCTTTCGCCGGACGAGGCGGCTCAAATCTTGGACGGCATTTCGCTCGATGGAAGCCGACGCCTGCTGATGGACGAAGCGAATACCGGCCAGCGCGGGAAAGAATCCGGCCTCACCTGGTGAATGGTTGAAATGCGTTTTATCCATTGCCAATTCATACTGATGCTTGCGCTGCTGTCGCCGCCGTTGTTGCAGGCGCAGACGCCGGTCCGACTGCCGGCCGGAGCACTGCTTCAACTCCAGGTTCCCCAACCACCCGTGGATGTCTCGTCACCCGTGACCGCCGAGGCGGTTTTTGATCCATCGGTCGCGCGGGTGGGCGAAAGCGTTTTTTACCAGGTTTCGATTAATGCCGCAGAAGCCTCCATTCAATGGCCGGGAACAATTTCCGCCCCGCCGGAGTTGAAATTCGGTCCGGCGGGGCAGGGGCAATTGATGGAGTATTTCATGAATAAATTTCGCCCGTTCACCTCGTTCCTTTACAAGGTGCGGGCCACGGCGACCGGACATTTTACGGTCCCAGATTTTGTCGTGAAGGTTGGCGGCCAGCCGGTGGAGATCCCGGCAGCCACCCTGGACGTGGACAACGCCACCTCAGGGCCGCCAGCGCAGCATCTGGTCTTGGAAATTACGTCGACCAACGTCTTTCTCGGCCAGCCGCTTCGCGCCCGCGTCATCCTGCCTGCATCGCCTTCCAATACCGTCGAGGCGCTCCGGGGAATCCAGTTTAACGGCGACGGATTCATGACCGACGAAACGACAACACGGCAGGCTGTCAAAATGGTCCAGCTCGATGGCCGCGAAATACCGGCATATATTTATGAAACCACATTGACACCGATTATGACCGGAAGGTTGAAGCTTTCCGCCCAGGCCTTCACGGCCGGACGGGAATTCACCGGGCCGATTGAGATCAATGCCCGTGTGACCGTCCCCGGTGGAGCGCCGCATTATATTTTTCTCCTCTCGGAGCCGGTTCAGGTCAATGTCCGTCCCCTGCCAATTGCAGGCCAGTTGCCAGGTTTCACCGGTTCGATAGGGAAGTTCACCCTCGGCCAACCGCAGTTGTCCACCAACCGGATTCGCGTGGGCCAACCGGTGCAGCTTACGGTGACCGTTCACGGATACGGAGACTTGAACCGCCTGGTGCCGCCAACGCCACCGCTCGTAAAAGACTGGGAAATCATTCCGAATACATCATCCGGCTTTTCCTACACGTTGATACCGTTGACGGACAAGGTGCAGGAAACTCCCCTCATCCCGTTCAGTGCTTTTGATCCGGCGACAGCGAGTTATGTGGATTTGACCATCCCATCCCTGCCGGTCACAGTGACCGAAAAAGGGCTGCCAACCGAATTACCGGTGATGGACGCCGGGGTTGCGTCCGGCCCGCCGTTGAAATTAAGCAGCCTATTACCGACGCCCGGCAAAACGGTGGCCAGTCTAAGACCCCCGCAACTGCGCGGCGGGTTCGTCTGTCTCCAGATTGTTCCCGTGTTGGGATTTCTCGGATTATGGCAATGGGACCGTCGCCGCCGTTTTCTTGAAGCGCATCCGGACATCGTCCGTCGCCGGGAAGCCCGTCGTGCCTTGCGGCGCGCAAAACGCCGGTTGCGCCAGGCTGCGATGCGTGGTGATGCGGTGGCCTTTATCCGGCTCGGCACGAACGCGATGCAGATCGCCTGCGCGCCGCATTATGCCGCGCACCCGCAGGCACTGGTCTGCGCCGAGGTTTTGGCACGGTTGGGCGATGCGGATCGTAGCGGCGCCGCTGGCGACACGGTCCGTAAATTATTTACGGCGGCGAACGCGCGCTTTGCCGCCGCGCCGCAAACGCCACCTGATTGGCGCGCGCTTCAATCCGACGTGAACGCCGTGCTGTCGAAACTGGAGAGACAACTATGAGACTGGCCGGCATCATTTGTCTGGCTGGGCTGTTGTGCGCCCCGGAACGCGGTCGGACGGCGACAAATAATTTCTTTGCGCGGGGTGTCGCAGCTTATCGGGTTGGACAATTTGCGCAGGCGGCACAGGCTTTCCAAAAAGCCGCCACGAGACAGCCGGCTTGCGGTACGCTGGTCAATTTGGGCCTGGCCGAATGGCGGCGCGGCCATGCCGGCCCGGCGATTTTGGCCTGGGAACGGGCGCAATGGATTGATCCGCTCGACCCGCGCGCCGAAGAAAATCTCCATTTTGCCCGGCAAGTGACCCAGGTGGACCCGCCGCAACTGAAATGGTATGAGACGGTGTCATCCTGGTTGCCGGCCAGTGCGTGGCTGTGGCTCGCCGGCGCCAGCCTCTGGCTGGCCGCGGGCATGTTGCTTCTGCCGGGAGTTTTTCGCCGGCGCAAGGCGGGCTGGCACCAGACCCTGGCCGCAGTCGGGCTGGCTCTTTTTCTGTTCAGCCTCACGGCAAACCTGGGCGTCATCAGCCGGACGAACCTGGGATTTGTCCTGGACAGGGATGCGCCGCTGCTGTTGACGCCGACGCCTGATGGGGAAGTGACTACCACCTTGCTCGCCGGTGAACCCGCGCGCAAACTTCGGACTTGGGGAAATTACTATTTGATTCGTACAGAGTATGGCACCGGATGGATTGAACGGGGACAATTTGGCCTCGTTTCCGCGGAATCGTCAAAGCTGAAAGCGGAGCCGCGATGACCATCCGGCTTCAAGCGGCATTTTCTTTTTGCCGAACGATGGCATTCCCGTTCAAATGTCCGGGACGCGAATCATGTTGACGACGTTGCGCATCAAAAACCTCGCTCTCGTGACCGACCTCACGCTGGAACTCCAGTCCGGCTGCAACGTCATCACCGGCGAAACCGGCGCGGGCAAATCCATCATCATCGGCGCGCTCAATCTCGTCCTCGGCGAACGCGCCGACCGCACGCTCATCCGCAGCGGCGAGGAAAGTTGCTCCGTCGAGGCGGTGTTCGATGTCGCAAAACTCCGCGCGCCGCTTGAAAAACTTTCTCGAAGAAAACGGCCTGGAACCGTGCGAGGAAAATCAACTCGTCCTCAAGCGCGACTTTCACCTGCAAGCGGAGCAAACCGCCAGTTCGTCAACGGCTCGCCGACCACGTTGAACGCTCTGGCCGCCATTGGCGAATGGCTCGTGGACATCCACGGCCCGCACGATCACCAATCGCTGCTGCATCCCGCAAAACAGCTTTTGATTCTCGACGCTTTCGGCGGCTTGGAACAGGAGCGGGAAGCGTTTGGCGAACTCGTCCGCCGCCGCGCCGCGCTGGAAGCCGAAAAATCCGCGCTCATCGTGGATGAAAAAACCTACGCGCAGCAACTGGATTTGCTCCGCTTTCAGGTCCAGGAAATTTCCGCCGCGCGATTGCAGCCGGGCGAAGATGGGCAGGTGGAACAGGAATTCAACCGCGCCAGCAACGCGGCGAAACTGCTGCAATTAAGCCAGGCCGCGCTGGACGCGTTGAGCGAAAGCGAGAATTCATTGCTCACGCAGGCCGGCGCGGTGGGTCGCGCGTTGCAGGAATTGCAGCGCGTGGATGCCGGCGCGGGGAATCTGGTCGAACTGCACGCGCAGGCCGTCGGCGCGTTGCGCGAATTGCAGGCCGGACTTTCGCGTTACGCCGAAAAAGTGGACGTGGACCCCGCGCGGCTTGCGGAACTCGAAGAACGGCTGGATCTGATCCACTCGCTCAAGCGCAAATACGGCGCGACGCTTGCGGAAGTCATCGCGTTTGGCGAGGAGGCGAAACAGAAATTGTACTCGCTTGAAGGCCGCGACGCGGAACTGGCGCGGATCAATGCCGGATTGCAAAAGCTCGACGCGGAAATTTTGAAAGCTGGAAAAAAACTATCCGCCAAACGCAAAAAAATCATTCCCCAACTCGCCAAGGCCGTGGGCAGACAGCTTGAAGATTTGGGATTCACACAGGCCAAATTTGACGTGAACATTACAACCCAATTGGCAGGAGACGAGGTAACGAGTCTCAAATCAAGGAACGCTCAGAGCCTCCTCACGTCGGCTCCTACAATTAGCCAAACCGGTTTTGACGAAATCGAATTTCAATTTGCGCCAAATCCCGGCGAACCGGCCAAACCGTTGCGCGCCATTGCGTCTTCCGGCGAAATGGCGCGCGTGATGCTGGCGCTCAAGACAGTGCTGGCCGCCGAAGACGAAATTCCCGTGCTCATTTTCGATGAAGTGGACGCCAACGTTGGCGGTGAAACGGCCAATGCCGTCGGTGAAAAGATGAAACAGATTGCGGCGAAGCGGCAGGTCTTGTGCATCACGCATCTGCCGCAGGTCGCCGCGCCCGCAGACGCCCATTACGTCGTGACCAAGCAAATCAAGGATGGTCGGACGATTTCAGAGATTCATTTGCTGGGCAAAAAAGAACGCGTCACGGAACTGGCGCGAATGCTCGGTGGCCAGAACGACGCTGCCCGCAAACATGCGGAAGCGTTGTTGGGGTAATTCACTCCACGGTCACGCTCTTGGCCAGATTGCGCGGCTTGTCCACGTCGCAGCCGCGCGCGACGGCGATGTGATAGGCAAACAGTTGCAGCGGCACGGCGGCCAGAATCGGATAAATTGGCTCCAGCGCGGGCGGCAGGTAAATCACGTCGTCGGCCACCTTCCTGATTTGTTTGTCGCCTTCGGTGGCCAGCGCGATGATCGGCCCCTTTCGCGCGCGAATCATCGCCAGGTTTGCCATCGTCTTGTCGTACATCGAATCCTGCGGCACGAGGAAAACTGTTGGTGTCTTGGGATCAATCAACGCAATCGGGCCGTGTTTCATTTCCGCCGCCGAATAACCCTCGGCGTGGATGTACGAAATTTCCTTCAGCTTGAGCGCGCCTTCGAGAGCAATCGGGAATGTGTAGCCGCGACCGAGAAAAAAGAAATCCTCGGCTTTGTGATATTTCTTCGCGAGTTCCTTGAACGTGTCGTCTTGCGCCAGGATCGCCTCGATTTGTTTGGGCGCGGCTTCGAGCGCGTGCAGAATTTCCCGCGCGCGATTGGCCGAAAGCAACCGCGTTCTGCCCAAATGCACAGCGAGCAATGCCAAAACCGTCAGCGTGGAGATAAACGCCTTGGTCGAGGCGACGCCGATTTCCGGTCCGGCGTGCATGTAAATGCCGCCGTCGGATTCGCGCGCGATGGTGCTGCCGACGACGTTGATGATGGCGAGCGCGCGATGGCCGCGGCGCTTGGCCTCGCGGAGCGCGGCGAGCGTGTCCGCGGTCTCGCCGGATTGCGAGATGACCAGCAGCACGGTGTCGCGTTCGAGCGGCGCGTTGCGGTAACAAAATTCGTGCGCGAACTCGACCTCCACTGGAATCTGCGCGAGTTCCTCAATCAAATACTCGCCGACGAGCGCGGCGTGCCAGCTCGTGCCGCTGGCGGCGATGACGATGCGTTCGACGGAACGCAATTGCGCCGCCGTCAGATTTAATCCGCCGAACTTGGCGGTCGCGCCTTCCTTGTCCACGCGGCCACGCAAAGCGTTTAGCACCGTTTGGGGTTGCTCGAAAATTTCCTTGAGCATGAAGTGTGCGAACTTGCCGCGCGCAGCGTCCTCCTGGCTGAATTCAAGATTGCTGATCTGGACATTGGCGGTTTCCGCGCCGAGGTTCAAAACGTCGAAGCGATCCGGCGTGACGGTGGCCACGTCGTAATCGTTGAGATAAACGACTTTTTTCGTGTGGGCGACGATGGCGTTGGCGTCGCTAGCCAGAAAGTTTTCGCCCGCGCCAATGCCGATGATAAGCGGCGAACCGCGTCGGGCGCCGACGATGGCAGCGGGCTGTTCGGTGCAAATCACCGCGAGACCATAAGTGCCGATGACTTCGCGGAGCGCGTCGCAGACGGCTTGAGTGAGCGGATTAGAATTGCCGTTTTGGGCAGGGACGGCGCGCTGTGCCGTCCGGTCATCGCGGCGCAGCGACCCTGCCTTTTCGCGCCGTTTTTCGTAATAATCGCCGATCAAATGCGCCAGTACCTCGGTATCGGTGTCGGAACGGAATTTGTGTCCGGCCTTGAGCAGTTTTTGTCTGAGCGCGTCGTAATTTTCAATGACACCGTTGTGAACGACGGCGATTTTACCGGATTGATCGAGATGCGGATGGGAATTTTTGTCGGACGGCGGTCCGTGCGTGGCCCAGCGCGTGTGGGCAATGCCGAGGGTTCCTGCGGCCGGTTCGGATTTCAAGAGACGCGCCAGGCCCGTGTCAATCCGGCCCTTTTTCTTGCGCACGAGCAGATCTCCATTGCACGCCACGGCGACGCCCGCGCTGTCATAACCGCGATATTCCAGCCGCCGCAATCCTTCGAGCAGGATGGGTGAGGCCGCTTTCTTGCCGATGTATCCAATGATGCCGCACATGGTTTTTCGTCCGCAGATTTCGCAGATTTTTGTAAATTCAAAATAAAATCCGCGCCTGACTACATAATCTGTGGATTTATTTACGATTCAAAATCCAATCCGCCGCGCCTTGCAAATCATCCACAATGACGGCGCGCGAAAGTTTCTCCGGCGATTCCCGTTCCAGTTCCGCGCCGTAGCCGGTACGGACCAGAATGCTCTTTTGCACGCCCGCATTCCAGCCGCATTCCAGATCGCTCAATTTGTCACCGACCAAAAAGCTGTCCGCAAGGTTCAGGCCAAATTCGTCGCGAGCGTCGAACAAAAATTGCGGCGACGGCTTGCGGCCCCGGCTCGGTTCGTCAGGTTTTTCCGGCGCGATGTAAATTTTTTCAAAACGCACCCCGCCGCGCGCCAGTTCACGGCAGAGATGCTGGTTGACGTTTTCAACGTCCGCAAGCGAGAAGTAGCCGCGTCCGACACCGGACTGGTTTGAAACGATGAACAGCTTGAATCCAGCGTCGCCCAGCCGTTTCAAGCTGGCGGGCGTGGCCGGAAAAATTTTCACGTCCTCCGGCCGGCACAGATAATTTTTCTCCGCGATGAGTGTGCCATCCCGGTCAAGAAAAACAGCCCGATTCATTCCGGCAAATTGTGGTTTGAATATGGCAAGAATGGAATTGAATTTTTTGCCGTCCTCAAGCATTCTGTCAAGGTTTCCGATTTTTAACCAATTTTAATCAACCATCACAACATCCACATGAGCAGAGGCAGATTGGGTATTTTGGTCGGTGGCGGACCGGCGCCCGGCATCAACGGCGTTATCGCGGCGGCCACCATTGAAGGCATCAACCAAGGCTACGAAGTCATCGGTTTTTACGACGGCTTCAAATGGCTCGCAGCGGACGAGGCGCAGCATTGTCGGCCACTCGCGATTCGCGATGTCACGGGGATTCATCTGCGCGGCGGCTCGATTCTGGGCACCTCGCGCACCAACCCGACCAAATCCGAAACCAGCATGGCAAACGTCTTCAAGGTGTTTGAACAACTGGGCATCACGACGCTGGTGACGATTGGCGGTGATGACACGGCGTTTTCCGCCAGCCAGGTGGCCAAACGCAGCAATGGAAAAATCCACGTGGCGCACGTGCCCAAGACGATTGACAACGACCTGCCGCTGCCCGGCTCGACGCCGACATTCGGCTTTGAAACCGCGCGGCACAATGGCGTGCATATCGTGCGCAATCTGGCTGAGGACGCCCGCACCACCTCGCGCTGGTACATCATCATCAGCATGGGCCGGGCGGCGGGGCATCTGGCGCTGGGCATCGGCAAGGCGGCGGCGGCCACGCTGGTCATCATCCCGGAGGAGTTTCGCAACCGGCAGGTGTCCGTGGACGAAGTCTGCGACATCATCATCGGTTCCATCATCAAACGCCGCGCCGAAGGTTCGGAAAACGGCATCGTCATTCTCGCCGAAGGTCTCATCGAGGCGATGGGCGAGCAAGGATTGGTCAACGCGCTGCCGGACGGACAACTGGAGCGTTTCGGCAAGGTTCTGCGCGATGACCACGGCCACTTGCGGCTCGGTGAAATTGAATTTGGCCGCCTGATGAAGGAGCTTCTGAATCAGCGTCTGGAAAAGCTCGGCATCAAAATGACCTTTATTGACAAGGACCTTGGCTACGAATTGCGCTGCGCCGACCCGATTCCCTTCGACGCCGAATACACGCGCGACCTCGGCTACGCCGCGGTGAAGTTTTTACTTTCCCCCGAGGCCGGAAAATACGGCGCCATCATCAGCTTTGTGAACGGTGCCATGAACCCGCTGCCGTTCGACAAGATGCTCGATCCCAAGACCGGCCGGATGCAAAACCGGAAGGTCAACGTGGACGGCGAAGCTTTTGAATGCGCCTGCGCCTACATGATCCGGCTCGAACGCGACGATTTCGAGAACGCCAAGCAACTCGCCAAACTCGCCGCCGTCGTCAAGCTGACGCCGGAACAATTCCGCGCGCGTTTCGGCTACCTCGTGGGATTGAAGTAGGCTTCATCCGACAAAAAATTCGCAGACCGCCGATGTGGCACTGTAACCTTGCCGCCTCCCGGTAATTTTTGTCCGAAAACGGACACGCCGTCATTTTACACCCTTGCCATGGCGACCATGAATTCCTAACGTTGCGTTCTAATGAATGCCATTCCCAACTCCAAGTCTGTTTCCTTGCTGAGAAAAGTTTGCCGGACATTACCGTGTTGGACAATTTTGTCCGTTCTGTTGCTCGTGCCGTTTCTGCAAGGGACGAACGCGGCGGCTGAGGCGCCGTTTTATCTCAAGAGCGGTGATTACGTCTGCTTCTACGGCGACAGCATCACCGAACAGCGGTATTACGGCGTGGATGTGGAAACCTACGTGCGCACGCGCTTTCCTGATCTGCACGTGAAATTCGTCAACTCCGGCATCGGCGGCGATTGTGTGACCGGCGGCTGGGCGGGGGGGATTGATGAACGGCTCCAGCGCGACGTTTACCCGTTCAAGCCCAACGTCGTCACCATCATGCTGGGCATGAACGACGCGAAATATCGCCCCTTCGACCAGCAGATTTTTGCCACCTATACCAATGGTTATGAACACATCATTCAATCGCTGCAACAGCATCTGCCCGGCGTGCGCATCATCCTGATTCAGCCGACGCCTTATGACGATGTGACATATCCGCCGCAGTTTCCCGGCGGCTACAACGCGGTGCTCCTGCGTTACGCGGCCTTTGTCCGCCAGCTTGCCGCCGAGCATCACTTGATGTGCGTGGACTTCATGACGCCGCTGCTGGACGTGCTGCAACAGGCGGAAACACAGGATCCCAAACTGGCCCGCGAAGTGATTCCGGGCCGCATCCATCCGTCGGTGGCAGGGGAATTGGTGATGGCGCAAGCGTTACTGAAGGCGTGGAACGCGCCGGCAGTGGTCACGGCGGTTACCGTTGATGCGGCCCACAAGCAGGTCGTCCAAGCGGACAACACCAAGATAAGCCAGCTTGCAGATGCCGATGGGAGAATTTCCTGGACGCAAAATGATGAAAGCCTGCCATTCCCCATTCTTGGCCTGCATGAAGACTGGCCGCAATTTCCCCCGACGGAAAACGACATGTGGGGAAAACCATCCTTCTTTTGGCCGGCACCCGGGCCGAAATGGGATTACACCAACGCGGCGACGGAAATGATTGTGAAATTTTCCGGATTTTATCAGGCATTGAATCAGGAGCCGCTGCAAGTTTCCGGTCTGCCAGCCGGAAATTATCAGCTCAAAATCAATGGTCAGGTCGTTGGCGAATTCAGTGACCAACAGTTAAACGACGGCATCAATCTGGCCGCCTGTCAAACGCCGATGCTGGAACAATCCTACCGGGTCCTGGCGCTGGTGTGGAAACAGGTTCAATGGCGGTATTTTGCCTGGCGCGACATCCAAATCCGACTGATGGATGACCATGACCGGAAAGTCCAGAAAGCCGCGGATTCGCTCATTGCCGCGCTGGAAACTCAAAGAGATAAAGACGCGGAACAGCAATACGTCGCCGCGGAGCCGCAGCCGACGCATTACGAACTGGTTCGTGTGGGGCAATAAAATCAGCGCAACGCTGGCCGCCAGACGCCGGAACAATTCAAGGCGCGCTTCGGCTACCTCGTCGGACTGAAATAGGAAAAAACGTGAGACACGCGGGTTGATCTTTGGAAGATCACACCGGGCGCGGAATAGGACCGCGCGCGAGTTTGACGCGATATTGCGGATAAAACTCCTTTGGTTTTCCGCCAAGGCCCCGAGGAAATAAATTATCCATTTTCGCGCCGAGAACCCGGTCAAGAATGAACAGGTCGAGACCGGGAACGCGCCGCTGCTGATTTTCAAGCCTCGTCACCGATTGACGGCTGGTGTCCCATCCGGACGATTGGAGTTTGAGGCAAGTTGGTTCTGCGTCCAGCCCTTCTACCGGCGTTATTTTCCCGCTTGTGGGCCAACAACGTTCAATTGTGAAAAACATTTTTTATGCTGGCAGATTAACAGCACAACAGGGCGCACATAAATGTGGAGGCTTTACCCGAAATTATACGGAAGGATTTCGCTTGACACTAAATTAGAAACCATTAAACATCACTATAGTAACATAAGAAATAATGGAAATGACCAGGAAAATGAAAAGTTTGATGGTTGGATTAATCCTTGTCACGGGATGGAATGTCGGACTGCCTGCGCTGCGCGCCCAAACAACCGCCACGTCGGAGCAGTCAGTTCAAGCGGCCAGTGACTTGCAGGTGATGCTGGAAGTGATTGAGTCTGTGCCGCCTGTGCCCGCGTCACAATTGCCAGCAAGCGGAACCTTTTGGTCGGCGCAGCATTCTCCAGCCAGTGCAACGTCATGGCCACCGCTGCCTGGCAATATTTTTGGTTTATCTGCCTGGCCCTTGGGCGATGGAATTTATCTTCTTGATGATACCAATGTAAATTATTCAGAACTGGCGCTATCGCAGTCCACCGGCGGCTTTGATTCAAATTTTCAACCTCTGATATTAACCACCAATATGACCTGTGGCTGCAAATGGTCAGTGTTACGAACGAAACCGCTTCGATGGTCATTCACCCGCCGTGGAACGTGACCAATGGGGTTTATGATCTGCTTTATTGCACGAATTTGGACGCGCCCATCTCATGGCAATGGCTGCTGCGCAGCGATCCGGGGCAGACGATTCTGACGGCCGGCAACGCTACCGATGGACAGGGCTTTTACCGGCTGAGTTCGCCCAACGACCTCATGGCAAACGATTCTCTGGGGACCAATTTCTGGGTCGCGTTTTATCAGATGGATTCTACCGATGGCAGCAACAAGCTTTCATTTTACATTTCCAGCCCGGTGGGAGCGACCGGGACCGTTATCATTCCAGGACTCGGCTTTACAAACGCTTTCTCGGTTGCGGCGGGCGCGGCGACCAATGTGAATGTTCCGTTTGATGCCATGATGATGAATTACAATGCAGTTGGAATGAATGGCATTCAGATTGCCGCCAGCCAGCCGGTGTCAGTCTATGCTGGATTATGACCCGTACGTAAGTGCTGCCTTTACGGCTTATCCCACGCCACTGCTGGGAACCAATTATTGTGTGATGGCTTATCCTAGTTTGGAGAATTCGCAGTTTGCGATTGTCGCCACGGCGGACAATACCACGGTGACCATCACGCCGACTACGAATGAGTACCTGCAATATGGAACCAATTCTTATACTGTAACCCTCCAGCAAGGCCAGACCTGCCAAACCTATGATAGCGGTTATTTTAATGATGTGACCGGCGTGACCGGCACGTGGATTGCGTCGGACAAACCGGTGGGGGTCTTTGCGGGTGCGTCTCTTGCTTATGTGCCAATTAATTACAGATTCGGCAACCCACTTGTGCAAGAGCAACTGCCGGTGGAGCAATGGGGTATGCAGGCGCTCTCCATGGGCTTTGCCGGACGAACGAATGGGGACAGCTACCGTGTATTGTCGGCATACAGTAATACAGTGGTGAGTATCACGGGCTTAGTAGTCACGGTGAATGATGATTATAGCCTGACGTTCAGCAATGAAACGGTGGTGGTGACCAATCAGGCAGGGCAATTTTACGACATCATCGTGGATGGGCCGGTGGAGTTTCAGGCCAGTCAGCCTGTTCAGGTGGCGCACTTCGCCAATGGATCGGAATTCGATGTCGAATATGGCGCAAACGGAGACCCCTGCGAAATCTTATTGCCGCCGACGGGTCACTATTTGGAATCGAACTCCGTCATTACGCTTCCCGACGACTATATTAGCGGAGACTTTTATACAAACAATTTAAACGTCATCGTGGCGCAGTCGGCAATTACCAATACGTTGGTGGATGGCTTGCCTGTGCCAGCCACGAATTTTTTGGCGATTGGGAATAGTGGTTATTATGGCGCACAACTTTCGGTGACTAATAGCGGCACGCACACGGTGAGCAGTTCCCAGCCGGTAGGCGTCGTAGTTTATGGATGGGGATCGTATGATGCCTACGGCTATTTTGGCGGGGTAGTCAAATAAGAATCTTTATGATAACTTAACAATAGAAACTACATGAAAAAGTTAATAATCATGTTGGCGGTTGGGCTGCTAGCCCAAGAAAACATCCGGGCACAAGGAACAATAACCTACTTGTCCAATTTGGCACAGCCATCCGCTGGCAGTCACGGCGTGGGAAGCGATTCATGGCTGGCGGCAAGCTTTGAGACGGGAACAAATGCCGGTGGGTATGTTCTTAACTCCATTCAACTGGGAATGACGGATGCCTCTGGCAATCCCAGTGGTTTCATGGTCATGCTATATTCAGGAATTTCAACAGGCGGGAATTCTGGAGATTTTCGCCCCGGAAGTAGCCTTGGTATTTTGACGGGTTCTGCTAATCCGTCATTGGCTGGCATTTACCCTTATACTCCGATTTCAAGCCTCACATTATTGCCAAATGTTCCTTATTTTATTGTCGTGACCGCTGGAACAGCGCTCGCCAATGGTGCTTATGGGTGGAGCAGTGCGGGCTCAAGTTCGTTTGATTCAACCGGTGGTTGGCAAGCGCCACTTGGGGCTGCTTTACTTGATAATTATCAATCTAGCAACGGTTCAGCTTGGACAGCATCAGGAAGCATTAATCAATTTGCCATAACCGCCACGCCCATTCCTGAGCCGGGTGCTTTCAGTCTTTTTATTGTGGGCGGCTTGGGCTTCCTCTGGCGTCATCGGAGACTTTGATGAGCACCACTTGAACATATTTGTGGCGCAGCCGGCAATTACCAATACGTTGGTGGATGGCTTGCCCGTGGCAGGTACAAATTGGGTGCCGATTGGAAGGAGCGGTTTTTACGGGGTACAGATTACCGTAACAAACAGTGGGGTGCATGCCGTGACAAGTTCGCAGCCGGTGGGGGTCGAGGTTTATGAATGGGGATCGTTTGATGCCTACGGCTAATTTGGCAGTATTTTGAAATTTATCCTCAGTATGATAGCTCGGCCGATGGTTCAAGTTGAACCGGGCATCCTCGTCAGGGCGTTTTTCAACTGACGGTGTATGCCAGGGCGGTGCCGGAGCCGGCACCGCTGGCGCTGGCAGGGTTGGGACTAGCTTGTTTGAGTTTTTTGCGGCGCGTCCCCCGTTGAGGGCTTCACCCCAATCATTAAAGTGGCGCGCGGTCGAAACGCGCGTTAGCTTTCCCTCATGTTTATTAATGGACTCGGAGTGGCCGCGCCTGCGCCGCGTTACGCGCAACGCGAATGTTGGGACGCCCTCCAGCGGGCCGAACCCTTCGCGCGGCTTGCGCCCCGCTCGCGCGCCATTCTCAAAAAAGTGCTCTGCGGCGACAACGGCATTGCCACCCGCCATCTGGCACTCGACCCGCTGACGGAGGTGTTTAATATCACACCCGACGCGCTTCAGGCGCGTTTCACCAAGCATGCCCCCGCACTGGCCACGGAAGCCGCGCAACGCGCTTTGCAGGACGCCGGCTGCGCGGCATCGGAGATAGACGCCATCCTCATCAGCACCTGCACCGGTTATTTATGTCCGGGACTGACGAGCTACGTAAGCGAGCGGCTCGGCCTGCGCGCGGACGTGTTTACGCTGGATTTGGTCGGACAGGGTTGTGGCGCGGCCTTGCCCAATCTGCGCACCGCCGAGGCCCTGCTGGCCGCCAAACGAGCGCAAAAGGCTTTGTCTGTTTGCGTCGAAGTTTGCAGCGCGGCGTTTTATCTCGATGATGATCCCGGCGTGCTCATCAGCGCCTGTTTATTCGGTGATGGCGCGGGCGCGGCGGTGTTGGCGCGGAAGTCGCAGCCGAACCGCCGGCGCGTCGCATGGAAATTCGGCTCGTCCTGCCTTGCACCGGACAAACGCGACGCGCTGCGGTTCGGCCATAAAAACGGGATGTTGCGGAACATGTTGTCGCTGCAAGTCCCGCAGCTTGCCGGTGACGAAGCCGCAAGGCTTATGGCCAAATCACTGACAACAGCGGGCGTAAAGCGCGAACGCGTCGCCGGATGGGTTTTGCACACCGGCGGGCGCGACGTGCTGCTTGCGTTGCGCGACAAACTGGAGCTGGCCGAGGCCGACGTTCGCCACAGCGCCGACGTGCTGCGCGAGTACGGCAACATCAGCAGTCCGACCGTTTTTTTTGTGCTCCAGCGCGCGCTGCACGATGCCGTGCCGGATGGACTGTGGTGGATGTCATCATTCGGAGCCGGTTTCAGTTGCCACGGCGCGTTGTTGGAGGTGGGAAAGACGTGCTGCGCGAAAACCGACCAGGCTGAATTCACGTCTCACGCTCCAGGTGTCACGCATTAGCCATGAACCGCCTTGTCCAGCCTGAATTGCTCGATGAATTGCCGTCGGACGACCCGCGCGCAAGGTGGTCCCGCCGAGATTTGCGCCGTGTCAATGCCTGGATGCGCAATCACGCCATAATGGCGGACGCGTTGCAAACCGCCGCGAACGGTCACGTGCCGCGACGGATCGTCGAATTCGGCGCGGGCGATGGAAATCTTCTGTTTCGGGTAGCGCGAAAAATTTCCCCGCGCTGGCGGGACGTAAAGGTGACACTGCTGGACCGTCAAAAAAATGTGACTTCGCGAACATTGGCCTCTTTTGCGTCGCTGGGCTGGCACGCAGAATCGGTTGAGGCGGATGTTTTCGACTGGCTGCCAACCGCCGCTGGTTTGGACGCCGTCGTCGTTAATTTGTTTCTGCATCATTTCGAGAAAGAGAGGCTGAGGGAGTTACTTTGTGCCATTGCCGGGCGGGTGCGTTTCTTTGTGGCCATCGAACCGCGTCGCGCATCTTGGCCGTTGTTTTGTAGCCGGTTGATTTGGGCGATTGGCTGCAATTCCGTGACCCGGCACGATGCGAGTGTGAGTGTGCGCGCGGGATTTTCGGGCCAAGAACTTTCGGCGTTGTGGCCGGTGGACAACAAATGGCAGTTAACCGAGCGCCACACGGGATTTTTCAGCCATCTGTTCGTGGCGCGGCGGATGGATTGAACAAAATGGCAGCGAAACCGATCACGATTGTCGGGGGCGGATTGGCCGGGTTGACGCTCGGCATCGGTCTGCGGCAACGCGGGGTGCCGGTAACCGTATGGGAGGCCGGACATTACCCTCGTCATCGGGTTTGCGGCGAATTCATCAGCGGACGCGGTCAGGAAACGCTTTCAAGGCTTGGGTTGCGTGAATTGCTCGAACGCGCGGGCGCCGTGAATGCCGGCACCGCGGCTTTCTTTTCGGCGACCCAATCTGCTCCGTCACGTTCCCTGCCCGCCCGCGCGATTTGCCTTTCGCGTTTCACGTTGGACCGTGCGCTCGCGGTTGAATTCCGCCGGCTCGGCGGCGAATTGTTGGAGGACCAACGCATGCGCGTCGAGGATTTCGGTGAAGGGATTGTCCGTGCCACGGGGCGGCGCGCGCAAATGGAGGAAAATGGTTCGCGTTGGTTTGGTTTGAAAGTTCACGCGCGCAACGTTCCGCTGACCGCCGATTTGGAAATGCACGTTTCACCTTGGGGTTACGTTGGCCTGTGCCGGGTGGAAGGTGGCGCGGTGAACGTTTGCGGATTGTTTCGGCGGCGCGCGGGTGAGGAACACACGCCGCAAAACTGGCGTGACTGGCTGCGCGGTCAGGCTGGTACGCCGTTGAACCAGCGGTTGGTCGGAGCGGAATTCGACGAAAAATCGTTTTGCGCGGTAGCCGGAATTTCGTTGCGACCGCAACGCGCCGCCAGGCGCGCCGAATGTTGCGTCGGCGATTCCATCACCATGATTCCCCCCGTCACCGGCAACGGGATGTCCATGGCGTTCGAGTCCGCCGGGATGGCCGTCGAACCGCTGGCCGCGTGGAGTGGCGGCAACCTTTCATGGGACGAAGTCCGGCGACAAATTGCCCGTGGTTGCGATAACGCCTTTACCAGCCGGCTCGCTTGGGCAAAATGGTTGCAGCGGATGATGCTCACGCCGTCGCTGCAAAATGTCCTCGTCCGGTTTGTCTCCCGGAGCGAATGGTTCTGGCGAACGGCGTTTGAACGGACGCGCTGATTTTGCCAGACTCGCAACGTGAAACCACTCGCCGATTGCCGATTTTATACGTTCGTGGACGCGGCCTATTTGCACGGGCGCACGCCGGAAGTTGTCGCGCAACAACTCTGTGACGGCGGCGCGGACTTGATCCAGCTCCGCGCCAAAAAATCTCCGCCCGGCGAAATCCGCCGCATGGCCGAAGCGATCCTGCCAATCACAAAGCGCTCCAATGTCGGTTTGGTCATCAACGATTATCTGGAAATCGCGCGTGTGGTTGGCGCGGAGTTTTGTCATCTGGGCCAGGAAGATTTTTTCGGCGCGGGTATCAAAAATGTTGCCGGACTCAAAACTCAAAATTCACAACTCAAAATTGGCCTCTCGACTCACGCTCCGGAACAGGCGAATCGCGCCTTGGCCGCTGGCGCGGATTACCTCGCCATCGGGTCGGTTTATGCGACCGGCACGAAGCCGACAGCGAAACCCGTGACGCTGGAATATGTCCGTTGGGCGGCGGCAAACGTAACCATTCCTTGGTTCGCCATCGGCGGCATCAATCTGGAGAATCTGAACGATGTGCTGGCGGCCGGTGCGCGGCGCATTTGCGTTGTATCGGCGATCCTCGACGCACCGGACGTGGCCAAAGCTTGCGCGGAGTTTAAGCGGCAACTTTCATGAGGAATCGGGGTTACAAGAAGAAACCAACCGGGGCATGAGCAAATTCGACCCAATTAAAACTTCCTTTTTCCTGATAGTTTTGTTCTTCGGTCTTTCTATTCGCGCCGCTGAACAAGAGGGCCCCATGGTGGGGGACAAACCACCATTGCTGGAAGCAACAGAATTGTTACAAGCCCCTCCGGGCGCAAAATTGAACGCCGAATCACTTCGTGGGAAGGTTGTGGTTTTGGAATTTTGGGCCACGTGGTGCGGTCCCTGTGTCGTGGCAATTCCGCACCTGAACGAACTGGCGGATAAATTCAAAAAGAAACCAGTGCAATTCATCGCCATTACGGCAGAGGACCAAGCGACCATTGAAAAGTTTCTCTCGAAAAGACCCATCAAAGCGTGGATTGCTTTGGACACGAACAAGGCCATGAACAAAGCTTACGGAATCGAAGCGATTCCCCAGACAGTCGTTTTAGGCAAAGATGGAAGAATTGCTGCGATTACCTATCCAACAATGCTCACGGCAAAACACATCAATGATTTGCTGGCAGGCCGGAAGATTTCTTTGCCAGGACCTGGCAGTGGTGCAACAATTACTGCGGGGGAAATTCCGGGAGAGAAAAATCAAGCCAAACCTTTGTTTCAAGTCCTGATACAGCCATCCAGTTACACAAATGCACAAGGAGCCGCTTGGGGAAATGGCAATATGACTGCGACTGGTTATACCGTGAAAGATATACTGCCCATCATATACAACGTAAGTTCCGATCGCATTGCAACCAATACACCGTTGCCGGAAGGCCGTTACGATTTTATCGTAACTCAGTCTTGGCCTCCCAAAGCTGATGAAGAGGCCTCCCAAAGCTGATGAAGACGCAGACGTGCTTATGCAAGAAGCGGTACAGTCGGCGTTTGGTGTGACTGCAAAGAAGGAAACGAATCAATTGAGCGCCTTTGTTCTAAAAGCAAATGAAACCAATGCGCCAGGTTTGTCGGCCTCGCCAACTAAAGGAATGTCATCGCGCACCCGTCCCGGCTCGATTGAAGGAGTGGGAATTTCGATTGCCGCCATTGCCTCGTTTCTGGAGGGCGCGTTGAAAACGCCTGTGATTGATGAAACCGGATTGACGAACCGTTACGGTTATGATGTCTCGCTCAAATGGAAACAAGAATCATGGGATAAACCCAATCTGCAAGGGTTGAGAAAAGCCGTCCAGGAACAACTTGGCTTGGAACTGGTTCCGACGAAACGTCCGATAGAAATATTCGTAATTAGTCGGGTGGAAAAGAAAAAAGAAATGAAAAAGCAGTAACATGGCCAAAGCCTGCGCCGAGTTTCGGCGGCGATTGGGATGATCTTTGTCACTGACCGTTTTGCGGAGTGCCATGCTGTTGCAGCAACCAGCGCATGGCCGCAACTCCGCCATAGATTTTCATCCGCTCCGTGAAGCTGACTTTTTCCGCGTCGGTCAGGGCGGGTTCAATCGCGGTGAAGCTTTTATCGAGCTGATCCAGCATGGCCGTTTGTTGTTTGATTTCCCGCAATCGCTGGCCCGGAGTCTCGCCTTCGAGGAAATCGTAGTTGGTGTTCGGATCCAATTGTTCAAGCATCATGGACTCGACGGCGTTGCCGACTCTTTGATTGAATATGTATTTCGCACTGGCGCCGCTGTTGAGCTGGCCTCCCAGAATCATTCCCATTTGGGCAAGATTTTCAGCCGAATCGGTGTCACCCACGTTCAGTTCCTGTTTTTGCAGGTCCATCATGTGCGAGGCAAGTAGTTTGATGGTCGGCAGTTCCTGGAGGGCGTCTCCGGTGGAACCGGCGAACGCGGTTTCGGCCGAGTCCCAAGCTGATTTTCCGCAAAACTGACACAACTCCTCCGCATCCAACTCGGATTCCAAGGTGTAATTTTCAAACTCCGGCTTGGCGGTGGCGGCCACCAGCTCTTTGACCGCTGCTTCAGTCTGGCCGTTCTGAAAATAGAACTGAGCGGACAGGTAGTTTGCGAGCGAGTTGCTGGGTGACGACGCTTTGAACAAGTCGAGCCACTTGCCGCGGTCGTCGGGAAACACATTGCGCGCCAGAATCGTCCATTCGACCTGCGGATTATCGGGGAAATTGGTCGCCGCCTCTTTCAAATAATTCGTGTCGTTCAGCACATGAAACGCCGCGAGCAAACTGTCGGCGGAGCGGTGGTGCAGTATCAGCCATGCTTCGACTTGCTGGCGCAAATTTTTCTGTGAACCGGCATCAGCGGCGGGCTTTTGCGGCTTGGAGGTTAAGATGTTTGTTTTGTGGTAGGCGAAATCGCCTTGAGGTTCCAAGATGATGGGCCTGAGGTTCGCCGTCCTTTGAGCGCTTTGGTTGTAAAAATGCACAATCGTCCACAAAATGACGGCCAGCAAGGTCAACGCCAGAAGCCACTTCCTGATCGAAGCGATTTGCACGAGGCGAGTGTGACGAATTTGCCGGCTGCCGTCACACATTTTCTGAAACTCCGCCCCGTCAGATCTCCCTGCCAAATTTCGCCGCCGGTTGCCAACACCGGCGGAATCAGCAAGAATCGGAAAATGAAAGCACGCACTTTCACCAACTTCATTTTCTTGTACTTTTTAGCGTCGGCCTCGGCTTCGCCGGGGGACCAGACAGTTTTCAATGTTCGCGGTTTCGGTGCCGTTGGCGACGGAACAACTCTGGACAGTCCGGCGATCAACCGCGCGATTCAGGCGGCATCCGCCGTCGGTGGCGGAACGGTTTTTGTTCCGGCGGGCACGTATTTATGCGGCAGCCTTCATTTGACAAACAACCTTGATTTATTTCTGGGGCCTGGCGCAGTCATTCTCGGCGCGCCGCAGGACATGAATGCCTATGACCAAACCGAGCTGTGGGAAGGCCAGGCGAATCAGGATGGCGGGCACACGTATTTCCACAACAGCCTCATCTGGGGCGAAAACCTCACAAATGTTTCCATTACCGGCTCCGGCATGATCAACGGCGGCGGACTGGTGCGCAGCGACGAGCTGCTCGACAAAATGTGTGGTTTTTCAAGATGGAGTCCAACCGATCGAACACCACAATTAGAAACCAATTTTCCGCCCGCCCGCCTCGGCAACAAGGCCATCGCGCTCAAGCTCTGCCGCAACGTTTTGATCCGGGACATCACCATTGTTCACGGCGGACACTTTGCCGTCCTCGTCACCGGCTGCGACAACCTGACGGTGGACAACGTGACCATGGACACCGACCGCGATGGCATTGACATAGATTGCTGCCACAACACGATGGTTTCCAACTGCCGCATCAATTCGCCGAACGACGACGGTTTGTGCATCAAAAGCACGGATGCCCTGAAACGCCGCGTTCCCACTGAAAATCTCACCATTGTGAATTGCCAGGTGTCCGGCTTTCAAGAAGGCACACTTTTGAACGGGACAATGAAGCCACGCCGCGATGGCACGGGCCGGATCAAATTCGGCACCGAATCCTACGGCGGCTTCCGCAACGTGACCATCGCCAACTGCACCTTCCGCGACTGCAAAGGCTTGGCGCTGGAGGAAGTGGACAGCGGTGTCATGGATGACATCACCATCAACAACCTCGCCATGATGGATGTCTATCAATACCCGATTTACATCACCACCGGCGAACGCGAACGCGGTTCCGACGCCACCACGCCGGGGCAGATGCGGAACATTTTCATTTCCGACGTCATTGCCACCGGCGTTGATCCCCAAAGTGGCATCCAAATTACCGGCGTTCCCGGCCAACCGATTGAAGGCGTGCGGCTGGACAACATCCGGCTCGTTTTCAAGGGCGGCGGGACAAAAGCCCAGGCCGCGCGCACGCCGCCTGAACTGGGCACCGGTTATCCCGAACCCAGCCCGCTCGGCGCGATGCCCGCCTACGGACTGTTTGCCCGCCACGTCCGCGACCTTGAACTGGACAATATCCGCACGAGCTACGAGCAAGAGGATTTGCGGCCTGCCATCGAATGCGTGGACGTGGACGGACTGGAAATTAACAACTTCAAGGCGCAGCTCGCCCCCGGTGTGTCAGCGGCCAGATTTGACTCGGTGACAAACGTCGTGATTCGGAACTCGCCGATGCTGGAGGGTATGACGGCAAAATAAATGAGCTGGAAACAAGCCTTCTTCAAAGTCCTCCACCTGACGGATGCGGCTGGAGCGCGCGCGGAATTCCAGCGGAGACTGGTGGAACGGCTTTGCGAAGACGGAAATCGGGTGAAGGCGGACGGGAACTCTTTTCCTGGATTCATTTTTCGGTTGGACGATTGGGGTAAATGGCGTTTGAATCTCCGGCGTGCTCACGTTTGAATGGGATGCCAACAAGG
This sequence comes from uncultured Verrucomicrobiae bacterium, assembly GCA_963789335.1. GTDB lineage: Bacteria > Verrucomicrobiota > Verrucomicrobiia > Limisphaerales > UBA11358 > UBA11358. The sequence continues at coordinate 55,828 of CAWBKH010000012.1, forward strand.
CCCGATTAAATTTGGCCAAACATGGCGTGCATTTTGAAGAAGCCGCGACGGTGTTTGGCGATCCGCTTTCTGTAACGATTTTCGATCCGGCGCATTCGCAGGCCGAAGACCGGTTCATCATTTTGGGGCGGTCGCATCTGGACAAATTGCTCGTTGTGGTGCATACAGAACGAGGCGATAATATTCGCATCATCAGCGCCCGGCGGGCCAGCCGGCGCGAACAAAAACAATATGAAGAAGCCATCAGCTAAATCAGCCGGCAACGGCCTGCGGGCGGAATATGATTTTTCGCGTGGCGTGCGCGGCAAGTATTTCCGGCGCTACCAGCGCGGCGCGAACGTGGTGGTGTTGGAGCCGGACGTGGCCAAAGTTTTCCCCAATGCCGATGCCGTGAATGATTCTCTTCGCGCGCTCGCCAACATCATTCGCCGTCAAGAAAAGGCGCGCGCCGGAAAATCGTAGGACGCGCTCCCATTCCAAAATCCGCACTCCACATTCCCAATTCCGCAGGGGCAACGAGTCGCGTGGCTCACGCTCGATGCTGGGCGATGACGGAAATCAGACTTGTCGCGCTGAAATCACATGAAAGCCGATGCAGGCGGATTGTAGGAGACGACGTGAGGAGTCTCTGACTAAAAACCCAAAAGCCGGAAATTGAAATGAGTCTCGTGACCTCGACTCCTACAAAACGAAACTTCGCAATTCGAAATTGTCATGGCTCTTTTCCGGTATTCAGTTTGGGATACACGATTGGGGCAAATTGCACTTGCCCAAATCCAATTTCCGGCGACAATTACATCATGACAACGACGGTTGAAGCCATTTACGAACAAGGCAAATTCATTTTGCCCGCGCCGTTGTCGCTGCCGGAAAAATCCCATGTGCGCGTGACCATCGAATCCGACGTGGAGCGCGAGGCGTGGCTGAAACTTTCCGAGGAAAATTTGTTGAAGACCTGGAACCACCCGGACGACGACGTTTTCAATGAACTGCTCGCGAAATGATGTCGTCCTCCTGCCGATTCCTTCCACGGATTTGACCAGCCGCAAAGTTCGACCGCCATCGTCGTTGGGCGCATTGGCGCGGATTTGTTTGTCGTTCCCATTTCATCGGTTCTGGTCAATACGGATTTTCCCCTCGTGGAATGGCGGGCGGCAGGACTGAACGTGCCCTCCGGCGTCAAAGCACAGCTTGCCACCGTGGAAGAAAGACTTGTCGTAAAAATCGTCGGGAAACTGGCGGCTGCCGATTTGCAAACGTTGAATCAACGTCTGCGAGTGTGGTTGAATTTTTGATTCCGAATGCCGCAGCGGCAACGTGGCGCGTGGCTCACGCACGATGCTGGGCGATGACGGAAATCAGACTGGTCGCGCTGAAACCATCCTGACGTAGCGGCGTCTCGGCAGAGCGCCGCACAAGGGGACGGAAATCAGATGGCGGCTTTCTCCCGAATGCCGCTACGCCGAAACGGACTTGTCGCGCTCTCCGCAATTCGCAATTCGCAATTCCAAATTGTCAGGGCTTCTTTTCCGGTT
>CAWBKH010000013.1:0-70374 GCA_963789335.1 uncultured Verrucomicrobiae bacterium
TAATTCTAAATTGGGCTTTGGCTATGTTTCATCCCCTTTTGCTTTGCTTGTGAATACAGGGTTTTTGCGTTTTGAGCTTTCGCAATGATTATCCCGTTTTGGCTACAAAAACCGCAACCCATATACAAAAGCGATATACAATTCTTCGCTCGAACTTCGCACAACGAATCACGCGCACACATCCCGAAAGCTTTAGAAAAAACACTCGGAACCGCATGAGACGATTGGCTGTGGGTCGTAACGAGGGGCAGCCAATCGCAGTGCGCCCGTTCGACGCCAGAGAACAGAAGCCCACTGACTCGGCACTTGACATCCCACAGGCTCAACCACTGCGAAAAGCCCAGATTATCTTCCGCCAAAACCAACGACCCAACCCTACAAAGCAAAAAGAAAAACGTTTCTGGACGCCGCCAAACGCGATAGCGGGGTGTCCTGCGCGCGAATCAGGGTTCCATTGTATGTCGCCGGTCGTCGCGTCAATCTCTTGCTCGCCCTGCCACCCTTCTGCGCTCCAAATTGACCCGCCGCCCGGCTCCGGGGTTGGCCGCGTAGGATTCGCGCGTGGAGAGTTTGCCGGAAAGTCGAGGCGAAAAACCACTCTTTTTTTGGCAAAAAGCGGATAAACTATGATGGGGCAATCCAAGCGATTTTTCTTGAATGAAACTTGTTTGTTACAGGCGATTTGATAAGATTGCCACAGTTCTTTTCCAAATCAATTTTGCGTAGCGTTGGCCGCTACTCAAAGCCGCAGAAAAACCCGCTAAATTTTTTAAGGCATAACAAGTGAACGAAGGCCAAGGCGCGCCCAAGTGGGCGCCGCCTTGTGTTTTTCACTTGGGGTGCCTTAGCGGGTTACCTCTGATGGGAGCATGAGGTGTGCGCCTTTCGGGCGTCTGGGGACAAACAATCGGCCATAGGAAAAATCAAACCATGAAAGTTATTCAAAAAATGATCATGGTGGGCGCGCTCGGATCGGCACTCGCCATAAACGTAGTGGCACAAACAAATCTTCAATTCACCAGTGTCAATGCGACGGTTGAAGGCGCAATCCAGTTGCATTGGGCGAGCACGAACCATGAACTTTACGCCATTCAATATGCGAATGCATTGGCTACCAATACGGATGGCAGCACAGCATGGAACACACTTTATGACGCCTATCCTTCACACGGCACAAACACGTTTGTTGGCGACTTTGGAAACTATGATGTGATGCCTGCAATACCACATCCCAAATATATGCCGATGCGGTTCTATCGGATTGTTGATAAGGGGGCTGATAATGACACTACAGACAATCCATCTATTACAATCACATCGCCGACAAATGGCAGTGTTCTTTCGGGACAAATCACTGTTACAGTTGTCGCGACCTGTAGCAATTTGCCGATTGTGACCACGGAGCTGTATGTGGACGGACAGGAAATGGATGAAAGTGATGATGGTAGTAACTATGTCATCAACACCTGCGAATGGGCGAACGGTTCGCACACCTTATTCGCAGTCGCTACCGCACGTTCAACTTCATCAGGCCCAAGCGGTAGTTTTCCGATTTATACGAGTCATGGCGTCTCGTCATATATGCCCGTGGCGTTCAGCAATCTCATTTCACGAATCTCGTTCAGCCAGCCATTTTTCGAGCCGTCTTTAGGACAGACGCAGGAAGTCACCGCAACTTTTGCCGCGAATTGTGATTGGACGCTTCAGATTGAAGATACGGACAGCAATGTCGTTCGTAATGTTTCTGGCAGTGGTAATTCCATGACGTTTGATTGGGACGGCACCGGTGACGGTGAAACAAATATACCGGATGGAAATTATATTTATTTGATCTCGGCGGAAACCAATGGTGAAGCCGATGCACTCATTAGCGGCGGTTCGGGCAGCAGCAGTGCGCTTGCCTTAAGCCGTTCTTCCGAATTGTGGGCGGTGGCTCCTGATTCAGAGGATGTCGTGCCACTAGCGATTTATCCGCCAGGGTTTGACACGAACGGCTTGACAATTTTCTCGGCTACGCCATCTGAAATAGAGGCTTTAACATCATCTTCAAGTGATGAATCTTTTGAAGCCGATTCCGTCAGCCCTGCTTATTCTGGCCCATCGGGACAATCCAGTAGTGCGCCCACACGTCCGCCCACTTCTCCGATGAAAAATTCCGTCGGCACTTATGGCGTGGCTTACTTTGATTGGTCTTCTCCACAAACAGTCAACATTCCTCAAAACCATGTTCTTGGCGTTTGTCATTTGGACGGCGGCAGTGGTTCAACAGTACATTTTGATCCGCTTCCAGAAGGGCCGAACTTTTCATTGAATTTTATCCGCACGATGTCGAAAGCAGGCTGGAAGATTGAATACTCAAGATCGGACTCACTTTTACACGCCAACGATATGAGAAGAAGCGACCAAGGTTATGGCGGCAGTGAACTTTTTACGACGGCTGAAATCGGATTGTTTCTGGATCATGGCAGTTATGGAACTGACCCTGATTATAACCCCGGAAGCAGTGGATCATATCAAACTTATTTTCGGTGCAGCAGTGACAGCGGAGATAATGGCTGGCTTCGCATGTGCCAAATCGGTTTTGGCGGCGATTTGAAATGGCTGGGGATTCTGGCGTGCAATTCGTTGAACACATTTGACAGTATGTCCAGTGCAGGCGCGATTCCGCTTAAAACAACTCACTTGGTTTGCGGCTGTGCTACTGTCGCGGCGGTGGGCGAAGATTCTGGAGCGTTGTGGGCTAAAAAAATGCTTGGGGGGATTTTTAGATCACAGGAACAAGTTGCAAACGCATGGTTCGATGCGGGGCACGAGGAGTATCAATTTGCCACAAATTCAACGGGCACTATCGTCTTCCGCGTTGCCGGTTATCCCGAATGTATGAATGATACCATAAAAAACAACACCGCTCCGACAAGCCCAAGTTCGGCACCGGGCAATCTTACAAAAGTTGACCAACAAGTTTATCCATGAAGTTTGTTGCTGTCTTATTTTTACTTTGCAGATGTTGCACTAGCTCAACATTCGGCGGGACTTTCACAAATGGAAGTCCCGCCGCTCCGCAAGGCATGAAAATCATTTGGGCAGTTCCAACCAACATTTGGCCTGTGGATAAAATTTGGTCTTACAAGGTAATTCCACAGGAGTTTTCAGTTGCCGTCATTTCAAATGCGATGGCTATCGGTTCGTTCACAATGGACGACAAGGTAAAACTTCCTCCCGACGCGCTTGCGATTGATAAGAAAGCCATTTGTTTTAAGGACAAGGCCGAAACAAAATGGCTGGAAATTTTACCGACGCTTGGCTACATAAAATACTATGACCCCAATGCCCTAGCCCAAGCAGTCAGCGCTGTCAAAGATGTTCCTGAACCTGTTATCGGAGTTCCAAATGAAACAGAAACTACACAACTTGGATTGAAATATCTACGACTGCTTGGGATTGACATTTCCGAAATTGCCAGAAAACCGGGCACGGATAAGTTTGATCTTCATTGGGAAAAGAGAACAAGGGAATGGACGAATCAAAAAACACACAAGGAAATTTGGGAGGTCGAAATGTTTGGGGTCTTCTTCACGCGTTGTATTGATGGTATTGAGGAAAGCGGCTTCGGGAATGTAGAAGTTAGTTTCGGAAACAACGCAAAAGTTTTCGAGTTGGAAGTTAGTTGGAGAAATCTGCAACCTTATCAATTACTGGATAATTTCGTCACGCCGGAACAGGTAGTGAAATCAATTCAAAGCAGACAAACCCGATTGCCGATACTTGAAGGATGGCCGGTTGACGAGATTAAGACGCTGACTATCACCAACGCAACTCCCCGCTACAGCCGCAAACCAGGGGATGAACCAATGGACTTTGTAGTTCCCGCCCTTCAACTGGATGCAATCATAGACAACGGAAAAACCAATCGCTCCATTTGGTTTCAAACTGGAATTCTTGGCAGTGCCAAGGCGCGTCAAGGCGCTGCCCTTGACAACGGCTACATTGATTGGCTGAGCGTCAAGAGCATAACGATTAAGCAGCCTTGGCCTTGCTATTTTGCAGGCAACTCAAATTTTGTTTATCCTTTCCTGGCGCTCTGGACGACTGCTGAGGTGGGAATAGATTGTCCGATTATAGATGAAACGAAGTTGTGAAAATCTTCGCCTTTCTCGCGGCACTGTTGGCCGTAGTTTTTTCTTCTTTTGCCGACTATACGCTCGAAGACCTTTCGCCGCATTTTTCAACCAAAATGCCAATCGTTTGGAATGCGCCGACGAATTATCTACCGAGAGAGTTTTGGATTTACAGGAAATTGCCGCGCATCTTTTCGGCCACAACCATTTCCAACGCCATCATCCTCGCCTCATTTCAGGACAAAGGATTTCCAAAGTCTTCGACCAACCGGGTTATCCTGTGGGGCAACCGCTTCAAAGGCGAACCGGAACCGCCTAATTTCGCAATTATACCGGATGAAGGGCAACTGTCTTATAGTCTTGGGGATCGCGCGCCGGATTCGCTGAAGGATGTTTTAACGAATGAAACGGCGGTCAATCACGCATGGGATTGTCTCCTCCAACTTGGAATTGACCGCAGCGAATTTGTAAAAACAAACGCTGCCGTCCCAGGACTCGGGGGAGTTTTTTTACCGCGACAAATTGACGGAATCCAACCGCATTATGCCTCCCAAGGTTTTCAATTTCAACAATTCGGCAGTGATGGAAAAATCCGGGAATTTTGCCTGCTTTGGCCAAACCTTGAGCGCGAGCAGAACAGCCCGACTGCCAATCCGCAACAAATCATCGCCTGCATCCGGGCGTTCAAAACACCCCTTGTTCCTGATGATAAACCCGATTATTTCGCACGGGTTAAACATCTGGCGGAAGCAAAGAAACTCACCATTACGAAAATTACGCCCTATTACGGCGAAGGCGTTTATGGGGAAACGCCGGCCAACAACGAACCGTCAAAAATTGTAACTCCTATTGCCGAATTGGATGCCGTTGCCAATTTTGGAAATAGCAATGCCACGGTTAGGCTCTTGTCACCCATCCTTTCTTCTGACGCAAACCGGTTGTTGAATAAATAATCACTTCATTTCACACGGACGCTATTCTCCTTGTGAAACAAGGCGGCAGACGTAACAGCGGAGCGACCAAGCTGGCGACAGTGATGCACACAGCGATTGCGCTGGTGTAAACCGGCAAATTTTCCAGTCAGACATCTTCCCTAAGCACAGCTTTAGACCGTGACCGCAGCAGGAAAATTTGCGCGAATTTTGCGCAACAGTTGCGCAACACAAACGCAACAAGTTCAACGCCATTAAACGCCTTTCAACACTGTTCAACCTTGAGCCGTTCACGCGCTGGCAAAAGGCGTTAAAATCCACGGTCAGGACGGCGGGAAGCGACGGCTAAAAGGGAAATTTTGAGCATGACACTAACCCCGCCTTGCGCCGGGCAGCGAGCCGCCGGGAGCCGAGCGCAACGGCGGCTCGCAAAAAATCCGGGCGGCGTAACAAGCGCCGCCGGTAGGAACGCCAAAAGGTCGCCCTATGAAGTGACGATGATGTGCCGAAATTTTCACCGCTCATGGGAGCGTGCCAGCTCACGGCACGTTGCTGTCATGGAACATTGCGAGATGGCAGCCCTAAGTCAGCGACGCGCCTGAATTGAGCACCGAACTGGCTCGCGGCCCGTGGCGGCGCAGTGTGGGAAGGTTGCTCGGCCAGCCGGATGCTGCCGTCATTCGTCACGCCCGCCGCTCGTGGGGATGGCGCAAGAAAAGTTGACCGGCGAATCGAATCCTGCTTGAGTGAACACCACAACGGCGACGGTCAAAAAATCAGCGGATGAATCAGGTGTTGACGGTGGAAACATTTCAAGGCTGATACAGCCGGGAACCGGCGTTGCCGGAAAAGTGAGCGCGTCATCCGCTGACAGAAAAACGAAATCGCGCCGGACGTGTGCCGGAGGTTCGTCCGTTGGCTGCCGCGTTGAGGCGTCACGAGTTTTTCACTTTGGCATTGAGGGTGATGTCTCTGGCTTCGTCGGAACGGCGTTGGAAACTTTCACGCGCGTCGTGCTGTCGGGCGTCACGGGCCAAGTCAGTGGGCTTCTGTCCTCTGGCGTCGGACGGGCGCACCGCGATTGGCTGCCCCTGGGTACGACCCCCAGCCAATCGCTTTGCAGTTTGAACGGCTGGTGAAACGTGAGTGTTGCTGTGCCAGGCGTTTGGCCGCCGGTTTCTGCCGCTACGATTTCGGCGCTTTCACTTTCGCGGCTTTGGCTCGCTTGGGCGACGTGAATGGAATTTCGGGCAAGGCCGGTTCGATTCTGCCCCGGTGCGCTTGTTTGGGGATTTTACCGCGATAGACCTTTGGAAAAGCCAGGATGATTGTCTCTCCTTCTTTCCACCCGGCAAATTCGTCACCGATTTTCAATCCCATGTCCCGCAGCCATTCAACCGGCAACGGCAGACCCCCTTCGCTGTCAGTCGTAATGATACCGTGCTCTTTTATGGGTGATTTCTCCTGCAATTTGGTTTTATTTCGTGGCATCATTTTTCAAATGTTTCGCCTCGCGCACATCCCGCAAGGCGGCGGTGCGGGCGATAGCGGGCAACCTCCGCCGCGCGGTGGGCGCGAAAGAACCCATAAGGCTCATGCCCAGTTCCCAAAAAACGAGCGGAACAACGCAAGCGACCACCCTGCCGCGCTTGGTTATGTTGACAAAATTCTCACCGCCCAAAGTGCCAGCGCGCCAAAATTTCGCCGATACCAGATAGCCGCGGCGGTGGCCATCCCGTTTGATTCCGACGAAACCAAATTTGTCGGCGGCGCGGTAAATGGCTTTTGATTCCTTGCGAAATTGCCTCTCGTCAAAATCAACCACTTCGACAGGTTTGGGCTTCATATTGTTCTAGCCGCGCGTTTGAGCCTTGTGCTTTTGTTTCCAGGTTTCCAATCGCTTCCACAAGTCATCGGCATATCGCTGCCAATTGATCGCTCTAATCTTTTTGGGCTTTTCGGCTTTACACCGCTCCGCAATCACGCGAAGCATCTCTGTCAGCAGCACTTTAGGCGGAATTCCGGTGCGCTGGCAAAACTCCTTCACCTGTTCCGCGTCTTGGCCGTGCAAGATAATTTCTTTACCTACGATTTCTACCCCGCCTTTGTTGTCCAATGCAACCGACGCTTTCAACTTCTTGCCTGTCACTGATTTCTTGCTCTGTTCAAATTTCATCTTGATCTTTTCTTCTTTGCTCCGTGTTCCTCGAATGAATGATAGTTGCGTATGCCTCGACCATTGTTGTTACGGCCAAGAGCGGTGTTATCAATCTTGGCTTTAAGTTCCTGCACAATTTCGTTGAATTTTTCGATAGGCAAATCTTTTGGAAGATTGCCAAATTCGTTTGCGAGAATGTTGCGAGTGACGCCAGCGTGAATTTTGCCTTTGCGTTTCTGACCATAACTTTGGCCCGCGTTTCGGAAGTCAGATAGCCGCTTTATCAAATATTCAACGTATCGGTATTGCGGCGGGTTATCAGCTATTGAACCGGATAAGATTATCGGGCCGGGTTTTCGTTCGCCTTCAAAAACAACTTTGCCGTGAAATTCTTGCGCGATGACCCCGCCACGATTATCTGTGCCACTAACATTCATTCCAGATTTTTTGCCACGTGCGGGATGAACGCCATTTTGCAATGCTCGTTTGCGCCAAATCACTTCGCTGTCAGGAATCAGTTGCCGCGTTAATTGGTCATGGCAGGAAGCGCAAACAGCAATGAGATTGTCGTCAATTGTATTGCTCGAATTTCTATCTATGTGATGTATTTGAAGTGAACCGATCAATTCCAATCCGCAAAAGGGACAAATGCCACTGACTTCTTGCAGCAATCGTGTCCTTTGTGCGGCGCTTATTGCTTTTCGGTTTGAATCATTCATTTTGCCTCACGACAGCAAACGAAAATCATTACTTCCGCTTGCCTCTTCGGATTACAGCGGGCAGTTTCATACGACGCTAAATCATTTCTTCCGCGTGTTTCGCTCGTTGCGCTTTTGGCATGTTGACCTTCGCGGCTTTGGCTTCTTCCGCCGCGCGTTCCAAATTCAAGGTGAGCAATTTTTCCAAGATGGCTTCGTCCGTCGAATCAGCAGGCCAGCCGTAGGCGGCGGCAACGGCGGCGTCCAGTTTCTTGTGTGCCAGGTCGAGCCATGCCGGGCGTTCGTTGTAAAGATTCGTGAGCGTGCGTTTTTTGAGCTTGGCGGCGCAATCGGCGTCGCGCGGTTCAAGGCGCGGATAACGCACCGTACCGACGCCGGTTTTAGCGTCAACCGTCTTGGCGTCGAGGTAGCGATGCCACGGGCCGCCGGTGCTGCCGGGGAATTCCAGAATGTTTTCCACCGACCATTCCGGCGGATTAAGCCAGCGTTCGCGCAACTCGTTCAACTCTTTGGCAGTGGCGGCAATGGCGGTTTCCTGCGTGGGCGTCGGGCGCGGAAACGGAAAAGTTTCAAAGCACGTTGTCGGCGTGTAACGAAAGCCGGATTCCTTTTCGCGCAATTGCGTACCTTGCGCCAACGCCCAAACTTCGTGAATGCGAGATTGCAGGACACCAAATGAAAAATCGTCGGCTTTTGTAAACACTCTCGTTTGATGATCCGCTAAATTCACCGCATCTAGCCAAACGAAAATGCGATGTTTGGAAACTTCAGGCGTGATGATATACCGAACTTTCTCCATGAGTGCATTTCGCAAACCAGGTCGCGGCTCACCGTGAATCCACCACCACTGCGCGAGACTCTTTCTCCGGTTTTGTAGCCGTTCCGGTTTTACGTTGCTTTCAACGTAACCAAATGGCCCTTGAAATTTTGCGGCGTCAACTTCTTCGGTGTCGCACCCAAAATCAATTATCCAGCCACCGCCTGTCCGCTGCAAAATGTCTCTTGCGGTAAAGCGAGGGCGCAACACTTCGCTATTCGGAATCCCGTGTGGATTAGGCGCCGCCAACATTTTGACGACCATTTCTTCATCCAAATCAAACGCGCCAGCTTTCATCACTCCAAGAAAACAAGTTTCTGCATTTTCTTGAAGTGGTTTTGCCTCTGGCAAAGCCGTATGTCTTGAAAGGTTCGATTCAATGGAAGGGATAGAAGTTCCATCCAGCGTTCTTAAAACTTCGGTGCCGGAATCAAAACCAACCATGCTGACGTGAACCGTTGCGCCAGCCAAAATCCATTCGCGGTCACTCTCGGCAAAGAAAATGTCGCCCGTGTCTTTGATACGCTTCAAAACTTCGCGGTTTGCGCCGCCGCGAATGCCCTGTGTCGCCAGCAATCCCGCGCGTTCGCATTTTTTCTTTTCAATTTGCTCGCGTGCTTTTTCAAACCAGTAGCAGCATAAATCGGATTGGCCGGGAATCCGCTCGCCATAACTGTCGCGCAGTTGGTCAACGTAGTAATCGCCGAGTTCGCGGCGCATAACTTTGTCGCCGAGAAACGGCGGATTGCTCACAATAACGTCGGCTTTCGGCCATTCGCGCTCGGTGTAAAATTTCAGCGAGTCATCGCCGGTGTGTTCGCCTGCTTGCGCTTCCTTCAATGTCTTGGCCTTGCTATGGAAATGCGGCACGAGCAACGCATCTTCGTTTTGGAAACCGTCGAGCACCTGCAAAACGGGCGTGCGGTCGTTGTCAAAGCCGTTGTCGCGCCGCCATTGCAGGTAGCCGATTTGCACGGACACTTGTGCCAGTTCGTAGGCGTATGGATTGATTTCAATGGCGCGGAGTTGTTGCACGCTCACTTGCGGCGCGAGTCTGAATCCAAGCTGCGTGGCAAAGGTGACAACTTCCTTTTCCAGGTCCAAAAGCAGTTGCAGCGAGACGTAAAGGAAATTGCCGCTGCCGCACGCGGGATCAAGCACACTCACGGCGGCAAGTTTTCTTTGGAATTTCACCAGCCGCTCGCGTTGCGCGGCGTCGCCCTTGCCTTTGGCGTAGGCGGCAGCCAGTTCTCCTTTGATTTGCGACCATTTGCGGCGGAAGGGCTGCATCAGGACGGGTTCAACCAGCGTGCGGATGTCGGCTTCGCTGGTGTAGTGCGCGCCAAGCTGGGCGCGCTGGCTTTCGTCCAGGGCGCGTTCAAACAGCGTGCCCATGATGCTGGGCTGAATGAATTGCCAGTCCGCCTCGGCGGCTTCGGCAAGGTCTTTGATTTCCTCCTCGGTCAATTCAAACACGGTGAAATCATCAAACAGATGGCCGTTGAAATGGCGGATGACCTGATTGCCGAAACGCCCGCCCTTCTGCATTTTCTTGAACAAATCTTCCGTGGTTTCAACAAAATGCGCGGGGTCGTGCAACGAGGCTTTGAGAATTTCTGTGAACAAATCTGCGGGCAAAAGGCCGGTGTCCTCCGCAAACAGGCAAAAAACAATGCGATTTAGGAAACGGGCGATGCGGAGATTTTTCCTTTGGGCAACGTTCACTTCCTTGCGGTTCCTGGCGTCGGCCAATTCAACGCTTTCACGCTTTTGCAGGGACAGAGCGACATTGGCGATTTGCGTGGCCAGCTTTTCCGTCACTTCCGCCGTGGTGCGCTGCGGTTTGAGAAATTCCGGTTCACTGAAAAGCGCGCGGAGAATGCGTAAATTTTCCGGGCGATCAATGTCGGCATTAGTGAATTCATGCGTCTCTTGAACCGTGCCGTTGAAATTGGTGCGGACGATGTAACGGTCGAAATCGCAAACAACGAGCAGCGGCGGATTCAGCAGCGATTCGCGGTAGCGGAGTAATTGCTTGTAGGCTTCATCCAGATTTTTCTTTTTGCCTTTGTATTCCCAAGCGAAGCAACCTTTTTTCCACACGTCAGCAAAGCCGCGTTCGGTCGGCTCGCTGGCGTCCGGCGTTTCGTGCAACTCAAAAAGCTCCGCGTCTTTAACCACGCGCTTTTGATAGCAGAAGAAATCCGCGCCGGATGGATCGGCTTCGTTTGGCGTCGGCTGGTCCAGCAGACGGCAAAGGTCTGTGAAATGTTCCTGATAGGCCGAAGTTTCTTTGCCCTGATAGCGCGCCCATTTTCGTTTGAATTCGGCGGCGGTCATGCCAGTGGATTGTGGCGCGATTTTTTCCCGGCGCGGCATGGCAGGGACGGTATCAAAAAGAATGACACCGGGCAATAAGGGTGAATTTCGCTTGCCGATACCGCCCCGCCCGGCCATACAAAACAAACATGGCAACTCGAAAAGGTATGCGCGCCCGCCCGGCTAGTTTCCGCATCCGCTAAATACCCGGACACCAAAGGCGGACAAGTTAGGCGGGAGCGATACGCGGACGGAAATGGGCGTCTGTCATTGGTTTCGAGCTTAAAAATCAGCGGAAAGGCAGCCTGTCCGTTTAATGTGTCCGGTTTTGTGTCCGGGTATCCATCCGTTTTTTGTCCGCCTAACCCACTCTGGTTTGTCCGGTTTTGGGGTTATTTTTACCGCTGACACCATTGGCGGACGCCGGGCAGGGGCAAAACACACCTCAAAAATGTCCGTCTATCTTGGGTCAAATACGTCCGCCAATCCGGCTTCCAGAGACGACTCCAGATGACAATAGCAAAGACCAGCGGAGTCAAACGGCATCCAGAACACACCGAATGACGAGAGATGACGCAACGGTGCCGAACAAAATTTGGCGCAAATCCACCGCGTGCAATTCGACGTTGAATCGCCTCAAAAAGTCGTTATGTTGAAAACCCGGACAGACGCATGAAAAGAAAACCTTTACCGGATGACTTTCTCGTATGCGGTTCAATCCCGCCGGAAGAACGTCGCGCCAAGCTCGCCCAAATGCTTGCCGCCGGTGCGCCGCCCGCTGCCGCAACGGTCTTGGTTGGCAAAATTCCTGACGCCGATGCCGAAGACCCGCCGCCGTTGCCGTCTTTGCTCGACTTGGTGAAACGCAAATTCGGGCTGCATATTGAGCATAACGCCCCCGAATGGGCCAAGCGCGCGGCGGAAATGGCTTTCGATTCACTGACGCCGCAACGTCGCAAACGCGCGGCCTCTGCGCCATATAGTGTGGGCTTCGATTCGGGCTACCTGCACGGCGCGGCAGAATTGCTGGCGGCCAAAACCACTGCGCCTCCCCCTCGACTGACCACGCCCGACTCGGCGGGAATACGAGAGTGCGACAAACTTTTGAAACAGCAGTGGGCCGAGCAACCTTCTGACCAAGCCGCCGATTTTTTCATCGGTTTCCGAGATGGGGAAAGACTCATGCGCGGCGCGCCGGAACGGGCGCGGCAAATGGCGCAGCGGACTAAAATCTATCGCGCGATTGCCACACGCTGGAGGGAAATTGCTCCCGGCGTTCTCCACAGCACCGACCAGTTACACCAATGGCTTCTCTCCCAAAAAGCGATTTTGTTCAACACCGATTCACGAGAAACGCGGCAAGTCTGCAAGCGAATCGGCCTTCATTACCGAAATCCCGGCAGACCGCGCAAACAGAAAACGGAGCCACTTCCCCAATCGTAAATCCGGTTTGTGGGATTTCCGGCAAAACCGGATTTCCACTCACAAGCCAAGTCCCTATTCCTCTGGCGTCGCCCGGTGTAATGTGGCGGCATGGCAACGATTCCAAAGTTATCCGATGGAGTGCCAAAACTGGCACTGACACGAGAAGAAACCGCCGACGCACTTGGTATCAGCGTGGTCACGATTGACCGTTTAACCGAACGCGGTTTGCTCAAACCCTCCCGCGCCACCCGCCGCCCGCTCTTTCCGGTTTCCGAAATTGAGCGGTTTCTGAAAGAGACCCAGGGCAAGGGTGCTGCATGAAGTTCACAACGCACGATCTGGTTAGAGCGGCCACGGGAACCCTGTTTAACTTTCATCTGCTCTCTACCATCCAGAAGGTTTGAGCTGATAAAATGACCCTTTGGAAACATTGTAACGGCAACACTATTGAAAGAGACGTATGGAAAGCATTCCAGAAACTGAAAGCCCACCAGCGGCAACACCAGCCGAACGGCTGGCGTATTCCATCCAGGAAGCCGCCGACATGCTCGGTGTGAATTATTTTAGCGTTTACCGCCTCATCCAACGTGGTAAGCTTAAAGTATGCAGGGCTTTGCGCGGCAAGCTGCTGGTGCCCCGCGCTGAATTGCTGAAACTGTTGCAAACCCAGTGAAGCGTTATGAGCAGCCGATTTGATCGCCGCCGTCTGACGACGCTGGAGGCACAAGCCTGCATCGAAGCCACAGAGCACTTTGCCGAGCACTTAAAGCAATTTCGCGCCAGCCGTGCGACCGTTGATCGTCTGGAATGGGACGTGGCGAAAATCGCCTTGGCGGCAAACACGGCTGCTTCTCAAACACCGCAGGGAAATCCGATACCAGCCAATGATGGCACGCAATGGCATAGGAGCGTGGACTTGACGGACAACATTTGTCTGTGTCACTGTCCCGTCACCGGCGGAATGGAATATGCGGCGGTGGAATATTTCCCGGCTCGTGGGAGGCACGAAATCTGGAGCCGGGGGCCGAACGCCGTGGAAGTGTTGAGGGTATTCGTGCAGGAACAACGGAAGGCGTTGCAGGTTTGGGCGGAGGACTTGGCGGCGCAGGCAAAGGAATTTCTGGAGGAGAAATATCCCCGCCAGAACATGAGCCGCGCCGTCGGCAGTTTCATGCAATATCTCACGCATGTAGATTTGAGGCAGCCTATCCAAGCACTAAACCAAAATCACAGTTGTGGTATCAGGATTTGAACGAATCCGCTGCGGGCGCAAACAAAGGCTTGAATTACCATGACACTGCAATATGTTGCCAATCCGCCTTGGGCCGCGATAGCTCAGTGGTAGAGCATCCGATTTGTAATCGGACGGTCGTCAGTTCAAGCCTGACTCGCGGCTCCATTTGCTTTCGTCCAAACGCAAAAAATCCCGCACCGGCAGGAAGCGTGTCGTTGCGGGATTTGAGCCTGAACCGCCCGCCATTTAGAATGTCACCTTCAACGCCTCGCGCTGGCTGTGTTCGTCGCGCAAATGGCCGTAGGTCTTCATGCACAGCGCGCCGCCATCCTGATGCCCAAGCCAGCGGGAAACCGTCGGAATGTCCACGCCAGCCTCAATGCAGCGCGTCGCAAACAGATGCCGCAAATCATGGTGCGTGATGCGTTTGACGCCGGCCAGCTTCGCCGCCCGGTCTATGGACTTCTGGCACTCGAAAACCTGCATTACCGTTTTGTCCGCCGATTCTTTGGGCCGTTCCGCCCGCATTTTTTCCAACAGTTGCCGCAAGCTGCTATTCAGCGGAATCCAACGATCTTTGCCGTTCTTGGTGATGCGGGTGTGCAGCAATCCCTTTTCAAAATCCACATCGCCCCAAAAAACGTGCCGTGCTTCGTCTATCCGCAAACCGGAAAACGCCAGAAAACGAAACAGATTCGCGCAATCCTTTGCCTGACCCGCCCCCGATGTTTCAACATGCGTTGCCATTTCCTGAAATTGCGCCTGGGAGGGCAGGTGCAATTCCTTGGGCTTGACCGCGTGCCGGTCCACGAACCGGGCCGGATTGTCCACCCGGTAGCCGTGTTTAACCGCGATGTCGAAAATCCGGCGCACCACGCCCAACGCGCCGTTGAAGCGCGTGGGGCTGTAATCCTTGCCGTGGCGCGCCGCCCAATCGTTGCAATCCTTCTGGCTGATTTTGGCGATGTCGGTCGAATACAATTTGGGCCACGACTTTTCCAGTGCCTTGAGCACTTCCTGTTTGTAAAGTTTGGTGCGCGGCTTGTTGTTGTGGTCGTCCTGGATTTCCTTTTTGAACATTTCAATAATGACTTCGCCTTTGACCGACTGGCCTTTGTTGAGGGCCAGCCGCCGGTGATCGTGGAGAAAATCGGAGAGCTTGAGCTTGGCCACGGTCAGGACGTGCGTTTCGAGGGAGCGGCGAATTAACTTGCCATTGACGCGGACGCGCCCAAAATATGTGCCGCTGGGTTTGTAGCGGAGCAGGTTTGGATACGGCGTCTTGACCCAATCCACATCTGCATTGCTCTTGGTTTGTAATCGTGATGTCGTTTTCATGGCTGGAAAGAACATACCATATACAAATCAAGTATGCAACCGCGAAAAATCTCATTGAGAATAACAGCATAGAATGCTTTATTATCAATGTGTTTAGCCAATGTAGCTCAGCGGTAGAGCAACGGTTTCGTAAACCGTCGGTCGCCGGTTCAATCCCGGCCATTGGCTCCATCCCTAACTGTGAGTGCTGCAATGAGTTATGAAAGCGGAACGGACGAGTGCCAGCTGAAGTGCCAGCAGGATTTAATTCTGGCGAATTCGGCAAAACTCCCACCTGCTCGCTGCTGTTTCATGCGCCTCGACCAATCGCTGGTCGTCCAGTGCCACCGCCAGCACCGATACCGATTTCGGTGCCGAGCAGGTGAAATCATAAAACACTCGGCGTTGACCTTCAGCTTTCTGCCGTTGCGTCAGCCGTTCACCGTCATTCGGATTTCGATTTTCGCAGAGTGCATAAAACCTTTCGCGGCTGACTTGATAGTTTAATCCCAGCCGTTCCACTCCCGTGCCGATCCACTGGCCGGGGCGGATTTCACCGGCGGCGTAGTAATCGTTCTGCGACAGGTGCTCGACAAAGTAACCGCTGTTTCCAGACTTTTATGCGCGATGGCGCTAAACATACGGTGCCATTTTATCGGTTTTCTCGAAGGGCTTTGTGCTGATTCGGCACAACTTTTAATTTCCTGTCGGCTCTCATTTACAGTTTTGTCATTTTACCGGACGGCGAATCGTCAAAGGTGTCGTTGGGACACCAAACTGAATTTGCAGTTCAAGTTTTGTCGCGGAGTCAAATCGTGGCTGGACTTTGGAAAAAATTTGTGGTCTGCTGAGAGCTGATATGAATACCTCCCTCGTGAAATCAGTGCCGCAGGGCGATTTTGCGGAAGTCAGTGCGTTAATGAAGGGCTGGGAAAACAAATTTCAATCGCTGGTCAGCCAAAAGCAGCCGATCAAGTATGACATGTACCCATTGCCAAACATTCCCCGGGAATTAAAAACCTGGCTCGAGCAGCAGGGCTATTATGACTTGGTTTTGGAAAACGATCGATGGCAGCACTTTTTGGTTCCAAATTCAAATTGATTAGACTTTGAGGAGGCCGCGGGAATTTCTCTGGATAGCATGAGCGAGACGAGCCTGATCTTGCCGTGTTTGGGAGCTTGGTAAAACGTTGTATTGGTGGGGAGAAACATACGCTGCGTGAGTTAAGTTGGCGTAGGCAGCCGCGGAAGTCAGGGTGCTCAACCACACTTACGCGGGGAAGATCGGCTCTCCAAAAAGGAGCGTCCGTGCCCGTTTCAGAACTTGAGGGTCAGGTCCACCTGATAAATCTCGTAGTTATTGATGGGGTTTATCTGGGGGATGTCCTGACCGCTGCCACCGGTGCCCAGCGAATTGTTGATGCGGCTGGCGTCGCCCCAGCGGAAAGTGGCGATCAGGTTGTCGGTCAGCCCATAAGCCGCGGCCAGGTAGATGCCTTCCAGATTTTCTTGGCCCTCGAAAAAGTCCGTGTCCAGCAGATTAGGGTCCAGCGAATATTGTTCGATGTGCTGCCAGTAGGTCTTGATGTCCCACCCGTGCCGCTGCGCAGTTGTTCCATTGGCCATTCCCAAGCTGCCCCGGCTGGCCAGCTCCAAGCCGATTTGATAGGCTTTCACATCACTCGTTTGCGCGGAAAAAGAATGAGGTATGGCAATGCCGGGGTTGGAAGATAAAACAGCCTGGTAGGCGGTGGCGGCCTCGCGGGCCCGCTCTGCCCCATCCAGGTTGTAGGCCACATCGCCAAAGAGCCGGGCATCCAGCCGGCTGATTTTGAAATCGAATTCAAAGGGAACTTCCAACACCAACAGATGGTCGAGGCCGACTTGATTGAAAGGGTAATCGGCGCTTTGATAGCCAATCGCGCCCTGAGGCGCCGGGTTCGGGTATCCGCTGTAACCGGGCGCGTAGCCACGATTAGAACCACCGAAGTAATAATACGCACCTTCACCGATATAGGGATCGCCGAAATATGGGGAAAAAGCAGACGCGCTGTTCAGGCCACTCTGCTGAAGTCCAATATAATTGTATAACGTGGCTGCAATCTTCGCGGAAACGTTGGTGGTAATATGATAGTTAAAGCCGCCCTGCCAGGCAAACATGAAAATATTGTCCGCCTGCTGCCCGGTTCCTGCTGCTGTTCCACTAGGAATCCCCAGTCCTGCGGAGGCGGAATTGGGGTCGAAGTCTGCGTAAAGAAATTGCCCAAGCGTGGCAAAGAAGTCCACCGGGCCGACGGTGTATCTCAAACGCTCCGCGAAGCCCTCCGGGCTGATGCTCCCATTCCAAACCATAGGCGTGGTGTAGAGCGGATTGGGCATCTTGCCCACCGTCAAATCCACCCAATCCCACGGTCGCCAGCCAAGATACACCTGGCCAATGTTGATGCCCGAGTTGGATTTGCCGAAAGGGCCTTGGTACGGCGTGCTGCTCGAAGAGGTGCCCAGGGTGACAAAAGAGGAGCGCGGATTGTCGCCGGTGTCCAGCCTGACGCCATAGTAGAAGTTGTCAAACAGGTCGCCGCGCAAACCCAACCGCACCGCGTAACGAAAGCGCTGGAGGTCAATGCTGTTGCCCGCGGGGTCTTCCTCATAACGGTCCTCGTAACGCAGCCGGATGTCGCCAAACAGCTCCACGCTCCGAATACCCTGGCTGATCTTCCATTTGGAAGGCGGTGCCGAGGGCAGTTGCGTTTCGTTGGTGCGGAGCGCCTGCGCCTCGGCCTCGACCTGTTCGGCCTCCTGCTGCGTGACGAAGCCTTTCTTGATAAACAAATCCAGCAGCGGGTCGGTGGTATTGGTGGAATCCGCACTCCATCCCCGGGTCGCTACGCTCACGAGTGCCATCATGATAATCCCTGCCAGCCAGGCTGCCCGGCACCTTGCTTTGATTATTCGCATGAGGTGGGAATGCTGCCGTTCCAATGCGGCGAATTCGTGGCGCGACGGTTACAAGTCGGTTACAAACCGCAGGCGCTTTGTTCCAGTCGGTCTGTAGCAATGAAATAAAACCAAAATCAGGAACGAAGGTGGAGCAGAGGCCGCGTTCTTCCAGAAAAACCAATCATCCGGCTTTCTACCGAAAGCCGCTACGTTTGTAATTTCCAACAGATCACCATCGCAGGACACGATAGCACCGTTGGGGAGTAACGGCGGGATCCGTCAGTTGCAGCATGCCGCCAGTGCCGGCGTGCAGCGGCAGCGATCGCCAGGCGCTATCGGTGAGGGAGTTTTTATATTCCAACTGATAGACCCGTCCGTTTTGCGTCGGCAGAGAGACGCTAAAACCGTTCGTTCCAAGAATGGGCTGGGTCAGCACCGCCTGGATCACTGGCGGACCGTTTCCCACCAATGCCAGACTATGCACGTCCCCGGCGGCAATCTGCACCACATCATTCAAGTTGGTCGGCACGATGTTTTGTAAGTAATCCACGTTAGTATCCGAACCGACACCGGCGCCCCAAGCCCACACGGTTCCATCGCTCTTCAATGCCAAGCTGTGCCAGCCCCCTGCCGCGATGGCCACGATATTGCTCAAACCCGTGGGAACATTGGTTTCACCGTAAGTGTCCAGCCCCCACGCAACCACAGTTCCGTTGGCCAGAAGGGCAAGATTGTGAAATCCCCCTGCCGCGATGGCCACGACGTTGCTCAAGCCGGCGGGAATGTTCGTCTCGCCATCGTCGTTATCTCCCCACGCAAACAAGGTGCCGTCCGACTTCAGCACCAGGTTATGATAGCCACCGGCGGCGATGGCCACCACATTGGACAAACCGTTCGGAACCGTTCCCTGGCCGTAATCCACATTCACGGAACCTTGCCCGCCCCAAGCGGCCAGGGTGCCATCGGATTTCAAAATCAGACAATGGTAAAAGCCGCACGCGACGGCCACCACATTGCTTGGATTTCCGGGGACATCAAGCTGTCCGTAGGTATAGTCCCCAACCACAGCCACCGTGCCATCCGACTTCAGTGCCAGACTGTGCAGTTCCCCGCAGGCAATCGCCACATAATTACTCCCCGCCGGAAAATCGGTCTGGCCCACCGAATCATCGCCCCAGCCTTGCAACGTGCCATCGGCCTTCACTGCCAGACTTTGACGCCAACCGCCCGCTACTTGGACGGCATTAGTCAGATTGGAGGGGACCATAGACTGGCCATAATTATTTTGGTCCGGCGGATTGGAGACGAACGTTCCCGCTCCCCACGCGACCACGGCGGTTCCGGCGCGGACATCCAGCGCCAGACTGAACACCGCCAACATCAAGGCTGGCAATTTCAAAAACAATCTGCCCCGGCACCCGGTCACGCATCGTATGCTGCTGATAACGGCCATTGTTCATACCTATAGTTCCCGTGGCTCGGCGCTGTCAAACAAGCTCATGCGTTTTGCTTGTTACAAATGGGTGACGGGCTGGCTTGGTGGAAACTGACGACTGAAAGTATGTCCAGGTCCGGTTCGGTCATTTCAATCTGCCGCGGAAAACAGTCAAGAAGCGTTAAGAG
Source organism: uncultured Verrucomicrobiae bacterium (assembly GCA_963789335.1). Classification (GTDB taxonomy): domain Bacteria; phylum Verrucomicrobiota; class Verrucomicrobiia; order Limisphaerales; family UBA11358; genus UBA11358. Next base: position 19,603 of record CAWBKH010000013.1, read on the forward strand.
TCGGCGGTTGGCAAGCCGGCGCTCCAGGGTTTTTCAATCCGGCCAACGTTACCTTCTTGCGACGAAGCCCTCCAAATCTCCAATCCGCGCTCCGGAATCATTTTAAGTTTAATGCAAACAACAACTTACAGTTTCGGCTTTCAAGTCTTAAAATAGACAACCCATGTCCTCTAACTTGAAGCGAATCAGTGTTGACCCATGATAAAGTTTTGCCTGTTGAACCACTTTGTGGTCAGGCACGGACAAATTGGAGAATGTCAAACAACAGCAACAGCATTAAAATTATATGAAAAAATTAACCAGCGCAGCAATACTGATTGGCGGAGCCATCCTGGCTTCCCAATCCGCGTTCGCACAAACACAGACGTTCACGGCGAACGACCTGTACTTTGGGTTTGAAAATTACAATGGGGGCGCGACGGAGGATTACATTATTGATCTCGGCCCGGCTTCCGGCATTGTCGGCGGTTCCTCCCCGGTCAATCTCAGCGGCGACTTTTCACTGAGCGACTTCAACGCGGTCTTGGGCGGCTCGGCCAGCCTCAATGCGGGCGTGGTTGGCGGCAGTCAGTACAACCCGCCCGGATGGGACATTTATGCCACGCAGTTGCGCAGTGGCGGACCCGGAAATCCGGCAATGCCAGGCTCCGTTATGAGCACTTCAGAGGGTCCAATCTCGACGTTTGGCGAATCTCAAATTTCAACCTCGATAGCGGCGCTTTCGACCCTGAATGCGCCCACGGCGGGAATCGGCCTTCTGGACACCAGCCTGTCGTGGACTTCCGACGTTGAGCCTGCTCCCAATCAGGCCATTCAAACTTTTTATGGAAACTCCGGCATCAATCCCAGCTCGGCCATCGGCAGCGGCGGCGTGCTTTACGAAGACCTCTGGAAGGCGACGGCCACCTATACCCAAGGCGGTGCCTTTCAATATGAGGGCTATCTTACACTGGACCTCAGCGGCGGCAGCCCGAACCTGACCTTCACACCCAACCCGACTGCGGTTCCCGAACCGACCGTCCTTGGTTTGCTCGGCGGCGCGGGGTTTTTGCTTCTTTCAATTCGCCGCCGGTTGAGCCGCAACAAGGCCTGATTCGGTTTTGCAACTCATAAACACAAAACAGAGAACAAACAAACAAACAAACAATACAACAAGACCAACAAGATTATGAAAATCAGCACTCACATCACTGCCGCGCTGCTCGCCTTGGGAATCGTCTCCCAGGCCGGCGCCGATCCTGTCGTTTACCTGACCGGTTCAACGGCCTTCCGCTCCACGGCTGACACAGCGATATTGAACAACACCGGCACCAACAACGGCGGCTTGTTTGATGCCGGTTCCGTCACCTATGTGACGTATGGCAACGCCAATCCACTCAGCGCCAATTACCTGGTTGTGCATGGCACCATCAATAACGGCGCAACGCCCGTCTATCTTGACGTGGCGTGGAGCGGTTCCGAAGCCGGCATCGCCTCAGCCTGCAATACCACGCTTAAAAATACGGATCGCAACGGCAATGTCATCAATCTGGCCGGTTCGCCGGAGCAATGGCTTAACGTGAACGCGGTTGCGCTGAACGGCAGCGCCATCTCCACCAATCCGCCATCCTACCTGTTGGAAACCAACTCGGACGGAACAGCCGATTACCACGGAGGGGATCTGGCCCAGGCGGACACGTCCCAAGCGGTTTCCTGGACGCCATTTGTGGCCAACACGCAGCAAGCTATAACAAACTACGGCACTGAAGGCGTGGTCACGTTCGCCATTTCGAAAAATGTCCAGACAACGCCCTCGCAGGCCTGGCTGGATTGCACAAACATAACCATTCCTCAACTGACTGTCCTGACCGGTGCTGGCTTCCTGCCGGCAGGTTTCATAAGCGGGAATACAAGCGACGACAGCCAGTTCGTTTACCTTACGGGACGTAACCGGGGTTCCGGCACGCGGATGAACTTCTTGGCAGACCAACATTACGGCACCAAAAACGGCGTCCAACAGTATTCCGTCGGCTTGGGAATTGAGGAGCCGGCGAATAACACGCTCATCCTCACCAACGAGGGCAACAACGGTTATGAAAGCGGCGGTGGAACTGTAAAAGCGCTGTTCATCCCCGGCAGTTGCCAGCAGACCGATCCATTTACCGGAAACAGCGGTTGGTTTGTCATCGGCTATGCCAGTCCGGGAGATCTTCTGAATCCTGCCAACACTGTGGGCGTCAATAATTGGCTGACCGTAGATGGCGTGCCTTCTAATAACCAGACCATTGAGAACGGCCAATGGTGGTATTGGGGCCATGAACATCTGTATGGCAAATACCAGATCAGCGGCATTCAGCAAACCTTGGGCACCGATCTGTTTAATGCCATCGTCAACACGCTTAACGTTCAGCAGCTTGGACTCCTTCCGGGAAATCACGATAACGCCATAGCCAAGCAATACATGAATTGCACCAAGAGCAGCGACTCGGCTTATCCCACCCCAAGCGCCCCGGGTAATCCTTAATCCGCTGGCAGCAAAGGGTTGAAAAGCGGTTTAACAACACGGCCAGCGCGGACACCCTCCGCGCTGGCCTTTCGGCTTATGCGAACGTATAATCAAAAGCCTTCCGAGTTGCCGCTAGGTTTTGGAGTGCGCCAGCCCTCTGGCGCTTTCCACACTGCGGCGGCATCGAGCGGCAGAGGACTGCCGCAGTCCAAGACGCTGCCGCGCCCGCGTTGGCCGATAGTTTAAACGAAGTATAAAAGTGAAATTAAAGATTTCCATCTGGCTGAATATGACTTTGCTCGGCGGCCTGATTTTTGTCCTGATGAACCAGCGAAAGGAAGAAACCACCGCCGCGCCGGTTTTATCTGAAGCCAGACCGCCGTTGCGGGCGATTGCCACGCCCGCAGCTCCGGCGTCTTCGGACATGGAAACCGCGCCTTTTCATTGGAGCCAGCTTGTGTCTGCGAAGGATTATCGGGCTTACATCGCCAATCTGCGCGCCATCGGCTGTCCGGAACCGACCATCGAGGACATTGTCAGGGGCGACACCGACCGGGCGTTTGCCTGGGAACGCAGTCAACTGGATCTGGACGGCGCCGGCACGGGCCCGTGGTCGCAGGCGCGGGAGATGCAATTGGTGGCCAGCTTGTTGAGCGGCCAGCCGCCGGTTGAAACTGCCGCCTTGGCGCAAAGCGCGGAGAATCCGATGGATGGAAACAGCGGCAACAACGAAGCCTCTCAAACGGCCACCCCGCCGCAAGTTGCGGCGAATCAAACGCCGGAGAATACGGGTGGCATGGTTGCTCAAGTTCCTGTTCCGTCACAAAATGCCGAAAGGACAGCGCCATCCTACCCGTTGTTCCTCCAGAATGTGAATTGGAGCGCCTTGGGGTTCAATGCCGACCAGCAGGCCGCCATCGCGCAGGTGCGGCAGCAGTTCTTGGGCGAGATTAACGGTCTGAGCCAAAACCCCAACGATCCGGCGAGCCAGAATTCTAATCCATCGGTTCCCGACTCCAACAACCCGGCTCCCCTGACGCAATGGCAAACGGCCCTGCAAAACGCCGATGCCCAGTTGCTCGCGTCGCTGGGCAGCGATGGTTACGAGGCTTATGTGCAACAGCAATACCATAGCTGGTATCAACCCCAGGTGGTCGCGGCCAATGCGGAAGGAAAGCCTCTGGTAATTAACCCGGATGCGTTCTCGGTTTCACCGTAACTTTTATTTGAGGGGAGTGGCTGAACCTGGCGCAGAACACACGAAATGAGACCTCTGCAAAAACCTCGTTTGACTGTAATTGAGTGCCGCAAACTCCGCTAAATTGAAGAGTGCGGCTTTCTCCCGAAAGCCGCCACGTTTGCTTTGCGCCTGTCACTCGCTGCGCTTTTGTTGGTTCGTAGGATTTTGGGCGTGAAACTCGGCCACCATCCGCTCCGCTTCGGCAAATTGTTCGGGCGTGAGCGCATGATTTAGGTTGTATTCTTCAAAGGAATGCCGGCCGGTTGCGTTCCCCTGTTCTGCGCTCAACGCGAACCATTTGTAAGCCCGCACCTTGTCATGGGGAAGCCCGCCGTCGCCATCCTCGTACATCAAGCCCAGGTTGGCCTGGGCCATGGCGTCGCCCCTTTCGGCCGCCCGGCGATACCATTTGGCCGCCTCCATCAAATCCGTCTTCACGCCCCAGCCGTTTTGATACAAAAAAGCCAGATTGTTCATGGCGCCCACGTAACCCTGTTCAGCCGCCTTACCGAGCCATCTGGCCGCCTCGGCATAGTTGACATGTTTGGTGTCACCGGGATATTCGCCGTTGAGATAGAATTGCCCCAAGGCGTTTTGCGCATAGGTCTGGCCGTGTTCGGCGGATTTCTGCCACCAAGCCACGGCTTCATCAAAATCCTGTGGCACGCCGTTGCCGTGGGCATAAGCGTAACCCAGGCAGTATTGAGCCAGCGAATCTCCCTGCGCGGCCGCCTTGCGATACCACTGGAGCGCTTGCGGAAAATCCTGTTTGACGCCCAGGCCGCGCGCGTAATAAGAGCCGAGGGCGGTCTGGGCATGGGCGTACCCTTGATCGGCGGACTGGCGGAGGTACTCAGCCGCCTTGGCATAATCCTGCGGAACCCCTTCTCCATTTTCATAACACTGGGCAAGCTCATACTCCGCCCGGGCATTGCCTTGGCCTGCCGCTGACTGGACGGCTTGAAAATGGGAGCGCGGCGAAGAAACACAACCGCCCGTGGCCACAATCAGTAATGCCGATGCCAGCCGGATGCCCGCTATTGGATATCTACGCATGTTTAATTCCATATTGTGACGGGATTCAGATTATTGGGCGCCAGCGCTTCAAACAAGTTACGATTCGGAGTCGAAGGAAAGAAGGTTTGTTACAATCACGTGATGCGCTGCAAAGTTTGATTCGTCCCGAAGCCGTTTCTGTTATAAGCTGTAAACCCCCAGTCACTTGTAAAAACCGCCCATGCGTCCGATTATTTGAAGTTCATGTCCTGACACAGGTAGTTTGAATCGCCAATCTTGGCTAACCTTTCCTCTCAAAATTATGACAAACAAAGGAACAATGAAAAAAATCTTTCAAAAAATCAACCGGCGGTGTTTTAAACTAACAATCCTGGCAGTCCTCCTATTGCCTGAAATTGCCAGCGCCCAATATTTTACTTATGGACCTGGCGATTTGGTGGCCGGTTTTCGAAAGCCCAATGTCGGCTCCTACGAGCTGGTGGTGAATGTCGGCAACATTTCCAACTTTCTAGTCCAGCCGATAGGCACGGTCATCACCCTCTCGCCTACCGCCACGTTTTCTCCCAGCCAGCTTTCGGATGCTTTCCCCAGTTTCACCAATCTGAATTGGTCGGTGTCGGGGTCGTTTGGCATTAGCGGCACCTGGGATGGATTTGCGCAAAACACAATCTGGTACACCCTGCCGCGCTCCAATCCCAACGTCCAAACCACGCCCCCATCGCGCTATACCCTTTATGTCCAGTCACCCGTTAAACTGGACATAACCAATCCAGGCATTGAATTTGCCGCCAATAACATTGGCAGCAACTTGGGAGCGACCAACCAGGATAACAACATGTACTTGGTGCGAGAACCGGTCAACGGCGCTTACAGCAGTGAAAATTACTCCGCCTATGTCGAGGATCCAAATGACAATACCCAGGCGACTTTTCAAGGTCAGTTGCCCTCCACCATCGAAAACGTGACGCCCACCCCGTTCACCTCGGCGGTGGCTTCCGTCTCGGACCTGTATCAATCCGTCCCGACCGGTTACACGGATCCCAATACCGGCACCAACAACGGCACGGCCTATTATGTCGGTTATTTCACCTTGAAGTATGATGGTTCCATGACGTTCACCCGGGCCGTGACCGAACCGCCGGCGCCGCAGATTACGTCCGTCACCCGCGCAAGCGGCACGACCACCATCTATTTTACGACGGTGAGCGGGGCGACCTACACGCTTTATCACTCAACCGCGCTGACGACCCCGCTGGCGAGTTGGACGTCTTCGTCAACGCTCACGGGTGATGGCGGCACTGATCATTTGACGGATTCCTCGACGGATGCCGCGCGGTTCTACCGGGTGAGCGCGCATTATTAATTAAGTTTGGCTTGTCATTGTTCGTTTCGTGGGCTGCCCGTGGTTCAGAGCGGCCAGCCTTTTTTGTCTGAATCGAAAAGGATGGCTTCGACAATGGGCCGGCGGCGTTCCATCGCTGACCGGCGTTCCCTTTCGCGCTATACCGTACCCGCATGCAGATTGCAACCCTGAGGGTGTTCTGCGATGTCATTGAAACCGGAAGTTTTACCAAAGCCGCACCGAGAAACGGCTGCAGCGTGTCCCATGCCTGTCATGCCTTCCGAAGCGTGGAGGAGCATTTCGGCGTCCGTTGCGCCGTCCGCGACCGGCAACATTTCCGGGTCACGTCCGAAGGCTGGCTCTGCTACCAGCATTGTCTGGAAATGCTCCAGCTCCAATGCCAGGCGCTGCGGCAGGTCGAGCGCACCCGCAAAAGCTCCGCTGCGATTTTTATCTTGGCCGCCTGTCTCAGCTTCGGCCTCCATCAACTCCAGCCCATTCTCCGGCAGTTCCGGCAGACGTTCCCGCACCTTCAAATCCATGCCCGCTACGGGCACATTGACGAAGTGCATGAACTGGTGTTGAACAACGCCGTGGACCTCGGTCTGACCGCCTATCCCCGGCGGCTGCCGGAACTGATCATCGAGCGCGTCCGCGACGAGCGGCTGGTGCTGGTCTGTCATCCGCAACATCGCCTCGCCGGATGCGCCGAAGTTTCCCTGCCGGCCCTGCGCGGCCTGCCGATTATTGCCTGGCGCGAAATCCCATGGAGCGTCTTTCTGAAAAAACTCCCCGACGGTCAGCGCCACCTGTTTGAACCGCACTGCAAATTCAACGAGGTGGAAATGGTCAAGCAAGCGGTGGAAAAAGACGTGGGCATTGCCATCCTGCCGGAAGCAACGGTCATGTCGGAAGTGTCCAACCACCTGCTGGCGGCGTGCCCGTTTGAAAACGGCCGGTACGCCGAGCCGGTGGCCGTCATTTACCGCAAAGGCCGGGTGCTGACCACGGCCATGAAAAACTTCATTCAGTTCTTGAAATAACCGGAGGGAGGGTAATGCGTCATTTTCAATGGTAGGGACGCCGCGCTGCGGCGTCCGGACAGCGCAGCGCGCTGTCCCTACAAATTGATATTCAGCGGCAACCCGGCCACCAACGCGGGAAACTTCCACCAATCCATCGGACAATCTGTCGGCAGCGCGCGGCCTTCCGGGTGAGGCCGAAAGCCTTTTACGTGGCCTGCCGCGTGAGGCGGAGCCTTTTGCGCGGCACAACCGCGTGGCGTAGCTTTACGCGGCATTTTTCCGGCTGTCAACCGGCAGTCCTTGATGAAACTGTTTCAACCACGAAACACACGAACCACACGCAAACTTCCGCTCCAATCGTAAATCGGCAATCGTAAATCCCGACGCCCTGCTGGCCGGCATCGGCCTCTAGGTCCTGCGCCAAAAATCCTCCGCGGTGGAGAAACTGGATCAGATGTCAACCGCCGAAAGTCTTTTGTAACGCAGGAAATTGGTGGCCGCTTTGGCCGCGGTGCAATCACCGGCTGCATCCACATAGATGCCCTCGATGCGGGAAGAGCCATCCTCCGCTTGACACAAGGCCCAGCAGTTCAGCGGCAAGGACAATTCAGCGTCGTCATCCATCTTAAACACGGCAAACCAATCATCGGCGGGAATTATTTGTACAATTCTTTCGTTCATGTTTATGTGATCACAGAAATATGGCTTCCTTGGTGCGATTCCGTGTATCGCAAACACGATAATGCGGCTTCTGTGACTGTCAAATGCGATGTGCCAACGGCCCCCGCTGTTTCTCTCCGCCCAGGTGACGCTCTTTCCCGGCAGCTTTTGGAACCGACGCCGCGCTCAGCTTCGTTTGAGTTCGAAAATCTGAATTCGGATACGGTGGCGGATGTCAAATTGGGCAGGGGCAATTCCTTCCAGCAAAGTCTGATGCTCGCGGTCAAATGCTTCCGTCTGCTCCGGGGACAACGCCGCGCCAATCCACTTGCAGGCGCGTATGCGCCCACGCCAGGACTCGCGTGTAAATGACACATTAACTGTAAAATCGTGGTACGTTTTCAACCGGAACCGGGCCAGCGACCAGGCTGGAATGATTTCCACGTTTCCACCCCGGCTCGACTGCCCCGCCGCGGGATTGTGCCTGGCAATCAATTGATCCGTCTGGCTGGCAATGGGGTTCTCCGCCGCCATCCAGGTCAAGGAACTCACCAGCAGCAACCCTTCCGAACGGAGCAGGCGCGGCGCCTCCGCTTCCATGCGGTTCATGTCAAAATAGCTCCAGCACATGCTGGCGGTGATCGCGTCAAAATCATGGTCGGGCAAACCCGTGGCCTCGGCCGGAGCCATCTTGAAAGTGATTTTGACACCATGCCGGCGGGCGGCCTGTTGTCCGGCCTGGATTTGTCCTTCCGAAACATCCACGGCCGTAACCCGCGCGCCCTGCTTCGCGAATGGAACGGCCAGTGCTCCAGTGCCCGAACCGAGATCGAGAATGTCCTGTCCCGCCAACCCGATCCCCAGATATTGCAAAAGAACAAAAAAGTCGTTGGGGTATCCCGGCCGGTGTTGGAGATAATCCTGCGAGGTGGCGCCCCAATGCAGCGGTTTTACATCTTTGGTCTGTGCGTGAGCCATGCGTCATTTTTGCCAAAGCAGCAGGAATGTAAAGGGTCGCGGCGGAGAGAAGCCGTCACCCGCCCGGTCGCGCGGCCTGCCGCGTGAGGCGACCTGTCCATCGTAGCCTTGGAGAAGTTGGAAGCCATTTACGCGGCATTTTTCCGGCTGTCAACCGGCAGTCCGTGAGTGTTGAAGGCTGCAGGTTAGAATCTGTTTAAATCGCCTTTCGAAAACCGCGATTCTACATTCCCAAATTTGCTCGCCTCTGCCCCCTTTCCGGCGCACACTCGCGCTACCAAACGCCATGTCACTCATCAAAGGACGCCGCTACACCTGGGGCGAGATCGTGGACGAAACCAACGCCGACGGCTCAGGCCCGTATTACCTGCTGCATCGGGACGGGAAGGTCGTGGCGGGTTGCTTCACACTGGAGCTCAACCCGGAGGCGCCGCTGGTGGTTCTTGCCGGCGACGGCCCGCAGGTCCGCGAGTGGGCGGACATCTTCTGCGCGCAGGCGGGTTCAATCCCGGTATGCCTGAAGACTGGCATGGGCGAATGGCTTTGCGTTGGACGCTTCCAACTGGTGCGGGCCAGCACCGACCCGGCCGAAATCGCAAAGTATTCCGCTTCAGCCAAAAGGTCTGACGTTTACAAAATCCTCTTTCTCGAAGAAGTGGCCAAATGACGCATCAGCGCCCGCGGATTTCTGTTTTGCCGCCCTCCGCCCTCCGCCCTCCGTCTTCTGCCCCTTTCTCAAACCTCAGCTCCTTGCCTCGCTGTAGTGAACGAAGGCGGGTCAACCAACAACCTTCAACCAGCTCGCTATTGACGCGCGCGCCGCTCCGGCCCACTCTCGTAGTCATGGCGGGTCAGAAGAAACCGTTGGCTCACGAAGAATCCATCCTGGAGATGGCCATCATACGGATCGCGTCGTCAAGGATGGCGGTTTTGCCGAACCGCAAAGAGATTTTTTGGAATTCCACGCCACCAACGTGTTCTTGAAAAGAGAAATTAGTGGATGAACCGACCAGACCTTGAGTTTTAACCCACCACTTTCAAATGCAGAGGTTGAAGCTGCTTTCCGCAGCAGCTTCACCAAAATCGCATCCATAGCTAGAGGAACTGGCGGTCAGGGTGTTGTGTTTAAGGCCGAATCGAAACAGCAAGACAACGTGCCATCGCAAACAGTTGCCCTGAAGATTTACTATCCAGGATCGCTGGTGGAAAGAACACACAGAGAAGTCCAGGCGCTTGCCAGATTGAAATGTGACCACATCGTAAAACTCCACGCCGCCGGCCACACCAATTTACGTGGACAAAATTGCATGTTTGTAGCCACTGAATTCATTGAGGGAGAGGTTTTATCTGCTGTGCTCTCTCGCGGTCATCTGCCCACGGGTCAGGTAGCTCGGATTGGCCGCGAAATTGCATTGGCCATTGCAGCCTTATGGGTTGAGCGCTTGGTGCATCGAGATATTAAGCCGAATAACATTATGTTTGCTCACAATGGTCGTGCGGTGCTGATCGATCTTGGAGTTGCGCGCCACCTATCGCTGGGTGCGCTCACAACTCTTGGTAAAACTTGGGGGACTGATGGCTATATGTCACCAGAGCAAGCAAACGCGCTCCGGCAATTGTCATGTAAGTCTGATATTTTCTCCCTGGTGTCGTGCTTCAAGAGCTGTTGCTCGGCATCCATCCAACGGGCAACAATCAATTGGCATTCGCCGGAGGTGGGGTTAAATGTGCTGCCTTGAAGTTCGGGATGCCAATTCCATTTGAGCTTCTATTGAATTCAATGCTTGTGCTTAATCCACAGAACCGCCCAAATCCGCTTCATGTCGCCGATTGTTTCCTAAAATACATATAAGCAAACGAATATGAATAACGCATTCTACGCACCCGCGCGTTACAAAATGGCCATCCCTGGCAATGTTCAGGGAATCTCTGGTGGTCTGATTTTCCCAGCAGGTGTTCCGTCGCCGACCTTAATTCGGCGGGGCCGAAAGGATTTGAGTAAAAAATACCCATATCTCACGCAACGACTATTGGATCCACAACTCTATCTTGCGGAGCTTCCTGCCGCAACGTGTCGGAAGGCGTGTGTAAATTTAGCTAGTTACGGCTGGTTTCTAACAGAAGGAATCAAGCCGTTCGACAGCTCAAAACAAGATCAAACAGAATGGAGACAAGAAGCATTGGGAAAGATTCATCGTGCTTGGAAGGGAACAATTCCGACCGATAAGCCGCGCATCCGAACGGCGATTCTTAAATCCGTCCTTTTTCAACAGAACATCGATTGCGAAGCAATTATTCTCCCATCTCCTCTTACCGCCGAGTTGTCGAGCGACTATACAGTTGAACTCGGCTGGCTTGATAGCGGGTTGGAAGTTGCCGAAACGATTGCGCCTGGCATGGATCGGATTGCATCCGTTGCGTTATCAGACACTTCCTTGCGCGGATTAGACCCATGGAAAAACGACTTACTGACGGTAATCATTGATCAGATTACTGCTCGCACACCGGAGGGGGTTTATATCGTGATCGAACAATCGAATGAACACGGTTACTACTGCACTCATCCTAACACGGTTGGTTCTTTATTACGGTTGATTCATCAGTTTAGAGAAGCGGGATTAAAACGAATCATTGTTGGCCCAATCGGATTGGCCGGTCTCCTTGCAACAGCAGTTGGCGCGGATGTTTGGTCCGCTGGCTGGTATCGGGGGGAACGCAGGGTGATGCTTGCTGACTTTACAGATCAAATGGGGATGGCGGTTCCGACCTACTACACCCATGGTCTGGCTGGAGAAATTCATCTGGAAGGAGACCTCGACCGTTTGGTCCAAAGAGGTTTTCTCAAGCGCCTGGAAGACGAAACCCAAGCTAGTAACGGCTTAATAACAGCTTTGAGGGCTCGTCGCAGTGTCGGCACAGTGCCTGAATGGCGGCATGGCCAATCTAACGTCGAGGCTGCAAGGGAACATTTTTACACTGTTGCTGTTCGCGAGACCGCAAAATTAAATGGGCAACCGAAAACAGCTTGCTTACGTTACGCAAACGAGTGGCTGAAAGGAGCCGAGCAACTCGCTTCTGATTTATACAGCGTTGGGGGATTTAATCCTCGGACAGAACTTAACCACCAGGCCGCTTGGCGTCAGGCTTTTGGTCAATTCTTAGAAGTGGTCGGGGCTTCGTAACCATTTGAAGCAGGACGTGGCGTTTTGTGCAACGCCGCAACTTTTCGAATTAGCCATATTCGTTCGGCGGTAATCGGTTTCACGTTCTTTGTTGCCAGAATAAGCTCCGTTTTTTTTGCGCTTACGGAAATCAATCCAACTCGTTCTCGACGGCACGCGTTTTGGAGTCTCGGATTGCGGTCAACCACGGTCTTAGGTAGGGCAACATACGAGTGATTTGAAAATCGGTGATATTCCTTAGCTTGTCTGATTGCATCTTTCCACCTTCGTAGTTTCGCTTCAACCGAAACGATTTTGATTTTTGATGGGAATGCGTCTCTCCGCACGACCAGAGCCCCGGCACGATTGACTCGTAGCAATTTGTCGCGGACCAAGCGAAGTACAGCACGTTCTAAACTGGTTTCCCTCGCATATAAAAGGCGCGCCAGTGTTCTTCGCCCCAATGGCCCGCGCTTGAGAAGTGTCGCCAGTATTTCACACTCAAATAACGACGGAACGCGGTTGGAATGTTTCGGAGGCCTTGCATTAGCACGAGTAGCAATCAAAACAAGATCCGGTACAATCATTCCAACCGGTAGCTTCATAAATCGAACTACCTTTTTCAGCGTCTTTGAAACAAAATGCGCAGAAATTTGTTTTTCAACAATCCACAGGAGATGGTCTTCCAGGGCAAATTCAATTTGGCCAGTCGTCTTGCGATTCATCTGCGTAGAGGTTTGCACATTTTCGCACACATGCGAAGAGAGAAAATTCGGGGGCAGTCCCGCGCATTGACACATTCCCCCCTGTCCGGTTGGACGACGAGGGCGCAGAGATTTGAGAGTTTTATTTGGGCGGCCTGTATTGCCGATGTTTTGATGAATCCGATTACATGAAGGGGCCAGTCCGGCATTTTGAGCCAGCTTCGTTCTTGCCGGGCGGCGAATCGTGAAAATTCGTGAAATCCGTGTCAGCAAGATGCTTTGTGTTCCAGTTCCTCGGTTGTGTGCTTCAATTTGGTTGCTTTGAGTGTTTGGCGTTCCCTTCAAGTGATTGGCGGGTTTGGCCTCCGGGCGGGAAGAAAAACGGCGCTGGCGGATGCTGTACGGCTGAACGCTGCCAGCGCCGTTAACTATTCGACCTGGGCTTGAATCGAACGCGAAAGAGCAAATCACATTGGTACCATTCGGTCAAAGACGGGACCGCAACATGACTGTGACGTTTGGGAGACGTTCGGCGATTAACCGCGTTTTGACTGGACTTTTAAGCCGGCTTTGTGCCTAATCCAATCTGTATGAATATCTCGCTCGTGAAATCCGCGCCGCAAGGCGATTTCATTGAAGTCAGTGCTCTATCCCGTGGGTGGGAAACCAAATTTCAAACGCTGGTCAGTCAAAAAAGGGCCATCAAGTACGACATGTACCCGATGCCAGGCATCCCAATGGAATTAATGAGCCGGCTTCACCAACAAGGTTATCAGGACCTGATTTTAGAGAATGACCGGTGGCAGCACTTCTTGGTTCCAAAGTCAAATTGAGTCGCCGGCAGTTGAGCGACCTGAATGGGCAAGCGCCTGTCATGCCATAGCCCCTCCACTCAAGGTCAGTTCCTCATTTTAAACCATCTTCGCTCTTGCCGGGCGGCGGCAGAAGGAAGGCTGAAGGCTAAAGCTAAAGGCTAAAACTCCCATCGCGGAAATCCGGTTTATGGAGCAGCTTCGCGAGATGGGCCAGCGGGTGCAGATGTTTTTGGGATTGGCCGATATGGTGTCTCAGTTGCCCGGCTTCCCACCGGCGTCGCACGTTGACGGGGTAGCGAGAAAAATCGAAGTCATGCAGGGAGTTTCACCGCAAGGACGTCGGCCTTCTCGATGACCGGCGCCCGCGCGAGCAACTCCGGTGCTTTGGCCATCAAGGCCGCCGCAACTTTTCCCGAGAGATGCGCCTGCCGGCCCGATTCGTCCGGGAACGCGTCGAAAATGCCGAACGTGGTCGGTCCCAGGCGAATGCCGAACCAGGCCAGCGTGGCCGGTTCCTGTTCAACTAGCGGAAGGCCGCCCTTCAGAAAGCGTTCAACCTCCGCCTCCTTTCCGGGTTTTGCTTCCAGCCGTACAAATAATGCCACCTTGATCATGTTCAACTCCTTTCCATTCGTGCGCCAACACCATAACACAGGTGTCCGTCATCCGCCACTGCCCGTGCCCGCCCGAATGAGGTTCGCGCGCTTGGCTATGGACCCGAAGACCCCGGCCTGACGGAAGTGATGGCCGTGGTACCCCCATTTATGCCGCGCCGGATTTCCAAAAGCCCGCCTGGAAACCGGGCAACAAGTGATTTTCAGCGCGACCGGCAGGCTTCGCCCCAGCCAAGCCAACGACGGCTGAATTAGCCCGAAAGATGCGGCAACCGGACTGGTTAATTTCGCTGTCCGTTTGGGTTGGCAGAGAGGTTTTGCTTGTGGCGCGGCTCGGACAGCGACCTTTCATGGTCGCGCCGCTCTTCTGAGCGTCTCGGTGAAGGCGTATAAACCTCGTCACCAATTGAGCCGGACGCGAGTCCGGCTCTTATTTTTTTAATGGGTGACTAGCCCGGCGGGTCTCCGAGCCTCTGACTTCTGACCTCTTGTTTATTTCGGCCTTCAGCTTTCAGCATTTCAACTTTTTGTGTGTCCCGCCGCGTCCCGTTTTTATCCGCTGTCTGTCCAACACACGGAGAATTTGGCCTCTGGGAAGCAGCCGTCAGTGACCGATTGCTGCCAGTCAAAGATCAAATCGGAGCCGTCCGAGACACAATGGGAGCAATGAGGCGCTCAGAAGCACCAATCTGAGACGGAATCGGAGCCATCAGCGACCGACGGCTCCGTCTCGACACGTTTTTTTCAGGCGAAACAGCCGCCAGAAATCCGGTTTTGAAGCCATTTTTGAATCGTAACCGTTTGAACCGCCCTTGGTTGGACCGAAACGGTCTGCGGTCCAAAAACTAAGACGCCAGGTTTGGCCTTCTCATCGCTTCCTGCGCAAAGCGCAGTGCGTGGATTGAAACCCAGCACTCTTCGTCAACTCCCGTGTTGTCACGATAAAAATATCCCCGGCTGAATGGCAATAGAAATAAAGCGGGCATCAACGCGCTCAACTGGCTTTGGGCAGAATGACCGTGACCCGTCCGACACTCCGAACCAGCGCCGCCTTCTTTTTCTTTTTCTTTTCGTCATCGTTTCCGGTGCTGTTGCTGGCGACCTGTTGCTGGTTTTCGGCGCTGGTCTGCCCGGCGGCACTTTGGCTGGCGGCGGTGGCGGAGGAGGAAGTGGCCAGGGTGCCCGCGCCGCCGTTGACGGAAGTGCTGAGCACGTTGGCGGTGGCTGAAAGGCTCCCGCCGCCAGAGGTGTTCACGCCGCCAATGGCAACGATCGTCCCGGAAATCGTGCCGCCACCGGAAAAAGTGGCCGTGCCGCCGGAAAGAACGGTCCCGGCGAAACTTTGGGCCGCATTGATGTCGGCGTTCCGTTGGGAAATGATCAGGCCCGTGATGGTGCCGCTGGCCGTAGCATTTACGTTCACCCCAATCACGCCGGATGTGCCCAGAATAATATTGCCTTCACCAAGGTCCGGCGAACCGCTCGCCGTCAGCGTTATGGTGGGGCTGTCGGGACCGGAGGCGGACAGGGTCCCGCCGAACGCTTCCTGCGATATTCCACCCAGATTGGCAATAATGTTTCCCTGGAGCGCGGTCACCGTGATATTGCCCGGCAGACGGGCGGCGCCGGGAACCTGAGACGCGTTCGCCAGCGTGTCCGCCACAATGCCATTCGCGGGAACATACTCTACCGGCTCGGGGCCGGAATAAGCCGGAGAATAGAAATTGACCGGGATAGCCACCGTGCCGCCGCTGCCGGCGTTGATATCGCCCGTCAGTGACGTGATGCTGACATCGCCGCCGTTCAAGGTGGCGATGCGGGAACTGTCAATATTGATGGTGCCCAGAGCGGTCACATTCACGTCGCCGCCGCCCGTGGTGTAAATGCCCAAGCCGAGGTTGCTGGCATTCATGATTTGAGCCTCGAAGGGCAACAAATCTTGGGAGCCTAAATCCATTGAAATTCCCTGGCTGTTCGCCCCGTCGCCGGTCACATTGACATCTCCACCGCCGAGCGCCGCAATGGTGGAGCTGGGCATGTTCAAACTCGGCACGATTATGCCATTTACCGTTTGATCATTATCCAGCGTGACCACGTTGATGGTCGCGCCTCCAACAGACAGGATTCCTTTCGAGTTGCCCAGCGAGATGGAACCGGCGTTGATGTCAAATTCGCCCGGGCCGCCAACGGTATAACCGCCCTTGACAAACCCCAGCGGCGGTGCTCCCTGACTGCCTTGATGACTGGCTTGATAGAGAGAGGCGAGTTGAGCGTAATCGGTGCTGGGAGTCAAGGTGACCGTATCGGTCACAAAATGGCCGGAGGAATCCAGGAGCGGATAGCCATTGGGACCGTAACGCAACACGGTCAGAGACGGCTGCTCCAAGTCCGTCAACAGGTCCAAGGACAAGGGGCCAATGGCGGTCAGCGTTTTTGTGGCTGAGTTGTAAGACAGTTCGGTCGTGAGTTCACTGCCAATACTTGGGAACATGCCGGCATTGTTCAGGGCGTATGAGGCCCATTGCGAGGGATTCGAGGGATCGGCGCTTAAGGGCGACAGGGTGGCTAGCTGTGCTGCATTCACCGCCCCCAGCAGGATTTGAGACCAGGAATTAACCGTACCGGGAGCCAGGTCCTGCAACGGCAGGCTGGATAAACCTTGATCCAAGGTTATGAAGTTAAATGAGCCCGGGTTGTAAATCTGGCCACCGACAGTGAGGGAGGTGACGTCGCTGGCGTTCAAATTATTCCCGTAAAAAGTGCAGCCGATCATGTCGCCTGCCACGCTTATCTGGGCCGGTTTGGACACCTGCAAGCTGATGTTTTCCATATTTCCGCCGATGTTAATCACCACCGGATTGTCATTAACCGCCGAGCTGCTGGCGGACAAGGTCAAGGAGGCGTCGCTGCCGTCGTCATTTCCGCTGCTAAAATCTCCCCGGTCGTTGATTTGGAGATTCCCGTCGGGCGAAGCAAACAAGGTGATATCGGAGTTCGGCAAGGTGACGTCACTTTCAGCGGCGAGCGGCGTTTGCAAGACGATTCCACCGGGACCGGCGTTGATATTCAGTATCGGGGGCATAATCAAGGGAATGGCGTCGTTTGGCCGCGGGATTTGATAACCGGTCAAATAAACTCCGTTGCCGGCCGTCAGCGTGACTGAAGCTTGCGGGCCATAGTCAAAGTAATGAGTCCCGGCTGTGGCCACATAAGTGTATGGATTGATAGTATTATTGAAAACGCCATTGGGATTCCGCACTTCCTGCAAATAGATGTCTCCCTGCGCATTCAGGCTCCAACTGCCTGTGGCCAGACTCAATGCCACATTTTGATTGTCACCAGATTGACCGACGCCGATGTTCTGGCCAGCGTTGATGATGCCCGTGCCGTTCATCACCACATAGTTTCCATAGACACTGCCGCCGGCGTTAATCGTCACATTCCCCGCTTCGGGTCCAAAGGCCCCTGTCCCGGGATCGTTCGCCGCGACCATCGTGGTGGGGAAACTGACTACGTCGCCGCCGGCGTTGATGGTCACGTTCCCGCCGGCGGCGGTGCTGATGCCGCCGAGATTCGATTGATTGTAATTAATTGTCTCGAGCGCACTGCTGGAGACTTGAAATGGAGTATAGTAGGGGGCATTCCACCGAAAATTAAACCCGGAGGTATTGTCCCCCGTGTTGACATTCCCATATTCCGTTGTCACGTCAATATTGCCGCCGCCGATGGTTCGGATGGCGCCGCTGTTGACGATGACTTCGTTGGCGGCATACAGATTGATGGCGTTATGATTGGCGTCGCCGTTCGCAGCTTGAATGTAAGCAGTGCCATTCAGATAAATCCCGTCGCTGCCGGAAGCTGGTTGGGAACTTGAAGGAAGCGTGCCGGCAGTCAAATTCACAGTCCAATTGTTTCCGACTTGAATTCCTGAACCGTCATCCAAGGTAATGTCGTTGCCCGCAAACAAGCTCAAGGTGCCGGGGGTGCTCGCGTCTGGAGCCCACTGCGAACTCAGCTCGATGTTGTAAAGACAAATTTGCGAATAGGGCAATAAATCACTTACATTCAAGTTGGGGCTTGAAGAGGAGGTGGACGTGGCGCTGGAGGAAAGTGTCAGACCGAAGGGATTGACGAACAGACGGGAGAATTGTGCGGCGGCCGTGCCATCAATCGTGGAGTTGACCGTGTTTGCAGTGGTTCCATTGCCAAAAATCTCAATAAAACCGTTCGGTCCGCCATTATTTCCCGAAACGGAAATCTTGGAGCCTGTCGGGTCTGAAAACGTTCCTGCCGAATTCAAGACCACAAACCCACCGGGACTCGTTGTGGTCGAATCGCCAGCGGCGGAAATGACGGAACTGGCGCCCAAATTCAGGCTGCCGCTGCTGCCACTCGCGTAAATTTCAATGGCTCCATTCGCGTTGCCGATTGAATCGGCTCGGAGAACTCCGTTCTGATTCACCGTTGTCGCGCTCATGGCAATCCGCCCGGCGTCCGCTTCAATTCCCGCGCCGGGGTCCACCGTGATGGTGTTTCCAGCCAGTAGTGACAGCGCGCCGATGATGCCGCTCTTTGGGGTCAAATTCCATGGCGAACTCAGTTCGATGCTATTGGCCGCCTGAAGATTGATTTGCGACAACCCGGCGGACAAGGAATTGATGTTGAGAGCGAGTTGGCCCGCTACGGGACTGCCGTCGGCATTCAGTGTTATATCCGCCGTGTCAATGGAAAGGCTGGCGTCCGCATAGCCGGCACCGGCCAAGCCGTTGATGCTGGATTGAAAGGCGCTCATCTGGGGCGCGGAAATCGTCACTTGTCCACCATTGCCGCCCTGCGTGCCCCCGGCGACATTGATGACTGAGCCGTTTTGATCGGAAAAGCTATTGCCGGATTGAATCGTCACCGAGCCGCCGGGGCTGGTGCCTGTCGTGTCTCCATTGGCCGAGATGACGGAGCTGGCGCCCAGATTGACCGAGTCGCTCCCGACCAGTTCGATGGTTCCGTTGACGTTTTGGGCGGAGTTGGCCTGGATCAATCCCCCTTGATTGACGATTTGGGCCGCCTGTAGAATGACGCTGCCGGCATCGGCAACCAATTTGCCTTCATTGTCCACCAAGCCTTGAGGCAGGGTGACTTGCGCGCTTAATCCGCGCCCGTCCGGGGACGTGGAAACTAGGACCGTTTGACCGGCGTAAAGACCGATGTTGCCGCCCGGCGCGGCAATCGTCCCATTGTTCTCAACGTCATTGGCGATGAGAAAAGCCGAACCGCCGCCGGCAATGTTAATCTGGCCGTAGTTGATGATTTTGGCGGTGGGCGGCGGCGCATTAAAAGACCAGGGTCCGCCGCTGGAAAGGTCGAACGCAGGCGTGGAAGCCGTGGTCATGACCAAGCCATGAGCGGAAATGGCCGCCGAGCCGCCAACGGTGAAGCCGTTTGGATTTTGCAGCACCAAATAGCCATTGGCGCTGAGATTCCCGTTGATACTGGAGGCGCTCGGGTTGTTGGGGTCGTTGATGTAGTTCCAAGTGACCGAGGAGGACGAAGGTTGGTTAAAGACCGTGGCTTCACCAGCGCTGATATTGAAACTTTGCCAGTTGATAAAAGCGCTGGCGGAAGTTTGATTTATAGTCAATTGCGAACCTGATGTGCCGATGGTAGCCGTGCCTTGGGCAACAACGCCGCCGGTCGGATTGGCGTGGAGGTGAAGAGAGTTCCCTCCCCAAACCAGCAGAACAATGCCAGTCCCGACCAACCTGCAATAATGAAAGAAAACCTTGTTCACGGTAACACGCCTATCATCCGCCAGCATAACGCCATTGCTGCTGGAATAAATTCGTTTTTTGTAACATTCAGGTGACAAGTCAGAACTGCGCCGTCAGCGCAAAATTAAAGAACGGCTGGTATGCCGAAACGGTGCCGGCGCTCAAAAGCGGCCAGGAGAAGAGAAATTGTGCCTGCCAGTGGGACCCGGTTGCGGCGGAGAATCCAAAACCCGTGCCCCAAAGCGGGGTTCTGGCCTGACGACCCTGGGGGGGATCCAGCAAATAGACGTCTGCATAATCCATATAGACCGAGCCGCGAATCGTCAGCGGCGCCCCGTCATAGACGGAGCCGACCACATGCGCCGGCGTTTGCTGTTCAAGGCTGACATGCCAGCCGGTGTCGCCGAAAACCTCGCCTTCGTGATAGCCCCGGACGCTGTTGACGCCACCCGCGCCATATTGTTCGGTACTGACCAACGGCTCGCTGGACCATTGGCCGTCCGCACGGATGGACGTCGTCCAATTGGTGTAAAAATCAATTTCCTGCGAGAAGCTGGGCCGGAGGACCACCCAATGGCCGGTGGATTGAGCCGAGCCTGTTATAAATTGGAGACTTTTTTCACCCTCAAGTTCCACGCCTTGGTTGGTAAGCGTAGAGCTGGAATACCAAAGATTGGCGCTCAAGCCCAATCCCCAAGTGGCGGGACCAAACGCATCTTGCAGGCTCGCGCTGTAATTCAGCGATAAAGGCAAATAGTCCAGCGTCGGGTAGGTCGCCGGTACGGCGGATTCTTCATTCGCCGGGGGGTTTGCAACAATTTGGCCTGAAGAGTTTTTATAATAAGTCAAGTCGGTGAAAATATTGGTTCCATAGGAGCTCAAAGAATAGACTTTGTAATCAAGTCCCCCGGATAAGGAGGAATGGACACTGCCAATTTCCGGCAACGGTTTGGCCAACTGGAATCCAACATCTTCGTTAATCGTAACGTCCTGGTGAACTACTTGAGAGGTGAGCTGGCGCACAAAGGGAATGTCAAACAGGGTCTCACTGGAGATGGTTTCAACGCCGGTGTCAATGGTGGCGCGGCTGCCGTACACAGTCAGTTCAGGCTGGCCAGAAGGCGGCGGCAGCCGGAATTGGCGCGTGGCTTCGCTGTAGCCGAAACTGCCGGGTTTGCTCGCCACCACGTCCTCGATTGGCTCCGGGTTGCCCAGCGGCAGGCGGTAAAATCCACTGTAGTAGGCGACGATAGGCTGGTCGTAAAAATTCCATTGGCCACCCTGCTTATAGAGCTCCGGTGAGAAACCGTATTGGACGCCGAGCGAATTTTCGGCCTGCCAGAGATTGTCATAGACGGCCGAGCCGTTCACGCGCAGGTCCGGTGTGCCGGGCGAGTTTTGATTGTTGAATTCCACCTTGGCGTGGAGCGGCAGCCGGTCCTTGATGTTGAGGGTGAGTTCGCTGGTGTCTGGCACCGGGCCGGGACCGATGACGGGATAAATTTGCCGATCCTGATTGGCGTTGGCCCGGTTCAGTTCGGCATTGAAGATCGGGCCGTTGAGCACCATGTTCGTGTGCAGGCTGGGCAACGCGCGCATCACGTTGTTGGAACTGAAGTAGCGGTTGCCAGTAACTTTGATGTCCGCCAGCCGGCCTTCCAACACCCGCAATTTCACGGTCGCATTGGTGAGTTTCTGTTGGGGCACGTCCACCGCCACCGTTACATAGCCGCGCTCATGGTACGCCTTCCCCAGTTCGGTCACCACCGTCTCAATCCCATCGAAGCTGACATTAGTGCCAAAAGCGCCGTCTATGTTGGTAATCGCCTCACCGATGGCCGCCGACGGCAAAATGGAGTTGCTGTTGATCAGATATTTTTCCACCTCAAACCGGGGACCGGCATTGGTCGAAACCACATGAACCCGGGTGTCTTTCGCCTCGGCATTCAACTCGGTCATCTTCCGATGCAAGGCGGCGATCGCTTGGTACATTTCTGTGGGAGTGGCTGGTTTTGTGGCGAAGTTGATTGCCGGCGGCGCCGCATTGGTGGTGGCGGAGGCAACCGGCTTTTGGGGAGGAACGGGGGCGGCAGCCGGCGGTTTGGACACAATTTCCACACCGTTGCTCAGACTCAGGTAACGTTCACCAGCCACCACGATTTGTGGAATGGCTGTTTGAGCAACGTTAAACGTGACGATGCCGTCGGTGATTTGCTCCGGCACGAAGGCGATGCTTATCGCCGGATAACCTTGATTATGGTATTCCAATTGCAGGTCTGAGGCCGCCTGCACTATTTCCTCCAAACTGAGGTTCGGCCCGGCGTATTTGGAAACGATGGAGGCCACGGTATTCGTAGGAAGTAATGGACTGCCTTCTACGACATAGGCCCGGACATTGAAGTGAGGAGCCGAGTTGCTTTCGACCATGACTGTTGCTTTGGCTGCCAGCAAGGAGGCCGGGGAGTTTTGTGAAGGAACAGATTCGGCTGCGGACGTTTTCAACGTCGTTCCTTGTACCCAGCAGCAAACAAGCAACAGCAGGCAAACGGCGCGGCTGCACTCAAACCTCGGGCAAAAAAGGGAAAGCCGATCAGTCATATTTGCATTCGTTCGGCGCATGTGAATGCAACGCGACGGCAGAAGCGTGTTTGGTCGCGCAACATTGATTGAACAGCCCATGCCGCAGCCCGCCGGTCACGACTGATTCCCCCCACATGAACTTTGGGCGGAATTGATGGTGGACAAAATGATCAGATTCATTGCTCGCAATAACACTCTGTCACATGACATGGCTCTCCCGCGACTTGCGGCTTAGGCAACACCTACAATGCTGTGATCAACACAGACGGTGAAAATTACACCACACCAAACCAGTCGGCGCAGCCCGAAGGCGGGCACCTGAACATTCACGTCAGAGAAAGCTGGGCAATTTATATTACAGGCTTTTGTCGGAATTGTGACAATCCCGAAACAAAGAGCCTGGCGAAAACCGATGGAGTCCTTGAAAACTGAACACTGCCTGTGCCTAGCGTCACTGTCGGATGGTCTCCGCGCGACAAACAACGGATCAAAAATAAGAAATCAAGTTTCCAGTATTTTTCGGAAACGCCACTGGTTCGTAACATTCACTTCTCAAGATGAGGCGTTGCCACGCTGGCGTATCAGGAGAGCGGATGAAGAAGAGTTGTTTGGCAACCGCCAGAATCGCAATTAAGTCACTAAAGACACTTTGGAAATTCTGAGAGAATGAAGCGACCGCAGCGTACATACGAACCTCATTTGGTCATTCGGGAAATTTCGGTGCCGCCAGGGGGAGAATGGGTGCCGCGATCGCCCGGTTGGTCGCTGATTCAAATGGCCCGCGGAACCGGTTATTACCTTCAACCACAATTGAGTCAAGAGCTTAAAACAGGAACGGCTCTTTTGGTTGCGGGTCATGGGCAAGGAAGCATTCGCGCCAGCCAATTGGGCGGGTTGTCACTATGTGTGTTCAACGTGATTCCGGCGCGGCTTACCGGCCTGATCACCTTGGGCGAACAGGATTTTCTCGAGACGGCGGCCGCCCGGAAGGAATTTCCCCTTCGAATTCTTCCACCGCAAAATCCGGTTGCCGTGAAAATGATGGAACTGTACGCCGGTCGGAGTTCGGCTGGATTGTTATTCCGATTGAACCTGCTTCAACTTTTTGCCGAGGTTTTCGGCAGTGAATTGGAGCAAGCCGCGTCCAATTGGGAGACCGCCGACGCCAAGGAGCGGTTGCGGGTGTTATTGGAGCGGACGCCGTCGGCTGAGTTGCTGGAAATGAGCTTCGACGAGTTGGCGCGGATGACCCATTGCACGTCGCGGCATCTAAGCCGGATTTTTCGCGAGTTGGTTGGCATGTCATTTCGCGACAAGCGCGCCGAACTTCGACTGACGCGCGCCCGCGACCTGCTCGCCACCAGCAGATCCAAGGTGGTGGAGGTGGCCTTGGAGAGCGGATACAAGTCTTTAAGTTTGTTCAATCTGATGTTCACGCGCCATTTTGGAACCAGCCCCGGCCGGTGGCGGCAGAAATATCGGAACAACGGAAACGGCAAAAGCATTCGAAGCAAAAGAGTGCCACCGTTCGCGATTTAAAGAAAATCGGAGGGTGCTTCCGGCGTGTCCATGCGGGCGTATGATCGGCGATCCGAGGATTTCCGTTCAAAGCCGACCTGACGAATCTTTTCAAAATTGTCGCAATTTTGACACATGGCAGTCACATCCCGCCATTAGCTTCTTAAGCTGATGATTGTTGAGCGACATCTCATCTTGCAGGAGTTGACGCTGCCGCCCTCCACCGAATGGCCTCCCCGTTGCAATGGATGGCTGATGGTGCGTGTGGCGGTGGGAACGGGCTACTGGTTGCAACATGGTGTCGAACCCCGGCAATTGACGGTTGGTGATGGTTTGATTGCCACTCACAATGTTGACGGTGTCATCCGGGCCAGCCAGCTTGGCCCGCTGAAACTGCAGTTTTTCACCGTCCAATTGCAATACCTCAACGGCGTGCTCACCGTGGCGGAATGGCAGCAACTGGAGATTGACCCGAACAATCCAGCGCCGCCCGTTTCCCTTTTCAAGGCTGAAGAACCCATCGGAAAAAGATTCATGCGGTTGGCCGACCAAACACGCAGCAACCGGTTGCCTATGCGCTGCGCGTTGCTGCAGCTATGGGCCAACGCCGTGGCCGGCCTGTTGCCGGCCTCGGTTTCTGCTTCCACCAGCGGCAATAAACTCCGCGATCATATCCGGGAACTGGTCGGGCAAATGACCGAAGCCGAACTTTCCGAACATTCCTTGACGGAGCTGGCCCGGCAGTTGCATTGCAGCGAACGCCATTTCAGCCGCTTGTTCCGCGAGGAATTCGGCGTGCCATTTCACGCGCGGCAGATCGAATTGCGCCTTCAACGCGCGCGCCAATTGCTGGCGGAACCCGATGCCAAAATTATTAATGTCGCCTACGACAGCGGCTACCGGCACCTCGGCCTGTTCAATGCCTTGTTTAAAAAGCGTTTTGGCCAGACGCCCGCTGAATGGCGCCGGCAATACCTTCGTAAAGGCCATTCGTCTTCCCATAGAAATCATCCCTCTCATTTGGCTGAACGTGCCGCCCTCTTGCTTGCGGTACTCAGCCTTCATTTCATTTTGTAAGTATGGACGCCTGCCTCTGTAGAATGAATGGAACGTTGGTTGACATGCACTTTGACTTGGTCGCGGACAACGCATCCAGTCGCCATGAATTTGAATGTTACCTATTTGTAACCTGCATGCAGAAGCCATTGGTATAAAGTGCAAAAGCAGTGCTATGTGTGTGGCCCAGCCCAACATCTGGTTTTGTAAACCGTCACCGGAACTCGGTGAAACGGTTGTGTCATCAATGGGCCGGCCGATCTGCAAATTCGCCTGTGATTTTAACAACCAGGAATTGTCCAAAAACCAAACCTCAACCAAATATTTATAACCACCATGTTTGTTCAACCCCTGTTCGCCGCAAATGCCGCGGTGTACGCCATTCAAAACGCCACCCCTGAGGGCAAGATCACCGTCATCGTGCTGCTGATCCTGTCGTTGTTCAGTTGGACGATCATCATCACCAAGTTCCGCCAGTTGATGATCGCGCGCAGGGCGACCAAAATGTTTTTTGCCGCCTACAACTCCACGCGCGATCCGCTCGACATCCAGCGCAAGGGGGAGACATTCGACGGCGCGCCCGCCTACCAGCTTTACATCCGCGGTGCGGATGAACTGGTGTATCAATTGAAAAATAATCCGGTGCAGGTTGAAATCGTTGCCCCCACAACTCCGACGGAAGGGGTGGAACATACCAACACCGATTTTCTTGCCCGGTCCACGGCGGTGAAGGTCAGCATGGCGTCATTCGATGCGGTGAAGGTGATTTTGGAAGAAGCCGCCAGCGGGGAGGCGATGTCGTTGGAAAAGGGCATGATTGTGCTGTCCACGGCAGTCGCAGGCGGGCCGTTCATCGGGTTGCTCGGTACGGTCTGGGGCGTCATGTCCACCTTCGCCGGTATCGCCGAAAGCAAAGCCGCCACCCTTACGGCCATGGCACCCGGTGTGGCGGCCGCCTTGGTCGCCACGGTCACCGGTCTATTGGTGGCCATCCCGGCCATGTTCGCGTACAACTTCATGGTTACCACCATCCGTGCCATTACGCAGGAGTTGGACGGGTTTGCCAGCCGCTACGCCAATCAGATTGAACACGTTTATGTGGATCACCGTCCGCTCGCCGAGGAAATCCGGAACGCCAATGAAGTGCTGGCCGGTCGCATCGTCGGCGCGCTGAAAGACAACGAAGCACACGCGCTCGTTGAATCATGAAGAAGTGTTCCAAGTCCGCGCATGAATCGTTGACGCAGTTGAACATCACACCGCTACTGGATTTGGCGTTTGTACTGCTGGTCATCTTTATCATCACGACCATACCGCCGGTCAACGATCTGAGTTTGAAATTGCCCACCGCAACCAAGCATCTCAAGGATCCTCCCCGCAAGGCCAATTACATCACCGTCCAGGCCGACGGTGCGATGTATTTGAACAAGGCGAAAATTGCCAATGCCTCCGACATGCTACAGACCCTCATCGGCCTGCGCACAGATGACCCGGACCTGAACATCATCATTCGCGGCGACAGCCAGACCAAATACCGGCAGATCCGCGCCGTGCTCGATGTGTGCCAGCAGGCCAACGTGCCCAAGGTGGACTTGGCCACCGAGCCTGCGAATGGAAAATAACCCATGCTGCCGCAGACTCAGCCGCGTAAAAAACGCAACTCGTCAAAGGTGAACCTGCTCATCTCGTTCGTCTTTCATTCGTTGATCGTGCTCGTGGCGCTCTATTTTGCCGCGCGACATGGATTGCTGGGCAAACAAATCCAGAAAATTTCGGTGGAGATGATCAAGGAGAAACCGCCCGAGAAGCCCAAGCCGCCGGAAAAACCCAAGGTCGAGCCGCCCAAAGTCGAGCAGCTCAAAATCGTTGCCACGCCCAAAGTCGAGCCGCCCAAGGAAACGGCGCCCCCGTGGCGGCTCCGCCCACCGTCGCGCCGCCGGCGGCCGAACTGCCGTCGTTCGTCTTCAGCGGTGGCCGGACCGTTGAGAGCAGTTCCGATCCCGTCCAGCTTTATAAGGGATTGCTCGAATACGCGTTTCGCTCAAAGTGGGACCGTCCCCAAAACATGCACGACGATGATTACGTGGCGGAGGTGAGGGTGGCGGTGGATAGCGACGGACAAATCAGCCATCTGAAATGGCTCAAAGGCTCGGGCAACACGCGCTGGGACGAGTCGGTGCGGCGCGCTTTGGCCGCCGTGACGCAGATGGATCGCCCACCACCCACCAATTTTCCGCCGCAGGTGGTGATTCGTTTCGATGTGCAGCAGGAAACCGAACCGGTGCTCCAGTGATTTTGTGAAAAAAACGTCCCACAGCCATCATAGTTCGCTCAGCGAATTGAACATCACGCCGCTGCTGGATTTGGTGTTCGTGCTGCTGGTCATTTTCATCATCACCACGCCGCAGATGATGAACAATCTGGAGATGACGCTGCCTTCGGGGAAGCCGCCGCCCAAAACCAACCAGCCCAAACCCAAAATCAACAAGATTGTGGTGGACGCAAAGGGCCAAACCTTTTTGAACGATGAGCTGGTTACTATTCCCCAGCTCAAGGACAAACTGCAGCAATTGCAGGTGGATAATCCCGACTTGAGCGTGGTGGTCAAGGGCGCCGACGCCGTGAATTACCAGCACATGATCAACGTGCTGGACGTGCTCCGGCAATTGGACATCACCAAGGTCGGCCTGGCTACGGAGGCGGGCGCAACTCCTTGAGCGGGCGTCGCAACAAGTCAATTTGCGTCCGAGCCGGGCGAGCGAAATCATTCCCTTCCGTTGCCCGCTGCGTGTTCAATCGCCCTGTTACCTGTTCCAGTGTTCCCCAGCGTTCACTTGTGGAACCGGAAATTCGTCAAGTCGTAGTCCTGCATGACGTATAGCTTCGTCTTCAGTCGCATTTTGTTGGCGCGCTTGGCCTGCGTTACGCCGCCCGCCGCGATGAAATCCGCATAGCTGATGATTTCCACGTGGATGAACCCTTTCGGGATGTACAGCGGTGCGCATTTTTCCGGCATTGATTTCCGCTTAAAATGCGGCGACAAATATAGAATGCAATCAAACCGCCCCGTAAGCCTGACAAAAAATGTCCAAAGAGATAACTCAAGTCGGAGCCAGCGCCGTAACCAGAGATGGGGTGGCTTAGGAGAAGCACGCTGGCAACCGCCTCACGCCTTGTCTCCAGCATGAAAAATCGAAACTAACCCCCTCAAAATGTGCCAGCAATCCTCATCTGGTGAGGGTTAAATTGAGTTAAAAGGAGTCGGGTGGGGTTAACCTTGACATAAAACGTAACGGCCTTACACTCCACACATCAGCGATGCCATAGACATTTGATTCTGAGGATCTTGTGCGCTGCGGAGTTGTGCAATCCCGGCCATTGGCTCCATCTTTTTTAATCAAATGACTGGTGTGTTGTCACTCCAGCCAGCCTGAACGAATGAGGCTGCGTCGTCCTGCCAACGACCGGCGTTCCGCGCAACCGGCAAAAGTGTTCAGGCGTTGCAAATTCGGCTGGCCAAAGCTTGAATGAATCATCTGGTTTACCGTCAAAGCACAAACTCTCATGGCCCGTTTTTATGAACAACTCGTTGCCGCGCTGACGGAGGACCAACCCTTTGCGCTGGCGCTGATTTCCGGCGTCAAAGGCTCCAGCCCGCAGCGCATCGGGGCCAAGGCGCTTTTCTTTCAAGATGGACGCGTCATTGGCACGCTGGGCGGC
Source organism: uncultured Verrucomicrobiae bacterium (assembly GCA_963789335.1). GTDB lineage: Bacteria > Verrucomicrobiota > Verrucomicrobiia > Limisphaerales > UBA11358 > UBA11358. Next base: position 48,283 of record CAWBKH010000013.1, read on the forward strand.
GGCTGTTTGGAGGCGGAAGTTCACGCCCGCGCCAAACGCGCGCTGCAAACCGGAACCCACGCCACGTTCGAGATGTTGCTGGACCATGACTTCGGCTGGGACGACGGATTGATTTGCGGCGGCAGCGTGAGTGGATTGATTTTGCCGCACGCACTCGCGGCGGCCGAAATCTGGCGCACCCTGGCCGCGACCGGAGCTCCACGCCGTTGGGGCGTAAAAAATGATTTCTCCATCGCCTGGGCCGAAGACGCGCCGGCCGGCGAATGGCTTTACCAGGAAACCGTTACGCCGCCCCACGCATTTTGGATCGCTGGCTCCGGCCACGTCGCCCAGGCAGTCGCGCCGCTGGCCTTGCAACTGGATTTTGACGTGACGGTCTTTGACGACCGGCCCGGACTGGCCAATCACCAGTTTTTTCCCGAAGCTGTTCACCTGCGCGTGGGTGGCTGGCATGAGCTTTTGAAGGAGCCGATGCCCAAGCCGCCAGCCTTTGGTCTCATCGTCACGCGCGGACATCAACATGACGCGCTGGTGCTGACCGAATGGATTCATCGTCCATTTGTTTATCTGGGCATGATCGGCAGCCGCCGCAAGGCGCGGATCATTCGCGAGCAGTTTATCCGACAGAATATTGCCAGTACCGCGGAACTCGACAAGCTGGCCTGTCCGGTGGGTGCGGACATTCACGCGCAAAGCACCCCGGAAATCGCGGTCAGCATCCTGGCGCAGTTCATCGAGAAGCGCGCGGAATTCGCCGGAGTGAAACGGTAAAAGCTTTTATGGGTTCCGAGGGTTCCTTTCAAAACCAGTTGGCCTTCGGTGTCATCATGTTGGGCGCGGGCGCGTCTTCCCGAATGGGTCGCCCCAAACTCCTCCTGCCGTGGGGCGAAACGACAATCATCGGCCGTCTCCTGGAACAATGGCAGGCGCTCGGCGCGGCGCAAATCACCGTCGTTTGCCGGCCGGGCGACCTCAAACTGGACGCCGAACTGGACCGTTTGGATTTCCCGCCCAGGGATTGCATCGTCAATCCGCAACCTGAACGCGGCATGTTCAGTTCGATTCTTTGCGCCGCGCGTTGGAACGGCTGGCGGGACGGGCTGGCGGCATGGGCGATTGTCCTTGGCGACCAACCCCATTTGCGTCTCGACACGCTTCGGGCCTTGCTGGCATTTCATCACGATCACGCCGCCGCGATCTGCCAGCCGGTTTATGAAGGGCACGCGCGGCATCCGGTGTTATTGCCATGCCGGGCCTGGGATGAACTGAAGAATTCGCGCGCGAAAACTTTAAAAGAATTTTTAAAACAAACTTCCTGTCAACTGGTCAAATGTTCTATTGAAGATTCGGGGCTGGCGCTTGACTTGGACCGGCCGGAGGATTATGAGAAGGCATTTAAGTCCCACTCACGCAATGTATGAATGATCCGGAAGCAACCGGCGCGGGCGCGTTTTCCCGCCGGACATTTCTCAAAGGACTGGGCACCACGGCGGTCGCTGCCGTGGCCGCGCAAACCACTGCCGTGGCGGACGAACTGGAAAAGGTCAACGCCGAAAAGGTCGTCGGCCCAGGCGCGGTGCCCGTCACGCTGAAGGTCAACGGCAAGACCCTCAAGCTTCAACTCGAACCGCGTGTCACGCTGCTCGACGCGCTGCGGAATTATTCCGGCCTCACCGGCGCCAAGGAGGGTTGCGACCGCGCCTCCTGTGGAGCCTGCACCGTCCTGTTTGACGACCTGCCAATTTATTCCTGCCAGAAACTCGCCATCGAAGCGCAGGGACATGGAATAACAACCATCGAAGGGCTGGCCAGGGACGGAAAATTATCGCCGGTGCAGCAGGCGTTTGTCGAAAAGGACGCGCTGCAATGCGGCTATTGCACACCGGGGTTTATCATGAGCGTGACCGCGTTGCTGAAACAGAATCCGCATCCGACCGCCGCCGAAGTCAGGCACGCCTGCGCCGGAAACCTGTGCCGCTGCGGCACGCATCCGCATATTTTGCAGGCCGTGTTTCAGGCGGCGGGTGTGAACGTCACAAGCAAAACGGAGGTCATCCATGCCTAGCTGGCCGGAACCCACCAAATACATCAGCCACGCCACCATCCGTGTGGACGGGCCGCCCAAGGCATCGGGTCGGGCGCGATATTCTTCCGACATTCAAGCCGACGGCTGGCTCTACGGCATGATTCTCCGATCGAAATGGCCGGCGGCAAAAATCTCAGAGATCAATCTGGACCCGGCACTGAAAGTCCCCGGCATCAAGGCGGCTGTCAAGGCGCGCGATGGCGAATTTACCGTGCGGTTTTATGGCGAGGAAATTGCCGCGGTCGCTGGCACGACCAAGCAGGCCTGTCTCGACGCCTTGCGTGCCATTGAAGTCAAGGCCGAACCGCGTAATGAATTTGTCGTCAACGAAAACGAGGCCCGCAAAGACGGCGCGCCCGAGGTATGGGCCGGCACGCCCAATGTTTCGCCTGGCCGCTCACGCGAACACGGCGATGTGGACCACGCTTTCGGCGAATGTGCCGCCGTCATTGAAGGGTTTTACACGACGCCGGTGCAGATACATAATCCGATGGAAACGCACGGCAACACAGTTTCGTGGACGGACGAAGGCGTCACGGCGTGGGCTTCCACGCAGGGCATTTCCAGCGTGCGCGACGGTCTGGCCGGTGCCCTGCAATTGAATCAAAGCAAGGTGCGCGTCATCACCGACTTCATGGGCGGTGGCTTTGGCTCCAAGTTCGGCCCGGGCGCGGAGGGCGCGCTGGCCGCGCGCCTGTCGCGTGAGGCGAAGGCGCCCGTCCGCCTGATGCTCACGCGGTTTGATGAAGCGCTCGCCGTCGGCAACCGGCCTTCCAGTTTCCAAAAAATCAAAATAGGCGCAAAGGCGGATGGCACCTTGCACGCATTTGAGGCCGAAAATTACGGGACCGCCGGCATCGGCGCCGGCTCGAACCAGGGCGGCGGCGGCGGCGGCGCAGATATCCCCATGCCCTACCTCTACCGGGTTCCCAATACCCGCGTGACACAGTCGGCTGTTGCCGTCAATGCCGGCGCGTCCCGCGCCTTTCGTGCGCCGGGAAATCCGCCAGCGTCGTTCGGCATGGAATCCGCCATGGATGACCTCGCCGTGAAACTCGGCATGGACCCGCTGGAATTCCGGCTCAAAAATGATCCCAACGAAGTCCGCCAGCGGGAATACAAGATCGGTGCGGAAAAATTCGGTTGGAAGGAAAAATACCAGAAGCCCGGCAGTTCGTCCGGCCCGGTAAAAACCGGCATCGGCTGTGCCGGCGCCGCGTGGCCCGCCGGTGGCCCCCACCGCGGCACGCAAGGTGAGGCGCAAATCAATCCCGACGGTAGCGTCGAATTTCGGCTTGGTGTGCAGGACATCGGCACTGGCACGAAAACCGTCATCGCCGTGGTCGCGGCGGAAATGCTCGGCCTCAAGCCGGAACAAATTACGGTAAACGTCGGCGATACGAATTATCCGCCCGGCCCCGGCAGTGGCGGCAGTACAACGTGCGCTTCGGTGTCTCCGACGGTTTATGACATTTGCCAGCGGGCGTTGCAGCAGTTGCAGACGCAGTCCGGCATCGCCGACGCGCGCGGGGAAAACTGGTTTGCCGCATGTAAAAAACTCGGCGTCAATCCGCTCGTTGTTCATGGGAACTGGATTGAAGGGCTTTCCACCCGCCCGGCTTATGGCGTGCAGTTCGCCGAGGTCGCCGTGGACACGGAAACCGGCCTGGTCACGGTGAAAAAGGTTGTCGCCGTCCACGACTGCGGCCTCATGATTGACACCCTCACGCTCGAAAGCCAGATCAACGGCGGCGTCATCATGGGCATGGGCTATGCGCTTTACGAAGAACGTGTGATGGACGATTTGTCCGGCGTGATGCTGAATCCGAATTTTGAAACCTACAAACTGCCGGGCATCGCCGACGTGCCGGAAATCGAAGTCGTCCTGTTGAACATGCCCGAACGCGGCGTCATCGGCATCGGCGAGCCGGCCACGGTACCAACCGCAGGTGCGATTGGGAATGCCGTCGCCAACGCCCTCGGCGTCCGCGTCGGCAGCCTGCCCATCACGCCGGCAAAAATTCTGGCCGCGCTCGGCAAAGTTCCGCCCATTGCCACCACATGAAAGCTTTTTCCTACGCCACTGCGCACTCAACCGATAGCGCCCGTGAACTGGTCGCCGACCAGGGCGCGTATCTTGCCGGTGGCAATGACTTGCTCGGTATCCTCAAGGATTATCTCATGCCCGGCCCGAACATTCTGGTAAATATCAAGTCGCTGCCCGGCCTGAACCAAATCGCGCGCGGCGAAAAAGGCTGGACCATCGGCGCGCTCGTCACCATCGCGGAACTCGAGCGCGACGCGGAAATTGCAAAAACTTTCCCCGGACTGCACGCCGCCGCGATGGAAATCGCCTCGCCGCAAATCCGCAACGTCGCCACCGTCGGCGGCAATCTCGCGCAAAATTCGCGCTGCTGGTATTTCCGCCAGCGCGACACCGTTTGCCTCAAGAAAGGCGGCGACCTTTGCTACGCGCGGGAAGGCGATAACCGCTACCACTGTTTGTTTACCGGCAACACCTGCATCAGCCCGGTTGTTTCCAGCCTGGGCACCACGTTCGCCGCGCTCGATGCCACCGCCGTGGTGCTGCGCGACGGCAAGGAAACGCGCATGAGCATGGACGACCTCTACCATCTCGCCTGGGAAAATCCGCTGGCGCACAACTCGCTCAACCCCGGCGATCTGATTTTGCGCATCGAGATCCCGACCGCGCGCAACCGCAGCGCGTACCTGCAAGTCAGCGACAAGCACACATTCGACTGGGCGCTGGTCAGTTGCGCCGCGGCGGCGAATGTCGTTGACGGCAAATTAAGTCAGCCGCGTGTCGCGCTCGGCAGCATCTCACCCGTGCCGCACCAAGTCGCCGCCGCCAATGATTTTCTCGACGGCAAAACGCTGGACGACGACACCGTGTCGCAGGCGGCGGACATGTTATTAAAGGATGCCAAGCCGCTGGCGCACAACGCCTACAAGATGCCGATGGCACACGCGCTCATCCGGCGCACACTGCTCAAACTGAAAGGTTGACGCCATGAACCAGACATTTTGCAAGCATCTGCGGACGAAAAGCCTGTATGTCGGCGCGACGCCGGAGGAAGCCTTTGCGGACAAGGAAGACGGGCAAACCACCCCCTGCCATTTTTGGTGCAACCGCACGCAAACCGTTGTCGGCGTGGACGACCGGCCCGTTCACAAGGACGCCTGCCAGTCGCCGCGCTCCTGCTTCGAGGAATGACTTGGAGTGACACGTAACGCGTGACGGGTGGCGCGAAGCGTCTTGGAGTGCGCCAGCCCTCTGGCGCTTTGAAAGCGCGGGCGGAAGAAAAGTCCGTTCCGCGGATTGCGCGGATTCCGCCGATAACAAAATAAAAGCCCTTGATTGCTTTATGCACCGGCGTAAATTGCCAAAGTCCTGCCCAAACTAGCTATGGGGGCGAACTGCGCAATTTTTGCATCCTTCGGTTTGCCGTGGTTCGTTTTGGCGGCGACGGCTCCGATTTCATCAAAGTAAAAGTTTTCCGAGGCGACAAGCATTTGCTTGATGCCTCTGGGCAGGGACTGGTATCCCGGATATGTCAAAATGATGGTTCTCATTTTTCCTTAATACAACTGTGCTATTAGACGCATTGGTAACTAAATGGTTACAGGCACACGGCATTTTTTCGCTGATTACGCCGATGCCGAAATATGAAGACCGGCCCATTAAGGCGCGACAGGTCGGAACCCAATTTGAAATCCTCGGCTGGACGGTTATTCCATCAACCACCAATGGCGGTCATCGGACGGCACGGCTGGTAGTTGGCGCGGAACTGGTGTTCCAGCGGTTTCAATCGCAGCGCAGTTTCCAACAATTCCTTCAACGCGGCGTCATCCGCGCCATGTCGCAGCGCCGAGCGCAAGTCCACTTCGATATGATTGCCAAGGCACGGACGCACCTTGCCGTCGGCAGTGAGCCGCATCTTGTTGCATTGCTCGCAGAAATGCTCGTTTGTCAGCGCGCCGATGAAACCGACGAGCGCGCCGGTCTGTTTCAGCAAATAATACTTCGCCGGGCCGTGGCCGAGCTTGCGGTCAGGCTGCGGAACCAATTCATCCTTCTGCGCCAGCAATTGCATCGCCTCGCCACACGGGAGGAAATTTTTCTCCGTTAAAACCTCCGTCGAGGTCAGCGGCATCAATTCGATGAACCGCAGCGGCAGGCTGTGTTCGGCGGCGAACAAAACCAGCGGCCAGAGTTCGTGCTCATTCACGCTGCGCATGAGCACACAATTCAATTTGACTCGCTCAAAGCCCGCGGCCACCGCGGCGCGAATGCCAGCCAAAACCCTGGTCACGTCACCGCCCGTGATGCGCCGGTAAAGTGTCGGCTCCAGTGCGTCGAGGCTCACGTTGACTGTGCGCAAGCCGGCGTCGCGCAGCGGCTGCGCCAGCGTCGCCAGCTTCATGCCATTGGTGGAAAGGTTGACGGATTCGACGCCGGAAAGCCGGGCCATGGCGCGGATGATTTCGGGCACGTCGCCGCGCGTCAGCGGTTCGCCGCCCGTGAGCCGGAATTTGCGGAAGCCCAGTCTCGTCGCCGCATACACGACCCGCACGATTTCCTCCGCCGTCAAGTGGTCCGGTTTGGTTTCCCAGCCCTTGTAACCTTCCGGCATGCAGTAGAGACAACGCTCGTTGCACCGGTCGGTGACCGAGATTCGCAGATAATCAATTTTGCGTCCAAACGGATCCATTTTTTCCATCAACCATCAACTCTCAATTATCATCCAACATGCGGATCTTCTCCCCGCAAATGCGCCAGCCCCTCGCGGATGGCCGGTGCCAGAATCTCCAGACACTCGCGCACCGCCGACGGCTTGCCCGGCAGGTTCACAATCAAACACGCGCCGCGCGTGCCGGCCACTGCCCGCGACAAAATCGCCGTCCGCACTTTGGCGAACGACTGGGCGCGCATGATTTCGCCGAACCCGGGCAATTCCTTTTCCAGCACCGCGCGCGTCGCTTCCGGCGTCACGTCACGCGGCGAAATCCCCGTGCCCCCGGTTGTGACTACCATATCGCATTTCAGTTCATCTGCAAATTTTCTCAACGCTGCCGAAATCGTCTCCACCTCGTCCGGCACGATGAGCGATTCAAATTGCGCGTCGCCACCGAGAAACTCGCACAGCGCGTTTTCAATCTCCGGCCCGCTGCGGTCTTCATAAACACCCGCCGAGGCGCGGTCGCTGATGGTGAGGCGGCCGATTTTCATAATTGTGCGCGCCAGCGTCTTGGACTGCGGCAGCCCTCTGCCGATTTGAGATCAATTGCGCGTCCGAGAAAAGCGCCAGAGGGCTGGCGCAGTCCAAAACCTAACGGACTTATGGACAATTCATTCCAGTCCATGTTTCACCTTTTCCACCACCCGGATGCCTTCAATCCGCATTTTTTTGTCCACGGCCTTGCACATGTCGTAAAGCGTCAATGCGGCCACACTCACGCCCGTCAATGCCTCCATTTCCACGCCGGTTTGCGAACTGGTGTCCGCCGCGCAGAAGATATCAATGGCCGCGCGCTGGATTTTGAAACTCACTTCGACGTGGTTCAGCACCAGCGGATGACAGAGCGGAATCAACTGCGACGTTCGTTTGGCGGCCTGAATTCCTGCGATTTGCGCCACAGTCAGCACGTCGCCCTTCGGCAAGGCGTTCTTTTTTAGCGCGCGGATCGTGGCCGGCGCACAAACCAATCTGCCTTCGGCGACCGCGCGCCGCCGCTGGATCGGTTTGTGGCCGATGTTGACCATGCGCGCACCGCCCGCGGCGTCGAGATGCGAAAATGTTTTCTTTTTCATTTCGTGGCAGCCGATGTGAATCGGCTCAATTCAAAATTAGAGCGGACTTACGTCCACTGCTACAATTATTCGGTTGTTGTTGACAAAAAATCCACTTCCTCGCCAGTTTCAATCGAGCCGCGATTCGCAGGCACACGGACCAGCGCATTCGCCGCTGAGAGACAGGCCACGTTGCCAGAATTCGCCCATGCCAGCAGACGCAAACGCGCAACCGAGTCCGAACCGATTTCCAGCTTCGCCGGCCAGAGTGTTTCGCGCGGGCACGGCGCATCATCGAGTTTTCCGGCCAGTTGCCCGCGCAAAAATGTTGGCGGTTCACCGCCCGTTAAACAGGCCAGCGCCGTGGCCACAGCAAAATGATAACAGACAAAGTGCGACAGGGGGTTGCCCGGCAACCCGAACGCGATACGAATTGTATCTGGTGGGGCGAGGCTACTGACGAGCCGGCTCGCGGGGACGCTTGCCCCACCGGCCACGCCAAAAATCAGGGGCCGGCCGGGACGCAGGTTGACTTGGCTGAAGACAATTTCAAATCCCAGCCATTCAAGCAGTTGGCGCGTAAAATCTTTTTCACCCACGCTCGCTCCGCCGGAAACCAGCAACACATCCGCATTGCTGATGGCCGATTGCCGGCTGCCGATTTTGTTTTTGGCGAGCTCGAAATTTTCCGGCAGATGCGCCTGTTGAAATTCGCACGGAAATGCCTGCAACAGGCCGCGTATCAGATACGAATTGCTGTCGCGGATTTGGCCCGGTTTCGGCGTCTGCTCCGGTGGCACGATTTCGTCGCCAGTCGTGAAATGACAGACGCGCAACCGGGGGCTGACGAGCGGGTTGGCATTTCCGGCTGTTGCCAGCAAAGCCAGTGCGCCGGCATCCAGTTTCGCACCCGAGTGCAGCAACGGCTCACCCGCGCGCAAATCCTCGCCGCGAAGGCTGACGTTCTTTGCCGACTCGCGGCGCACGATGCGAATCTGGTCGCCGTTGCGTTCGACGTTTTCCTGCATCACCACCCGCAAGTTTTCACATGGCAGGGCCACGCCGGTAGCCACGCGCACGGCTTCGCCGGGTTTTAGTTGGCGCGGTTTCCAGTCGGCGGCGTGAAGCATGTCCACGACGGAAAAGGTGTCTGCCGGGTCATCGGCAAGTATCGCGTAGCCGTCGCGGGTTGAGCGGTCAAACGGCGGCAAATCTTCCGGCGCGCAAACCGTTTCACGCAATACCCGGCCAAAGGCTTCGGCCAGCGGAACTCGAACGGCGGGCAACGGCTGGCAGCGGGAACGGATTTCGACCAAGGCTTCGTCGAGCGAGTGGATTACGTTTTTGTTTGTAGTTCCGGCTTTAGCCGGTTCGGGCCGCCTGTAGGCGGGACCTCTAACCGGCAATGCCCGACACTTCCAAATCGGCACGTCCTGCTTGAGCCGGTTCATGAATTCGGTCAGCAGTTCAAGGGCCTCGCCGCGATGGGCCGATGCGACGCCGACATAAATCGCCGTTTCACCGACGGGAATGACGCCTATGCGGTGAATAACCATTGCCGCCAGGCACGGATGCCTGGCCGCGAGTGATTCGAGGATATGCCGGATTTCGCGCTCGGCCATGTCCGGATAGGCTTCGTATTCAAGCGCGGAAATTTTTTGTTCGTTTTCCTCACTGCGCACAACGCCGCGAAATTCCAACCACGCGCCGTGCGCCCCAATTGACGGCGGTGGAGATATTTTTTCCGCGATTGGCTGGTGCGTGAGTTGGATTTCGATTTCCATGCAAATCTTTCAGCCGCCCGACACTGGCGGAATCAAAGCCACCTCGTCGGCGGCGGCAAAGGTTGCGTCGGGCGCGGCGTATTCGCAGTTTTTCGCGAGCCGGACGCTGGAGCGATAAGCGGCAAGCTTCGGAAATGTCTTCAGCAGTTCCGCCCAAAGCTGTTCCACGTTCAGCAGCGACGACGACGACGTGATCTCGGCTGAATCGCAGCCGGTGGCGTCTTTGAGCTGGGCGAAAAATAGCACGCGCATTTTCAAATGTATGACGATTGAAACATAGCGAATGGGACAGACAAATTCATTTCATTTCAGCGCGGCACAAGATGGATGACCGACGCCTTGATGAGCGCGGTGATGGTTTCGCCTTCGCGCAAGGCGAGTTCGGCACAGGCGGGGCGCGTGATGAGGGCGAACAGCGGAAAGCCGGCGTCCAATTCCACACGCACCAGCGCGCCTTCCGTGCGGAGGGACAAAATGCGGGCGGAAAGACGGTTGCGCACGCTGCTGGCCGGCGCCGCGTCACGCTGAAGCACCACGTCCTCGCCGCGGATGCAAACAAAAACTTCGCGCGCCTTGGCGTCGGGCGCGAGCGCGGTGAGGGTCACGCCATTGACACTGACCGTGGCCAGTCCGTCGTTCACGCTGGTGATGCTGCCGGGCTGAAGCGTTTCAACGCCGACAAACCGTGCCACTTCGGCGTTGGCTGGATGGGCGAAAATGTCGGGCACCGGACCGGTTTGCTGGACTTTCCCGTTGACCAACACGATCATTTCATTCGCCAGAGTGAGCGCCACGAACCGGTCGTGCGTCACGCAGAGCATGGGAATCTGAAACTCGTCGCGGATGCGGGCGAGGTAGGGGATGATTTTTGCTTTCAGCGGCGTATCGAGGCTGGCGAGCGGTTCGTCGAGCAACAACAGGCGCGGTGACGCGAGCAAAGCACGGGCCAGGGCGACACGTTGTTTTTCACCACCGGAAAGTCCGGTCACAGCGCGCGGAACGAGCGGCTGGATTTCCAGCACTTCGATCACATGTTCAAAGGTGAACAACGGATTGGCGGCGGCGCGGGTTTTGCGGCCGTAAAGCAGATTTTGGCGCACGGACAGATGGGGAAACAAGGCAAAGTCCTGAGGCACATAACCAATACCGCGGCGTCGCGTCGCGACGGAAAATCCCTTTGCGGTATCTTCCAGGACGTGTTCGTCCAATTGGATGAAAGCCGAGCGCGCCGCGCGCAATCCGGCGATGAGATCCAGCAGCGACGTCTTACCCGCGCCGGACGGGCCGAAAACGGCGGTGACGCGCGGGTTCATTTCCACGTCCACTTCGAGCGTGAAATGGGCCAGCGGCAGGGAAATGTTTTTTAGCAGCAGGCTCATGCGGTTTTTTTGCGGCGTAGAAAGAATTCGCTGCCCCAGACGGCAACGAAGGCAAGCACGACGGATGCGGCAAGCAAATGATAGGCTTGCGCGTTCTGGCCTATGGTCACGTTTTCAAAAATACCCAACGAAATCGTCCTCGTTTTGCCTTCAATGTTTCCGGCGACCATGATGGTCGCGCCGAATTCGCCGAGCGCGCGGGCAAACGCGAGCAACATTCCGCCCACGATGCCGCGCGCAGCGAGCGGAACGGTGATGGTGAAAAACACGCGCCAACCGCCCGCGCCAAGCGTGCGGGCGATTTGTTCGAGGCGCGGATTGACCTCTTCAAACGCCGTGCGCGCGGAGCGGACGAGCAACGGCAGCGACATCACGCTCAACGCCAGCAGCACGGCACGCCAGGTGAAGACGATTCTGAAATCAAATAATCCGCCAAGGCCTTGCTTTCCCAACACCGTCAGCAGGATCAAACCCGTCGCCACCGGCGGCATGACGAGCGGCAGCGTGACAAAGGTTTCGACAATGGATTTGCCGGGCCAATTGCCACGCGCCAGCGCCCACGCAAGCGCGAGGCCGATGGGCAGAATCGTCAGCGTGCTCAACGCGGCCACCCAGATGGTGAACCAAACAATCTGCCATTCGGCGGCGCTCATTCTCGCAACAGGAAGCCATACTGCGTGAAGACTTGTCCAGCTTCCTTGGAAGAAAGGTAATCGAGGAATTTTTTTGCGGCGTCTGGTTGCGGCGAATCTTTCACCAGCGCCATCGGATAGCTGATGTCCGGGCCATCGGCGGGCAGGACTTCGTAGGCGATTTTAACATTCTTGGAAATGGCGGCGTCGGTTTTGTAAACAACGCCCGCGTCCACGTTGCCGGACGCGACGGCGGCGAGCGCGGCGCGGACATTTTCTATCGGAACAACTTTCGGTTCGACCGCCGGCCAAAGTTGAAGTTTTGTGAGCCACGCCTTGGCATAGACGCCGGCGGGAACGGCCTTGGGATCGGCGAGTGCGAGCAGCTTCACATCGGCATTGGTGAGGTCGCTTCCGGATTTGATTTGCAGCGTGCTGTCGTTCGGGACGACAACCACAAGCGAGTTGCCAAGAATGCTTTTCCGCGTGGCCGGGTCAATTAAGCCTTTCTTTACCAGCCTGTTCATTTGCGCCTCATCGGCGGAGAAGAAAATGTCGGCGGGCGCGCCGGCCTCAATTTGCTGGGCGAGCAGGCTGGACGCGCCGAAGTTGAAGATGATTTTGTCGCCGGATTGCTTTTCGTAATTCGCGGCAATTTGTTTTAAAACATCCGTCAAACTCGCGGCGGCTGACACCATGATTTCCGCTGCCGAGGCGGAATGCCGCGGCAGCAGGTAGAAACCCGCTGCCATGATCATTAAAAAAAGGCGCTTCGAATTCTGCTTGGTCATAAATCCTCCCGTCAGAATGGCACCCGCAGCGATAAAATAAAGTTCTGGCGATAAAGCGGGTGGTCGGTTACTGCGATTTGATAACCCGCGCCAATGGTCAGTCCCAGCCGGTCGGCGATCGAGATTTTCCCAATAACCAATCCAGGAGTAATGAACGCCTGGTCCAGCCCGTCATGTTTGCCATTCGGCCAGTGAGTGTAATTGACCTCCACTTCCGGCCAAAGATTCTTCATCACACAATATTGGAACGCCGTGTTTAGCACGAGGGGCGTTCCCGCGCCGTCCGGCGCACTGCCGTCGTCGGGCACGGACACGCCAAAAGTTCCCTGGCAGTCGAAATTGCCCCAGCCTTTTCCAAAGGCGATGGTGGGGGTGACGACATAGTGATGCGTTGTGAAGTCCGCACTACCCGTGGGCACGGCAAGTCCTAGGAAAGCGGTCAGGATGTAGTTGCCCTCTTCCTCGTTGGCGGACAGCAGGCGGTATTTGAGCAGAAAGCTTTCATCGGTCCAACCTTGCTTACTTGGCGAAGTGTCCTCGGATTGCCAGGCCGGAATGCCGAGAATAAGCTCAATGCGATCGGCCGGGATGAGTTCCAATCCTTTGCCGCCGCCAAAACTCTTCAAAGTATCGCCACCGGGCAGATGTTCCCATGACTGGTCGTAACGAAGCTCCTGTTCCAAGCGAGGTGTGACGGTTGCCACGGGTGTTATCCAATCCGGCTGTTCCGCCTGGGTCTTTGACACGCGCGCAAACCAGTTGCTGAAATAGTTTTCCAATGCCGAAGCGGAAGGCGGACTATCGTCGCTGCTGCCACCAAAGCCATCCGCACGGCACGGCAAAGCCGCCAGCATTGCCAGCAGAATCGCGCCGGCGGTGATCCTGAAAGAGAATGGAAAAGATTGTTGCAAGAGAGCAGCCATACGCGTCACCCTGCAAACAACGGAAACCTTTGATTCAAAACCGGGAAACGAACCTCTAATCAATTTCATTGCCCAAGCTTAATGATTCGTTATATGTTGTAAAATATAACGGTTGCGGGCGGTGGTCTTTTTCACCTTTGCATGAAATCGTTCCAGCATTGCGCTTCAATCACGCAAAAGTTTTCGCAAGGCGCGCCAGTCAGTCTGGGCGGCCTTCAGCGCCGCCTTTTCCATTCGCTGATACAGAATCAGCACACTTCGCCCGGCGGCCGTCAATTCCGCGCCGTCGCGGTCCTGGCCGCCCCGCGCTGTCTGGATGACCTGTTTTTTGAAGCAGGTGTTCATGGTCTGGATGAGCAACCAGGCGCGCATATAGGACATGCCCATGCGTTTGGCCGACTGGCCGATCGAGCCGGTTTTCGCCACCCACGACAGCAATTCCGCCTTGCCCGGACCAAAGGCAATTTCTTTTCCGCTGGTGATGCGAAGACGCGGCCGCAAAACCGGTTGGACAGCCGGGCTGCTTTTCTTTTTCATAAAACGCCACCAGCGTAGGCGGACGGATACGAAATGACAAAGCAATCCGCACCGCTGACATGCCGCCAAATGCGCGGGCGAAGATTTTTTAGAAATAAGTTGCCGCCGTGCAAGCCGTTGCGGTATTGATTTTTTATTCTAAATGCAACTCGGCCGGATCGCCATATTTCCCATCAAGTCCCTCGACGGCATTTCAATTGAAACGGCCCGCATCACCAGCGGCGGCATCCTGGAAAATGACCGCGTCTTCGCGATTTATGATGAGGCGGGAAAAGTGGTGAATGGCAAACGCACGCCCCGAATTCACGAGTTGCGCTGCGAGTTCGACGCCCAAATTGCCGAAGTGCGGTTGTGGCACGGCAACGCAACGCCAGTGCAATTTCAACTGGACGATCCCCGGCCCGCCGGCAAATGGTTGGGCGATTTCTTTGGTTTCCCGATTGCCTTGCGGCACGAACCGGAGAAGGGCTTTCCCGACGACCGCACTGCCTTCGGACCGACCATCGTCAGCGAGGCCAGCCTGCTCGCGGTGCAGAGCTGGTTTCCCGAAGTTGCGCTTGAAAGCGTGCGCCGCCGGTTCCGCACGAATCTGGAGCTGACCGGCGGTGAGCCGTTCTGCGAAGACCGGCTGTTTGGCGCACCCGACGAACTCAAACCGTTTCAAATCGGCGCAGTGAAGTTTTTTGGCCGCAATCCCTGCCAACGGTGCGTCGTGCCGACGCGTGATCCCAACAATGGCCGGCCCGTAGCCGATTTTCAAAAAAAGTTCATGCAATTACGCCAGGAACAGCTTCCCGGCTGGGCGAACGCGCAGCGGTTCAATCATTTTTACCGGTTTGCCGTAAACACTTCCATTCCGCCGGCGGAAACCGGAAAATATTTGCGCGTCGGTGACGCGCTTCAATTTTGATTTTTGGTTTTATTTTTGACCGCGTTGGGCAATTTGCGACAGCCATTTTCGCGGCAGGGTTTTCCATTGATTAACTTTTCCTAAGAAATCCGGCGTCGTGATGATTGGCATTAGCGATGCTTGCGGGAGGTTGTCGGTATGGCAACATCGTTACCTGAAAGGCATCAAGTGGAGGACGGCGCGATACAATCCCAGTTATCGTCCTTTGGGGCGCGGCTCCGCGAGCTGCGTTTGCGGCGCGGGTGGACGTTGCAGGAACTGGCCGCACGAAGCGCGCTGTCCAAGGCATTTTTGTCCCGGCTCGAATCAGGCGACCGGCAGGCTTCCATTGCGGCGGTATTGACGCTCTCGCGGATTTTTGATGTTTCGCTGGCATCACTTTTTGAATCACCGCTGGCCACCGAACCGTGCGTCATTGTGCGCGCGACGGACGCCGCGGAAAAGACCATCAATGGGTTGAAGTACGTTCCGTTGTCCAACGCGGGCCGGTTCTTCAATCTGCAGCCATTGCGCATCAGAGTATCTCCCTCGCGCCGCGGCAACGAGCATTATCATCACGAGGGCGAGGAATGGATTTATGTCTTATCCGGCCGGCTCACGCTGTCGCTGGCGGGAAAGACCTACGATTTATCACCCGGCGATGCCGCGCATTTTGAGTCGCGTCTGCCGCACCGGCTGATCGCGCCGGGACCAGAAGACGCGCAGGTTTTGCTCGTGGCGTCGCCGGTTTCCAGTCCCTCGGTGAATCAACTCAATTTCAACCAGCACCGGGCCATTCCGGGCATCAGCCTGTTGCCGCTGCCGATGGGCAGTCCGACCTCGATATTGAGGCGTCGCCGCGCCCGTGGAAATTTGAAGTCCATCAATCTGAAAAAGGAAAAACGTTAACCAAGGAGAAAGATTATGAACAAACTGCGTTCCAATTGCCTGAACTTCATGGAATTACTGGCGCAAAACATTGCGTTGATTTCACCGACCATGACAGCGGCACTGATTGTGCCGTTGATGTTTTCCACCACCGGCAACATCAGTTGGCTGGCCTACGCCGTGGGCACGGTGATGCTGTTGTTTGTCGCGTTCAGTTTGAACCAGTTTGCCAAACGCACGACCATGGCAGGTTCCATGTATAATTATGCCTCGGCCGGTTTGGGCTTTGGCGGTGGCGCGCTTTGCGGCTGGTGTCTGGTGTGGGCGTATCTCTTCATTGGTTTGGCCGGGACGACGGGTTTTACAATTTTCGCCAGCACGCTGCTGATGGCGGTTCACATCAATTTGCCGCCGATGGTTCTGTTCGCCGTGTGTTTGGGAACCAGCTTCTTTCTGGGCTACAAGGACATCAGAATTTCAACGCTGGTCATGCTGGGATTGGAAGGGTTCTCCTGTTTCTTCATCCTATTGTTGGTAGCCATCGTGCTTGGGCACCACCATTTCGCCCTCGACACGACGCAATTCAGCTTCAACGGCGCGTCGCTTTTGAGCTTGGGCATGGGCGCGGTAGTGGCCATTTTCAGCCTGGTAGGTTTTGAAAGTTCAACGGCCTTTGGCGAAGAAGCGGTCAATCCGCTCAAGACCATCCCGCGCTCGGTTATATGGAGCCTAGTGCTGACAGGCACCTTCTTCATTTTGGTCAGTTACACGGAAGTGCTCGGCACGCGGGGATACACGACCACGCTGGACAAAATTGACGCGCCGTTGAACGTTCTGGCCACCATGTATCATGTGCCTTACCTGTGGCCGCTGCTCTCGGCGGGCGCGATGTTCAGCTTTTTCGCGCTGGCCTCGTCGTGCATGAACGCCGGCGCCCGCGTAATGTTTGCGATGGGGCGGCACGACTTTTTCCACAAATCCACCAGCGCCGCGCACAAAAGCCATGGCACTCCGCATGTCGCATTGGCCACCATGGCGATCGTGATGTTCAGCGTCGTGACATTTTGCAAGTACGCCTTCAAAATGGAAGTGCTCGACGAATTTAATGATGCAGGCACGATGGGCGCGTTTGGTTTTCTCGGCTCTTACATTCTCATCACCTTGGCCGCGCCCGCTTTTCTGAAGAAGCGGAATGAACTTCAACCCAAGGACATTGTCCTTTGCGTGGCGGCCATGCTGTTGTTGTTAATTCCGGCGGCGGGCATGTTTTATCCCTTGCCCGACCCGCCCGTAAGATACTTCCCATATATCTTCGCTGCTTATCTGTGGTTCGGCCTCCTGCGCATCATGGCCATGCGACATCAGAAGCCGCAGCGGGTCGAGGAAATCAGCCTCGAAATCCAAAAGCTGCACGCGGAGGCCGCATGACGAAGCAAGTCGGTGTGGTTGCCGCTATTCACCGTTACCCGGTCAAATCCATGATGGGCGAGGAATTGAACGCCGCGCAGGTCGGAACCCAAGGTGTGCGCGGAGATCGTGCCTTCTCTCTGGCCGACCCCGTTACCGGCAAAATTGCCAGCGCGAAAAATCCGTCCAAGTGGCCGGCACTGTTTTCCTACCGTGCCACGTTTATCCGGCCGCCCGAGGCCAACGGCGCGTTGCCATCGGCGCAAATCACGTTCCCTGACGGAGATGGCGTTTCCACGGAAGATAAAAACATCGAGGCCAAATTGTCGGCCAGTTTGGGCAAACCCGTCCGGTTCTTGACTGGCGCGATGGGGACCGGCACGCTTGAAGAATACTGGCCGGACATTGACGGCTTGGCGCGCCGCGACGTCGTCACCGATGAAGTGATGCCCGCCGAAACCTTTTTCGACTGCGGCGCCATTCATTTTCTCACCACAGCCACGCTCGACAGCCTGCGCGGTTTTTATCCCGAAGGCCGGTTTGAATCGCGCCGCTTTCGCCCGAACCTCGTCATCGAAACCACGCCCGGCGTCAAAGGCTTCCCCGAAAATGAAGAATGGAACGAAAAAGTCCTGGCCCTCGGCGACGAGGTGAAATTGAAAATCACCGGGCCGTGTGGTCGTTGCGTGATGACGACTTTGGCGCAAGGCGATTTGCCGAAAGACACCGGCATTTTGAAAACTGCGGCGCGGCACAATCAGGCACGCGTTGGCGCTTATGCGTCGGTGCTACAAGGTGGCACAGTCCGTCGAGGTGATTTGGCTCGGATCGAAGCGTCCTGAATGTCGGCACAAGGATTTGGCTGAATATGTTATTGTGACCGCTCCGTCGGAAATCACCGCTTCAGCTTTCGCTCCAAAATTTCACCGGCAAGTGCCGGGTTGGCCTTGCCCTTGCTTAGTTTCATCACTTGGCCTTTGAGAAAATTAAGCGCGGCGGCCTTGCCGGATTTAAAATCATTGACCGGACCGGGGTTGGCCGCAATCGCCTCGTCGCAGAATTTTTCGATTGCACTGTTGTCGCTTACTTGAGCTAGGCATTTCTCTTGAACGATTGCTGCCGGAGACTTGCCCGTCCCGAACATCTCGGCGAACACCCGCTGCGCGGCGGAACTGCTGATGGTTTTGGCCTCGACCAGCGCCACGAGTTCCAGCAAGGCTTCGGGCTTGAATCTCAAGGTGTTGAAAGTTAAGGCGGGCGTTGCCGAACCTTGAGTTTGAGCTACAAGCGAATAACTTCTATCAACACTCAGCGCAGCACACAAATTGTTGATGACCCAGTTTGCGATTGATTTACCAACTTTTTTCTTCTCCTTTGCTGAGTTCAGGACTTTTTCAAAATAATTCCCCAGTTCAATGTTACTCTTGAACACTTCGGCGTCACCGGCGGGCAATTGGTAGTCGCGCATGAACCGCTGCTTGCGCGCCAGCGGCAGTTCTACTTTGCGCGACTCTACTTCGGCCAGCCATGCTTTCGTCGGCACGAACGGCATCAAATCAGGATCAGGAAAATAACGATAATCGTGGGCGTATTCCTTCGTTCGCATTTCCTCGGTCACGCCCGCGACATCGTCCCAGCGGCGTGTGGATTGAATCAGTTTGCCGCCCTTCTTCAGCACCTCAATTTGACGCGGGATTTCGTACTCCAACGCACGGCGCACGCCGGAAAAGCTGTTCATGTTCTTGATTTCAATCTTCGCGCCCAATTCCTGCGTGCCGGGGGGCCGCACGCTCACGTTCACGTCGCAGCGCACCATGCCTTTTTCCATGTCGCAGTCGCTCACGCCGCCATAAACCAGGATGTCCTTGAGCGCGTTGAGGTATTCGTAGGCCATGTCCGCGCTGGCGAGGTCCGGTTCAGAAACGATTTCCATGAGCGGCACCCCGGCGCGGTTGAAGTCCACGCCGCTGTTCCGCTCGAAATGGAAGCTCTTGCCCACGTCTTCCTCCAGGTGCGCCCGGGTGATTCGTACTCGCGAAATGCCGCCGTTGAACTCGAACTCGACAAGGCCATTGGCGGTGGACGGCTGGTCGTACTGCGTGATCTGGTAATTCTTCGGCATGTCCGGATAGAAATAATTCTTCCGGTCGAATTTGGCACGCTTGGGAATTTCACAGTTCAGGAGCAGCCCCGTCAACACGGTAAGGCGCAGCGCCTCTTCATTGGCGACGGGTAGCACGCCGGGCAGACCAAGGCAGACCGGGCAGACGTTCGTGTTGGGCGGCGCGCCGAAGCTGTTGGCGCAGCCGCACCACATCTTCGATTTCGTTTTAAGCTGGACGTGCGTTTCAAGGCCGATGACCGCTTCGTAATCCATAATCGCGTGGAAATTAACCATAGATGAACACGCTTGCCACGCCGAAATAAACAAATATCGTGAGCGCGTTCCTCCACCATGAAAAAACTGATCGTTATGTCATTGCTTGCCTGCGGCAGTGTTTCTGTTTCGGCTCAAAATTCCTCACTCGCGTTGCCGCGCAGCACACCGGAAGCGCAGGGCATTTCAGCGGACACCATCCTCGAATTTGTCAAAGCCGCCGATCAACAATCGGACACCGACCACGCCATCCACAGCTTTATGCTCGTGCGGCACGGGCACGTTGTGGCGGAGGGCTGGTGGTCGCCTTATGGCCCGGACATTCCGCACAAGATGTTTTCATTGAGCAAAAGCTTCACCTCCACGGCGGTGGGCTTGGCCGTTACCGAAGGCAAACTCAGCCTGGACGACACGGTACTTTCCTTTTTCCCGGAAGACGCGCCGCCCCATCCCAGCGCCTATTTGAAGGCCATGCGCGTGCGCGATTTGTTGATCATGTCCAGCGGCCAGGATTCCAACACCGTGGCCCATTTGGATCTGGCCATGAGAAATGCCGCGCGCTCGGGTGAAGACATGGTCAAGGCATTCTTGGCCGCGCCGGTGTCGTGCAAGCCTGGAACCCTGTTCATCTACAATACGCCCGGGACTTATGCTTTGTCAGCCATTGTCCAGGAGGTGACTGGCGAAACAGAATTTGATTATCTCAAACCACGGCTCTTTGAACCGCTGGGAATTGAAAATCCGACTTGGGACGCCAGCCCGCAGGGCATCACCTGGGGCGGAGTCGGATTGAATATCCGCACGGAGGACATTGCGCGGTTCGGCCTGCTTTATTTGCAAAAGGGCAAGTGGAACGGAAAGCAATTGCTGCCGGCGGCCTGGGTGGAAGCAGCCACCGCGCGGCAGACCTCCAACGGTAGCGACCCGACCAGCGATTGGGACCAGGGCTACGGCTATCTCTTCTGGCGTTGCCGACACGGTTTTTACCGCGGCGATGGCGCGTTCGGGCAATTCTGCATCGTCATGCCGCAACAGGATGCCGTTCTCGCCATTACCAGCGGAACGAGAGACATGCAGGCGGTCATGAATTTGGTTTGGGACAAACTGCTGCCGGGGATGCACCCGACGCCACTGCCGGCCAATGCTGAATCAGATAAAAAACTCGAACGCGCGCTGGCCGGTCTGGTTTTACATCAGCCGCAAGGCGCGGCCAATTCGCCCACCGCCGCACAAGTATCGGGCCGGACTTACCTTTTCCCGGCCAACGCCCAGAACATTGACTCTGTAATGCTCAGGTTCAAAGGGCCGGACGCCACGTTGGTTGTGAACAGTCATGGCAAGGAATATCGCATTGGCTGTGGTTCTGGTGTCTGGAAAAAGGGCCGGACGGCGTTTACCGCCGGCGCGGACCCGTGGTTGCGGCGCCGGACGAACAACCCGTTGCGGCCAGCGGCGCGTGGACGGCGGACGACACCTACACCGTGAAACTCGCCTATTACGAAACGCCGCTCGCCGTCACGCTGACCTGCCGGTTCGCCGGGGACCATGTGCTGTTGCTGGGAGTTGAACAAAGTGTCGAGTTTGTCCCAACCACTCCGCCCTTGCTGATCGGGAATGCCCGATAAAAGCGGTATCAACTATCGCGGCGCGGAGGTGATGGGTGCCAGATAAAAGCAATCCGGGTTGTCAGGGGATTGGTAAGTAATCGTGCCGCCCTCAATGGGTGGGAGACCTAATTGTGGACTGAGCGTGCGTGGATCCAGCCACCGGTGAGTGATCACGTGACCGTCAGCAAAAGAAATGACGCCCACGCCTCCATGCAAGCCGGAAGGGTAATCAATGAGGTAGGTGTTTCCTGGTGTTGCAACTGCGGAGACGTCCAAGGCTCCGTCATTAATAGAGTATGGATTTTCATCCATGATTACAAACGTGTTGGCCGGCCCCGGCTTGGTAAATGAAGACATCTTGCCGTAGGTCAGCCAGGCTGTCTGATTGGCGTTGTATGCGCTTCCCGGCAGCCATCCGCCTTGGACGGGCGATCCGATTGGAGGGTACCCACAATGTAGAAGCTGCTGTAAGTCGTGCCCACGGCCGAATTCATCGAATAACTGCGCGCGTGCAGGGTGTGGGAACGGGTGTCAATATAATTATCCGCGGGACAATGATAGACACTCGCGTTGGTCAGGTAAGCTGAAAGCAAGCTGTTGGGATCTACCAATTCCTTCTGGCCAAGAGAAAGATTCGCATCAAGGGCTTGCTCCATGGTGCCCACGACCCAGTTCTTCATCTCGCTTTTTTGGGTTGCGCTGGCTGTCCAGTAGCACGTCGTAAAAGGATAATCATTGGGCGGGAGCAGGCCGTTGTTGTCCGCCGCGTACATTTGCCAGCCCAAGGTGATGCGCCGCTCGTTGTTCATGCACTGAATGGCCTGTGTGTTCGCTTTCGTGCCAGCCAGTGCTGGCACTAATACCACAGCCAAAACAGCAACGGTTGCGAGGACAGTGAGCAGTTCAATCAGCGTAAAACCGTCCCATGGTTGAGCAGAAAATCGGTTGGCGGCTAACCGGCGCAAATTTTCCGGAGCTGA